>NZ_CAKAKA010000003.1:0-1266722 GCF_916618775.1 Citrobacter sp. Marseille-Q3906
TTTGCTTTTCTCTGCGAAGTTCTCAGTGGAACCCCGCTGACCCGGCGGCCTGTAGTCCGTTGTTCCGTGTCAGTGGAGGCGCATTATAGGGAGTTATTTCAGGCTGACAAGGGGAAATTTAAAATAACTTTCTGAGTGCGTGTTTTTTCACCAAAACCGTCATTAACATGCCATAAAATAAGCAATTTGCCGTTTTTGCAACCGCAATCACACTTCCTGATGGCATACTAATGAATAAGAGAAAGACTTAAGGAAGAACATTCATGCCTTTAAATGCCCAACAGTTAGCTGCACAGAAGAACCTTTCCTATGTTCTGGCTGAAAAGCTGGCTCAACGAATATTAAAAGGTCAGTACGCACCGGGTGCAATCCTACCAGGCGAAATTGAGCTGGGTGACCAGTTTGGCGTGAGTCGCACGGCGGTAAGAGAAGCGGTAAAAACATTAACGGCAAAAGGTATGGTATTACCACGCCCCCGGATTGGCACACGAGTGATGCCGCAGGCAAACTGGAATTTCCTCGACCAGGAGCTGCTTACCTGGTGGATGACGGAAGATAATTTCCCTCAGGTCATCAAACATTTTCTGGTGATGCGCATTAGCCTGGAGCCCCAGGCCTGTTTACTGGCTGCAACCATAGGTACGGCAGAACAGAAGGCACATCTGAATACATTAATGGAAGAGATGGTCGAGCTGAAAAGAAACTTTAAGCGTGAACGCTGGATTGAAGTTGATATCGCCTGGCATGAGCACATCTATGAGATGAGTGCGAATCCATTCCTGATATCCTTTGCATCGTTGTTCCATTCTGTCTACCAGACCTATTTTACCTCTATTACCTATAACGATGTGGTAAAGCTGGATTTGCATCAGGCCATTGTCGATGCAATAGAGGATAGTGATGGCGATCGCGCCTTCACTGCCTGTCAGGCATTACTGATAGCGCCGAACGAACTCCCGGATAAATAATCTATGGCAGAAAAGAAATCGCGCAGTATGGCCGGGTTGCCATGGATAGCAGCCATGGCCTTTTTTATGCAGGCATTAGACGCCACCATCCTCAATACCGCCTTACCCGCAATAGCACAAAGCCTGAACCGCTCCCCACTTGCCATGCAGTCTGCCATTATCAGTTATACCCTGACTGTTGCGATGTTGATCCCAGTGAGTGGATGGCTGGCAGACCGCTTCGGCACCCGGCGCGTATTTATGATCGCCGTTAGTCTCTTTACCCTGGGTTCACTTGCCTGTGCGCTATCTGGTTCATTAACCGAACTGGTGATATTTCGTGTTATACAAGGCATTGGTGGCGCAATGATGATGCCTGTTGCCCGCCTGGCACTGCTTCGTGCCTATCCACGTAGTGAACTTCTTCCCGTCCTTAACTTCGTGACCATGCCTGGACTTGTGGGGCCGATTTTAGGTCCAGTACTGGGTGGCGTGCTGGTCACGTGGGCCAGCTGGCACTGGATCTTCCTGATTAATATTCCCATTGGCATAGCAGGTATCTTTTATGCCCGCAAATATATGCCTAACTTCACCACGCCGCGCCGCGGTTTTGATATGACCGGTTTCCTTCTCTTTGGCCTGAGTCTGGTGCTGTTTTCCAGCGGCGTTGAGCTGTTCGGTGAGAAGCTGGTCGCCAGCTGGATTGCCCTAAGTATTATTCTCGGCAGCATTTTGTTACTGCTCGCCTACATTCGCCACGCGCGCCGTCATCCGACACCGCTAATATCGCTGCCAATCTTTAAGACGCGAACCTTTTCCGTCGGTATCGCGGGAAACCTGGCGACTCGTCTGGGTACAGGATGTGTTCCCTTCTTAATGCCGCTGATGTTGCAGGTAGGATTTGGTTATCCGGCGCTGATTGCCGGTTGCATGATGGCGCCGACGGCGCTGGGATCAATTCTGGCTAAATCGATGGTGACGCAGGTACTGCGTCGCCTTGGCTACAGAACTACACTGGTCGGCATTACGGTGTTTATCGGCCTGATGATTGCACAGTTCTCATTGCAATCCCCAGCAATGCCAGTATGGATGCTGATCCTGCCATTGTTCATTTTAGGCATGGCGATGTCCACCCAGTTTACCTCGATGAATACGATTACCCTTGCGGACCTGACCGATGATAATGCCAGTAGCGGAAACAGCGTGTTAGCCGTCACTCAGCAATTGTCGATCAGTTTAGGAGTGGCAATCAGCGCCGCCGTGCTGCGTATATATGAAGGCATTGAAGGAACCAATACGGTCGAACAGTTCCACTATACCTTTATTACCATGGGCGCTATCACTGTGGTTTCGGCGCTGATGTTTATGCTGCTAAAAACCAAAGATGGTCGCAATTTAATCAAAGACCGGCATAAGCCTAAGCCGAGCCCCGCGCCATCAGAACAGGAGTAAGCTGCAATCGCTGTTGCTGCAATGCGGGCTGTGCCATACGGTGGATCAACACATCTATGGCCAGTTCGCCCAATTCATCTTTCGGTTGATGAATCGTCGTAAGCGGCGGCGTCATATAGCGAGCCAGCTCAATATCATCATAACCCACCACCGCCATATCCTGCGGGATACGCAATCCTGATTGATACAGGGCCTGATACGCACCGACTGCCATCGCATCATTTCCCGTGAAAACGGCCTGCGGTCGTTGTTTATGCGACAGCAGCGTTTGCATGGCTGAAAATCCACCGCCAAACTCGAAATCGCCGGTAATCTCATAACCTTCCGGGATAGCTAATCCTGCTCGCTGCATTGCTGCCCGATACCCTTCCAGACGCAAACGCGCCGGTGTTTTATCCAGAGGTCCGGTAATACAGGCAATGCGTGTAAACCCTTTTTCGATAAGATGCTGCGTGGCTAAATCCCCACCCAACAAGGAATTATCCTGAATCAGGTCACTTTCACCATCAAAGGGGGACCAGTCCATCATCACAGTAGGAATAGAAGGATAACGCTGCATGATCTCTCTGGAAGGCTGATGTGTTTCCGTGCAGAGCAGCAGTAAACCGTCCACCCGCTTTTGCATCAACGTTTCCAGATTACGATTCATACGCTGTTCATCACCTTCGGTATTGCACAACACCAGACTGTAGCCCCGCTCAAAACAGCTGCGTTCAACACCGCGAACCAGTTCAGAATAAAAGGGATTGGTACTGGCAGTGATTAACATGCCTATGGTGTGGGTCTGATTTAACTTGAGGCTACGCGCCAGCGCGGAAGGCGCGTAGTTAAGCTCTTTAATCGCAGCGTCAACTTTATCGGTGATAGCCTCACTGACAAAGCGATCTTTATTGATGACGTGAGAAACCGTCGACGTGGAAACACCCGCAAGGCGGGCAACGTCCTTCATTGTAGCCAAGCGTTACCTCTGCTGTAAAAACGCCTCTATTTCTTCGCGCCACGGAACGGAAGGCTGTGCGCCTTTACGCGTTACCGCAATCGCCGCAGCCGCATGCGCAAAGCGAATCGCTTCTGGCAACGGAGTCTCTTCCAGTAAGGCTGTGATTAACGCGCCGTTAAAAGTGTCTCCGGCCGCGATGGTATCTACGGCATCCACTTTGAAACCGGGAACTCGACTACCTTTACCGTTCACGCTGGCCCATACACCACGACTACCTAAGGTAATCAGTACGGTGTGAATACCCTTTGCATGCAACGCCTGCGCTGCTTTAGCCGCATCATCATCATTTTCTACACGGATCCCTGTCAGCTTTTCAGCCTCGGTTTCATTTGGGGTAATGATGTCCACCAGCGCCAGCAACTCGTCAGAAAGTTCACGCGCCGGAGCCGGGTTAAGCGCTACCGTCGTATTGTTTTGATGCGCAATCTTTGCTGCGGTCAGCACACTTTCAATCGGCGACTCTAATTGCATCAGTAGTGCCGATGCCTGGGCAATGCGATCACGCTGAGCTTCCACCAGCGCAGGCGAAAGCGCAGCATTCGCTCCGGCATGAATACCGATGACGTTCTCACCTTCACCATTAACAAAAATCAGCGCCACGCCGGTCGATTCCCCCTGAATCACGCTAATGGGAGCAATATCGATGTTATCACTGGCTAATTGCTTGCGAACACTTTCACCAATATCGTCGTCACCTGTACAGGCAATAAACGCGATATTCGCGCCACTACGACCCGCAGCAACTGCCTGATTCGCGCCTTTTCCACCAAATGCCACCTGATAATGGCTACCGGTTACGGTTTCACCAGGAGTGGGGAAGGATTTAAGGTTAAGGATGTGATCGGCATTAATACTGCCAAGAACAACGAGGTTGCCTGCGGTTTTCATGTTCGGAATTCCAAGTCAAAGTGCGCCACCGGGTTAGGGTGGCGCGTGCCCTGCTTTTCTTTTTACGCTTTCATCTTCAAATTGATGAGGATGGCGTATTTATGTCGCCATCAGGCCGCGAGCGACCTGAATCGCTATTACTGCTTGATGACCAGCTTCAGGTCAACCGGATATTTAGCCTGAACTTTCTCGCCTTTCAGTACTTTATCCGCAGTTTCAACGCCTTTCGCGCCAATCTGATCCGGTAACTGAGCGATAGTCGCAGCCAGTTTGCCATCATTTACCGCTTTTTCGCCATCTGGCGTGCCGTCAAATCCAACCACCATCACATCAGATTTACCGGCAGTTTGCAGTGCACGCAGCGCGCCAAGTGCCATTTCATCGTTCTGGGCAAATACGGCCTGCACATCAGGGTGAGCAGTCAGCAGGTTCTGCATAACGTTCAGACCTTTGGTACGGTCGAAGTCTGCCGGCTGGCTGGCCAGTACATTAAATTTGTGTGCCGCAACGGCCTGCTGGAAACCTTCGCCACGCTCACGGGCCGCAGAAGTTCCGGCAATACCCTGCAGTTCAATAACTTTCGCGCCTTCACCCGCTTTTTTCGCGATGTAATCGCCAGCAATTTTACCGCCCAGCACGTTGTCTGACGCAATGTGGCTCACAACCTCACCTTTAGACGCTACGCGGTCCAGGGTAATTACCGGGATTTTCGCCTGGTTAGCCATCTTCACGGCGTTACCGACGGCATCGGAGTCAGTCGGGTTAATAAGCAGAATTTTAGTACCGCGAACTGTTAAATCCTGAACGTTCGCCAGCTCTTTCGCCGGGTTATTCTGCGAATCCAGAATCACCAGGTTGTAGCCCAGTTTATCCGCTTCTTTTTGCGCCCCATCCTTCAGAGAGACAAAGAACGGGTTGTTGAGCGTGGAGACCACCAGCGCAATGGTATCTTTTGCCATCGCATTCGCACTCACAGTGGCGCTCAGCGCGACAGCAGAAACCAGGGTAGCCAGTTTTTTCATGTTCATATTTAAGATGTCCTGTAGTCGTTATTACTGCTTTTTGTTGTCTACCAGTACCGCCAGCAAAATCACCACAGCTTTGACGATCATCTGGTAATAGGAGGAAACACCTAACAAATTCAAACCATTATTGAGGAAGCCAAGAATTAATGCGCCGATCAGCGTCCCAACAATGCGTCCTTTACCGCCAGCCAGGCTGGTACCGCCTAATACGACCGCGGCGATAGCATCCAGCTCATAACCAGTTCCTGCCGTTGGTTGAGCAGATGAAAGACGCGCAACTTCGATGATGCCCGCCAGCGATGCCAGCAGCCCACAAAGTGAATAAACAATAATTTTGATTTTACTGACGCTGATGCCTGACAGGCGCGTCGCCGCTTCGTTACCGCCCAGCGCATAGATATAGCGACCAAGGCGAGTATGATGAAGCATGTACCACGCAGCGAGGAAGACAATCCCCATAATCCACACTGGCGTTGGGATCCCCAGAGGACGGCCAATACCAAACCAACCGAAGACATCGGCATTATCGGTAAATCCGGTATTAACGGGGCTACCGTTGGTATACACCATGGTCACACCGCGCAGCAGCAACATCATCACCAACGTAGCGATGAACGCCTGTACGCGGCCTTTCGCGACAATCACTCCGGTCACCGCACCAATAGCAGCACCTAACGCCAGAGCAGCCGCAACAGCCACCAGCGCGTTAACCTCAATCCCGACAATGGAAGCAGCAACCGCACCGGTAAGCGCCAGCAGGGAACCGACTGACAGATCGATACCCGACGTCAAGATCACCAACGTCATGCCGACAGCCATAATGGCGTTAACTGACGTTTGCTGGAGAATGTTAAACAGGTTATTTACGGTAAAAAAGTTGGGACTCATAGTGGAAACAATCGCGATCAGCACCAACAGAGCGATGAGCGACTTTTGCTCCAGAAGCCATGCTTTGGTGAAATAACGGCGACCAGAAACAGCCTGGGTAGTCATCTTTTTTACTCCTGATTCACGCGATTAAGCTTGCCTACAGCGGCAGCCATTAATACTTCCTGAGTGGCCTGCTCGCGAGTGAACTCACCGCCAAGATGCCCTTCATGCATGACGATAATTCGATCGCTCATGCCCAATACTTCTGGCATCTCCGAGGAGACCAGAATGATACTTAGCCCATCAGCCTTAAACTGATTGATAAGCTGATAAATCTCTTTCTTAGCCCCGACATCCACGCCACGCGTTGGTTCATCGAGGATCAGCACTTTTGGCCGGGTCATCAACCCGCGCGCAATCGCTACTTTCTGCTGATTGCCGCCGGAGAGCAGACCAATGGCCTGTTCCATTGATGGCGTTTTCACATTGAACAGACGGATAAAATCATCCACCGCCTGCTGCTCATCTTTATGTTTCAGGCTTCCGCCCGCGCGACTGAAATAACGCAGCGCCGTCAGCGACATGTTCTCTTTAACCGACATACCCAGCACTAAGCCATCGCGCTTACGGTCTTCAGAAATATAGACGATACCGTTAGCCAGCCCATCCTGCGGAGAACGGGTGACAACCTCATGTCCGTCAAGCGTGACATAACCGCTGGAGCGAGGTAACGCGCCGTACAGCACTTTCATCAGTTCGGTACGCCCAGCGCCCATCAGTCCTGATACGCCAAGGATCTCTCCTTTACGCAGGGTGAATGAAACGTCATTAACCCCAGGACCGCACAGATTATCGACCTTCAGACGCACATCGCCTGGTGCTTTATCCAGACGTGGATACTGATCTTCCAGCTTACGCCCCACCATCATTTCAATCAGCGAGTCTTCAGTAAGCGTTGCAACTTCACGTTCAGCAATAAACTGTCCATCGCGAAAAACGGTCACGTCATCGCAGATCTCGAAGATCTCTTTCATGCGGTGGGAGATATAGACAATGCCGCGCCCCTGCGACTTAAGCTCGCGGATCACGCGGAACAAAGACTCAGTTTCGGTATCGGTCAGCGCATCCGTCGGTTCATCCATAATGATGACTCTGGATTCAAAGCTCAGCACTTTGGCAATTTCTACCATCTGCTGATCGCCAATTGACAACTCCCCCACCAGCCTGTCGCTTTTAAAACGCAGATTGAGTTTGGCTAGCAGCAGGTCGGCTTCGGCGTACATCTTCTTCCAGTCAATTTTGCCAAAGCGATTTACAAACTCACGGCCAAGAAAAATGTTCTCAGCAATAGTGAGTTGTGGGATCAGGTTTAGCTCCTGGTGAATGATGCCAATCCCGGCCTCCTGAGAGGATTTAGGACCGTTAAAGGTGGTTTCTTTACCCAACCATAATAAAGAACCGGCATCACGGGTATAGATACCGGTCAGGACTTTCATCATGGTGGATTTACCCGCGCCGTTTTCTCCCACCAGCGCCATGACGCGGCCTGGGTAGACATTTAACGCGGCGCCGGATAGCGCTTTGACGCCCGGGAACGCTTTATCGATCCCTTTGAGTTGCAGTAATGCGTTCATGATGGCCTCAGAACGTGACGCCAGCACAAAGAATGATATTCGCATACGGAGAACATTCTCCGCTGCGAATTACCGCCTGACTGTCTGCGGTCTGTTTTTTGAATTGTTCATGCGTGGTGTAACGAATTTCAATGGTATTTCCCTGGTGTTGTTGCAGTTGCTCAATGTGGTTGAGCAACGTTTCGTGGAGTTGCGGATTATGTTGTTTAATTTCCGTCGCGAGAATGGCCGCCTCGACCTGCATTTCACGAGTAACCACATCCAGTACCTGCATAAAAGAAGGTACGCCCTGGGTTAATGCCATATCAATACGCGTTGTGCTGTTCGGAATGGGTAAACCTGCATCACATACTACCAGCGTATCGGTATGCCCCAGACGGGAGATCACCGATGAAATTTCAGAGTTGAGTACTGCGCCTTTCTTCATTTTCTTTCCCCACTAGCGAAACGTTTCGCTGAGAATAATTTTAGTCTGAAGGATGCACAGAAAACCACCACGACGTTACGAAAATGTGATCGCCATCGAAACGTTTCGCAAGCCGTATCATTTGACGAAAAGAAAATTGCGATGATGAAAACAAAACCCCCTCTTTCATAATGAAAGAGGGGGTCAGTTGCATTAAATCTCGACCTGAGTACCGAGTTCAATAACCCGGTTCGGCGGGATTTCAAACTGGTCTGGTGCGCGTAGCGCATTGCGTTGCAGCAGAAGATACAACTTACCGCGCAGGCGTAAATACCAAGGCCGTTTACCCACGATTAGCGACTCGTGCGACATGAAGAAAGATGTTTCCATCATCCGACAGCTAAGTCCTTCCAGACCACAGCGATGGAATACTTCTTCTACATTAGGCGTTTCACGCCAGCCATAACTGGCAACCACGCGCCAGAAGGTGGGCGACAGCTGCTCAATTTGCACCCTACGCACATTATGAACATACGGCGCATCTTCCGTTCGTAGCGTCAGCAGGATCACACGCTCATGCAGCACTTTGTTATGTTTTAAGTTATGTAGAAGCGCAAACGGGATAACATTTAGCGCTCGCGACATATACACGGCCGTTCCCGGCACACGTACCGGTGGTGATTTCTCCAGGGAAGCAATCATCGCTTCCAGAGAGTTACCGTGTTCATGCATGCGACGTAACAGACGGAAGCGTTCACTCTTCCAGGTCGTCATAATGGTGAACATCACCAGACCGAGCGAAAGTGGCAGCCAGCCGCCAGAAATCAGTTTATCGAGGTTCGCAGAGAACAGCGGAATATCGATGCACAGGAACGCCACCAGAATCAGGAAAACGAAGTATTTATTCCAGTGCCAGTTTTTACGCGCCACGGTGGTCGACAGAATAGAAGTCAGTACCATCGTTCCCGTTACCGCAATACCGTACGCGGCAGCCAAATTACTGGAATGCTCAAAGCTCACAATGACAATCACCACCGCAAAGTAGAGCATCCAGTTTACAAAAGGAATATAGATCTGACCCGATTCCATTTCGGAGGTATGGATAATGCGCATAGGTGATAAATATCCCAAACGTACGGCCTGACGTGTCAGAGAGAATACGCCGGAAATGACCGCCTGTGAGGCGATAACCGTTGCCAATGCAGCAAGGATCAACAGTGGAATTAACGCCCAGTCAGGCGCCAACAGGAAGAACGGGTTTTTGATCGCTTCAGGATGTTTTAACAGCAACGCTCCTTGACCAAAATAGTTTAGCACCAGCGAAGGCAAAACGACCGAGAACCAGGCCAGACGAATAGGCAACTTACCAAAGTGGCCCATATCGGCATACAGCGCTTCAACACCGGTGATTGACAGAACCACAGCGCCCAATGCGATGAATGACAACGTTTTGAACTCCAGGAAGAAATGCACTGCCCAGTAAGGATTCAGCGCTTGCAGTACTTCCGGGTTCGCAATAATACTGCGCACGCCTAATACGGCCAGAACCAGGAACCAAAGCAGCATAATGGGAGCAAACAGCTTACCCACCATCCCGGTACCGTGTTTTTGAATTAAAAACAGCAGGGTAAGTACGATAATGGATAGCGGGACTATCCAGGTATCAAGCTGTGGGGCTATGATTTCCAGGCCTTCAATCGCCGACATCACCGAAATGGCCGGGGTAATCACCACCTCACCATAGAAGAAGCTGCCACCAATCAACCCCATAATGACCAGCATTGACGTTGTTCGCGCCGACGTATTGCGCCCGGCCAACGACATCAATGTCAGGATCCCACCTTCACCGGCATTATCCGCACGCATGACAAACGTCAGATACTTAATAGAGACAACAAAGATCAGTAGCCAGAAAATCAGCGAGAGAAAACCAAACACGGCATCACGTTCAACACCAAAGCCGAACTGGCCGGACAAACATTCACGAAGTGTATAAAGCGGGCTGGTACCGATATCACCGTAGACAACCCCAATGGCTGCGAGAGTAATCGCAGACAATGATTGCTTATTATCAGTGCTCATAGACTAGTCTTTCGTTTATACACGTCATCCTTCAAACTACTCCGCGTTGGCAGCACTCCCCCGGTAACTTACAAATGTAAGCTCAGAAGGTTCACTCCTTTGCCGCCTTGATGCAGCCTGAATGATTTAGTGTATATATATATGAAATGTGTGCGTAGTCCCTTGGCCCACAAAAAGGCGCACAGTATGCACGATTAATCGCAAAATCGTACCCCTAAATGAGACCAGATTAATCTGGCTCAAAGAAAATTAAACGCACCTTAAGTCTATTATTGCCCTGGTGTGAAACAGCTATACTCGCTGTTCACGCAGTACATTTGGCGAAAGGACGCCACTTCATTATGGCTCACCCACATTTATTAGCGGAAAGAATTTCCCGTCTGAGCAATGCGCTGGAAAAGGGACTTTATGAACGTAGCCACGCCATCCGTCTTTGTCTGCTGGCTGCACTGAGCGGCGAGAGCGTTTTCTTATTAGGCCCTCCAGGGATCGCTAAAAGCTTAATAGCTCGCCGATTGAAGTTTGCTTTTAAAAACGCACGCGCTTTCGAATACCTGATGACGCGCTTCTCTACACCAGAAGAGGTTTTTGGTCCCCTGTCCATTCAGGCCCTGAAGGATGAAGGACGCTATGAGCGCTTAACGGCAGGCTATCTTCCTGAAGCTGAAATCGTCTTTCTGGATGAAATCTGGAAAGCAGGCCCGGCCATTCTTAATACCCTGCTTACCGCCATTAACGAACGCCATTTCCGTAACGGTGCGCACGAAGAAAAAATCCCGATGCGTCTGCTGGTGGCGGCTTCCAACGAACTGCCTGAAGCAGACAGTAGTCTGGAAGCCTTGTACGACCGTATGCTGATTCGCTTGTGGCTGGATAAGGTGCAGGACAAGGCCAACTTCCGCTCAATGCTGTTAAGCCAACAAGATGAAAGCGACAATCCGGTCCCAGCGACGTTACAGGTGACGGATGAAGAGTATTACCAGTGGCAAAAAGACATTGGTGCGATCCAGCTTCCTGATCGTGTATTCGAACTTATTTTTACGCTGCGCCAACAACTGGACGCGATACCAAACGCCCCTTATGTGTCTGACCGTCGCTGGAAGAAAGCGATCCGCTTACTCCAGGCAAGCGCCTTCTTTAGCGGACGCGATGCAGTCGCTCCTATCGATCTCATTCTGTTGAAAGATTGCCTGTGGTACGACGCACAAAGCCTGAATCTGATGCAGCAACAGCTGGAAGTTTTGATGACCGGACACGCCTGGCAACAACAGGCGATGCTGACGCGCCTTGGGGCTATTATGCAGCGTCGAATCCAGCTTCAGCAGCAGCAAAGCGATAAAACTGCCTTCACCGTCATTCGTCAGGGTGGAATGTTCAGCCGTCGTCCTCACTATGATCTTCCCCCAGAAGTCACTGCATCCGTATTGACGTTACTGCTACAAAAACCCTTAAAACTGCACGATATGGAGGTGATCCATATTTCGTTTGAACGTAGCGCCCTGGAACAGTGGCTTACGAAAGGCGGTGAGATCCGTGGAAAACTAAACGGGATCGGGTTTGCACAGACGCTAAATATGGAGGTCGACAGCGCCCAACACCTGGTGGTTCGCGACGTCAGTTTACAAGGCTCCCGTCTGGCGCTGCCTGGGTCATCTGAAGAGAGTATGCCCAGCGAGATAAAACAGCAGCTTGAAGCGCTCGACAACGAGTGGCACCAACAGCATAGCGGGTTTAGCGAACAGCAAAAATGTCTGTTTATCCATAGTGACTGGTTAGGTCGTATTGAGGCCAGCCTGCAGGAAGTTGGAGAGCAGATCCGACAGGCGCAACAATGCTAACCCTTGATACGCTAAATATCATGCTGGCAGTAAGCGAAGAAGGGATGATCGAAGAGATGATCCTCGCTCTGCTGGCCTCTCCACAACTGGCGGTATTTTTTGAAAAATTCCCCCGGTTAAAGAAAGCCATTGCTAACGATCTTCCCCGCTGGCGAGAGGCATTACGCAACCGTCTTAAAGACACTCGCGTACCGCCGGAACTGACAGAAGAGGTGATGTGTTACCAACAAAGTCAACTTCTATCCACCCCGCAGTTTATCGTCCAGTTACCGCAAATATTAACGCTGTTACACCGGCTACATTCCCCCTACGCTGGACAAGCCCAGCAACTGGTCGATAGCAATAGTACGTTTACGCCCGCGCTGCACACGCTTTTTCTACAGCGCTGGCGCTTAAGCCTGGTGATTCAAACCACAACGCTGAATCAGCAACTACTGGAAGAAGAGCGCGAACAACTGCTCAGTGAAGTACAGGAGAGGATGACTCTCAGTGGACAACTGGATCCAGTGCTGGCGGAAAATGACAATGCCGCAGGCCGTTTGTGGGATATGAGCGCAGGTCAAATCAAACGTGGCGATTATCAGCTGATTGTGAAATACGGCGATTTCCTGACACAACAACCCGAACTCCAGCGTCTGGCCGAGCAACTGGGGCGCTCCAGGGAAGCGAAATCTGTACCGCGAAAAGATGCGCCGATGGAAACATTCCGTACCCTGGTGCGGGAACCTGCAACCGTCCCCGAACAGGTTGATGGCATTCAGCAAAGTGACGATATTCTGCGCCTGTTGCCGCCAGAATTAGCCACACTCGGCATCACTGAACTGGAATATGAATTCTACCGTCGGCTGGTGGAAAAACAGCTACTGACCTACCGCCTTCATGGTGAAGCATGGCGCGAGAAAGTGACAGAGCGTCCGGTTGTACATCAGGACTTTGATGAACAGCCACGTGGGCCTTTTATTGTCTGCGTGGATACCTCAGGGTCAATGGGGGGATTTAACGAACAGTGCGCAAAAGCCTTTTGCCTGGCGCTGATGCGCGTTGCCCTCGCCGATAACCGCCGCTGCTTCATTATGCTATTTTCAACTGAAGTCGTGCGCTATGAGCTGTCCGGAGCGCAAGGCATTGAGCAAGCGATCCGTTTTCTAAGCCAGCGTTTTCGCGGCGGTACAGATATTGCCAGCTGTTTTCGCGCCATTATAGAAAGGATGCAGGGGCGAGAATGGTTTGATGCCGATGCGGTAGTTATTTCGGATTTTATCGCTCAGCGCTTGCCTGATGAGGTCGTCAATAAAGTGGGAGAGCTACAGCGGGTACACCAGCACCGTTTTCATGCGGTCGCAATGTCTGCCCATGGCAAACCCGGTATCATGCGCATTTTCGATCATATCTGGCGCTTTGATACCGGGATGCGAAGCCGCCTGCTCAGACGCTGGCAGCGTTAGTACTTACAGCAGAGAGGCAACGCTTTCACGTACCTGTGTCGGCCATACGCCGCACTGTACCTGACCAATGTGCGGCAACTGCAGCAACAGCATAGTCAGGCGTGACTGACCAATACCCCCGCCAATGGTCTGCGGCATTTCGCCACGCAACAGCGCCTGGTGCCACTCCAGACTCAGGCGATCTTCATCACCAGTCAGAGCAAGCTGGTGCTTAAGCGCATCAGCATCCACGCGGATCCCCATAGAAGAAAGTTCAAACGCATCTTCCAGCACCGGGTTCCACACCAGGATATCACCGTTCAGACCAGCGTAGCCCAGTTCGGAAGCTGAGCTCCAGTCATCATAGTCCGGCGCACGAACGTCATGGCGATGACCGTCGCTGAGCTTGCCGCCGATCCCCACCAGGAATACAGCGCCCAGCTCTTTAGCAATCGCACGCTCACGACCTTTTGCATCAAGCCCCGGATAACGGGATAACAGCTCCTGGCTGTGAACAAAGTGGATCTGCTCTGGCAGGAACGGTGCCAGACCAAATTCTTTGCTCACCGCAGCTTCAGTTGCCTTAATTCCCGCCCAAATAGCCTCTACCGTGCTTTTCAGGGTGGAGAATTGACGCTCACCGTCGCCCATTACGCGCTCCCAGTCCCACTGATCGACGTAAACAGAATGGAGCGGAGAGAGGCGATCTTCATCGGGGCGCAGGGCTTTCATGTGCGTGTACAGCCCTTCGCCCGCGCTGAAGTCGTGTTGTCCCAGTGTTTGACGTTTCCACTTCGCCAGTGAATGAACCACTTCGAACTGGGCGTCAGGCAATGCTTTTACTTTTACCTGCACCGCTTTTTCACAGCCCGACAAGTTATCCTGCGTGCCATCTCCTACACGACTGAGGATCGGGGCCTGTACTTCGATCAGACCTAAACGCTCCTCCAGCTGACGAGAAAAATGAGATTTCACGAAGCTAATTTGACGTTGTTTGGCAATGTAAGCGGTTTTCATTATTTTTACTCCTGTGTCCTGTTGCCTATGATTAAGCAACAGAATGAGGGCAATATTCAATAATCAACAAACAAAAAGCCATGTTCGATTTTGATTCGTTAAAAATAACCGCTAAAATAGATGGAATCATTAATCTACATAAGAAAAACCTATGGAAAATTATCAGATCGACAATCTGGACCGCGGCATTCTTGACGCCCTGATGGAAAACGCCCGCACCGCATACGCAGAACTGGCCAAACAATTTGGCGTCAGCCCCGGAACGATCCATGTGCGCGTAGAGAAGATGAAGCAAGCCGGGATAATTACCGGCGCGCGTATTGATGTCAGTCCCAAGCAGTTGGGTTATGACGTCGGCTGCTTTATCGGCATCATCCTGAAAAGTGCGAAAGACTACCCGTCTGCGCTGGCCAGACTGGAAAGTCTTGATGAAGTGACGGAGGCGTATTACACCACCGGCCACTACAGTATCTTTATTAAGGTAATGTGCCGCTCCATTGACGCCTTGCAGCAGGTACTTATCAACAAGATCCAAACAATTGACGAAATTCAGTCCACTGAAACCTTGATCGTCCTGCAGAACCCGATTATGCGTACAATCCGCCCATGATCGTTTTTTTTAATTCCCTGCTTTTCCACAGGTAGATCCCAGCTCACTCACAGCGTACAATAGCCCCTCTTTATCAGGATGGGCTCATATGGCGGACATTACTCTTATCAGCGGTAGTACCCTTGGTGGTGCCGAATACGTTGCGGAACATCTGGCTGAAAAGCTGGAAGATGCAGGTTTTTCAACCGAAACACTGCACGGACCGCAAGTAGAGGAGCTCCCTACCTCTGGTATTTGGTTGGTGATCAGCTCAACACACGGAGCTGGAGACATCCCGGATAACCTGCTTCCTTTCTATAAAGATCTTCAGTCTCAGAAAACAGACCTTTCTCAGGTTCGTTTCGGTGCAATTGGTATTGGCAGCCGCGAATATGACACCTTCTGTGGCGCGATCGACAAATTACAGGCTGAACTGACATCGTCTGGTGCAAAACAGATCGGCGAAACACTCAGGATCAATGTCCTTGAACACGATATTCCGGAGGATCCAGCGGAAGTTTGGCTGGGATCCTGGATTAATTTACTCAAAAATGTGTAAAGATCGTGCGATCGAGTGTGGATAACTCTGGTAGTAAGCTTGGATTAACCAGTAGTTATCCAAAGAACAACCGTTGTTCAGTTTTTGAGTTGTGTATAACCCTTCATTCTGATCCCAGCTTATACGGACCAGGATCACCGATCATTCACAGCTAATGATCCTCAACAACCTGTTGATCTTATTCAAAGGATCGCCCTTATCCACAGAAAGTCGCGATCCTAATAAGAGATCACAATAAAACAGATCTCTAAATAAAAAGATCTTCTTTTTAATACCCAGGATCCCAGGTCTTTCTCCATCGACTAAAGTTGAGTAGAATCCACGGCCCGGGCTTCAATCCATTTTCACACCGCGTTATGCGAGGCAACTACCATGTTTTATCAGGATCCTTTTGACGTCATCATCATTGGCGGGGGTCATGCAGGCACCGAGGCCGCAATGGCAGCGGCGCGGATGGGTCAGCAGACTCTGCTTTTGACACACAATATCGACACGCTGGGGCAGATGAGCTGCAACCCGGCCATTGGCGGCATTGGGAAGGGACACCTGGTAAAAGAAGTGGATGCGCTTGGTGGGCTGATGGCCAAAGCGATCGACCATGCCGGTATTCAGTTTAGGATACTAAACGCGAGCAAAGGACCTGCCGTCCGAGCGACCCGTGCTCAGGCGGATCGTGTGCTCTATCGGCAGGCTGTACGCACTGCGCTGGAGAATCAGCCAAACCTGATGATCTTCCAGCAGGCGGTTGAAGATCTGATTGTTGAAAACGATCGTGTTGTTGGTGCCGTTACTCAAATGGGTTTGAAGTTCCGCGCCAAAGCGGTGGTTCTGACCGTCGGTACCTTCCTCGATGGTAAAATACATATCGGTCTGGACAACTACAGCGGTGGCCGTGCTGGCGATCCGCCGTCTATTCCATTGTCACGTCGCTTGCGTGAACTCCCGCTGCGTGTGAGCCGCCTCAAAACCGGAACACCACCGCGCATTGATGCCCGTACTATCGATTTCAGCGTACTGGCGCAGCAGCACGGCGATAACCCAATGCCAGTTTTCTCGTTTATGGGTAGCGCCTCGCAGCATCCCAATCAGGTACCTTGCTACATCACGCATACCAACGAGAAAACCCATGACGTGATCCGAAATAACCTCGATCGTAGTCCAATGTATGCTGGTGTGATCGAAGGCATTGGTCCACGTTACTGCCCATCGATCGAAGACAAAGTAATGCGTTTTGCCGATCGTAACCAACATCAGATCTTCCTCGAACCAGAAGGACTGACTTCCAACGAAATTTACCCGAACGGCATCTCCACCAGCCTGCCATTCGATGTACAGATGCAGATTGTTCGCTCTATGCAGGGGATGGAAAACGCGAGAATCGTTCGCCCCGGCTATGCTATTGAGTATGACTTCTTCGACCCACGCGATCTGAAACCAACTCTGGAAAGCAAATTTATCCAGGGATTGTTCTTTGCCGGACAAATCAACGGCACGACAGGTTATGAAGAAGCCGCGGCGCAGGGTCTGCTTGCTGGCCTGAACGCTGCCCGTCTGTCCGCTGACAAAGAAGGCTGGGCTCCTGCACGTTCTCAGGCATACCTTGGCGTATTAGTCGATGATCTTTGTACACTGGGTACCAAAGAACCGTACCGTATGTTTACCTCACGTGCGGAATATCGTTTGATGTTGCGTGAAGATAACGCCGATCTCCGTCTGACAGAAATGGGCCGCGAGCTGGGTCTGGTGGATGACGAACGCTGGGCGCGTTTCAATGAAAAACTGGAGCGCATCGAACAAGAGCGTCAACGTCTTAAATCGACCTGGGTGAACCCGTTAGCTGAGTCTGCCGCTGAAGTGAACGCTCACCTTGCGACTCCTCTGTCACGTGAAGCCAGTGGTGAAGATCTTCTGCGTCGCCCGGATATGACCTACGCACAGCTGACATCTTTGTCTGCGTTCGCCCCGGGTCTTGACGATGCACAGGCCGCAGAACAGGTTGAGATTCAGGTTAAATACGAAGGGTATATTGCCCGTCAGCAGGATGAAATAGACCGGCAGCAACGTAATGAAAACACTTTGTTGCCTGCGACTCTGGACTATCGCCAGGTTTCCGGTTTATCGAATGAAGTTATTGCCAAGCTTAATGATCACAAACCTGTGTCGATTGGTCAGGCATCACGTATTTCTGGTGTGACACCTGCGGCCATCTCCATTCTGCTGGTATGGCTGAAAAAACAAGGTATGCTGCGCCGCAGCGCGTAAAGCCAATTTTGGCGGGTGCGTTTTGTTTACCCGCCCTACCGATTCGTTAGCCTGGTAAGCAAAACACCACCGGGCAAATTTTATAGACAGGTAACTGCCGTGCTCAACAAACTCTCTCGTCTGCTGGCTGATGCTGGTATTTCGCTTACCGATCACCAGAAAAATCAGTTGATTGCGTATGTCGATATGCTGCACAAATGGAACAAAGCGTACAATCTGACATCGGTGCGGGATCCCAATGAAATGCTGGTGCGCCATATTCTGGACAGCATCGTAGTCGCACCTCATTTGCAGGGGGAGCGCTTTATTGACGTTGGTACTGGCCCTGGTCTGCCGGGCATTCCGCTCTCCATAGTTCGTCCTGACGCCCATTTTACGCTGCTGGATAGCCTGGGGAAACGTGTTCGCTTCCTGCGCCAGGTGCAACATGAGCTTGCGCTTACTAACATCACCCCTGTACAGAGCCGGGTTGAAGAGTTTCCTTCTGAACCTCCATTTGATGGGGTGATAAGCCGTGCTTTTGCGTCGCTTAACGACATGGTGAGTTGGTGTCATCATTTACCCGGTCAAAACGGGCGTTTTTACGCGTTAAAGGGACAGTTGCCTGAAGATGAGATAGCCTCTTTACCTGCTGAATTTAGCGTCGAGTCTGTTGAAAAATTACGGGTTCCACAGCTGGACGGTGAACGCCATCTGGTGGTTATTAAGCCAAACAAAATTTAATATTTGTCAAAAAAAATAGAAAAAAAGCGGTGCTTCAGGTGTTAAAAATTGGAGGGTGTAGTGGGGTTAAATGTTGTTACATTTCACCTGTGCCTTACTGTTTTGCATCATAACTATAACGTACCGTTTTTTGTTAAATGCGAAACAAGTCAACTGTGAAAATATCAGTCTGCTAAAAATAGAACGTAAGAATTACCGCTTTGTGTTAATTTTTTATTATAAATGTCAATGAGTGGTTTTTTTGTTGTTAGGCGCTATTTCTAAAACAGTGACGATTTTTACGCTTAAATATCAAAAAGATGAAAAGGCATCATTTGCCACGTAAATAAATTATGCGAAGGTGAATATGTTCGATATGTGATCTGGTGCACGCTTTATCGCCAGTGTTTACGCGGTATTTGCAGTTTTGCATGATCGTTCACAGTTTGCCGAAAAGTAATAAATGAGGCCCAGAGAAAAATATTTAAACATTTATTCACTTTTTAGCTACTTATTGTTTGAAATCACGAAGGCGCACCGTATAATTTGACCGCTTTTTGATGCTTGACTCTAAGCCATAAAGAACGTTTTATACGACACGCGGCATACCTCGAAGGGAGCAGGAGTAAAAACGTGATGTCTATGTCGCTCTTGAGTCGAAACGTTGCTCGTAAGCTTTTGCTCACACAGCTTCTGGCGGTAATAGCAAGTGGATTGCTGTTTAGCCTCAAAGACCCTTTCTGGGGCATCTCCGCATTATGCGGGGGTTTGGCAGTGTTACTGCCGAATATGTTGTTTATGATATTTGCCTGGCGTCACCAGGCGCATACACCAGCAAAGGGCCGAGTTGCCTGGTCGTTCGCCTTCGGCGAAGCCTTCAAGGTGTTGGCGATGCTGGTTTTGCTGGTGGTGGCGTTGGCGGTTTTGAAGGCGGTATTCTTACCGCTGATCGTTACGTGGGTTTTGGTGCTGGTGGTTCAGATACTGGCGCCGGCTGTAATTAACAACAAAGGGTAAAGGCATCATGGCTTCAGAAAATATGACGCCGCAGGATTACATAGGACACCATCTGAACAACCTTCAGTTGGACCTGCGTACATTCTCGCTGGTGGATCCGCACAACCCCCCAGCCACCTTCTGGACGCTCAATATTGACTCCATGTTTTTCTCGGTGGTTCTGGGTCTGTTGTTCCTGCTTATGTTCCGTAGCGTTGCCAAAAAGGCGACCAGCGGCGTACCAGGTAAATTTCAGACCGCGATTGAGCTGGTAATCGGCTTTGTAAATGGTAGCGTGAAAGACATGTACCATGGCAAAAGCAAGCTGATTGCTCCGCTGGCCCTGACGATTTTCGTCTGGGTATTCCTGATGAACATGATGGACTTACTGCCTATCGACCTGCTGCCGTACATCGGTGAGCATATCTTTGGTCTGCCAGCTCTGCGTGTGGTTCCGTCTGCTGACGTGAACATCACCCTGTCTATGGCGCTGGGCGTATTTATCCTCATTCTGTTCTACAGCATCAAAATGAAAGGCATCGGTGGCTTCACGAAAGAGTTGACGCTGCAGCCGTTCAATCACTGGGCGTTCATTCCTGTCAACTTAATCCTTGAAGGGGTAAGCCTGCTGTCCAAACCAGTTTCTCTTGGTCTGCGACTGTTCGGCAACATGTACGCTGGTGAGCTGATTTTCATTCTGATTGCTGGTCTGTTGCCGTGGTGGTCACAGTGGATCCTGAATGTGCCATGGGCCATTTTCCACATACTGATTATCACGCTGCAAGCCTTCATCTTCATGGTTCTGACGATTGTCTATCTGTCGATGGCGTCTGAAGAGCATTAATTTACCAACACTACTACGTTTTAACTGAAACAAACTGGAGACTGTCATGGAAAACCTGAATATGGATCTGCTGTACATGGCTGCCGCTGTGATGATGGGTCTGGCGGCAATCGGTGCTGCGATCGGTATCGGCATCCTCGGGGGTAAATTCCTGGAAGGCGCAGCGCGTCAACCTGATCTGATTCCTCTGCTGCGTACTCAGTTCTTTATCGTTATGGGTCTGGTGGATGCTATCCCGATGATCGCTGTAGGTCTGGGTCTGTACGTGATGTTCGCTGTCGCGTAGTAAGCGTTGCTTGAATTAAAAGCAATATCAGAACGTTAACTAGATAGAGGCATTGTGCTGTGAATCTTAACGCAACAATCCTCGGCCAGGCCATCGCGTTTGTCCTGTTCGTTCTGTTCTGCATGAAGTACGTATGGCCGCCGTTAATGGCTGCCATCGAAAAACGTCAAAAAGAAATTGCTGACGGTCTTGCTTCTGCGGAACGAGCACATAAGGATCTTGACCTTGCAAAGGCCAGCGCGACCGACCAGCTGAAAAAGGCTAAAGCGGAAGCTCAGGTAATCATCGAGCAGGCGAACAAACGTCGCGCTCAGATCCTGGACGAAGCCAAAACTGAAGCAGAGCAGGAACGTACTAAAATCGTGGCACAAGCGCAGGCGGAAATTGAAGCCGAGCGTAAACGTGCTCGCGAAGAGCTGCGTAAGCAAGTTGCTATCCTGGCTGTTGCTGGCGCCGAGAAGATCATCGAACGTTCCGTGGATGAAGCTGCTAACAGCGACATCGTGGACAAACTTGTCGCTGAACTGTAAGGAGGGAGGGGCTGATGTCTGAATTTATTACGGTAGCTCGCCCCTACGCCAAAGCAGCTTTTGACTTTGCCGTTGAGCACCAAAGCGTTGACCGTTGGCAAGATATGCTGATGTTTGCCGCTGAGGTGACGAAAAACGAACAAATGGCAGAGCTTCTCTCTGGCGCGCTGGCGCCGGAAACGCTCGCTGAGTCGTTTATCGCAGTCTGCGGTGAGCAGCTGGACGAAAACGGCCAAAACCTGATTAAGGTGATGGCTGAAAATAACCGTCTGAATGCGCTCCCGGATGTTCTTGAGCAGTTTATTCACCTGCGTGCAGCCAGTGAGGCGATCTCTGAGGTAGAAGTTACTTCTGCCAATGCACTGAGTGATGAACAGCTTACGAAGATTAGTGCAGCGATGGAAAAACGTCTGTCACGCAAAGTTAAGCTGAATTGCAAAATCGATAAGTCTGTAATGGCAGGCGTAATCATCCGTGCGGGTGATATGGTCATTGATGGCAGCGTACGCGGCCGTCTTGAACGCCTTGCAGACGTCTTGCAGTCTTAAGGGGACTGGAGCATGCAACTGAATTCCACCGAAATCAGCGAACTGATCAAGCAGCGCATTGCTCAGTTCAGTGTTGTGAGCGAAGCTCACAACGAAGGTACTATTGTTTCTGTAAGTGACGGTGTTATCCGCATCCACGGCCTTGCCGACTGTATGCAGGGTGAGATGATTTCCCTGCCGGGTAACCGTTACGCAATCGCACTGAACCTGGAGCGCGACTCCGTAGGTGCAGTTGTGATGGGTCCATACGCTGACCTCGCCGAAGGCATGAAGGTTAAGTGTACGGGTCGTATTCTGGAAGTTCCGGTTGGCCGTGGCCTGCTGGGTCGTGTGGTGAACACTCTGGGTTCCCCTATCGACGGTAAAGGTCCGGTTGATAACGATGGCTTCTCGCCAATCGAAGTTATCGCTCCGGGCGTAATCGAACGTCAGTCCGTCGATCAGCCGGTACAGACCGGTTATAAATCCGTTGATGCTATGATCCCAATCGGTCGTGGTCAGCGTGAATTGATCATCGGTGACCGTCAGACCGGTAAAACCGCGATGGCAATCGATGCGATCATCAACCAGCGCGATTCCGGCATCAAATGTGTGTACGTGGCTATTGGCCAGAAAGCGTCCACCATTTCTAACGTGGTTCGTAAACTGGAAGAACACGGCGCACTGTCCAACACCATCGTTGTTGTGGCAACCGCGTCTGAATCCGCTGCACTGCAATATCTGGCGCCATATGCCGGTTGCGCAATGGGCGAATACTTCCGTGACCGCGGCGAAGATGCACTGATCGTTTATGATGACCTGTCCAAACAGGCCGTTGCTTACCGTCAGGTTTCCCTGCTGCTCCGTCGTCCGCCAGGACGTGAAGCATTCCCGGGCGACGTATTTTACCTCCACTCCCGTCTGCTGGAACGCGCATCCCGCGTTAACGCGGAATACGTTGAGAAGTTCACCAATGGTGAAGTTAAGGGTAAAACCGGCTCCCTGACCGCTCTGCCGATTATCGAAACCCAGGCGGGTGACGTTTCTGCGTTCGTTCCGACCAACGTAATTTCCATTACCGATGGTCAGATCTTCCTGGAAACCAACCTGTTTAACTCCGGTATTCGTCCGGCAGTTAACCCGGGTATCTCCGTATCTCGTGTAGGTGGCGCAGCGCAGACCAAGATCATTAAGAAACTGTCTGGTGGTATTCGTACCGCACTGGCACAGTATCGTGAACTGGCAGCGTTTTCTCAGTTCGCTTCCGACCTGGATGAAGCTACGCGTAAGCAGCTGAGCCACGGTCAGAAAGTAACTGAACTGCTGAAGCAGAAACAGTATGCCCCAATGTCTGTAGCACAGCAGGGTGTGGTGCTGTTTGCGGCTGAACGCGGTTACCTCGAAGATGTGGAACTGGCGAAAATCGGTAGTTTCGAAGCTGCTCTGCTGGCTTACGTCGACCGTGACCACGCTCCGCTGATGCAAGAGATTAACCAGTCCGGTGGCTATAACGATGAAATCGAAGGCAAGCTGAAAGCTATCCTCGATTCCTTCAAAGCAACCCAGTCCTGGTAACGTCTGGCGGTCTGTCCTAGGACGGACCGCAAGGCATTGAGGAGAAGCTCATGGCCGGCGCAAAAGAGATACGTAGTAAGATCGCAAGCGTCCAGAACACGCAGAAGATCACTAAAGCGATGGAGATGGTCGCCGCTTCCAAAATGCGTAAATCGCAGGATCGCATGGCGGCCAGCCGTCCTTATGCAGAGACCATGCGCAAAGTGATTGGTCACCTTGCGAATGGTAATCTGGAATATAAGCACCCTTACCTGGAAGAACGCGACGTTAAACGCGTGGGCTACCTGGTGGTGTCGACCGATCGTGGTCTGTGTGGCGGCTTGAACATTAACCTGTTCAAAAAACTGCTGGCAGATATGAAAACATGGTCCGATAAAGGCGTTCAGTGCGACATCGCAATGATCGGCTCTAAGGGCGTGTCTTTCTTTAACTCCGTTGGCGGTAACGTGGTTGCTCAGGTAACCGGTATGGGGGATAACCCTTCCCTGTCCGAACTGATCGGTCCGGTTAAAGTGATGCTGCAGGCCTACGATGAAGGCCGTCTGGACAGACTGTACGTTGTCAGCAACAAATTTATTAACACCATGTCTCAGGTGCCAACTCTTACCCAACTGTTGCCGTTACCGGCATCAGAAGATGAAGAGTTAAAACAAAAAGCCTGGGATTACCTGTATGAACCAGACCCGAAACCGCTGCTGGATACTCTGCTGCGTCGTTACGTTGAATCTCAGGTTTATCAGGGTGTGGTAGAAAACCTGGCCAGCGAGCAGGCCGCACGTATGGTGGCGATGAAAGCCGCGACCGACAATGGCGGCAGCCTGATTAAAGAGCTGCAGTTGGTATACAACAAAGCTCGTCAGGCCAGCATTACTCAGGAACTCACCGAAATCGTCGGTGGTGCATCCGCGGTATAACCAGGTTAATTCGTAGAGGATTCAAGATGGCTACTGGAAAAATTGTCCAGGTAATCGGCGCCGTGGTTGACGTCGAATTCCCTCAGGATGCCGTACCGCGCGTGTACGATGCTCTTGAGGTTATGAATGGTAATGAGAGCCTGGTGCTGGAAGTTCAGCAGCAGCTCGGCGGCGGTATCGTGCGTACCATCGCCATGGGTTCTTCCGACGGTCTGCGTCGTGGTCTGGAAGTTAAAGACCTCGAACACCCGATCGAAGTCCCGGTAGGTAAAGCAACCCTGGGTCGTATCATGAACGTTCTGGGTCACCCGATCGACATGAAAGGCGATATCGGTGAAGAAGAGCGTTGGGCTATCCACCGCGCAGCACCGTCCTATGAAGAGCTGTCCAGCTCTCAGGAACTGCTGGAAACCGGTATCAAAGTTATCGACCTGATGTGTCCGTTCGCGAAGGGCGGTAAAGTTGGTCTGTTCGGTGGTGCGGGTGTAGGTAAAACCGTAAACATGATGGAGCTGATCCGTAACATCGCGATCGAACACTCCGGTTACTCCGTGTTTGCAGGTGTTGGTGAGCGTACTCGTGAGGGTAACGACTTCTACCACGAAATGACCGACTCTAACGTTCTGGATAAAGTATCCCTGGTTTATGGCCAGATGAACGAGCCGCCGGGAAACCGTCTGCGCGTTGCTCTGACCGGTCTGACTATGGCTGAGAAGTTCCGTGACGAAGGTCGTGACGTTCTGTTGTTCGTTGATAACATCTATCGTTACACCCTGGCCGGTACGGAAGTATCTGCTCTGCTGGGTCGTATGCCTTCAGCGGTAGGCTACCAGCCGACCCTGGCGGAAGAGATGGGTGTTCTTCAGGAACGTATCACCTCTACTAAAACCGGTTCTATCACCTCCGTTCAGGCGGTATACGTACCTGCGGATGACTTGACTGACCCATCCCCAGCAACCACCTTTGCTCACTTGGATGCAACCGTGGTACTGAGCCGTCAGATCGCATCTCTGGGTATCTACCCGGCAGTTGACCCGCTGGATTCCACCAGCCGTCAGTTGGATCCGCTGGTTGTTGGTCAGGAACACTACGACACTGCGCGTGGCGTACAGTCCCTGCTGCAGCGTTATCAGGAACTGAAAGACATCATCGCCATCCTGGGTATGGATGAATTGTCTGAAGAAGATAAACTGGTGGTAGCACGTGCGCGTAAGATCCAGCGCTTCCTGTCCCAGCCGTTCTTCGTCGCGGAAGTATTTACCGGTTCCCCTGGTAAATATGTTTCCCTGAAAGACACCATCCGTGGCTTTAAAGGCATCATGGAAGGCGAATACGATCACCTGCCAGAGCAGGCGTTCTACATGGTTGGTTCTATCGACGAAGCCGTGGAAAAAGCCAAAAAACTTTAACGCCTTAATCGGAGGGTGATATGGCAATGACTTACCACCTGGACGTCGTCAGCGCAGAGCAACAAATGTTCTCTGGTCTGGTCGAAAAAATCCAGGTAACGGGTAGTGAAGGTGAACTGGGTATTTTCCCAGG
This sequence comes from Citrobacter sp. Marseille-Q3906, assembly GCF_916618775.1. Lineage (NCBI taxonomy): Bacteria > Pseudomonadati > Pseudomonadota > Gammaproteobacteria > Enterobacterales > Enterobacteriaceae > Citrobacter > Citrobacter sp. Marseille-Q3906. The sequence continues at coordinate 25,910 of NZ_CAKAKA010000003.1, forward strand.
GCATGCCCCGCTGCTCACCGCCATTAAGCCTGGTATGATCCGCATCGTTAAACAGTTCGGTCATGAAGAGTTTATCTACCTGTCCGGCGGCATTCTTGAAGTGCAGCCTGGCAACGTGACCGTACTGGCTGATACCGCGATTCGCGGGCAGGATCTCGATGAAGCGAGAGCCCTGGAAGCGAAACGTAAGGCTGAAGAGCACATTAAGAGCTCTCACGGTGACGTGGATTACGCTCAGGCATCTGCGGAACTGGCCAAAGCGATCGCGAAATTGCGCGTTATCGAGTTGACCAAAAAAGCGATGTAACACCGGCTTGAAAACACAAAAACCAGTCTGATTTCAGGCTGGTTTTTTTATGCCTGTGGTTTAAGTTATATAAGCTGAAAAGCTATTTTAATAATTATGTGATCTGCATCACGTAAATATTGATCGATTAAAAAATGAAGCGTAGACTTGTTTTTTGTGATGAGTGTCACATAATTAACTCAGATAAAAACAGGATACCAACATGAAATTGATCAACAAAATCATCGCCCTTTTCAGCAACATGAACGTTTCTTTCGGCATGTTCAATCTGTAATACCCTGCCTGCAATGTGGCGCTGTGCTTAATGTGGTTTGTAAGCAAGCGCCGTCAGTCGTCTCACTCCCTGTTCTCGTACTTTTCCCCTTAAATACAGCAAGTTGTCTTATCTATTTTTGTCTGCATAGTCTGAAATCATGACTCGCAGGTATTTTGCTGCTGCCGGCTGAATTTGAGCGATAAAATCGCGTGCTATGTACTAAATTCTTTATTCATTAGGCAAAAAAATAGCAAAAACATTAACCTAAGGCTTTAATAGGTACAGACTCCTGGTTTCGGGGAGACAAAAGACGCCGATATAGATGAAAATAGTTGATTAACAGGTAGGTATTTTCTCCTATTGAACGTTTTATCTTCGGCCCATTTCACGATGAAAAAAATGTAGTAATTTCAATGTGAAACGGTATAAATTCGTTCTCAAATTTAAGTCAGGACGTGTATGTTGAATAGTGCTATGAGCGTCGTGATCCTTGCCGCTGGCAAAGGTACACGCATGTATTCCGATCTCCCTAAAGTGCTGCACACTCTCGCGGGAAAGGCGATGGTCCAGCATGTCATTGATGCTGCTAATGAATTAGGGGCAACTCATGTACACCTGGTCTATGGACACGGTGGTGATTTGCTTAAGCAGACACTGAAAGAAGGCAACCTTAACTGGGTTTTGCAGGCAGAGCAGTTGGGAACCGGCCATGCGATGCAGCAGGCAGCGCCATTCTTTGGTGATGACGAAGACATTTTAATGCTCTATGGCGATGTCCCGCTAATCTCCACTACTACGTTACAACGCTTGCGTGATGCAAAACCGCAGGGTGGCATCGGCCTATTAACGGTAAAACTGGACGACCCAACCGGTTATGGGCGCATTACGCGTGATGACGGTAAAGTCACCGGTATCGTAGAGCATAAAGATGCTACCGACGAGCAGCGTCAGATCCAGGAAATCAACACCGGTATTCTGATTGCCAACGGCGCGGACATGAAGCGCTGGCTGTCAAAATTGACTAACAACAATGCGCAGGGTGAATACTACATCACCGATATCATAGCGCTTGCCTGGCAGGAAGGTCGTGAGATCACTGCCGTTCATCCGGACAGACTCAGTGAAGTGGAAGGCGTGAATAACCGCTTACAACTATCCCGTCTGGAGCGTGTGTACCAGTCTGAACAGGCTGAAAAACTGCTGTTGGCGGGGGTTATGCTGCGCGATCCGGCTCGTTTTGATCTGCGCGGTACGCTTATTCACGGGCGCGATGTTGAAATTGATACTAACGTTATCATTGAAGGTAACGTAACGCTCGGGAACCGCGTGAAGATAGGCGCAGGGTGCATCATCAAAAACAGCGTGATTGGTGATGACTGTGAGCTTAGTCCGTACAGTGTGGTTGAAGATGCACGCCTGGACGCTGCTTGCACTATCGGACCTTTCGCACGTCTGCGCCCGGGAGCCGAACTGCAGGAAGGCGCGCACGTAGGGAACTTCGTCGAAATGAAAAAAGCGCGTCTGGGTAAAGGCTCTAAAGCCGGTCATTTAACTTATCTGGGTGATGCGGAAATTGGCGATAATGTGAATATCGGTGCGGGTACGATCACCTGTAACTACGATGGTGCCAATAAGTTTAAAACCATTATTGGCGACGATGTTTTTGTTGGTTCAGACACTCAGCTGGTGGCTCCTGTTTCCGTGGGTAAGGGCGCGACTATCGCAGCCGGAACTACCGTTACGCGAAATATCGCCGATAATGAACTAGTTTTAAGCCGCGTGCCGCAGGTCCATAAGCAGGGCTGGAAACGTCCGGTGAAAAAAAAATAATTTTAGTTTTGTAGGCCTGATAAGGCGTAGCCATCATCAGGCAGACAGAGGGATGAGGAGGTAAATATATATCTCCCTCCCAATAGCAGTAACTATAAAAATAACCCCACTCTCTACAAGGCTCGGGGAGCCCGGAATACGGGCATTGCCCAAAGTATTTCGCGCCTTAGCAAGGCGGCAAACCTGGGAATCTTCGGGAGCTTACTGAGGTAAGTGACCGGAGTGAACAAGTGCAGCCAACGCAGCAACGGCGTGAAAGACGAAGGGTAAACAGGTTGACCGACAACGACAGGCATAATGCCTAAATTCGGAATCATAAAATATGTGTGGAATTGTTGGCGCTATCGCGCAGCGTGATGTAGCTGAAATCCTTCTCGAAGGTTTACGTCGTCTGGAATATCGTGGCTATGACTCTGCCGGTCTGGCAGTTGTCGATGCTGAAGGCAACATGACCCGTCTGCGTCGTCTGGGTAAAGTACAGATGCTTACTGCTGCTGCGGAAGAGCATCCGTTGCATGGCGGCACTGGTATTGCTCATACCCGTTGGGCGACCCATGGTGAACCTTCAGAAGCGAACGCGCATCCGCATGTTTCTGAACATATTGTGGTGGTGCATAACGGCATCATCGAAAACCATGAACCACTACGCGAAATGCTGAAAGCGCGTGGTTACACCTTTGTTTCTGAAACCGACACCGAAGTGATTGCTCACCTGGTGCATTGGGAGCTGGAACAGGGCGGAACCCTACGTGAAGCTGTACTGCGGACTATCCCGCAACTGCGCGGTGCATATGGCACAGTGATCATGGATACCCGTAACCCAGAAGTCCTGCTGGCGGCACGTTCTGGTAGCCCGCTGGTTATTGGCTTGGGGATGGGTGAGAACTTTATCGCTTCCGATCAGCTGGCGCTGCTGCCGGTTACCCGTCGCTTTATCTTCCTTGAAGAAGGCGATATTGCGGAAGTGACCCGCCGTTCGGTCTCTATTTTCGATAAGTCTGGCGAAGAAGTGAAACGTCAGGATATCGAATCCAGTCTGCAATATGATGCTGGCGAAAAAGGTATTTACCGCCACTACATGCAGAAAGAGATTTACGAACAGCCGAACGCGATTAAAAACACCCTTACCGGGCGTATCAGCCATGGTGAAGTGGATTTAAGCGAGCTGGGTCCGAATGCCAACGAGCTGCTGTCTCAGGTGGAGCATATCCAGATTATCGCCTGTGGTACCTCGTACAACTCAGGTATGGTATCCCGCTACTGGTTCGAGTCGCTGGCAGGTATTTCCTGTGATGTGGAAATCGCTTCCGAGTTCCGCTATCGCAAATCAGCTGTGCGTCGTAACAGCCTGATGATCACTCTTTCCCAGTCTGGTGAAACGGCGGATACCCTGGCGGGTCTGCGCTTGTCTAAAGATCTGGGCTATCTGGGATCGCTGGCTATCTGTAACGTACCGGGATCTTCTCTGGTGCGTGAATCAGACCTGGCGATAATGACCAATGCCGGGACTGAAATAGGCGTGGCTTCGACGAAAGCATTTACCACTCAGTTGACAGTTCTGTTGATGCTGGTGGCGAAACTGTCTCGTCTGAAAGGCCTGGATGCGTCAATCGAACAGGAGATCGTTCACGGTCTGCAGGCATTGCCGAGCCGCATTGAACAGATGCTGTCTCAGGACAAACGTATCGCAGCTCTGGCGGAAGATTTCTCTGACAAACATCATGCGCTGTTCCTTGGCCGTGGCGATCAGTATCCGATTGCGCTGGAAGGTGCGCTGAAGTTAAAAGAGATCTCTTATATTCACGCTGAAGCTTATGCCGCTGGCGAACTGAAACACGGCCCGCTGGCGCTGATTGATGCCGATATGCCGGTTATCGTGGTTGCACCGAACAACGAACTGTTGGAAAAACTGAAATCCAACATTGAAGAAGTTCGTGCCCGCGGCGGCCAGTTATACGTCTTCGCCGATCAGGATGCTGGGTTCACTAGCAGCGAAAACATGCACATCATCGAGATGCCGCATGTGGAAGAGGTTATTGCACCGATCTTCTACACTGTTCCGCTGCAGTTGCTGGCTTATCACGTGGCGCTGATTAAAGGCACCGATGTGGATCAGCCGCGTAACCTGGCTAAATCGGTTACTGTAGAGTAAGTCGGTTATAGTGAAAATGCCCCGCTTTTGGCGGGGCTTTTTTATGCGTTGTTCTGTTTTCAATCAACTATCCCGCCTTTTTTATGTGACAAACCGTCATCTTCAGCTACTGTTTTCAGTGTCATAAAAAGAAATTTTTTGCGAAATATTACCGTCACGTGTCATTTCAACTGATTATTTTTATTGGTTTTTTTTATTTGTTTTGTCTGATTTATTTCTTTGTCATAAAACTGTCATATTTCGTACATTTAACTGTCACCTGTTTATCCTATTTTGCTCATCGTAGCCACTTAACAATGATTTACGAAAATCGTGCAGGAGACATTATGAAAGTTATGCGTACCACTGTCGCAACTGTTGTCGCCGCGACCTTATCGATGAGTGCTTTCTCTGTATTCGCAGCAGCAAGCCTGACAGGTGCAGGTGCAACTTTTCCTGCGCCGGTGTATGCCAAATGGGCTGATACCTATCAGAAAGAGACCGGTAGCAAAGTAAACTACCAGGGTATCGGCTCCTCCGGTGGTGTAAAACAAATTACTGCAAATACCGTTGATTTCGGTGCATCTGATGCACCATTGTCTGATGAGAAACTGGCACAGGAAGGTCTTTTCCAGTTCCCAACAGTGATCGGCGGTGTGGTGCTGGCGGTGAATATCCCAGGCCTGAAATCCGGTGAGCTGGTGCTTGACGGTAAAACGCTGGGTGACATCTATCTCGGCAAAATTAAGAAGTGGGATGATGAAGCCATCACCAAACTGAACCCGGGTCTGAAACTACCTTCTCAGAATATCGCCGTTGTTCGTCGTGCTGATGGTTCCGGTACTTCCTTCGTATTCACCAGCTATCTGGCAAAAGTGAATGAAGAGTGGAAATCTAAAATTGGTTCAGGCTCTACCGTTAACTGGCCAACCGGTCTGGGTGGTAAAGGCAACGACGGTATCGCCGCGTTCGTACAGCGTCTGCCAGGCTCTATCGGCTACGTTGAATATGCTTATGCTAAGCAGAACAACCTGGCCTATACCAAACTGGTTACTGCTGACGGCAAACCGGTAAGTCCGACCGAAGAAAGTTTCGCTAATGCGGCTAAAGGCGCTGACTGGAGCAAAACTTTTGCCCAGGATCTGACTAACCAGAAAGGTGACGAGGCGTGGCCAATCACGTCTACAACCTTCATTCTGGTTCATAAAGAGCAGAAGAAACCTGAGCAAGGCGCTGAGGTGCTGAAATTCTTTGACTGGGCATACAAAAATGGCGGCAAGCAGGCCAATGACCTGGATTACGCCAGCCTGCCGGACAGCGTGGTTGAGCAGATTCGTGCTGCATGGAAGACCAACGTGAAAGACAGCAGTGGTAAAGCGCTGTATTAACAGAATATCTTTGACGAATTGGCGGATGGCGCTACGCTTATCCGCCCTACGGTTCAGACTGTAGGCCCAATGTATAGACCGGATAAGCGTAGCGCCATCCGGTTTGGGCAACTTCGTAAAACGTGTTTAATGGAAAGAGTAATTTATGGCTGCAACCAAGCCTGCTTTTAACCCTCCGGGTAAAAAGGGTGACATGATATTCAGTGCGCTGGTAAAACTGGCTGCGCTGATTGTGCTATTGATGTTGGGTGGCATTATTGTCTCTCTGGTCATCTCCTCCTGGCCAAGCATCCAGAAATTTGGTTTCTCGTTCCTGTGGACCAAAGAATGGGATGCGCCAAACGATATTTACGGTGCGCTGGTACCAATTTACGGTACGTTGGTCACCTCTCTTATTGCACTGCTGATTGCCGTTCCGGTGAGCTTCGGCATTGCGTTGTTTCTGACGGAATTAGCGCCAGGCTGGCTGCGTCGCCCGCTGGGTATCGCTATCGAACTGCTGGCGGCGATCCCGAGTATCGTTTACGGCATGTGGGGCTTGTTTATCTTTGCTCCGCTGTTCGCAACCTACTTCCAGGAGCCAGTCGGTAACATTCTTTCCAATATCCCGTTTGTTGGTGCCCTGTTCTCCGGTCCGGCATTTGGCATTGGTATTCTGGCCGCTGGCGTGATCCTTGCCATCATGATCATCCCGTACATTGCAGCCGTTATGCGCGATGTGTTCGAACAAACGCCGGTGCTGATGAAAGAGTCAGCCTATGGTATCGGTTGCACTACCTGGGAAGTTATCTGGCGTATCGTCCTGCCGTTCACCAAAAATGGTGTGATTGGTGGCGTGATGCTGGGTCTTGGGCGCGCGTTGGGTGAAACCATGGCGGTAACCTTTATTATCGGTAACACCTACCAGCTCGACAGTGCGTCGCTGTACATGCCGGGCAACAGCATTACCTCTGCGCTGGCGAATGAGTTTGCCGAAGCGGAATCTGGCTTGCATGTTGCTGCGCTGATGGAACTGGGGCTGATCCTGTTTGTGATCACCTTCATCGTGCTGGCGGCATCTAAGTTCATGATCATGCGCCTTGCGAAAAACGAGGGGGCACGCTAATGGCTACGCTTGAAATGCAAAACACAGCCGCGCTGGCGGAATCCCGCCGTAAGATGCAGGCGCGTCGCCGTATGAAAAACCGCATCGCGCTGACGCTCTCTATGGCGACGATGGCATTCGGTCTGTTCTGGCTTATCTGGATCCTGATGTCCACGGTTACCCGTGGTATTGATGGCATGTCGCTGGCACTGTTCACCGAAATGACGCCTCCGCCAAATACCGCTGGTGGTGGTCTGGCGAACGCTCTGGCCGGTAGCGGACTGTTGATTCTGTGGGCGACCGTGTTTGGTACACCGCTCGGTATTATGGCGGGCATCTATCTGGCCGAGTACGGGCGTAAGTCCTGGCTGGCTGAGGTGATCCGTTTTATCAACGATATTCTGCTTTCTGCACCATCAATTGTTGTTGGTCTGTTTGTTTACACCATTGTGGTGGCGAAGATGGAGCACTTCTCCGGCTGGGCGGGCGTTATCGCGCTGGCACTGCTGCAGGTGCCTATCGTTATCCGCACCACCGAGAACATGCTCAAACTGGTGCCGGACAGCCTGCGTGAAGCGGCATATGCGCTGGGTACGCCGAAGTGGAAGATGATTTCTGCTATCACCCTGAAAGCGTCTGTCTCCGGCATTATTACAGGCGTTCTGCTGGCGATTGCGCGTATTGCGGGTGAAACCGCCCCGCTGTTGTTTACGTCGCTCTCCAATCAGTTCTGGAGCACCGACATGATGCAACCCATTGCCAACCTGCCGGTAACGATATTTAAGTTTGCGATGAGCCCATTTGCTGAATGGCAGCAACTGGCCTGGGCCGGGGTGTTGATTATTACCCTGTGCGTACTGTTGCTGAATATTCTGGCGCGCGTGATTTTCGCGAAGAAGAAACACGGTTAATTATTTACGGCGCGGCCAACGACGGCGGCGCTGAATGAGGAAGAGATTGAGATGAGTATGGTTAACACGACTCCGGGTAAAATTTCAGTACGTGACCTGAACTTCTACTACGGCAAATTCCATGCCCTGAAGAACATCAACCTGGATATCGCTAAAAACCAGGTAACTGCGTTTATCGGTCCGTCAGGTTGCGGTAAATCAACGTTGCTGCGTACTTTTAACAAAATGTTTGAATTGTACCCGGAGCAGCGTGCAGAAGGTGAAATCCTGCTGGATGGCGACAATATACTTACCAACACCCAGGATATCGCACTGCTTCGTGCCAAAGTGGGGATGGTGTTCCAGAAACCGACGCCGTTCCCGATGTCCATTTATGACAACATCGCATTTGGTGTACGCCTGTTTGAAAAGCTCTCCCGTGCGGATATGGATGAGCGTGTGCAGTGGGCGTTGACCAAGGCCGCATTATGGAACGAAACCAAAGATAAACTGCACCAGAGCGGGTACTCTCTCTCCGGTGGTCAGCAGCAGCGTTTATGTATTGCGCGTGGTATCGCCATTCGCCCGGAAGTACTGCTGCTGGATGAGCCATGCTCAGCGCTCGACCCGATCTCCACCGGGCGTATCGAAGAGCTGATCACCGAGCTTAAAGAGGATTACACCGTTGTTATCGTCACCCACAACATGCAGCAGGCTGCACGTTGTTCAGACCACACGGCGTTTATGTACCTGGGCGAATTGATTGAGTTCAGCAACACGGACGATCTGTTCACCAAGCCCGCGAAGAAACAAACTGAAGACTACATTACCGGCCGCTACGGTTGATATGCCCTTCAGCTTTCAAGCGATAACCGCGTTGGCTGCCTTTGCTCACCCCAGTCACGTAGTAGGCTACGCTCCCGGGGACTCGCGCAGTTGCCGCCTTGTTCTCGCTCGAAATCTTTTGGGCATCTGGAGAAATGATGGACAATTTAAATCTTAATAAACATATTTCCGGCCAGTTCAATGCAGAACTGGAGAGTATTCGCACCCAGGTGATGACCATGGGCGGCATGGTAGAGCAGCAGCTTTCTGATGCGATTACCGCCATGCATAATCAAGACAGCGAGCTGGCGAAGCGCGTCATTGAAGGCGACAAGAACGTCAACATGATGGAGGTGGCGATTGATGAAGCTTGTGTGCGTATCATCGCCAAGCGTCAGCCGACGGCGAGCGACCTGCGACTGGTTATGGCGATTATCAAAACCATCGCTGAACTGGAACGTATTGGTGATGTGGCCGACAAAATTTGCCGCACCGCGCTGGAAAAATTCTCTCAGCAGCATCAGCCGCTGCTGGTAAGCCTGGAATCACTGGGTCGCCACACCGTGCAAATGCTGCATGATGTGCTGGATGCCTTTGCGCGTATGGATCTGGACGAAGCGGTACGTATCTACCGTGAAGACAAGAAAGTTGACCAGGAATATGAAGGTATCGTGCGTCAACTGATGACTTACATGATGGAAGACCCGCGCACTATTCCAAGCGTACTTACCGCGCTGTTCTGTGCGCGCTCTATCGAGCGTATCGGTGACCGTTGCCAGAATATTTGCGAATACATCTTCTACTTCGTGAAGGGGCAGGATTTCCGTCACGTGGGCGGCGATGAGCTGGATAAGCTGCTGGCGGGTAAAGATCCGAAAGAGTAATAGTTGTGTGATCCGCAGGCCCGGTAAGCTTACGCCTCCGGGCAGTTCGCCGGATGGCGCTAATGCTTATCCGGCCTACAATACAATAACCATTCCGACATCATTAGCGCGTCAAATTCCACCCACGAGCCTTCCACAACTCAGGTAACTGCGCCAGATCGGTAAAGGTCGTTACTTTTGGATGATCGATCGGCTTGTTGTGTGGATCGGCACAGAAGTAGAAAACCTCCATTCCCGCATCGATTCCCGACTGCGCACCTGCACTGGAATCATCCACCAGAATGCAGTTTTCTGCGTTGACGTTCATTGCTTTTGCCGCATGAAACATCAGGGCCGGATCGGGCTTCCAGCGCTGAATATCATAGCCACTGAACAATAAATCAGGGAAATGATGCAACATACCCAGCTTACCCAGAGAATGCTGCATTTTGCTGACCGGACCGTTAGACACCACGCATATGGGCACAGCCATGCTGTCCAGCAATGAATTAGCCCCTGCAATCACCTCCAGTTCGGTATCGAACAGGCGTGCGACCTCAGCGCGGTAAACGGGTTCTAAATCGGCTTTCGCCAGTTCGACACCGTGTTCTTCGTTGATAATGTCGATGATCTCGTAGAGCTTTACCCCCTTGAAGCGCTTAAAAATCTCTTCAAGATCGAGCGTAATGCCGAACGCCTGGAACATGCTGACATACGCGCGAGAACAAATTACTTCACTGTCGACAAGGGTACCGTCACAGTCAAAAAATACGGCTTCTATCTGGGACATGTCATTTCCATTTTAACAAGTTTAACGTTTACGTAATGCATAATGGGGTGACGCAATCGTTGCCGTATAAGCAAATTCAATGAAAAAAGTTGCTCATAACCCAACCCTATTGTCGCATTTTGGTATAGGATAGCGACGAATTTTCCCTCCTTGTTCGGAAATTGATAATGAGTCAACAACACACAACCCAGGCTTCTGGCCAGGGGATGCTGGAACGCGTGTTCAAGCTGCGCGAACATGGCACGACGGCGCGGACCGAAGTGATCGCCGGTTTCACTACTTTCCTGACGATGGTGTATATCGTTTTTGTTAACCCGCAAATTCTTGGCGTTGCGGGTATGGATACCAGTGCAGTCTTTGTCACCACCTGTCTGATTGCTGCATTTGGTAGCATCCTGATGGGACTGTTTGCCAACCTGCCGGTAGCGCTTGCACCTGCGATGGGGCTGAACGCATTTTTTGCCTTTGTAGTCGTCGGTGCGATGGGGTTGTCATGGCAGATTGGTATGGGCGCTATCTTCTGGGGCGCGGTTGGTCTGCTGCTGCTGACAATTTTCCGTGTGCGTTACTGGATGATCGCCAATATTCCGGTCAGCCTGCGCGTGGGGATCACCAGCGGTATCGGCCTGTTTATCGGCATGATGGGGCTGAAAAATGCCGGCGTTATCGTGGCGAATAAAGATACGCTGGTTTCTATCGGCAACCTGACTTCCCACAGCGTGCTGCTGGGCGTTCTGGGCTTCTTTATTATCGCGATTCTGGCATCACGCAACATTCATGCGGCGGTACTGGTCTCGATCATTGTTACCACTCTGTTGGGCTGGTTGCTGGGCGATGTCCACTACAACGGTATTGTATCTGCGCCGCCGAGCGTTATGTCCGTCATCGGGCATGTTGATCTGGCCGGTTCATTTAACATTGGTCTGGCGGGCGTTATTTTCTCTTTCATGCTGGTCAACCTGTTTGACTCCTCTGGTACGCTGATTGGCGTCACGGATAAAGCCGGCCTGGCGGACGCAAAGGGCAAGTTCCCGCGCATGAAGCAGGCGCTGTTTGTGGATAGCGTTTCGTCTGTTACCGGTGCGTTTATCGGTACATCTTCTGTAACCGCGTATATTGAATCCTCTTCCGGGGTTTCGGTCGGCGGGCGTACTGGCCTGACAGCGGTTGTTGTTGGTTTGCTGTTCCTGCTGGTTATCTTCCTTTCGCCGTTGGCGGGAATGGTTCCGGGATATGCGGCAGCCGGTGCGCTGATTTACGTTGGTGTTCTGATGACGTCCAGCCTGTCACGTGTGAAGTGGGATGACCTGACAGAAGCCGTTCCGGCGTTTATTACTGCGGTAATGATGCCGTTTAGCTTCTCCATTACCGAAGGTATTGCGCTGGGCTTTATTTCCTACTGCGTAATGAAAATCGGTACCGGGCGCTTCCGTGACCTCAGCCCGTGCGTCATTGTTGTCGCGCTGCTGTTTGTACTAAAGATTGTGTTTATTGACGCACATTGATTTACCAGCTGCTTCAGCTTCACATTATGAAGCTGAAGCGGCTCCTCTGGTTATCCTGCATTATTCCTCCCCCTGCTAATTATCTTTTTCTGAATAAAAATAGACTGTAATTGATTAAAAATAATTATGAATAATAACCAAGGCTAAATATCTGTTTGGTCATAACAAGGTAAATAGCAAAATTGCACACCCGTTTCCCAGAAATCGTCACGGTTCATCCTATGACGCAGTGGTGCTGGCCTCGGTTGCGGTTTCAATTAGTTAAACACTCTGTTAATAAATTGAAATGTTTAAATTTCATTATTTTTGAAATATCAAAAATAGCCTTGATAAATGCAGGGTGCATTTCAAGTTTCGCATGCGTTTTTTTCGTTACTGTTTCTTATCTCTATAAAAAGGAATTCAGAAATGAAAAAGACGACCACTGGGATACTTTGTGTTTCTCTGCTTTTTCCATTGTTCGCGTCGGCATCCAGCGTAACGCTGGATGGGCACTCGTTAACGCTGGATGAAGCCTGGGCTATCGCACAGGGACAAAAACAAGTCGATATTGCGTCAACCGCCATGAATCGCGTCGATAAAGCCAACAAACTATTGATGATCGCTGCGGGAAAAGGTGTCCCGGTTTATGGGCTAACCGTTGGTGTTGGTTTGAACAAAGACAAATCACTGTTTGATGCGCACGGGAAATTAACTCCGGAAGTTATCCAGGCGTCGCGTGAATTTAATATCAATGCACTGCATGCACATGCTGCAGGTGTTGGTCCTGATATGCCTGACGAACTGGTGCGTCTGGCGATGGTGATCCGTCTTAACACGATGCTGACGGGGAATACTGGCGCTCAACCGCAGGTTGCCAGGATGTACCAGCAGCTACTCAACAAACATATCACCCCTGTGATACCGTCGCGCGGTTCTGTTGGTGAAGCTGATATTACCCTCGCGTCCCATATTGGCGATGTAATGATTGGTGAATGGCGTGTGCGTGTGAACGGCACCGAGATGGCTTCCGCAAAAGCGCTACAACAAGCCGGCATCGCGAAACTCGAACCGCTCGGTAAGGACGCGCTCTCTATCCTCTCTTCAAATGCAATTTCCGCCGCGTATTCAGCCAAAGCGTTGCTGGAGTCCAGGCAGATTATCAACATTACGCCAGCGGTGTTTGGTTTGTCTCTGGAAGCGCTGGATGGCAACGTTGCACCATTCTTGTACCAAAGCTTAAGTGTGCGACCTTTCCCCGGTGTGCAGGATACCGGGGGAAGCATTCGTAATGCGCTAAGCGGATCTTATCTCTGGCAGCATCAGGACGGGCGCCCTTTGCAGGATCCCCTTTCTTTCCGTACGACGGTATTTGTGCTGAATGAAGCGCGTCGTGAATGGAACGAAGCCTGGCAGATGCTGGAAATTCAACTAAACAGCTCCGACGATAATCCTGCGGTGATTGTGGATGCAGACCACTCGTTGGCGGAGAACAGTCAGGTTGAGCAGTACTTTGTTAGTGCGAAAGATGCTAACGGTGAAACCATAAGCGGCGCGATTTTCCCTACCTCTAATTTTGAACCCCTCCCGCTGGCGCTGGCGATTCAGAACTTGTCTTTAGCAATGGGGCATCTGGCGCATAACAGCGTTCAACGCACGTTACACCTGTCTGATGACCATTTCACCGGTCTAAGCCGCTTTCTCGCGTCTGATACCAATCAGAAAGGACACGCTTTCGGTGCTATCCAGAAACCTCAGGTAGCGTTACTGGCGGATATTCGCGATTTGGTTAACCCGGTCTCTCTCGATGGTCAACCGATGGCGGGAACCATTGAGGATACTTATACCAATAACCTGCGAGCCTCCAAACGACTGAGTCAAATTGCCGATGATATATGCAATATCTATGGTCTGGAGCTGTTGCACGCCAGTCAGGCTATCGATTTACGCAAGCAGAAAAACCCAGATCTGAAGCTGGGCGAACTGACAGGAAAACTCTTTGCTACTTATCGTGAAAAGGTTCCGTTTGTTACCCAGGATCGGATTTTCAGTGACAACATTGCGGACTCTTCTGCGATGGTGGCGTCATTCCCTGCCAGCTCACTGGTCAGCATGAAGACAGGGAGCAAATGACGGCAATGAAAAAAAACAGCGATGTGTCGCGGCGAGCTTTTCTAACCCAAAGCACAATCCTGGCGACAGGCGGCGCACTGGCGACGCTGACGGGAACGGCATGGGCGCAGGAGAGCTGCGCCCAGGTTCAGGGTGTTCGCTACCATAAAATTTACGATGTGATCGTGGTCGGGAGTGGTTTTGCCGGTTTGGCCGCCGCACTTGAAGCGGTACAGGCCGGTCGCAGTGTTCTGGTTATTGATAAAATGCCTGTTTTTGGCGGTAACTCGGCGATTAACGGCGGTGCGGTCGCCGTTGCCGATTCTCCCCCGCAGCGAAAAGAGGGGATCGTCGATTCACCTGAGCTGATGTACAAGGACATGCTTAAGGCCGGACGCGGCCTGAATGATAAAGAGCAGCTGAAAATTCTGGTTGAGAATACGAACGCGGCGTATGAATTCACGCTTAAACACGGCGTAAAGTACAAACCGTTTGTACAACACTTTGGCGGCCATTCAGTCCCTCGTACGCTGCAAACCGTGGAGAGTTCCGGTGCGGGGATCACCCGCCCATTGAAAGAATCCGCCGCGAAAATGGGCGTGATTTTCCGTTCTCAGTGCAAGCTGGAATCTTTCCTGCAAAACGCGCAGGGGCGTGTGATTGGTCTGACGGTTCGCGATGGCTATCAATTCCCTGACGAACAAACCGGGCAGATTCGTCATTACGGCGCACGTTATGGCGTAGTGATGTGTTCTGGTGGTTTTTCTAATGATTTGCGTTTCCGCAAACTGCAAAACCCCATGCTGGATGAGCGAGTAGACTCCACCAACCATCCTGGTGCTACGGCGGAATGCCTGGTACACATGCTGCGTATTGGTGCAACACCCGTACAGCTAGATCTAATCCAGCTAGGTCCCTGGTCATCGCCGGACGAACGAGGCTTCGGCTATGTGTCGCAGTTCAATACTATCTCCGGTTTTCCCAACGGGATCATGGTCAACCCGCGTACAGGTCACCGTTTCACAAACGAACTTGCCGATCGCAAAGAGCGTGAAGAGGGCATTCTGGCGCAGGTAGATGAAAAAGGTAATCCACTTTATCCCATCTGCTTCACGACGCTGGAAGGTGCAAAACTGGCCCAGAGTCTGGGGCATGCATTGCACTATGGCGTAGCCTGGCAGTTTGACTCGCTGGAACAACTTGCGGCTCATTTTGGTATCCCTTACGCCACGCTGCAGGATGAGGTAGATGCCTACAATGCCGCTGTTGCACGTAAAGGCGGTGATCGGATGAAGAAAGATGTCAGTCGTGCTGTGCCGCTGGAGAAGGGGCCGTTTGTCGCGGTGCGCGTGTGGCCCAAAGTGCACTATGTCATGGGCGGGGTACAAATCAGCATGCGCGCGGAGGTACTCAATGCGGCGGATAGTCAACCGATCCCTGGGTTATATGCTGCCGGAGAAGCAACCGCGGGGTCACATGGTGGTAGCCGCCTCGGTAGTTGCGCCGTTGCAGACTGTCTGGTCTTCGGTCGTATAGCCGGTCTCAGCGCCGCCTCCGCAACCGCGGCGGATGATTCATTTGATGTTGGGGGAATTTAACATGGCGAAATTTTGCATGGCCTTGTTACTGCTGTTGACTGGCAGTTTTTCTCAACTTGGTGTTGCAGCAGATAACGAAGCCGCCTTTCACCAGCAACTGAATACGATGGCTGTTAAGCCTTATCATCATTCTCTGGAAGCCACCGGGCGCGATACATCATGCCAATTGTGTCATGGCGCCAGCACGCCAGTCGCCGCTCCAAATGATAAAGCATGCCTGAGTTGTCATGGAACGCGGGATCAGATTGCGGGATTAACGCAGCCAGATCCACATAAAAAGAATGCCGAGCCTAATCCGCATGATTCGATGCATTACGGCAAAGATGTTCCCTGCACTGCCTGCCATAACGAGCACAAACCTTCGGTTATCTACTGCAACAACTGCCACCTCTTTAAATATCCGGATATGAAGCCATGAGGGATATTATGTGTGGGCTCTTAAAGAGAGGTTTGTTTTGTCTGGTATCAGGATTGATATCGCTGTCGGGGTATTCCGCTCCGATCCCGACAGCGCAGCTCAATCAACCCTGTCAGGAATGCCATGCTGACAGTGACATTCAGGGAATATCAACCGATAAAGTGCAGGCTAATTTATTCGTCTCAATGGATAAATATCACGACAGCGTACATGGCAATGTGCCATGTATCGCTTGCCATCAGAGTCAGCCGGAAAGTGAGGGGTTTTCAGCCACCCCGCATGTGCTAAAACCCATTGGCGATAAGGTTTGTGAGAGCTGCCACGGCGTTGTGATGCGCGATACCGTGCATGCCATGCAGCAAAGCGTACATAATCAAAAGATTGCGAAAGGGCTGTTTTCCTGTACCTCCTGCCATAATGCGCACACGATGACGGCCGGGGAGATTAATCATCCAGATAAAAAACAAATCGCAGATGGTAATCTGATGTGCACCAATTGCCATTCGCGGGCAGGTGTATTTTCGCAGTTATCCGGGGGAAAGGCTTCTAAATCTCAGGATATGGCGCATACAGCGCTACCTTATGCCACACAACACCTCAGTAGCCTGCGGTGTATTGATTGTCATGCTGATGCCACGGATACAACGTTGCACCGGATATTACCGGCCTCACAAACGATCGGATGTGAGCAGTGTCATGGTGACGGATCGCTGCTTAGTGCTCGCCACAAAACGTTTGCCCCTGATGAAAACACCATTGCTGGCAGTAAGTTGGGGAAAGGATTATTTGACGACCTTGCGCTCAGAAATAAACTGGCGGCGGTCGCGGTCTCAGCCCCTGTTGTTCGTCAGGTTGATGGTGCCCTGTTTACCGATACCTATATGATCGGCAATAACGGGAGTGGGCGAGTCGATCGTTTGTTTGCATACGTTCTGTGTGGATTCGTTATTCTGCTTATTTGCCATGGTTTGGGGCGACTTGTGATATCTCATCAGGCAACAGGCGGAAAGATAGAAAAACGTTATCTCTATACGTTGCCCGTTCGCTGCTGGCACTGGCTAAATGCACTTTGTTTTGCCGTACTTATTATCAGTGGTTGCGCATTGCACTGGGTAAGTTCTCGATTCTCTCTTTGGGTCGATGTACATAATATTACTGGCGTGCTTTTGTGTGTTATCTGGTTGGGCTTTATTCTGTTGGCCTGCTGCGGTAACGGGCATCACTATCGGGTTCGTTGGCAGGGAATTATTGGGCGCCTGGTACGTCAGACTCGTTATTATTTGTATGGTATTTTCCGCGGAGAACCTCACCCGGAACATGCTTCGTCTGTGGCTAAATTTAATATCCTGCAACAACTGGGTTATATCGTCGTGATGTTTCTGTTGTTACCGCTACTGATTATCACCGGGTTATTGATGATGTACCCCGGTTATACGCCGGAAACCCTCTTCACATTGCCGGGTAAGCAAGTCGTTGCATATCTCCACTATGGTCTTGCTGTCACGATGGTGGCATTTATCATCATACATCTGTATTTGTGCAGTACTGGTGATACGCCAGGTGCGCTGATTAAAGGAATGATTGACGGTTTTCATCGTACCAGGACGCGTAAATAAAGGCGTTGCTCCCCTTTCCCTCATAATGAAAGGGGAGTGCTACTATTTATCTTTCACTGCAATACCGAGTTTCTTTATTTTGCTGTACAGGGTATTGCTATTCACACCAAGCAGTTCCGCTGCCCCACCTTTCCCTGAAATTTTCCCCCGTGTCTGGCGCAGCGCCAGTTGAATATGTTGACGCATCGCTTCATCAAGTGGCGCAATGGCATTGGTATTCATCTCGCCAGGCAGCATGATGTTGAGCTCATTGAGAGTGCCGCGAAAAAAGGCGTTTTCTAACAAACCAATTAATTCAGTAATATTGCCTGGCCAGTTGTACTCCCAAAGCAGGCGAAGAGAGTCTTCGCCTAAAACAGGTAAGGAGGCCTGTTTATGCTGTTTCGACAGGTATCTCAGATAGTGTATCAACAGAAGCGGAATATCGTTATGTCGATAACGGAGCGGAGGTAGCGTAATAACCTGACAGAGAATGTTGGCGTACCGTTGGCTTGTTATATTATGCTGATGAATGCTGTGATTTTCACTGTTACTGGGTATTTGAGTAGCTGAAAATGGTAGGGTCTGAATGGCTATAACCTGTATCTGGCAATATTCTCGGTAGTTTGAATGCAACCCCAGCAGAAAATTTTGCCAGCGCTCGGGTAATAACCTTATTTCATTTATCTGCAAAGACCCCTGATGCAATTCCAGAAATAAAGCAATGTTCGGTGGCAGAGCAAAATCGATAACCACCGTTTTGTCCACTTTTCCATTTTTTATGATTATTAATTGCCGGGCGGAGGCATTAAGTATTCCATAATAATGAATGCCGTTAGAATTGCGCTGTCGTAAAGCAGCTACAAAGGTTTTTTTTCCGACGCCCTCTTCACCCAACATCAGAATGGGTTGTTTACTATTTGCCAGTTCATCTAACGAATTATAAAGCTGGTACAGTGGGATATTGGACGGGCTGACAACGAATTGCTCATCTTCTTCTGATGCAGGAAGTCCTGGTATAAGAGGGGGGATATTTTTCAGTAAGAGGTTATGCCGTGACAGGGCAATGAAGGCAAGCAAGGAGAGCTCTCCTCGTACTGATTCAAACAACGCCGTATGCTGCGGTGTAAAGGCATTTGTATGGTAACTAAACACCCCCATTGCACCCAAACGCACGCCGTCCAGATGCATGCGCATCAGTATAAGGGATTTGATATTACGAAAGCAGGTATTTACAACATATTGAGTCAGCGGGCACTGACTCAGATTATCAATAAGTTGAGTGGAGAAATTATCCGAATAATCGAATTGTCGGGCAATGTTTTCAGGAATAGGGATGACATCCCGTTTCAGTCGTGCCGTTTTATGTGTCGCCAGTGCTAAAAACTGAATACAGCGGATGTCACTACGATAGTAGTTAAAAAAAATACCATCACATTCTATAGAATCTGGTATCGCCTGCAGGCAGGCATACATGGATTTCTCCAGCTGTGTACTGCTACATACTGCTGTCCGCAAATGTGACAAAGTCCTGTCCATGGCATATCCATTGTTCACGAGTGACAAGATGTCGGGAAAGAAAAGAGTAGATATATTTATAAATAATATTATTACAACCGTAACAGTTGGTATAACTATGCCATAAATTGCCAGGAGAGAAAACAGAGGAGGGGATAATTCTGGAGCAGAGTCATAAATAGCAGGAAATAAGATAATCCAGAAAGATTAGGCTCTTTCTGGATTATTTACAATCATCTGCGAATATTATGCGAACTCTTTTATGCTTTAACTCTCTGAATATATTCGCTAAAAGCAGTCAGCTGGCCGGTGAGATGATCCAACGTACTTTGATCAACCACTTCTCCGGTTTGTGGATCAACTTTGTTCTGAATGACGCCACCCATAAATTCCGGCTTGTTCATAACCATGGCGTCGAGAAATACCAGAATCTGGCGCAGATGGTACTGACAGCGAGCACCGCCGATGCCGCCCATTG
This sequence comes from Citrobacter sp. Marseille-Q3906, assembly GCF_916618775.1. Taxonomy (NCBI): domain Bacteria; kingdom Pseudomonadati; phylum Pseudomonadota; class Gammaproteobacteria; order Enterobacterales; family Enterobacteriaceae; genus Citrobacter; species Citrobacter sp. Marseille-Q3906. The sequence continues at coordinate 45,477 of NZ_CAKAKA010000003.1, forward strand.
AACTGGTCTGAATCAGAACCGGTTTCCCCGCCAGAGGTTGATCGGGCAGGCGAGACAGCCAGTCGATGGCATTTTTCAGTCCGCCCGGAACAGAATAGTTATATTCCGGCGTAACAATAACCACGCCATCGGCTTTCCTGATTTGTTCTGCCAGTGCTTCTACGCTTGCTGGAAAACCCTCTTCTTGCTGCAGATCGGCGTCATACAGAGGAAAATCACCGATAGAGGGTAATGCGTTGATTTCCATCCCCGCAGGAGCAATTTTTGGCAGCGTACGGGCAACCATTCCATTAAATGAACCTTTGCGCAGGCTCCCCAGTAACGTAACAACATTCAATGTTTCAGACATGGTTACTCCTGTTTCATCATGAAGGTTAAATCAGTTAAGCGTATAGCTCTTTGCTGCGGATAATTGTGAAAACCGGATCAGGCGACCCGTCGGCTCATTAGCGCGAGTCTGGATATCAGGCAAACATTTCCAATCCTGTTTACCATCAAACTCCCAAACCTTGAGTTTTTCAATGGCCGGCGTGACCGCGACTGACCATACCAATACATCTTCCGCATCGCAGATGGCTTCGATCTGCGCAGCATGGGCACATTTCAGACGCCCGGCACCGGGTAATAGCTGGAGCTCACGCGGGTCGTCATTGCACACATCACCGGTGAGTTTGAGTACGCTCTGGCGCAGAGTAATAAGTTGTGCGCGTGCTTCATTCGGATCGCTTTGGTTGTTGATCCACAGGTTTTCGTTACTGGAGAAATGGTAGGTTTCGGTTGAATGTGGATTATTAAACCCTCTGTTCGTCCGCTGAAGCTCCATATCCAGACCACATGCACCTTCTGTTGTCAGTACGACACCAACCATATTTCCGGCATAAGAAATTGAAAAGCCAGGCAGATTTTTATCGCGAAAGACGGGCTTACCTTTGGCTTCAATAACAATGTCGGGCAGTGTGCTTGTGCCGTAAAGCATAAACATCAGTTCGGCGAGCAGGCTTCTGGAGGCCAGAAAGCGTGTCCGGCGGTGAGTCGGTAAATTACTTGCTTCGATGTGGCATGGAGAAGGGAGACGAACTGAAACCAGGTGTCCCTCCGTAAGAATCCCTCTGGCAAAATGTGTCGCCATTTTTCGCTCCGTGATTAATGGTCCGTGATTATTACCAGAGTAACATTTACACGGCTTATAGGCAGGCTTTGCTGCCCAAAAAGTAGACGGAAACGAAATACATTACGCGACATTTACATTTCTGTAGCCAGCGTGGTTAATTTTGCAACAACATCGGAGGCGGATCGTCAGGTCATATCGCGATAAAGAGCCTTGATCGTCTCTTTTAACCAGACGATCTTAGGGTTGTGGCTGTTGCGTTTATGCCAAAGGAGGGTGAACGGTACGCGCATCTTCTCAAGCTGCGCAGCATCAAAAGGCATCGGACGCGCCACAAGCGGCAGCTGGTGAAGTTGGTTATAGCGCTTACAGTAGACTGGGGCCGTAGCTATCAACGCGTGATCCGGTTGCGCGGCCATAAACAGTGACTGCTCAAAACCAGGCAGACACAATGCGATATTTCGTTCGCGTCCCATCTCCTGGAGCACATCGTCCAGCGCCCAGGTATCGCTCTGCTCCCAGCTAATGCTGATATGGGGATAGCGCAGAAAAGTTTCCAGATTCCACTCTTCCCGCAATGCCGGATGATCCTCGCGCAACCAGACGCACGGGAGATCGGAAAACAACACCTCATAATCGATCGACAAAGGAAGCAGGCTGAGTAGTTCGCGCGATCGCGGGTGGCTTTCGCGGCCGGTAAAACCGATATCTACCTCGCCACGAATAATCGCGTCCAGCGAATCGTAGTCCCAGTTGCGCACTTTGATCGTCGCCTGTGGATAACGCTGATAGATCTGCTGTGAGAGCGTGTTGAACATGATCATCACCAGCGGTGTTTCGGCCACCAGATCAAACTTCAATCCGCGCGGCGATTCGTGGTTTGGCTTATCAAGCAGTTGGTTACTCATCTGCATCCACTCCGCCAGGTTTTGCTCCATGCTGACCATCAGCGGCGTTGGCGTCAGCCCCAGTGGGGTGTTTACAAACAACGGATCATCAAACCAGGCTCTCAGTTTCGACAACGATTTACTGACCGCCGAGGGCGTGACGCTCATCCGCTTAGCGGTTTTGGTAACGCTGCGCTCCTGCATCAGGAGCTGCAGACAGAGCAGTAAATTAAGATCGAGACTGCTGAGGGATTTCTTCATGAGTTGGCGCGGACCGGTCTGGAGCAACAGTGATAATCAGCATGATACTTACTATGCTACAACCAATCAGAATCCCGATCAGCATATTCAGCGCATCGAGGCCGAGGATAGCGGCCAGCCAAATCCACACTGATGAACCACAAACCTGGGCAATGCCTAATGTCGAGCTGGCTACGCCTGCACGCAGCGAGAATGGCCCCAACGCCTGGCTCATGGCGACACCGAAGCCCACCGAGAATCCCGCACAGATTAAAGTCAGCCCAAACAGAGTGAGCGCATGCGTATTGGCGAGCGTTAACACGATGCCTGCAGCGAGAAAGAGCCCTTGCGAGGTTAGCATCAGAGTTCGAGGTTTAAACAGGCTCAGTGCGAACGGTGTGGAGAACGATACTGCCATACTGATACCCGCAGTCATTGCCATCGTGGTGGCGTATTCACCACGGTCGAAGCCCATTACTTCCATCAGTAGCACCGGAGAAGTATTCACAAAGGTCAGTATCACAGATACGCTGAGGGTGGTAATAGCCAGTCGGCTGAGGAAAAAGCGGTTCACCAGCGACTCTGCGATTTGGTTGGTTCCCGCAGATGTTGAATGCGTTGCCGGGCGCGATTCCCGCAGGATAAACACTGAGAGCAGACAAACGACTACGCCCATGCCCATCATCGTATAGAACAGGCTCTGCCAGGGGTATTTGAGCATGATCAGGTGCCCCATCACCGGAGCCAGAACTGGCACGATACAGGTGATACCGTTCAACAATGACAGCACCTTCGCCCGACGGCGATCGTCCAGCGTATCGCGCAGTATCGCAAACGCCACTACATAGCAGCAGCCCGCACCAACGCCTTGAATGAAACGCCCTACCAGGAATGGCGAGCCACTTTCGGCAAAGGAGCACAGGGCAGAGGCGAAAATGAATATCAGGGCACCGACTATAGCCACTGGTTTTCGCCCTGACTGGTCCGCTACCTTACCCGCGAATAACATTGCTGTCGCCATCCCGGCAAGATAAACGGAGAATGCGATGTGCAGTTGCGCCTCGCTGGCATTCAGATCGGCGGCAATTCGCGGTAATCCCACCAGATACATATCAATTCCGGCTGGATAGAGTAAAACAAGGGCAAAGCTGCAGATTAGAAAGCGTGTCATAGCGACCTCATGAGGAATGTGGCGCTAAGAATACGGGGAGAGAGTCAGTAGTGCGAGTTGCCATTTGGACAACAGTGATTTCCTGATAGGAAAACACTGTTGTCGATTCAATTACAATTCACTCTTCTCGGTATTATTGGCGTAATCGCATTTTGCCCAAAGGGGTTTAATGGCATGCGTCGCACCGTTGAAGGGAAATTCTGCGTTTTTATTTTGTTGAGCGTGCAATAGCATATCGATCTCCGCATTGATGATAGCTTTCGCTTTGGAGTGATATCGCTGTAGTGAAACCTGGCTTAATTTATCGGGTAATTTCAGAAAGCTGTAACTTTTGACTTTATCGTAAACACCGTCTTTGACCTTCATTTTGCTGCCGGAGGGGACGCCAATTTTGAGATCATAGCTCTTTAGTCCTGCAATCCGCTCGGCAACGGTGATTTTTTCCGTTCGCTTGATATTTTTGCTGATCAGCAGCACTGTATTTCGTTGATGCCAGGCCTCAAACATTTGCACATTACCCACGTTTTCTTCATACGAACGTCTATTTGATTTAGGAAACAGAAAACTATTGGAGTTGTGGATTTTTTGTTCATTCTCAGTGAGGGAGGCCACGCTATCTTTTTTCTGTAATTCTTGCTCTGCAGCTGGGCGATAGATATGCAGCAGCCGATCGGCAAGCGTGAGCACCGCATCATAAAGGGTGTGTGTTTGAATGAGTTCCAATAGGTTATTGCGATCTATGGTTATTTGGCAAAATTCGCTATCCCAACTGATAGATTCGTGTTCTTTTTTTTCTTCGTTTTTTTGGGTTCTATCAGGTGAGATTGTTGTAAATTTCCAGCGATAGGGCGTTGATTGAGGTGTCTTCAGATAACGCAGGATGTCAAAAAGCCAGTGGTGAATATCAGTAGCATAAACGCCGATATAAACGTTCAGGATACGCTGAGCATCGTGCTCTGACCCTTGAGTGAGCACGCTGTCAATTAGTTGTTCGCAACCTTGTTTTTCAAGATCTTCCTTGATGGCTTTAAAATCATGACTTTCACGTATTCCTCTGATGGCGAATCCGCTGAAGGTATCCGCGAATGGTGTCAGCCATTGGGGGAGTGCACTGTGTTTTTGCCGATAATCCGCGATGAGATGGAACACTGTCTCGGATAAAATATCTAATCTATTGATAGAAAAATACTTATCTAATTTTTCTAATAGCAGGTCGCCATGTGAATGTGCTATTGAAAGATCCTGATGGCAGTAGCCTTTCCGTTTTTCTACGGGAATAGCTGGGCAACCTGTTTGACTGCTAGTTAAAATGGCAAACAGATCGTCGCGAATAAATTCCTCATGAAGGGACATCAGATGTTGGTAGCGCCCTCGGCGTTGTTCAGGCGGATGATTCATCTCCCCCCAAGTTTTCAGGCTTACGTTACCTTTATCGAACCCTTCATACAGTGTTCTCATAAACGCGAGAGTGTTCAGAAGAGGATCCTCTTTTTCTTCTTCAGCACCCACGGCATAGTTATCTGATTTATAAATCTCACTGATTTTAGCGCTTTGATCTTGCAGCGCAGTGATGACGCGATGTTGTTCTTCAAACCAATGGCGGCATTCGGGAAGCGTATAAAGGTGGCGAGCTTTAAAAATAAGAAGGAGTATTTGCTCGCTTATCGCATCGTATATATCCGGGAACGGGTGGCGTTCGCCAGAGAGAAAAGTGCGGAAAACCTGTTTTTGATGATCGGAAAGGGCCATTGATTCTCCATTTTTTGTGATTTCTATCACAAAATCAACCTGCGAAATTTTATAAATGTCATGCCGGGAAATGAAAGAACCCGGTAAGCTCAATCATGATATTTTCCGGAACTGATTGAAAAGTCTTCTATGTCTTTTGTATGCATCAAAATATCAAATGAAATCCACTTCAAAAAATATTAATTGAAGATTAAATATCAAATAGATTTTAGTCATGATTTATTTTCATAATATTTTATTTTTTTTATCAATTTATGTATTTTTTTTAATATTTTGATTTATTTAATGTGTTGAATATCATTGATTTCAACGAGGCATGTGCCTGTTACGTTGATAAAGGTGATAAGTATGTTTAGCGATCTCTTTGATTATATTAGTGAAAATCCTTTCAAATCTCTTGCTGTCGTAGCGGCAACTCTCGCGACAGGCGGGGCGGCGGCGGCCATGGCCCCGGCTATTGGCGCAGCGGTCAGTGCTGCGGGATTGGGCGTGGCCGGGGGGACCTTAAGCGGTGCCGCAGCCTCTTCAGCGGGGCTCGCTGCGTTGGGAGGAGGGAGCTTGGCTTCTGGTGGACTAGGTATGGCTGGAGGGAAGGCTGTTGTAACAACTGTGGGGGCTGTGATTGGCGGCAGTACATCCGGCAGTATTGCCAAATCTTCATCAACTTATTAACACATTATTTGGAGGCATTAATTATGGGTATTGTTGCGGCAGGTTTACGTGAGTGGAACTATCAAAAAATCAACCGATTAACTCACGCTGGCTTTAGCGACGGCACTATCGCCAGTGCAATTAATGATGACTTGAATGAGCGCAATGTTGAATTGCCGTCACCGTTAACTGCAGTAGATGTTGAGTCATACAAAAAATTATCGTTTCTGGCAGGTGAGCGCTCGTTAATTTCTGAGCATAAAATTCGTGCTCTCACTGACGAGTGTGAACCCGACGCCATGGAATGCTGATAATTTGGATCGGCGGAGAACCCGGTAAGCATGGGTTCTCCACCTTCTTGCGCCTAGCTTTCAATTTCTCGACAAAAGCACTCTCTCAAATTAAAAGCCAAAATTAGCGCTTACTTACCAATACAGAAACTGGAGAAAATCCTGCCCAGCAGATCGTCGGAAGTAAACTCTCCGGTTATCTCACTGAGGTTTTGTTGCGCCAGTCGCAGTTCTTCCGCCAGCAACTCTCCAGCCCACGCACCCAGCAACTGAGCTTTCCCTTGCTGGAGATGCTCTGCCGCTTCAGCCAGGGCTTGCAGATGACGACGACGCGCCAGGAAGCCGCCTTCCATATTTGTTTCAAAACCCATGCTCTGCTTGAGATGGTTGCGCAGTACGTCCACGCCTTCGCCGGTACGCGCAGAGAGGCGAACCAGTGAGTGGCCATTTACTTCGCTAAGACCCAGTGTTTCGCCAGTGATATCCGCTTTGTTACGCACGACCGTAATCGGTAGCTTCGCAGGCAGACGTGCAATAAAGTCAGGCCATATTTCTGCTGGATCTACTGCGTTCGTGGTGGTCCCATCAACCATAAACAGCACGCGGTCGGCTTGTTCTATCTCCTGCCAGGCGCGTTCGATACCAATACGCTCAACTTCATCGTTTGCATCGCGCAGACCGGCGGTATCGATGATATGCAGCGGCATACCGTCGATATGAATGTGCTCGCGCAGTACGTCGCGGGTGGTTCCGGCAATATCGGTCACGATCGCTGCTTCACGCCCCGCCAGTGCGTTCAACAGGCTTGATTTGCCTGCGTTAGGACGTCCGGCAATGACTACTTTCATCCCTTCACGCAACAGGCTGCCCTGACGCGCTTCGGCACGAACAGCATCAAGATCACTGATGACGCTATTGAGCTGCGCTTCAATTTTGCCGTCGGAAAGAAAGTCTATTTCCTCGTCCGGGAAATCAATCGCTGCTTCCACATAGATGCGCAGGTGAGTGAGTGCTTCCACAAGGTGGTTCACGCGGGAAGAAAATGCACCTTGCAACGAGTTTAGCGCCGAGCGTGCAGCTTGTTCCGAGCTGGCATCAATCAGGTCGGCAATGGCCTCTGCCTGAGCTAAATCGAGCTTATCGTTAAGAAATGCACGCTCAGAGAACTCGCCGGGTCTGGCAATGCGCAGGCCTGGAATCGTCAGAATGCGTTTTAACAGCAGATCGAGAATGACCGGTCCGCCGTGACCCTGAAGCTCTAAAACATCTTCACCAGTAAAGGAGTTCGGTCCGGGAAACCACAGGGCAATCCCCTGATCCAGCGCACTGCCATCTGCGTCTTTAAATGGCAGATAGTCTGCATAACGCGGTTTTGGCAGTTTGCCCAGTACGGTTTCGGCGACTTCGCGCGCTTTAAGGCCGGAGATACGCAGAATACCCACACCACCACGTCCCGGTGGGGTTGCCTGAGCGACGATGGTGTCGTTATGGCTCATGATATGTCTCGCTGAATACAAATAAAAAAGGCGGTCATCTGACCGCCCTTATTTTAGCGTTAACTCACCGAATCAGGAGTTTTTCTTCTCGCGGCTATGCAGGCCACGCTTCTCCAGACCACGGTAAATCAACTGCTGCTGAATAATGGTTACCAGGTTGCTGACGATATAGTACAGCACCAGACCTGACGGGAACCACAGGAAGAACACGGTGAAGATGACCGGCATAAAGGTCATGATCTTCTGCTGCATCGGGTCGGTCACTGTGGTCGGAGACATCTTCTGAATGAAGAACATCGTCACGCCCATCAGGATCGGCAGGATGTAGTACGGGTCCTGTGCAGACAGGTCATGGATCCACAGAGCGAACGGCGCATGACGCAGTTCAATGGATCCCATCAGCATGTAGTACAACGCCAGGAAGATTGGCATCTGGATGATCAGAGGGAAACAGCCACCCAGTGGGTTAACCTTCTCAGCTTTGTACAGTGCCATCATTTCCTGGCTCTGACGCTGTTTGTCATCGCCCAGACGCTCACGCATTGCCTGAATCTTCGGCTGCAGCATACGCATCTTCGCCATGGAGGTGTACTGCGCTTTGGTCAGCGGGTACATGATGCCACGAACGATAAAGGTGATAACGATGATGGAGAAGCCCCAGTTACCCAGGAAGCTGTGGATGAACTTCAGCAGTTTGAACAGAGGTTGGGAGATGAACCACAGCCAGCCGTAATCCACGGTCAGATCCAGGTGCGGAGCAACTGCCGCCATTTTATCCTGAATTTCCGGACCAACCCACAGGGTGCTGGTCATCGCACCAGTCTGGCCAGGCTGTACCAGTACCGGCTGAGATTTATAGCCGATAGCGGCAATGCCGTTACCCAGATTAGCGGTGTAGAAGTTATTGGTGCCGTCGTTACGCGGAACCCATGCCGTTGCAAAATACTGTTGCAGCATTGCTACCCAGCCGTCTTTAGCATTGACGTTCAGGTTTTCGTTTTCAGCAATGGTGTCGAACTTGTATTTTTCATACTTCTCATCAGGCGTGGAGTACGCTGCGCCACGGAAGGTGTGCAGCGCAAAGTTGCTGCTACCAGTGTCACGATGAGATGGCAGATTGATGGATTGCTTCAGCTGACCAAAGGTGGAGACTTCCAGCGGTTTCTCGCTGGCGTTCTGCACGCTGTAGTTAACGTTGACAGCATATTCACCACGCTTGAGGACAAACGTTTTAGTGAATGTGTTGCCCGCTGCGTCAGTATAGGTCATCGGGATCTGCAGTTCGTTCTGACCGTCAGCCAGTACAAAGGCGTCTTTTTCGACGTTGTACAGCGGACGCGGGCCGTTAGCCGGGTTATCCGGGCCATCGCGACCTGTCAGGCCACTTTGCGCCTGATAGATGAACTGTGGCGTGGTTTCCAGTAACTGGAACGGCTCGGTAGAACCGAGTTCTTTCGGGTAAGCTGGCAGCGAGGCCTGTTCCACATCACCACCACGGGTGTTGATGGTCAGATCAAGCACGTCAGTCTTAACCGTAATCAGTTTCCCCTGGCCACTGGCCGGTACGCCCTGGTCGGCGGCGCTACCCGCTGCGGTGGTCGTTGTCTGCGTGGTCTGTTGAGCTTGAGGTTGAGGATTTTTATCCTGCTCCCAGGCTTGCCAGATCATGAAAGACACGAACAGCAAAGCGATGACTAAAAGATTGCGTTGCGAATCCATCGTTAGTGTTCTCTGGTATCAAATGGTCCGGGCGGGACGGGATCGTCACCACCAGGGTGTAAAGGGTGGCATTTTAATACGCGTTTCACCGTCAACCAACTGCCTTTTATCACTCCAAACCTGCGCAATGCCTCAATTCCGTAGCTCGAACAGGTTGGAGTGAAACGGCAATGCGGCCCAAGCAGCGGACTGATAAGGCGTTGATAGACCCGAATGAGGGCTATCAGGACCCGCGAGCCAGGCGACAATGGCGACGCCATAATTTTTCCAACGCTTCCGAGAGAGCACGGTTATCGAGGTCAGCAACCCCTTTTTTAGCCACCACCACGAAATCCATCGCTGGAAGTTCGTGCTGACGAAGACGAAAACTTTCACGCGTCAGACGTTTAATCCGATTGCGTTCATGTGCGCGTCGAACGTTTTTCTTGGCGACTGTAAGACCGATACGGGGATGCCCCAGCGAATTCAGGCGGCCGAGGATGGTGATTTGCGGCGTGCCAGCCCGTTGTGGCTGCTGGAAGACGAATGTGAAATGAGTGGGAGTTAACAAACGTAACTCCCTGGGAAATGCGAGCTTAACCACTCAGGGGCTAGCTTTTATTACTTAGAAACGGTCAGACGAGAACGGCCTTTAGCACGACGACGTGCCAGAACCTGACGACCATTTTTATTAGCCATACGAGCACGGAAGCCGTGAGAACGGTTGCGCTTCAGTACAGACGGTTGAAAAGTGCGTTTCATGGCGATTTCTACCTAAACTTGAATAAATTCACTGACTTTTGCGTATACCCGAACGAATATCGAACGACTTACGCCACAGTGTGGGTGATTAAAGAGGCCGGATTGTAATAATTGTACACTCCGGAGTCAATTCTCTTTCCTTATTTCCCGCTTTTTTCCGCATGGTTTCGCGTAAAAAACAGGCAGCGTTGACGCCGTGAGGCGACCGTTACTCGCTGGGGGTAAGAATTATACGGGCTGGCGGATAAAGCGCAAGGATCGCCCGGGATCTTTATTAGATCGTTTAAGCAAAAAAGCCGCTTTGCTCATTAATTTTTTCAATATGCGCGCGAAAACCTGCAGCACTTCTCCAGGATCGTTTACACTTAGCCGATTCTGGATCATCCTGTGGATAAATCGGGAAGAATCTGTGAGAAACAGAAGATCTCTCGCGCAGTTTAGGCTATGATCCGCGGTCCTGATCGTTTCATTGGATCCTGATCGGGCATATAACCGCAGACAGCGGTTCGTGCGTCACCCTCTTGCAGGGTCTTTTCGACGTGCGCCAACAATCATGAATGTTTCAGCCTTTGTCATTTATCGACTTTTGTTCGAGTGGAGTCCGCCGTGTCACTTTCGCTTTGGCAGCAGTGTCTTGCCCGATTGCAGGATGAGTTACCAGCCACAGAATTCAGTATGTGGATACGCCCGTTGCAGGCGGAACTGAGCGATAACACGCTGGCTTTGTATGCGCCAAACCGTTTTGTGCTCGATTGGGTAAGGGATAAATACCTTAACAACATCAATGGATTACTGAATAGCTTCTGTGGTGCGGATGCCCCGCAGCTGCGTTTTGAAGTCGGTACAAAACCCGTCACGCAAACGCTGAAGACGCCGGTTAATAACGTTGTGGCGCCTGCGTATGTCGCGCAACAAGTACAGCCGCAACGTGCCGCACCGGCGGCGCGCCCGGGCTGGGATAACGTCCCCGCTCCGGCAGAACACACCTATCGCTCTAACGTTAACGTCAAACATACGTTTGATAACTTCGTTGAAGGTAAATCTAACCAACTGGCGCGCGCGGCGGCACGTCAGGTGGCGGACAATCCTGGCGGTGCCTACAATCCTTTATTCCTGTATGGCGGTACGGGCCTGGGTAAAACCCACCTGTTGCATGCCGTCGGTAACGGGATCATGGCACGCAAGCCGAATGCGAAAGTGGTGTATATGCACTCCGAGCGTTTTGTCCAGGACATGGTTAAGGCCCTGCAAAACAATGCGATCGAAGAGTTTAAACGCTACTACCGTTCTGTTGATGCGTTGCTGATTGACGATATTCAATTCTTTGCCAACAAAGAACGATCTCAGGAAGAGTTTTTCCACACCTTCAATGCCCTATTGGAAGGTAATCAGCAGATCATCCTGACATCGGATCGCTATCCGAAAGAGATCAACGGTGTTGAAGATCGTCTGAAATCCCGCTTCGGCTGGGGACTGACTGTCGCGATCGAACCGCCAGAGCTGGAAACGCGAGTGGCGATCCTGATGAAGAAAGCGGACGAAAACGACATTCGTCTGCCGGGCGAGGTGGCGTTCTTTATTGCCAAGCGTCTACGCTCTAACGTGCGTGAACTGGAAGGCGCACTGAACCGAGTGATTGCCAACGCCAACTTTACCGGCCGGGCGATCACTATCGACTTTGTGCGTGAAGCGCTGCGCGATCTGCTGGCATTGCAGGAAAAACTGGTCACCATCGACAATATCCAAAAGACGGTGGCGGAGTACTACAAAATCAAAATTGCGGATCTGCTTTCTAAGCGTCGATCTCGCTCGGTAGCTCGCCCGCGTCAGATGGCGATGGCGCTGGCAAAAGAGCTCACCAACCACAGTCTGCCGGAAATTGGCGACGCGTTTGGTGGGCGTGACCATACTACCGTGCTTCATGCCTGCCGCAAGATTGAGCAGTTGCGTGAAGAAAGCCATGATATTAAAGAAGATTTCTCCAATTTAATCAGAACATTATCTTCGTGACGCTATGAAATTTACCGTTGAACGTGAACATTTATTAAAACCGCTTCAGCAGGTCAGCGGCCCGCTGGGTGGTCGTCCTACACTGCCGATTCTCGGAAATCTGTTGCTACAGGTTGCGGATGGTACGCTTTCTCTGACCGGTACCGATCTTGAAATGGAAATGGTGGCACGCGTTGCGCTGATTCAGCCTCATGAACCAGGTGCGACTACCGTTCCGGCACGTAAATTTTTCGACATTTGTCGTGGGCTGCCGGAAGGGGCTGAAATCGCCGTTCAACTGGAAGGCGACCGCATGCTGGTGCGTTCTGGCCGCAGCCGTTTCTCACTTTCCACGCTACCTGCCGCCGACTTTCCGAATCTGGATGACTGGCAGAGCGAAGTTGAATTCACCCTACCGCAGGCCACAATGAAGCGCCTGATTGAGGCCACGCAGTTTTCAATGGCTCATCAGGACGTGCGCTATTACTTAAACGGCATGCTGTTTGAAACCGAAGGTGAAGAGTTGCGTACCGTGGCGACCGATGGTCACCGTCTGGCAGTCTGCTCTATGCCGGTTGGACAATCTCTGCCCAACCATTCGGTGATTGTGCCGCGTAAAGGTGTTATTGAGCTGATGCGTATGCTTGACGGCGGCGACAACCCGCTGCGAGTGCAAATTGGCAGCAACAACATCCGAGCACACGTCGGTGACTTTATTTTCACTTCCAAGCTGGTTGACGGTCGTTTCCCGGATTATCGCCGCGTGCTACCGAAGAACCCGGACAAACACCTGGAAGCAGGCTGCGATATTCTCAAGCAGGCATTTGCCCGTGCGGCGATCCTCTCTAATGAGAAGTTCCGCGGCGTGCGTCTGTACGTCAGTGAGAATCAGCTCAAAATCACGGCGAACAACCCGGAACAGGAAGAAGCAGAAGAGATCCTCGACGTCACCTACCCAGGAACTGAAATGGAAATCGGCTTCAATGTTAGCTACGTGCTGGATGTACTGAACGCACTGAAGTGCGAAAACGTCCGTATTATGCTGACTGATTCTGTTTCCAGCGTGCAGATTGAAGATGCCGCATCACAGTCGGCTGCCTATGTTGTTATGCCAATGAGACTGTAGTGGAAAATAGCGGGCTATCTTACTTGCCATTTTCAACCTGGGCTGTGCTCGCCCCTGTCACGTACTTCGTGTACGCTCCAGGGGCTGTGCGCAGGCCGCGTTGAAGCTGGCTGCGCCGATCGCCCTGGCCTGAAGAAACCCTGATATGTCACTAACGCGCCTTCTCATTAAAGATTTCCGCAATATTGAAAGCGCGGATCTTGCTTTATCTCCTGGCTTTAACTTCCTGGTAGGAGCTAACGGCAGCGGCAAAACCAGCGTGCTGGAAGCTATCTATACGCTGGGCCACGGTCGGGCGTTTCGCAGTTTGCAGATTGGTCGTGTCATTCGTCACGAGCAGGAGTCGTTTGTATTACACGGGCGTTTGCAGGGTACGGAGCGTGAAACGTCGATTGGCCTGACAAAAGATAAGCTGGGTGACAGCAAAGTGCGCATTGACGGCACCGACGGTCATAAGGTTGCAGAACTGGCACACCTGATGCCAATGCAGCTGATTACGCCTGAGGGGTTTACTTTACTCAACGGCGGCCCCAAATACAGGAGAGCATTCCTTGACTGGGGGTGCTTTCACAATGAAGCCGGATTTTTCACCGCCTGGAGCAACCTTAAGCGTCTGCTCAAGCAGCGCAATGCGGCGCTGCGCCAGGTGAGTCGTTATGAGCAACTACGTCCGTGGGATAAAGAACTGATCCCGCTGGCGGAACAAATCAGTACCTGGCGCGCGGAGTACAGCGCCGGTATCGCGCAGGATATGGCGGATACCTGCCAGCAGTTTCTTCCCGAGTTCTCTCTCTCTTTCTCTTTCCAGCGTGGCTGGGAGAAAGAGACTGATTACGCAGAGGTGCTGGAACGCAGTTTTGAACGTGACCGCATGTTGACTTACACCGCGCACGGTCCGCATAAAGCGGATTTCCGTATACGCGCTGACGGTGCGCCGGTGGAAGATACGTTGTCTCGTGGACAGTTAAAGCTGCTGATGTGCGCCTTGCGTCTGGCGCAAGGGGAGTTCCTGACCCGTGAAAGCGGACGGCGCTGCCTGTACCTGATAGATGATTTTGCCTCTGAACTGGATGATGCGCGCCGCGGACTGCTTGCCAGTCGCTTAAAAGCCACGCAATCTCAGGTCTTTGTCAGCGCAATTAGCGCTGAACACGTTCTGGACATGTCGGACAAAAATTCGAAGATGTTCACCGTGGAAAAGGGTAAAATAACGGATTAACCCAAGATAAAATGAGCGAGAAACGTTGATGTCGAATTCTTATGACTCCTCCAGTATCAAAGTCCTGAAAGGACTGGATGCGGTGCGTAAGCGCCCGGGTATGTATATCGGCGACACGGATGACGGCACCGGTCTGCACCACATGGTATTCGAGGTGGTAGATAACGCTATCGACGAAGCGCTCGCGGGTCACTGTAAAGATATCGTCGTGACGATTCACGCTGACAACTCCGTGTCCGTTACCGATGATGGCCGTGGTATCCCAACCGGGATTCACCCTGAAGAGGGCGTTTCGGCGGCAGAAGTTATCATGACCGTTCTGCACGCAGGCGGTAAATTCGATGATAACTCTTATAAAGTGTCCGGCGGTCTGCACGGCGTAGGTGTTTCCGTGGTTAACGCCCTGTCGCAGAAACTGGAGCTGGTGATTCGTCGTGAAGGCAAAGTGCATCAGCAAACTTACGTGCACGGCGTGCCGCAAGCGCCGCTGGCGGTAACCGGTGAGACCGAAGCTACGGGTACCCAGGTACGTTTCTGGCCAAGCCATGAAACTTTCACCAATGTCGTTGAATTTGAATACGATATTCTGGCGAAACGCCTGCGCGAGCTGTCATTCCTGAACTCCGGCGTATCCATCCGCCTGCGTGATAAGCGCGACGGCAAAGAAGACCATTTCCACTACGAAGGCGGCATTAAGGCGTTTGTTGAATACCTCAACAAAAATAAAACGCCGATCCACCCGAATATCTTCTACTTCTCTACTGAAAAAGACGGTATCGGCGTTGAAGTTGCGCTGCAGTGGAATGATGGTTTCCAGGAAAACATCTACTGCTTCACCAACAACATTCCGCAGCGTGATGGCGGTACTCACCTTGCAGGCTTCCGTGCGGCGATGACCCGTACTCTGAACGCCTACATGGACAAAGAAGGCTACAGCAAAAAAGCGAAAGTCAGTGCCACTGGTGACGATGCCCGTGAAGGTTTGATTGCCGTTGTTTCCGTAAAAGTGCCGGATCCGAAATTCTCTTCGCAGACCAAAGACAAGCTGGTCTCCTCCGAGGTTAAATCAGCGGTAGAACAGCAGATGAACGAACTGCTGAGCGAATACCTGCTGGAAAATCCGTCGGACGCGAAAATCGTCGTTGGCAAAATCATCGACGCTGCGCGCGCGCGCGAAGCTGCACGTCGTGCTCGTGAAATGACTCGCCGTAAAGGCGCGCTGGACTTAGCGGGTCTGCCGGGCAAACTGGCAGACTGTCAGGAGCGTGACCCGGCCCACTCTGAACTGTACCTGGTGGAAGGGGACTCCGCGGGCGGCTCTGCGAAGCAGGGACGTAACCGTAAGAACCAGGCGATTCTGCCGCTGAAAGGTAAAATCCTCAACGTTGAGAAGGCACGCTTCGACAAGATGCTTTCTTCTCAGGAAGTGGCGACGCTGATTACTGCGCTCGGTTGCGGCATCGGTCGCGACGAGTACAACCCGGATAAACTGCGCTACCACAGCATTATCATCATGACCGATGCGGACGTCGACGGCTCGCACATCCGTACGCTGCTGTTGACCTTCTTCTATCGTCAGATGCCGGAAATCGTAGAGCGTGGCCACGTCTACATTGCCCAGCCGCCGCTGTACAAAGTGAAGAAAGGGAAGCAGGAACAGTACATCAAAGATGATGAAGCGATGGATCAATACCAGATCTCTATCGCCCTTGATGGTGCTACGTTGCATACAAATGCCCACGCTCCGGCGCTGGCAGGTGAAGCACTGGAAAAACTGGTCTCTGAGTACAATGCTACGCAGAAAATGATTGGTCGCATGGAGCGTCGCTATCCTCGCTCACTGCTGAAGGAACTGGTGTACCAACCGACGCTGGCTGAAGCCGATCTGGCTGATGAAGCTAAAGTAACGGCCTGGGTTTCTCAGCTGGTTAACGTGCTGAATGAAAATGAAATGCACGGTAGCACCTGGAATAGCATCGTGCGTAAGGACGCTGAACTGAACCTGTTCGAACCGGTGATCCGCGTACGTACTCACGGTGTTGATACCGATTACCCGCTGGAGCATGAGTTTGTGACTGGTGGTGAATACCGTCGTCTTTGCACGTTGGGTGAGAAACTGCGCGGCCTGATCGAAGACGATGCGTTTATCGAACGTGGTGAGCGTCGTCAGCCTGTTGCCAGCTTCGAGCAGGCACTGGACTGGCTGGTGAAAGAGTCCCGTCGTGGTTTGTCTATTCAGCGTTATAAAGGTCTGGGTGAAATGAACCCGGAACAGCTGTGGGAAACCACCATGGATCCGGAAAGCCGCCGCATGCTGCGCGTGACGGTGAAAGACGCGATTGCTGCTGACCAGTTGTTCACTACGTTGATGGGTGACGCCGTTGAACCGCGTCGTGCGTTTATCGAAGAGAACGCCCTGAAAGCGGCAAACATCGATATCTAATCGTTATCCTGGATGAATCTACCCGGTTGTGTTGTGCAACCGGGTATTTTTTTGCCCACAAAAGGGGAATCCTGGTTCCTCTTCCTATCCCTTTTTCGTTGCTGTTTTTTGAGCGGAATCGCGTTAGCATGAGGATGGACTCATTTAATCCGGGGAACTCATGGCTATCAAACTTATTGCTATCGATATGGATGGCACACTTCTGCTGCCCGATCACACCATTTCACCTGCGGTCAAAACGGCGATTGCCGCTGCGCGCGCGCGTGGTATAAACGTGGTGCTGACCACCGGTCGCCCGTATGCCGGCGTCCATAGCTACCTGAAAGAACTTCACATGGAACAACCCGGTGACTACTGCATTACCTACAACGGTGCGCTGGTGCAGAAAGCGGGGGATGGCAGTACCGTTGCACAAACGGCGCTGAGCTATGATGATTATCGTTACCTGGAACAGCTGTCTCGTGAAGTGGGTTCACACTTCCACGCACTCGATCGCAACACGCTTTATACGGCTAACCGCGATATTAGTTACTACACGGTGCATGAATCTTTTGTCGCGACCATTCCGCTGGTGTTCTGCGAAGCAGAGAAGATGGATCCGGCAACCCAGTTCCTGAAAGTGATGATGATTGACGAGCCAGAGATCCTCGATAAAGCGATAGCGCGTATTCCGGCTGAAGTGAAAGAGAAGTATACCGTGCTGAAAAGTGCGCCGTACTTCCTCGAAATTCTGGATAAACGTGTCAATAAAGGCACCGGTGTAAAATCACTGGCGGATGCGCTGGGAATCAAAGCCGAAGAGGTCATGGCGATAGGCGATCAGGAAAATGACATCGCGATGCTCGAGTACGCAGGTATGGGTGTTGCAATGGACAACGCCATTCCGTCTGTGAAAGAGATTGCCAACTTCGTGACGAAATCCAACCTTGAAGACGGCGTGGCGTATGCCATTGAGAAGTTTGCGCTGAAATAAGTCAGCCACTTTTATTTACAGCCCGCGCTGGTCTATATCTCCGCTGTTGCCCTGATTGGCGCGATGTCATACATCCTGCTGGTTGGTGATGTGAAACGCGTAGGTTAATGCTCTTCAATCAGCCCGCCGGGTGTCACGGTGGGCTGCTCTTCCTGACCTGACGGGATATGTGCAACGCCGCTTTGCATTATCCATTTACGTGCTTGTGCTGATGTTAATGCCCGACTCTTAAGGATCTTGCCATACAGCTTGATACGCAGTTTGCGGGTGGCTTTGCGGTAAGCGTTATTGATATCTGGCGCTTCCTGCAGGAGTACGCATTTCAGGATCTCCGCGCTGTCCAGCGCATAGCTAATTCCCTCCAGCGAGCTGGCGCTGATAAATCCGGCAGCTTCACCAATCAGAAATGCGTTTTTTTCACCGCAGACAAAGTCCGACCAGCGTGATGGGAACAGCACCGTGCATTTCTCGCTTTTTACCGGTTTACCGAACTGAAAATGGAACGTCTCCATCTTTGTTTTCAGCGCTTCAAAGCGTGCCTGACCATCCTTCATTGGGTATGCGCCACCGAAGATAAAAAATCCGTCTTTGCTGATACTCCAGGAGTAACAGTCCGTAGCATCGTTATCAAAAATACACGAGTAAAACGGTACGGGATGTTGTTCAGCAAACCACTGCTGAATGGCGACATATTTACGGATTTGATGTTGTGGGTAGAGATGACGGCGCACCAGTGAATTCGCTCCGTCGGCACCGACCAGATAACGGGCTGTAATCTGCTGTTCCCAACCGTCTGCGCGGAATATCACATGCCATTTACCGTCCTCGTGCCAGATTTTTCGACACAGGCTGTCGTGGTAAATTCTCACATCATCAGGAATAAGAGATTTCAGCCATAAATCAAAAGCATGTCGGTTAATGTTGATGTAGCTACGCTGGTAATTGCGCGTTAGTGATGCCGCTGTATCGATCGTTTTAACACTAAAAATCTGCGGGTTGGCGATGACATCAACGGGTAGCGTAATTCCGTCGCGGATAAACGATCTCTGGGCATCAGGAGCAAGCAAACCACCGCAGGGTTTGGTAAATCCTTCATTTCCACACTGGCGTTTTTTATCCAGTGCAATCACACGCATTTTTCCGCTCAACTGTCGCGCCAGCGCTGCACCTGCCGGGCCTAAGCCGATAATCGCTACGTCAAAATGTTCCATCTTTCTGTCCGCAATAATTAAGATAGCGATACGCTAAAGCCTGAAAGTGAAGTCCTTGTGAAGTATGATTGCTTAAATCGTCTTGTATCAGGGCTCTTCATGAAGCAAATCACCTTTACGCCGCGTAATCATCAGCTTACCAATATCAACACCTGGACCCCGGACAGCCAGTGGCTGGTTTTTGATGTTCGTCCTTCCGGCGCATCGTTTACCGGTGAGACGATTGAACGCGTTAATATTCATACCGGCGAGCTTGAGGTGGTTTATCGCGCTACGCAGGGGGCGCATGTCGGCGTAGTGACCGTTCATCCAAAATCGGAAAAATATGTTTTTATTCATGGGCCTGAGAATCCAGATGAACACTGGCGTTACGATTTCCATCATCGCCGTGGCGTGATTGCTGGACCGCGTGGGGTGGTTAATCTGGATGCTATGGATATTACCTCGCCGTACACGCCAGGAGCGTTGCGCGGCGGTAGTCATGTCCATGTCTTCAGCCCGAACGGAGAGTTTGTCAGCTTCACCTACAACGACCATGTATTGCATGAACGCGATCCGGCGCTGGATTTACGTAACGTTGGGGTGGCTGCACCTTATGGGCCGGTGAACGTATCCGCACAGCACCCGCGTGAGTACAGCGGTAGCTACTGGTGCGTACTGGTGAGCCAGACTACGCCTGCGCCACGACCGGGCAGCGATGAGATAAACCGCGCCTACGAAGAAGGTTGGGTGGGAAATCATACGCTGGCGTTTATTGGTGACACGTTGTCTGTAAATGGCGAGAAAGTTCCGGAGCTGTTCATCGTTGATATACCGAGGAATGAAGGCGGCTGGAAACAGCCAGGTTATGCGCCTCTGGAAGGGACTGAATCGACAATGCCAGCACCGCCATCTGGTGTGGCTCAGCGTCGCCTGACGTTTACACATAACCGCGCCTTTCCAGGGCTGGTGAATCAGCCCCGCCATTGGGTGCGCAGTAATCCAAAGGCGTCTGAAATTGCGTTTCTGATGCGTGATGATAGCGGTGTTGTGCAGCTGTGGCTGATATCACCACAGGGCGGTGTACCTCGTCAGCTTACGCGATGTACTACGGATATTCAGTCAGCGTTCAACTGGCATCCGTCGGGAAAATGGCTGGGATTTGTGCTGGAAAACCGAATTGTCTGCTGTGATGCGCAGACCGGAAAAATTGATTATTTAACCGAGCGTCACGGTAATCCACCTTCCGCAGATGCGATCGTGTTCTCACCTGATGGTCAACAGGTCGCGTGGATGGAGGATGTCGAGGGTTTCCGTCAGCTATGGGTGGCGGAAACCGGGCGGTAACTTAAGGGGCGGGCATACTCGCCGGGGGGATAACGGAGTTGGTGACTTGCGTTCTCTCCTCACTCCTTTCTACGCGGGATCTGACTGAGTTATCTGAACGGAAAAGATCCCACGGGAGTAGTATCGTATCCAGGACGGCGGTAAATGGCATATCCAGAATGGCCAGCGACTTTGTTCCCCAGTTTGTATCGCTTTCGCTTATCATCGTAGCGCTGGCGCGAGTGCCAGGATAGGTCCCCTCTTTGCCCCCGGTATGCGACATTACGCTGGAGCAGCCACTCACTAAGACCATCGCGCTGTACATTATCACTGTTAACAACATTTTTTTTATCATCATTTATTCATCTGTTAATCATCGGTATTTGCCTGATGAGTTATCGCGATCCATTGCGAAAAATAACGTCACCATCATGTCGCACTACGGCGGCTATCGCACTCTAACGACAACGACTGTCCACCCAGTGTATGCAATAGACAACAAACTGCAAAAAAAGTCAGATGAATACGCTTGAAAAGTTTGTATTAAGACCCATTTTTAGGATGTAGACACATGAAGGGCACGCCTGATGGGTGTCCTGGCTACCTGACCTGTCCATGATGGAAGGTCTAACATTCTCGCTGATTTCAGGAGCTATTGATTATGCGTAACTTTGACTTATCCCCACTGTACCGTTCTGCAATTGGTTTTGATCGTCTGTTTAACCTTCTGGAAAGCAATCAGAGCCAGAGCAATGGTGGCTACCCTCCGTATAACGTTGAGCTGGTAGACGAAAACCATTATCGCATTGCGATTGCCGTTGCGGGCTTTGCTGAAAGCGAGCTGGAGATTACCGCCCAGGATAATTTGCTGGTGGTAAAAGGCGCTCATGCGGACGAGCAAAAAGAACGTACTTACCTGTATCAGGGTATTGCCGAGCGCAACTTTGAACGCAAGTTCCAGTTGGCTGAGAACATTCATGTTCGTGGTGCAAACCTGGTGAACGGTCTGCTGTATATCGAGCTTGAGCGCGTGATCCCGGAAGCGAACAAACCGCGCCGTATCGAAATCAACTAATTCTGTTGGGCCGCGTCAGGCGGCCTGCTATCCCATGCTCGCCGTCAGGGAGCATATGCGAATCCTTGGATTCGCAGGTACTTACTCGCTTCTTAGAAGGAGAAATGACTATGCGTAATTACGACTTATCCCCACTGCTGCGTCAATGGATTGGTTTTGACAAACTGGCCAACGCTTTGCAAAACAGCGGTGAAAGCCAGAGCTTCCCACCCTATAACATCGAAAAGAGCGATGATAACCACTACCGCATTACCCTTGCGTTAGCTGGTTTCCGCCAGGAAGATCTGGATATTCAACTGGAAGGCACTCGCCTGACCGTGAAAGGCACGCCGCAGCAGCCGGATAAAGAGACCAAATGGCTGCACCAGGGGCTGGTAACTCAGTCCTTTAGCCTGAGTTTTACTCTGGCAGAAAATATGGAAGTCTCCGGCGCAAGCTTCACTAATGGTTTGCTGCACATCGATTTAATTCGCAATGAGCCAGAAACTATTCCGCCGCAGCGGATTGCCATTAGCGAACGTCCCGCATTAAATAGCTAATTAGCTCCTTGCCTTTGCCCCGCCAGAAATGACGGGGCTTTTTTTGTGCTTTACCACCCATACTTTGCGCCTGTACTCTGCCAGAATCCATTTACTTAATGATGTTATTCACAGGGAACAGGATAATGAGTGATATAGCATTGACGGTCAGCGTTCTGGCATTGGTGGCGGTTGTCGGGTTATGGATCGGCAACATCAAAATACGCGGCGTTGGTTTTGGCATCGGGGGCGTGCTGTTCGGCGGTATCATTGTCGGGCATTTTGTCGATCAGGCAGGGATGACTCTGAGCGGTGACATGCTGCATTTTATTCAGGAGTTTGGCCTGATACTGTTTGTGTATACCATCGGAATTCAGGTGGGGCCGGGCTTCTTTGCTTCTCTGCGGGTTTCGGGCTTACGCCTGAATCTTTTCGCCGTCCTGATCGTCATTATGGGGGGGCTGGTCACCGCTCTTCTGCATAAGATTTTTGCCATTCCTCTTCCTGTCGTGCTGGGAATATTCTCCGGTGCGGTCACCAATACCCCGGCGCTGGGCGCGGGGCAGCAAATTCTGCGCGATTTGGGTACACCTGTTGATATCGTAGATCAGATGGGGATGAGCTATGCCATGGCTTATCCTTTCGGTATTTGCGGTATCTTGCTCACTATGTGGTTGATGCGTCTTATTTTTCGCGTCAATGTTGAGGCAGAGGCTAAGCAGCATGAATCAACGCTTACTAACGGACATGCGCTGATTCAGACGATGAACATTCGTGTTGAGAACCCGAACCTCAACAATATGGCAATTCAGGATGTGCCTATTCTGAATAGCGATAAAATCATCTGCTCTCGTCTGAAACGTGAAGAGACGTTGATGGTGCCGTCGCCGGGGACGATTATCCAATTGGGCGACTTGTTACATCTGGTTGGGCAGCCTGCCGACCTGCACAACGCGCAGGTCGTGATTGGGCAGGAAGTGGATACCTCTCTGTCGACGCGGGGAACAGATTTGCGCGTTGAGCGCGTGGTGGTGACTAACGAGCAGGTACTTGGTAAACGGATCCGTGACCTGCACTTTAAAGAGCGCTACGACGTGGTGATCTCTCGACTGAACCGTGCGGGCGTTGAGTTGGTCGCCAGCAGTGATGCCAGTTTGCAGTTTGGGGATATTCTCAATCTGGTTGGACGCCCCTCGTCCATCGATGCCGTTGCCAATGTCGTGGGTAACGCGCAGCAAAAACTGCAACAGGTGCAGATGTTGCCAGTGTTTATCGGCATCGGGCTTGGGGTTTTGTTGGGGTCCATTCCGTTGTTTATCCCAGGCTTCCCGGTGGCGTTAAAGCTAGGTCTGGCCGGTGGTCCGCTGATTATGGCGCTGATACTTGGACGTATTGGCAGCATCGGCAAGCTGTACTGGTTTATGCCGCCGAGCGCCAACCTGGCGCTGCGTGAGTTAGGTATTGTGCTCTTTCTGGCGGTAGTTGGCCTGAAGTCAGGTGGTGATTTTGTCGATACGTTGATGCAGGGAGATGGTCTGAGTTGGGTTGGCTATGGCATCTTTATCACCGCTATTCCGCTGATTACCGTCGGGATACTGGCGCGTATCTTCGCCAAAATGAACTACCTGACGCTGTGCGGAATGCTGGCTGGTTCCATGACCGATCCACCTGCGCTGGCGTTTGCCAACAACCTCCATGCTACCAGCGGTGCGGCAGCGCTCTCTTATGCCACGGTTTATCCACTGGTGATGTTCCTGCGTATTATTACTCCACAGCTGCTGGCAGTGATTTTCTGGGGAATGGGATAAGTATTTTAACTCACTGAAGATATTGCTCTTATCCGGCCTACAAGATCTATTTTGTAGGCCTTTCCTTTGTCTGAATCACATTACGCAGCCTAACGTTTGAGAATCGGGTTCATACTCCTTTACTGTTCCGGTATAACGACCAGATAACAACATTGAAGGAGTTGTGATGAAGATTTCCCTCCTCGGAGAAGCGCCAGATTACCGTTTCTCGCTGGCAAATGAGCGTACTTTTCTGGCGTGGATCCGTACCGCGCTGGGGTTTCTGGCCGCGGGTGTCGGCCTGGACCAACTGGCACCGGATTTCGCCACGCCGGTCATTCGAGAACTGTTGGCTCTGCTGCTGTGCTTGTTTGCGGGCGGTCTGGCGATTTATGGTTACTTGCGCTGGCTGCGTAATGAAAAGGCAATGCGTCTGAAAGAGGACTTGCCGTACACCCATAGCCTTTTGATAATCAGCCTGATTTTGATGTTTGTCGCGGTGATTGTGATGGGGCTGGTATTGTATGCCGGATAGCCGTAAATCGCGGCGTATTGCCGATCCCGGGCTGCAACCGGAGCGTACATCGCTTGCCTGGCTTCGAACTCTTCTTGGCTACGGCGCATTAATGGCGCTGGCGTTGAAGCATAACTGGCATCAGGTGGGATTTCTCTTCTTGGTTTCTCTCGGTGTACTGGAGATCGTGGCGATAATTCTCTGGCGCTATACCCGCAGTCGTAATCTGATGGACGTTGCACATAACGATTTTTCTGAATCTCGTGCGGTGCGTGACAAATTTATGATCTCTCTCGCGGTGTTATCTCTCGCAATACTGTTTGCTGTAACACACGTTCGCCAACTTATCGTATTTATCGGGGATTTTGCATGACGGGGTGTGAGGACATGGATGTTAGTGAGGGGGGGATTAAGATGGTGGTGGTGGATCACCAGAAATGTCAGTACCCTATTGATTTATATCGAAACTTACAGAAAGACGGCGTTCGTTCTGTGCAGTTTATTCCCCTGGTTGAACGTGATGAAAAAGGCAACCTGACAGCTGAATCTGTTTCTTCAGAAGACTGGGGACGGTTTTTAAATACGGTATTTGATATATGGGTTCGTGAGGATATTACTCGAATATCCATTCCACTGTTCGATAACACGCTGAATCGGTGGTGTGGTCGGACGGGACAAGCCGATCGACAGACGATTTCACTGCTGAGTACGCGCTGTCAGTCATGTTCCTTGCTGCAATTCTATCGTGGCGATTGCCCGGCATATTGTGATGATGGGAAGGGGGGACTGTGCGCAGGTTATCAAGCGTTCTTTGACCACACCGCCCCGCATATGCGCGTCATGCGCGACTTGCTTAAACAGCATCGCTCACCGATGGAACTGATGGCGATGCTGCGTTAAGGTCAACGGCGTTTAACGTCCTTTAGCGAGGTACTGCGCCATTTCTTCATCCGGCACCATACCGCCGCCGGTGGCCCAGACCAGATGGGTGGCGTTATTGAGCTGCTCTGCGCTGAATCCGTGCATCTGCTGATAGTCAGCAGAATTGCATACGCGCTGAGGACCGGCCATGCCCGCCAGAGCTGAAGGCTCCAGGCGAATACCTTCCTCCTGTGCCAGCCAGCCCAGCATATCGTACATAGTCTGGTCATCAAGAGTGTACAGGCCATCAAGCAGACGCTCCATTGCGCGGCCTACAAAACCCGAAGCGCGACCGACTGCCAGACCATCTGCCGCGGTCAGGTTGTCGATACCAATCTCCTGAACGGAAATCGTATCGTGCAACCCGGTGTAAACTCCCAGCAGCATGCACGGTGAATGGGTTGGCTCAGCAAAGAAGCAGTGCACGTTATCGCCGAACGCTAATTTCAGGCCAAACGCCACGCCGCCAGGTCCGCCGCCCACACCGCACGGTAGATAGACAAATAACGGATGTTCGGCATCCACCACGCGACCTTGCTGTGCAAACTGTGCCTTCAGACGTTGTCCGGCAACCGCATAGCCCAGGAACAATGTGCGGGAGTTTTCGTCATCGATAAAGAAGCAGTTGGGATCGGATTCTGCCGCCTTGCGACCCTGTTCAACAGCAACGCCGTAATCTTCTTCGTACTCAACTACCGTTACTCCGTGGCTGCGCAGTTTGGCTTTTTTCCATGCACGGGCGTCAGCAGACATATGTACAGTTACCTTAAAGCCAATGCAGGCGCTCATAATGCCGATCGACATTCCCAGGTTACCGGTTGAGCCTACCGCGATGCTGTACTGGCTGAAAAACTGTTTGAACTCAGGAGATAGCAGGATGCTGTAATCATCGTCGGTGGTTAGCAGACCAGCTTCCAGCGCCAGTTTTTCGGCGTGAGTCAGCACTTCATAAATACCGCCACGGGCTTTAATCGAGCCAGAAATTGGCAGGTGGCTGTCTTTTTTCAGCAGTATTTCGCCGCAAATACTCTGGCCGTACTCTTTTTCCAGCCGTTTTTGCATCGCAGGAATAGCGGCTAGCTCAGATTCGATGATGCCGCCGGTTGCAGCGGTTTCCGGGAATGCTTTCGCCAAATACGGTGCAAAACGAGCCAGACGGGCGTGAGCATCCTGCACATCGTGCTCCGTCAGACCCACGTAGGGTAAACCTTCCGCAAGAGAGGTGGTGCCCGGGTTAAACCAGGTCGTTTCTTTGAGTGCGACCAGATCCTCCACTAAAGGATACTGGGCGATGAGTTTTTGCATGTTTTCCATAGTACGTCTCTTTGCGCTTAGATGATAAAGGAAAGCAGGAATGTGCACGCTAGTGCAATCACCGACGCGATAAATGTCGCGGTCGTATAGTATTTAAACGTCTCATTCAGGGTAGCGCCGCAGTACTGCTTCACCAGCCAGAAGAGAGAATCTGTGACGATTGTGCAGCCAATTGCGCCAGAACCGATGGCAATAGTGATGATCTCCGGGCTGACGTTGGGGTAGAGCGGTAGCATCGGAGCAACAATCGCCGTTGCGCCCATCATCGCTACCGTAGCTGAACCCACTGCGGCATGCAGGATCAATGCCACCAGCCAGGCCAGCAGAATCGGGTGCATATGCATGTTGGAGAGGATCAGTGCCAGGGTATCCGCCAGGCCGCTGCTTTTGAGGATAGCGTTGAATGCGCCACCGGCACCGATAATCAGCAGAATGTTAGCAATTGAGCCAAACCCGTTCTCAGTATGGGTCAGCAGTGTGCTCATGCCGATATGCTGGCGCAGGCCGAGAATGTAATAGGCCACGAAGACGGCGATAAACATTGCTGTGATCGGATTACCGATAAACTCCAGCAGCGTATATACCGTACTGCCTTTCGCCATGTTCAGTTCAGCGACTGTTTTCACCAGCATCAGACCAATTGGCAACAGTACGGTAAACAGCGTTGCACCCAGTGATGGCAGCGTGTTTTCGTCTCGTACTTTGAGGTCGGAAAACTCGGCTGGTACTGGTTTAAACGGCAGGCGGTTACCGAGGAATTTGAGGTACAGCGGCCCACCAATCAGGGATGCCATCAGTCCAACAAGTAAACCATAAACGATAACAGTACCTAGATCCGCGCCCAGTTTATTCGCCACAAACAAGGCTGCCGGGTGTGGCGGTACTACACAATGCACCGCCATCAGTGCAGTACACAGCGGAATAGCCAGCTTCAGTAATGAGGTATTCGTTTTTTTGGCAATTGAAAATGCCAGAGGAATCAGAAGCACCACGCCGACTTCAACAAACAGCGTAATACCGCAAATCAGCCCAACCAGCACCATAATGACGTCAGCAGAAAGCCAGCGGCAGCGTTGAAGCGTCAGGCCGATGCGTTCCGCTGCGCCAGAAACCTCCATCATTTTACCAAGAATGGTTCCCAGACCGATAACCGCGGCGAGGAATCCCAGTGTGCCACCGATGCCACTCTCAATGGCATTGACCATATCCAGCGGCCCCATGCCCATCATCGTACCCACGAAGAAACTGGCTAACAGCAGCGCCAGAAACGGATGGAATTTAAACTTCACGATGGTCAAAACGATCAACACGATGCTTATCAGCAGCGTGCTCACAACCCAGATTTGAGAGTGCATATCTCACCTTGCCCTGTGATTAACATAGGTTACATTGGACAAAAAAACGGCATGGGCTGACAAACGATAAAATTGGCCTTTCACATGAGCCAAATTGAATCAAATTGGTGATTTAGGTCTTATTATGGCTGGTTTATGCGACATGCTTCACTTTGAATCATCTTTGTGCTGATTTTTTCAGCGCGTTTTTTTACACTCCGGCTAAAAATTCAGGATGACGGAGATAAATATGGATCCCCTGCGTGATGTCAGAAATCGTCTGCTCAATGGCTGGCAGCTATCAAAACTCTATACCTTTGAGGTGGCGGCCAGACATCAGTCTTTTGCGCTGGCGGCAGACGAACTGTCGTTAAGCCCGAGCGCCGTCAGCCATCGTATTAATCAGCTCGAAGAGGAGTTGGGCATCCAGTTGTTTGTTCGTTCACATCGCAAAGTGGAACTCACTCATGAAGGTAAGCGAGTGTTCTGGGCGCTGAAATCATCGCTGGATACACTCAACCAGGAAATTCTCGATATCAAGAATCAGGAGCTGTCAGGGACGCTCACCGTTTATTCACGCCCCTCCATTGCCCAGTGTTGGCTGGTTCCGGCTCTCGGTGACTTTACCCGCCGCTATCCATCGATTTCACTGACGATATTGACCGGAAATGACAACGTCAATTTGCAACGAGCCGGGATCGATCTGGCCATCTATTTTGACGATGCACCTTCCGCGCAACTCACTCACCATTTTCTGATGGATGAAGCGATAGTACCGGTATGCAGCCCGGACTATGCTCGCCGCTATGAGCTGGCAGGGTCTTTGGTGAACCTGCCACATTGCACGCTGCTGCACGACAGGCAGGCGTGGAGCAACGACTCGGGTACCGATGAGTGGCACAGTTGGGCGCAGCATTTTTCAGTGAATTTGCCGACATCGTCTGGTATTGGCTTTGATCGTTCTGATTTAGCGGTGATTGCGGCAATGAACCACATTGGTGTGGCAATGGGGAGAAAGAGGCTGGTGCAAAAACGTCTCGACAGCGGTGAGCTGATCGCCCCTTTTGGTGATATGGCGCTGAAATGTCATCAGCATTATTACATCACCACGCTGCCAGGCAGACAGTGGCCAAAAATCGAGGCGTTTATCGGCTGGCTGCAAGAACAGGTATGATGATAATTATTACGTTTTCGCTCTACACCTGATACCAGAGATTGTGCTAAATACGTGATATCACTCCCGGTTAATGCCTGAGGACAACCGTGTTAAAGCCGCTCATTTCTCTCATGTTGCTGTCCAGTGCCGCTGTGTATGCGGCTGAACCGCCGTTAACGGCTGAACACTACGCGCAACAGCTTGGAGTAGGAATGGACGTCGACTGGGCGCGCACTGAAAGGGGGATCCGTGAGTTCGATCCGCTGGTGGTGCGGGATTTTCGGGCGCAGGGGCTAACTCATGTGCGGATTCGCGTTGCGGGCGAGCCAACAGAGGCCAGGCTTATCCATCTGCGTAAGCTGGTGGAAGCCTGTGAGCAATATGGCGTGATCCCGATAATTGCTTATCAGGCGGATGAGTACAAAAAAGACCCTTCTACCGGAAATGAAAAAGAGGTCGTTAACTGGTGGGTGGCTGTGGCGCATTACTTTGGTCAAAGCTCACCGCTATTGGGTTTTGACCTGATCTATGAACCTGCCGATAAATTAAATCATAATCAGGCATCCCTCAATCGGGTGTATGACAAAACGATTCGCATGATTCATGCCATCGACCCGCAGCGTATGATTTTTGTCGCACCACGCCTGCGCGCCGCGCCGGAAGATTTACCAAACCTGAAGCTACCGCCGCAAAGTCAGAGTTACGTTCTGGCTGAATGGCATATTTTTCCGTGGGGGCCGCTAAAAAATAACGGGAAATACCCGTGGACATCGGGTACAACGGCGGAAAAGGCTGCCATTCGTGCCCGAATTAACAGTGCTATTCACTGGCAGCAGAAAACGGGTCATGTCAGTTGGGTCGGTGGCTGGGCACCCGGTGAAACCATCAAAAACGCGCCTTCCGCTGCGCAGTACGCGTTTGCCAGATTTATGGCATGTGAATTGAAGAAAGCGAAAATTCCCTATGCCATCAATACCAATACACAGTTTTATGATGGCGAGGAAGGAGCCTGGCGTCCGGCGCTGGAACCGTTAATGAAGATGATGATCATGCCGGAGTGTGAAAAGCCCGGCGATAAACCGGGCCATCATTCGCTTAAACCGCCTGCCCCTGATGAGACACACGTGATGCCAGCGGCAACCAGCACACAAAAATCAGTAGCCCCATAAGGGTCATCAGCAGGCCAAGACTGGCCTGTCCGGTTTGCGGCAGCATCGCGGAGAGCCATGCCAGCACGCCGGAACCAATGTTTTGTAAACCGCCGACCAGCGCTCCGGCTGTACCTGCCAGAAACGGGAAAGGCTCCATTGCGCCGCTGGTTGCCAGCGGGAACAGCATTCCGGCACCAAAGAAAAACAATGCGGCGGGAACCAGCAGTGTCCAGACGTTCATCACGTCAAACAGGCCAGGGATCCACATCATCAGCCCGGCTACCAGACAGCAGGTAACGGACTGCCACATCAGCGTCGAGAAGCGCTTGTTTGGGCGACCGGCGAACCACGCGCCGAAAAACGCCGCAGGAATAGGCAGAATAAACAGAATACTGACCGCCATGCTGCTTAAGCCTAAAACAGCGCCCATTAATACCCCGGAGCAGGCTTCGAAGACCGCAACGCCCGCCAGACCGCCAATCAGCATCAGCACGTAACAAGTGAATGCACCGTTGCCAAACAAGGTTTTGTAGCTGGCGATAAGCCGTGGGCGAGGTGCACCCGCAGGTCGCGTTTCAGGCATCCAGCGTGCCATGCTAAAGGTAACGCCCGCGCACAGAATCAACAGGAAAATATAGCAGGCGCGCCAGTTCCACAGGGTATCCAACATGCCGCCAATCAGCGGTGCCAACAGTGGGCTGACGAGGATCCCCATATTTAACAAGCTGTTGGCATGACGCAACTGAGTGCCTTCATACAGATCTCGCGGTAAAGTTCGCGCCATTACACCGCCGACCCCTGTTCCCATTCCCTGTATAGCGCTGGCGATAATCAGTATCGTCAGGCTGTGGGTTGTAATGGCTACCAGCGTTGCCAGCATAAAAATGGACATCCCAGTGAGGATAACCGGGCGACGCCCTACGCGGTCAGAAAGAGGGCCGTAAAACAGCTGTGACACGCCGTAGGTCAGCAGGTAAGCGGCCATTACGCTTTGCACTGCCCCTTCACGAACGTTCAGTTCACGCGCCATATCGGCAATAGCGGGGATATAAATGGTTTGGGCCATTTGTCCGACCGCCACCAGTAGTACCAACATCAACAACAAATTGACGCTTCTATGCCTTTTCATTTCGCTGATTACTTTTCAAAAATAGAAAAAATAAGAATAAGGTGCTGCTAATTCCCGTAAATTCGCGTGGAATCTACCACATTAAAAAAAGAAGACCATATTCAGAACTGCAATGATCGGGAGGTGAACGGCAGGAAATGTAAACAAAAAGCGGCAATAAATGTTGCCGGAATGAATGGTGATGGCGATGACAGGATAGGTAAGGAGTAGCCGCCATCCGGCAATCAGGATAAACGCAATAAAATTGCCCCCAAAGCAATTCCCCCCGCGGCGATAAGACGTATTCCGGCGACTTTTTCCTTAAGCAGTAGCCAGGCAAGTAGGGCGCCAAACAGAATAGACGTTTCGCGCAGCGCGGCGACGACCGCCAGCGGGGCCTGCGTCATCGCCCACAGCGCCAGTCCGTAAGAGCCCATGGTGCCAATACCGCCCAGAATCCCTTTTTTCCACTGTTGTACCAGATAGCGCGATGCTTCCCGGCGTCGGGCAATCATCGCCCAGCTCAGCAGGCATGAGCCGTTCAGAAAGAACGTCCAAAGCGTATAGCCCAGCGCGGTATCTGATAATCTCACACCGGTGCCATCCACCAGTGTATATCCGGCAATAAAGCAGGCATTGATTAATGCCAGGATAATTCCACGCTGCGAACTGCTGCGACCGTTAAATGCCATCCCGAGGATTGCCAGACAGATCGTAGCAATACCTACCCACGCAAGCATCGACAGGCTATCGCCGAGAAACAGGACGCTAATGATAGCGACCAGCAGTGGGGCTGTGCCGCGCATTAAGGGATAGGTCTGGCTCATGTCCGAGACCTGATAAGTTTTAGCAACCAGTACGGTATACACCACCTGTAACGCGGTTGAGATCGCTAAATATGGCAGGCTGGCGACAGAGGGATGTGGTGCAAAAGGTAAACATACCAGCGCCATAACAGCCGCCGAGCCACTGACGCTGATGGCTGAGTAAAGTTTGTCGTTTCCTGCTTTTACAATGGCATTCCAGCTGGCATGAAGCAGTGCGGCAAACAGCAAAATGCAGAAAACAGAAAGGGTCATGGCGGTATTCTTCCCTGAGAATGTCATAAAAACGTAACATATTGGCGCGGTGCAAGCACCAGGGAGAAGTGAAAGAGGAGCGGTTTCCCGCTCCTCTTAGGTGCGACTTGAATCTGAATCACTTAATGTATTTCAGAACGGCATCAAGTAGTTGCAGTGCTGCAACAATGAGTTTGAGGATAAGAATAGCGATATCCACGAGGCTCATACGCTCTCCTTTTGGTACAAGGAGCACGGTGCTGGCGTACCTTGCCGCTGCCTGTTACCAGCACCTTTGTTGACATAACACAGTGTGCTCACACGGGGTTCAGGCGCTGACGGCACCACCCGTTTCAGCCAGGACTTTATTGCGCCGGTTTACGATGCGGCCCCCGCATAACACATTGCGTACAGTGACATTATAGATAAATACTGTATAAATTAACAGTATTATATGGACGTTCTGCCATCGTTAAGCCATACTCAAAAACATCAAAATTCGTGCCGAAATTGCGTGTTCTTCGCGGAACGCGTATACTTTTACCGTTGACATAACACAGTGTGCTTTGCGGCCACCAACCGCACAACGCTGAAAAAACCTCGCTCCGGCGGGGTTTTTTGTTTTTTGCGTCACATATAGTGAAGTGTGATCTTTGACGCATTTTTGTGCAGATGAAAAATTTTCCATTGTCACGCCGAAAAAGCTGTGTTTGTATGAATCCTGTTAACCAACAAACAGACAAGGTCCCTAATGAACCCTTCCATGCTGACTGCGACCCTACTAAAAACTGCGCCATCTCGCGCAGCGGTCGTCGTGCGTGTGGTGGTGGTCGTCGGCAATGCGCCGTAGGGTCCGGAACAACACACGATTCCAAAACCCCGCCGGCGCAAACCGGGCGGGGTTTTTCGTTTAAGAGACCTCCCCGGATACGCTAAGTAATTCGGGTTGCAGGAAGGCGGCAAGTGAGCGAATCTCCAGGAGCGTACATCGGTACGTGACTGAGGGGAACGCGAGCAGCCAACGCACCAGCAACTTGAAAAACGACGCGTAAAGTCGGCCCAGAATAAAAAGGACTGGAGCATGGCAAGTTCGGGCATAACATCCAAACGTACGCGTTTTACGGGCGCAGAATTTATCGTTCATTTTCTGGAGCGCCAGGGTATCAAGGTGGTCACCGGTATTCCTGGCGGTTCGATTCTCCCCGTCTACGACGCCTTAAGCCAAAGCACGCAAATCCGTCATATCCTGGCGCGCCACGAGCAGGGTGCGGGGTTTATCGCCCAGGGAATGGCGAGAACCGATGGTAAACCCGCTGTGTGTATGGCCTGTAGTGGGCCAGGCGCAACCAACCTGGTGACCGCTATTGCCGATGCGCGTCTGGATTCCATCCCGCTGGTGTGTATCACCGGGCAGGTTCCGGCCTCAATGATCGGTACCGACGCCTTTCAGGAAGTCGACACCTACGGTATCTCTATCCCCATCACTAAACACAACTATCTGGTCCGACATATCAATGAACTACCGCAGGTTATGAGCGATGCATTCCGCATTGCGCAGTCAGGACGACCGGGTCCGGTGTGGATAGACATTCCTAAGGACATACAAACAGCAACGATTGAGCTGGACGAGATGCCTGAACCGGCCGAAAAAATGTCCACGCCTACTTTTAACGCGGACAGCATCCGTGATGCCGCAGCAATGATTAATGCGGCGAAGCGGCCTGTGTTATACCTCGGGGGCGGCGTCATCAATGCGCCTGCGCGGGTGCGCGAGCTGGCAGAAAAAGCGACGTTGCCAACCACCATGACCTTAATGGCGCTCGGCATGCTGCCAAAAGCGCATCCGTTGTCGTTAGGTATGCTGGGGATGCACGGTGCGCGCAGTACCAACTTTATTCTGCAAGAAGCGGATTTGTTGATTGTTCTTGGTGCACGTTTTGATGACCGGGCGATTGGCAAAACCGAACAGTTCTGTCCGAATGCCAAAATTATTCATGTGGATATCGACCGTGCCGAATTGGGTAAAATTAAACAACCGCACGTGGCGATTCAGGCTGATGTCGATGAGGTGCTGGCGCAGCTGATCCCTCTGATTGAGGCGCAGCCGCGTGAAGAGTGGCATCAAATGGTGGCCGATTTACAGCGCGAATTCCCTTGCTCTATTCCGCAGGAAAGCGACCCACTCACCCATTACGGGCTGATTAACGCCGTTGCTGCCTGTGTGGACGACAGCGCGATCATCACCACCGATGTGGGTCAGCATCAGATGTGGGCGGCGCAGGCTTACCCACTGAATCGTCCGCGTCAGTGGCTGACATCCGGTGGCCTGGGGACTATGGGCTTTGGACTGCCAGCGGCAATTGGTGCTGCACTGGCGAATCCGGATAAAAAAGTGCTGTGTTTCTCTGGTGATGGCAGCCTGATGATGAATATTCAGGAAATGGCCACCGCCAGTGAAAATCAGCTGGATATTAAAATTATCCTGATGAACAACGAAGCGCTGGGGCTGGTGTATCAGCAACAAAGCCTGTTCTACAAACAGGGGGTTTTTGCCGCTACCTATCCTGGAATGATTAACTTTATGCAGATTGCCGCCGGTTTTGGTCTCGACACCTGCGATTTGAACAACGAAGCAGACCCACAGGCGGCGCTGCAGGAGATTATCAATTGTCCAGGACCTGCACTGATCCACGTGCGCATTGACGCCGAAGAGAAAGTGTACCCGATGGTGCCGCCGGGTGCGGCAAACACAGAAATGGTGGGGGAATAAGCCATGCAACAGCAGACTCATGACAACGTAATTCTGGAACTCACCGTACGTAACCACCCCGGCGTAATGACCCACGTTTGCGGCCTGTTCGCCCGTCGGGCATTTAACGTGGAAGGTATTCTCTGTCTACCGATTCAGGGCAGCGATCAGAGTCGTATCTGGCTATTGGTCAACGACGACCAGCGTCTGGAACAGATGATAAGCCAGATAGATAAGCTGGAAGATGTTGTGAAAGTTGCACGTAACCAGTCCGATCCCTCAATGTTTAATAAAATTACCGTCTTTTTTGAGTAGCTTAGTCGCCGTCTGAATCGGGGGTGATCACTTTGACGGAACCGTTCCGGCAGTGGGTGGCGTAATCTGCCGGTAACGGACGGTCGCTGATCAGCACATCAAAGGTGGAAAGCGGACCAATGCTGGCAGGTGCGACCTCATCAAAAAGGGCGTGACGGGTCAGCAAAATTTTACGGAGCCCGCGCTCCATTGCTTTGCGTTTGGTGGCGAGGTCGTCCGGGTTAAACCAACTGACGCCGAAGTGCTCGTGTACACCGCTGGCGGAGATAAAGACTTTTCGAGGATTCAGTGAGTCCAGCGGCGAAGGATTACTGGTGTCGTAGAAGGCGTCACTTTTCGCCCGATAGGTCCCCCCGCAGAGGATCGCTGTGGCATTAGGCTTTTCATTCAGCGCCACAAACACCCGGTGCGAGTAGCAAATCCCGGTAAAGGTTATATCGTCAGGGATCATGCTGACCACCAACGGCATTTCCACACCATTATCAAAAAAGACCAGATCGTTTTCACTCACCAGTCCTGCGGCCAGAATGGCAACCGGTAGATCGTCGCGATGATAAGGTTTTTGCGCGGGGAGCGGAGCGTTAACGATGGTGGCGGGTTTGTTCACCATCACAATATAGCCGCCGAGCAGCGTCAAGGGTAACGGTTCGTCATCCTGGCTGAGATCCCGGCGAATGGTCATCACGGAAACTTCCAGCATCCGCGCGGCGTCTTTCAGATGGATGCGGTCGGTCTTCTTCAACAGTTCCATCAGGCGTCGAATACGTTCTTTTTGCTTGGTTTCCATTCACCTTCTCCGCGATTCATATTGTGCATGTTCCGTTAGTAACATTTTTGTGTCGTAAGGAACATCACATTGCTGCATTACTATACGTCCGACGGGCGGGAATTAAAAGCGCGTTTATTCGCGTTTTTTTGATTATAAACAGTTTAATTTCAGTAGATTGTAATTGTTGTGAGAAGGGGGGGATTAATCAACTGCTAATCTCGTGTTTAATAAATAAACAGAAAAATGATCCTCCAATCGCGATCGTAATCACAAATGATACGAAAGTAACATGATAATGTTATTTTAATATCATTGTTGTGTGATTGTTTCTGAGAGGTAGTAAAATGGATATCGCTGTTATTGGCTCTAACATGGTGGATCTCATCACCTACACCAACCAGATGCCGAAAGAAGGGGAAACCCTGGAAGCACCGGCGTTTAAAATCGGCTGTGGTGGCAAAGGGGCGAATCAGGCCGTTGCGGCCGCGAAACTCAATTCTAAAGTGCTGATGCTGACGAAAGTCGGTGATGATATTTTTGCCGATAACACCATTCGTAACCTCGAATCCTGGGGTATTAACACCACCTATGTAGAAAAAGTTCCATGTACCAGCAGCGGCGTCGCACCGATCTTTGTGAATGCCAACTCAAGTAACAGCATTCTTATTATTAAAGGGGCGAACAAATTTCTCTCTCCGGAGGATATCGATCGTGCAGCGGAAGATTTAAAAAAATGCCAGCTTATTGTCCTGCAACTGGAAGTCCAACTGGAAACAGTTTATCACGCGATTGAATTTGGTAAAAAGCATGGCATTGAAGTGTTATTAAATCCCGCACCAGCATTACGTGAATTAGATATGTCCTACGCTTGTAAATGTGATTTCTTTGTGCCGAATGAAACCGAACTTGAAATATTAACGGGGATGCCGGTTGATACTTATGACCATATTCGCGCAGCTGCCCGTTCCCTGGTGGATAAAGGACTTAACAATATTATTGTGACAATGGGTGAAAAAGGCGCGCTATGGATGACGCGTGACCAGGAAGTACATGTCCCGGCGTTTCGCGTCAATGCCGTCGATACCAGCGGCGCAGGCGACGCCTTTATTGGTTGTTTTGCCCATTATTATGTCCAGAGTGGTGATGTCGAAGCCGCCATGAAGAAAGCCGCCCTTTTTGCTGCGTTTAGCGTCACCGGAAAAGGTACGCAATCTTCTTATCCGAGTATCGAACAATTTAATGAGTTTCTTACCCTAAACGAATAACACTCCTGCATTGTAAAAGGTAGCACTATGAACGATAAAAACATCATTCAGATGCCCGATGGGTATCTGAATAAGACCCCTCTGTTCCAGTTTATTTTGTTATCCTGTTTATTCCCGTTATGGGGATGCGCAGCCGCATTAAATGATATTCTGATTACGCAATTTAAAAGCGTATTTTCACTCAGTAACTTTGCCTCGGCATTAGTTCAGAGCGCCTTTTATGGCGGCTATTTTTTAATTGCGATTCCAGCGTCTCTGGTGATTAAAAAGACCAGCTATAAAGTGGCGATATTAATTGGCCTGACGCTGTACATTGTTGGCTGTACGCTCTTTTTCCCGGCATCGCACATGGCAACCTACACCATGTTCCTTGCGGCAATCTTCGCGATTGCGATCGGTTTGAGTTTCCTGGAAACCGCAGCGAATACCTACAGTTCGATGATTGGGCCAAAAGCCTATGCCACGTTGCGACTGAATATCAGCCAGACCTTTTACCCGATTGGTGCGGCATCCGGCATTTTGTTGGGTAAATACCTGGTCTTTTCCGAAGGCGATAGTCTGGAAAAACAGATGGCGGGGATGAATGCCGAGCAGATCCATAACTTCAAAGTGCTGATGCTGGAAAACACCCTTGAGCCGTATAAGTATATGATTATGGTTCTTGTGGTCGTGATGGTGCTGTTTCTACTTACCCGTTTCCCGACCTGCAAAGTGGCGCAAACCGCGAACCATAAACGCCCGTCGGCGATGGACACGCTGCGCTATCTGGCGAGCAATGCCCGCTTCCGGCGTGGCATTGTGGCGCAGTTCCTGTATGTGGGGATGCAGGTAGCCGTGTGGTCATTCACTATTCGTCTGGCGCTGGAGTTGGGCGATATCAACGAACGTGATGCCTCTAACTTTATGGTCTACAGTTTTGCCTGCTTCTTCATCGGCAAGTTTATCGCCAATATTCTGATGACCCGCTTTAACCCGGAAAAGGTGCTGATTCTTTACTCTATCATCGGCGCATTGTTCCTTGCCTATGTCTCCCTGGCACCGAGCTTTAGTGCCGTTTACGTTGCGGTGTTGGTGAGCGTGCTGTTTGGTCCCTGCTGGGCGACTATCTATGCCGGCACGCTGGATACCGTAGATAACGAACATACTGAAATGGCTGGCGCGGTGATTGTGATGGCCATTGTTGGCGCGGCCGTGATACCGGCGATTCAGGGCTATGTCGCGGATATGTTCCACTCGCTGCAACTCTCTTTCCTTGTCTCCATGCTGTGCTTTGTTTACGTGGGGATCTACTTCTGGCGCGAAAGCAAAGTGCGCAGTCTGGCTGAAGCAACTGCATCCTGAGGAGAACGATCATGACAACACGAATCACGCTGTGGCGGGAGCTCTTTAGCGAACATCCACGAACCCTAATGCAGAACAGCGATTTCACTGTCACCGCATTTCGCTATGCCAGCGGTGTGGAAGGGCTGAAGGTCCAGAACAGTCGTGGATACCTGGTTATTCTGCCCTGGATGGGGCAGATGATCTGGGATGCTCAGTTTGATGGTCACGATCTGACCATGCACAACATGTTCAGCCAGCCGAAACCTGCAACGGAAGTGGTCGCGACTTATGGCTGTTTTGCCTTCCATTCCGGGTTACTGGCGAATGGCTGTCCGTCACCAGAAGATGTTCACCCGTTGCACGGTGAAATGGCCTGTGCCGCGATGGACGAGGC
Organism: Citrobacter sp. Marseille-Q3906; assembly: GCF_916618775.1. Classification (NCBI taxonomy): domain Bacteria; kingdom Pseudomonadati; phylum Pseudomonadota; class Gammaproteobacteria; order Enterobacterales; family Enterobacteriaceae; genus Citrobacter; species Citrobacter sp. Marseille-Q3906. Next base: position 84,546 of record NZ_CAKAKA010000003.1, read on the forward strand.
CTGGCTGGAACTGGAAGGCGATAGCCTGCGTGTGACCGGACGCTGTGAGTATGTGATGGGATTCGGTCATCATTATCAGGCGCAGCCTGCGGTGGTGATGCGTAAAGCAAGTGCGCTTTTTGACATTCAGATGGCCGTCACTAACCTGGCATCTGTCGCGATGCCACTTCAGTATATGTGCCACATGAATTATGCGTACGTACCGGAGGCTACCTTTAGCCAGAATATCCCGGATGAAGCGCTGAAGTTGCGTGAATCTGTTCCGGCACATGTGAAACCCACCGAACAGTGGCTGGCGTTTAATCAACGGATCTTACAAGGTGAAGCGTCACTGACAACGCTCAATGAACCTGACTTTTACGATCCGGAAATCGTCTTCTTTGCTGACAAGCTGGACAGATACACGGATAAACCCGAATTCCGGATGATCGCCCCGGATGGCACCACGTTTGTTACCTGTTTTGCCAGTTCCGAACTCAACTACGTGACTCGCTGGATCCTTTATAACGGCGATCAGCAGGTGGCAGCATTCGCCCTGCCTGCGACTTGTCGGCCGGAAGGGTTCCTGGCTGCCAGGCGAAACGGTACTTTGCTTGAGGTACAACCGCAGCAAACCCGGTCATTTACGGTCACTACTGGTATCGTCTGAGCGCTCAAGGTTTGAATAGCAACGCGCTGGTACACAAAATTATTCAAGTTGCATCAAGGCGGTAAGACTGAGAATCCCCAGGCGCTTTCTTCAGTAAGCTCCTGGGGTGAAAAGACGCAGCTTGAAGGATGAAGTGTATATCGTTAAGGTAAGCGCGTTTTTTATACCCGCCAGGACAAAACCATGATCACCGTTGCCCTCATTGACGATCACCTTATCGTCCGCTCCGGCTTTGCTCAGTTGCTGGGGCTTGAACCCGATTTGCAGGTTGTTGCCGAATTTGGCTCCGGGCGAGAGGCGCTGGCAGGGTTGCCGGGACGCGGTGTGCAGGTGTGCATCTGTGATATCTCAATGCCGGATATTTCCGGGCTGGAGTTACTCGGTCAGTTGCCGAAAGGGATGGCGATCATCATGCTCTCCGTTCACGACAGTCCGGCGCTGGTGGAACAGGCGCTGAACGCTGGTGCGCGAGGTTTTCTCTCCAAACGCTGTAGTCCCGACGAGTTGATTGCAGCGGTACATACCGTCGCAACGGGCGGTTGTTATTTAACGCCGGATATTGCGGTTAAGCTGGCTGCCGGGCGTCAGGATCCACTGACCAAACGTGAACGACAGGTGGCGGAAAAACTGGCGCAGGGCATGGCGGTGAAAGAGATTGCCGCCGAACTGGGCCTGTCGCCAAAAACGGTACACGTACATCGCGCTAACCTGATGGAAAAGCTGGGCGTCAGTAACGATGTTGAACTGGCGAGACGGATGTTTGACGGCTGGCAATGAACACCTTTTTCTCCCGCTTAATCACTGTTGTCGCCTGTTTCTTTATCTTCTCCGCCGCATGGTTCTGTTTGTGGAGTGTCAGCCTGCATCTCGTAGAGCGTCCTGAGTTGGCGGTACTGTTATTTCCGTTCGGCTTGCGTCTGGGACTGATGCTGCAATGTCCGCGTGGCTACTGGCCTGTGTTGTTGGGGGCGGAATGGCTGCTCCTGTTCTGGCTGGCGCAGGAAGTTGCGCTGGCACATCTACCTCTTTTGATGATCGGTAGCCTGTTGACGCTGCTCCCTGTTGCACTGATCTCTCGCTATCGCCATCAGCGCGACTGGCGCACTCTGCTGTTACAGGGCGCGGCGCTGACCGCGGCGGCGCTGCTGCAGTCCGCTCCGTGGCTGGGGCAAGGTGGCGAGGCGTGGAACGCCCTGCTGCTGACGTTAACCGGTGGATTGACGCTGGCTCCTGTCTGCCTGGTGTTCTGGCACTATCTCACCAGTACCACCTGGCTGCCGCTTGGTCCGGCGGTGATTTCCCAGCCGGTGAACTGGCGCGGGCGGCACCTGGTGTGGTATCTGCTGCTGTTCAGCGTCAGCCTGTGGCTCCAGTTGGGGTTGCCGGATGAGTTGTCACGTTTTACGCCGTTCTGCCTGGCGCTGCCGATTATAGCGCTCGCCTGGCACTACGGCTGGCAGGGGGCGTTGATTGCGACGCTGATGAACGCTATCGCACTCATTGCCAGCCAGACCTGGCACGATCATCCGGTTGATTTGCTGCTCTCACTGTTGGCGCAAAGTCTGACCGGACTGCTGCTCGGTGCAGGCATTCAGCGTTTGCGCGAATTAAACCAGTCGTTGCAAAACGAACTGGCGCGTAATCATCGACTGGCAGAACGCCTGCTGGAAACCGAAGAGAGCGTGCGTCGCGACGTAGCGCGTGAGCTACACGATGACATCGGCCAGACTATTACCGCCATTCGCACTCAGGCGGGCATCGTACAGCGACTGGCCCCGGAAAATGCGGGCGTTAAGCAGAGCGGGGCGCATATCGAGCAGCTCTCTCTGGGTGTCTATGATTCGGTACGCCGCCTGCTTGGGCGCTTACGTCCACGTCAACTGGATGATTTGACGCTGGAGCAGGCTATCCGCTCCTTGATGCGAGAAATGGAACTGGAGAGTCGCGGTATCGTCAGTCATCTTGACTGGCGGATAGATGAAGCCGTGCTCAGCGAAAGTCAGCGGGTGACGCTGTTTCGCGTCTGTCAGGAAGGTCTGAATAACATAGTGAAGCACGCTAACGCCAGCGCGGTAACGCTGCAGGGGTGGCTTCAGGACGAGCGATTAATGCTGGTGATTGAGGACGATGGCAGCGGCTTGCCGGCGGGTGTGAATCAGCAGGGATTTGGCCTGACCGGGATGCGAGAGCGCATCACTGCCCTCGGAGGTTCGCTTGCTATTTCCTGTACGCACGGTACGCGAGTTAGCGTGTCTTTGCCTCAGCGTTATGCGTAAGGAGCGACAATGTTTCAGTTTTTAAAAGCCCCGGCGAACGCGCCGCGCCTTACCGATAAACACGAGATCGATGCCCGTTACCGCTACTGGCGGCGGCATATTCTGCTGACCATCTGGTTTGGTTATGCGCTGTTCTATTTCACCCGCAAAAGCTTCAACGCCGCCGTGCCGGAAATCCTTGCCAGCGGTGTGCTGACCCGCAGCGATATTGGCCTGCTGGCGACGCTGTTTTATATCACCTACGGGTTGTCAAAGTTTGTCTCCGGTGTCGTCAGCGACCGCTCTAATGCCCGTTATTTTATGGGCATCGGGCTGATTGCCACCGGAGTAGTGAACATTCTGTTTGGTTTTTCTACTTCGCTATGGGCGTTTGCCGTGCTGTGGGCGCTGAACGCCTTCTTTCAGGGATGGGGTTCGCCCGTATGCGCCCGATTACTGACCGCATGGTATTCGCGTACCGAGCGCGGCGGCTGGTGGGCGCTGTGGAATACCGCACATAACGTCGGCGGGGCGCTGATCCCAATCGTTATGGCTGCTACCGCGTTGCACTATGGTTGGCGTGCGGGAATGATGATTGCCGGGCTGATGGCGATTGTCGTAGGCGTGATCCTCTGCTGGCGACTGCGTGACAGGCCACAGGCGATTGGTCTGCCGCCGATTGGTGACTGGCGGCACGATGAGCTGGAAATAGACCAACAGCAGGAAGGTGCGGGGCTTAGCCGAAAAGAGATCATCACCAAATATGTGCTGCTGAATCCGTATATCTGGCTGCTGTCGTTGTGTTATGTGCTGGTGTACGTGGTGCGTGCTGCGATTAATGACTGGGGCAATCTGTATATGTCCGAGACGCTGGGTGTTGACCTGGTCACCGCTAATACCGCAGTGACCATGTTCGAGCTGGGCGGGTTTATCGGTGCACTGGTTGCGGGGTGGGGCTCGGACAAACTGTTTAACGGGAACCGTGGCCCGATGAACCTGATTTTTGCCGCCGGAATATTACTCTCTGTGGGTTCATTGTGGCTGATGCCGTTTGCCAGTTACGTGATGCAGGCGGCGTGCTTCTTCACTACCGGATTCTTTGTCTTCGGCCCGCAGATGTTGATCGGTATGGCGGCGGCGGAGTGTTCGCATAAAGATGCTGCGGGCGCGGCAACCGGGTTTGTTGGGCTGTTCGCTTATCTGGGCGCGTCGCTTTCCGGCTGGCCGTTGGCGAAGGTGATGGAGGTCTGGCACTGGACCGGTTTTTTCGTGGTGATCGCCATTGCCGCAGGGATTTCTGCTCTGCTGTTGCTGCCGTTTTTGAATGCTCAGGCTCCGCGCGAAGTTAGTGAAGCGTGATGCACCTCACTTTTTTGCCCCGAGTGGGGCAAAACTAAGAAATTTTCCCGGTTTCACCTGGACGCTGTCTCAGGCGTGCCTCCCGGCTGATTTTTACAATGCCTGCCATTCGCAGGTATAAAAATTAGCTCGGGAGTGTCCTATGCTGGCCTTTCTAAACCAGGTGCGCAAGCCGACCCTGGATTTGCCGCTCGATGTGCGGCGTAAAATGTGGTTCAAACCATTCATGCAGTCCTACCTGGTGGTTTTCATCGGCTACCTGACCATGTACCTGATCCGCAAAAACTTTAACATCGCGCAGAACGACATGATCTCCACCTACGGGCTGAGCATGACACAGCTGGGGATGATTGGCCTGGGCTTCTCCATCACCTACGGTGTAGGTAAAACGCTGGTTTCCTATTACGCGGATGGCAAAAACACCAAGCAGTTCCTGCCGTTTATGCTGATCCTCTCGGCTATCTGTATGCTCGGCTTCAGCGCCAGCATGGGCGCAGGCTCAACCAGCTTGTTCCTGATGATTGCCTTCTACGCGCTGAGTGGTTTTTTCCAGAGTACCGGTGGCTCGTGCAGCTATTCGACGATCACCAAATGGACACCGCGCCGTAAACGTGGCTCTTATCTCGGGATGTGGAATATCTCCCACAACCTCGGTGGTGCAGGTGCGGCAGGCGTGGCGTTGTTTGGTGCTAATGTGCTGTTCGATGGTCACGTGATCGGCATGTTTATCTTCCCGTCGATTATCGCCCTGATTGTGGGCTTTATTGGCTTGCGCTATGGCAGCGACTCCCCGGAATCTTATGGTCTGGGTAAAGCCGAAGAGCTGTTTGGGGAAGAGATCAGCGAAGAGGACAAAGAGACTGAAGAAAATGACATGACCAAGTGGCAGATCTTTGTTGAGTACGTGCTGAAAAACAAAGTGATCTGGCTGCTGTGCTTCTCCAACATCTTCCTGTACGTGGTGCGCATCGGTATCGATCAGTGGTCCACCGTCTACGCCTTCCAGGAGCTGAAACTCTCCAAAGAAGTCGCGATTCAGGGCTTTACCCTGTTTGAAGTCGGGGCGCTGGTCGGTACGCTGCTGTGGGGTTGGCTCTCTGACCTGGCAAACGGCCGTCGTGCGCTGGTGGCCTGTGTCGCGTTGGCATTAATCATTGCCACGCTGGGTGTCTACCAGCACGCCAGCAACCAGTACGTTTACCTGGCGTCGTTGTTTGCCCTTGGCTTCCTGGTGTTTGGCCCGCAATTGTTAATCGGTGTGGCGGCAGTTGGTTTCGTACCGAAAAAAGCGATCGGTGCTGCCGATGGGATTAAAGGTACTTTCGCTTATCTGATTGGCGACAGCTTTGCCAAGCTGGGTCTGGGGATGATTGCCGATGGTACGCCAGTCTTTGGTCTGACCGGCTGGGCGGGGACTTTCGCCGCGCTGGATACCGCCGCTATCGGCTGTATCTGCCTGATGGCTATCGTCGCCGTATTTGAAGAACGTAAAATTCGCCGTGAGAAAAAGATCCAGCAGTTAAAAACCGCTTAAGTGTGTATTGGTAACTTTTGCCCGCCTCTGAATCTTATTCATCAGGGCTATCTTGCTTGTCATTTTGAACCAGGGCAGTGCTCGAAATCCTCAGGTACTATCTGTACATTCCGGTTTCTGCGCGCTGTCCGTGTTCAAACTGTCTGCGCCGATAACGCCCAATGAATAAAGTTCTCATAGCGGGCTTTTTTTATGCTTCGGATTCGCTGTTCCTTACGGCGAGTCAGCAATCTCCAGCGATGTAAACGTAAATGCTTCGCCATCAAATAATCCCTGGCTGGTGAGCTTTAGCGCGGGGATCACCGGCAAAGAGAGAAATGCCATCTGAATAAAGGGCTCATCGGGGAGCGTGCCGCACGCCCGACCTGCTGCTTTCAGTGAATCGATTTGTTCGGCCAGCGATTCTGCCGTATCAGTGCTCATCAGTCCGGCGACTGGTAGCGCTAAATGGCATTGAACTTCCCCATGACGAACCACGCATAAGCCACCGCCGTCGGCGATCACCTGATTAACCGCCACCGTCATCTCTTCAGCGCTGTGACCGATGACCACGATGTTATGGCTGTCGTGGCTGACGGTTGCTGCCAGCGCCCCCTCCTTCAGCCCAAACCCGCCTAATAAACCACAGGCAGGTGGGTGCTGATAGCCATAGCGCTCAAGAACAGCGATAAAACAAATATCATCACGATCAAAGCCGTCTTCCGTGTAACAGCATTTGCTGGCGGGGGTGATTAATTCGTTGGGGATGACTTCAATCACCCGATAGCATTTTCCTGGGGTGAAATGAAACCGAAAATCCGTGGCACGGACCAGTTGCCGCGCCACGGTGTTGCCGTATGGAGGCGCTGTGCGCGCCAGCCTGGACGATTCGTCAGCTTTCAGCGCATCGGCATTGAGTGGTTCACCTTTAATAAAGACCTGTTGCACCGTGACGTTGTGGGCATCGCTGAGCAGGACAATATCCGCCTGTTTTCCAGGAGCCAGCAGGCCGAGATGGCGCAGGCCAAAATGTTGCGCAGCAGACCAGCTGGCGACGCGGTAAGCGATGTGAAGCGGTACGTGGTGCTGTGTAATGAGGCGTCTAATCAGTGCGTCAATATGCCCTTCGTGGGCGATCTCCCAGGGGTTACGATCGTCGGTACACAGCATGCATTGTGGGCTGTTTAGCGCGTTAATGAGCGGAGCCAGCGCGTCGAGGTTGCGGGCGGCAGAACCTTCGCGAATCATCAACGCCATTCCAAGCTGCAGCTTTCGTCGTCCTTCTTCTGGCAGGTAGCTTTCATGGCAATTTTCAATTCCGGCGGCAATGTAAGCGTTCAACGCTTTGCCTTGCAGGCCGGGGCTGTGACCGTCCAGCGTCAGATGTCGAAAGGCATCCATTTTATCAAGAAGTGCGTCCTGCCCGGCAATGACGCCAGGGTAATCCATTACCTCCGCCAGACCGGCAACGTGTGGATGATCCCGCCAGGTGAGCATTTGTTCAAGCGTAAAGCTGGCACCGTTGATATCGCAGCCAGCCAGCGCCGGGACGCAGGAACTGATTTGAATATATTGATTTTGTGTTGCCTGTTCGGCGCAGCGGATAAACCAGGCAAGGCCAGTTTCCCCCATCACGTTGACGATTTCGTGCGGGTCGCAGATGACGGTAGTGAGCCCGCGAGGAAGCGTCGCGGTTTCAAAGGCCACAGGTGTCATCATGCTGGATTCAATATGCAGGTGAGCGTCGATAAAACCGGGAACTGCTGTTGCGCCGAGAGCATCAATACGCCGTAATGCACTGGCATGAGAATATTCCGGACCGATACCGGCGATATGCCGTCCTTTAATCAAGATTGGCCCTGGCATTTCTCCACCGTTGATCAGATCGAGAATTTTGACATTATCAATAATATAATCGGCAGGTGCATCACCGCGAGAAACAGCCAGCAAATTTTGTCTTTGCTGACGGCTAATGTAATGAAATTTATCGTTAATCGTATTATTCATATTTTTCTCATTTTGATTTTATCAATTTGATTGTTATTTATCATTTAAGAATAGCTGTGATTATTTAAAGTTTATCGATTAACGTGCGTTTGCAATGTGATAACTATCACTGAATTAAGTATGCCATCTGTTTTAAAAAGAGACTGAATTTATACTCTCATCAATGGATGAAAAAAATGAATAATGAAATCAGTGATGATGTAAACGAGAGCTCAGGGTGGCTTGCGAGATTATTTAAGTTGCAACAGCACGAGACCACAGTACGTACAGAAATGATTGCGGGAATGACGACATTTTTAACGATGGTGTATATCGTTTTTGTGAATCCGCAAATACTGGGCGCTGCGCAAATGGACCCGAAGGTGGTGTTTGTGACCACTTGCCTGATTGCGGGCATCGGCAGTATTGCGATGGGACTGATTGCCAATCTGCCGGTAGCCCTGGCTCCTGCTATGGGGCTGAATGCCTTTTTTGCTTTTGTCGTCGTGGGGGCGATGGGGGTGAGTTGGCAAACGGGGATGGGGGCGATATTTTGGGGTGCCGTCGGATTATTTCTGCTTACCCTTTTTCGTATTCGTTACTGGATGATTTCAAACATACCCGCTAGCTTACGTATTGGCATTACCAGCGGTATCGGTTTATTTATTGCGTTGATGGGTTTAAAAAATTCAGGCGTTATTATTGCCAATAAAGATACGCTGGTAGCGATCGGTGATTTAAGCTCACATAGCGTATTGTTAGGTATTCTTGGGTTCTTTATTATTACGGTCCTGTCATCGCGTAATTTCCATGCGGCAGTATTGATTTCTATTGTTGTGACGTCATGTTGTGGATTGTTTTTTGGTGATGTTCAGTTCCTCGGTATATATTCTGCACCACCTAACATCAGTGCAGTGATTGGTGAGGTTGATTTACGCGGTGCGTTGTCGTTGAATCTGGCCGGTATTATCTTCTCGTTTATGTTAATTAATCTCTTTGACTCATCAGGAACATTAATTGGCGTAACAGATAAAGCCGGATTAATCGATCGTGACGGTAAATTTCCCAATATGAATAAGGCGTTGTACGTGGATAGTGTCAGCTCTGTTGCAGGGGCATTTATCGGCACATCTTCCGTAACGGCGTACATTGAAAGTACGGCCGGCGTGGCGGTCGGTGGACGCTCGGGGCTGACTGCCGTGGTGGTTGGTGCACTATTCCTGCTGGTGATGTTTTTTTCACCTCTGGTCAGTATGGTGCCTGCCTATGCGACAGCAGGTGCGCTTATTTTTGTGGGTGTGCTGATGACCTCAAGCCTGGCGCGCGTTAGCTGGGATGATTTAACCGAGTCAGTGCCTGCCTTTATCACGACGGTGATGATGCCCTTTAGTTTTTCTATTACCGAAGGAATTGCGCTGGGTTTCATGTCGTATTGCATCATGAAAGTGTTTACCGGGCGCTGGCGTGAGCTGAATCTTTGTGTGGTCGCCGTGGCATTGCTGTTTGCGTTGAAAATCATCCTGGTGGATTAGTATTCGCAGTCTGTTTCCAGATATCATGAGCGCGGATAACGCAGGAGAACTCATGATCTGGATAATGCTGGCCACGTTGGTTGTTGTTTTTGTAGTGGGTTTTCGGGTGCTGACGTCTGGATCACGACGCGCGATTCGTCGCCTGAGCGAACGGTTGAGCATTGACGTCGTGCCGGTAGAATCGATGATCGATCAGATGGGAAAAGTGCAGGGAGAAGCGTTTTTACAGTATCTTCATCGGCCTGACGAATCGCATTTGCAAAATGCCGCCCAGGTGCTGTTGATCTGGCAAATCGTCATTGTTGACGGTAGTGAACAGAACTTGCTGCAGTGGCATCGATTGTTGCAAAAAGTCCGCCTGGCAGCGCCGGTTACCGATGCACAGGTGCGCCTGGCGCTGGGTTTTCTGCGAGAAATGGAGCCAGATATGCAGGAAATAAATGCGTTTCAGATGCGCTATAACGCCTTTTTTCAACCTGAAGATGGGGTGCACTGGCTGCACTGATATCATGCTTGTTTATGACGATTATTTTTAATCGTCATAATATTTATATCTATCTCCCGCACAGGGGCCCTCGTTACACTTACACGACGAGGTGCATCATGAAACAAGCGACTCAACACAGTGCGATTATCTGGCCGGAAACCTATCTGCCAGGTACGACCGATAATTTTGCCTCACAAGCGCAGTAATCTTATCGTCGTTGAGAAGCGCATAATGCCTGGCTAACTCGCGAAATCCAGCGGGTTCATGGTTGTTGATGTTGGTCATATCCTGTTTGGCGTATCAATGCGTCGTTTTTATTATGCGATCTGCCGCGCAGCGCTATTGCAAATCCTGGAAAGTTGCCTAAACGTTAAATCCGTCACATTTTTAATGTTACACTGCGTGACTTTTCTACAGAAATACCACGCAGGTTACAAAATGAGTGACGTTATTGAACAAAAATCCCGCGCTGAGGTAAATGCCCGACCAAACTGGTCGGCGGTATTCGCCGTGGCGTTCTGTGTTGCCTGCCTGATAACCGTTGAGTTTCTGCCCGTCAGTTTGTTGACGCCTATGGCGCAGGACCTGGGGATTTCAGAAGGTGTGGCCGGACAATCGGTGACCGTGACGGCATTTGTCGCCATGTTTGCCAGCCTGTTTATTACCCAAATTATTCAGGCGACCGACCGCCGCTATATCGTCATCCTGTTCTCCGTGCTGCTGACGCTCTCCTGCCTGCTGGTTTCATTTGCTAACTCTTTTACGCTGCTGCTGATTGGTCGTGCCTGCCTTGGGCTGGCGCTCGGCGGTTTCTGGGCGATGTCGGCCTCGCTGACCATGCGTCTGGTGCCCGCCCGCACGGTACCGAAAGCACTGTCGGTTATCTTTGGCGCAGTTTCTATCGCGCTGGTGATCGCCGCTCCGTTGGGCAGCTTCCTTGGCGGTATCATCGGCTGGCGCAACGTTTTTAACGCGGCAGCGGTAATGGGGGTGCTGTGTATTATTTGGGTTGTTAAATCGCTGCCTTCGTTGCCTGGCGAGCCATCGCACCAAAAACAAAATATGTTCAGCCTGTTGCAACGTCCTGGTGTGATGGCCGGCATGATCGCCATCTTTATGTCTTTTGCCGGGCAGTTCGCCTTCTTTACCTATATTCGCCCGGTGTATATGAATCTGGCGGGATTTGATGTTGATGGCCTGACGCTGGTACTGCTGAGTTTTGGTATTGCCAGCTTTGTTGGCACGTCGCTCTCTTCTGTGATTCTGAAACGTTCGGTCAAACTGGCATTGGCGGGTGCGCCGCTGGTGCTGGCGCTCAGTGCGCTGGTATTGATCCTGTGGGGGAGTGACAAAGTGGTGGCGGCAGGCATTGCGATTATCTGGGGACTGGCGTTCGCTCTGGTACCGGTAGGCTGGTCGACGTGGATCACCCGCTCGCTTGCGGATCAGGCAGAAAAAGCCGGATCCGTCCAGGTCGCCGTGATCCAGCTTGCCAATACCTGTGGGGCTGCGGTTGGAGGCTATGCACTCGATAACCTCGGACTGCTGTCGCCCCTGATGCTCTCCGGCAGTCTGATGCTGCTGACGGCGCTTCTGGTGGCAGCGAAAGTTCGCATAAAGGGTATGCAGTGATCGCCAGTTCTATTTGCCATATGGTGTTGTAAATGCGTCATCCGGCCTACAATCGCAATACAGGCCGGATAAACGCAGTGCCATCAGGCATTACACCTTTCACTAATCAGAACCACGCCTCCCACATTGCGCCGAGGTTAAAGTCATCCAGCGTTTCATCCTTCGTACCGTTGACGCGAGCAGTGCGGTCATTATCAACTTTGCCGCCGGTGACATAGAAGCGCAGCATTGGGCGGAATTCTGGACCCATAGCGATCGACATGTTCTGCGACAGCGTTAACTTCCAGCCGTTGTTATCCCCGCCGTTATCATAATCAACCCGCTGATAGCCTGCTTCCAGCCAGGTGGAGTGAACATCGTTCCAGAAATACATCGGACGTATAATCGCGCCGTAGTTCTTACGGTTGTCGCTCTTGTCTGTGCTGTTGTCGTAATCATGGAACGCCAGCAGGTATTCGACCTGCGCCTGTTGGGTGAACTTATGGCTCCCCTCAAAACTGGCGTATATCGCTGTCAGATCGTCGGTTTTGTTATAGACGCTGTTATCTGAATTATCAGAATAACGGGCGATAACCTTGTTCACACCACTGTCGTTAGTGTGACTCAGCACAAATGCACCCTGCCAGGCTTTCAGGCGGTCATCGCTCTCGACGGCTTTAGAGTCAAAGCCATAGTTGGCGTAAATCTCCAGATCCAGCGGACCGACCTTCATATTGTGGATTTTGGACGTTATTGCGTAGTTACCCTTATCGCCCGTACCAGAACCGCCGGTACAGGTAATGCGTGATGGGTTGGCTTCGTCTTCCATCACTTCCGGGCTGCACGATTCAACCGCGGCGACAGTGGCGACATCAAACTGCACGCCGCCAATGTCGAAGTTTTTAACCCCGGCTCCCTGACCGTCATGGTTCATCCAGAAGTAGTCGTTGATGCCTTGTTGTGGACGCTGATGGAAGTCGCGGCCCGCCCAGATATAAGCGTTAGGATTGGATTCCAGCACGTTAGTTACGCCGGCGTAGGCTTTTTTGAGGTTAACTTCGTCGCCCCAGTGGTCGATCATCACGTTGATGTCCCAGATGGCGCCGTTGTCGCTTTTGAACGCTTTGGAGAGCTGGAATTCGCCGCCGTTGCCTTCGTTACCCAGACGGCCAATGGCCGACGCACCGTTATAGGAACCATCAACGCCGACGTATTTCTGATCACCGCTCTGGAAATGTGCGCCGTAGCGCGCATATCCGCTGAATTTCACGCCGAACGGAATCGCCATATCCGGGGATTGTGCTGCACTTTGTGGTTCATTAATCACATCGGCTTTTTTCGCCACAGCAGCGTCCATTTTCGCCTGACGTTCCGTAAGTGCTTTATCTACGGCTTTGGCGACGATGGCGTCGATTTGTTCCTGAGTAAATTCCTGTGCGAGGACAGAAACTGGGCAAAGCGCGGCCACGACCGCCATGGCTAGTGGAAGTTTCTTAGTTAAATTCATGGTTATCTCATTTACACTTTACCCTTCAGGTTGCCATAGGCATTCCGAATAAGCGTGTGTATTAATTTATTTTAAGATAATAACCATCCCGTCTTGGGTTAATTTGCTATCACCAAAACAAGTTGATCTGTTTATTTTGTTAACGGGTACAGAAATATTTTATTTAATCGTAATAAACTCTCCGTTCGTAAAGTGTAAGTTCATATTAGCGCTGATACAGATGAATAATTTCTTCTGACAGTTCGCGGGCTAATAGTGATGTCATTAAGTGGTCCTGCGCATGCACCATAATTAATGTCATAGGCTGCCGGGCTTCCCCGGCGTCCTGTTCGATCAATTTTGTTTGCATGTGGTGAGCTTGACGTGCGTAGCCATCAGCCTCACGAAGCAGGCTTTTCGCTTCATCAATGTTCCCGGCGCGTGCAGCGTGGAGTGCTTCGAAGCACAGGCTTCGGGACTGGCCGGCATTAACGATGATTTCCATTACTGCTTCTTCTAATGCAATCATGATCTTCTGTTCTCAATTAAAACCATTGTTTTCGGCGGTATCGGCAAACCACTCGCCACTCTTTTTCACCGTACGTTTTTGCGTTTCTAAATCTAACTGAACAAAGCCATAGCGGTTTTTATATCCGTTGAGCCATGACCAGTTATCAATAAAGGTCCACATGTGGTAGCCAAGACAATTACAGCCTTCGCTTATTCCCTTATGCAGCCATTTAAGATGTGCAGAAACGAATTCAATACGGTAGTCATCGTTGATTTGATCCTGCTGAATGAATCGCTGTTCGTTTTCTACCCCCATTCCATTTTCAGAAATAAAACAGCGTGGGTTACCGTAATTATCTCGCAGGTTGGTAATAATATCGTAAATACCTGGCTCATAAATTTCCCAGCCACGGTAAGGGTTCATTTTGCGTCCCGGCATTTCGTAATAATCGAACAACCATTCAGGCATAAACGGTGCATCAGGATTGACCGCGCTATCACGACATTTCACCCGTCGGGGCTGGTAATAGTTAATGCCCAACAGGTCGATTTTGCCATCGGATATCAGCTGGCTATCGCCAGGCTTACACGTGGGCAGCTGATCGTACTCTTTCAGCAGTTCCACCAGGTCCGCAGGATATTCACCTTTCAGTACCGGGTCGAGAAAACTGCGGTTGAAGAGCAGATCCGCATGGTGTGCGGCTTTCACATCCGCCGGATTTTGTGAGCGCGGATAGGAAGGCGTTAAATTTAGCACTACGCCAATTTCACCGTCATAGTTCCCGGCGCGATACGCGCGAACTGCCGTCGAATGTGCCAGTACAGTGTGGTACGCCACGGTCGCGGCACGTTTGAAATCCACCTCGTTTGGATAATGGAAGTCATACAGATAGCCGCCTTCGACCGGGACAATCGGCTCATTAAAGGTGAACCAGTGCTTAACCCGATTGCCGAACAAGTCGAAGCATGTTTGTGCGTAGCGACCAAATGCCTCGACCACTTCCCGGTTTTCCCAGCCGCCTTTTTCCTGCATCACCATTGGCATGTCAAAGTGGAACAGGGTGATAAATGGCGTGATGCCCTGTGCCAGCAGCTCATTGATCACATTGTTATAGAAATTGACGGCTTCAGGATTTACTTCACCCGTGCCGTCAGGGATCAGGCGCGACCAGCTCAGGGAAGTTCGGAAGCTGTTGTGCTTCAGTTGCTTCAGCAGCGCGATGTCTTGCTTCCAGTGCTGATAAAATGTCGAGGTGTTCGCCGGGCCAACCCCCTGATGGAAACGGCCTGGCTGACGGTCGAACCATACGTCCCATGTGGTCTGGCTTTTGCCACCGTTCAGGCTATCCCCTTCGGTTTGCAGCGCTGAACAGGCACTGCCCCACCAGAAGTTTTCAGGAAAACGGTATCTCATTGTTCTGACTCCTTGATCGATTATGAGTTGCTACGGGCAGCGTTCGCCACGGAGACGGCATCCTGGGCCTTTTGCTCTTCAGTTTTCATCAAAGAGCGTTCGTATGCGCGCAGGAAAGGGAGGTACATCAGCGCTGACATCGCCATACAGATAAAGCACATCACCACCGGGCTTAATGCCCAGTTCGCGGCCCAGGAAGCACCAATTGGTGCTGGTGTGGTCCACGGTGTCAGTGAAACAACCTGCGCCAGCCAGCCAAGTTTTGTGGCGCTATATGCCAGCACAGCGTTAACCAGCGGTACGCAAACGAATGGAATGAATAGCATCGGGTTCATGATGATCGGCGCACCAAACAGAATAGGCTCATTGATGTTAAAGAAACTAGGCACAATTCCCATTTTGCCGATGGTCCGCAGGTGTGCGACGCGGCTGCGCAGCAGCAGGAATGCCAGTGGTAATGTCGATCCCACGCCGCCAATGAGCAGGTAGTGATCCCAGAAGCCCTGTAGATAAACATGTGGTAATGCAGCGCCAGCGGCAAGAGCCGCCTGGTTGGCAGATAAGTTGGCCATCCAGAATGGATTCATAATGCCAGTGACAATCAGTGAACCGTGGATCCCGGCGAACCAGAAAATCTGGCACAGCAGGACGGAAAGCAGGATTGCGGGCAGGGAATCAGAAGCGGAAACCAGCGGTTCCAGCAGGTGCATTATTGCCTGCGGAATGATCATTCCGGTTTGTGCTTCGATAAACAGGTTTAGCGGATGCAGGGTCGCAATCACGACCAGAACCGGAATCAGGATTTCAAATGAGCGGGCGACGCCGGTCGGCACCTCTTTAGGCAGGCGAATGGTCACGTTATTCTGCTTCAGCCACGCATACATGCGGGTGGAATAGATAGCAGTGATCAGCGCGGTAAAGATCCCCTGACCGGAGAGATATTGCGTAGAGATTTTCCCGTCGGCATAGGGGGCTGCAACCAGTAAAAACGCCATAAAGGCCAGCAGACCGGACATTACCGGGTCGAGGTTAAACTGTCGGCCCAGACTGGCGCCAATGCCGACGGAGATGAAGAACGTCATAACACCCATGCTGAGGTTAAACGGCAGCATCAACTGTTCGCGATAGGTGGCAGAGAAATCAAGCCAGCCACGGGCAAAGCTGTTGGTGGTTTCGGCAGAGAACGGAGGAAAAATAAACACCAGCATGAAGGAGCCGATGATCATAAACGGCAGCGCCGCCGTAAAACCGTCACGAATCGCAATCACATACTTTTGCTGTCCCAGCTTTCCGGCGAGGGGGGTGATGGATTGTTCAATGACGGCAACCATTGACTGATATAACGAACTCATATTGACACCTTTCTAGTGTGCCGCTTCAATCAGCGACAGAGCATAATCCAGCACTTTGTCACCACGTTGCATACCGTAATCCATCATATCTATGGCTTTTACGGGTATACCCTGGGTGGCAGCCTTTTCTGAGAGTGTGTTAAGCATATATTTTACCTGGGGGCCAAGTAGCACCACCTGGTAATTTGGAAACTGTGTGTCAAATTCGGCAACACCGTATGCCTCAATCTTCACCGGTAGTCCACGAATGTCCGCCTCTTCAACCATTTTGCGAACCAGTAAACTGGTGGACATTCCTGCAGAGCAGCACAGCATAATCCTGAACATTGTTAGCCATCCTTTAAATGTAAAAACATATTGCGAGTTTGATTTGATATCATACGGAAACCGGTTTCCATTCGTAGCAAACGGAACTGTGATGGCCATCAAGATCTGATGCGTATAAGGCTGATTATTTGAATCCAGCTCACGAAATTTGGTGGTTTGAACTCTTTTTGAGTGCAAATGGAAAATCGGTTTCCATGAAAAACGGAAACAGATATACTGCGAGTGGCGATTATTTAAGCCAATGTTAAATACAGGAAGGAAAGGGCCAGGCGGGTCCTGTCAGGGGAGAATGATGTCTACTATCAACGATGTATCGCGTTTGGCTGGCGTATCTAAAGCTACTGTGTCGCGCGTGTTGAGCGGATCGCGTGGCGTAAAAGAGGCCAGCCGTCTCGCCGTGTTGAAGGCGGTGGATGAACTCAATTATCGTCCGAATGTGATTGCACAGTCGCTGCTGAGCCAGTCTACAGGCTGCATTGGCGTGATATGCGCACAGGACAACATCAATCAGACAACGGGCTATCTCTACGCGCTGGAAAAGCATCTTAGCCAGCATCAAAAACACCTCCTCCTTCGCTTTGCCAATACCAAAGCGGAAGTGATGAGCGCCCTTGATGAGCTAAGCTGCGGTTTGTGCGATGACGTCTTGATTATTGGCGCACGTTTCCCGTTAAGTATTAGTCAGGATAATGTCATTCTGGTGGATTGCCTGGAGTCTGGCGATGACGTCAACAGCATCCAGTTTGATCACGCATTCGCTACCGAAACGGCATGTAACTACCTGATTAGCCAGCATCGCCGCCAGATTGCGTTGATCCACCCGGATGGTATGGGTTTCTCCGACCAGGTACTCCTGGGTTACAAACATGCATTGGAAAAAAATTTCCTGCCCTTTAACCGCAATCTGGTGTTTATGGAAGCGACTTCATCATCAGTGGCCTTGCAGGAATTGCTAAATAACGCGTCAACGCTCAATTTTAACGCGCTGCTGGTGGCGGATGAACAGCAGGCCCAGCGTGTGATCCCGCAGTTGCAGGCATTTAATAAATCCGTACCGGAAGACATTATGGTCTTTAGCCTGGCCGGTACACTGCACCTGCCCGGTATCCCGACAATCCCGGCTATTGAATATTCAATGGATGCCATGGCCGCACGTATAGTCAGCTGGTTAAATGAAAAAACGCAGAGTGTGCTGAGTTCGTACGTGCTGCGCGGAGATTTAATTATTCCTCAGCGGTAACGGTATCAATCAGGCGTTAAGCACTCTGCTTCGCGCCTAGATATCCGGACATTCAACCTTACTAAGTGCTTCCCAGTAGTTGTCCTGATGACTTCTTTGTATTGCCAAAATGGCTTCGCGAATATGCTGCTGATTACGTGAATCAGCCATAATCGTTTTTTCCCACACCTCATCCGATGGCGACCCCTGTGGGGTACAAATCTTACGTAAATCCTTCAGCACAGTGTTTTTTTCGTGAACTGACTGTAGCGAACCGTAAGCCGAGTCGGCCTGCGCCAGACCCGGCAGCGTGAAAAGAATGGCAATGATCGGAAAAACGGCTCGTTTCATGTTAATAATCCTTGTTGTCGACGCGCATAATTTCAAGAGTAAGTGTAGTCGGCATACGGCTCACTCATCAGCCTGTGTTAGTGTAGAAAAATTAATCAGCCAGAAGTTGTAGTTTTTCAGGAGGATAGAATGCAGATACAGATTACGGATACGGTTACAGAAGATGATCAGAATGCGCTGCTCACCGGCCTGCGTGCTTACAATCTCCAGTTCCTGAAAACGTCCAATTTTGGCGATCTGGCGGTCTACTGGCGCGATGAGCGTAACGAGATACTGGGTGGGCTGATTGGTAAAATCAAAGGTGAGTGGCTGTGTATTGAGTTTTTATGGATGCATGAATCCCTGCGTAAAGGCGGTCATGGCACAAAGCTGATGCAGGCGGCAGAACAGACTGCGCGCGAGAGAGGGTGTTTGCATGCGCTGGTTGATACCATGAGTTTTCAGGCGTTGCCGTTTTATCAAAAGAACGGTTACCAGTTACAAATGACCCTCGAAGACTTCCCGGAAAAAGGGGCAGCACGCCATTATTTATCAAAATCATTTTGATGACCGGAAGGATGGCTTGCTGAATATCCACCGAGAGTTGAGAAATCGTGTCGCCCGGTGGTGTCGTGCCACCGGGCAGTTTTTTGTATATTCCTTCGTTATGCTTTTTTCTTCTTGCTGATACTTTTTCGTTTTTTAAACCGCAGCAGCCTTCCCGCTATAGTCAATTCATTACTCATCAGGCGGTTATTTCAAAAGGATAAAAACGTGAAACTGAACATACCTCATTTCGGGGCCGGGGCGGCATTATTGCTGGCGGGAATATTACTGGCAGGTTGCGATCAGCAAAGCAGTGATGCGAAACATATCAAAGTCGGCGTGATTAACGGCGCAGAGCAGGATGTGGCGGAGGTTGCGAAGAAAGTGGCCAAAGAGAAGTACGGTTTGGATGTTGAGCTGGTAGGGTTCAGCGGTTCGTTACTACCCAACGATGCAACCAATCATGGTGAACTGGATGCCAATGTCTTCCAGCATCGTCCTTTCCTGGAGCAGGATAATAAAGCGCATAACTTTAAGCTGGTGGCGGTGGGCAATACCTTTGTCTTCCCGATGGCCGGTTATTCGAAAAAAATCAAAACCGTTGCCGAGCTGAAAGACGGCGCGACAATTGCGATTCCTAACGATCCAACTAATCTCGGACGTGCGCTATTGCTGTTGCAAAAAGAAAAACTGATTACCTTGAAAGAGGGCACTGGTCTGTTGCCGACGGCGCTGGATATTACTGATAACCCACACCATCTGAATATTATGGAGCTGGAAGGCGCGCAATTGCCGCGTGTACTGGACGATCAGAAAGTGGATGTGGCAATTATCAGTACCACCTACATTCAGCAAACCGGGCTTTCCCCGGTACATGACAGCGTATTTATTGAAGACAAAAACTCACCGTACGTGAATATTCTGGTGGCGCGGGAAGACAACAAAGATGCAGAGAACGTAAAAGAGTTCCTGCAATCTTATCAGTCACCGGAAGTGGCGAAAGCAGCCGAGAAAATCTTTAACGGCGGCGCGGTACCGGGCTGGTAATATTCGCCCGTCACCGCGCTGGTTGGCGTTATGCCGTTCTGGCGCGGCGGCGGGAATCCATTGAAATCAGCACCACTGAAGAGAGGATCAGCAGCGTACCGAGCCAGTCCGGTAAAGTGAACGTAATGCCTAACAGGAGCAGGGACAGTAAGGCACTGCTCAGTGGCTCCGCACAGCTCAAAATGCTCGCTTTCGGCCCACCAATCATCTGCGCACCTTTCAGGTACAGGCTAAACGTCAGTGATGTACCGATCACCACCAGATAGAAAAATGCCAGAATCAAACTGCCATTGACCACAAAGTTCGTTCCCTGCCCGGCATAGAATGGGAGCAGGATCAGGCCGCCTATCAACATGCTCCAGCCGACAATCGGTAGCGTACCGTAACGCGCGATAAGCACAGAGGGATATGTCGTATAGAACGCGGCAGCAAATGCCGAAGCGATCCCCCAGAACAGCGCGGCAGGCGAGATGGATAACGACGTCGGGTTGCCGTGGGTGACCAGCAGGAATGTGCCGATTAGCGAGGTGAAGATCGCCGTCAGCACTAATATTCCCGGTCGCGCTTTGCGTACCACCGAAAACCACGCCACGATAATTGTCGGTGACAAAAATTGCAGTACCGTTGCGGTGGCGGCATTGGATTTTTCAATGGTAAGCAGAAAGGTCAGTTGTACGGTGAGCGCCCCGACCACAGAAAAAATCAGCAGGCTGATGGCGTCTTTGCGGTTTTTGATAACGGAGAAGACTTTGTCACCGTGCACAAAAGAGAGCATCAGCAGAATGAGCCCGGCGAAAATCAGACGTGTCATGGTCAGAAACTGCGCCGACATCTGACTTTGCTCCATGATGTACTGCGCGCAAACGCCTGAACTTCCCCATAATACGGCGGCTATCAGGACGTTCATCATCCCTCTTCTGGTGGAACTCATCTTTCCCTCTGCATAATGTATTGTCTTATTTGTGTGCAGACATCATAGCAGAGATGACTCTGACAGCAGGAATACCTCATGCACTGTCTTTAGCTCCCCCGCCAGGCAGGGAGCTCTGGGATAATGTTAAGCGTCTATCGGTGTCAGATAATCCAGACGCAGCGGCTCGGCCAGCAGGTCGTTCATTTGCAGAATAAACGTCTGGAAATGCGGTAAGGCGATATGTTCGTCCAGACCTGCCTGGCCGCGCCAGGATTCACGCACGTAAAATACATCCGGCGTATCGCGTAACTGAAACAGCGCATACTCAATATTGCCCGGCTCCCGGCGAGTGGGTAGCAAAAGGGCTTGCAGCGCTTGTTTCAGTGCGTTGATTTTCCCTGGTTTGGCTTTTAGCACCGCTATGATTGAAATCACCGTAGAGTCAGGCATTTAAAATCCCTCCAGAACAATCTTGCCCACTGAACGACCGGTTTCAATTTGGGCATGGGCTTTTTGCAAATTAGCCGCGGTGATGGCACCAAAATGTTCGCCCAGCGTGGTATGGATAACCTTGCTGTCAATCAGTTGCGCCATGCGGGTCAGTAGCTGATGCTGGGCAATGATGTCGAGTGTTTCAAACATCGAGCGTGTGAACATAAATTCCCAGTGCAGAGAAATGCTTTTAGTTTTCAGCGGACGCGCATCAAGGGATTGCGGATCGTCAATTAGCGCCAGTTTTCCCTGTGGCGCCAGCGCGGCAATAATCTGCTGATAGTGCTGCTCGGTATTGTTCAGGCTGGCGACATGGGTCACCTGTTTAATGCCTGTTCGTGCCAGTTCTTCTGTCAGCGGTTTACTGTGATCAATCACATGATGAGCGCCCGCTTCACGTACCCATTTCTGGCTTTCCGGACGCGATGCCGTACCGATAACGGTCATTTTGGTCAGCTTACTGGCTAGTTGGGTCAGGATAGAACCAACGCCGCCTGCAGCGCCGACAATCAATAAAACATCATTCTCATTACCATTTTCCTCAACGCCCAGGCGGTCGAACAGCATTTCCCACGCAGTGATGGCGGTCAGCGGCAGGGCTGCCGCTGAAGCGTTATCCAGTGATTGTGGCTTCAGCGCAACAATGCGTTCATCAACCAACTGAAATTCACTGTTACTGCCAGCACGACCCAGCGCACCGGCGTACCAGACTTCGTCGCCAGGCGCGAACAGCGTCACCGCATCGCCCACGGATTTCACCACGCCAACCGCATCCCAGCCCAGCACGCGCGGCACGTCGGCATTGAAACCTTCGCGTACTTTGGTATCGACGGGGTTGACGGAAATAGCTTTCACTTCAACTAAAAGGTCATGTCCGGTAGCGATCGGAACCGGCAGGTCAATTTCTTGTAAAAATTCAATATTGCTGCCGTTGGTTGCGGCGTGGGTAATGGCGATAGCTTTCATAGTCTCTCCAGTTACAGGAATCTATTTATACCCGTCATACTTCAAGCTGCATGTGCGTTGGCTACGCTCGCTCACTCCAGTCACATAGTTCGCTATGTTCCAGGAGACTCACTCCCTTGCCGCCTTCATGCAACTCGAATTATTTAGGGTATATCTGTTGAATAATTCGATGGTAAACCGGCATCAGAACGGGAAAAATAGCCTCACGGCGACAGGACTTATACTCGAGGAGTGAAAATGTTCCGGCTTGAAGATCTCACGTTGTTTGTCCGCGCCGCGGCGCTGAACAGTTTTAGTGATGCGGCGCGCGAAGTCGGCGTCCAGCCCGCCCAGGTCAGTTCAGCTATCAAGCGTCTGGAGTCTACGCTGACGATTCGCCTGTTCGCTCGCTCCACACGTAGCCTGCGGCTCACACCGGAAGGTGAGATCTGGTTGCCCTATGCCCGTCAGATGCTGGATGTAATGCACGCCGGATTGCAAAAAATCCAGACGCCGGAAGATGAGATTTCAGGCATGCTGCAAATTGCGGTGCCGTCCGATCTCGGACGGAATCTGTTGTTGCCGGTCTTTCAGTCGTTTCGTCGCCGCTATCCTGCGCTGCGCCTGCGGGTCTTTTTCTCCGACCAGGTGACCGATGTATTTAAAGATCCCGTCGATGTCGCGTTTCGGTATGGTAATACCGAAGACGCGTCTTATATCGCGTTGCCCGTCGCGCCAGGTAATCGCCGCGTGCTGGTGGCTTCTCCGGACTGGATTGCACAATGCGGTGAGCCGCAACACCCTGGCGATTTAGCGCAGCTGAACGCCATGACCTTTGTATTACGCGGGCGGCTTCATGATCGCTGGACGTTTACGCGTAATGGTGAAGTCAGTAGCGTGCAGGTCAACAGCACCATTATGAGCGATGATGCCGAAGTGATAAGGCGTCTGGCGATTGCCGGTGAGGGGATTGCGTATAAGTCGTGGCTGGATGTGAGCGAAGATGTGCGTGACGGTCGTTTGCAGTTGCTGATGCCGGGGTATCTGGGGGAAAAAGTTCCGTTAAATATGATTTGCCCACACCGTAAACAGCTTTCAACGGCGGTACGGCTATTGCACGATGCCGTGAAGGCGCGGTGTGAAATGCTGGCGCAGAGCTAACGTTCTTGCTCTGCACCAGAATCATCAGGTCTTTAACCTGGCTTTCTACTCTGCGGTCACTCAGTCTTTTTTGCTGGCGTTAGCAAAGAAAATATCAGACTGAATGTCTTTGGTGCGGATGGTGAACAACTGATTAGTCAGGTCTTCGGTCAGCTTCTCGGCATCGGCCATGATGCGCAGGTTGAAGTCATTCAGCATCTTATCGGCGGCGGGTTTATCGGTTTTTGCCATCTTCAGATATTCTGCCTCAACCTCTTTTTGCTCCTTCGCCACTTTGTCTTCCCACGCTTTGTAGGCTTTTTTGACGATAGGGGCGAGCTTCGGATAGTCCGTCATGGTCAGCGTCTGTAATTTGCGATACTTCCAGTAAATGGATTGATCGTCAGCGTTGTTCGTGCCCATCGTATAGTTGGCCGGATACGCTTTCAGGCCGCTATAGTAGGGAACAAAGGCGGTAAGATCGGCCATACCCAGACCAATATAGGTTGTTTCACCAATCTCTTTTGGCAACCACGGACGTACCTGCATAACGTGCGCTTCGTAGGTACGGAAGACACTGACCGGACGCCACGGCTCTTTACCGTTCAGGCCGTTGGTGTAAGGGTCATGTTTGGTGCCTTCATAGTGGTTACGCAACACCGATTTCACATCGTCCAGCGTCATTTTCTTCTCTGGCGTCATGAATACCGGGAATTCACGACCTGCGGCCATATCCTGTTTTACGGAAGGATTGAACTCTTTCTGAATAGTCCAGACGCGGGGATCGTTATATGTGCGGTCACGCTCATCGTCACGAGTATAGACTTTGGAAAAGTTGAATTTGCCATCTTTTGCCTGATCGTAAAGACCTTTTTCGGTCGCGAACTCAACCAGGTTTTTTGACGCCATCATATTAGGGTTCTTAGGATCGTAATCCTGTAAGCGTCCCTGATTACCAGTGGCAAAATATTGATTATTCGGTAAACGCTGTGCCATCCACTGGTGGCCGCTACCGGTTTCCAGATACCAGATTTCGTTATCGTCCACCACGGCAACGCCAAAGCCTTCGCCAGCTCCGGCGGTTTCAACGATATGTCCCAGCAACGCCACCGCTTCACGGGCTGTTTTGCTCTGTGACAGCAGGATATCCGGAATATCGTCTTCGGTGATGCCTTTGTCTTCAACATATGGGTCGACGGCCAGCGCTTTTGGCGAAGCAAAAATAGATTCTGTACCGCTCACGCCGACGCCCAGTTCGTTAAAACCGGTTGCGCCATGCAGTTGCGTTTTCCAGTTTGGAACGGTGGTGTAACGCAGGGAATTTTTTGGCAGCGGCCAGGTAAAATCATTCGCGCCATTATGCGCTTTGGTGCTGTACACACCGGTCTGATTCTGTTTTGCCGGATGAATGACAAAATGCTGTGCTTTCAGGGCATCGCTGTCTGCACTGCGGGCTACCAACATGGATCCATCCGCCGACGCTTCATTGCCGACCAGCAGGGTCGTACAAGCAAAACCTGATGAAACAACAGCCAAATTTATAGAAAGTGCAATCAGGCACTTTTTAAACGTAAACATTAAATATCCCTCATAAGTACGCCATAAATACACCGGAAACACACCGTTTGCTGAAATGCGATAACGTCCGAACGCTCAGACATTGCTCGCCAGAGAGATAAACGCCCCTGCCCACGTTTTCTCCTAATATCCATTGGTAGGTTGAAGTCTTCTGGACAAAATAAAGTGCCCGTTTCGCTCAATTATTACGCAGTGAATATCGAGGTATTCAGGATGTTTCCTGATTCGGGGGAAAGAATAGCAATGGCACATCGACAAATTCAGTGACGTGTGTCGCGTAAGTTGACGGCGATAATTGTGTCGAAAAATAACAGATGCTGTTGGTTGCGATGAAAGATGTCAGGCTACTGGAAATATTAAGGGTGGTATTGGAAAGTTGATTGGACATCATGTTCTTTGTTGGCCGGACACGTATAAGCGTTATCCGGCGAAGAATGAAGCTGTAAATGCCATTTATTACATACTCAGTGAACTTGCTGGTAGTCGATACTCAAATCACAATTGGCTGATTGCGTACATTTTTTTTTCGATACCGGCATAGGCGGCATTTTTAACTCGAGCGCAGATTAAATGCAGCTTTGAATTGGCCTCCATAGCGATCAATTCTTTATGGTCTTTATCCAGAATGGTTGAGTTTTTATCATAAAAATCATAGCTTTTATTGATTTCAGTGAACTGCTTTTGATAAAGCATAAACTTATCAGGATCAACTTTTCGTAGTACGTTGAAGTTATTAATACACTCGCTGTCTGAGAAAAGTGAGTCATCCGTTGAAGATTTATTTTTAGTCACATCGTTTGTTGGATGCGTTGCATCAACACAACCACTGAGAATAATAAGAGCAACAAAATAGCACATCCACTGCTTGTTCATAATAAATATCCATGATGTTAATTGATATGATGATATTTAATGGTCTGGAATTGATTTTAATATCTTGATTTTTTTGGCGGAAGTTAATGACGGGAGGCATTCTGGTGCATTATTGGGATGTGCAAAAATATACTTGAAGAGATTTTTAATATCTTACTAATGCAATTGGAATAGCGCTCCCCTAATAATTAAAGGCCTGCAATAGCAGGCCTTTGCATTAACTTATTACCAGGTATATTTCACACCAGCATTTGCTGACCAGTCTTGATCGACATCAGCTCCGCCAAGATAATCACCGCCGGCATATGCACTAAAGTTTTTAGTAAAGTTGAATTGACCACCCAACCCGGCGCGTACTGCTGAACCACCCACACCATTATCAATATCATCGCCATTAACATCTGCGCTGTTATTATCTGAATCATCATACACATATGCGATTTTTGCATACGGAACGAATGACTGTTCGCCGAAGCTAAAGGTATAGCCGGTATTGACGCCTGCTTCATAACGCATGCTGTCATAAGACTGGCTATCAACATTCATATTGTTGCTGAGCTGGTATCCGTCACCATCCTGGAACAGACCAGAAATGCTTGCGTATGGAGTAACGTAGCCATTCTGATTGTATTTCCAGTCATAACCAGCTTTCAGATTCAGACCCCAGGCATCAGAAGAGATACCGTTGCCGCTTACTGAATTACCATTGCTCATGCTCGCAGACAGGTCATTATCAAAGTGGCTGTAGCTCAATGTGCTATTAACGAAGACATTGTTGTTAAAGCGCGTAGAGGTATAAACACGAGCAGACTGGCTATCCTGATCGACATGGCCGGTTTGATCATCGATATCACCTTTCATGAAGCTGGCAGCGGCACCGACAATCCAGTTCGCACCATTACCTTCAATCGCTTTATCAAAACCAACCATGATGCCGCTGGTATCTTGATCATAGCTTAGTGTATCGGTATCTCCCTGGAAGTGACCGCCGACGTAAGTCGCCCATGCACCGCCAGTATCCTGACTGTTTTGATTTACACGGCCATTATCCAAACGATTTGCCAGTGCATCTTGTTCCAGATTCCAGATATTGGTGTTAGCAGACGGGATGCTCAGCGCAATATTGGCATAATCGGTTAAGCCATCCTGTTTCAGTACAACAGAATCACCGCTCTGCTGAGCTTCATACTGATAAGCGCCCAGATCGGCTTTGTTTGCTGCGGTAAAGGAAGCCTGCGTATCGGTGTTATCATCATAAACGCGAATCAGCTCATGACCTTTATAATCAGCAACAGAGCCTTTGCCGGTGGCATTATTCACGCTAACTTTATAGTTACCTGCGACATCGCCATTGACTGCCAGATGACCATCAGAATTCACATCGACTACACCATAGTCAGATGCGTTATCGGTATTACCATTGGTATAACCCGTGTTCATGTCACTGTTCAGGACATATTCGCGGCTACCCACATCAAGCTGACCACCTGAGGTCAGGACAAGGTTATGCGTGTCGACTTCACCCGTGCCAATATTTAGTGCTGCGCCATTGCTGACAGTAATGGTATTAGCATATAAATTTGCCGTTTCCTCTGTCAGATTCACCGTACTGTTGCCATCAATATTCATGGCATTAGTATCTACCTGGCCATCATCACCGATGTTCATGGATGAAGAGCTATTCAGGTTGATGGTATCGGCAAGCAGCGCAGAGCTTTCTACGTTCACCTGCGAGCCATTAGATACGGTTAAGGTATCTACATCGGAAGCTTTACGGGTATCCCACTCAGAACCATGATCCAGCGTTACGTTAAAGATCCCACTCTGGAAGACGGCTGCACCATCAACATATCCCGTGTCGGCGTTATAAGTTGAGGAAGGAATCAGGCTGTTTGCTGCAATATCGTACAGTGTTGCTGTTGCATCAACGTCAGAGATTGCCGCACCGACCCACTTGCTTCCATTATCAAGCGTCAGGTTCATTTCGTCCTGGTTCAGGCTGTCATCAGCATAACCCAGGTTAGAATCGATCACGCCGTCTGCATTGGTATCAACACCTGCAGGTGCAAAACCGTTATTGAAACGACTGACGAACAACACATCGCCCGTTAAGGTTGAATTGTTGAATGTTGCATTGGTTTTCATGGATTCAGTTGAATCCGGATTATCGATAGCCGCAATCGCAACATCATTCATGTTGATGGTTTGATCATTGCTATTAATGACACCATCGCCATTCACATCGAAATCAGCCTGCATTGTCAGTGCGCCGGTGTAATCAGAAGGTTTTTCTGACTGACCGTAGAAACCTGACGTATCCAGCTCAGTCCAGGCTCCAGAGGTAACGGAAGAATCATTGACAACAATATTGTCTACAAAGCTGTCAGTGCTACCGCTGTCGGCGTAATCCTGAATTTCCTGGCCTAATGTAATACCAGCAACGTGAGAGTTGTTTTCAATGGCAATATTGCTTTCTTGATCAAGCGTAATTGCTGTACCCAGATTATAGATTGGTAAAGAACCCGCAGAGGTACCATCGGTGTTGTAATAATCAAAATGCTCAAAGCTGTCATCAATAGTTGAATTATTAACGGTCAATGTCAGCGGATCGTTATAGTTCTGCTCGACGTCAGTGCAACCTGAAGTCATGCAAGCAGACGTCACCATTCCATGTACAGTCGTATTACTGATGGAGAGTGAATTTGGATTGGCTGTATCTGCATCAAGGTAATTTGTCGAAATAACACCGTTTACGACGGAGTTATTGATGACAGGGTAAATATTGGCATCTGCGCCGTTCCAGTCCGCATATCCCTGATAAGTTACGCCTGAAGTACCATCGTAAATGAAGGTATCCCATACGCCATTCGAAATGTCTGTTGCCGAAGCTTGAAATGCTACAGCTAAAGAGCACGCGAGGGCGATTCGTGTTTTATGGAACTTGCCACAACTTTTCAATCTAAAACTCCTGTTATGCAAAAAAGAATGCTCTCGGCAACACTATATATTCGAGATATAATTCAGAGGGCAGAGAGGACGGATAGTAAAATCCCCTATCTATCTCTTCAGATAAACATCATGTAGTCACCGTAGTTATTTAAAATTCCGCGTGCACAGATATACGACATACTTCTTCTGGTGCTTGCGCAGTCTCACGAAATCTCGCAAATAGAATAATCATTTCTATATTTTGAGTTCAATTTGTTTTGTTATTTAATCCATTATTGGAATTTTGGTGATTTAAATGAGGTTTTTTTATTTTTTGCGGTGTTATTATAAGTTCTTGATTGATATGATTTTTGTATTTATTTTTAACCGTTAATAAATGCTGTGAAATAAGTTTCTGTGAAGTGATATATTACTGGTGTCACATTGATTGTCATCTCCTTGCTGGTAAAAATATACCGAATTAGTTACTCTTGTTATTATTATTCTGCAAATTAAAAGTGGTGCTGTTATTATAATAAATACTCCTTATTTGTTTCTCTTGGTTTGTTTTATATATCTTGTTTGTAAATGAAGTGTTGCCATTTACCAAAAATGGACGTCGTGTTCGGATTACTAAACGGATCACGAAAGATGAGTGATGTTTTTTGCCAGGAAGTGGTTAATGTACTTAATGCATTTGATTGTTCTCACCGTAGGCACACCAAACGAACACTGTCTGCTGGATTTTGCTGAGGTAACAACTTAAAAAAGATGGTTTTTTCTTGTTTCGAATGGAAAAATAACCACTCGGGCAATACTTTTTTATCGATCCCTTATCGATAAGGGAGTTGGTTTGCCAGAGAGCCGGAGGGGCGGTTTTTAGTCAGAACTGTTCTTTTACTCCTCCAGAAATGTACTGACAGTAGTGAAGGGCTGGCATGGCGTGTTTTTCTCGCGCTGTTCAACGCGGTAAAGATGATTAAAATGCATAAAATGTCAATTACCAATATAAGGTGATCACCTCGGCACCGTTTCTTTCTTTCTTTTTTATTGAAACTTCGCCCTCGCTGAGTGAAGTCCAGGCTAATAGTGTCTTTTTCCAATGAGTTATGTGTGAATTAAAAAGTCAGAAAAATTTTATAAAGATGCTTGCTGAATAGGATTTTATTGCCCATAGTTATAGCAAACCAATGTTACATCTTATTACATTGCCAGATTTGGCTTACTCGATCATCTTTGCAAGGTGAGGATATCGCTCAAAGTTTTGCCAGAACAAACGAAGCGATTACCTCCTAAGGAGCATCAGGAAGGCAATAATTAATAAAAATGCAGGTGAACAGCATAAACTATGAACCGTTTTAGATAATGGCGGCCTTATTTTAGTAAATGATTTTTATTATCGATTCCCTGTAAATATAATAATAGATACCTGTTTTCCATTGCATAAATAGAATATTCCATTTTTGGACTAACACAGTAATTTTTCTTGCCTTAAAAATAAAATATTATAGGGCGAATTATTAATGCTAAATCTACCGAGTATCTAATAACATGCATGCCAGGCCGGACAGGCGCTTTAGCGCACGTTTAATTCAGACAATTGCGTTACTGAATATATTTCTGCAAATTGTCATGCCTGTCCTGCTTTCATTCTCATGGGTTTCTGTGGCTGTGGCCGCTTCACCGTCAGAACAGCAATTCAGTCAGTCCATGACCACCATGCGTAACTCAGCGCTTCTCTCTGCTGTCCCCGACTCCCCTCCGGAAGAGAAAGATAAAATATGGTCTTCCTCTTCTGTTGAGCTAAATGTCAAAAAGACGTCTCAGGAATCATCCGGTTTTTTCTCCTCACAGCCGACTAAATCTGCGGAATTGCCTGCCTTAGCTTCAGAACCAGAAGCGGGGAAAACCTCCTCTGTCGCCGATCCTGAGTTGCAGATGATTGATTCAGGTAAGACCGCAGCTACGCGCCTGTGGCAGGTTTTGGGCAGTGATGATCCTGCAGCTCAGGGACGTAGTGCCGCCGCCGGAATTGCCGCCGGGATTGCCAACCAGCGTATGGAAACCTGGCTGAATCAGTACGGGCATGCGCGGGTAAATTTATCCTTTCCGGGCGGTGGCGATCTCGATCTGTTATTCCCGATGCTTGATACCGCTGATTACCTGATTTTTACCCAGGGCGGGATCCGCCGGGATACGGATGATAAACGCACGACCTCCAATATCGGCCTTGGAGTGCGCGGCTTCACGGGTAACTGGATGCTTGGCGTGAACAGTTTCTATGACTACGACATCACCGGAGAAAACAGTCGCTACGGTATTGGCACTGAAGCCTGGACGGATTACCTCAAACTGTCCGCCAACCTTTACCAGCGCATTACCGACTGGCACCAGTCTGGCGTTGAAGATATGGAAGATTACGATGAGCGGCCAGCCAACGGATATGACGTGCGTCTGGCCGGCTGGTTGCCTTCATATCCAAATGTTGGCATGAACGCAACGTATGAGAAATATTTTGGCAAGAATGTCGCTCTTGATGACCACACGGATCTGGCGGACTCACCTTCGGCGGTGACGGTTGGGTTGAACTACACGCCGATCCCGCTGGTTACGTTAGGAGCGGAGCATCGTAGCGGCAGCAATACGAATGATTCACGGGTGTTTTTGAACTTCAACTATCGTCTGGGCGTATCAATGGCCGATCAGACCGATCCGGATATGGTCGGGTTGGCCCGGACGCTGGCAGGCAGTCGTTACGATATGGTTGAACGTAATAACACCATCGTTATGCAGTATAAAAAACAGGATCTTATTACCTTGTCGCTGCCAGCGACAGTATCTGCGGATGCGAACAGTACCGTGTCGCTAACCGCGGACGTGCGGGCAAAATACGGTACAGAGAGTGTGGACTGGGACTACAGCAGTATTGTCAATGCGGGAGGCAGCGTTACACAACAATCCCGTGAATCACTGCTTATCACACTGCCGGCCTGGAAAGCGGAGCAGGGCAGTGTGAATACCTATCGTATTAGCGCAGTGGCGTATGACTCTCGCCATAACAAATCAAACAGCGCGGAAACGGTGGTAATGGTCCACAAAGCGCGAAACGACATCTCGTCATTTGTGGTGGTAAACGATAACGCACTGGCGGACGGTAATACCCGAAACACGGTACGTCTGACGGTAATTGATACGCAGACAAACCAGCCGGTACCTGGGTTGGCGGTCAAATTTGCAACCAGTGCCGGAACTCTGTTGGCGGCAAGTGCGACGACGGATGCACAGGGAATGGCGACCACGGAGATCACCAGTGTGGTTGCCGGAGAAGCGAAAATCACCGCGACGCTGGAGAACGGCAATGCGGCAGATGTCAGCGTGACGTTTTTGCCAGATGAGGCAGCCACCCTCAGCGATCTAAAAATAACGAAAGACAATGCCGCGGCAGATGGGAAAGCGACTAACGTGGTACAGGCCAGCGTGACCGATGCGCGGGGCAATGCGGTAGCTGGGATCACAGTGGCATTCAGTGCCGGGAACGGTGCGGTGCTGGAAAATACCTCGGTAGTAACGGATGCCAAAGGGCTGGCGTCGACCACGCTGACGAATCTTTCTATGGGCACGACTGTCGTGACCGCGACGGCGAATAATGTGTCCCGTAGTGTAAATACAACGTTTACAGCGGATGTGGCGACGGCGTTTATCAGCAGCCTGACGGTGGACCAGGACAGCAGCCCGGCAGATGGTAAGACAACCAATACGGCGACGGTGACAGTACTGGACGCGCAGGGGCATCCGGTACCGGGGATTGCTGTGGCATGGCAGGCGGATAAAGGAACGGTGAAATTCAGTTCCGGCTCGAGCAATACCGGGGCAGACGGCAAAGTCAGTGTGCAATTTACAGATACTGTGGCTGAAAGTACCAACATCACTGCGGTACTGGCGAACGGTAGCAGCCAGTCGCAGCCCAGTCATTTCTCTGTTGATCTGACCGCTTTGAAGATCAGCCGTTTTGATGTCGCGCAACAGATAAAAGCCGACGGGCGTACCGTCAGTACCGCCACGGTTATTGTCGTAGATGCCGCAAATACCCCGCAGGCGAATGTTGTAGTGAACTGGACGGTGGATGGAACAGCCTCCCTGGCGGGGCCAACATCCACGACGGATACTTCGGGCCAGGCGGTGATGACGCTGACGGATGCGAAAGCCGAAACGGTGAACGTAACAGTGACGGTAAGTGTCAGTGGTGCGACGCAAACAAAAACCACCACCTTTGTTGCCGATACGGATACAGCGGTGGTCAGTACGCTGGTCATCAACCAGGACGGCAGCGTGGCGAACGGTTCGGCGGTGAACACGGCGACAGCCACGGTGCTGGACGCGAACAATAACCCGGTCGCCGGAGCTGCGGTAGTCTGGAGCGCAGACAAAGGCACGGTAAATTTCGGCACGCAAGGTACCACTGATGCAAATGGTCATGTGAGTGTGACCTTCACCGACACGGTGGCGGAAACGGCACAGATTACCGCCACACTGGGCGGCAGCAGTCAGACTGAACCGTCGAAATTTGTGGCGGATGCGGCAACGGCGGTGGTCAGTACGCTGGTCATCAACCAGGACGGCAGTGTGGCGAACGGTTCGGCGGCGAATACGGCGACAGCCACGGTGCTGGACGCGAACAATAACCCGGTCGCCGGAGCAGAGGTGGTCTGGAGCGCAGACAAAGGCACAGTAAGGTTCGGCACGCAGGGCACCACGGATGCGAACGGGCATGTGAGCGTGACCTTCACCGACACGGTAGCGGAAACGGCGCAAATCACCGCTACGCTGGGTGGTTCCAGCCAGACCGAACCATCGCAATTTGTGGCGGATGCGACAACGGCAGTGGTCAGTACGCTGGTCATCAACCAGGACGGCAGCGTGGCGAACGGTTCGGCGGCGAATACGGCGACAGCCACGGTGCTGGACGCGAACAATAATCCGGTCGCCGGAGCCGCGGTGGTCTGGAGCGCAGACAAAGGCACGGTAAATTTTGGCACGCAAGGTACCACGGATGCGAACGGGCATGTGAGCGTGACCTTCACCGACACCGTCGCGGAAACAGCACAGATTACCGCCACGCTGGGCGGCAGCAGTCAGACTGAACCGTCGAAATTTGTGGGGGATGCGGCGACGGCAACACTCACTTTGCTACCCGATCATAGCGGTAGTATTGCAGATGGCATTGCTACTAATGGTGTAACGGCAATGGTCGTCGATGCTCTCAATAACCCAATTGCCGGGGCGATTGTGACGTGGACGGTAGATAAGAGCACGGCGAAACTCAGTGTCTCTTCAGGAGTGACCGATAGTAGTGGTAGGACGAGCCTGACCTATACGGACACCGTAGCGGAGCATGTAGAGATCACGGCTACTCTGGAAAACGGCAGTAGTAAGGTGCAGGGCAGCACATTTGTTGCAGATGCAAGTACCGCCAGGATCGGCTCTATTGTTATTGATCCCGATAATAGTCCAGCTAATGGCGCTTCGAAAAATGGTGTTGCTGTGACGGTAGTGGATGCGAACGGTAATCCGGTTGGTGGATTAAGAGTTGCTCTCAGTGCGAGTAGTAATACGGTGGAATTCTCCTCGAAATTTACCAGCACTAATCAGAGTGGTGTGGCGAGTGCCACTTTCACCGATACAGTGGCAGAAACCATAAGTGTTACCGCAGGTTTGGATAATGGTAGCGCTAAATCACAGAACAGTCATTTTGTGGGGGATGCTGCGACGGCGGTGGTCAGTACGCTGGTCATCAACCAGGACGGCAGCGTGGCGAATGGTTCGGCGGCGAACACGGCGACAGCCACGGTGCTGGACGCGAACAATAACCCGGTCGCCGGAGCAGCGGTGGTCTGGAGCGCAGACAAAGGCACGGTAAATTTCGGCACGCAAGGCACCACGGATGCGAACGGGCATGTGAGTGTGACCTTTACCGACACCGTAGCGGAAACAGCACAGATTACCGCCACGCTGGGCGGCAGCAGCCAGACCGAACCGTCGCTCTTTATAGCGGATGCGGCAACGGCGGTGGTCAGTACGCTGACCATCAATACTAACAATAGTGTGGCGAATGGTTCGACGGCGAACAAGGCGACAGCCACGGTGCTGGACGCGAACAATAACCCGGTCGCCGGAGCCGCGGTGGACTGGAGCGCAGACAAAGGCACGGTAAGGTTCGGCACGCAAGGCACGACGGATGCGAACGGGAATGTGAGTGTGACCTTCACCGACACGGTGGCGGAAACGGCACAGATTACCGCCACGCTGGGCGGCAGCAGCCAGACCGAACCGTCGCTCTTTATAGCGGATGCGGCAACGGCGGTGGTCAGTTCGTTGGTCATCGATCCGAACGGCAGCGTGGCGGATGGTGTAACCGCCAATGTTGCAACGGCCACAGTGCTGGATGCGCACAACAACCCAGTCTCAGGAATAAATGTGAGCTGGACTCCTGCATTCGATGGAACGATGCATTTCAGTCAGGCCTCCGGATATACCGGAATTGATGGAAAGCTGACAGTCAGAATCACTGATACGATGTCCCGGAATTCTCCCGTTGGAGCTGTTCTGGAGAATGGCAGCCGTATGAATGCAACAGTAGTGTTTGTAGGAGATCCGACGACCGCGACGGTGAGTTCGTTGACCATCGATAAGAACGGCAGTGTGGCGAACGGAGTTGCGGCCAATAGTGCTACGGCGACTGTGCTGGATACACACAACAATCCGGTGGCTGGGGTGACGGTCACCTGGAGTGCAGACAAAGGCACGGTAAATTTCGGCACGCAAGGCACCACGGATGCGAACGGGCATGTGAGTGTGACCTTCACCGACACGGTGGCGGAAACGGCACAGATTACCGCCACGCTGGGCGGTTCCAGCCAGACCAGTCCGTCAAGATTTAACGGAGACATCACATCGGCAGTCGTTAGCACACTGACCATCGATACTGACGGCAGCGCGGCGAATGGTTCAACCGCGAATGTCGCAACAGCCACGGTGCTGGATGCAAACAATCACCCGGTCTCCGGGGCTGTGGTGACCTGGAGTGCAGACAAAGGTACGGTAAATTTTGGCACGCAAGGTACCACGGATGCGAATGGACATGTGAGTGTGACCTTCACCGACACGGTGGCGCAAACGGTTCAAATCACCGCCACGCTGGGTGGTTCCAGCCAGACCAGTCCGTCGAGATTTGTGGGTGATATCGCTACGGCCAGGGTAGAGATGGAGATCAGTAATAGCAGTGGTGTGGCTGGTAAGACTACGGTAGGAGCGATAGTCACCGTGGTAGATGCCAACAGTAACCCGGTAGGCGGAGCCGTGGTCACCATGAGCGCAGATAAGAGTACAGTGACATTTGCAATGGGAGGCGACGGACTCGCATCGACAGCAGCGGCAAGTGAGGAGCAGTTCACAACTAATAATGGAGGAACATTCACTGTATATATCGCTGATACCGTTGCGGAACCAGTGCAGGTAACGGCTACGGTCGGTAACAGTAGCCAGACAAAGCAGATAGAATTTGTTGCAGATTAGATACCGCAGCAGTCAGTGATGCCTGGTAGTGGTAAGAACAGGAGTATGGAGGGACTATTGTTGCTGGTATTAGTATATCAGCACGCAGACAGACGACATAGTATTACTACCACACTGGAAATGGCAAAACTGAAACACTTTACAGCCGATTTGTCGCAGTGAGGCTGTCGGCGCCTTAACTTTGTTTATTTTAATTAGCTAATAACCGGAGTAACGTGCTTTATGTTAGAAATCCCTCGTGAGTCAATTAAACGACTTGGCGATATGATTATTCAATATGGTTATTCATTCCATCTTGCAGAAGGCAATGAATTAATAAGAACATCACCAGATGGCGAACCTTTATTCTTTTATCTTGTAAAGGGACAGGTGCGTTATGAGTTATCTGATGATTATTGGTTGTCTTCCGTCAGAGCGCCCATGGTCTTAGGATTTGTAGATTATTACTATCCGAATGAATACGCCGGGCGTTTTTTTACGGAGACGGAAACATCAGGGTTCTATCTTTCTGCCGAGAAAGTGGGTCAGCTCATCTCTGAGAATGACTTGTGGTACGATGTATCTGTTGTCCTGAGCTATATTATCCGAAGGTTGTTGGCGCGTGAGGTGCTGCTATCGTCCAGTAATGCGTACAAGATTATCTGTCACTATCTCAATATTCTGAATTCTGAATGCCCGGAAGTAAAAGAGAGATTGAGTGCGTTGTATTATCTGCATAAGCATACAAAATTGTCTAAAAGCATGATTTCATTAATTATTAGTGAATTAAAAAAAGGAGAGTACATAGATATCAGTAAAGGGCATCTTAAGAGTATAAAATTCTTACCAGAAAGTTTTTAAATTCAGTACTGGAGAGTGAATTATTAGATAAATATGTGTTAGGTAAATGGAATTAGCATTGACACAGTCAGTGATAAGCAGTTGAAAGAGAAATTATCAACTGTTAAAGAAACGTTGTTTTTTAGCCGATCATCACAACTGAAGGGGTGGTAGGCGCATTTTGTATCAGGAATGGAAGACTACGGACATGGTGGAATTCGTTGAGGATGGTGCATAGCCAGTTGAAAACGGAATATTATAAATTTATATCACTCTGCAATCTGTTGTACTTCACTTCTTACAGATAAACAATGGCACAAAATGACGTAATTAATGATTGTGCACAGCGTGGATGAAATACCTCTGGTCTTTTGATTTAATATTGATGTTTTGTATTGGATAAATGAGTAACCCCCATAATCCCCCTCAAATGATTCTGCTTGTGGGATGTGGGGGCATTCTGAGCTACTTTTTCGGCTCTTTTTTCCACTGTAGTAAACCGGCAATATCCTACTCGCCTTCGGCTTCTTTTAAGCGTCATTGTTGCCCGGCAAATTGACTGTATTCCGGCTGGCTGGCGCGAATATTACGGATTACCTGACAATTCCCTTCCTGTGGAACTTGTAAGTAAGACTTACAGGTTGGCCAGAGTTCAATACGGGATAAAGACAGCTTAAAAGAGATGTGATTAAAGACGTGCTTACTTGAGGCATTTTGGCGGAAGATCACAGGAGTCGAACCTGCCCGGGACCGCTGGCGGCCCCAACTGGATTTGAAGTCCAGCCACCTCACCGGAGATGACGATCTTCCGCGCCTCGATTGCTACATGGAGGCGGGGCGCATTATAGCTACTTCCAGGAGTTTCCACACCCCCCCACTCACTTTTTTAACTTCCCTTTCTCTTTACCATGACCGTTTTCAAATAAACCTCTACAAAATCCAATACTTACATTTAGACATATTTTTTCGACGCTACTCCGATCACAGAAAGCAAGAATCGTAAATTGATTACAAAATATCGGAATGTTCGCGCTCACAAGGATGGTTTACAACGTCTGTAACCGGTTTCAGCTACCTTACGGTGTTAAAGGATAAAACAATGAAGAGCGAGATATTGTCCGTCACAGAGAAGATTGGCTATGGAATGGGTGATGCCGCCAGTCATATTATTTTTGATAACGTTATGTTGTATATGATGTTTTTTTACACTGATATCTTCGGTATCCCCGCCGGTTTTGTCGGCACTATGTTTTTGCTGGCGCGCGCACTGGATGCTATCTCAGACCCGTGCATGGGACTGATTGCCGACCGTACCCAATCGCGCTGGGGTAAGTTCCGCCCGTGGATCCTGTTTGGCGCGATTCCGTTTGGCCTCGTTTGCGTGCTGGCATACACCACGCCGGACCTCAGTCTGAATGGCAAAATGATTTACGCCGCCGTCACCTATACGCTGCTGACCCTGCTCTACACCGTGGTTAACATCCCTTACTGCGCGTTGGGCGGCGTTATTACCAAAGACCCGACTCAACGTATCTCACTGCAGTCCTGGCGCTTTGTGCTGGCGACGGCGGGCGGCATGCTCTCCACGGTGCTGATGATGCCGTTGGTAAACCTGATTGGCGGCGAAAACAAAGCATTGGGTTTCCAGGGCGGGATTGCTGTGCTCTCGGTCATTGCATTCCTGATGCTGACCTTTTGCTTCTTTACTACCAAAGAACGTGTTGCAGCACCTCCGGGTAATAACTCAATGCGGGAAGATCTGCGCGATATCTGGAAGAACGATCAATGGCGCATCGTCGGATTGCTCACCATTCTCAATATTCTGGCTGTCTGCGTACGCGGCGGGGCAATGATGTATTACGTCACCTGGATCCTCGGCACGCCGGAGGTGTTTGTCGCCTTCCTCACCACCTATTGTGTCGGAAATCTGATCGGCTCTGCGCTGGCAAAACCACTTACCGACTGGAAATGCAAAGTGAGCGTCTTCTGGTGGACCAACGCCCTGTTGGCGGTTATCAGCCTGGCGATGTTCTTTGTGCCGATGCACGCCACTATCACCATGTTCATCTTTATCTTTGCGATTGGTGTGTTGCACCAGTTGGTGACGCCTATCCAGTGGGTAATGATGTCTGACACCGTTGACTACGGTGAGTGGTGCAACGGCAAGCGCCTGACGGGTATCAGCTTCGCAGGGACGTTGTTTGTGCTCAAGCTGGGCCTCGCACTCGGTGGGGCGCTTATTGGCTGGATGCTGGCTGGCGGTGGCTACGATGCCGCAGCGAAAACCCAGAACAGCGCCACCATCAGCATCATTATTGCGTTGTTCACCATCGCCCCAGCGATCTGCTACCTGTTGAGTGCCGTCATTGCCAAACGCTTCTATACCCTGAAAACCCCGTATCTGACTGAAATTATGAGCCAGTTGGCTCAGGGGGCACGTCGCAATCAGCAGGACTTTACGACCAAAGAATTTCAGAACTAAAGGAACAGACGATGAAAATTAGCGATGGAAACTGGCTGATTCAGCCTGGGCTAAATTTGATAAACCCGATTCAGGTATTCGACGTTGAGCAGCAGGGAAGTGAGATGGTGGTCTACGTTGCGCCGCGCGATGTACGTGAGCGCACCTGGCAACTCGATACTCCACTGTTTACCCTGCGCTTCTTCTCGCCGCAGGAAGGGGTTGTAGGCGTGCGTATGGAGCACTTCCAGGGCGCGCTGGATACAGGTCCGCATTATCCGTTGCATGTGCAGCAGGATGTGCCGGTAGTAATGCAGAACAATGCCGAATTTGCCGAACTGAAGAGCGGTAATTTGAGCGTGCGCGTTACCAAAGGGGAGTTCTGGTCACTCGATTTTTTACGTAACGGCGTGCGTATTACCGG
The DNA here is from genome assembly GCF_916618775.1 of Citrobacter sp. Marseille-Q3906. Taxonomy (NCBI): domain Bacteria; kingdom Pseudomonadati; phylum Pseudomonadota; class Gammaproteobacteria; order Enterobacterales; family Enterobacteriaceae; genus Citrobacter; species Citrobacter sp. Marseille-Q3906. The sequence goes on from NZ_CAKAKA010000003.1 coordinate 124,314, forward strand.
CAGCCAGTTGAAAAATAACGGCTATGTGCAGGATACCAACAGCGGGCGCAACTATATGTTTGAGCGTCTGGATCTGGGCGTCGGTGAAACGGTCTACGGGTTGGGCGAGCGCTTTACCGCGCTGGTGCGTAATGGTCAGACTGTAGATACCTGGAACCGCGATGGCGGTACCAGTACTGAGCAGTCTTATAAGAACATCCCGTTTTATATCACCAACCGTGGCTACGGCGTACTGGTGAACCATCCGCAGTGCGTATCGTTTGAAATCGGCTCCGAGAAAGTCTCAAAAGTGCAGTTCAGCGTGGAGAGTGAGTATCTGGAATACTTTGTGATCGACGGGCCAACGCCTAAAGCGGTACTGGAGCGATATACCCGTTTTACTGGCCGTCCGGCGCTGCCTCCAGCCTGGTCATTCGGTCTGTGGCTCACCACCTCGTTCACGACCAACTATGATGAAGCGACAGTAAACAGCTTTATTGACGGTATGGCGGAGCGTAACCTGCCACTGCACGTTTTCCACTTCGACTGTTTCTGGATGAAAGCATTCCAGTGGTGTGATTTCGAATGGGACCCGGTGACGTTCCCGGACCCGGAAGGGATGATCCGCCGCCTGAAAGAGAAAGGGTTGAAGGTTTGCGTATGGATTAACCCGTACATTGGTCAAAAATCCCCTCTCTTCAATGAGCTGAAAGAGAAAGGTTATCTGCTCAAGCGGCCTGACGGTTCTCTGTGGCAGTGGGATAAATGGCAGCCCGGCCTGGCGATTTATGATTTTACCAACCCCGCTGCCTGCGAGTGGTACGCCAGCAAGCTAAAAGGTCTGGTGGATATCGGAGTGGATTGCTTCAAGACCGATTTTGGCGAACGGATCCCCACGGATGTACAGTGGTTCGACGGTGCCGATCCGCAGAAAATGCACAATCACTACGCTTTCATCTACAACGAACTGGTGTGGAACGTGCTGAAAGAAACCGTGGGTGAGAAAGAAGCGGTGCTGTTTGCCCGTTCCGCCTCCGTGGGCGCGCAACAATTCCCGGTGCACTGGGGGGGTGACTGCTACGCCAACTACGAATCCATGGCGGAAAGCCTGCGCGGTGGATTATCTATCGGCCTTTCCGGCTTTGGTTTCTGGAGCCACGATATCGGCGGTTTCGAAAATACAGCGCCCGCGCACGTCTATAAACGCTGGTGCGCGTTTGGACTGCTTTCCAGCCACAGCCGCCTGCACGGCAGTAAATCCTACCGTGTGCCGTGGGCATATGACGACGAGTCCTGTGATGTGGTGCGTTACTTCACCGAACAGAAATGCCGCATGATGCCGTATCTGTACCGTGAAGCGGCCCGCGCCAGTGAACAGGGTACGCCGATGATGCGCGCGATGATGCTGGAGTTTCCGGACGATCCGGCGTGTGATTATCTCGACCGTCAGTACATGCTGGGCGATAGCATCATGGTCGCACCGGTGTTCTCGCAGGCAGGGGATGTACAGTTTTACCTGCCGGAAGGACGCTGGACACACCTGTGGCATAATGACGACGTGCAGGGCAACCGGTGGCATAAGCAACAGCATGGCTTCCTGAGCCTGCCGGTCTATGTGCGAGACAACACCCTGCTGGCGCTAGGCTGCAATAGCCAGAAGCCTGACTATGCCTGGCACGAAGGGACGGCATTCCAGTTATTCCAACTGGAGGAGGGCCGGGAAGCCATCTGTGAAGTCCCGGCGGCTGACGGCTCGGTTACCTTCACGCTGAAGGCCACGCGCGCGGGTAACACCATTACTGTGCAAGGTGTCGGCGAAGCGCGTAACTGGACGCTGTGCCTGCGAAATATCCTGCAAATTAGTGGCGTGAAGGGCGGTTCATCTGCGGGCAGCGAATGGGGCGTGGTTGTGACGCCTGACAGCAATGAATTAACCATCACGTTATAAATTTTTTATCCTCCCTCTCTCTGATAAAGAGGGAGGGTTTTTGCGAGCGTTATCACTATAACTCTGGCAAAAAATGTGATCTGCGCTGTAAATATCTCACTATTTCCCTTTTTTGTCTTATTTCTGTCCGGAATACAGGACACGATTTAGTATTGTTGCAACATCGTAGGCCTTTTATATTTATCATCACGGATTGCAAGTGGAGCGTCAGTGCTTCGTTAGATATTTAATCTGGTGTGTGATAAGGGTAAATAATGCAAATGATTACCTCGCGACAAAACAGATTATTAAAATTTCTTCTGCCCCGGAAGGAATATGTCACGCTGCTGAAAATCGCTGAATACTTAGCTGTTTCAGAAAAAACTGTGCAACGCGATCTGCGGATGCTGGAGCAGTGGTTATCGGAATGGAAAATATCCATTGATAAACGTACTGGCGCAGGCGTGATGCTGATTGCCGATAATATTACTGATCTTTTATATTTGGATCAGTTATTAGGTGCCGAGGGCGATGACGTTGATGGAATGATGAATAATTCACGGCGCGTAAAGATAGCATCACAATTATTAAGCGAAACGCCGCATGAAACATCTATCAGCAAATTATCTGAACGTTATTTTATCAGTAGCGCATCGATTGTTAACGATCTGAAAGTCATTGAATCATGGATAACCCCGCTGGGATTATCTTTGATTCGTAGCCAAAGCGGAACGCACATTGAAGGCAGCGAGAGTGGTGTGCGTCAGGCGATGGCCTCGTTGATTAATGGTGTGATTAACCATAATGAACCCGGCAGCGTCGTTTATTCTCGCCTTGATTCAGGTAGCTATAAAGCGCTAGTGCATTACTTCGGTGAAGAAGACGTTTTATTTGTACAAACGCTGTTGCAGGAAATGGAGAATGATCTGTGTTGGTCGTTGGGTGAGCCTTATTACGTCAATATTTTTACTCATATTCTGATCATGATGTACCGCATCACACGGGGGAATGCGTTACCGAGAAAAGATGAAAATATTACCTCATTTGACGAGAGCATCTTTTCCATTGCCAGCCGCATGATCCAGCATATCGAAAAACGTATTGCGCACCCGCTGCCGGAAGACGAAGTCTGGTTTATTTATCAGTACATTATCTCTTCTGGTGTGATGATTGAAGAACATAACGATGTGAGCGTAATTGGCCATATGCACTCCAGCGATGAGGCGCGGTTGATTACCTGGCGGCTGATCGCGACATTTGCGGAGATGGTCGACAGCGACCTCAGTCAGGACGTTGCGCTGTATGACGGGTTACTGATTCATATTAAGCCGTTGATTAACCGGCTGAACTACCATATTCGTATTCGTAACCCGCTGTTGGATGACATCAAAGGAGAGCTGGAGGATGTCTGGCGTTTAACACAGTGCGCGGTGAATCGGGTGTTTAGCGGCTGGGGCGACCGGGCTGTATCGGAAGATGAAGTTGGGTACTTAACTGTGCATTTTCAGGCAGCAATGGAACGCCAGATTGCCCGCAAGCGGGTGCTACTGGTCTGCTCAACGGGTATCGGTACTTCTCACTTACTCAAAAGCCGCATTTTACGCGCCTTTCCGGACTGGACCATTGTGGGTGTGGTGTCGGCAGGAAGTTTGCCCTCCGTACTGACGGAAGATATTGAACTGGTGGTTTCAACAATAAATTTACCCACCATTGCGATGCCTGTCGTGTATGTTACCGCGTTCTTCAATGATGCTGATATTAAACGGGTTACTGAAACGGTTATTACTGAAAAATTACATCGTGCGACGTCGCTGGTCGTTGAAAATTAATGTCTGAACTCCATGAGGTATGATTGATGGACATAACGAAAATACTCAATACAAATCGCGTTATTTTGGACATGAAGGCTACAAATAAAACGGAGGCCATTGAGGAACTGACTGACCTGCTGCAAAAAGATGGTGCGATTAGCTGCCGGGATACGTTTATTCAGGACGTCTGGCAGCGTGAGTCTGAAGGCTCGACTGGTTTTGAAAATCATATTGCTATCCCGCACGGTAAATCTTCGGCGGTGGTCAATACTACTCTGGCTATCGGGCGTACTCGGCATGATATTCCGTGGGAAACGCTTGATGGCAGCAACGTGCGGTGCATTATTTTATTTGCCGTTCGTCTTGAAGATCAAAACACAACACATATTCGTCTGCTCTCTCAGGTTGCCGGGGCGTTAGCAGATGACGAGATTATTGAGCAGTTACTGATCGAGCGCAGTCCACAAAAAATTATTGAGTTGTTTAGCCAATATGCTGAGTCGAATGTCTGCTAAATAAAATGTGGAGCATCTTATGAATATTGTTTGTGTTGCCGCTTGTACGGCGGGGATTGCGCACACTTATATCGCCCGTGAAAAGTTAATAAAAGGCGCAAAAGCGCTTGGCCATAATATCAAAGTTGAAACCCAGGGCACCATCGGCACGGAAAACGAACTGTTGGCAGGTGATATTTCTGCCGCTGATGTCGTCATTCTGGCTGTGGATGTCAAAATAAAAGGGGAGGAACGCTTTATAAATAAACGTATTGTGCGAGTGAAAACAGAAATAGTGATAAAGTCGCCAATTCAGTTTCTTGAAAAGGTCGAAAAATCATTGGTTAATTTGAACCAGTAGCGATCCTCATTCTGGAGGGATCTCACATGAATGAAAATAAAATACCGCTATCTCAGGAAATAAAAAAACATTTGTTAACGGGAATCTCGTGGATGATCCCGTTAATTGTTGCCGCAGGGATTTGTATCGCCCTTGGGCAAATCCTCGGTGGCACAAATGTTGGTGAAAAAACCGGGACAATACCGTGGATGCTTAACCAGATTGGCGGTTGGGGGATGGGATTAATTGTTCCGCTGATTAGTGCGGCAATTGCTTACTCTATCGCCGACCGCCCCGGATTCGCGCCGGGTCTGATTGTCGGTTTTGTCTGCGGTGAAATTCATACCGGTTTTATTGGCGGGATGCTGGGCGGATTTCTTGTCGGCTACACCGTGTTGCTGCTTAAGCGTTATATCCGGTTGCCGCAGTCGATGCAGGGGTTGATGCCCATTATGGTATTGCCGGTATTGAGCACCGTGATTGGCGGCCTGTTGATGATGACGCTGATTGGCAAGCCAATTGCCTGGCTTCAGGAAGCGCTGATTCATTTGCTGGAGTCCATGCAGGGCGGATCGCGCTTTCTGATGGGCGCAATCCTCGGCGCAATGGCGACATTCGACTTTGGCGGCCCGGTGAATAAAACCATGTCACTGTTCGCCGATGGCATGCTGGTAAGTGGCGTATACGGCCCGGAAGCCGTGAAGTTTGTCGGTTCGATTATCCCGCCGTTCGGCATTACGCTCTCCTTCCTGCTGACGCGTCACAAGTACACCCGTGCTGAACGCGAAGCGCTGAAAGCGGCGTTTCCGATGGGGATTTGCATGATCACCGAAGGGGTCATTCCGATTGCGGCGCGCGACCTGCTGCGCGTGGTGGGGTCCTGTGTGGTGGCCTCCGCGGTGGCGGGCGGCCTGATTATGGTGTGGGGCGTAGAAAGTCCTGTCCCGCACGGCGGCATGTTTGTTGTCCCACTCTTCACACATCCACTGCTGTTTTGCCTGGCGTTGGGCATCGGGACAGTTATCTGTGGCGTCATGCTGTCGCTGTGGAAGAAACCAGTGACCGAGCGTGACGAAGAGTTTGACGAACTTAGCGATCAAAAACTGAAAGACGAAGATATCACCTTCACCCTGGAATAACTGGAGGCCGTATGTTTGCCGATATGAAAAGCATGGTGACGAAAGCCTGGCGTGGGCAGTACGCACTGCTGGCGATCAATTGTATGAACCTGGAAAGTGCCAGAGCTGCGGTGCGGGTTGCTGAGAAACACCGTGCGCCCATCATTCTGAATCTGTACCAGGGACATCTGGATCATTTCCCTGCCTCACTGGCGGCGGCGGTCGTTAAAGCACTAGCAGAAGAAGCCTCTGTACCTGTCGCGTTAGCACTTGACCATGGAAAGGATCCTGTACGCATTCGCCAGGCTTTCCGCGCCGGATTTAGCGGTTTGATGATCGACGCCTCTGCGTTTGCGCTGGAAGAGAATATTCGCCAGACCAGGGCAGTGGTGGAACTGGCCGCCAGCGCAAAACTTTGCGTTGAGGGGGAACTGGGCCATCTGGCCGATGCGCCGCGCTATGACCATGCGACGAACGTCGATTTGATGACTCAGGTCGCAGATGTTGCGCCGTTTATCCAGCAGACAGGTATCGACTTACTGGCCGTTTCAGTCGGAACGGCGCACGGCATGTACGCGCCTGGCATTACCCCTGCCATTGATTTCCAGCGTCTTGAGGAGATCGCCCGTATGTCGACCGTGCCGCTTGCTCTGCATGGCGGTAGCGGTACGCCGTTTGACCAGCTCCAGCGTTGCCCGGCCTTTGGCGTTGCCAAGATCAACGTTGGGGCGGCTGTCTTTGAGGCAGGAAAAGCGGCATTGCTGCATACCCTCTGTCGGGACAAATCCTGTGAACTGGTTGATGCTCTGGCGGTGATGGAGCAGGCCAGCGAGGAAGCCATAATTCCGTACCTGCAGGCCAGCGGCGCTATCGACAAAGCCTGATTCGTTTTCTGTAACGCCCTCTATGCCTCTGCGATAACGCACTGGCAGGGCTTTCTACACCCTGAAACTGGAGAATTACCATGTTAGTTTCGATGAAAGAATTACTGCAACCTACCCGTCAGCACGGTTTTGCCATTGGCGCCTTTAACGTTGCAGATAGCTGTTTTGTGCGTGCTGTGGTGGAAGAAGCGGAAGCGACCAACACACCTGCGATTATCTCCATCCACCCTAGCGAGCATGATTTCCTCGGTGATGCGTTTTTTAGCTATGTTCGTGATATCACGATGCGCAGCCCGGTACCGTTCACTCTGCATCTGGATCACGGTGCTTCGGTAGAGCATGTCCTGCGCGCAATTCAATGCGGATTTACCTCCGTGATGATTGACGGCTCGCTGCTGCCGTATGAGGAGAATGTGGCACTGACGAAGGAAGTGGTCAGACTGGCGCACGCGGTAGGTGTTTCTGTTGAAGGTGAGTTGGGAACGATTGGTCAGACCGGGACGTCAGTAGAAGGCGGTGTCTCGCAAGTTACCTATACCGATCCTGCTCAGGCAGAGGATTTTATTGCCCGTACGGGTGCCGACACGCTGGCGGTGGCGATTGGTACCGCACACGGGATCTACCCGAAAGGTATGCAGCCTGAACTGCAAATGAACATCCTGCGCGACATCGCCGGACGGCTGGATATTCCGCTGGTTCTGCACGGCGGCTCAGCGAATCCGGATGCGGAAATTGCCGAATCCGTCACGCTGGGGGTCGGAAAAATCAATATTTCCAGTGATATGAAATACGCCTATTTCCAGAAAGTCCGTGAAATCCTGGCAAAAGAGACCTGGTGGGACCCAAATGTAATCTATCCGGAAGCGATCAGCGCCGCACGAGATGTGATCCGTCACAAAATGAAACTGTTCGGCTCCACCGGAAAAGCGTCACTTTACTAACCGCATGCAGGCGGGGTGACCCGCCTCTTTCGCAACAAGGAAAAGTGGAATGAAGCGTTCTCAAATAAATTATGCCGTTGATAAAGCGCATGCCATCGCCGAGACCTTTCGGGTGTGTCTGCCTGATTTTGCCTATTTTACCGCCGATGTCTGGCGACAGCAGGATAGAGCGGAGTGGTGTGAAGTACTCGATCTCAGGTTGGGCTGGGATATTACCGACTTTGGTCGCGGGGATTTTTCGCAAACGGGGCTGACGTTGTTGACGTTGCGCAATGGCTTGCTGGGTTCAGCCAACTACCCCAAACCGTATGCCGAAAAGATGCTGCAAATTCAGCAGGATCAGCAAACTCCGTGGCATTTTCATACGCATAAAATGGAAGATATCGTGAATCGCGGCGGTGGTGATTTATGCATGCAGCTGGCGTGGGCTACGCCCGATGCACAGTACGACGGTCAGCGAATAGTTGATGTCAGCGTGGATGGTCAACGGCGTACTTTCAAGCCCGGCGACACTCTGGTGCTGAAGCCGGGGCAGAGTGTCTGCCTGCCGCCGCGTTTGTACCATCGCTTCTGGGCTGAGAAAGCGTTTGTGCTGGGTTGGGAAATTTCGATGGTGAATGACGACCTGCAGGATAACCACTTCCTTGAGCCAGGCGGGCGCTTCCCGGCGATAGCTGAGGATGAGCCAGTAAAATGGTTGTTATGCAGTGAATATGATGGTTTACGGGAATAGCCCGTCACCGGATGGTGGCTTGGTCTTATTCGGCTGGCAAGGAGGCAAAATCGCAGGCCCGGTAAGCGCAAACGCCACCGGGCAATCTGGTTTTATTGCGCTGGCGACGGGGACGTGACTTCCCCGCCAGACACGACGCCTGCCTGCATGGTTTGCGTCATCTGTTGTTGTTGCGCATTCACCGCATGCAACTGACCGTTCACTGTTGGCTTCAACGGTGCATCTGCCAGAATGTTACCGCTGGCGATAAGCTGGATGTTGCCGTCACCGGAAAGCGGCAGTGCAGGCCAACCCCACTGTTGCAGGATAGTCATTGGTACACCGCGCCCGTTCAGGCTGACTTTTGTCTGGCGCTGTGGTAGCTGCGAGATGCTGGCGGTGGCTTCCAGCAGCCCTTTCTCGGTATACGCGCTTAGCTCGCTGATGTTAACCGTGCTGCTGTTCGCTGTGAGTGCCAGCGAAGGACGGCGAACGTCGGTGCGGTTGAATGTAGCAGCAGCGGCATTGAGCGTGGCATTACCGCTCCAGATCCCCCATTGATTGTTTTGCACCAGCCCCAGGTTAGCGCCGTAGCCATCCAGCGCGGTAAGTTGCCACGGGAACGCTGGATCGATATCAATCACGAGGTTACGGCTGGCGCTGAATTTCTTCAGGGTCAGGCTGTTCAACCAGGCTGGCAGCGGTTTCATCCACTGTTGCTTCCAGTTTTCCGGAAGCGTGTATTCCAGCCCGGCAATCGCGGCATCGTCGAGGATCAGCGCTTTGTTGTTGCGCAGCCAGTTGCCGGACGTTCTGACCATGCCGCCTTCCCAGCGGGTTGTGAACTGGCGAAGTGCAATGCCTTGCGGTGAGAACTCGGCGTTCAGAATAGGATCGTAGAAGTGCAGTGAACCGTAGATGAACTCACTGGCGTTCATCGACAGTTTACCTTCCTGTGTCTGCCAGTCGTCCTTGCTGAAGGTCATGTTGCGCAAGCTAAGGTCGAGATCCGTTACCGCCCAGTCAGGGCCCTGCAGACGGGCATCCGTCACCTCAAGGCGACCTATTTGCAGAGAAGGAATGGTGGTTAACGGCGCGAAAAAATCGGCCAGTGATTTATCGCTCTGTAGTCGGATATCATTCAGACGCAGATTCTCCACTACCCAACTGCCGTCGGCATTCCGCTGTGCCACACCGGTTAATGCACCGCGTGCTACATCTGCACCAATGTTGCTTAACGTCACCCGTTCATGGTCGATACTGCCTTCAATCAGCACGTTAGTGGTGGGAACATCGTTCAGCGTCAACGAGCTGGCGCTGAGCTGGATTTGCGCCTTGTTGCCGAGAATTTTACCTGCCTCAGGACTCCAGGGGATAACGCCACCGTTCACGCGCTGGGCGCTCAGGTTCCACGCACTGCCGGGGCTGTTAAGCGCCATATCCTGCAATTGCAGGCGATCGGCCTGAAATGGAAGCGGCGCAGTTTGCTGGGAAAGATTGAGCGTACCGTTTTGCAAAAGAATGGTGTCAACGTGCAATGGATCGGTGATTTGACGGCTACTCAGCCCAATATCGACCATTTTTGCGACCAGAGTGGAAGGCTGCCCGTCCCGGCCAAAGGTGACGTTTTCCAACAGAATGTGGGAGGGTGCGGAAAACCGGTGATCGATGGCATCAAAAGTCAGGTGGTAGCTGCTATTCTCCGATACCCAGGCGCTGACATGCTCTGCGCCCCAGCGGGTTTGCAGTAGAAAATAAAGGCCGAGGATCACCACTGCAAAAGCGATCAGCACGTAAAGAAGCAGCTTTCCAATAAATTTCATGGTCTTCCATCCCGCGAAGTGCACATAGTCAAGTTATGCACGATTTATGCGCAATGCTCAAGGCGGGAATGGTGAAAGAGCGTTACAGCAGCGTTGATTCTGAATCAACGCCGCACTTCGCTTAGGCTTTCTCTGGCGGGAAAATCAGGTTCAGGACGATAGCGGTAATACCGCCAGCGGCAATGCCGGAGGAGAGTAAGTTTTTCACCCAGTCAGGAGCAAACTGCAGGATCAGCGGCTGCTGGGAGACGCCAAGACCGACAGCCAGCGACAACGCGATAATCAGAATGGCGCGGCGATTCAACGGCTCGCGTGAAACAATGCGTACCCCGGATGCTGCAATGGTACCAAACATGACCAGCGTAGCGCCGCCCAAAACGGGTTCTGGAATGTGCTGCACAAAACCACTTACCGCCGGGAACAGGCCCAGTGCGATCAGCATCAGCGCGACTACAAAGCCGACATAGCGGCTGGCGACGCCGGTTAACTGGATGACCCCGTTGTTCTGCCCAAAGCAGGAGTTCGGGAAGGTGTTGAATACGGCGGAGACAAATGAGTTCAGACCGTTAGCCAGTACGCCACCTTTCAGACGCTTCATATACAGCGGGCCGGAGACGGGTTGTTCGGAGACATCGGACGTGGCCGTAATATCACCGATGGTTTCCAGCGAAGTGATCATAAAGACCAGCATCAGCGGCAGCAGTAGGTTCCAGTCGATACCCAGACCATAGTACAGCGGTGTTGGCACCATGATGAGGTCCTGGCTTACCGGTGCGGTATTTTGCGGCAGCATGTCCATAAACCAGGCCAGCAGGTAGCCCGCGGCCATCGCAATCACCAGTGACGCAACGCGCAGGTATGGGTTGCGCTGGCGATTCAGAATGATAATGAGTGCCAGTACGACACCTGCCAGCATCAAATTCTTCGGTGCGCCAAAGGTGTTATCACTCATCGCCGCGTAGCCGCCACCAATCGATGTCAGGCCGACCTGAATCAGCGACAAGCCGATGATCATCACCACCACGCCTGAGACCAGCGGGGTAATAATACGGCGCGCCAGATGCAGTACACGAGAGATAACCATTTCAGTGCAGCTTGCCAGCATTAACGTGCCAAACAGCGCAGCCATCATAGTAGGGACATCGGCACCACCGGTTTTCAGCGCCGTGCCGCCCATAATCAGCGGCGCAACAAAGTTAAAGCTGGTGCCCTGAATGGATAACAGCCCCGAGCCAACTGGCCCCCAGGCTTTAATCTGAATGATGGAAGCTACGCCGGATGCGAACAGCGACATACTGATAATGTGTTGAGTATCCTGAGCCGGTAAACCGAGCGCCTGGCAGATGAGCAGGGCAGGCGTGATAACCGCGACGAACATCGCCAGCAGGTGCTGACAGGCGGCAAACAGGGTCTGGGCTAGCGGAGGGCGATCTTCAAGACGGTAAATCAGTTCACTGTTGTGAGTCTGCGCAACCGGTTGCGCATTTGCTGACTCTACGGCGTTAACGGACATCAGAGGCAATCCCATGGTGGAAAAGCGGTGATTTTATCTGACCATGGCGTAAAAGCAAACGTTTGCCAGTAACTATTGCTAATATTTAAAACGGATAAACAAACATTTTTATATAACTTTTCATCATTTTCTGCTTAAAATCCACCCCGATAACTCATTAAGAGCTAAAAATCGATCTGGAATGCATCGTGCGTGACTGTGCTAAACGCACTAATGGAGCTGTATATGTTTTACCTCGATACTTTATCAACACTGGTTGCTGCAACCCTGGTGTTGCTGCTGGGGCGCAAGCTCGTCCAGTCTGTTCCCTTCCTGAAGAAATACACCATTCCCGAACCTGTAGCGGGTGGATTGCTGGTGGCGATCGCGCTGTTGGTACTGAAAAAAAGTATGGGCTGGGAAGTCAATTTTGATATGACGCTGCGCGATCCGCTGATGCTGGCGTTCTTTGCGACTATCGGCCTGAACGCCAATATCGCCAGCCTGCGAGCCGGTGGGCGCGTGGTGGGAATATTTCTGATTGTGGTGGTAGGTTTGCTATTGATGCAGAACGCCATTGGTATTGGGATGGCAAGTCTGCTCGGCCTTGACCCGCTGATGGGGCTGATTGCCGGTTCGATAACGCTCTCTGGCGGCCACGGCACCGGAGCTGCGTGGAGCAAACTGTTTATTGAACGCTATGGTTTCACCAATGCCACCGAAGTGGCGATGGCGTGCGCAACGTTTGGCCTGGTGTTGGGCGGACTGATTGGTGGTCCGGTGGCGCGCTATCTGGTAAAGCACTCCACGACGCCGGACGGTATGCCGGACGATCAGGCGGTTCCGACCGCGTTTGAAAAACCGGATGTCGGGCGCATAATCACCTCTCTGGTGCTGATTGAAACCATCGCGCTGATTGCTATCTGTCTGACGGTCGGAAAAATCGTTGCGCAATTGCTGGTGGGAACGGTACTGGAACTTCCGACTTTTGTTTGCGTGCTGTTTGTGGGGGTGATCCTCAGCAATGGCCTGGCGTTAATGGGCTTTTATCGGGTATTTGAGCGTGCGGTTTCGGTGTTGGGTAACGTTAGCCTGTCGCTATTCCTCGCGATGGCGTTGATGAGCCTGAAACTGTGGGAGCTGGCTTCACTGGCACTGCCGATGCTGGCTATCCTCGTTGTACAGACCATTTTCATGGCGCTGTACGCTGTATTCGTGACCTGGCGCATGATGGGTAAGAACTATGATGCAGCGGTGCTGGCGGCAGGACACTGTGGTTTTGGTCTTGGCGCGACGCCGACGGCGATTGCTAATATGCAGGCAATTACTGAGCGTTTTGGTCCGTCGCATATGGCATTTTTGGTGGTGCCAATGGTGGGGGCGTTCTTTATCGATATTGTCAACGCGCTGGTGATTAAGCTGTATCTACTGTTGCCGATTTTTGCGCAATAAAGGCTGTGCGGCGGTGTGATAACCGCCGCCGCTATTGATCTTGATCTGTTATGCGTTGGAGTAGCGCTCTGTTTCCGGCATCCAGCGCTCTATCAGCGCCATCGCCTGTTGTGGATAACGTTCATGAATGTGACGGGCAATGCGCTGAACTTCCGGAATAATCGCCTGATCGCGCAGCAAATCCGCCACTTTGAATTCTGCAGTTCCGGTCTGACGCGTACCTAACAATTCGCCCGGGCCGCGGATCTCCAAATCTTTTTGCGCAATAACGAATCCGTCGTTGCTGTCCCGCAACACTTGCAGACGCTTCTGAGCAGTTTTTGAAAGCGGCGATTTGTAGAGCAGCACACAGTGAGAGGCCACCGCGCCACGGCCTACGCGGCCACGAAGCTGGTGCAACTGGGCCAGGCCTAAGCGCTCCGGGTTTTCGATAATCATCAGGCTGGCGTTTGGCACGTCCACGCCAACTTCAATCACCGTGGTGGCGACCAGCAGATGCAGTTCACCCTGTTTGAAGGCGGCCATCACCGATTGTTTCTCTGCGGGTTTCATTCGCCCATGTACCAGGCCAATATTGAGTTCTGGCAGGGCGAGTTTAAGTTCTTCCCACGTGGCTTCCGCAGCCTGTGCTTCCAGTAAATCAGACTCTTCAATGAGCGTGCAGACCCAGTATGCCTGACGCCCTTCGTGAGTGCAGGCGTTACGCACGCGGTCAATAATGTCGCTGCGACGGGTATCCGGGATGGCGACAGTAGTGACTGGTGTACGGCCCGGAGGCAGTTCGTCAATCACCGAGGTATCGAGATCGGCATAGGCGGTCATTGCCAGCGTACGGGGGATCGGGGTAGCGGTCATGATCAACTGGTGCGGGTGAAAACCCTGCTGTTGACCTTTTTCCCACAGCGCCAAACGCTGGTGAACGCCAAAGCGGTGTTGTTCGTCGATGATAACCAGCGCCAGACCGTTGAACTGCACCTGCTCCTGGAAAATCGCATGAGTGCCGACAATCATCTGCACCTGTCCGCTGGCGATAGCTTCCTGTTGCGCAAGACGCGCTTTACCTTTCTGCTTACCCGCCAGCCAGCCCACCTCAACACCCAATGGCGCAAACCAGTTACGGAAGTTATTCGCGTGCTGTTCAGCCAGAAGTTCGGTTGGTGCCATGAGCGCTACCTGCTTGCCATGTGCGATAGCCCTTAGCGCCGCGAGTGCGGCGACAAGAGTTTTACCGGAACCGACATCGCCCTGAACCAGACGCATCATCGGGACATCCAGCGCCATGTCGCGTTCGATCTCAGCCACTACGCGAGCCTGTGCGCCGGTAGGTTTAAATGGCAGCGCGGCCAGTAGTTGGTTTTTCAGGGTATCATTGGCACTGAGAGGCTGAGCATGAAAGCGCTGAGCGCCTGCGCGTAATGCCAGCATGCTGAGGTTATGCGCTAGTAGCTCTTCAAGGATCAGACGTCGCTGCGCCGGGTGTTGCCCGGTTTCAAGGTCGCTGAGCTGTAGTGATGGCGGCGGGCGGTGCAGCGTGCGTAAAGCTTCTGGCAGGCTCATCAAACCCTGTAATAAATCTGGCGGCAGCAGTTCGGCAATGGCACAGGTATCAAGCAAATCCAGAGCCTGATCGGTCAGTTTGCGCAGTGTTGCCTGTTTTACACCTTCAGTGGTCGGATAAACAGGCGTGAGTGTTTCCTGGAGTTCCGGTGTGCTGAGATCTCCCTGCACGCGATATTCCGGGTGGATCATCTCTGCGCCGTATTTCCCGCGCCTGGCTTCGCCATAGGCCAGCACCCGTCTTCCTGTCGCAAGGCTGTTTTTCATTGCTGCGCTGAAGTTGAAAAAGCGCATTGTCAGAATGCCGGAGCCATCGCTTATCTGGCAGGTCATCATTCGGCGGCCGCCAAAGGTGATGTTGCAGTTCAGCACTTCGCCTTCTACGGTCGCATATACGCCAGGCAGCAGTTCGCCAATTGGATACAGATGCGTGCGGTCTTCGTAGCGCAGGGGAAGGTGTAAGAGAAGATCCTGCACGGTGTGCAGGCCGATTTTCGCCAGTTTACTGCTTTGCGCTGCGCCAACGCCCGTCAGAGAGTTGAGTGGAATAGCATCCAGTAAACGGCCTTTCATCGCGTTTATCTCGCAGATTGCATAGTGGCCCACCACGTTGCATCGGCTTCAATTTCGCCCTGCGAATTGACGTGGGGATAGGGAAGACCTTTGCGCTTAGCAACGTTTGCCAGCACCGGATAGCCGCCTTCAAACAGCAACCGCTGCTGTTCATCTTCCGGCAGCATGCTGTTCTCTCGCAGGTACATCCCGGCGTTTTGTCGCTGGCGCTGTGCTTCGTACAGAATAAGCGCGGAGGCGACTGAGACATTCAGCGACTGTACCATGCCGGTCATAGGAATGATGATGTCCTGATCCGCCAGAGCCAGCGCTTCCTGAGTAATACCGGTTTTCTCCTGACCCATCAGGATGCAGGTAGGACGCGTGTAATCAATCTCGCGGAAATCGACGGCTTTATCAGAGAGGTGCGTCGCCAGAACCTGCATGCCCTGGCTTTTTAAATGCGTTACCGCATCGCCAATCGTGCGGTGGGTCTTAACCTGTACCCAACTGTTGCTACCTGCGGCAGAAGAGGCCATGGTGCGCATACGGCTCCCTGGCCAAACAGCGTGAACTTCATGTACGCCGACTGCATCTGCGGTTCGAATGATCGCAGAAACGTTATGAGGTTTATGGACCTGCTCCATGCAGACGGTCAGATCAGGCTGACGCCTGGCGAGCATCTCGCAGATTCGAGCATAACGTTGTTTATTCATAAAACTAGTTTCGGTTACGGGTGACTTTTATCACGTCCGGCATAACACGGATTTTGCGCATGATATTTGCCAGGTGCACACGATCGCGTGCGGTCAGGCGAATAAAGGCGCTGTAGACGCGACCATCTTTCTCTTCGGTATTCAGACTCTGAATATTAGAGGTGGTTGTGTTGATTGCCGCCGTCAGGTTAGCCAGTGCACCCTGGTGGTTAAACATGTCCACCTTAATTTCGGTGATGAATTCCTGCTCTGTCTCTTTATCCCATTCCACCGCCATAAACTTCTCTGGCTCTTTCTGGTAGCCACGGATGTTACGGCAGGATTCATGGTGGATAACCAGACCTTTACCCGGGCTGACGTGGGCAATGATCGGATCGCCAGGAATCGGGCGACAGCATTTCGCGAAGGTAATCAGCACGCCATCTGCGCCTTTAATTGGCAGATGCCCATGACCGGATTGTGCGGGAGCGTTCGCCGGTACTTCACCTTGCTGAAGGTTTTTTGCCACCACAACGCTCATGGCGTTCCCCAGCCCGATTTCCGCTAACAGATCGTCAAGCGTGGCGAGCTTCATACGCTCAAGCTCACGCTGGATACTTTCTTGCGGGATCTCAGCCAGCTTACGGCTACCGCCTAAGGCATGGTTGAGCAGACGACGCCCAAGACTGACGGAATCATCGCGTTTGAGGTTTTTCAGCAACTGGCGAATTTTGGCGCGTGCTTTCGAACTGACAACAAAGTTAAGCCACGCCGCATTGGGACGTGCGCCCGGTGCAGTGATGATTTCAACGGTCTGACCGCTAAAGAGCGGCTGTGAAAGCGGGTATGGCTGCCTGTCGACGCGCGCGCCGACGCAGGCATGGCCGATATCGGTGTGTACCGCGTAGGCGAAGTCGACAGGCGTTGCACCGGCAGGCAGTTCAACAATGCGCCCTTCCGGTGTGAAAACATAAATCTCATCCGGGAAGAGATCAGATTTGACGCTTTCAATAAATTCAAATGAGCTACCGGCGCTCTGCTGCAGTTCCAACAGGCTCTGCATCCAGCGCTGGGCGCGGATTTGTGCCGTTGTGCTGGTTTCGCCGTGCTCTTTGTACGCCCAGTGTGCAGCAACCCCCATCTCCGCCATTTGGTCCATGTCTTCAGTACGAATTTGTACTTCGACTGGAACACCGTGCGGGCCGATCATTGAGGTGTGTAAAGACTGATATCCGTTCGCTTTCGGAATCGCAATATAATCTTTTACTCGGCCAGGACGTGGTTTATACAGGCTGTGCATCTGCCCGAGTACGCGATAGCAGGTATCAGAGTCATGGACGATAACGCGGAATGCGTAGATATCCATGATTGAGTGAAAACGCTGCTCTTTGAGTACCATCTTGCAGTAGATAGAGTACAGGTGTTTCTCGCGACCACTTACGCGGCACGGAATGCCTGCCTCCTGTAAACGTCCTTCGATTTCAGAGAGGATTTTTTGAATCATCTCTTTGCGGTTGCCGCGAGCGGCTTTAACCACTTCTTTAATCACGCGGTAGCGGTTCGGGTATAGCGCTTCAAAACCCAGCTCTTCCAGCTCGGTTTTAATGTGATGAATACCTAAACGGTGTGCCAGCGGACTGTAGATTTCGAGGGTTTCACGGGCGATGCGGCGACGCTTATCCGGGCGTAATGAGCCCAGCGTGCGCATATTGTGGGTACGGTCGGCAAGTTTGATGAGAATGACGCGGATATCCTGCACCATCGCCATAATCATCTTGCGAAAGTTTTCGGCCTGCGCCTCTTTCTTATCGCGAAACTTAAGCTTATCAAGCTTTGATACCCCTTCTACCAGCTCAGCAACGCTTTTACCAAAAAGCTGTTCCATGTCCTGGTAGGTGGCAGGAGTATCTTCAATCACGTCATGTAGCAGCGCGGCCATTAGCGTTTCATAGTCGAGTTTCATCTCGGCCAGAATGCAGGCCACCGCAACCGGGTGCGTGATATAGGGTTCACCGCTTGAACGTGTCTGGCCCTCGTGAGCGTCACGTGCAACGAGATACGCCTGCCGAAGACGCTTAATCTGGTCTTCCGGCAGGTAGTTTTGAATCAGTTGATTCAGGCTTTCAAACAGATACAAGGGCGACCCGCTTTGTGATTAACGACGACCTTCAGCAATAGCGGTAACGGCTTGTAATTCAGCGGCTTCCTGCTCTTGCTGTTCCTGACGCTCACGCACGTCAAGGATCTGGTTGTTGATCAGACCTTCTTCGATTTCGCGCAGCGCGATTACAGTAGTTTTATCGTTTTCTTCCGGTACGAGCGGATCCTTTCCGCCTACCTGCATCTGACGAGCGCGACGCGCGGCGACCAGTACCAGGTCAAAACGGTTACCAATTTTCTCTACAGCGTCCTGAACAGTTACGCGTGCCATACTTAAAATGCTCCACAGGTGAAGAAATGACTGGGCATGATACTGAATGTGAGTTCAGTCTGCCAACAGTTTGCTGATTAAAGCGTCATGACGCTGCTTTTGGCGGCTCATGCGCAGACGTTCGGCGCGAATGATAGTTTTCAAATCGCCCAGGGCAGTATCGAAATCATCATTCACAATAAGATAATCATATTCGGCGTAATGGCTCATTTCTGCAACAGCTTGCGCCATACGTTTTGCGATGACTTCTTCGCTATCCTGACCACGACCGCGCAGGCGGCGGTCCAGCTCGATCTTAGAGGGCGGCAAAATAAAAATACTGCGCGCATGCGGCATTTTTTCACGAATTTGCTGCGCACCTTGCCAGTCGATATCTAAAAAGACATCTACACCCGATGCCAGCACTTGCTCAATTGCCTCACGCGAGGTGCCATAATAATTGCCAAATACCTCAGCGTGTTCCAGGAACGCATCTCTGCCAATCATGCTTCTGAATTCATCATGGTTTACGAAGTAATAGTGTTCACCATGCACCTCCCCGGGACGCGGTGCGCGGGTAGTGTGCGAAACAGAAACCTGGGTGTCATACAACGGTTGGGTCTTTAATAAAGCCTGAATCAGGCTGGATTTACCCGCGCCACTGGGGGCAGAAACAATATAAAGCGTGCCTTGAGCCATGAGTATCTTATGTATGTGATTGTCGAAAGAGAGCCTACATACGGGCTTATTATACACGTAGCCGCTATACGACGTAGCCCTTGTCACACTTTTTGCGCATGATTATTGCGTTTTGTATACCTTTTTCCTTTTTTACCGGGGATTTGCTGCAATAAACAAAAATGTCTGGAAAGCGGTTCGCAGGATGATCTTTTGCCACTCTGTTTCGCTGACGCTTCGCGCTATACCTGCCGGGCAACGTAATGTTTAGCGGAGGTGGTGATGAGGTTATGGAAATGCGTAGCACTGGTTTTACTGGTATGGCATTTTCCGGCATGGACAGTATGTCCTGTCTGGTCGCCTGCCCGGGCAAACGCGGAAATATCACGGCTACAGCAGCAAATGGCTCAATGGAATGATAGCTACTGGAAACAAGGCATCAGTGCTGTAGATGATAGTGTCTATGACCAGCTTGATGCGCAATTGGCCCAATGGCACCGCTGTTTTAGCGATGATTCACATGCAGACCAGTCAGTTCCACCAATTAGTGGAACGATATCGCACCCAGTCCCCCACACGGGGGTACGTAAGCTTGCAGATAAGCGATCTGTACAACAATGGATGCGTACTCGTGGCGATCTCTGGGTACAGCCGAAGGTGGACGGAGTGGCGGTTACGCTGGTCTATCGGGATGGTAATCTGGTCAGGGCAATTAGTCGCGGTAATGGGCTGAAAGGAGAAGACTGGACGAACAAAGTTCGCCAGATCCCTTCCGTGCCAAAAATGACCAAAGGCCAGCTGGCTAACAGTACGTTGCAGGGTGAGATTTTTTTGCCGCAGGACGGTCATATCCAACAAAAGAGTGGCGGAATGAATGCCCGCTCTAAGGTGGCTGGGATGATGATGCGCAAGGATAATCCAGAGTTGTTGCGATCTTTAGCCATTTTTATCTGGGCCTGGCCCGATGGTCCGGTGAACATGCCGGACAGACTGCGACAGCTTGCTGATGCAGGTTTCAGTTTGACTCGGCAATTTACCCAGCCTGTTAAAAATGCCGATGAGGTTGAGCGTGCCCGTACACACTGGTGGACCTCGGGATTGCCTTTTGTGACCGATGGTGTTGTGGTACGAACGGGAAAGGAGCCAGAAGCACGAAACTGGTTACCTGGCCAGGGAGACTGGCTGGTGGCCTGGAAATATCCTCCGGTTGCCCGGGTATCCGAGGTGACGGGGATTCAATTCTCTGTCGGCAAGAGTGGGCAAATTGCCGTAGTCGCCTTGTTGGCTCCGGTTATGCTGGATGATAAACGAGTGCAGCGCGTCAATATTGGCTCTGTTCGCCGGTGGAATGAATGGGATATCGCACCTGGCGATCATCTCCTTGTCAGTCTGGCCGGACAGGGGATTCCCCGCATAGACGATGTGGTCTGGCGCAGTACCCAGCGGACTAAACCCGCTCCTCCAAAAGGTCATTTCAATTCATTAACCTGTTTTTATGCAACGCCGGAATGCCAGCAACAATTTGTTGCCAGGCTGGTCTGGCTGAGTGCAAAAGAGGCGTTGAATTTTGACGGCCTCGGTGAGGCAGGGTGGCGGGAACTCCATCATGCGCATCGCTTTGAACATATCTTTTCCTGGCTCGCCTTAACCCAGGAACAGCTACAGTCC
Organism: Citrobacter sp. Marseille-Q3906; assembly: GCF_916618775.1. Taxonomy (NCBI): domain Bacteria; kingdom Pseudomonadati; phylum Pseudomonadota; class Gammaproteobacteria; order Enterobacterales; family Enterobacteriaceae; genus Citrobacter; species Citrobacter sp. Marseille-Q3906. Next base: position 144,847 of record NZ_CAKAKA010000003.1, read on the forward strand.
ACGCTTGGAGTCCGTAAAGGCGAGAAGTTATGGCATCAGTTTAACCTGTCGCGTCAGCATCCTTTTACTCGCTGGATAGTTGCTATGGGAATACCGTTAACACAGGTGACACTGGATGCCAGTCGTGACCGATCATGGCGGCAACTACAGGAACGCGATGAAAAAAGCTGGCGGCAGCTTCCGTCGATGGGGGGGCGCCGTACCCGACAGTTAATTCAGTGGCTGGAGAATCAGAAAGTAAAAGCGCTGAGCAACTGGTTAGCAGCTCAGCGTATTACGGGCTTTACGCCTTAATGACCTTCATGGCGATAATAAAATACCGGCAGCCCTAACTTCAGGCGCAGCGCCAATAATCGGGCGGTAAAACCAAATAGCAGGGTAGAGATAACCACTACATCGTGGCTGGAGACATAATGTTGCAGCACAATGTAAAGCACGGCGGCGGCAAATGACACACCGGCATACAGCTCTTTCTGGAACACTAACGGAATGCGTTTGCAGAACATGTCTCGTAGGACGCCACCAAAGACACCGGTGGTGACGGCGGCGACAACGGCAATAATCGGTCCGTGCCCCATATCGAGCGCCACCTGAGCGCCAATAATAGAGAAAACTACGAGACCCAGAGCATCCAGCACCAGGAATATTTTGCGCAGGTAGGGCATGACGGGAGCAATAATCGTGGTCAGTACAGCGGCGGTTGCCACGATAATGACGTACTCAGGGTGTTTGACCCAGCCGAGCGGATAGTGACCGAGAAGAATATCGCGTACGGACCCGCCGCCAATGGCAGTCGCGGTGGCAATGATAATTACGCCAAATGTATCCATACGACGACGGTCTGCCGCAAGCGCACCTGTCATAGCTTCAGCGGTAATACCAATTAAATATAAAACGTGTAGCAGCATGCCTTCCCCCCTGATTTGCTGGGGCTAAGGTTAACGATTTGTGCGCAATGTCACGATTGAGATTTTCTAAGGCGAAGTGATTTTAATAAAAATAGCTAATGCGAATTTATTGGAAATGCCAGAGATAACGGACTTTTGATCGTTAATTAGGATAATAATTGATGAGAAAATATAATCCAATTAGAGCAAAGAATAGCTGACAAAAGAGAATTACACGTAGCGCCACCGTTTATCGACACGCTACGTGTAAGGGAACTTACTCGATATTCTGAATCTGTTCGCGCATTTGCTCGATCAATACTTTCAGTTCAATCGCGGAGTTAGTGACTTCAGCATTGATGGATTTAGATGCCAGAGTGTTCGACTCACGGTTAAATTCCTGCATCATGAAGTCCAGACGGCGACCGACCGCTTCTTTTTTCTTCAGGATGTTGTAGGTTTCTTTAACGTGGGCTTCGAGACGATCCAATTCTTCTGCCACATCAATACGCTGTGCCATCAGCACTAACTCTTGTTCAAGGCGGTTATTTTCCAGCTGCACCTGTGCATCTTCCAGCTTGGCAACCAGACGATCGCGCTGCCATTGCAGAATTTCCGGCATGTGCGCGCGGACCTTCGCCACTTCGGTGCTGACGCCTTCCAGACGCTGTTCGATCAGTGTTTTCAGCGCCTGGCCTTCGGTTTCACGCGCGACAATAAAGTCATCCAGCGTACCGTCAAGTGCGGCAAGGATTTCGGCGGCAATAGCGTCCAGATCTTGCTCCTGGGCAGCCATTACACCCGGCCAACGCAGGATATCAACCGGATTAATTTCACCTTCATCGCTCTGCATTTTGACCCAGTTTGCGGCGGTAACGAGCTGTTTAGCGAGCTTCTCATTCAGAATCAGCTCACCTTGCGCGCTGGCGTCAGGCTCAAAACGCAGTGTGCATTCGATTTTACCGCGCGTCAGACGTGAGCGGATACGTTCGCGTACAACAGGTTCAAGGCTACGGAACTGCTCCGGCAGGCGAAAATAGGTTTCCAGATAACGCTGGTTTACCGAGCGCATTTCCCAGGTGGCGCTACCCCATTCACCCTTGATTTCACGCCGGGCGTAGGCGGTCATGCTGCGGATCATAGACGTTCCTGTTTTTAAAGATGAGATGGGAGGATTATAGCCATCCACGTCTTGTCAGGATAGGAATAACCGTCGGAAGTCCGTATAATGCGCAGCCACATTCGTTTCAAGTCGGAGATTTTATCATGCGTCCAGCCGGTCGTAGTGCCAATCAGGTGCGTCCTGTCACCCTGACCCGTAATTATACAAAACACGCTGAAGGCTCCGTACTGGTCGAATTTGGTGATACTAAAGTGCTGTGCACTGCCTCTATTGATGAAGGCGTTCCGCGTTTTCTGAAAGGCCAGGGCCAGGGCTGGATCACCGCCGAATACGGCATGCTGCCTCGCGCCACTCATACCCGTAACGCACGTGAAGCGGCGAAGGGTAAACAAGGTGGCCGTACCATGGAAATACAGCGTCTGATTGCACGTGCGCTGCGTGCAGCCGTTGACCTGAAGACTCTCGGCGAATTTACTATTACCCTGGATTGCGATGTTATTCAGGCAGATGGTGGCACGCGAACCGCATCGATTACAGGTGCTTGTGTTGCGCTGGCTGACGCGCTAAACAAGCTGGTGGCGAGCGGTAAACTGAAAACCAACCCAATGAAAGGGATGGTCGCTGCGGTCTCAGTAGGTATTGTTAATGGCGAAGCGCTCTGTGACCTGGAGTATGTTGAAGACTCTGCGGCAGAAACCGATATGAACGTGGTGATGACTGAAGATGGTCGCATTATCGAAGTGCAGGGTACTGCAGAAGGTGAACCGTTCAGCCATGAAGAACTACTCACCCTACTGGCGTTGGCCAGAGGGGGGATCGAATCCATTGTAGCGACGCAGAAGGCGGCGTTAGAAAATTGATTTTAAGGGCGACGTAGTCGCCCTTTTTTTTGTCTGCAGATTTCGTAAATGATGAAAGTGAAAAGAGGAGCGAATCCATGAAACCATATCAGCGCCAGTTTATTGAGTTTGCGCTTGGCAAGCAGGTACTAAAGTTTGGCGAGTTTACGCTGAAATCCGGGCGCAAGAGCCCCTATTTCTTCAACGCCGGGCTGTTTAATACCGGGCGCGATCTGGCACTGTTAGGTCGTTTTTATGCTGAAGCGCTTGTGGATTCCGGTATTGATTTTGATCTGCTGTTTGGCCCCGCATACAAAGGGATTCCTATTGCCACTACCACGGCCGTTGCGCTGGCGGAACACCACGAAAAAGATTTGCCGTACTGCTTTAACCGTAAAGAGGCGAAAACCCACGGCGAGGGTGGAACCCTGGTAGGCAGTGCACTACGGGGCCGAGTGATGTTGGTGGATGATGTGATCACCGCCGGTACAGCGATTCGCGAGTCGATGGAGATAATCCAGGCCAATGGTGCGACGCTGGCTGGGGTACTGATTTCTCTTGATCGCCAGGAACGTGGTCGTGGTGAGATTTCTGCAATCCAGGAAGTAGAGCGTGACTATGGCTGCAAGGTGATTTCAATTATTACCCTGAAAGACCTGATTGCGTATCTGGAAGAGAAGCCTGAAATGGCGGAACACCTGGCCGCTGTGCGGGCGTATCGCGAAGAGTTTGGGGTTTAATCGCCGGCGGCGCTGCGCTTACCTGGCCTACAAAGCAGTAGGCCGGATAAGGCAACGCCGCAGTCTGGCTAAGACGTTATTGCAGTTGAGCAACCAGTAGCGGCCAGCGGGTGTCAAAATCGTCCGTTGGACGGTATTTAAATTCGCTACGCACGAAGCGAGACAGCATACCTTCGCAGAAAGCCAGTAACTGGCTGGCCAGCAGCGTTTCATCCACAGCGTAACCTTCGCCCTCACGCATTCTTTTTTCTCGCAGAACCTGGCGCAATTGCGCCTCAATGCGCTCAAAAAGCTGGTTAATACGACCTTGCAGGCGGTCTTGCTCAAACATGAGCGCGTGTCCGGTCAGAATACGCGTCAGGCCGGGATTTCGTTCACCAAAACCTAAAATCAGCAGTACGATCAGACGCAGACGTGCGCTTGTGTCTTTTTCATCTTTTAAAATCAAATTGATACGGGTAATCAGACTATCTTCGATAAACTCAATCAGGCTATCGAACATGCGGGTCTTGCTGGGAAAATGGCGATACAATGCCGCTTCGGAAACGCCAACAGAGGCCGCCAGTTTTGCTGTCGTGATGCGTTGGCTTCCATCGCTGGATTCAAGCATCAGCGCCAGAGACTGAAGTATTTCTTCGCGACGATTCCTTTTCGCAGTTTGCTTTTCTACCATGTTACAAAATACCCCTGAAAATAAGCACTTGCCAGGCAGGCATCCACACAGCGACCGCAAACTGCTGTTTGCGGTTTGTTATTGCGTTATTGCGCTGTGGGATACTTCTCTACGGGTTACTTGCGCCCGGAATGGCCGAAGCCACCTTCGCCACGATCGGTGGCTTCAAACTCTTCCACCAGATTAAATTCAGCCTGCACGACTGGTACAAAGATCATTTGTGCAATGCGTTCACCAGGCTCAATAGTGAAGCTATCCTGACCACGGTTCCAGATGGACACCATCAGTTGTCCCTGGTAGTCGGAATCAATCAGACCGACCAGATTGCCCAGCACAATGCCGTGCTTATGACCCAGTCCGGAGCGCGGTAACATCACTGCCGCCAGCGAGGGATCGGCGATATGAATGGCTAATCCGGTCGGTACCAGTGTCGTTGCACCAGGTGCCAGCTCTACGGCGTCATCCAGACAGGCGCGCAGGTCAAGTCCAGCAGAACCAGAAGTTGCGTACGTCGGGAGTGGGAATTGTTGCCCTACGCGCGGGTCCAGAATCTTAACGTCGATTTTTTTCATCATAACGGGTCACGATCTCGTCGAGTAATAATTGGCCCAGGAGTTCTTTGCGCTCAAGCGGTAAGACTTTATCTCCATCCTGCCAGAAAAGGTGTAATGCATTGCTGTCGCTGTTAAACCCTTGAGTAGACAGTGAAACATCGTTTGCACAGATCATATCAAGGTTTTTACGAATACGTTTTTGCCGGGCGTATTCTTCCACATTATTCGTTTCTGCGGCAAATCCAACGACAAAAGGACGATTAGCATCCAGTGCGGCAACGCCAGCGATAATATCCGGGTTTTTGACCATTTTTACTGTTAATTCATCACCCTGCGTGGCCTGCTTTTTGATTTTTTCACTGGCGACGGTTTCTGCCCGGTAATCAGCAACTGCGGCGCAGCCGATAAAAATATGCTGCTGTTGTGCCGTAGATTGTACGGCGGCCTCCATTTCCAGCGCTGTCATCACATCTATGCGCTGTACAAAGGGGGGGGTTGATAGCGTAACGGGACCCGATACCAGCGTGACGTTTGCACCACGCTTTGCCGCTGCTGCTGCGATGGCAAATCCCATTTTCCCTGAACTGTGGTTGGAAATATAACGTACAGGATCAAGTGGTTCACGTGTCGGGCCAGCCGTAATCATGATGTTGAGATGTTGCAGATCGTTGACAGATGAGAAATGTTCAGCAGCCATATCGACAATCGTTAACGGATCCAGCATGCGCCCAGGGCCGACATCGCCACATGCCTGGCTGCCGCTGTCTGGCCCCCAGATGAGTAATCCACGTGAGGCGAGAATCCCCAGATTGTGTTGCGTAGCAGCGGCACGGTACATCTGTTGGTTCATGGCGGGCAGAACGGCAACAGGCGCTGGTGTTGCCAGACAGATCGTTGAAACCAGATCGTTAGCCATGCCTGCGGCGACGCGTGCAATCAGATCTGCCGTAGCGGGGGCAAGAATAACCAAATCAGCCCATTTTCCCAGTTCAATATGGCCCATCGCGGCTTCTGCTGCGGGGTCAAGCAGGCTATCGGAAACGGGATAGCCCGAAACCGCCTGTAAGCTCAGGGGAGTAATAAACGCTTTTGCCGCCTCGGTCATTGCCACGCGGACGTCTGCGCCACGCTCCCGTAAACGACGCACCAGCTCAGGGGTTTTGTATGCAGCAATGCCGCCACTGACGCCAAGTACGATTTTTTTACCGGCCAGGCTCATCATGATCTTTCCTGTTGGGTTACACCAGAAGGCGGATATTTTATCACAATCCACCATTTGTCGTGCTTTTGAGCGCGATCCACTTTGCGAGGCGCTACGAAGAAGTGAGAACTGAGCGTCGATTCGTTGTTGGCGTTATGCCACCATGCTGACGCCAAAGGAGGGAGGCATGAAAAATACAGGATGTTTGATGCCCCGGGAAAAGATGATGAAGCTGGGAGTCCGTTCTCTTACGGATGTTGAGCTACTGGCGCTCTTTTTACGCACCGGATTACGCGGTACTGATGTACTCACGCTGGCGAAAGAAATGCTTCAGCATTTTGATTCGCTTTATGGCCTTTTGTCCGCAGATTACATGGAGTTTAGCCACGTCCAGGGTATTGGCGTGGCGAAGTATGCGCAACTCAAGGGGATTGCCGAACTGGCGAGGCGCTACTACAACGTGCGTGTGATTGAGGAAAGGGCGCTACTTAGCCCGGAAATGACGAGAGAATTTCTGCAAAGTCAGCTTGCGGAAGAGGAGCGGGAGATCTTTCTGGTGATCTTTATGGATGCTCAGCATCGCGTAATTAAACACAGCAAACTTTTTTCCGGTACGCTTAGCCACGTAGAGGTGCATCCGCGAGAGATTGTCCGTGAGGCGATAAAAATGAATGCGTCAGCGGTGATCCTTGCACATAATCACCCTTCGGGGTGTGCAGAGCCGAGCAAAGCAGATAAACTCATCACCGAGCGTGTGGTGAAATGCTGTCAGTTCATGGATATCCGGGTGATTGATCATCTTGTAATTGGGCGTGGAGAGTACGTTTCTTTTGCGGAACGTGGTTGGATTTAGCGCACTTTACGCGATCCATCGGGATCTTTGTCTGTTCGGGACTTGAGCACATCGCTGACTCAGCGTATACTACGCCACCTTTGAGAATCTCGGGTTTGGCATTTGGGCCTGGCAATCGAGAGTTCGCGAATACATGAGATCATTCATTCGGCGTCCAATGATGATGCAGTATGAACGATTAAGTGTATTGAACTGCGATAACCGGGCTGAGAAGCCTGACGAGGCGCCAATACCCCATACGAAGCTCGAGCTAATTTGATTTTTGGAGAATAGACATGTCCCGAGTCTGCCAAGTTACTGGCAAGCGTCCGGTGACCGGTAACAACCGTTCCCACGCACTGAACGCGACTAAACGCCGTTTCCTGCCTAACCTGCACTCTCACCGTTTTTGGGTTGAGAGCGAGAAGCGTTTTGTCACCCTGCGTGTATCTGCTAAAGGTATGCGTGTAATTGATAAGAAAGGCATCGAAACAGTTCTGTCTGAACTGCGTGCCCGTGGCGAAAAGTACTAAGTACTAAGAGGAAATAAATCATGGCTAAAGGTATTCGTGAGAAAATCAAGCTGGTTTCTTCTGCTGGTACTGGTCACTTCTATACCACTACGAAGAACAAACGTACTAAGCCGGAAAAACTGGAACTGAAAAAATTCGATCCAGTTGTCCGTCAGCACGTTCTGTACAAAGAAGCTAAAATCAAATAATTTTAGTTTCGATGTCACGAAAAACCTCGCCTCGGCGGGGTTTTTTGTTTTCTGGCCGTCCCCATATTAATAAAACCTGATATACAGCCGGAGATGCTATGCCTGAATTACCTGAAGTCGAAACCAGTCGCCGTGGTATTGAACCTCATCTGGTAGGGGCAACGATTCTGTATGCCAATGTTCGGAATGGTCGTTTGCGCTGGCCGGTATCAGAGGAAATTTATCGTCTTAGTGATAAACCCGTCATTAGCGTACAGCGCCGTGCGAAATATCTGTTGCTGGAGCTACCGGATGGCTGGATTATCATTCATCTGGGCATGTCAGGCAGCCTGCGTATCCTCCCTGAAGAGCTTCCGGCAGAAAAACATGACCATGTCGATTTAGTGATGAGTAATGGCAAAGTCCTGCGTTACACCGATCCTCGTCGTTTTGGTGCCTGGCTGTGGACAAAAGAGCTGGAAGGACACAATGTTCTCGCACATCTTGGTCCCGAGCCTCTGAGCGATGATTTCAACGCCGATTATCTCCAGCACAAATGTGCGAAGAAGAAAACGGCGATTAAACCCTGGCTGATGGATAACAAGTTGGTGGTGGGCGTGGGTAATATCTATGCCAGTGAGTCGCTCTTTGCGGCTGGCATCCATCCTGACCGTCTGGCATCGTCACTGTCAAAAGCCGAGTGTGAATTGCTGGTGCGCGTTATCAAAGCGGTTTTACTGCGCTCTATCGAGCAGGGCGGGACGACGCTGAAGGATTTCCTGCAAAGCGACGGTAAGCCGGGCTATTTTGCACAAGAATTGCAAGTCTATGGGCGCGAAGGTGAGCCCTGCCGCGCATGTGGTGCACCCGTTGTCGCCACTAAACATGCCCAGCGGACGACGTTCTATTGTCGCAGCTGTCAGAAATAAAGTTCATCAGCAAGCTGAATAACGCGTTTTACTTTAGCTTGTCCATTAACGCCTGGTGAACGTTCTCTGGTAAAAAGTGGGTCACGTCACCCTGATGGCGGGCGACCTCTTTAACCAACGATGATGAGATAAATGACCACTCTTTGGAAGGCATCAAAAAGACGCTCTCCAGCTGGGGCATCAGATGGCGGTTCATGTGCGCCAACTGCATTTCATATTCAAAATCCGCGACCGCACGCAGACCGCGTATCAGAATATTAGCCTGATTATCGCGGGCGAAGTTTGCCATCAGATCGCTAAATCCCAGAACTTCCACATTGCCAAGATGTGCCGTTGCCTGTTGTGCCAGTTCAACGCGCTCTTCAAGCGTAAACATCGGCTTTTTACTGGGGCTTGCGGCAATCGCCAGGATAACGTGATCAAACATGTGCGTTGCGCGCGTCACGATATCAATGTGGCCATTAGTTATTGGATCAAAGGTTCCTGGATAAATCGCCCGTTTTTGCATGACAACCCTCAATGCGTTTTGGGTGGCAGGTAAGGTTCCAGCAGCTGCAGCAGACGTTGTAGCGCGCCCTGGTTTTGATACAGAACTTCAACCGCATGACGACCATAAAAACTACGATAATCTGCATCTGTCAGTAAAGAAGAGATCTCTTTAACCAGCGTGGTGGTGTCGGTAACGGTGATCAATCCGCTTGCCTGCTCCAGTCGCGCGCAAATATCTTTAAAATTAAAGGTATGTGGCCCCATCAGTACCGGAATGGCATGCGCTGCGGCCTCTAATGGGTTGTGACCTCCACGTTCCACCAGTGAGCCACCGACAAAAGCAAGGTCGGCAATGCCGTACAGAAGCATCAGCTCGCCCATAGTATCGCCGATAACGACCTGGGTAGCTGAAGACGGGACTTCACCCGAGGACCGTGTGGTATAGCTTAGCCCAGCCTGGCGTACGAGGTTAATAGCATCCGGGAATCGCTCTGGATGTCTGGGAACCAGAATCAGTAAAAGGTTCGGAAACTGATTTAATAGCGCCTGATGAGCAGCAATGATGATGCTTTCTTCACCATCGTGCGTGCTGGTTGCAATCCATACCGGGCGATGTGGTGCCCACTGGCGGCGCAATGTAATCGCTTTGGCAGCCAGTTGCGGAGTGACGGAAATATCAAACTTAAGACTGCCAGTAACCGTTACCTGATTGTTTCTTGCGCCAAGGGTAATAAAGCGTGCGCCATCTTCTTCATTTTGTGCAGCAATCAGCGTAATGCGACGTAGTAGCCTGCTAACAAATTTACCCAGTTTCGCATAGCCGGCAGCTGAGCGGGCAGAAAGACGTGCGTTGGCAATGACCAGAGGGATATGACGCTTATGCAGTGCAGCAATCAGATTTGGCCATAGCTCAGTCTCCATTATTAACACCAGCTTGGGGTCAACTTTGTTCAGGAAGCGGTTCAGTGCGTCTGGTAAATCGTAAGGGAGATAGACGTGTTGAACGTCAGTACCGAAAGCAGACTGTACGCGCTCGGAACCTGTTGGCGTCATGGTCGTTACCGTGATCGGTAGATCGGGATAACGATGTCGCAGAGCGCGAACTAAAGGGATCGCCGCCAGCGTTTCGCCTACAGAAACGGAATGAAGCATGATGCCGCCAGGTTTCAGTGGGCGGCGATAAAATCCATAGCGTTCACCCCAGCGTTTACGATAGGCCGGAGCCTTACGTCCGCGCACCCAAAGCCGTATCCAGATCAGGGGCTGAATAAGGTAGAAAAGGGCGGTGTAAAGCAATTCGAGCATAATAGTAGCTGACTTATGAATGTGCTGGGGATTCTATGTATTTAACTATGGCTTTACCATCATTTTTATCCAGGTTGTATCAAAAGGATTGAATTGGCAATGCCTTGTTTTAGCTGCGACTGTATCAAAAAGGCACATATTCCCATTTGTAAGGCTTAGCGTCTTGTGCGGTACGACTTTTTTGGTGAATTGCGTTTCTTATTATCTGATTGTTTTTAATTGATAAATTTTTTATATGGTTAAAAAATATTCATTTCGGATTGAGTGATAATAAATGGTATACTGCTGCATAATTTCAGGTAGCTAGCAGCCATCAACGCTTCGGAGCCATGGGAGGCAATCTTTGGATAGCGCAAGCAGAGATTACAGTACTCTTATGCATCAGGTTTGGTGTGGCTGGCGACGCGATGCGGATATTAATGGATGATCATTGCTTTTTGTTTGTACAAGTATTTTCCCTATGGCGGGTTACAACGTGATTTCCTGCGGGTTGCGCTTACGGTTGCTGCACGTGGCCACCGTGTTCAGGTTTTTACCCAGAGCTGGCAGGGGGAGCGTCCTGAGGGGCTTGAAATTATACTCGTCCCAGTAACATCCAGAACTAACCATGGAAAAAATGAGCAATATTATCAGTGGGTTCAGCAATATTTAAGCCAGCACCCAGTTGATCGGATCGTAGGGTTTAATAAAATGCCGGGGTTGGATGTTTATTATGCAGCTGACGTCTGTTATGCCGAAAAAGTTGCCCGGGAAAAAGGTTTTTTTTACAAGCTGACGCAGCGATATCGGCATTATTCTTCATTTGAAAAAGCCGTATTTCAGCAAGGATCCCGCACCGCGTTATTGATGTTAACCAACAAGCAAATTGGCGATTTCAAACATCATTATCGAACAGAGAACCAGCGTTTTCATATTCTTCCCCCTGGGATTTACCCTGATCGGAAATATAGCCAGCAACCTGAAAACAGCAGGCAGAATGTCAGGAATAAAAATGGTATACAACGCGATCAGTTTTTTCTCCTGCAAGTGGGATCAGATTTTAAGCGCAAAGGTGTATCGAGAACATTGCAGGCGTTGGCGTCTTTACCAGAGTCAATACGCCAGCGGACGCGATTGATGGTAGTAGGCCAGGATAAAGCCGATCGCTACCGTGCTCAGGCCCGCCAATTGGGTATTGAAGAGCTCGTACAATTTTTCTCGGGGCGAGATGATATTGCTGAATTGATGTCCGCTGCTGATTTATTGCTCCATCCTGCCGTTCAGGAAGCCGCTGGTATTGTATTGTTAGAGGCTGTGGTTGCAGGTTTGCCTGTATTAACCACGGAAGTATGCGGATATGCCGATTACATCAATGCCGCCCAATGTGGAGTGGTAATTTCTGAACCGTTCGAGCAGACAAATCTGAATACAGCACTTTTCGATGCGCTGCAAAATAATGAGAAGAGAAATAGCTGGGCAGGCCATGCCCGGCATTTTGCTGATACAGAGGATCTCTACAGCCTGGCGGACAGGGCTGCAGATATCATTTTAGGTCATTGAGAATGATTGAACTAAAAGAACCGTTTGCCACGCAATGGCAAGGAAAAGATCCGTTCGCGGAAGTGTCTAAGCTGGATGGTGAAGTCTTCCGCGCTCTGGAAACACGGCGTACCCTGCGTTTTGAGATGATGGGTAAGGGGTATTTTCTTAAATATCATCACGGAACCACGCTAAAAGAAGTGGTGAAGAACCTCATTTCTCTCCGCATGCCTGTTCTTGGCGCAGATCGAGAATGGTTAGCTATTCACCGTTTGAAAGAGCTGAATGTTGATACAATGAACGGTGTTGCATTTGGTCAGAAAGGACTTAACCCGTTAGAGCGAACGTCATTTATCATCACTGAAGACCTGTCTCCTGCAATCAGCCTTGAAGATTTTTGTGCCAGATGGGGTGTCGAGCGCCCTGATTTTGTCTTAAAACAGGCCATTATTACCCGTGTAGCAGAAATGGTCGGAAAAATGCATCGTGGTGGGGTGAACCATCGGGACTGTTATATCTGTCACTTTCTGCTTCAACAGCCGATGCCAACAGAAATCGCGGATATTAAACTTTCTGTAATTGACCTGCATCGAGCACAAATACGTCAGCATGTACCGCGCCGTTGGCGTGACAAGGATTTAATTGGGCTCTATTTCTCCTCACTGGAGATCGGATTGACATCCAGGGATATCTATCGTTTCTTACGTGTATATTTCGCAATGCCATTGCGTGAAATTCTCCGCCACGAAGCCAGATTGTTTCAACAAGCTGTTACAAAAGCGCAAAAAATAAGACAAAGAACAATAAGAAAAGCGCTATAAAATGCATAAAAAGTTTGAGGCCATTTTATTATGAACATTGATTTTCAAAAAGTAATTATTCAAAAGCATGTTATTGACAGCTCTACGCACGATAAAGATAAGAAATTAAATATTGCGTATGGCGTCGATCGCAATTTTTTATTTGGATCCGGGATTTCAATGACATCAGTATTAGTTAATAATCCTGATATCGATATCAATTTTTATATAGCAACAGACTATATTGATAATGACTATCTGGAAAGCATAAATCGACTGACCCAAATGTATAGTACGACGGTGACGATTCTTGTTTTCGATAACGCTGCATTTCGTAAGCTACCGAGCACGAAAGCCTGGACTTATGCAATGTACTATCGTTATTTTGCCTTTGAATATTTAAGCGCAGAATTAAGCTCCGTACTGTATCTTGATGCTGATGTTATATGCAAAGGTTCTTTGCGAGAGTTTACTGAGGTTAATTTCTGTGGGGAATATGCTGCTGTTATCAATGATATCGATGAAGTGCGTATCAAATCAGGTAACCGGCTCGGTATACCAGCGCTGAGTAATGGTTATTTTAATTCTGGTGTTGTATATGCGAATTTAGATGTTTGGCGAGAACAACAGCTCCTGACTAAGGCGTTTTCTATTTTAGAGGAGCGCCAGAAGGAACTCCTTTATTTTGATCAGGATGTTCTGAATATATTGTTCGTGGATAATGTCATTTTTCTGAGAAGAGATTTTAACTGTATCTACGGTGTGGATCAGGAACTGCAGAATAAAAATGATGAAATCTATCAAGATTATATTACTGATGATACGGTGTTGATTCATTATGTTGGTGTTACTAAACCATGGCATAAATGGGCTAAATACCCAGTAGCTAAATACTTCATTGAAGCTTATGAAAAATCGGCATGGGCGGAAAAGTCTTTACTTAACGCAAATACAGCAAAACTGTATAAACGTAAATCGCGGCATGAGAGAGTACAGCGAAAATATATCCGATCAGTTCTTAGTCATGTGATGTATATAAAGACTAAGTTACATAGTCCTAAAGTGCACTGAAAACACTAACTGTAATTTATTGATAATAAGATTAAATAGGTGTAGCGAATGAACTTTGATTGTCATCGATCCATAAAAAAGATACTTGAATTTAATCAGGCACCCACTGAACAAAAAACAGAATTTAACATTGCCTGGGGTGTTGATAAAAATTTTATGTTTGGTGCTGCGATCTCGATGACATCAGTACTGTTACATAATAGAGGTTTAAATATACATTTCCATCTCTTTACAGATTATCTGGACGACGATTATCAACAAAGAATTATAAAACTAGCAAAACAATTTTCCACAAATATCTCAATTTATGTTATGGATGCCGAAGGATTAAAAGTATTGCCGAGCGGCCATGCCTGGTCCCATGCAATGTACTTTAGATTTGTTGCATTCGAATATTTGGGCGAAAAAATAGAGTCTCTGTTATATATCGATGCCGATGTGATGTGTAAAGGTTCGCTCATTGAACTTAGTCAAATTGATATTAATCAGCATGTTGCCGCTGTAGTTACCGATGTGGATGATAGTCCCGCCAGAGATGTTACAGAAAACAGTGAATATTTTAATTCTGGAGTTATCTACGCAAATCTTAAAAAGTGGAAAGAACAGAATTTTATTAATGCTGCTTTTGATATTCTGTTAGATAAAAGAAATAAACTATCTTTCCCTGACCAGGATGTTTTAAATATTATTTTTTTAAATAAAGTTATTTTTTTACCGAGAAAATTTAACGCCATTTATGGTATTAAACAAGAATTGAAAAGCAAAGATCTTTCTCGATATAAAAAATATATTACGGATGATACAATCCTTATTCATTATGTTGGCGTAACTAAACCATGGAATTCTTGGGCTAACTACCCCTCTGCACAGTATTTTGTTGAGGCATGGAAGGCATCACCATGGGCTGATGTTCCCCTGTTACCAGCCAGAACGCCAAAACAATATAAAAAGAAATCTCGGCATGAGCGATTACAGGGTAAATTTTTCGCCTCGCTGATAAGTTATGCAGGTTATTTAATACAAAAATTAAAGCAAAAATAAAAAAAACTCCCGTGAGGGAGTTTTTTTATTGCAATTTAGTTTTGAGATATTTCATATACCATTTTATTGCGGTGAAATAATTCCCTTTTTTGGCTTCCTGGCGAGAGTAAACCCTATAATCGGTAGGTCTCATACGTGGTGCATATGAGCGCAATTCTGTATTTCGCCATGGCGTGAAATGATGATAGAAAAGATAGAGTTGCTGTGAAAGCCCTGTATGTTCCTTATACCATGGTTTTCTTCCGCCGGTAAAATGGACAATTCGAGGGAGGAACTCTGAGTTGTAGAAAAAAGACTCCCTTTGTTCATCGTTGAACCAATTGAATAAAAAATTCCATCGGTTATCAATAAACGCAACGTTACCATCCATAGCAATGTTTAATGCATCCTGGTCGAAATAAGGTAATGATTTCCCTTGTTCAAATAGGACAGTATTTGCTTTATGCTCAATATCATATTTGATCCAATTGGCTACATTAATGTACAGGAACCCGGCATTAAAATAGTGATCAGTGCGCAAACCTAAACGTTTTGCATTTTTATTATCATGAATATCGAGCGAGTCATGGCTAACAGCACAGATGACATCACTAATATCAATGTTATTAATCTCATTGAGCTTATCAAAGCACAAAGTATCGGCATCTAAATAGATAAAATGCTCTACCTTATCTTTTAGTAAGCGCGGCACGGCCAAACGCATATAAGTCGAGCGGTTAAGATGTTTGATTGCAAAGTCGTTATTATATTTTTCAATTTCTTCTTTATCGATCTTTACAACCTGAATTTTTTCGCTGGTTGAACGTAATTTATCAATATCCTCATCATTGACATCATAGACAAAGACGAAAAATGAAAGAGATTGTCCTGGATTGTTCATTATGACCGACATAATGGACACTGCTACATATTCCAGATAATTAGCATCTGTACAGTAAGCAATATTAATGACGTTATTTTTGTTATCCATTTATTCTTTCTCATTACCTTTGTCAGTATCACTATCATGAAGTACCGTATCGATAGCGTCAATCACAGCTTGTTCTGGTATCCATGTTAAATATTTTTTTGACCTGTCGAGCTCCTCTCTGGAAGGCATAGGGTGATAATCACCAGCCCAAATCACAATCGCTTTATCTGACCATGGCTTCCATTGTTGATATTTGGTCGCACCAAATAAACATACCTGTGGTGTTCCTAATGCCGCTGCCATATGCATGGGTGCCGAATCGACACCAATATAGAGAATGGCATGGTCGATTAATGCGGCTAACTGCAGGAAAGTGGTGTGACCAGCCAGTGTCAGGTCAGGAGATAATTTACACAGTGCAGCAATGCGTTGGACCTGCTGCTGCTCACTTAATGCTGGTCCGCAGGTAAGATAAACATGTAGGCCAAGTTGATGCAGATGATCTATAACGTGTGCAAATTTATCATCATCCCAGCATTTAAACTCTTGTCTTGCAGTCGGTTGAATAACAACATATTTTTGCGTAGGTAATGCCGGGAGTTGAGATACCAAATATTGATAGTCATTCTGACGATAGCGAAGACTCATTTTTTTCTTTAGTTCTGTTTCGCTAAAGCCAATGCCTTTGAGGATTGATAAATTTTGTTCGACAATATGTGTGCCAGTCAGTGGTGTAACTCGTGAAAATAGTCTGTTCCATTGTTTCTTGTCGCGTTCAAACGCAACAGATGGACGGTGTAACGAAGCGATAAGTACACCAATCGGCCATTGTTCGGTTAAATTAATGATAAGATCGTACTGGTTCTTTTTTAGTTGCTGACGTATTGATATGTAATTTTTTACGCTTGTCAGTGGACCTTTCTTTTTCTCAATGAGATAGAAATCGTTGATACCTTCATTAGCGGCTAAGATTGATTTGGTATCTTTATAAAGAAGAAGATCAATTTTAGCGTGCGGATACCGAGTCTGAATACTGTTAATTACAGGTGTGATTAACAGTACATCACCATAAAATTTTAGCTTGCAAATGAGAACTCTTTCTACTTTATCAAACATTTTTAGCTCCCTTTCCAAAAAACAAATTTTTGCAAGCTGTTATTATTTTATATCTCAATTCAGAAATGGAACGATCAATATGTGGATATTTCATTTTATAAATAATTTTTTTCTTAACGACTCTGGTGTCACAGTTAGCCAGTGCATTCTGAATATTATTAATCATATCCTCGTCATAGCGATAATACCCTCTCTTCTTGCGTAAAATTTTGCGCCCTTCTAAAAAACAATTAATAATCATTAATGAAGCAACAGCTCGCTTTTCATCATTTTTACTTATGTAGTTGCTCATTTTTTTCATGGCAAAGAAGATATTATCAGCATCACTATCGATAATATTCTCGGTGATACTTTTATCATTCACCCGGTAATAGTATAACTTGCTATCAATTTTTAAAATACGATGACATTTGAAATACTGAAAAGGGCAGAAAATAACATCTTCGTAGCGGCGATGTTCTTCAAATCGATCTTCGCCGATAATGTCGCGATGAAAGATCTTTGTCATGAGATGCCATTGCCCGGCACGGAATGTTGGTAACAGGGGCGCGTAGTTGTCGTCAGTTAAAATAATTTCATGCTGGGCTATAGTGCTCTCACTATCTGATGGAGCCTGATACAACTTATTGATATCACGAGTTAAATTGAATTCGACAATATCATATTTTTCTTCTCGTAATTTAGGGAGAAGAACAGAAAAATAATTTGGGCTGATGATATCATCGCTGTCTACAAAGCCAATATATTTCCCTGTAGCATGCGCAAGCCCAACGTTGCGAGTAATCGCAACACCTTGATTTTCCTTATTGATGTATTTAATGTTATTGCAGTTTTTTTCGCGATAAAACGCATTGATACGTTCATCAGTCAAATCTGTAGAGCCATCATTAATAATTATTAACTCAACATCTTCAGTAATACTCTGATGTATAGACGTCAGCGTAGCTGTAATAAATTCAGCATTATTGTATACAGGTATAATAATGCTTAGTAAATAACCTGAAGCGTTAATCATGGCATCTTTCTCTCGTTGGACCCGGTACCAGCATTACCGCTACGCATAACGTCAGAACGCTGCTCAAGGCTTCGCCTTTAGCGTATAATAATAAATCACTTAAGCCATAGATAGCTATAGCGCCTGATATGGCGAATAGTAAAGGACTACGTTGCGTGTAACCTATTAAAAACATAGCACTATACAGCAAGATTAGCACAACAACCCCTGGGATGCCTTTAAGTGAAAACGTATCAATGACTTCATTATGCAGGTGGATGTCAACATACGCGAGTGCCCCTTGCAGTGAGACATTTTGTAAAGCGGATACTTTGATTTCAGCATCACGTTGTTCAAGTGATTGTCCCAAATAGTGTGCTTTGCCGGCATCAATTCCTACTCGTTGCATCGCAAATCGCGCGCCAATGGAAGTATTACTATTACTCTGGCTATAAGAATGCAGATCAACCATCATATTCTGGTAGCGATTTTCAATAACCGATTTCAGGGGGATCGCTGCCAGCCCGACTAATACCGCGAAGGCCAGCAGTGCCCTTAATAATATAGTGCGGTTATGGCGATAGTGTATGAAAAAAAGACCGATACTCAGGAGCGGATAGATCAGAATAGCTGCCCGGGTTTGTGTGGTGATGATAACGGCCAATGATATTAAGAAATGTAGCAGGTAAAGTGAGACGGTATGTTTTAAACGCAGGTTGAGAATCGCCTGTGATGCTAATAACGCGATAAACGTCAGGCCGTAGGCCGCTCCGGTTGGGTGCTCAAAACCGAGTGCAACACGGTAGGTCGAAAGATCGGGGGCACCGGCAAGCTGATAGCCAGCGTAAAAATACAGGCCAATCGCTGTAATAATCACCCAGATGCTGACAATGTGGTTTTTTATTGCGCGTGATGGTTGTGATGTCAATGCGGCAATAACCAGTGCGGCAAAAATCATGACCTTGCCGCCGTTCTGGTATGAACGATAAGCGCCGGTAAAAGCAGAACCGGGTTGCTTAAAGATTTCCACCCAAATGATTTGGACTAAACCGAAGAGCAGCAACATAAATGGTAAAAATAGATTTTGTTTGTGGCTAAGCACATGCTTAATATTTTTACCAATCAATGGTAGAGACAGGATCGCACAGACAATAAATACCTTTAGCGCTTCATCTGGGTTGACCAATACCATCGCAAGGGTTGCAAGGATCCCAGCATAAAATAGTACGTATATAAAATCATATGGATTATTTCTTATGCTGCAGATAAGGCGAGAAAACATGTGTTGGCGAAGCATGATTCGTCTCTTAAAATTAAAGCAAATTAATATCAAGTAGCAATACTTTGATAGCGCTGGCATCCAGATCCTGTAACTTTCCGGAATGGCTCTTCTGCGCGTATTGATTCTTCCCATATCCCCCAATCAACCCAGGGTCCGTCGGGCCATACAGCGTAATATTCGGTCGATCCAGTGCGGCAGTTAAATGGCTTAATCCGGTATCAACTGAGACGACAAATTTAGCGCCTGCTAATACCTGGGCCACATCCTCCAGGCTCATTCGCGGTAGAACCTCTACGTAATCAAATCCCTCAGCCAGTCTCCTGGCCCGCGCTTCTTCATGAGGAGCACCCCAGGGGAGCTTAATGCGTATGCCTGCATTATTTAAAAGGCCAATCAGCTCCCGCCAGTTAGCTTCTGGCCAGTGCTTATCATCACGCGTAGTGGCATGCAAGAAGACCGCATACTGTCCCGCATCGGCATTAAGTTCATTCAGAAAATGCTGCGCGATAGCGTAATCACCTTGTGGCTGTGGTTTGGCATATCCCAGACTTTTTGCGAACAGTTCTCGGGTTCGTTCAACGGCATGCTGCTGTTTGGCAATATGATGTTTGCGGTTATAAAAAAGACTCGCCAGGGGCTCGCGCGCCGTGCTCCAGTCCATACCATGCTTGATGCCACGCGCCAGACGCGTGACCAGCGCGGCGCTTTTTACCAGGCCTTGTGCATCAATTATCACGTCATACTGCTGCAAACGAACTGCATCGCGAAAGGCTTTACGCTCCGCTTTAATCGGTGCGGAAAACCAGGCCTTGCGCCAGCGGCGAATCGCCACCGGAATTACGCGGTCAACGGCCGAATGCCAGGCGGGGATTTGGGCGAACCCTTCTTCCACTACCCAATCAAATTGAATATCCGGAATGGCCTGCTGCGCATCCGTTAATGCGGGCAACGTATGCAGTACATCGCCCATTGACGATGTTTTAACGATCAGAACCCGCATCCGTCAGACTTCCTCTTGTAACAACAGGTCATTGAGTTCTTCCAGTACACGCTGGGGAGTGATGTCAATCAGGCTCTGGTGATAACCTTCTGCTGCATCCCCTTTACGAACCTTGTGATAACCCGTAATCAGACGAATGACCCGCGCTTTGTGAGACAACGGCGGGGTAAAGTCAGGACTACTTGGGCCATACAATGCTACCAGAGGTCGGTTCAACGCCGCGGCAACGTGCATTAAGCCGGAGTCATTGGTGACAACAGCTTTACAGGCGGCAAGCAGAATAACGGCCTGTTCCAGCTGCGTTTCGCCAGCCAGGTTACGACACCACGCCTGCTGTTCGGTGTTCAGCGTTGCCAGAATCTCATTGCCGGCCTCATGATCTTTGGCCGAGCCAAACAGCACAATCTGATGGCCTTCGTCGATCAGTTGCTTCGCCAGTTCAGCATAGTGATAGTGAGGCCAGCGTTTCGCCGGACCAAATTCTGCGCCAGGGCAAAAACCGATGATTGGGCGTTCAGCAGAGAGGGAGAACTGGTTACAGGTCAGTGATTTTTCGCCTTCACTGACTTGCAGTTGTGGCCATAACAGCGGTTGCGGTAAATCTTTGGCGGAAAGCATCACGCCTTTATCGTAGGCCAGCGCCACATAGCGTTCGACCATCAGCGGCCAGGCCTCTTTATCCAGCACGCGCGCATCGTTGAGTAAGCCGTAGCGCATCTCGCCACGCCAGCCTGTACGATGGGGAATGCCTGCAAAGAACGGCACCAGAGCGGATTTAAAAGAGTTTGGTAGCACGTAAGCACGGTCATAGCGTTTCTCACGCATACTGTGACCGAGTTTACGGCGTTCGCCGATCTCCAGCGCACCGTGTCCCAGCGGCATGGCGATGGCTTCGTTGACTTCAGGCATACGCGACAGCAGCGGACGGCACCATGCAGGTGCCATCACGTCGATTATCGCCTGGGGATAGCGCGCCTTGAGCGTGCGATAGAGACTTTGCGACATCATCATGTCGCCCACCCATGACGGGCCTATCACCAAAATTTTCATACTTACGCGTCGCGGTTCAGCCAGGCCATATATTCCGTTACGCCTTCGGCAACGGTCTTAAACGGTTTGTCATAGCCCGCAGCACGCAGGTTAGTCAGATCCGCCTGGGTAAATGCCTGGTAACGGCCTTTCAGTTTTTCCGGGAACGGAATGTACTCAATACTGCCTTTTTTGTGGTACGCCAGCGTAGCGTCCGCGACGGCCTGGAAAGATTCTGCCCGACCAGTACCGAGGTTGAAGATTCCGGAAACGCCATTTTCCAGGAACCACAGGTTTACCGCTGCAACATCGCCGACATAGACGAAATCACGTTTGAAGTTTTCACTGCCTTCAAACAGCTTTGGTGTTTCGCCATTGTTGAGCTGGGTGTTGAGATGGAAAGCCACACTTGCCATGCTGCCTTTATGGCCTTCACGCGGTCCGTAGACATTGAAATAACGGAAGCCAACGATCTGGGAGTTTGCTTCAGGCAGGATCTGACGCACATATTCGTCGAACAGGAATTTTGAGTAGCCGTACACGTTCAGCGGTTTCTCATATTCGCGGGATTCGATGAAGTCAGAAGTACGACCGCCGTAGGTGGCGGCAGAAGAGGCGTACAGGAACGGAATTTCGCGTTCCAGGCAGTAGTGCAGCAGCTCTTTAGAGTATTGATAGTTATTGTCCATCATATACTTGCCGTCCCACTCGGTGGTGGAGGAGCATGCGCCTTCGTGGAAAATCGCCTCAATATCGCCGAAATCTTCTCCGGCCATAATCTGGATCAGGAAGTCTTCCTTGTCCATGTAGTCAGCAATATTCAGATCCACCAGGTTCACAAACTTGGTGCCGTCTTTCAGGTTGTCCACCACCAGAATATCGGTGATGCCTTTATCATTCAGGGACTTAACGATGTTGCTGCCGATAAAGCCCGCGCCGCCGGTAACGATGATCATAACTGTAACCTTCGAATTATGGAGTCAGAGACAATCTCAGACACGAATGTCTCTAATCATATCACTACATGGCTCTGGCTTCAGCCATTCACAGATAAGCTGTGCGGGTACACGTGATTTATGCTTCATTTTAAAGAAGTGATGATGCGTCATCTCGTATCAACGTATAGCTTTGGGTAATATGTGCTGAAATTTGCCCAGTCTGGAGAATTGCAATGCGTGGGAATTTTTACAAGCAGTTAACGAACGATCTGGAAACCGCACGTGCGGAAGGATTGTTTAAAGAAGAGCGCATTATTACGTCTGCCCAGCAGGCGGATATCACCGTGGCAGACGGAAGCCACGTTATTAACTTTTGTGCGAACAATTACCTGGGACTGGCTAACCACCCGGAACTGATTGCGGCAGCAAAAGCGGGTATGGATTCTCACGGCTTTGGTATGGCGTCGGTGCGCTTTATTTGCGGAACCCAGGACAGCCATAAGCAACTGGAGCAAAAACTGGCTACATTCCTGGGGATGGAAGACGCCATTCTTTACTCTTCCTGTTTCGACGCCAACGGCGGCCTGTTCGAAACGCTGCTGGGTGCAGAAGATGCGATTATCTCCGATGCCCTGAACCACGCATCAATCATCGACGGCGTTCGTCTGTGTAAAGCGAAGCGTTTCCGTTACGCCAATAACGATATGCAGGAGCTGGAAGCTCGCCTGAAAGAAGCTCGTGAAGCGGGGGCTCGCCATGTGCTAATCGCCACCGACGGCGTCTTCTCCATGGATGGCGTGATTGCAAACCTGAAAGGCGTCTGCGATCTGGCAGACAAATACGATGCGCTGGTGATGGTTGATGATTCCCACGCGGTTGGCTTTGTCGGCGAAAACGGTCGCGGTTCTCATGAGTATTGTGACGTGATGGGGCGTGTGGACATCATCACCGGGACGCTGGGTAAAGCACTGGGTGGCGCATCTGGTGGTTATACTGCGGCACGTAAAGAAGTGGTGGAGTGGCTGCGTCAGCGTTCGCGCCCGTATCTGTTCTCTAACTCTCTGGCCCCGGCAATTGTTGCTGCTTCCATCAAAGTGCTGGAGATGGTCGAGGCAGGTAGCGAACTGCGTGGTCGTCTGTGGGCGAACGCACGTCAGTTCCGTGAACAAATGTCAGCTGCTGGCTTTACGCTGGCTGGTGCCGATCACGCCATTATCCCGGTAATGCTGGGTGATGCTGTGGTAGCACAGGACTTTGCCCGCGAGCTGCAAAAAGAGGGGATTTACGTTACTGGATTCTTCTATCCGGTGGTTCCGAAAGGTCAGGCGCGTATCCGTACCCAGATGTCTGCGGCGCATACTCCTGAGCAGATTACGCGTGCTGTCGACGCGTTTACACGCATTGGTAAACAACTGGGCGTTATTGCCTGAGGATGTGAAATGAAAGCGTTATCCAAACTGAAAGCGGAAGAGGGCATTTGGATGACTGACGTTCCTGAACCGGAAGTCGGTCATAACGATTTGCTGATTAAAATCCGTAAAACAGCCATCTGCGGGACTGACGTTCACATTTATAACTGGGATGAATGGTCGCAAAAAACCATCCCGGTTCCGATGGTAGTAGGGCATGAATATGTCGGCGAAGTTGTCGGTATCGGCCAGGAAGTTAAAGGTTTTAAAATCGGCGATCGTGTTTCCGGTGAAGGTCACATTACCTGTGGACATTGTCGTAACTGTCGCGGTGGGCGTACTCACCTGTGCCGGAATACGACTGGTGTCGGCGTGAACCGTCCTGGTTGCTTTGCAGAATATCTGGTGATCCCGGCGTTTAACGCGTTTAAAATCCCGGATAATATTTCCGATGATTTAGCATCTATCTTCGATCCGTTCGGCAATGCCGTGCATACGGCTCTGTCATTCGATCTGGTGGGTGAAGACGTGCTGGTCTCTGGTGCTGGCCCTATCGGTATTATGGCCGCAGCGGTAGCGAAGCATGTTGGCGCACGCCACGTGGTGATTACGGATGTTAATGAGTATCGCCTGGATCTGGCGCGCAAAATGGGTATCACTCGCGCGGTCAATGTATCGAAAGAAAATCTGACCGATGTGATGGCCGAACTGGGGATGACTGAAGGGTTTGATGTGGGTCTGGAGATGTCCGGTGCGCCGCCAGCGTTTCGCGCCATGCTAGACACCATGAACCATGGTGGCCGTATTGCCATGCTGGGGATCCCACCGTCAGACATGTCAGTCGACTGGACAAAGGTTATCTTTAAGGGACTGTTTATTAAAGGTATCTACGGTCGCGAAATGTTTGAAACCTGGTACAAAATGGCGGCCCTGATCCAGTCTGGCCTGGACTTGTCGCCAATCATCACGCATCGATTCTCTATCGATGAGTTCCAGCAGGGCTTTGACGCAATGCGTTCAGGTCAGTCAGGGAAAGTGATCCTGAGCTGGGATTAACCATATCCATTCAATGGATTCTGTGTGTTGTCCCCGGATATTTATTATCGTTAAATCTCCGGGGATTTTTTTGTTTGCACGATCCCACATGTCCGGCGCATTTTCCGTCAAAGATATGACTCATTATCTCTGATCATTTGCCGCTTAATATGTTTAAAATTGCCGTTAATTATACTGTCTGACAGGATTTTATATGACCTATACCCCTGGTCTCCTGAGCGTCATTATGCCGCTTTACAACACGGGTGAACCGTTCATTGCGTGTATGGATTCGCTGATTGCGCAAACCTGGAAAAATCTGGAAATAATTATTGTTAATGATGGCTCTACGGATAACTCGGCGGAGCTCGCTCAGACTTATGCGGATCGTTATCCGCACGTTCATCTGTTACACCAGCGTAATGGGGGCGTTTCGGCGGCGCGAAATACCGGCATGAAGATTGCGAAAGGTGAATACATCGCTTACGTTGACGGCGATGATATTGCCTATCCGGAAATGTACGAAACGCTGATGACTATGGCGCTGAAGGACAATCTGGATGTTGCGCAGTGCAACGCGGACTGGTGTATTGCGGAAACAGGCCATACCTGGGCATCTATTCCAACCGATCGTATTCGCTCTACCGAGGTGATGACCGGGCCGGATTGGTTGCGAAAAGCGTTAGCCAGTCGCCGCTGGCGACATGTGGTCTGGATGGGCGTTTACCGCCATCAAACCATCCGTGACGCTGGGCTGACTTTTCTTTCCGGCCTCCACCATCAGGATATTATCTGGACTACGGAGTTTATGTTTAACGCTAAACGTGCGCGTTACACGGAAGTTCCGCTGTATAAATACTTCCTGCACGGCGCTTCTGTTAGCCGTTTGAAACGTACGGGATTGAAAAACCTGGCCTATCAGCGTCATTACATAAAAATTACTCGTCTGTTGGATAAGATGAATCATGATTACGCCGGACGGATCCCGATTTATCCAGAGTTCAAACAGCAGGTGATTTACGAAGCGTTGCGTGTTTGTCATTGCATACGTAAAGAGCCTGACGAAAAGATTCGTCAGCGCATGATTGCCGAGGTTTTTGCCTCTGGTATGTTTAAGCGCATGGTGAGTAATATTTGCAGCGTCAAACTGGGTTATCAGGTGCTTCTGTGGGCCATCCGGTTTAGCAAGTGGCGCGATACATCACTGACTCCGCGCCGACTGGCCCATTTAACGCTCAATCTGAAAGACTGATTACTGCCAGCCCTGCCACTGCAGTCGCATATACTGCACCAGCGTGCTTTGGGTGATGCTTTCTCCAAGCACGTTAAAGAAATGGCTGGCGTAAACCGGCTCTAACGGTTTTTTCGGCTTGCACAGTTTTACTCCGCGGAAAGGATTTCGCGGTGCATCAGGCGCGCCGTTTTTCGGTGTCGTCAGATTTGGCGTGGAGGTGTCCACCTGCGGTTCATTGAGCAGGCTGCTCGGGCGCACCAGCGTAATATCAGCTGGCAGGCTATAAACCATCTGCTGCAGGACACGTACTGTAGAAGGGTGAGGGTGCCCAATGGCAATAGCGGAACCGTTGCGGCGGGCAAGATCGACTGCGCGATTAAACTGACGGCGAATGTCCGCCTCGTTTTGTGTGTCGTCGAGGAAGACTTTGCGTTTGATGACCTTCACACCCGTTCCTGCAGCCGCACGCATGGCCTGGCTATTGCCGATGGTCATGCTGTCCAGGAAGTAGAGATCGTAGCGCTCCAGCGCCTGCATTACTTTCTGCATCCCAAACAGGCTGGAAGTCATCGCGCTGCCCATATGGTTGTTGAGTCCGACGGCATACGGCACTTTGTTCACCGCGTCGCGAATTATCCGCTCAATCTCGTCGCTGCTCATCTCCGGACGCAAAGTATCTTTTTCCAGCGGCTGCTTGCTCAGCGGCGCCATTGGCAAGTGGATCAAGACTTCGTGGCCACTGTTATGCGCTTTGGTCGCCATCTCACGTGCATGTGGGGCGTTAGGTAATACGGCGACGGAGATCGCTGACGGCATCGCCAGTACCTGGTTTTCAGTGTGCGGGCGATAACCGAAATCATCAATGACGATAGCGAGTTTGCCAGCAAAAACAGGGGTTGCGAATGCCAGCAGGCTGGCGAGTGAGAACAATATGCGATGAAACTGAGGCAAAACTTATCTTCCCAACCACGGTTGTGGATTGACCGCCTGACCCTGGCGACGAATTTCGAAATAGAGTGCAGGTCTGCCCTGACCACCACTGCTACCCACCAGGGCAATCGGCTGCCCGGCGCGAACCTGCGTACCCACGCTGACCAGTGCGCTTTGGTTATAACCGTACAGGCTCATATCGCCTTTACCATGTTCAACCACGACGACGAGACCGTAGCCTTGTAGCCAGTCCGCCAGAATAACGCGGCCATCAGCAATGGCTTTTACTTCGGTACCTTCGGAAGCGCCGATAACCATCCCTTTCCAACGTAGCTCACCTTGCAGTTGTTCGCCATAGCGATGCAAAGTCGGTCCGCGTACAGGCCAGAATGCCTGACCGCGTGGTGAACCCAAACCGCCGGTACGAGACATCAGTGATTTTTCACTTTCGGTCGGCTTGTACGTAGAGCCTTTGCGTGACGCTTCCTGCTGCTTATCGCGTACAGCCTGCGCCTCTCGAGCTTCACGTTCAGCGCGTGCTTTGGCGGCGGCTTCAGCCCGGGCAAGACTGTTGCGCAGACGGGATTCGTTGGCACGCAACTCGCTTAACTGCTGTTGACCCTGCTGGATGGATGACTCCAGCCCTGCGAGCGTTTTTTTGCGCTCACTACGGGCCTGTTCCAGCTTAGCCTGCTGAGCGCGCTGTTCGTACAGCAGCGTCTGTTGTTCACTCTGCTTATCTTCCAGTTCGGCTTTCTGCGCATCGACTTCTTCGCGAGTTTGCTTCAACTGGGCGATTGTTTCCTGCCGCGCCTGGTTCAGATAACCAAAATAGGCCTGTAGACGTTGTCCACGCTGGCTCTCTTCACCGCTGAGGATTAACTGGATACCGGTATGCTCACCCTGACGAAACGCGGCATCCAGTTGGGCCGCGAGGCTGCGCTCCTGCGCTGCGCGTTGTTTTTCCAGTTTTGCTATTGAGGCATTCATCTCAGCGATTTGTGCATTCAACTGCACCAGCGAATTTTGCGTTTCGCGCAATTGACGCGCGGCAACGGCGATAGCCTGTTCCTGGACTTTAAGCTGGGCGAGGAGGGTAGAGCGCTGCTGCTGCTGTTGGCGTACCGCGCGTTCTTTTGCCGCGATATCGGCCTGAATAGATTTGAGTTGATCGCGTTCGTCCGCGTGGGCGGAAAAGGCGCACAACAATACGCCAGCGCTAAGCGCGCTGGCGTAGAACAAGGGCCTGACTGAAAACTTTCGCAATTTCACGGCCCATGTGATGGTATTAATCGCCTTTCCCCTCATGGGGAGGGATTATTCCACGATGAACAGCGGCTTACCAGTCATCTCTTGCGGGATTTCCATACCCATCAGCGTCAGCATGGTCGGGGCGATATCGGAAAGTTTACCGCCTTCGACTGCTTTGACGTTTTTGTCGCCCACATAAATCAGCGGAACTGGCAGGTTGGTATGTGCGGTATGTGCTTGACCGGTAGACGGATCGCGCATTTGCTCAGCGTTACCGTGGTCTGCGGTAATCAGCAACTGGCCGCCAACGGATTCAACCGCTTTGGCTACCTGCTCAACGCAGTGATCCAGCGCTTCCACTGCTTTAACTGCCGCTTCCATCACCCCGGTGTGGCCGACCATATCGCCGTTCGGGTAGTTACAGATGATGGTGTCGTATTTACCGCTCTCAATCGCGGCAACCAGCTTCTCGGTCAGTTCTGCGGAGCTCATTTCTGGCTGCAGATCGTAGGTAGCAACTTTCGGGGAGTTGATCAGGATGCGTTCTTCGCCTTTGAACGGCTCTTCTACGCCGCCGTTGAAGAAGAAGGTGACGTGTGCATATTTTTCGGTTTCGGAAATACGCAGCTGCGTTTTGTCGTGTTTCGCCATCCACTCGCCAAGAGTGTTAGCCAGAGATGCTGGTGGATAGGCAACGGCAGTTTTGATGTCAGCCGCGTATTCAGTCAGCATCACAAAGTTGAGGTTAACGACTTTCTTACGTGCGAAACCATCGAAGTCAGTGTTAACAAACGCACGGGTAATTTCACGCGCACGGTCAGCACGGAAGTTCATGAAAATCAGCGTATCGCCGTCTTCCATTGCGGCATCAGCCTGGCCTTCAGCACGGATCACGGTCGCTTTCACGAATTCGTCGTTTTCATCGCGGGCATAAGCAGCTTGCAGGCCAGCTACCGCAGTATCAGCCTGGAATTCACCCTGTGCCAGCGTCATCAGGTCATACGCTTGTTCAACGCGATCCCAACGGTTGTCGCGGTCCATTGCGTAGTAACGACCAATGATGGACGCTACGCGGCC
The DNA here is from genome assembly GCF_916618775.1 of Citrobacter sp. Marseille-Q3906. NCBI lineage: Bacteria > Pseudomonadati > Pseudomonadota > Gammaproteobacteria > Enterobacterales > Enterobacteriaceae > Citrobacter > Citrobacter sp. Marseille-Q3906. Next base: position 173,754 of record NZ_CAKAKA010000003.1, read on the forward strand.
TTTGCCCAGTGCAGCAAATTTCTCTTCGAATTTTTGCAGGGATTTTTCAGCGCTGCGCGGTGGGGTATCGCGGCCATCGAGGAAGGCGTGCAGATAGATTTTTTCTGCGCCGCGTTCTGCAGCCAGTTCAACCATCGCCATGATGTGATCTTCGTGGCTGTGTACGCCACCAGCAGACAGCAGACCCATGATGTGTACTGCTTTTCCGCTATTTTTTGCCTGGTCAACCGCGTCGGTCAGCACCGGGTTAGCGAAGAAGGTACGTTCTTTGATTTCAACATCCAGACGAGTCAGGTCCTGATACACGATACGGCCCGCGCCCAGGTTGACGTGGCCCACTTCGGAGTTGCCCATCTGGCGATCAGGCAGCCCGACTTCCAGACCAGACGCATCAATCAGGGTATGCGGACGTTTTGCCCACAGAGCATCCATCACCGGGGTTTTGGCATTAAAGATGGCATTATCCTGGCTGTCTTCACGATAGCCATAGCCATCCAGAATCACCAGTACCATAGGTTTTTTAGAAACCGACATTGCGACAACCTCACACTCAATAGACAAAAGTAATTGCGTAATTTTACTACAGCTGAATCGATAAAATAGCCCCAGAAGATCAAATAATGGGGTAGAGCGGTCCGGGGAGTGCTCTGATTTACGTTTTTTTTTCGGTAGCGCTCCGCAAAAATGCAATCCAATGCACGCTCTGGCTGTATTTGCGCCAACGCGCAGGTATACTCTTTCCCTGTTTTTTAATCACTAAGTCGGGAGTTGTTACCCCCCATGCAAGAAATTATGCAATTTGTTAGTCGCCACCCTGTATTGAGTATCGCCTGGATTGCGTTACTGGCGGCTGTATTATTTACTACGTTTAAAAGCCTGACCTCGAAAGTGAAGGTAATCACACGTGGTGAAGCTACGCGTCTTATCAATAAAGAAGATGCGGTTATTGTGGACTTACGTCAGCGCGATGACTTCCGCAAAGGTCATATCGCAGGCTCCACGAACCTGCTGCCAAGCGAAATCAAAGCCAACAATTTTGGTGAGCTTGAAAAACACAAGGCCAAACCGGTCATTGTGGTTGATGGCTCCGGCATGCAGTGTCAGGAATCTGCAACCGCACTGATCAAAGCTGGTTTTGAGCAGGTATCTGTACTGAAAGACGGCGTAGCAGGCTGGAGTGGTGAAAACCTGCCACTGGTTCGCGGCAAATAGCACCGTAAGGTAATATCGGAGAGAAGTCATGGCCAACATCGAGATCTATACCAAAGCAACCTGCCCGTTTTGCCACCGCGCAAAAGCGCTGTTGAACAGCAAGGGTGTGAGTTTCCAGGAACTTCCGATTGACGGTGATGCCGTGAAGCGTGAAGAGATGATCAAGCGCAGTGGCCGTACGACGGTTCCGCAGATTTTTATTGATGCACAGCACATTGGCGGTTGTGACGACTTGTATGCGTTGGATGCGCGTGGTGGACTGGATCCCCTGCTGCGTTAAGGCGTACAGAAAGTATTTAAAGGACAACACTAAAGGGTTTTCTAAACATGTCAGAACAAAACAACACTGAAATGGCTTTCCAGATCCAACGTATTTATACCAAGGATGTATCTTTCGAAGCGCCAAATGCACCGCATGTTTTCCAGAAAGATTGGCAGCCAGAGGTTAAACTTGATCTTGATACTGCATCTACCCAACTGGCAGATGATGTGTATGAAGTTGTGCTGCGTGTCACCGTAACGGCTTCTCTGGGTGAAGAAACTGCGTTCCTGTGCGAAGTTCAGCAGGGCGGTATCTTCTCCATCAGTGGTATTGAAGGGACTCAGATGGCGCATTGCCTGGGTGCATACTGCCCGAACATTCTGTTCCCATATGCCCGCGAATGCATCACCAGCCTGGTTTCACGCGGTACGTTCCCGCAACTGAACCTTGCGCCGGTCAACTTCGATGCGCTGTTCATGAACTATTTACAGCAGCAGGCTGGTGAAGGTACTGAAGAACATCAGGATGCCTGATGAACCAAAGTAATGCTTCAATGACTGTGATTGGTGCCGGCTCGTACGGCACCGCTCTTGCCATCACCCTGGCAAGAAATGGCCATCAGGTTGTTCTGTGGGGCCATGATCCCAAACATATCGCGACTCTTGAGCACGATCGTTGCAACGTCGCGTTCCTCCCTGATGTGCCTTTTCCTGAAACGCTGCGCCTGGAAAGTGATTTAGCCACGGCGCTGGCAGCCAGCCGTAATATTCTTGTAGTGGTGCCGAGCCATGTCTTTGGCGAAGTGCTGCGACAGATCAAACCACTGATGCGCTCTGATGCGCGCCTGGTTTGGGCGACAAAAGGTCTGGAAGCTGAAACGGGACGCCTGTTACAGGACGTCGCGCGTGAAGCGCTGGGGGATGCTATCCCGCTGGCGGTCATTTCCGGCCCAACGTTTGCTAAAGAGCTGGCGGCGGGTATGCCTACCGCGATTTCTCTGGCTTCGACGGACGATACCTTTGCTGACGATCTGCAGCAATTGCTGCACTGTGGCAAAAGCTTCCGTGTCTACAGCAACCCGGACTTCATTGGTGTCCAGCTTGGCGGCGCGGTGAAAAACGTGATTGCGATTGGCGCGGGGATGTCTGATGGTATCGGTTTTGGCGCCAATGCGCGTACGGCATTGATTACCCGTGGTCTCACCGAGATGTCGCGCCTTGGCGTGGCGCTGGGGGCCGATCCTGCCACCTTCATGGGAATGGCAGGTTTAGGCGATCTGGTGCTGACCTGTACCGATAACCAGTCACGTAACCGTCGTTTCGGTATGATGCTTGGTCAGGGTATGGATGTGCAGGGCGCGCAGGACAAGATTGGCCAGGTGGTTGAAGGTTACCGTAATACGAAAGAAGTTCGTGAATTGGCGCACCGTTTTGGTGTCGAAATGCCAATAACCGAGGAAATTTATCAAGTATTGTATTGCGGAAAAAACGCGCGCGAGGCAGCATTGACGTTATTAGGTCGTGCACGCAAGGACGAGCGTAGTAACCACTAGCTATCAGGATCTGTTTTACTATAACGGCCCGACCCGCATAGAACGGGTCGGTCGTTTTGCTACCTTCTGGAGTATGCAATGCCGTGTGAAGAACTGGATATTGTCTGGAAAAATATTAAAGCGGAAGCCCGGGCACTGGCTGACTGTGAGCCAATGCTGGCCAGTTTTTACCACGCAACGCTGCTCAAGCATGAAAACCTCGGCAGTGCGCTGAGTTATATGCTGGCGAACAAACTTGCTTCTCCAATAATGCCTGCGATTGCTATCCGCGAAGTCGTGGAAGAAGCTTACGCGGCTGATCCAGAAATGATTGCTTCAGCGGCCTGCGATATTCAGGCTGTGCGCACTCGTGACCCGGCCGTTGATAAATACTCAACCCCACTTCTGTACCTGAAGGGCTTTCATGCTTTGCAGGCCTACCGCATCGGTCACTGGTTGTGGCATCAGGGGCGACAGGCGCTGGCGATCTTCCTGCAAAATCAGGTGTCAGTCACTTTCCAGGTCGATATTCACCCGGCGGCAAAAATTGGCCGCGGGATTATGCTCGATCACGCTACCGGTATTGTGGTCGGTGAAACAGCGGTAATTGAAAACGATGTTTCCATCCTGCAATCCGTGACGCTTGGCGGGACGGGGAAAGCGGGGGGCGATCGCCATCCGAAAATTCGTGAAGGCGTGATGATTGGCGCGGGAGCGAAAATTCTCGGCAACATAGAGGTTGGACGCGGCGCGAAGATTGGCGCAGGCTCTGTCGTCTTACAGCCTGTACCGCCACACACCACCGCCGCAGGCGTTCCAGCACGGATTGTCGGCAAACCCGACAGTGATAAGCCATCTATGGATATGGATCAGCATTTCAATGGCATACACCATACGTTCGAGTACGGCGACGGCATCTGATTTCGAGCTCATCTTGAACCCGGGCTGTGCTCGCCATCCTCACGTACTGCGTGTACGCTCCGGTGGCTGCGCGCAGTCCGTGTCCAACCTGACTGCGCCGATAACGCTCGAAAAATAAATGGCAAATTCGTGTCGGATAAGGCGCCAGCCGCCATCCTTCAAAATCAACTTCGCAATATTGCTCCAGGATAGCCCAACTGGCGCCAGGCCTCATACACCACCACCGATACCGCATTTGACAGGTTCATACTGCGACTGTCCGGCATCATTGGAATACGGATTTTTTGTTCGGCTGGCAGGGCGTCCAGAATTGTCGCTGGCAGGCCGCGTGTTTCCGGGCCAAACATCAGATAATCACCATCCTGATAGCTCACAGCACTATGTGCTGGGGTGCCTTTGGTGGTGAGGGCGAACATGCGCTGCGGTTTTTCGGCTTCGATAAACGCGGCGTAATCGTGATGGCGAACCACCGCCGTAAACTCATGATAATCCAGCCCTGCGCGGCGCAGGCGTTTATCGTCCCACGTAAAACCCATCGGCTCAATGATATGCAGACGAAACCCGGTGTTAGCGCACAGGCGGATGATATTGCCGGTATTCGGCGGAATTTCTGGTTCGAATAAAACGATGTTAAGCATGCTGCCCCCTTAATTGCGGGGGGCAGCATAGCATTTTCACTACGCCGCGTCCCCATGGGCAAGCGGTGCCAGCGCCATCGGAAGTTTACTAAGCTCTTGTACCAGTGAGTCCTTGCTGATTTCACCGATCGATTTCGCGCCGGTCAACGTCATCGCCACCTTCATCTCTTTCTCAATCAGATTCAGCAGATTCGCCACACCCGCCTGGCCATGGGTTGCCAGAGCGTACAGATACGCGCGACCCAGCAGAACGCTGTCGGCCCCCAGTGCGATCATACGCACGACGTCCAGACCGTTACGAATGCCGCTATCTGCCAGAATCGCGATATCGCCTTTTACTGCGTCGGCAATGGCGGGCAGCGCGCGTGCAGAAGACAGCACGCCATCAAGCTGGCGGCCGCCGTGATTAGAGACGACGATGCCATCCGCGCCAAAGCGCACGGCGTCGCGGGCGTCCTCCGCATCGAGGATCCCTTTGATCACCATCGGGCCATCCCAGAATTCACGGATCCACTCCAGGTCTTTCCAGGAAATGGAAGGGTCGAAGTTATTCGCCAGCCAGCCGATATAATCTTCAAGGCCAGTTGGTTTACCTAAATAGGCTGAGATATTGCCTAAATCGTGCGGACGACCGTTCAGGCCGACGTCCCACGCCCACTGTGGATGAGTTACTGCCTGCCAGTAGCGGCGCATTGCTGCATTCGGGCCGCTCATACCAGAATGGGCATCACGATAACGTGCGCCGGGCGTAGGCATATCAACGGTAAAGACCAACGTGGAGCAGCCCGCTGCTTTGGCGCGCTCCAGGGCGTTACGCATAAAACCGCGGTCGCGCAGGACGTACAGCTGGAACCACATTGGACGCTTAATGGTCGGGGCAACTTCTTCAATTGGGCAAACGGAAACCGTCGAAAGGGTAAACGGAATACCCTTGGCATCAGCAGCGGCGGCGGCCTGAACTTCACCCCGGCGTGCATACATGCCACACAAACCAACCGGCGCTAAAGCGACCGGCATCGACAGTTTTTCGTTGAACAGGGTAGTTTCCAGACTGAGGTCTGCCATGTTCTTCAGCACGCGCTGGCGGAGTGCCACCTCTGATAAATCTGCCACGTTACGACGCAGGGTATGCTCCGCATACGCACCACCGTCAATGTAGTGGAACAAGAAAGGGGGCAGAATGCGTTGGGCTGCGGCGCGATAATCGCTGGCTGCTGAAATAATCATGTGTTGTTCTCCCTGCTAATCTCATTATGGTCACCGGGCAGGCGTGTGATACGCGCCTGGCGGGCCTGATCTTCATCAAATCGTTTAATCGTGGTGTGGACAAAACTGAGGTGCGCCATCATCGCTTTGCGTGCCCCGTCGGCATCCCCGGCGACAATGGCATCCAGTACCGCCAGATGTTGTTCCGTAAGTTTTGAAAATACGGGGGGGACGAGGTACATACGCTGACGACTCTGTTTCACCGAAGACTGTAGGACGTCGAAGAAACCGCGCATGGTTTGTAACAGCACCACGTTGTGCGAGGCTTCAGCAATGGCGAGATGAAAGCGAACGTCTGCCTGTGAAGCGAGATCCGGATCTTCACTTTGCGTTGCTTCAAAACAGAGCCGGATTTTCTCTTTATCAGCGACCGTGGCACGCATTGCGGCGTGCCAGGCGGTGCTGGCCTCGATGGCGTGACGGGCTTCCAGAATATCGAAACTGTAATCGGGATCGTCCGCCATCAGACTTTTCAGGGGCTGAACAATATTTTGCTCAGACCAGGCTTCATGCTGCCAGCGGACAAACGTCCCGCCGCCACGACGGCTGAGCAGTACGCCTTCGCTCACCAGTTTTGCCAGTGCTTCGCGCAGTGAGTTGCGCGACACACCCAGCTGTACGGCCAGTTGGCGCTCGGCGGGCAATTTCATGCCCGCTTCCAGTCTTTGCTCTTCAATCAGCGCCCGCACACGAGAAGCAACCTCGTCTGACAAGCGTCTGGGCATCACAATCATGGAATCATCCAGGTTAAGACATAAGCCTGAAGGGTGGTAATAACACCCACCATACAGGTGAAAATCAGGCTGTGTTTCACGGTAAAGCGGAACAGGTCAGACTCTTTCCCCACCAGTCCCACAGCTGCACAGGCAATGGCGATAGATTGTGGAGAAATCATTTTTCCGGTTACGCCGCCGGTGGTATTTGCTGCCACCATCAGAACATCTGAGACACCAATTTGCTGGGCTGCTGTTGCCTGCAGGGCCGCGAACAGCGCGTTTGACGATGTATCCGAACCTGTCAGGAATACTCCCAGCCAGCCAAGGAACGGTGAGAAGAAGGTGAAAGCGCTGCCTGTGTGCGCCAGCGCTAATGCCAGCGTTGAAGAAAGCCCGGAGTAGTTAGAGATAAACGCAAATGCCAGCACCATACCGATGGAGTAGATTGGCAGCGCCAGATCTTTCAGCGTACTGCCGAAGGTTTGCAGAGCGGCGGACGGCTTCATTTTCAGCCAGACGATAGACAACAAGGCGGCAAACAGAATGGCGGTGCCGGTTGCCGAGAACCAGTCAAACTTGTACACCGCCGCATAGGCCGTTGCTTCATGCACCACGGGCGGCATGCGGGCAACCAGCTTGTCGAGGAACGGAACCGGAATATTGACTACCCAGTGGTACATCGCGCCACCTGGTGCAAATAACGCTTTAAACGGTGGTACGCTCCAGAGGGTTACTGTTGCCGTCAGGAACAAGAACGGCGACCAGGCGCGGACAACTTGTCCGGCAGTATAGTTGGTGCGGGCCAGCGTCTGATCAACCTGTGAAGCACCCATATCGCCAAAGCGGAAGATGCGCACCGGTTGCCAGCGTTTCAGGAACAGCGTCAGACAGACCAGCGATACCAGAGAGGAGATGATATCCGGCAGTTCCGGCCCGATGAAGTTAGAGCTGAGGTACTGAGCGATGGCAAAGGAACCGCCCGCGACCATGACTGCAGGCCAGGTTTCTTTCACCCCGCGCCATCCATCCATAATCGCCATAATCCAGAACAGTACGATAATTGTCAGGAATGGCAGCTGACGGCCTACCATCTGGCCGATCTCAAAACTGTCCAGTCCGGTAACCTGACCCGCGACCAGAATCGGAATGCCCATCGCACCAAAAGCGACTGGTGCCGTGTTCACAATCAGGCATAAACCTGCTGCATACAAAGGGTTAAAGCCCAGACCTACCAGTAGCGCGGCGGTTATTGCGACCGGAGCGCCAAATCCTGCGGCTCCTTCGAGGAATGCACCAAATGAGAAACCGACAATCAGCATTTGCAGGCGCTGGTCAGGTGTAATCGACAGTATTGAGGAGCGGATGATGTCGAACTGCCCGGTCTTGACCGAGATTTTATAGACAAATACCGCCGCGATGATTATCCAGGCTATCGGCCACAGGCCATAAAAGAAGCCGTACACCACCGAAGCCAGGGCGTGATCGACTGGCATTTTGTAGAACAGCAGGGCAACCGACAGGGCAATCACAACCGTCCATGATGCAGCGACATAACCTTTCAGCTTGAGCTTAATCAGCGCGAAGAAAAAGAAAAGGATCGGGAGTGATGCGATCAAGCTTGAGAGCCAGATGTTACCGGCTGGGTCGTAGTTCTGTTGCCAGAGATTCATTGCAGGTCTCCTGAGGGCCTCCGACATAATGGGATGAGTCTGTGCTCATCTGTTGGTCACATTATGTGTAAAAGTGGCCCTGCCAATATTGTTGTGTAGGGATAATGACAATGAATGGTTAATCAAATGTTATTTATTGGCAACGGTATTGTAGGTTAATTTTAATGAAATGTGAGGTGGTTTTCGGAACTGGCTGGAATTGGTAGGGCCAATTTGCAGGAAAGGAAGGCCGGGCAAGCGGATGTTGCCCGGTTTGTTATCAAAACTCGGTCTTTGAAAAGCCTGTCATCTCTTTCAGGCCCATTTCACGGCCCAGTTCTGTCATCGGGTGTACGACGATCAGACCGCGCACGCTTTTCTTCAGCTTGCCCATGTCTGCCTGTTCTTTTTTGGTGATAGCACGGCGAAACGGGAGTTTCGTCAGCTTTTGCGCTTCTTTGCTCAGCTTCTGACCGTGCACTTCACGCAGACGTGCGATCTCGGCTTCCAGCGTTTCTTTCTCTTTTTCCAGCTCGGCGTATTTGTCGGCGGCTTCAACCAGCGAGAGATCAGCCTGCTGGTGGCGGATGGCATCCAGGCGATCGCTCAGACGTTTAATTTCGTTTTTTTCGACTTCTTTCATAGGATAGCTTCTGATAAAAATAGGATGAATATCCTATAGTATGCGCGCAGAGCGGGATTATTCTCAACTAATCGAAGATAAATAATCAAATGCCGCAAGTATTTTATCGCTAACAATAATACTAGTTGTTTGATTGGTAATGGATTTTAAGTAATAAGATCAATGATGGCGCTTTTGTTGGCGGGTTTATCGCGAAGCACGTTTTCCTCAATACAATCTTTTCTCTGATCCTAAACTTAAATCAACGGCCACACAGGCTGGATGCGGATAATACATGGAGGATTGGTCATTATGGCGAAACTAGGCGAGAACGTTTCAATTCTTATTGATAAGACCATCGATTTTATGGCGTCAAGCCAGGCTTTTCGCGAGTATCTGAATAAAACACCGCCGCGCAATGTTGTTCCTTCTGAAGTCCCGCAGGAAAATGTGCAGCTGTATTTGCAGCGTCTGGAGTATTATCGCCAGCTGTACCGGCCACAGCAGGATGAAAAGTAAATCGACATCGCTTATTTCTGAAAAGCTTTTTTTAAGCTGATTTTAGAAATCAGCTCGGTCAGGGAAAGTACCATGGTTGAGCGTACCATCTGCTGGTAGCGCTGGATTTGCATTGCGTACAAACCCGAGTCTGAGGTATCAAACTGTGGCGGTGGAGGAAGTGCTGTTACGCAGTGAAGTTCACCAAACGGTCCGAGGATTTCGTCATCGGTGAATGCATATTCATTGCCGTCGTGATTCAACTCTTCACGTAGAGCCATGAGCAGTTCTGCATCCTCATACTCCGGGCGGCTGAGTACGCCCAGGCCGTAGATAAGCTTCAACCTGACAGAAAGATCGCCCAGCGGACCGTCGCCGTCGAGTAACGGTTCTACTGCGTATTTCACCGCATAGTCGTCTTTGCGAAATACCTGGAGCACCAGAATATTCACCGCCTCGGTGAGTAATTCTACGGCGGTGATGAGGAAGCTGCGTACGGTTTTGCCAGCATTCAGACGCTCAAGCACACGATTTTCAAAGGCCTGCGTTTGTTCCATTATTGCCTGCATATCTGACAATCTGTTATTCGGGCGCAGGCTGAGCTGCGCCAGATTCTCTATCATTTGGTCGCGATGTATGCGTTAACCGCCTCCGCCACCACATCACTGTTGGCATCCAGCCCGGACACTTGCGCCAGTGCGGCCTGTGGCCCTTTTTCGTCAATTAATGCCACCAGTTCCTGCGCCTGTGGGTCCTCTTCACTGCGATAGTGCATCGCCGCAGCAATACCCTTGACCAGATTAACGTGCGGCAGAGCGTACTCCATTGTGCCCAGCAGCGGCTTAATCAGACGATCGCCAGCGCTCAGTTTACGCAGTGGCTGACGGCCAACACGTTCAACGTCATCTTTCAGATACGGGTTTTCAAAACGACCGAGGATTTTCTGAATGTATGCCGCATGTTTTGCTGCATCAAAGCCATAGCGTTTGATCAGCACCGCGCCGCTCTCTTCCATCGCACCTTTTACCACTGCGCGGATTTTCTCGTCGAGAATCGCGTCACGAATGGTCTGATGGCCGGTCAATTTTCCGAGGTACGCGGTTATAGCATGCCCGGTGTTCAGCGTGAAGAGTTTACGTTCGACAAATGCCATCAGGTTATCAGTTAATTCCATTCCCGGGATATTCGGCAGTTCGCCTATGAACTGCGTTTTGTCGACAATCCACTCACTGAAGGTTTCCACGGTGACTTCCAGCGGATCGTTGGTTGCGGAAGCGGAAGGCGGAACAATACGGTCTACGGCGGAATCGACAAAGCCGACGTGCTCTTCAACCCAGGCTTTATCGGCATCTGCCAGCGCATTCATCACATGACCTTTCAACTGCGTGGTTCCGCGCACCATGTTTTCACAGGCAATGATATTCAGCGGGGTGGTAATACCCTGGGCTTTACGTTTGACCAGGCCTTTGGCGATGGCCGGAGCGATACGCTCAAGTACCACCGGACCCACGGCGGTAGTCACTAAATCAACGTGGGCAATCAGTTCCACGACATCATCGCCGATGCTGCTAACGGCGTTGACGCCGGAAACAGTATCGACCTGCTCGTTTTCACCGACGACATGAACCTGATAGCTATGACGGGCATTCAGGGCGTCGAGGACCACCTGATTTACATCCGCAAACGTCAGTTGTATCCCCGCGTCAGCCAGCAGTTTACCGATAAAGCCACGACCGATATTACCTGCGCCAAAATGTAATGCTTTCATAGTATTAACCTTCATTAATGTTTTTACCCAAGAGGGCTGGGGTGAGGGACAGCGATACGTTCCCCCTCACCCCAACCTTCTCCCGCCATCGGAGAGAGTGGGACGCAGGCCCGATAAGCGCTAGCGCCATCGGGCCATGGGACTTACTTACGACCAGCCAGCAGTGCCAGAACTTCATCCACGCTGGTGGTATGCGCCAGACGTTCGATCACGGATTCATCATCCAACGCGTTGGTCAGGCTGGTAATGACCTGAATGTGCTCGTTATTACGAGCGGCGATACCAATCACCAGACGGGCAATGTCGTCTTCTTCTTCACCGAAGCGGACGCCTTCCGGATACTGGCAGAACACCACCCCGGTTTTCAGCACGCGGTCTTTGGCTTCAACCGTACCGTGCGGTACAGCGATGGACTCACCCAGGTAGGTTGGGGTCAGTTTTTCGCGGTCCAGCATCGCTTCAACATACTCAGGTTCAACGTAGCCGCCTTTTACCAGTTGCTCACCGGCAAAGCGAATAGCTTCTTCTTTGTTGGTGGCTTTACGGCCAAGGAAGATATTCTCCGCACCCAGTTTGAACAGGTTGTTATCACCCTCGTCAAAGCTGTCTTTCAGATGACCACGTACTTTCTCTTCGTTGACGTTGTGGCGCTGTGCCGCCACCAGACGCTCAGTCAGACTGGAATACAGGCCGCTGTCGAGGAAGTTGGTCAGCGAAATATGCTGCGCCTGCGGAACCTGGCGCATAGCGCGTTCGGTCAGGTCACGGTGGGTAATGACCAGATCCACATCCGGCGGCAGGTTGTTAATCGCACTGTTGGTGACGGAAATCTGCGACAGACCCGCATCCTGTACTTTCTTACGCAGTACGCCGGCACCCATCGCGCTGGACCCCATACCGGCATCACAGGCTACGATGATTTTACGCACGTGGCTCAGGTCGTTGGTGACATCGCCAGCAGACAGCGGAGATGCGCCTTTAGATTCCGCTTTCATGTCCTGCATGCGGCGAGTTGCTGCATCAATGTCGTCATCTTCTTTCACTTTGCTGGTTTTCAGCAGAATAGCTGAGACCACAAAGGAGACCGCCATTGCCGCACAGATCGCAGCGATATTGGCAAAGTATGCGCCCTTCGGCGTCATTGCCAGCACGGCCAGGATAGAACCAGGAGATGCTGGAGAAACCAGACCGCCACCCAGGATAGTCAGGGTAAAGACGCCAGTCATACCGCCGAGGATAACAGCCAGAATCAGACGCGGGTTCATCAGTACGTACGGGAAGTAAATTTCGTGGATACCGCCCAGGAAGTGGATGATAGCCGCACCGCCAGCAGACTGTTTAGCGCTGCCACGACCAAAGAACATGTACGCCAGCAGGACGCCCATACCCGGACCCGGGTTTGCTTCAATCAGGAAGAAGATGGATTTGCCCATCTCATGGGACTGCTGAATACCCAGCGGTGAGAAAATACCGTGGTTGATGGCGTTGTTCAGGAACAGGATTTTCGCCGGTTCAACAAAAATAGACGCCAGTGGCAGCATGTCATGGACAACCATGAAGTTAACGCCTGCCGCCAGAATTTTGGACAGTGCTTCAACCAATGGACCAATGCCGAGGAATGCCAGAATGGCGAGGATCATACCGATGATGCCAGCGGAGAAGTTATTCACCAGCATCTCAAAACCGGACTTGATCTTACCGTCTACCCAGCCGTCGAAGTGTTTGATTGCCCAGCCGCCCAACGGGCCCGCGATCATTGCACCGAGGAACATCGGCATATCCGCACCGACGATAACACCCATAGTGGTGATAGCACCGACCACGCCGCCACGATCGCCGCCAACCAGTTTACCGCCGGTGTAACCAATCAGCAGCGGCAGGAGATAGGTGATCATTGGACCGACGAGCTTCGCCAGCGTTTCGTTCGGCAACCACCCTGTCGGAATGAATAATGCGGTGATAATACCCCACGCGATAAACGCGCCGATATTTGGCATCACCATGTTGCTGAGGAATCGACCAAAGCTTTGCACTTTGATCTTAAAATCGGATGACATAAAAACACCCCTTCTTATGTTTGCTATCGCGCAGGCTGAAAGCCCGAGGTTTGTTAATGTAGCGGCAGGAGGTAGCCGGACCCTGTAGATACTGCGAAATCTGGCACTGAATCGTTCAACTGTCCAGTCGACGGGCTTTTATGTGATTCGCGTCACGTAAATATAGGGTGTGTGGTATTAGTTAATGTGACTATGATCACAAAATACCAGTACATAAAAACATCGATGCGCAAGAATTCGCTAAAAAAGGCGGTTAAATGTGAATTAGTTCACGTTTTTCACTTCTCTGTTTGTTGAGTTTTTGTGATCTGGATCTCAAGATATTTTCATTTGAATAAATCCAAATGTGATCTATAGCTGATTCTTCTCTGGCCTGTTTTTCCGCAAAATAGAGCAATTTCTCACCAGAAAAAATATTTTATTTGTGATATGGCAGAAATGCCTATCTGCAGTTATGTTCAAAATATCAGCCAGGGTGCGTACGGCTGCCAGCACATACAAAATTCTAATTAGCGTGAATCCGAGGCAGCTATGTTTCTAAACTATTTTGCATTGGGCGTGCTGATCTTCGTTTTTCTGGTTCTGTTCTACGGAATCATCGCTATCCATGATATCCCCTATAACATGGCGAAAAAGCGCAATCATCCACATGCCGACGCTATTCATACCGCAGGATGGGTGAGTCTGTTTACGCTGCATGTCATCTGGCCATTCCTGTGGATATGGGCCACGCTCTACCAGCCTGAACGGGGTTGGGGAATGCAGTCACACATCACGCCGGCCGGAAAGGAGCCAGATCCTGAGATTGCCGCATTGTCAGCGCGCATCACTCTGCTGGAAAAAAAGCTGGCAGAGGCGAATAAAACCGATGACTCTACCTTTCCGGAGATTTGATCATGGATCTGTTGATTGTTTTGACCTACGTCGCGTTCGCGTGGGCGATATTTAAGATATTTCGAATTCCGGTCAATCAGTGGACATTAGCTACCGCAGCATTGGGTGGGGTGTTTATTGTCGCGGGACTTATCTTATTAATGAACTATAACCACCCGTACACATTTACCGCGCAGAAAGCCGTTATCTCAATTCCCATTACGCCGCAGGTCACTGGGATTGTTAGCGAGGTAACAGACAAAAATAACCAGTTGATTAAAAAAGGCGAGGTGCTCTTTAAGCTCGATCCTGTCCGTTATCAGGCACGCGTCGACAGATTACAGGCTGACCTGGTGACGGAAACGCATAATATTGAGACTTTGAAAGCGCAATTAGCCGAAGCGCAGGCCAATACCACCCAGGTTTCTGCAGAACGTGACCGTCTGTACAAAGATTACCAACGTTATCTGAAAGGTAGCCAGGCGCGAGTGAATCCGTTCTCTGAAAGCGATATCGACAACGCCCGGCAAAACTTTCTGGCTCAGGATGCCTTAGTCAAAGGCTCTGTCGCTGAACAGGCACAAATTCAAAGTCAGTTAGACAGTATGGTCAACGGTGAGCAGTCGCAGATTGTTAGCCTGCGGGCTCAACTGACAGAAGCGAAATACAATCTGGATCAGACCGTTATTCGTGCGCCCAGTAATGGTTACGTGACGCAGGTGCTTATCCGACCTGGCACCTATGCTGCCGCGCTGCCGCTGCGACCGGTAATGGTGTTTATTCCCGAACAAAAACGGCAAATAGTGGCGCAATTCCGCCAAAACTCACTGCTACGTCTTGAACCGGGCGATGAGGCGGAGGTGGTGTTTAATGCTCTGCCTGGCCAGGTATTCTCTGGCAAGCTAACCAGCATTTTGCCGGTTGTTCCTGGTGGCTCTTATCAGGCACAAGGCGCGTTACAGTCTTTAACGGTTGTGCCGGGCACCGATGGCGTACTGGCGACAATTGAGCTGGAGCCAAATGCTGAAGTAGACGCTTTACCGGATGGTATTTATGCCCAGGTGGCGGTCTATTCCGACCACTTCGCGCATGTCTCCGTGATGCGTAAAGTTTTGCTACGCATGACCAGCTGGATGCATTACCTCTATTTGGATCATTGAGTGATTACGTTGTCTTGTTGCTGAGAGTTGCAGCTATATCCATTACCGCTGCAGGTGGTTGCTGGCGTCGTATTTGCGCCGCCATAAACTGCATATACGGGTCCATATGGCTGAACATGGCTTGATAGCCCTCACACAAATGGTTATGCCAGCGTTTACCTGAAGGATGAATCCGATGTTTTGGGCAACCCCCATGGCAGGCAAAACGCCATTCACAGCGTTCACATTGGGCAGCAACTTGTGCTTTTGCCATTCCAAATTTGTGCTGTTGCTTACTGTTCACCATTTTTTCTAAATTATCGCGTCGCAGATTGCCCAGTCGGTGTTCAGGGTAAACGTAGTGATCGCAACTGTAGACATCACCATTTTGCTCCACGACCAGACCGAATCCGCAGGTCGATTGCATCACGCACAGTGAAGGTTTTTCACCCAGCCATGCGGCCAGTGCGCTGTCAAATAACTGGATAAAGACGCGTCCGACATCTCTTCGTACCCAGGTATCGAAAACCTGGATAATAAATCGTCCCCATTGCTCACCTGAAACGGACCACGAAGTGACAGCACGCTGAGCCATTGATTGTGGATACAGTAGTTCACCGTAGCGTTGTGCAAGGGGTAACTGTTCTACTGCCGGAATGAATTGAATAAAAGTCGCCCCTAAATCGCGGCTCAAAAAATTATAGATTTCAACAGGATATTCAGCTGTGACGTTGTTGACTACGCACAGTACATTCACTTCCACGCCATATTGAGTCAGCACACGCATAGCGTTAATCACCTTCTCAAATACTGAGTCCTGGCTGCGTGTTTTGCGGTAGCGGTCATGTAAGTACGCGGGTCCATCGATAGACAACCCAACAAGAAAACGGTTTTGGGCCAGAAAGTTAGCCCATACTTCATTAATGAGTACACCGTTTGTCTGGATACTGTTGCGGATGGTCTTGCCGCAGGCGTGTTTCTGCTGAAGCTCAACGACACGCTGATAAAAGGGTAGCCCTGCCAGAGTGGGCTCCCCTCCTTGCCAGGTAAACTCAATTTCGTTACCCGGATGAGCATTGATGTACTGTTTGATGTACTGCTCCAGCGTCTTCTCATCCATATGGCGCTGCTGGTGAGCAGGTTTCAATGTCCCGTGTTCCTTCCCCAGATAAAAACAGTAGTCGCAAGCAATATTGCACTGATAACTAACAGGTTTTGCCATTAAATGAAATGGACGTTTCATGGCGTTCTCCCTCAAGGCGTTAGAAAGTTTTTGGTGATCAAGGTCACTATTCCAACGTCTTATGTTGACAAAGTGAACGAATGATCGGAACAATAATTTCATTAAAGCATGTTAATCGTGAAATTAAAACTTCATTCGCCAGTATCAGGGATTCGTATGAGCAGATTATTTTCTGGAGCACAGAATCTGGGTAAGTCGTTTATGTTGCCAATTGCCATTCTCCCCGCTGCGGGGTTGTTACTGGGATTTGGCGGCGTATTTACCAACCCAGTGACCATTTCGACCTACCCTTTCCTCAACAATGAGATTGTGCAGGCTATTTTTACCGTTATGCGACTTTGCGGTAGTGTCGTGTTTGATAACTTATCACTGCTATTTTCCGTCGGTATTGCCGTGGGACTGGCGCGCAGTGACAAAGGCACTGCGGGTCTGGCAGCAGTCCTTTGCTTTCTGGTGATGAATAAAGCAATCAATGCGCTGTTGCTGCTGACGGGAACATTGGCGACAGAAAATCTCGCCGCTGCCGGGCAGGCGAGTGTTCTGGGGATCACGACGCTGCAAACCGGTGTGCTTGGTGGGGTGATGTGTGGGTTGCTAACCTCCTGGACACATAGCCGGTATGGAAAAACTCAGCTACCTAATATGCTGGCATTTTTTAGCGGTTCGCGCTTTGTCCCCATAATGACGTCGTTCTTTGCCATCTTTCTTGGCGTTGCGCTGTTCTGGGTCTGGCCGCACGTGCAGGCAGGGATTTCTCACCTTGGCATTCTTGTTGAAAAGACCGGTTATCTTGGTACGTTAATTTACGGCATGATCCTCAAATGCCTGATCCCTCTGGGGTTACATCATCTTTTCTACATGCCATTTTGGTTAACGAGCGTCGGTGGTGAAGCCGTTGTTAATGGCCATGTCGTCGAAGGCACACAGAATATCTTTTTCGCTCAACTGGCCGATCCTTCGGTAACGCAGTACTACATTGGTGTTTCACGCTTTATGGCCGGACGCTTTGCCGATTTCATGTTTGGTCTGCCGGGTGCTGCGTTGGCGATCTATCACTGTGCAAAACCGGAAAACAAAAAGAAAGTCGCCAGCTTGATGCTTTCTGCCGCATTGACCGCATTCGTGACCGGGATTACCGAACCACTCGAGTTCGCATTTATGTTCTGCGCACCGCTGCTTTACGCCGTGCATATCGTCTTAACCGGTGTGGCATTCATGCTGACGCATATCCTGGAGATTACGGTCGGTCAGACATTCTCCGGTGGGCTGGTGGACTTCCTGCTTTTTGGGGTGTTGCAGGGGAACGCCAAAACCAATTGGGTTTACATGCTGCCGCTGGGTGTTGTGATGTTCAGCGTCTATTACTTTACCTTCCGTTTCATCATTCAATGGCGGCAATTGAAAACGCCGGGTCGTGAAGATGAAAGCGAAGAAACGCCGGTCGTGAACGTGGCAACGGATGCACGTGCTGCCGGGATCGTTGAGGCGTTAGGCGGTCGCAGCAATATTGTCGATGTGGACTGCTGTGCAACTCGTTTGCGTATCACTGTAAATGAGCCGGAGAAGGTGAGGCTGGATGACTTCAAACAGCTTGGCAGTAAAGGCGCATTCATTCGCGGTCAGGGCGTACAGGTTGTTTATGGACCTCATGTCACGCTGATTAAAAACGAAATTGAAGAATTTATCGGTTCATAGAGAGAGCGGTCTTATGAAAGCAGTTATGTTGATGTTCGACACCCTAACCCGTAATCACCTTGCGCCCTATGGCGGTGATGCGATAACGCCGAATTTTACGCGTCTGGCGCAGGAGTCCGCCCAGTTCGATAACTTTTACGTAGGGAGCATGCCTTGCATGCCCGCACGACGTGAGCTGCATACCGGGCGCTATAATTTTCTGCATCGTAGCTGGGGACCGCTGGAACCTTTTGATTTCTCGGCGATGCAATCGTTGCGTCAGAATGGTGTGCATACACATATGGTTACTGACCATAAGCACTACTGGCGCGACGGTGGCGCGACGTATCATACGCGTTATTCCACGTTTGAGTTTATTCGCGGGCAAGAGGGGGATTGCTGGAAAGGGCAGGTTGAAAAGCCACTAATCCACTGGCAGGGCAACGAGGATGAAGAGACGCTTCGTCGTCGTGCCGGACGTATGACCCAGGATTTAATCAATCGTGCTGCTATGCCTACCCAGCAGGAACATTTTACCCACCGCACGATTAGCGCGGGTATAGAGTTTCTCGAAACTAACCAACACCAGGATAACTGGTTTTTACAAATCGAGTGTTTTGATCCGCACGAACCGTTCTTCGTTCCTGAAAAGTACCTGGCGCAGTATGGCTGTAAACCCGGTGAATTCGACGGCTGGGTACCCTATTACTGTGGAGCGCCTGGCGGGTCAGAAGATCAGAAAGTCCGTAAGTTTTATCAGGCGCTAATCACCATGTGTGATGATTATCTTGGTCAGGTGATGGATAAACTTAAGGCGCTGGATCTGTGGGATGACACTCTGTTTATCGTCTGTACCGACCATGGGTTCCTGCTGGGGGAGCACCAGTGGTGGGGTAAAAATATCATGCCGGTGTATAACGAAATCGCTAATACGCCGTTCTTTATCCGCGATCCGCGCAGTAAAACGCAGGGTGTCAGACGTAGCGCACTGGCGCAGACAATAGATATTCCGGCGACGTTACTGGAATATTTTGATATTCCCCGCCCGGCAACCATGACAGGAAAACCGCTGCGCCCGGCCATTGAACGTGATGAGTCGATCCGTGATTATGCGCTGTTTGGTTATTTTGGTGGCCATATCAATATCACCGATGGTGAATACGTTTATATGCGCTGCCCGCGCGAGCAGAATAAAACGAATCTGTATGAATATACGTTGATGCCTACGCGTATTGATAGCCCTTTTAAAATTGATGAGCTAAAGGATATTCGTATTCATCCGGGCTTCGATTTTACCCAGGGTGTACAGGTGATGCAGATCCCCGCCACCTTTGGTTATCTTAATCCATGGCGCTTTGGCGATAAGTTGTTCGATGTTAAAAACGATCCGGGACAGTTTCAGCCACTTAATGATGGAACCTTATCTCAACGCTATGCCGCCGCGTTGATCCCCATGATGCAACAGCATGATGCGCCGCCAGAACTGTATACGCGCTTCGAACTCGATCCACTCACGCCTGAGCGCGATGCGCAATTTATCCAACGACAACATGAACAGATCGCAGGGTATGCCTGTGCGCATCCTGGCGTTGCAGAGGCATTGGCGTTTTTGATCCGCAACAGCAGCGAAGATGCATTGGAACTGACCGTGGGGTGCAGTGTTGATGAAGCTGATATTTTCGCATTAATCGATAAGTTATTTACCGGTGATAAACATCGCGCCATGGTCTACCAGACGCGCTTATTACTGCGTACGGCATAGGAACGGGAAAGTGGAATGGAATTTAGAAAACGCCCGCTTTCGTATGACCGTGCAGGCAACCGGCGCGGAGCTTAGCTTGCTGTGGGATAACAAAGGCCAACGCAACTGGATATGGCAACCGCAACCAGACGTGTGGAATAACTCGGCGACGCAGCTTTTCCCCGTTGTAGGCCAGCTTATCCATAACGGGCTATGGCAGGGAGAGCGCTTTTTTCCGCTCTCCGCACACGGTTTTCTGCGTTATCAGATATTTGACTGCGTGGAGCAGGATGCAACTCACCTGGTGATTGAAGCTCATGATACGGCCAGCACACGCGAGGTGTGGCCATTTTCCTGGCAGGTTCGTATTGGATGGTATCTAGAATCCGACGGTATACGTGTGACATGGTCGGTATTCAATACAAGTGATGAAACGTGGGGCTATTCCTCTGGCTGGCATCCAGGATTTGCACTGCCTGTAGCGAGTGAACCAGGTTGGACGGTGCGATTCAATTCAGTGTGCACGGGGCCGTTTGCTACGCAGAAGAGGACATTGCAGATTAGCGATAATGCCCCCGGTATCGCGGCATTTCCGCTTCTGCCGGAGAGCTTTAACCATGGTGCCGTCTATTTTTCGCAGAGTGATGATAACCATTGGGCGGTTTGCTCGCCGGATGGCGTTGAACAGATAGTCTTTGCTGGAAACCAGCAATGGCTGGCCCTGTGGGGCATACCTGGCGCGAATTTATTGTGCGTGGAACCCTTATCTGGCACCACGGACGATCCCTGTTTTGACGGACAAATAGCGCATAAGAGAGGCATTCAATGGCTGAATGCAGGAGAGCAGCATAGCCATTGGCTCTCGGTCAGGTTCCCGGCAGACAGCGGACGGTAAGCGGGATAAACTACCTGACTTATCTCGCGGTCAGGAGAGCCCGTAATGAGTGTGAATAAAAAAAACGTGCGCGTTTATCTTGCGAACATCCTCGGTAGCCTTGGGGATACTGATGGAAAAATTGCCGGTTATATTTTGCAAAACCCGGGCCTGGTCGTGCAGCTACCAGTAAAGAAACTGGCGCTGGAAATTGGCGTCAGTGAAGCGACTATCGTGCGTTTTTGTAAGAAAGTGGGCTATGACGGGTTGCTGAACCTGAAGGCTGATCTCAAGCGGGAACTACTGACGGAAAGCGATCTGTCATTGCCATCTTCACCGGATATTTTTCTGGATGATTCGCGCAACGAAGTAGCACAAAAAATCGCCTTGATGATTGAGACCTCAAGTCGGGAGACGATTGACCTGCTGGATATGAAAGTGGTGAAGCCCGTTGTTGAGCGCTTTTTAGCGGCCCGGCGCGTGATGTTCGTTGGATTTGGCGCATCTGGACTGGCAGCGCTGGAGGCGCGCGACAAGATGAATCGTCTGGGAATTGACTCTGAAGCGTTTACCGATCGCTTCACGATGACCCTTAAGCTGGCCAATCTGAAGGCTGACGACCTGGTGGTCGCATTTTCCCATTCAGGAGAGACGCCAGAAGTAGTCAATGCGTTTCGTCTGGCTCAAAAAAGGGGCGCTTACACCCTGGCGATAACACATAGTCATCACTCACCGCTGAACGAGCTGGCGAATACATTCTGGCTGACAAGTGGTGAAGCAGGGCCGATGCAAGGGGATTCAATTTCTACGCGTATTTCGCAGTTGTTTATTATCGAGTTTTTATGTACCGAAATTACGCGTCACAACCTGCGGGATAGCGGAGTGACCGGATTGTCGATTAAAGAGTTGTTGATAAAAGAAAGGATTAAACGTGAGTCCTCAGGATAATGATTTTGCTCCAAAACCTGTTGGTAAATGGTGGCTGGCGGGTAAAAAACCCGATTATCGTTTTACACTTGCCAATGAACGTACTTTTCTTGCCTGGATCCGCACCGCTCTGGCATTAATGGCGGGTGCGGTGGGCGTTGATCAATTTTCTCCGCAGCTCTCCTCTCCTGGTTTACGCCACTCCCTTGCATTATTTCTTGTCATGGGCGGAGCCCTGCTTGGTGGTCTGGCGTGGCGGCGCTGGCGGCATAATGAATACGCTATGCGCCTGGACAGCCAGTTGTGCTATACCCGCTTTATCTTTGCGTTGTCTCTGTTTCTTGTTGTTGTGGCGGTATTACTGGGAATAATGCTGTGGGGGTAAGCGCCAACCGCGATCCTGGACTTCAGCCTGAACGCACGGCACTTTCCTGGAGACGTACCGCGTTTTCAATGATGGTACCCGCCGTATTAACGCTGCGGGGATGGCTTCATTTTGGTGAATGGCCTTATGCGATTGCGACTTTTTTGTTGATGAGTTGCGCATCGATCATCCTGTTACATCAGCGCGGTAAAAATAAGCTATATGTCTCATTTTCAATCGTATTAAGTAGCCTGTTATTGGGATTTCTCTTCCTTTGCCGTCTTTTTGAAATCATCTGAGCCATACTAGGCTGTATCCCAAATTGTTCGCTTATGGGCAACCAGAGGCGCAGTCTATTTTTTTGTTGGCAAAAAGGACACGGTATGAAACTCATTGGCAGCTACACCAGCCCTTTTGTGCGAAAAATTTCTATTCTGTTGCTGGAAAAGGGCATCACTTTCGAATTTGTTAACGAACTCCCCTATAACGCTGAAAACGGCGTAGCACGATATAATCCGTTAGGAAAAGTACCCGCGCTGGTCACCGATGAGGGAGAGTTCTGGTTCGACTCCCCGATTATTGCGCAATACATTGAGCTGCTGGATATTGCGCCCGCCATGTTGCCGCGCGAACCGCTGGCGGCACTTAAGATTCGTCAGCTTGAAGCACTGGCTGACGGTGTTATGGATGCTGGGTTAGTCTCTGTTCGCGAACAGGCCCGCCCTGGTGCGCAGCAATCGGAAACCGAACTGTTGCGCCAGCGCGAGAAAATTACCCGCAGCCTGGATGTGCTGGAAGGTTATCTGGCAGACGGTACGCTTAAAACAGACTCGGTTAACCTTGCAACCATCGCCATTGCCTGCGCGGTGGGCTATCTCAATTTTCGTCGGATTGCACCCGGTTGGTGTGTGGACCGGCCGCGGTTGGTCAAACTGGTGGAAACACTCTTTCAGCGAGAAAGCTTTGCCCGCACAGAGCCGCCGAAAGCTTGATAGGCATATACATCTCATCCATCAAGCTGCCTCTTTGTTGGCAACGTTCGTTCGCCCCTGGGGATTCATTCTCTTGCCACCTCGACGCATCTTGATTGATTTTGTGTATGTATGTCCGCATGAGTAAAGTCACGGTACAATCCTCCCTATATCGATAGCCCTCTCCACGGTGGAGAGGGCCACCAACAGCCAGGCCCTTTCATGACAACCGACATGCGTTCACTTTACAGCCAGCTTCCTGCTATCGATCGTTTATTGCGCGATAGCGCCTTTTCAGCCTTGCGTGAGTCCCATGGTCACACCCGGGTGGTTGACCTGCTTCGCCATATGCTCGACGAAGCCAGGGAAACGATTCGCGATGTACAAGCGCTTCCGGCATGGTGCAACGACTGGGCGCAAGAGGCCTGCACCCGGCTGGAACGGGAATCGCAAAGCGCGCTGCGTCCGGTTATCAACTTGACGGGGACAGTGCTGCACACCAACCTTGGGCGTGCATCGCAGGCGGAAGAAGCGATTGATGCTGTTGTGCAGGCTATGCGTACGCCGGTCACACTGGAATACGATCTGGACGGTGCAGGGCGCGGACATCGTGATCGTGCCCTGGCGGATTTGCTATGTCGCATTACCGGGGCGGAAGACGCTTGTATCGTAAATAACAACGCGGCAGCGGTGCTGTTAATGCTGGCCGCAACCGCCAGTGGCAAAGAGGTGGTGGTTTCACGCGGTGAGCTGGTGGAAATTGGCGGTGCGTTTCGTATTCCGGATGTCATGTCCCAGGCTGGGTGTGTGTTGCGTGAAGTTGGCACGACCAACCGTACCCACGCCAGTGATTATCGCCAGGCAGTGAATGAAAACACAGCTCTGCTGATGAAAGTGCATACCAGTAATTACAGCATCGAAGGCTTTACCAAAGCGGTAGATGAGATGGAACTGGCGGTGATGGGTCAGGAGCTGGATATTCCGGTGGTGGCGGATCTGGGCAGCGGTTCGCTGGTCGATCTCAGCCAGTATGGTTTGCCGAAGGAACCAATGCCACAGCAGTTGATCGCCGCAGGCGTAAGCCTGGTCAGCTTCTCAGGCGACAAGCTGTTGGGCGGGCCACAGGCGGGGATTATCGTCGGTAAGAAAGAGATGATTGCCCGATTACAGCACCATCCGCTGAAACGCGCGTTACGGGCCGATAAAATGACCCTGGCGGCACTGGAAGCGACGCTGCGGCTCTATCTGCACCCGGAGGTGCTGGCAGAGAAATTACCGACGTTACGTTTGCTCACCCGTACTGAAGAGGCCATCCGCGCTCAGGCACAACGATTACAGGCGCGGCTGGAAGAACATTACGGCGACACGTTCGCACTGAACGTGATGCCTTGCTTGTCGCAGATTGGCAGCGGCTCGCTACCTGTTGATCGGCTGCCCAGTGCGGCATTAACGTTTACCCCGCATGACGGGCGCGGTAGCCGTCTTGAGGCGCTGGCCGCCCACTGGCGCGAGCTACCGGTGCCGGTCATTGGGCGGATTTATGATGGCCGCTTATGGCTGGATCTGCGCTGTCTTGAAGACGAGACCCGGTTTATGGAGATGATGCTGAAATGATTATTGCAACCGCCGGACACGTTGACCACGGAAAAACGACGTTATTACAGGCGATTACCGGCGTGAATGCCGACCGCCTGCCAGAAGAAAAAAAGCGCGGTATGACCATCGATCTCGGCTATGCCTACTGGCCGCAGCCTGACGGACGCGTACTTGGATTTATCGATGTTCCCGGACATGAAAAGTTTCTGTCCAACATGCTGGCGGGGGTCGGCGGTATCGACCACGCTCTGCTGGTGGTTGCCTGCGATGACGGCGTGATGGCGCAAACACGTGAGCATTTGCAGATCCTGCAACTGACGGGTAATCCGCAGCTTACTGTGGCACTGACGAAAGCCGATCGCGTGGATGAGGCGCGTATTAACGAGGTGCGTGCAGAGGTCCAAACAACACTGGCTAACTATGGTTTTGCGGATGCAGCACTTTTTGTGACCGCCGCCAGTGAAGGGCGTGGGATCGATATCTTACGTGACCATTTGCTGCAATTACCTACGCGCGAGCATGCCAGCAATCACAGCTTCCGCCTGGCGATTGACCGTGCCTTTACGGTAAAAGGTGCAGGCCTGGTGGTAACAGGTACCGCGCTCAGTGGTGAAGTCAATGTGGGCGATTCGCTGTGGCTGACGGGCGTTAACAAACCGATGCGCGTGCGTAGCCTGCATGCGCAGAACCAGGCCTGTGAGCATGCCCACGCTGGTCAGCGTATTGCGCTGAATATTGTCGGAGATGCTGAAAAAGAACAGCTCAACCGTGGTGACTGGCTGCTTTCTGATGCGCCGCCGGAGGCTTTTACCCGTGTCATTGTTTCCTTAGAACATTCGGCCCCGCTAATGCAGTGGCAACCGTTACACATTCATCACGCGGCCAGCCACGTTACCGGGCGGATTTCTCTGCTCGAAGGAACGCTGGCAGAACTGGTTTTTGATACTCCGCTGTGGCTGGCTGATAACGACAGACTGGTGCTGCGTGACATTTCTGCGCGTACCACGTTAGCTGGCGCCCGCGTGGTAACGCTCAACCCGCCGCGTCGGGGCAAGCGTAAGCCGGAATACCTGCAGTGGCTGTCAGCACTGGAAAATGCGCAGGATGACGGCGACGCGCTGGCAATACATCTGACGCGCGGGGCGGTGAATATTCCTGATTTCGCGTGGGCGCGGCAACTCAATGGCAACGGTATGCGTCCGTTGATTGAGCAGCATGGCTTTATTCAGGCCGGCTACAGTCTGCTGAATGCGCCTGTTGCAGCACGCTGGCAGCGCAAAATCCTCGATACACTGGCAACGTACCATGAGCAGCATCGCGATGAGCCAGGACCGGGGCGTGAGCGTCTGCGGCGTATGGCCTTGCCGATGGAAGACGAAGCGCTGGTGCTGTTGCTGATTGAAAAAATGCGCGATAGCGGTGCTATCCATAGCCATCATGGTTGGCTGCATTTGCCGGATCATAAAGCTGGTTTCAGCGATGAACAGCAGGCGATCTGGCAAAAAGTCGAACCTCTTTTTGGTGATGAACCATGGTGGGTGCGGGATCTGGCGAAAGAGACGGGCACGGATGAGCAATCTATGCGTTTGGCGTTACGACAGGCAGCCCAGCAAGGCATCATTACTGCGATCGTTAAAGATCGCTATTACCGTAACGATCGGATTGTCGCCTTCGCTAATATGATCCGCGAACTCGATCAGGAAAGAGGATCGACGTGCGCCGCCGATTTCCGCGATCGGCTTAACGTGGGACGTAAACTGGCTATCCAGATTCTGGAATATTTTGACCGCATCGGTTTTACCCGTCGTCGGGGCAATGATCATTTACTGCGGGATGCGTTGCTATTCCCCGAAAAGAGTTGATGTCATTTAATCCGTGACCGCTGTCGTAAAGCAGTAAAAGGCTGGCGAATAATTCGCCAGCCCCATCTACCTTTGTAGTACCCCTACAGCAAGGAGATGGTCATGACTAATAACCCCCCTTCAACGCGTATTTATCCCGGCGAGTATGGTTACCCTCTGAAGTTAAAAGCTCGATACGATAACTTTATCGGCGGCGACTGGGTCGCACCTGCGGACGGTGAGTATTACCAGAACCTGACACCGGTAACCGGGCAATTACTGTGCGAAGTGGCCTCTTCCGGCAAGAAGGATATCGATCTGGCACTGGATGCCGCGCACAAAGTAAAAGATAAATGGGCGCATACCTCCGTGCAGGATCGTGCGGCGATTCTGTTCAAAATAGCCGATCGAATGGAGCAAAATCTCGAGCTGCTGGCGACCGCAGAAACCTGGGACAACGGTAAACCCATTCGCGAAACCAGTGCTGCTGACGTACCACTGGCAATTGACCATTTCCGCTATTTCGCCTCCTGTATTCGTGCGCAGGAAGGGGGGATCAGTGAAGTCGACAGCGATACGGTGGCGTATCACTTCCATGAACCCCTGGGCGTGGTTGGGCAGATTATCCCGTGGAACTTTCCGCTGTTGATGGCGAGCTGGAAAATGGCGCCTGCCCTGGCGGCAGGCAACTGCGTGGTGCTGAAACCTGCCCGCCTGACACCGCTGTCCGTACTGCTGCTAATGGAAGTGATCGGAGATCTGCTGCCGCCAGGCGTGGTGAACGTGGTCAACGGTGCTGGTGGAGAAATTGGCGAGTATCTGGCAACGTCAAAACGCATTGCGAAAGTGGCGTTTACCGGCTCAACGGAAGTGGGTCAGCAGATCATGCAGTACGCAACGCAAAACATCATTCCTGTTACGCTGGAGCTGGGCGGCAAATCGCCCAATATCTTCTTTGCTGACGTGATGGATGAAGAAGATGCGTTCTTTGACAAAGCGCTGGAAGGTTTTGCACTGTTTGCCTTTAACCAGGGCGAAGTGTGTACCTGCCCGAGCCGTGCGCTGGTGCAGGAATCTATATACGAGCGTTTTATGGAGCGTGCTATTCGCCGCGTGGAGAGTATCCGCAGCGGTAACCCGCTTGATAGCGTAACGCAGATGGGGGCGCAGGTTTCGCATGGTCAACTGGAAACCATCCTCAACTATATCGATATTGGTAAAAAAGAAGGTGCTGATGTGCTGACCGGCGGGCGGCGTAAGCAGCTGGATGGAGAGTTAAAAGAGGGATATTACCTCGAGCCGACCATTCTGTACGGTAAGAACAATATGCGCGTATTCCAGGAGGAGATCTTTGGTCCGGTGCTGGCTGTCACGACCTTTAAAACCATGGAGGAAGCGCTGGAAATCGCTAACGATACTCAGTATGGACTTGGTGCTGGCGTCTGGAGCCGTAACGGCAATCTGGCATACAAGATGGGGCGTGGTATCCAGGCGGGGCGTGTATGGACCAACTGCTATCATGCTTACCCGGCACATGCGGCGTTCGGCGGCTATAAACAATCAGGCATTGGACGCGAGACCCACAAAATGATGCTGGAGCATTATCAGCAGACCAAGTGCCTGCTGGTGAGCTACTCTGATAAACCGCTGGGACTGTTTTAAATTCCCCTCAATCATTGCCCGGTATCGCTAAGCGATACCGGGCATATCGTTATGCTTTTCGTCTTCCTGCAGCCCGAAATATTTAGAGTATATAGAAACCCATATATCGTTATATAAATAAGAGAATTGCATACGTTCTGGTCGTTCATCTATTATTCTTAACTCTATTGTTTAAAACAAATAGCAGACAAATTTATTAATTTAAATCCCTGAGGCAAATATGTTTCTTGATTATTTTGCATTAGGAGTGCTTATTTTTGTATTCCTGGTTATTTTTTATGGGGTTATTATTCTGCATGATATTCCCTATCTGATTGCAAAAAAACGTAACCATCCTCATGCCGATGCAATACATGTTGCGGGCTGGGTAAGTTTGTTTACTTTGCATGTTATTTGGCCATTTTTATGGATCTGGGCAACGCTTTATCGCCCGGAGCGAGGGTGGGGTATGCAGAGTGCTGATCCTTCCCTTAACCAGCTTCAGGCACGGGTAGCCGATCTGGAAAAGAAACTGGCCGAGGTTAAGACCTCCCCGGCGGAGTAATATTGATGGATTTACTGATCGTTCTGACCTATGTGGCGTGCGCATGGTCGATATTTAAAATATTTAAAATCCCTGTAAATAAATGGACCGTACCAACAGCAGCATTGGGCGGCATATTTATTGTTTGTGGACTTATATTACTGATGAATTATAACCATCCGTATACATTTAAGGCGCAAAAAGCAGTGGTTTCTATTCCCGTAGTGCCTCAGGTAACGGGTGTAGTAACAGAAGTGACGGATAAGAAGAATACGCTAATCAAAAAAGGCGAGGTCCTGTTTAAACTTAACCCTGGTCGCTATCAGGCGAGGGTTGACCGCCTGAAAGCTGATATTGTGACGGCACAGCATAAAGAGCAGGCTCTTGCCGCGCAGTTAGATGAAATGAAGGCTAACACGCAACAGGCAAAAGCCACGCGCGACAAGCTGGCGAAAGATTACCAGCGCTATGCGCAGGGTAGCCAGGCGAAGGTGAATCCTTTTTCTGAACGCGACATCGATGCGGCGCGGCAGAACTATCTGGCGCAGGAAGCGTCAGTGAAATCATCCGTCGCAGAGCAACAGCAAATACAGAGTCAGTTAGACAGCATGGTATTGGGGGAACATTCACAAATTGCCAGCCTGAAAGCCCAGTTGGCAGAAGCCGAATTTAACCTTGAGCAAACTGTGGTACGGGCGCCCAGCGATGGTTATATCACGCAGGTGCTGATTCGACCGGGTACCTATGCCGCAGCTCTGCCTATGCGTCCGGTAATGGTCTTTATTCCAGACCAAAAACGGCAAATTATTGCCCAGTTCCGTCAAAACTCGCTGCTGAGACTGGAACCGGGCGATGAAGCTGAAGTGGTGTTTAATGCGCTGCCGGGTAAGGTATTTAGCGGTAAGTTGACGGCGATTAGCCCTGCGGTTCCAGGTGGTACGTACCAGTCAAATGGGACGCTACAATCCTTAAACTCCACCCCCGGTTCTGAAGGCGTTATTGCTACGATAGATCTGAATGAAAATGAAGATTTAAACGCTTTGCCTGATGGTATTTATGCACAGGTAGCCGTCTATTCTGACCATTTTGCCCACGTGTCAGTGATGCGCAAGGTGCTGTTACGAATGACCAGTTGGGTGCATTACCTGTATCTCGACCACTAAGCGTAGGCTGTTCTGCTTGCCATTTTTGCCTACTCAGGTTGCTGCTGTTGCGCCTGAGTAAGCTGTTGGCGTATCTCATTTAACATCTCATCAAGAATAAACTGTACGCGCCAGGGTTGATATTCGCGCTTACGGAAAATAGCCACGAGATCCAGCCACCATTTATGTTGCTCAGAGAAGCAAGGAACCAGCAACCCGGACTGCGTTTCTTTTTGCACACTTTTATTCGGCGCAAAAACAATACCCAGATGGTTACGGGCCAGCGCCAGCGCTGACTGCGTATTGTCGCAGACGTAATTTCCCGTCACGCGATAATCTTGTATCTCTTTACCTTCGGCTGAGGTGAATCGCCAAATATTAGCATCATCAATCATCATTGAATCAATTAGAATACAGGAGTGGTGCTCCAGCTCTTCAGGACTGGTAATAGGATGTTTTTTGAGATATTCCTCGCTGGCAAAAGCCGTGACGGCATATTTAGTAATGAAACTGGCAACCAGTGATTCATCTTTAGGATGTGCATAACTTATTAAAATATCACAGTCATCAGGGAATTCGGCGCCCTCATAAAATGCTTTACGTTCCAGATTATATGTTTTTAGAGAAAGAGTAATACCACCGATATTCTGTATTTTGGCAATAACATGCTGCGATAAGTAAGCAATAATCCCCGTAGGCGCATATACCGTTACCCGACCACGTTTTTCATGCTTATAATCAGCAATGAAATTATTCAACTGATCGTTTCTGTCCAACATGTCATTGATGTAAGGGAGTAGCGCTGTGCCAAAAGGCGTGAGGGTCAGGTGTCGGGTGGTTCGATCAAATACTTTTAACCCAACTTTTGATTCAAATTCAGCGAGATACTTGCTGACGTTGGCTTGCGCGATGCCGAGAACAGTCGCTGCATGGCTGATATTTTCACTGGCAGCAATGACAGAGATAATCTTCAGCTCCCGGTGTTTGAGTTGTAATTTATTCATCGCCAAACCCAATATATATATGAATTTATATATTACTATATAAATATGAATCTTGCACTGATGAAATTGTAAGCATTATTATGCTGGCGCTTTGTAGCTTATTTTAAAATGGAATGTTGGCATGTTAATTAAACGCAATATTGTGGCGCTATTTGCCTTTTCTTTTATGGCTAGTGCAACAGCCGCAGAATTTTCTATTGGCGGTGGGGCTGTATATAATGAATCTCCTTATCGTGGATATAATGATAATGTTCACGCAGTACCGCTTGTCAGTTATGAAAGTGAATCATTCTATTTTAGACAAACAACGTTAGGCTATATTCTGTCCAAGAGTAAAAGTAATGAATTTAGCATTACTGCCTCATGGATGCCGCTTGAGTTTGATCCCGCTGATAACGATGATCATGCTATGAAGCAACTGGACAAGCGCGACAGTACTGCGATGGCAGGGGCTGCGTGGTATCACCATGAGAATTGGGGCAGCGTAAAAGTTTCTGCTGCAGCGGATGTTCTGGACAACAGCAATGGCTGGATTGGAGAAGTGTCTCTGTTCCGCCAAATGCCGATGGACAGACTGACGCTCACCCCGGCCATTGGCGTTCTCTACTATGACGAGAATTTCAACGAATATTACTACGGCGTGTCTGGCAGTGAATCTCGGCGTAGCGGGTTATCAAGCTTTTCCCCTGGCGATAGCTGGACACCTTATGTCGGCCTGTCCGCAAAATATGCGTTAACCACAAACCTGACGTTGCTGGCCAGCGCCAATTATAGCGTGCTACCAGACGATATTAAGAATAGCCCAATGGTCGATCGCGACGACAGCTTCACTTTCCTGTCAGGGGTGAGCTGGCGTTTCTGATTCTCACCCGTTTGCCCTCACGGAAGAGGGTAATCTTTTCATGATGCTTTGACGGATAGCACTAACAGTCGCCATCCGTCATATCATTACAGCTATATGATTGCAGCGTCTGTAATAGGCGCATTCCTCAAGAACCACGGCGTTATGTACGGCGTCAGCAGCATTTTTACCCCAGGTAAACGGCCCGTGCGAATGCACTAATACCGCCGCCGGGACCTGTATTCTGCTTACCCGCGCTTATATCGATTATTCAGCGATGGGCTTTACCGTTCGCGATTAGGCGTTTACCCGTAGTCGTTCAGGCACCTGACAAAATTTAACCGATTCCCCTGTCTGATCAAGGCAGCCGGGGCGCGCTCTCTGGCACTCTGTGGTTTTAACGCAGAGGGAGAGGGCAATGAACCGGTTTATTATGGCTGATGCGGCGAAATGTATTGGGTGTCGAACCTGCGAAGTTGCCTGTGTGGTATCTCATCAGGAAAACCAGGATTGTGCGACGATCTCCTCCGACGCGTTTGTCCCACGCATTCAGGTCATTAAAGACAACGCATTTACCACTGCGGTCGCCTGTCATCAATGTGAAGATGCTCCCTGTGCCAATGTCTGCCCAACTCACGCTATTCGTCGCGAACATGGGCATATCTTCGTAGAACAGGAACGTTGTATCGGCTGTAAAAGCTGCATGCTGGCCTGCCCGTTCGGGGCGATGAATGTTGTCGCGCATACGTTACGGGTGCAGGCGATTAAATGCGATCTGTGCTGGCATCGTGAAGCTGGCCCGGCGTGTGTTGAAGCCTGCCCAACCAGTGCGTTGCAGTGTATGGATGCCAATAAGATTCAGCAGCAGCGTCTGCGTTCCCAGCCGTTGTAATGCGAAGCCCGACCTGTATTCCGGTCGGGTTTTCTGTCAGCCTTCAAGCCAGGCGCGTTCGATCTCTTCTGCCAGAATTTTCACGCCAGCCTCGATTTTTTCCGGATCCGGAACGTAGTTCATCCGCATGCACTGGTGGGTATGTGGCCAGGGCTTATCCAACCCCGGGAAGAAGTAATCGCCGGGAACCATCAGGACACCGCGCGCTTTGAGGCGTTGATACAGCAGTTCGGTGGAGATCGGTAAATCCTTAAACCACAACCACAGGAAAATTGCCCCTTCTGGTTTATGAATCAGGCAGCGATCTTCGGATAAATAGCGACGAATGATCGCAATTGTCTCCTGAACGCGCTGATAATAAAACGGCTTGATAACGGTCTCTGACAGACGTAGCAGATCGTTGCGCTTAATCATCTCGCACATGATCGCCGGTCCCATACCGCCAGGCGCCAGGCTGATAATGCCGTTCATATTGGTGATGGCGGTGATGATTTTCTCATTAGCGATAATAATGCCGCAGCGGGAGCCTGGCAGGCCGAGCTTGGAAAGGCTCATGCACAGCACAATGTTTGGGTTCCACAGCGGGCGTGCTTCGCTAAAAATAATACCGGGGAACGGGACGCCATAGGCGTTATCAATCACCAACGGGATACCGTGCTGGTTGGCCAGACGATCCAGTTTCATCAACTCTTCGTCAGTGATCACATTACCAGTGGGGTTGGTTGGACGCGACACGCAAATCATGCCTGTCTCTTCACCAATGTGCAGGTGTTCAAAATCAACGTGATACTTGAACTGGCCTTCCGGTAACAGCTCAATGTTCGGCCGTGCCGACACGAAGAGCTCCTCTTCCAGCCCTGAATCGGCGTAGCCAATGTATTCCGGTGCCAGGGGGAATAACACTTTTCGGGTGGTTCCGTCAGCGCGGCGTCCTGCGAAGAGATTGAATAAGTAGAAAAACGCGCTCTGACTGCCATTTGTCAGTGCAATATTTTGTGGTTCGATATCCCAGCCCAGTTGTTCGCGCAGCAGTTTCGCCAGCTCAGACAGTAGCTCGGTTTTACCTTGTGGACCGTCATAATTGCAAAGCGCATCAGTGACTTTGCCGTTTTCCAGCATCTCTGCCAGCAGAGTCTGGAAGTAATCCTGCATCTCCGGGATTTGCGCCGGATTGCCGCCGCCGAGCATGATGGCACCGGGGGTACGTAAACCGTCGTTGAGGTCCTCCATCAGGCGTGTGATGCCTGAATGGCGGGTAAATTTGTCGCCAAAAAGTGAGAATGTCATAGCAGGTGGTCTGTCGAACTCAGTATTAAAGTGGCTAACCATAACGCTCCCTATGGCAGGGTGCAAATCAGGTCCCGAAGTCCGAATTGATGTTTTGTGCTGCAGATTTTTGAATGGCTGGTTTTTTATATTGCATCCGGCTTCCCGCACTATTCGGTACGGGAAGCTCGGTGGGATCAGGGCTGGCCTGCCCAAACAACCATCACTTTATCGTCGCTATGTTCGCGTATAAATCCATATCCCTGCTGTAATGTGAGCGTGGTTTGTTTTCCTGCGCCGATGGCAGGATGTCTGGCTCTGAACTGACTGATTCGCTGCCAGTGTGCGACGTTGGCGGCTGATTTCCCGTTAATGTCCTGCCAGTTCATATCTGAGCGCGTGCCTTGCAATGGATCAGAACCGGTTGGTCCAAAAGGACGGGCGGATTCGTCACCATAGAAGAGTTGTACTGCCCCCGGAGCCAGCAGCAACAGCTCGGCGGCTTTATCCCCACCTTCGCGGAACAGACGCGTATCGTGCGATGAAAGATAGCTGAGTACATTGAAACTCTGCAATTTTTCCGCCATCTGCTGCCAGGTGAGATCCATATTGGCCAGGCAGTCGACAGCTTTGGCTGCCTGCTCCTGGTAATCAAAATTAATCATTGCATCGAAGCCGTGGCGGTAATAATCACTTTGCATGACGCCGTGTCCCCATGCTTCGCCAGTCATCCAGAAGGATTTATCATCCAGCGCTTTGTCAGGGTTAGCGTGCTTCCATTCAACCAACGCTGCGCTGGCCTGTATTTTCAGTTGCTGCCAGGCGGGAAGTTCGACGTGCTTGGCTGTATCGATCCGGAATCCGTCAATACCGTAGTCTCGTACCCACTGACTGAGCCAGTGGGTCAAATAATCCCGTGGCGTATAGTCCGCGATAGCTTTGGCGCGAGTGTCTGGTTTGTTTTTGTAGAACACCGGCAAGCCGGAAGGTGTGGTGGATTCAGTTTTAAGATCGGGCAGGAAGGCCAGTGACATGGTCAGGTCGTCAAAACCCGGGTTGTCGTAGTTGCCAATGTCGGTGCGGATCCAGTTTTTCCCCCACCATTTTTCCCATGCGGCTTTATCGCTGAAATTAATGTAGTCATTAAAGCTGTGCCAGCTTTGCCCGGCGGCAGGCTTCCAGTCCGTCCAGCGTTCCCCGAGCGTTTTTTTTAGCTCATCACCTGATAAGTACAATGCGCCAAATTGATATTCCTGCATATCCGCAAGCGTGGCGTAACCGGTGTGGTTCATGACGACATCGAACAAAATACGGATGCCGCGTTGATGTGCGCCATCCACCAGTGCGCGCAGATCTGCTTCGTTGCCCATATTGGCGTCAAGTGTGGTCCAGTCCTGGGTGTAATAGCCGTGATAAGCGTAGTGGGGAAAATCTCCTTTTGTGCCGCCACCAACCCAACCGTGGATTTGCTCAAATGGTGCGCTGATCCATAGAGCATTGATCCCTAACTGTTGCAGATATTCCAGTTTGCTGGTGAGGCCGCGTAAGTCGCCACCGTGAAACGTCCCAATTTCCTGCATATCATCTTTATGGCGACCGTAGCTGTAGTCGTTGGTTGGGTCGCCGTTCTGAAAGCGATCCGTCAGCACGAAATAGACCGTGGCGTTATGCCAGTCGAATGCGGCGGGTGCGTTCGTTTCTGCTCTCTCGAGCAATAACAGGCCGTTGCTGGTTGCGGCAGGCAGCAATGTAATCTGCCCGTTTTTTACGGTAGCTGTTTGCTGACTGTAGTAATCGCGTACGACGGTGTCTTCAGGAAAGGTCTGGCTTACGTCCAGCGTCAGCGGCGAACCATTCCATTTTGGACATTGTTGAATCTGAGCGGTGATGGGTTCTGCAGCGTTTTTTACCGAGAGCATCAGCGTCGGTGTTCCGGAACGGGTATCAACTTCCAGCGTGTAATTGCCGTCTTTGAATAAACGCCACTGTGGTGGTGTGCCCTCACAGGGTTTCAGTGACAGCATCTGGTTGAGTTTTATGGTATTGGCTGGCTGCCAGCACTGTTGGTCAAAATTTAGGATTAAAGGACGAGTACCCTTCGTCAACGCTGCATGGCTGACAAACTTACCCGTACCTTCTGTTTCGAAGACAGGGAAGCCTTGAGCAGTCCATGTTGAGGCGATTGTAATGCCGGGCAAGAGTGCCAGCGCAACGGCGGCCATTTTCATAATGCTGTCCTTGATGCTGCGATTTTCGCCAGTTTGCCAGTGAAATGGGGCCAGAAACTCATCCCTTGAGCGCATTCCGTCAGGATGAGGAGTGAGGGTGAGCGATCAAGTGCAAAAAACGCACGTATTTTGCGATAACCACCACATTTTCTTCGAATTAATGACAATCTTAACCGCTAGTGCGTGACATAGTTTCAGAATTGGACTATTCCTTTGGGTGCTCTTGACGGCTATTTTTGATATGATTTGAGATTCATCTCTCATTTTTGTGAAAAATATAAGGTGTTGGAATGTATAAATCCGACCAGGAGACCTAATGATATTGACTCCCATTCGACGATATGGGGCAATGATTCTCATGTTACTCACCATTGCATTTTCGGGTGAGGTGCTGGCAAAGACGCACACGACGACAACGAGTCAGAAGTCCCACATAACCAAGACAAGTATTAAACAGGTAAGCAGTAAACAAGAGTATTCTCGCAATAGTGCAAAGAGCAGTTCACTTCCTGATTTGCGAAAATACCCTTCCGGAACACCTAGAAAAAAAGCGTTTCTCCGGACGGTTATGCCTTTTATTACCAGTCAAAATGCTGCCATTACTGCTGAACGTAACTGGCTGATTTCAAAGCAGTACCAGAATCGCTGGTCGCCGACTGAACGTGCGCGTATGAAAGATATCGCCAAACGTTACAAGGTTAACTGGTCTGGTAACACGCGTAAAATTCCGTGGAATACGCTGCTTGAGCGTGTAGACATTATCCCAACCAGCATGGTGGCAACGATGGCCGCAGCAGAAAGTGGCTGGGGAACGTCTAAGCTGGCACGTAGCAATAACAACCTGTTTGGCATGAAATGCGGTAAAGGTCGTTGTAATAATGCACCGGGCAAGGTGAAAGGTTACTCACAGTTTGAATCGGTGAAAGAGTCGGTAAATGCCTATGTCATTAACCTGAATACGCATCCGGCTTACTCTTCCTTCCGTAAATCTCGCGCTCAGTTGCGTAAAGCCGATCAGGAAGTTACGGCAACCGCGATGATCCATAAGCTGAAGGGTTATTCCACTAAAGGGCAGAGCTACAATAACTATCTGTTCGCTATGTACCAGGATAATCAGCGCTTAATCGCTGCGCATATGTAAGCAGCTTTGCTTTAACAGGCCTGCGTGGTGAATGCGTAGACCTGTTAAGCTCAGCCTCCTCTGGCACGACTACAACAATACCTCACTGTATCGATCGCGGTACTCTTTCGGCGTTGTGTCGTACTCCTTCTTGAAGACAGAATAGAAGTACTGCAAGGACGGATAGCCGCACATCTGCGAAATCTCGTTTATTGATAATGTAGTGGAAATTAACAGACTGCGTGCTTTTTCCAGCTTTTCAGCGTGGATCACGGCATGAATGGTCTCTCCGACCTCCTCTTTAAACCGCTTCTCCAGATTCGAACGCGAAATCCCAACAGAGTCCAGCACCTGATCAACCTTGATTCCTTTACAGGCATGATTGCGAATGTAATGCATGGCCTGGATGACAGCAGGGTCGGTGAGGGATCGATAGTCTGTAGACTGACGCTCAACAACGCGCACGGGAGGGACCAGGATGCGCTGTAGAGGCATCTCTTCGTTGGCCAGCAGTCGGTGCAGTAGTTTGGCTGCCTGATACCCCATTTGTCTTGCCCCCTGCGCAACAGATGACAATGCCACCCGCGACAGGTAGCGGGTCAGTTCTTCGTTATCAATACCAATAACACACAGCTTTTCTGGTACCGGGATGTGCAGATGCTCGCAGGCCTGTAGAACATGTCGAGCACGCGCATCTGTGACGGCAATAATACCGGTATGTGGCGGCAGGGTTTGTAGCCAGTCCGCCAGCCGGTTTTGAGCGTGCTGCCAGTATTCAGGTGCGGTTTCCAGGCCCTGATACACTACGCCACGGTATTTCTCTTCTGCAACCAACTGGCAAAACGCATATTCACGTTCTGCGGCCCAGCGCTTGCCGCTGGAGGCGGGGAGGCCATAGAACGCAAAGCGGTTAATCCCTTTTTCTTTCAAGTGCAGAAAGGCGCTTTCTACCAGAGCATGGTTATCGGTGGCGATGTAATGGACTGGTGGATAATGCTCAGGAAGATGGTAGGAGCCACCGACACCGATAATGGGAACGTCGACGTCAGCAAGCAGTTGCGCGATGTCATCGTCGTCGTAGTCGGCGATGACGCCATCCCCTAACCACTCTTTGATGTTATCAATGCGAGCACGAAAATCTTCCTCAATAAAGATATCCCACTCTGATTGTGATGCTTGTAAATACTCGCCCACACCCTCAACAACCTGGCGGTCGTAAGCTTTATTGGCATTAAATAACAGCGTGATGCGATGACGTTTATCAAACATGGTTCTTTTCCTGCTGAATCATGTAGAAAAGACAATGCCGGTTGCATTAACCGGCATTGCGACTCACCCACTTCTTAAATTCAGGCGCGGCGTTTAGTTGCTGAATCCATCCATACCGCCAGCAATAAAATCGCCCCTTTCACTATATACTGCCAGAAGGTGGGAACATCCATCATACTCATTCCATTATCCAGAGATGCCATAATAAATGCGCCCATGACGGCACCGGCAACACTTCCGATCCCTCCCGCCAGGCTGGTTCCTCCAATCACACATGCGGCAATGGCGTCCAGCTCGGCAATGTTTCCGGCAGAAGGAGAGCCTGCACCAAGTCGCGAGCTAAGAATTAACCCGGCAATGGCAACCATCAAACCGTTAATGGCAAAGACGGCCAGTTTGGTGCGCTCAACGTTGATGCCGGAAAGGCGGGCGGCTTCCAGGTTGCCACCAATCGCGTAGATCCGCCGACCAAATGCGGTTCGTGTTGCCATAAACATCCCCCCGAGCAACAGCAACGTCAGCAGTAGCACGGGAGTAGGGACACCGCGATAATCATTCAATAGCCAGATTGCCCCTAATACGATAATGGCGGTTAATGCCTGGCGACCCACAACCGACGTTGATGCGGGAGATTCAAGACCTAAAGTCTGACGACGCATACGCCCGCGCCACTGCCAGCCAATAAACGCCATTAAACCGAGAGCGCCGATGATAAAGCCTGTGCCATCGGACAAGTAGCTCTGACCAATCTGAGACATTGCAGCGCTGGTGGGTGATACCGTTGTCCCGTTGGTTATCCCAATAAGAATACCGCGGAACGCCAGCATACCCGCGAGGGTAACAATAAACGACGGTACCTTGCGGTAGGCTACCCACCATCCATTCCATGCACCGAGGAGTAAGCCCAGAACCAGCGTGACGATCACAGTCAGCGGTAGCGGCCAGCCTAACCAGACGTCACAGATCGCCGCTACACCGCCCAGCAACCCCATCATTGAACCAACTGAAAGGTCGATTTCGGCGGAAATAATCACGAACACCATACCAACGGCAAGAATGCCGGTAATCGCGGTCTGTCTCAGCAGGTTAGAGACGTTACGTGCGCTCAGGTAAGCACCGTCCGTGGTCCAGGTGAAGAACAGCATAATCACGATGATTGCCGCAATCATGACGAAGACTTGTAAGTTAAGCGATTTAATTGCGGGGAAACCGCTTGCCTGTGGGGCTGAAAGTTTCGCTTCAGACGGATTGTTTTTCGACATGATGTTCGCTCCTTAATGCGGCTTCCATCACCTGCTCCTGAGTCAGGTTATGATTTACCAGGTTAGCTTTCAGTTTTCCTTCATGCATCACCAGGATGCGATCGCTCAGTCCGAGAACTTCAGGTAATTCAGAAGAGATGACAATCACGGCGATCCCTTCCTGAACGAGCTGATTGATCAGTTTGTAGATCTCATATTTGGCGCCGATATCAATTCCCCTGGTGGGTTCATCAAGAATGAGGATTCGGGGATTTAGCAGGAGGCAACGGGCGAGTATCGCTTTTTGCTGGTTACCTCCGCTCAGACGCCCGATCGCAAGGTCGGGAGATGATGTTTTCACTTTGAGCTGTTGAAGAGATTCCAGAATACATTTTTGTTCTGCGGCATCATCAAGATGGCTCATACCCCCGGTAAATTTATCGAGCGCAGCCAGCGTGATATTTTTTCCCACCGCCATCACCGGAACAATGCCATCTCTTTTTCTGTCTTCGGGCACCATGGCAATACCTTGAGCAATCGCTTGCTGGCAATTACGGATATTCACCTGAGTGCCTTCGATAAATATCTTACCTTCCCAGCGACCCGGCCAGACGCCAAACAGACACTGTACGGCTTCGGTGCGTCCGGCGCCGACCAGCCCGGCAATGCCCAAAATTTCACCACGCTTGAGTGAGAAAGAAATATCGTTGACGCGCTTTATATGACGATTTACGGGATGCCAGGCAGTCAGGTGTTCAACCCGTAAAATCTCTTCTCCCGCCGTATGAGGCTCACTGGGATAAAGCGCAGTGAGCTCACGGCCTACCATCATGGTGATAATATCGTCTTCACTCATGCTGGTGGCATCGCGCGTGCCGATGTGTTGACCATCGCGAATAACGCAAATGGTATTTGATATGGCTTTAACCTCATTCAGTTTGTGTGAAATGTAAATGCAGGCAATATCATGCTGCTGCAGGTCACGTATGATATTCAGCAGTATTGCGGTTTCTTGCTCGGTGAGCGAGGCGGTAGGTTCATCCAGAATAAGCAACCGAACTTGCTTATTCAGCGCCTTAGCAATTTCAACCAACTGTTGTTGGCCTAAACCTAAATCGCCCACGCGCGTATCTGGTGAGATAGACAAACTGACCTGAGCGAGTAATTTTTGGCAGCGTAGCGTCATCATGTCGTAATCAAGAACACCGTTAAGGGTGATTTCGCTGCCTAGGAAGATATTTTCCAGAACGGTCAGATCTTTAACCAGTGCTAATTCCTGGTGAATAATTGCAATACCCTTGCGTTCGGTATCACGAATATGGCTGGCCCTTATGGTTTCGCCGGAAAAAATGATATCGCCTTCGTAGGTTCCATGTGGATAAATACCACACAGCACTTTCATTAATGTCGATTTACCTGAACCATTTTCACCGCATAGTGAAACGATTTCGCCAGCATTGACCCTGAGGCTAACGTTATCAACAGCCTTCACTACGCCGAATGTCTTGGTAATGTTTTTCATTTCAAGAAGATATGGCATAACTGCTCCACATAAGCCAATAAGAGAACCCTGCGTGGACGTTCACGTATACCCGTGGCTATTTTGAAACCACGTTTGTTGCCCTCCGATTTTGCAGAGGGCATAACGCTTATAGATCGCTTTTCTTGTGGAATCCGTCTTTGATGACTGTCTCGTTAATATTGTCTTTGTTCACGTCAATTGGCGTTAGTAGCCGGGAAGGAACATCTTTCAGGCCATTATTCAGCGTGGAATCAGCTTTTGGCTGTTGGTCATTTCCGAGTTCGACTGCGATCTCTGCGGCAGTATTAGCGAGCAGAGTAATGGGTTTATAAACTGTCATCGTTTGTGTTCCAGCAACGATGCGTTTGATACCTGCAAGGTCTGCATCCTGTCCGGAAATAGCGACTTTTCCTGATAACCCTTGTGCGCTCAGCGCCTGGATCGCACCGCCAGCCGTTGCGTCATTTGAGGCAACCACTGCATCAATTTTGTTATTGTTGGCGGTTAACGCATTTTCCATAATCTTTAAGGCATTTTCAGGTAACCAACCGTCAACCCACTGATCGCCCACAACCTTAATTTTTCCGCTGTCGATATACGGTTTTAATACTTTCATTTGTCCGGCACGGAACAGTTTCGCATTATTATCGACTGGTGAACCGCCCATCAGAAAATAATTTCCTTGTGGTACGATATTGACTAATGATTGAGCCTGTAATTCTCCGACCTTTTCATTATCAAAAGAGATATAAAAGTCGATATCGGCATCATTGATCATGCGATCGTAAGCCAGTACTTTTATCCCTTCTTGTTTTGCTTCTTTGATAACGTTACTTAATACCTGGCCGTTGTAAGGGATTATCACAAGGACATCAACGCCTCGGTTGATCATGTTTTCAATCTGCGACATTTGGGTTTCTTCATTACCATTCGCCGATTGCACAAATACTTTCGCCCCGAGAGATTCAGCTTTGCTGACGAAAATATCGCGGTCTTTCTGCCAGCGTTCCAGACGGAGATCATCAATTGCCATACCGATTTTAACTTCTTTGGCATGACCTGCGACGCTGGTGAGTAAAAGAGAGGTACAGACAGTGAGTAAAATATTTTTCATCTTCATAATCGTGATGCCTTTTGTAGGGGATAGACAACAGTAAAAGTAACAATCACAGCGTAAGACGTAGCAGATTTTTAACAGGTAATGCACAGAAGGCAATTATAGATTTTTATCTTCCAGTTACGTTTTTTGGTTTATTTTCTAATTTATGACCGGGATCTTATTTTAAATGATTGACCAGCATGATTACATTTATCTTTGATAAGTAACGTTTTTTTAATTGAAGGTTTTTATTTTGAGAAGTGGCGCACACTTGTGAATTATCTCAATAGCAGTGTGAAATAACATAATTGAGCAATATGTGGGGAGTGCCCAATATTACGACATTATCAATCACCCGCCGCATTACCTGATTATGGAGCTCATTATGCAAGCCTATTTTGACCAGCTTGATCGTGTTCGTTATGAAGGCACTAAATCAACCAATCCATTAGCATTCCGTCACTACAACCCAGATGAAATTGTGTTGGGTAAGCGCATGGAAGATCATTTGCGATTTGCGGCCTGCTACTGGCATACCTTTTGCTGGAATGGTGCCGATATGTTTGGCGTTGGCGCGTTTAATCGCCCGTGGCAACAGCCTGGTGAAGCGCTGGAATTAGCGAAGCGGAAAGCGGATGTGGCATTTGAGTTTTTCCACAAACTGAACGTGCCTTACTACTGTTTCCACGATGTTGACGTCTCACCTGAAGGCGCCTCGCTGAAAGAGTATAAAAACAACTTTGCCCAGATGGTTGATGTTCTGGCGGAAAAACAAGAACAGAGCGGTGTAAAACTGCTGTGGGGTACGGCAAACTGCTTTACTAACCCGCGTTACGGCGCAGGCGCGGCCACTAATCCGGACCCGGAAGTTTTCAGTTGGGCGGCCACGCAGGTCGTGACGGCCATGGATGCCACGCATAAATTAGGCGGCGAGAACTATGTCCTGTGGGGCGGTCGTGAAGGTTATGAAACGCTGCTGAATACCGATCTGCGTCAGGAACGCGAGCAGATTGGACGCTTTATGCAACTGGTGGTGGAGCACAAACACAAAACTGGTTTTCAGGGGACGCTGCTGATCGAACCGAAGCCGCAGGAACCAACAAAACACCAGTACGATTACGATGCTGCGACTGTTTATGGCTTCCTGAAGCAGTTCGGTCTGGAAAAAGAGATCAAACTGAATATCGAAGCAAACCACGCCACACTGGCGGGTCACTCATTCCATCATGAGATCGCCACCGCTATCGCCCTGGGTCTGTTTGGCTCTGTCGATGCAAACCGCGGTGACGCGCAACTGGGCTGGGATACTGACCAGTTCCCGAACAGCGTGGAAGAGAATGCGCTGGTGATGTACGAAATCCTGAAAGCAGGTGGCTTCACCACCGGCGGTCTGAACTTTGATGCCAAAGTACGTCGCCAGAGCACCGATAAATACGATCTGTTCTATGGGCATATTGGTGCTATGGATACCATGGCGCTGTCGCTGAAAGTCGCGGCCCGTATGATTGAAGACGGTGGTCTGGATCAGCGAGTGGCAAAACGCTATGCCGGTTGGAATAGTGAGCTGGGCCAGCAAATTCTGAAAGGTCAGATGACGTTAACGGAAATTGCGCAGTACGCTGAACAACATAACCTGGCACCAGTGCACCAAAGCGGTCATCAGGAACTGCTGGAAAATCTGGTAAACCAGTATTTGTTCGACAAATAACAGGCCTCTGAGAGCGTGCGTAAGCCCGGATAGCTTTGCGCTACCGGGCATTTCTTTAAGGAAAGATACCCTATGTATATCGGGATAGATCTTGGTACATCAGGCGTAAAGGTAATCCTGCTGAACGAGCAGGGTGATGTGGTGGCCTCACAAGCGGAGAAGCTCACGGTCTCACGTCCTCATCCGTTATGGTCGGAGCAGGATCCTGAACAGTGGTGGCTGGCAACGGATCGCGCCGTAAAAGCGCTGTCTCAGCAACATTCACTCAGAGGGGTGAAGGCGCTAGGGATTGCCGGACAAATGCACGGTGCGACACTACTTGATAAGCAACAGAAGGTATTACGCCCGGCAATTTTGTGGAATGACGGACGCTGCGCTGAAGAGTGCGTGATGCTGGAAAATCTGATTCCGCAGTCCCGTAAGATCACGGGCAATCTGATGATGCCTGGTTTTACTGCGCCAAAACTGCTGTGGGTTCAACGCCATGAGCCGGAGATTTTCCGCCAGACTGAGAAAGTCCTGTTACCGAAAGATTATCTGC
This sequence comes from Citrobacter sp. Marseille-Q3906, assembly GCF_916618775.1. Classification (NCBI taxonomy): domain Bacteria; kingdom Pseudomonadati; phylum Pseudomonadota; class Gammaproteobacteria; order Enterobacterales; family Enterobacteriaceae; genus Citrobacter; species Citrobacter sp. Marseille-Q3906. Next base: position 218,195 of record NZ_CAKAKA010000003.1, read on the forward strand.
GTCTGCGCATGACCGGTGATTTTGCCAGCGATATGTCTGATGCGGCGGGTACGATGTGGCTGGATGTGGCGAAGCGTGACTGGAGTGATGTCATGCTGGAAGCATGTGGTCTGACCCGTGAGCATATGCCTGCTTTGTATGAAGGTAGCGAAATTACCGGGACACTGTTGCCTGCTGTTGCCCAATCATGGGGAATGTCGGAAGTCCCGGTCGTTGCTGGCGGTGGTGACAACGCGGCGGGAGCGGTTGGCGTAGGCATGATGAATGCTGGTCAGGCGATGCTCTCGCTGGGTACATCTGGTGTCTATTTTGCGGTCAGTGATGGGTTCCTCAGCAAACCAGAAAGCGCGGTGCACAGTTTTTGCCACGCCTTACCTGAGCGCTGGCACCTGATGTCGGTTATGCTCAGCGCGGCGTCCTGCCTTGACTGGGCGGCGAAATTAACCGGGATGGCGAACGTTCCGGCACTGATTAGCGCGGCGCAACAGGCGGATGACAACGCCGGTCCTGTCTGGTTTTTACCCTATCTGTCCGGTGAACGTACGCCGCACAACAACCCGCAGGCGAAGGGCGTGTTTTTTGGTTTGACCCATCAACATGGTCCGGCTGAACTGGCTCAAGCTGTTCTGGAAGGGGTCGGTTTTGCGTTGGCAGACGGGATGGATGTGGTGCATGCCTGCGGCGTTAAACCGGCCAGCATTACGTTGATTGGTGGTGGGGCGCGCAGTGAATACTGGCGACAGATGTTGTCTGATATCAGTGGATTGCAACTGGATTACCGTACTGGTGGCGATGTCGGCCCTGCTTTGGGGGCGGCACGTTTGGCGCAAATTGCAATAAACCCCCGGAAGCCATTATCTGATTTACTGCCTCAGCTTGTGCTGGAGCAGTCGCATTACCCTGACGCAGAGCGCCATGCTCTCTTTCAGCAACGTCGCGAAACCTTCCGTCGTATCTACCAGCAATTGCTACCGCTAATGTCCTGACCTTATCCCTCTCTGCTCAGTAGAGGGGGATAAATCTTCTGTATGACTAAATCAAAACAATAGAAATTGAGTATGAATTAATTCTTAAATCTCAGCGTTGGCACTATTTCCTGTGTGATCTCCTTTGGGTACTTCATATCATCATCCCTGATGGATAAGGAGATCCCAATGAAGACTTTGAGGTTGTGGTCATGGATGTTATTCCTTTCTGGCGCACTTATTTACATTGTTGGTTTATGGCGGGCATGCCCACTGTTGAGTGGAAAAGGGTATTTTTTGGGTGTGTTGGTGACGGGGATGTTCGTTACGTATGCTTATCATCATGCTAAAAATCTTAATCAGAATGATGAACGCTTTTCCTCTGTATGTCAGATGGTGGCATTGATAACAACAGGATTACTGTTGGTAGGAATATGGAATGCCCCGTTATTACCTGTCGAAATGGGGCTGTATCCGGCGGCATTCGTAATGGGTTTACTGGGACAGATCCTGCTGTTGCGTCCGTTGAAAAAAGATCAACCTGATGAGACTTAACTCACCAGTCTGCGCGTATCTATTCGTTGCAACAGTATGGAAAGCAGCAAGCTACCTGCCAGGGTGGCGCTAAAAATCCACAGCATGTCCAGCGGGGGCCACGCTTTAAACTCGATCCCATTCGTGCGCAATGCATGAATGATCAGCGCATGGAAGCCATAAATACCCAGTGAATGGCGAGAAATAAGGCCAAGTACCGGTATGGTGCGCGTGCCGAGCGTATTTTTGATTAGTGTCAGCAGTGATATAGCGCAAATAAATACCATTGGACCGCAATAGAGATACCAGGTATCGGCAAAATTGCCTCGCCAGTGGAGTTCATGCAACGTCCCCCGAGAAATAATAACCACGCTAACGAGACACAGTAACGCACTGAGCCAGGTTAATGCGCGTTTTTGCGTCTCCATTATGCCAATTGCCCGCCCCAGCATGCCGTACAGGATGTAATAGAACGTATCGCCGTTGATGTATAAGTTGATGGGCAGCCACTCAAAACCGCCGATTTTTTGCGATACGGTGTTGGGATTGGCAATGACACCAAGTACAACCATTAGCGCCAGCAGCGTTTTCCCGCTGATATTCTTTACCTGAATCAGTGGTGATACCAGATAGATGACGGCGATGGCGAAGAAAAACCACAGGTGATAGAAAACCGGTTTCTGCAACAGATTTATTAGCGATAGCCTGGCATTGATTGAGGTAAATAACAGGATGTAGGCCAGTGCTACGGAGCTGTAAAACAGAATGCAGAGTGCGATACGCACAAAATGTCGTGGCTGAGCACTTCGCTCGCCAAAAAAGAGGTAACCCGAGATCATAAAAAACAACGGTACGCTGACGCGTGAGGCTGAATTTAGCACATTGGCAAGATCCCAGTTTACTGGGCTGACGATTTGCGCATTAGTGATGTACCAAGTAGTGGTATGAATCATAACTACCATTAAACAGGCAATCCCTCGCAGGTTATCAATCCAGAAAATTTTGGGCTGCATCAGTTCCTCTGTTTCCATTTAAAAATAATCTGACTGGCATTTTGTCGGCGTGTCTCACTGGAATAATCCGAGTTCTTACGCTAAAGCTTGTGGTGGTCCGAGGAGATTCTCACAATAGGAATCGAGTTTCAGACATAAATAATAATAAGACTGACCAGCAAAACAGGCGGTAATAAAATGATGATGAAGTATTTCTTTCCTGTGATGGTGACAACCTTCCTGTTGGCAGGATGCGCCGACCCTCAATCGTCCGCGGCCGAACAGAAGGCGCAAAAGGTCAAAGTCACTCCTACGCGTTCGCTGGATATGGAATCATTGTGCAAAAATGAGGCTGCGGAACGCTATAACACTGCGACCCAGAAAATTGATGTTACCGGCTTTGAACAATTCCAGGGTAGCTATGAGATGCGCGGTTCTACCTTCCGTAAAGAGAGTTTTGTCTGCTCATTTGATGCAGACGGGCAGTTTTTGCACCTTTCCATGCGCTAAGTGCCCCCTTTTTCCCGTTTCGTACTGTATATCTTGCAGCCAGCGGGTATACTGACCGCTTCCTTTAAATCCACACGTATCCAGCACGAAATAATATGCAAAAGTTTGATACCAGGACCTTCCAGGGCTTGATCCTGACCTTACAGGATTACTGGGCTCGCCAGGGCTGCACCATTGTTCAACCATTGGACATGGAAGTCGGCGCGGGGACTTCTCACCCAATGACCTGCCTGCGCGCGCTGGGGCCGGAGCCGATGGCAACTGCTTATGTGCAGCCTTCTCGTCGTCCGACCGACGGTCGCTACGGCGAAAACCCGAACCGCTTACAGCACTACTATCAGTTCCAGGTCGTCATTAAGCCGTCACCGGACAATATTCAGGAACTGTACCTGGGCTCTCTGAAGGAGCTGGGTATGGACCCGACCATTCACGACATTCGTTTCGTGGAAGATAACTGGGAAAACCCAACGCTGGGTGCCTGGGGTCTGGGTTGGGAAGTGTGGCTGAACGGCATGGAAGTCACGCAGTTCACCTACTTCCAGCAGGTGGGTGGTCTGGAATGCAAGCCGGTGACCGGGGAAATTACCTACGGTCTGGAACGTCTGGCCATGTACATTCAGGGCGTAGACAGCGTTTACGACCTGGTCTGGAGCGACGGCCCGCTGGGTAAAACCACTTACGGCGACGTGTTCCATCAGAACGAAGTGGAGCAATCCACCTATAACTTCGAATACGCTGACGTTGACTTCCTGTTCTCCTGCTTTGAGCAGTACGAGAAAGAAGCTCAGCAGTTGCTGGCACTGGAAAATCCGCTGCCGCTGCCTGCCTACGAGCGTATTCTGAAAGCCGCCCATAGCTTCAACCTGCTGGATGCGCGTAAAGCCATCTCCGTCACCGAGCGTCAGCGCTATATTTTGCGCATTCGCACCCTGACTAAAGCAGTGGCAGAAGCTTACTACGCTTCCCGTGAAGCCCTTGGCTTCCCGATGTGCAACAAAGACAAATAAGAGGCGGCCATGTCTGAGAAAACTTTTCTGGTGGAAATCGGCACTGAAGAGCTGCCACCAAAAGCACTGCGCAGCCTGGCAGAGTCCTTTGCTGCGAACTTTACCGCGGAGCTGGATAACGCCGGCCTCGCGCACGGCAATGTTGAGTGGTTTGCCGCCCCGCGTCGTCTGGCGCTGAAGGTAGCCGCTCTGGCTGAGTCTCAACCTGACCGCGAAGTTGAAAAACGCGGTCCGGCAATTGCCCAGGCATTTGATGCCAGCGGTAATCCGAGCAAAGCGGCAGAGGGTTGGGCGCGTGGTTGCGGCATCACTGTTGATCAGGCTGAACGCCTGACCACCGATAAAGGTGAGTGGTTGCTGTATCGTGCGCATGTGAAAGGCGAAAGTGCTGAAACGCTGCTGCCTGACATGATCGCCACCTCGCTGGCTAAGCTGCCGATCCCGAAACTGATGCGCTGGGGTGCGTCTGATGTTCACTTTGTGCGTCCGGTTCACACTGTGACCTTGCTGTTGGGCGACAAAGTTATTCCGGCAACGATCCTGGGTATTCAGTCCGATCGCGTGATTCGTGGCCACCGCTTTATGGGCGAGCCGGAATTCACCATCGACAATGCCGATCAGTATCCTGAAATCCTGCGTCAGCGCGGTAAAGTGATTGCCGATTACGCCGAGCGTAAGGCAAAAATTAAAGCCGATGCCGAAGAAGCGGCGCGTAAGATTGGTGGTAACGCCGATCTGAGCGAAAGTCTGCTGGAAGAAGTCGCCTCTCTGGTTGAATGGCCAGTGGTGCTGACGGCAAAATTTGAAGAAAAATTCCTCGCCGTACCTTCTGAAGCGCTGGTCCACACCATGAAAGGTGACCAGAAGTACTTCCCGGTATATGCGAACGACGGCAAACTGCTGCCGAACTTTATCTTCGTTGCCAATATCGAGTCTAAAGATCCACAGCAAATCATCTCCGGTAACGAGAAAGTGGTTCGCCCGCGTCTGGCTGATGCCGAGTTCTTCTTCAATACCGACCGCAAAAAACGTCTGGAAGACCATTTGCCGCGCCTGCAAACCGTGCTGTTCCAACAGCAACTGGGTACGTTGCGTGATAAGACCGATCGTATTCAGGCGCTGGCGGGCTGGATTGCCGGTCAGATTGGCGCTGATGTTAATCATGCGACCCGTGCGGGCCTGCTGTCAAAATGTGACCTGATGACCAACATGGTCTTCGAGTTCACTGACACTCAGGGCGTGATGGGCATGCACTACGCACGTCATGATGGCGAAGCGGAAGATGTTGCTGTGGCGCTGAACGAACAGTATCAGCCTCGCTTTGCCGGCGATGAGTTGCCGTCCAACCCGGTTGCCTGTGCGGTAGCGATTGCCGATAAGATGGACACCCTGGCGGGTATCTTCGGTATCGGCCAGCATCCGAAAGGTGACAAAGACCCGTTTGCACTGCGTCGTGCTGCGCTGGGCGTACTGCGTATCATTGTTGAGAAAAACCTGACTTTGGATCTGCAAACGCTGACCGAAGAAGCGGTTCGTCTGTACGGTGATAAGCTGACTAACGCCAATGTGGTTGATGACGTTATCGACTTTATGCTCGGCCGCTTCCGCGCCTGGTATCAGGATGAAGGTTACAGCGTTGATACCATTCAGGCTGTGCTGGCGCGTCGTCCGACTCGTCCGGCTGATTTCGACGCACGCATGAAGGCGGTTTCGCACTTCCGTACGCTGGAAGCCGCATCTGCGCTGGCTGCTGCCAACAAACGTGTATCGAACATTCTGGCGAAGTCAGAAGAGAAGCTGAATGACCGCGTGAATGCGTCAACGCTGAAAGAGCCGGAAGAGATTGCGCTGGCGATGCAGGTTGTCGTGCTGCGTGACAAGCTCGAGCCGTTCTTCGCTGAAGGCCGCTACCAGGAAGCGCTGGTTGAGCTGGCTGAACTGCGTGAGCCTGTGGATGCTTTCTTCGAGAAAGTGATGGTGAACGTCGAGGATAAAGAGCTACGTATTAACCGTCTCTCTATGCTCGAAAAACTGCGCGAGCTGTTCCTGCGCGTGGCGGATATTTCACTGCTGCAGTAATTGTCGTGAAATGACTTAGAAAATGCCGGATAAGCAAAATTGCGCTATCCGGCATTTTTTTATGCTATCAGCGCAGTTGCAATTCTGTCAGGCAGGTCTGGCTATCATTCATCGTCTTAATGGAATGAGCCGCACTTTTACCGTTATAACTCACTTCGATCGTGCCTTCTATATTGCGCGGTAGCCATACGCCGATAAATCCATTACGGCCGCTTTTCATCTCTTTTTGTACGACCACATCACCTCTGTTATCCGTCACTTTGACATCAAAAGTCTTCTCAGGCATTTCGCCCTGGCAGCCAGAGAGACTGTGGTTAAAGCAGGGGTGCGTTTGCCATTCATAAGGGGCAAAGGACAGGTAGAATTTATCGCCGAGCGGCAGTGTATAAACCTGCTCACCGGAAGACAGCTTAAGAGCCGTACTGGTAACGGAAGCAGAGTAGGGTAATGGACGACTCTGAGGCGACTGGTCAATGGTTTCTACCATTTGTTCGACGGATTTCCCGCTAAGCCCATGTTGCGCCAGAAAGGTTGACTCTGGGGTTGCTGCAAATACGTTACTGGCTGTGAATAAACCCAAAAGCAGCAGCAGTGAGGATTTCGACATAGCTTCAATTCCTTGTGAAAATTGTGGAATACATGCCGACGTACTATAAAGCTTGCCCTTAGGGAAAGGTCAAAGGTGTAGTGGGTAAAGTAATGCAAAGAAGAGAGGAGAGGGATTTATCGCAACGTGCAAATAAAAAAATCCCCGCCATTTGGCAGGGATCTTGAATTCTGAGCTTTTTTAAGCTTACAGGCTGGTTACGTTGCCAGCTGCCGGGCCTTTAGCGCCGCTTTCGATGGTGAAGGAAACTTTCTGACCTTCGTCCAGGGATTTGTAGCCATCGTTCTGGATAGCAGAGAAGTGTACGAACACGTCTTTAGAGCCATCGTCAGGAGTGATGAAGCCGAAGCCTTTGTCAGCGTTGAACCATTTTACGATACCAGTCATTTTACCGGACATAGTGTATTACCTTTTAAAAAATAAGTGTGCCTTTCGGCGATATGGCGTGCTTTACAGATTTTTTAACAGTAAAGGAAATGCTCACTACGAAGGGTATCAACGATAACTCTTGAAGGGACTTGCCTTACTAAACTGCTTTAATGGTCTGTACGTCAAACCGTTGAGTGCATTAACTCATTTTACGCATAGGGATGCAACTACTATTTTCTTTTTTGTGGATAGCGACGGCGAGAAAACGGCCCTTTTTCAGGGCCGTTCTTAAATCAAATGTGAAAAATGTTCTAATCCATCAACTGCTTACTTAATCTTGGGTCCGCCTGTATCAGGCGCATCAATTTCAATTCAGTGCTGGAAGGCTTTACGCGTTTAGACTCCCACTCATGAACCATCGCGACCGTCACGCCCATTACACGGGCAAAATCATCTGTTTTTAATCCAGTCCCTCGTCGTAGCTGTTCAAATTCGGTGAAAGGGTTGGATTTTTGCGTCAGGGTTACCGTCTGCGATACATCTTTAAAAACAATCTGTTCCAGACTGCTCAGCAGTTCAAACATAGGATCTTTGTATTCCATTGAGAACTCCTAAAATCACACAACGGGATCGTGAATTTGATCAAAGCTCATTAAGAATAGTCGTAAAAAATGAAGGCGGGCTGAAGGTTCTGGTTATGGATTCGTTTCAGCGTCTCGCATGGGGCAACCTGTAGTTTGCTAACGATTTGATAACGGTCGGGATCTCCAGACAACGGATTCCAATTGTAAAGATTACTAAAAAATTACACCGTGCGAGGAATGGAACATTGGTTAGTAAAGGAAGGACGATGGGGAGGGGGATTTTCCCTTACAAGATTATGTGGAAAGGGTATCTTGCGGGGCTGACCTGGACTATCCTTGTCATCGTCAGGCACGCGGGTGTCGTTGTGCGCATTTTTGGGTGAAAGGAGTATTAAAATGGCGACAGGTAAGTCCTGCTCTCGCTGGTTTGCGCCTGTTTTGGCGCTCTTAATGGTAGTTGGCCTGAGTGGGTGTTTTGATAAAGAAGGCGATCAGCGTAAAGCGTTTATCGATTTTCTGCAGAATACTGCAATGCGTAGTGGGGAGCGTTTACCGACGCTTACCGCCGATCAGAAAAAACAGTTTGGCCCGTTTGTGTCCGATTACGCGATTCTTTACGGCTATTCGCAGCAGGTAAATCAGGCGATGGACTCCGGTCTGCGTCCGGTTGTTGATAGCGTCAATGCAATTCGTGTTCCTCAGGATTATGTGACTCAGCGTGAACCGCTACGTCAGGCAAATGGTGCGCTGGGTGTGTTAGGACAGCAGTTGCAGAACGCGAAACTCCAGGCCGATGCTGCACACGGTGCGTTGAAGCAGAGCGACGACCTGAAGCCTGTTTTTGATCAGGTCTACAACAAAGTGGTAACCGCGCCTGCTGAGGCGTTACAGCCGCTGATACCTGCCGCGCAAATCTTCACGCAGCAGTTGGTACAGGTAGGTGATTTTGTGGCGCAACAGGATACGCAGGTGAGCTTTGTTGCGAACGGTATCCAGTTCCCAACATCACAACAGGCAAGTCAGTACAATACGCTGATTGGCCCGCTGGCTTCTCAGCACCAGGCCTTTACTCAAGCCTGGACTGCTGCGGTGAGTGCAGCCCAGTAATGGCAGTATGCCGGATGGCGGCTTCGCCTTGTCCGGCCTATAGCTATATACAAAATGCCGGGTATGCGTTAACGCAACCCGGTATTTTTTACCCCAAAATCTGCGGGTTCACGCAGTTTTTCTCGACCTTTCCTTGTAGCGCATCGATTAAGTTATCTACCGCGCAGGCCGCCATGTTATAGCGTGTTTCATGGGTTGCTGAGCCAATATGCGGTACTGCCACTACGTTTGGCAGTGACAGAAGCGGTGAGTCTACCGACAGCGGTTCCTGCTCAAACACATCCAGACCTGCCGCATGAATCTCCCCGTTTTTTAGAGCAGTAATCAGCGCAGTTTCATCCACGACCGGACCACGACCCGCATTGATGAAAATGGCGGAGGACTTCATTTTGGCAAACTGCTCTGTACTAAACAGGTGATGCGTTTCTTCTGTTAACGGCAGAATCAGGCAGACAAAGTCAGACTCCTGCAGCAGTGTGTCCAGATCGCAGTAACGCGCGTTGAAGCGCTCTTCTGCTTCCTTATGGTGGCGTCGCGCGTTGTAGAGAATCGGCATGCCAAAACCAAAATGAGCACGTTGCGCCAGAGCCAGCCCAATTCGGCCCATGCCGACAATCCCCAGCGTTTTGTGGTGCACATCGGTGCCAAACCAATCTGGGCCAATACTTTTGGTCCATTCACCGACTTTCACTCGTTCAGCTACTTCAACCACGCGGCGGGCTGTGCTTAGCACCAGCGCCATCACCGTATCAGCGACGGTTTCTGTCAGCACTGTTGGCGTGTGCATCAACAGCACCTTATGTGTGTTGAGAGCATCGACGTCAAAATTGTCATAGCCGACGGAGATTGTTGATGTCGCACGCAGTTTGGGCATTTTCTCCAGCAGGGCGGTATTGACGGTTTCACTTGAGCCTAACAGTCCCTCCGCGCTGGCAAAGGCCTGTGCGTGCTGTGTTACTGTTTCCGGGCGCAAGTTGGGCACCTGAGTCACAGTAAAATGCTCTTCCAGGCGTTGCAGCAAATCGTCAGGTAACGCTTTGTAGAGAATAATGGACGGCTTCATACGAATCTCCGTAAGTTAGTGTTTAAGCGTGGTGCGCGCCAGTTGGAAGTTGCTGATTATTAGCAGAACTTGGTCTGACAATCAGAGTTAGCCATACTGAGACAAAAAGCGCTACCCCCATAAAAATGTATGAGGCGGAAGGGCTGCCGGTGGTGCCATTGAGGTAGCCGACAAACCAGGAACCAAAGAATGAGCCTAATGCGCCCATGCTGTTAATCAGTGCCATTGCTCCCCCGGCAACGTTACGAGGCAGCATTTCTGGAATGATGGCGAAGAAGGGACCGTAAGGAGCGTACATTGCCGCACCTGCAATCACCAACAAGGTGTATGAAACCCAGAAGTGGTCAGCACCAACGGCCCAGGAGCCGATAAAGGCGAAAGCGGCGATCAGTAACAGCGGCCAGACAAACAGTTTACGGTTTTGCAGTTTATCTGAAGCCCATGAGACCAGAATCATCGCTGCCGTTGCTGCCAGATAAGGTACTGATGAAAGCCAACCGACCTCCACCATACCTAAATTTGCGCCACCACTACGGATGATGGACGGGAGCCACAGGACGAAGCCGTAGACGCCAATACTCCAGGTAAAATACTGCAGGCACAACAAGATCACGTTACGTGAGCGGAAAGCTTCACTGTAATTACGTACGGCTTTAATACCCTGCTGCTCTTTTTCCAGTTGGGCCTGCAGCGCCGCTTTCTCGGATTCCGACAACCAGCCCACCTGTGAAGGTTTGTCTTTTACCAGCACCCACCAGCAAAACGCCCAGATGATGGCCGGGAAGCCCTCAATGATGAACATTTCACGCCAGCCCAGCGCTTGAATCAGATAACCGGAAACAACGGACATCCACAGGACGGTTACCGGATTGCCGAGGATCAGGAAGGTATTGGCGCGTGAACGTTCGGACTTCGTAAACCAGTTACTGATATAAATCAGCATCGCGGGCATGACCGCGGCTTCAACAACGCCAAGAATGAAGCGAATGGCAGCCAGCATGGGGATGTTACTGACCATACCGGTCAGTGACGCGCAGGCTCCCCACAGGATCAGGCAGATAAAAATCAGTTTTCGTACGCTACGGCGCTCGGCGTAAATCGCTCCAGGGATCTGGAAGAAGAAATAACCGAGGAAAAACAGGGCACCCAGCAGGGAGGAAATCCCTTTGGTAATGCCGAGATCTTCGTTGATTCCGGCGGCGGATGCGAAGCTGAAGTTCGCGCGATCAAGGTACGCCAGACTGTACGTGATAAACACGATCGGCATGATGTACCACCAGCGTTTTGCTGCATTTGTTGAGCTATTCATAGATTGCCCTCTGGTTATGCTGTTATGCCGCCTCTGCATGTAGGGTACAGAGAGGGTCGGGGGTTTATTCCCCTAATTGTTCACGTGTGGGTAAGCCTTCGCTGTCGCCCTGAACCTGAATGGCCAGTGCACCAATTTTGTTGCCTCGGGTTACTGCCTGATGCAGAGAGCGTCCTTCCAGTAGTGCACTGATTACACCCACGGCAAAACCATCGCCCGCGCCAACGGTGTCGACTACGTTGTCGACTCTCACTGGCGCGACACTACCGTGCTCGCCATTGGCGGCTTTATACCAGGCGCCATCGGCCCCGGTTTTGATGATCACTGCCTTGACGCCGTGGCGCAGATAAAAGTCTGCGATGCCTTCAGGGGTCTGTTGCCCGGTTAAAATCATGCCCTCTTTTAACCCCGGTAGAACCCAGTCAGCCTGAAAGGCTAATCGATTGAGTTTCTCCACCATTTCTGTTTCGCTTTTCCACAGCACCGGGCGTAGGTTCGGGTCAAATGAGATTGTCTTACCCATCGCTTTCATGGTGCGGGCAGTATGAGACAGCAGCGCATATGAACTTGCTGAAAGTGCTGCCGCAACGCCGCTCAGGTGCAGATGACGCGCGCTGGAGAAGTATCCATCGTGATAATCCTCAACACTGAGGTGGCTAGCGGCGGAGCCTTTGCGGAAATACTCCACAATGGGATCGGTTCCATTTTCGACTTTAGATTTTAACTGAAAGCCGGTTGCGTAGCGCCCGTCCTGGGTAACTCCCTGCGCATCAATCCCTTCTTTCGCCAGCGACTTAAGAATAAAACGACCAAAACTGTCGTTACCCACGCGACTCACCCAGCCGACCTTCAAGCCCAGGCGGGCAAGGCCGGTTGCCACATTGAGTTCAGCGCCCGCTACGCGCTTGATAAACTGCTCTACGTCCGCCAAATCACCCGTTTGCGTGGCGACAAACATCGCCATCGCTTCACCAATGGTGACGACATCCAGTGAATTTTTCATGCGTTACTCCTTGCGTAACAGATCGACGTAGTGACGGGTTACCGCCGCCAAATCTTGCCCTTCCAGGGGAAACTCAATGCCGCGCGGCACATCTGCGGGCAGTTTGTTTAGCAGCGTCATCCAGCGTGAGTCTGCTTCATCAGGCGGCACAGCACGATAGCTGTCGTGATGTGGTGTGGCGGCTTTCACATGGATATATCCCACGGCAGATGCCAGCTGTTGCGCTGCTTCTTCCGGGGTGTCGCCTACCCACAACCAGTTGCCCATATCGAAGGTCAGAGTTACCGGCAGGTTCAGGGTCTGGCAGGCTTCGTTAAAACGCTGCATTGGTTGCAGGCGGCCACAAGGTGTTTGATCATTTTCGACGACCAGCTCCATACCACTTGTATCCAGCCAGTTACGCAATGTGTCGAACTGATCTGTATGGGAAAAATGTCCGAGGGATACTTTTAACCACAGAGCCTGCAGGACCTGTGCTTCCTGAAGCAGTGATGGGATCCGGGGATTGAGACTACCATCTTCAAGGAACAGCGGCTCTGGTGCGGAGTAGCAGGCCAGCAGACCAAAAATTTCAATAGCTGACGCCATGGTTGACAGCGTGTTGAGCTCGGTGTTGGTTAACATTTCGCGGCGAATTTCGACGCCGTCCGCGCCAGCTTCTGCAATGACGGGCAATATCGCGGTTTGCCCACCGGCTGCGCGTACCTGGTCATAGCCGTAGGCGGCGGTGACCACCATAATTTTTCTGTTCATGGAAACTCCAAAACTATCGCTCTTGCTATAACGCTAGATGGAACCGGTTCCAAAGAAAAGGGCATGATGCCGAATTTATGATCACCATCACGAAGGAAATTTAGCGGGCGGTGGAGCCGCGAACGATCAGTTCACCGGAGAAAACCTGCTCCTGAATGGCATCGGATCCACCATTAATCCGGCGCACAACCTGCTCTACGGCGGTATAACCAATCTGCCACGTCGGCTGTTTCAAAGTAGTAATGCCCACGCCTGCCAGCTCGGCCCATTCCAGCTCATCAAAACCGAGCAGGCCGATGTCGCTGCCCCAATTGAGGCCAATCCGCTTCAGTGCGCGGGCAACCTGTAGCGTGAGGGCGCCGTTGGCTGAGATAACAGCTTTGCGCATTCCCCGATGTTGTTGGTGAAACTGGCGCAGCGTGTCATCCAGTTGCATATTTTCCGCCAACGGGACTTCGGCATTTTCTGCGATGACGCCAGGGTATTGTGCCAGCGTCGCGCGAAAGGCACTCAGGCGCTCGCGGCGAGTATTAACCATGCCTAAAGGTTCGCTGAGAAACAGAATAGCTTCAAAACCTTGTTCGACCAGGTGCTCAGTGGCGACCGTTGCTGCCTGAGTGTTATCGAGCCCGACCATATCGCAGGCGAAATCAGGGATTTTACGGTCAATTAGCACCATCGGTAGTGCGGACTGTTGCAGGCGGTTTAACCCCTCTTCACGCATGCCTACAGCATTCACCACAATTCCTTCAACCTGGTAGCTTCGCAGCAGGTCGAGATAATGCAGTTCCTGATCCACTTCGTTGTTGGTGTTACAGACCAGAGGGGTAAAACCTTTTTCGCGACAGGCCGCTTCAATACCGCTCAGGACATTAACGGAGTAGGGATTGGTAATATCGGCGATAATCAGTCCGATCAGACGGGTACGGCCATGTTTCAGACCTCGCGCCATCAGGCTGGGGCGATAGTCGAGATCGGCAATGGCTTGTTCAATACGGGCCAACAGCGCGTCGGATAGCAGATGTTTCTCACCGTTAAGGTAACGTGAAATGCTGGTCTTACCCGTTTTAGCGGCTTTTGCCACATCGCTGATGGTTGGGCGTGCTGATTTTGCCATTAAGGTTCCCTCGCCAGAAAGTGAGAACACCTTAACGCGAAAATTGACGATGGCAAGTGCTTCCTGCCGGACGTAGGCCGGGCAAGGCGGAGCCTCCACCCGGCGCATACGTTTACTGGATTGGGCTTAAGGTGATCTCTACACGACGGTTCTGTGCTTTGCCTTCGGCGGTGCTGTTGCTGGCGATCGGGTTCGCCGGGCCCATACCACGGGTGCGAATACGGTTTGCTTCCACACCCTGAGTGATCAGGGCACTGGCTACAGAGTCAGCACGCTGTTGTGACAGGCGCATATTCAGATCCTGGCTGCCGGTGCTGTCAGTAAAGCCTAATACGTTTACTGCGGTTTTATTGTACTCTTTCAGCACCATTGCCACGCCGGTAAGGGTGTTTGCCCCTGCTGGTTTCAGGTTAGCGCTACTGCTGTCGAAGGTGACGTTATTTGGCATATTCAGAATGATGTTATCGCCACTGCGCGTCACGCTTACGCCAGTTCCCTGCATTTTTTCGCGTAGTTTCGCTTCCTGCACATCCATGTAATAACCAATGCCACCACCAACAGCAGCGCCTGCTGCTGCACCAATCAGCGCGCCTTTGCCGCGATCTTTCTTCGACGAGGAGAGCGCGCCAATGCCAGCGCCAACAAGCGAACCAATGCCCGCACCCATGCCGGATTTACCCGCTTCGCGCTCACCGGTATATGGGTTTGTTGTGCAGCCAGAAACTGCCAGGGCGCCGCTCACGATGGCAGCAATCACAAATACACGTTTCTTCATCTCAATTCCTTAATGACTTTTTTCTTCTTTACCACAGCGACCGTGGCGGATGATTATGACGTGTGAACATGAAGAAAATTCCAGGGAAGACTCTGAAATTTGTAAGTAACATTGAACGGCATAATAAATATCCCCGTCACATCGCATTCAGGAGTGCCATCTTGGCTAATTCACCCGCACGTTACTCGGTATTAACCGCCGCACACTGGGGACCCATTCTCGTGGAGACAGATGGCGATACCGTGTTCTCCTCCCGTGGCGCACTGCCCACATCCCACCCCAACTCTTTGCAAACCGTTGTATGCGATCAGGTACACAGCAAAACGCGGGTGCGTTTTCCCATGGTACGTAAAGGGTTTCTCGTCTCGCCAGAGGCTCCGCTGGGTGTGCGTGGGCAGGATGAGTTTGTCCGCGTAAGCTGGGATGACGCGCTGAATCTTATTCATACGCAGCATAAACGCATCCGTGAGAGCTACGGACCTGCTTCGATTTTTGCCGGCTCGTATGGCTGGCGTTCAAACGGTGTGTTACACAAAGCATCAACTTTGTTGCAGCGTTACATGGCGCTGGCAGGGGGGTATACCGGGCATCTGGGGGATTACTCTACCGGGGCTGCACAGGCCATCATGCCGTATGTGGTGGGTGGAAACGAAGTTTACCAGCAGCAGACCAGCTGGCCGGTGGTGCTGGAACACAGCGATGTGGTGGTGTTATGGAGCGCTAATCCGCTCAACACTCTGAAGATTGCCTGGAATGCCTCTGACGAACAAGGGCTGGCGTACTTTGAGGCATTGCGAAACAGCGGCAAGCGGTTGATCTGCATTGATCCAATGCGATCAGAAAGCGTCGATTTCTTCGGTGACAAGATGGAATGGATAGCCCCACATATGGGGACCGACGTTGCGCTGATGCTGGGGATTGCGCATACGCTGGTGGAGAACGGCTGGCATGACGAGGCCTTCCTGGCTCGCTGCACTACCGGTTATGAACGGTTTGCTGATTATCTACTGGGAAAAACCGATGATATGGCCAAAACAGCAGAGTGGGCAGCGGATATTTGTGGAATTCAGGCGGTGAAAATACGCGAAATTGCCGAAATATTTCACCAAAATACCACTATGTTGATGGCTGGATGGGGTATGCAACGCCAGCAGTATGGTGAGCAAAAGCACTGGATGATTGTCACACTTGCCGCCATGCTCGGCCAAATTGGCACTCCTGGCGGAGGGTTTGGCCTCTCGTACCATTTTGCTAATGGCGGTAATCCGACACGTCGCGCTGCTGTCCTGGCCTCGATGCAGGGGAGCGTAAAAGGCGGCACCGATGCGGTAGATAAAATTCCGGTGGCGCGTATTGTCGAAGCGCTGGAGAACCCCGGAGGTTTCTATCAGCACAACGGTATGGACAGACATTTTCCCGACATCCGTTTTCTCTGGTGGGCGGGCGGAGCAAACTTCACCCATCACCAGGACACGAATCGCCTGATCCGTGCCTGGCAAAAGCCAGAGCTGGTGGTTATCTCGGAGTGTTTCTGGACTGCGGCAGCCCGGCACGCCGATATTGTATTACCCGCAACGACCTCTTTTGAGCGCAACGATTTAACCATGACCGGGGATTACAGCAATCAGCATCTGGTGCCGATGAAACAGGTTGTTGCGCCGCGTGATGAAGCACGCAATGATTTTGATGTTTTTGCCGAACTGAGCGAGCGCTGGGAGCAAGGCGGTTACGAACGGTTTACGGAAGGCAAAAGCGAGCTGGAGTGGCTGGAGACTTTTTACAACATTGCCGGGCAACGCGGTGTCAGCCAGCAGGTGACGTTGCCACCATTCACCGAATTCTGGCAGGGAAATACACTCATCGAAATGCCGGAAGAATCAGCCAATGCGCAGTTTATCCGTTTTGCCGATTTTCGCCGAGACCCGCATAAGTATCCATTGAAAACGGAGAGCGGAAAGATCGAAATTTACTCGCAGAAGATTGCGGGTTACGGCTATGCAGATTGTTTGGGACACCCTATGTGGCTGGAGCCGGATGAATGGTTCGGGAATGCTGAACCCGACCAGTTGCAGGTGCTTTCAGCCCATCCGGCACACCGTTTGCACAGCCAGCTGAATTACAGTGCGCTACGTGAGAAGTATGCGGTAGCAGATCGGGAGCCAGTGACAATTCACCCACAGGATGCGCAAGCGCGTGGCATCGTGGATGGCGATACGGTCAGAGTGTGGAATCATCGCGGCCATATTCTGGCCGGTGCGGTGGTGACTGAAGGCATTAAAGCTGGAGTCATTTGTATTCACGAAGGTGCCTGGCCTGATTTAGATCTGTCTGCCGGGGGGATCTGTAAAAATGGTGCGGTGAATGTACTGACCAAAGATCTCCCCAGCTCAAAGCTGGGGAACGGCTGCGCGGGTAATACCGCGCTGGCGTGGCTCGAAAAGTACAGCGGGCCTGCGCTTGCGCTTACGGCGTTTGATCCGCCTGCCAGCTCATAATCCATGTTGGATGGTGAGTCTCTTCCTGCCATGCGCTGTCTTCTATTCGAAAACCCAGCGCATGGTAGAAATTCACCGCAGATTGATTCTTCTGGTAGACCTCCAGGCTGAGTAATGAAAAGCGCTGTTGCACATACTGCACCAGCGCTTTGCCGATCCCACTTCTGATGGCGGCAGGCTCAACAAACAGTGCGCCCAAAAAGCGTTCTTCAATCACGCTGGCGAAGCCTTTTAGCACACCGTTTTCCTCCCATACCCAGGTTTGTGCGGCTGGCAAATAGACATCGCGTACAACGGACTCACTTTCGCGCCAGTAGCGTTCATCGATAAAGGGGTGGGCATAAATAGTGCTTTCCATCCATAGCGCCAGAATCGGTGCAAGATCGTCAGCCTTTGATTCGCGAATCATGTAGATCCTCCCGGGTAACAAATACAACCGGTGACATGGTCGTTAACCAGGCCGCAGGCCTGCATAAAGGAATAACAAATAGTGGTGCCAACAAACTTGAACCCGCGTTTTTTTAATGCCTTAGAGAGTGCGTCAGACGCAGGGGTGGAGGTGGGAATTTCGCTCAGACTGGCGGCGCGCGTCACCTGCGGTTGATTATTGACGAATGACCAGACGAACTCGTTAAAGGGTTCACCGTTTTTCTCCATCGCCAGGTATGCACGCGCGTTGCCAATAATGGCCTGAATTTTTCCGCGATGGCGAATAATGCCGGCATCCAGTACCAGCCTTTCTACGTCATCTTCGGTCATTGCTGCAACGGTTGCTGGCTCGAAGTGGTGAAAAGCGTGGCGATAGTTTTCCCGCTTCTTCAATACGGTGATCCACGACAATCCAGCCTGCTGTCCCTCCAGACAGATCATCTCGAACAGCTTTTTGCTATCGTTTTCGGGGACGCCCCATTCCTTGTCGTGATAGGCAATGTAAAGTGGATCCTGACTGACCCAGCCGCAACGCTGCATATTCTTCCTCGCTGTTTTTACTGGCGTAAAAATTTCATTCGGCCCGCCTTGACGCGCCCGCTAAAAAGACAATATTTAATACAGGGCTGATGTGCCCGATATCCTTCACACAATGACAATAATATCGCCGAATTCGGCTCTTTTCTGGAGTCGCGTTGATGATTATAAGAAACAGTAGTGGTCGCCAGAGGTTAAGCTTTCTGGTGAGCGTCGTAGTATGTGCATTGTCCACCAATACCGCATATGGCTGGCAACAAGAATATATCGTTGATGCTATGTCAGGTCATACGGCTGAACGTTATACATGGGACAGCGATCACCAACCGCGTTATAACGACGTACTGGAAGAGCGCATTCGCTCCACTCAGAACGTAGCAGGACCGGTGATGAATATGGCGGACCAAAAGACTCTGGATGCAACCAGCGGTATGAGCATGGGCTGGAATTTTCCCCTGGCCAGGCAGGTAACTACTGGTCCGGTTGCTGCCCTGCATTATGACGGTTCAACAACCTCTACCTATAACGAGTTTGGTGACAGCGCGACCTCTGTGACACAAATCGATCCGCTGTGGCATGCCAGCGTGAGTACAGTTGGCTGGCGGGTAGATTCGCAGTTTGGCGATGTTAGACCGTGGGCGCAAATCAGCTATAACCAGCAGTTTGGCGAGAATATCTGGAAGGCGCAGTCTGGCCTCAGCCGTATGACGGCAGCGAGCCAGGACGGTAACTGGCTGGATGTCACCGTGGGGGCAGATATGCTGCTCAACCCGCACATGGCTGCTTATGCAGCGCTCTCTCAGGCGGAAAAAAGTACAAATAATAGTGACTATATGTACACCATGGGGGTGAGTGCCAAATTTTAACCAGATGATGCGTAACCAAAACAACTTTTTTACATATTTAGATCAATAATCGCACGCCTTCCAGCGATAGTGTGTACTAACTCATGCGAGAAAACTCAGTCCCCCGACTTTTTGTCTTGTCATTCATTCCGCAATCCAGGCATTTCATTCCGTCCTGATGGCATCTCATGCCTTTTTCTCCCTGCATAAACTGCACTTCGTTATGGTTGTCAGCAGAGAATTTCCCTTTTGTTTATGCAGGAAGACTGCCATGAAAACTTCTGATTATCAGCGTACCCGCTGGCTAACACTTATCGGCACTATCATTACCCAATTTGCCTTAGGTTCTGTTTATACCTGGAGCCTGTTTAATGGCGCGCTCTCCTCTAAGCTGGATGCGCCTGTCAGCCAGGTCGCATTTTCCTTTGGCTTGCTGAGCCTGGGCCTGGCGATTTCTTCTTCTGTCGCCGGTAAACTTCAGGAACGTTTTGGCGTGAAACGCGTCACCATGGCATCCGGTATCCTGCTGGGCGTGGGCTTTTTCTTAACGGCACACTCAGACAGCCTGATTATGTTGTGGCTGAGCGCAGGGGTATTGGTCGGCCTGGCGGACGGCGCTGGATATCTGTTAACGCTTTCTAATTGCGTAAAATGGTTCCCTGAGCGTAAAGGGCTGATTTCCGCCTTTGCTATCGGCTCTTATGGTCTGGGCAGCCTCGGGTTTAAATTTATCGACACCCATTTGCTGGCCACCGTTGGACTGGAAAAAACGTTCATCATCTGGGGTGCAATTGCGTTGGTGATGATTGTCTTTGGCTCCACGCTGATGAAAGATGCACCAAATCAGGAAGTGAAGTCAGTAAATGGCGTTGTTGAGAACGACTACACCCTGGCACAGTCCATGCGTAAACCACAGTACTGGATGTTGGCAGTGATGTTCCTGACAGCGTGTATGAGTGGTCTGTATGTGATTGGTGTGGCGAAAGATATCGCACAAAGCCTGGCGCATATGGATGTGGCGACGGCGGCCAATGCGGTAACGGTGATTTCTATCGCTAACCTGTCAGGTCGTCTGGTGCTGGGTATTCTGTCTGACAAAATTTCCCGTATTCGTGTTATCACCATTGGTCAGGTTGTTTCTCTGGTCGGTATGGCGGCACTGCTTTTCGCTCCGCTTAATAGCACGACCTTTTTTGCAGCGATTGCCTGTGTGGCGTTTAACTTTGGTGGCACCATTACCGTGTTCCCGTCACTGGTAAGTGAGTTCTTCGGCCTGAATAATCTGGCGAAAAACTATGGTGTTATCTACCTTGGCTTTGGGATCGGCAGCATTTGCGGTTCAATCATCGCCTCGCTGTTTGGCGGCTTCTATGTGACCTTCTGTGTTATCTTCGCGCTGCTTATCATCTCACTGGCGCTGTCTACCACCATTCGTCAGCCACAGCGAAGCGTATTTACCGAGGCGCACGCCTAATCTTATCTAGTCGTCTGATTAATACACGGCGCATATATTTACAAAAATATGTGCGCTGTTTGCATTCTCCATAAGCACTTTTGCTCCCTCCTGTGGTCTACTTACCCGCGCTTGTAGACATTTCATCTCTGCTGTTGTCGCATCTTTCACCTGTCTGGTCTGATTGACCGTTGCACAGGGTGTTTTTATCCCGATTTCCAGGGTTTTTTTGCATGAGATATATTAAGTCGATGACGCAGCAAAAGCTTAGCTTCTTGCTTGCGCTCTATATCGGTCTGTTTATGAACTGCGCAGTTTTTTATCGCCGATTCGGCAGCTTTGCGCAGGAATTTACCGCCTGGAAAGGAATCTCTGCGGTCGTTGAATTAGCTGGCGCGGTGCTGGCGACCTTCTTTTTACTTCGTGTTCTCTCTTTATTTGGTCGACGCGTCTGGCGTGTACTGGCCACCTTTGTAGTGCTTTGCTCCGCAGGTGCAAGCTATTACATGACCTTCCTGAATGTGGTGATTGGTTACGGCATTATTGCCTCGGTAATAACCACAGATATTGATTTATCGAAGGAAGTTGTGGGCTGGCATTTCATCGCCTGGCTGGTTTCTGTCAGCGTTTTTCCTTTGCTCCTGATCTGGAGTAATCGCTGTCGTTACACCCTGTTAAAACAGGTTCGTACGCCAGGACAAAGGTGGCGTAGCGTGGCCGTGGTCGTGCTGGCTGGCCTGATGGTGTGGGCGCCGATTCGTCTGCTTGGTATGCAGCAGAAAACGGTTGAACGCGAAACGGGAATTGATTTACCCAGCTACGGCGGCGTAGTGGCGAACTCCTATCTGCCTTCAAACTGGCTTTCCGCGCTTGGATTGTATGCCTGGGCACAGGTTGATGAGTCTTCAGATAACAAATCGTTGATGAATCCGGCGAAGAAGTTTACCTACGTTGCACCAAAGAATATCGATGATACCTATGTCGTCTTTATTATCGGTGAAACGACGCGCTGGGATCACATGGGTATTTTTGGTTACGAGCGAAATACCACCCCAAGACTGGCTCAGGAAAAAAACCTCGCGGCATTCCGTGGCTATTCGTGTGATACCGCAACCAAGCTTTCACTGCGCTGTATGTTCGTACGTGAGGGTGGGGCAGACGATAACCCGCAGCGTACTCTGAAAGAACAAAACATCTTTTCCGTTCTCAGTCAGTTAGGGTTTAGTACCGATCTTTACGCGATGCAAAGTGAGATGTGGTTCTACAGCAATACGATGGCGGAAAACATCGCCTATCGTGAGCAGATTGGCGCTGAACCACGGAACCGTGGCAAAACGGTTGACGATATGCTGCTGATTGATGAGATGCAGCAATCCTTAAAGCAGGATGATAATGGCAAGCATCTGATTATTCTGCATACCAAAGGATCGCACTTTAACTACACGCAGCGCTACACCCGCGATTATGCCCAATGGAAGCCAGAGTGTGTCGATGTTGATAGCGGCTGCTCGAAGGCGCAGATGATCAACTCGTTTGATAACTCGGTGACCTATGTTGATCACTTTATTACCAAAGTGTATGACCAGTTGCGAGATAAGAAAGCGATAGTGTTCTACGCCGCGGATCACGGTGAGTCGATTAACGAGCGTGAGCATTTGCACGGTACGCCGCGTAAAATGGCTCCGCCAGAGCAGTTCCGCGTTCCCATGCTGGTGTGGATGTCTGACAAGTATCTGGAAGATCCCGAGCATGCGAAGGCGTTTGCCCACCTGAAGCAAGAGGCCGATATGAAGGTGCCGCGTCGCCATGTGGAACTGTATGACACCATTTTAGGTTGCCTTGGTTATACCTCGCCAAATGGTGGTATTAACGAGAACAATAACTGGTGTCGTATCCCGGACGAACAGAAGGCTACGGCTCAGTAACGGGGCTGCTGACTTTCTCGCCGATCGAATGCCATTTTGTGACGTAGGGATTGACGGGCGCGCACCTGCGCAGTAAGATGCGCCCCGCATTCGGTGATTGGCGCAGCCTGGTAGCGCACTTCGTTCGGGACGAAGGGGTCGGAGGTTCGAATCCTCTATCACCGACCAAATTTAAAACCCTGCTCAACGAGCAGGGTTTTTTGCATTTGTAGCCGTGAGGATGAGAACCTCCGGGGGTAAGAGGTTCGACTCGAGCAGCGCGAGAGAACGTTGCAACAGCAACGGTCCGCAGGGCGAGGCACGAAGTGGCGAGTAGTCCTCTATCACCGACTAATAACTTACCTTCATTTCATCTGCAAAAATTGTGCACCACTTCCCACTGACAGTTAACGATTCTGTGACATATTCCATTGTCTTTTTTTATATTAGCTTGAATCTTTTTTTGCGTTACTTATGGCTGAACCTAGCATTTTCCGCTGTGCGTTTTAACGTTCATGGTATTAATCGCTCAGATATGCAGCATTAATTTAGAAATTTTTCATAATCTGCATAAATGTTAATCACCAAATGTTGCTAAATATGAAGATATTTATTCTGGCATAGTGCGCGTAGCACAAATTTCCCTGCTGAAAATATCAGTCTGCACTTTTTTTAATCTTTGTTTGCGAATTCTCACCCTTGGTGTAAATCACGGTTACCTGTATTGACGTTTTCACATTCTGTTGACAGATTGTAGGGCATGAGGGGCATTTCATGGAGAATCCGCACTGCAACTCAGTCGCTTATGTGAACGGAATCCCTATCCTCTTAACGCCGACCCGGCCGGGTAAAAAACAAAAAAGGCCAGGCGGTGCAAACCCACTGCAAAGGGTAAAACAACAAACATCACATTTGGAGCAGAAGAATGAGTATTTCCTTGAAGAAGTCAGGGATGCTGAAGCTTGGTCTGAGCCTGGTGGCTATGACCGTCGCAGCAAGCGTACAGGCTAAAACTCTGGTTTATTGTTCAGAAGGATCTCCTGAAGGCTTTAACCCACAGCTTTTCACCTCTGGTACCACTTATGACGCCAGCTCAGTGCCGATTTATAACCGCCTGGTTGAATTCAAAACTGGTACGACTGAAGTTATTCCGGGCCTTGCTGAGAAGTGGGAAATCAGCGAAGACGGTAAAACATATACCTTCCACCTGCGTCAGGGTGTGAAGTGGCAGGACAATAAAGAATTTAAACCAACGCGTGATTTTAACGCCGATGACGTGGTGTTCTCTTTCGATCGTCAGAAAAATGCTCAGAACCCGTACCATAAAGTGTCTGGCGGCAGCTATGAATACTTCGAAGGAATGGGCCTGCCAGACCTGATAAGCGAAGTGAAGAAAGTTGACGATAAAACCGTTCAGTTCGTGCTGACGCGTCCTGAAGCGCCGTTCCTTGCGGACCTGGCTATGGACTTCGCCTCTATTCTTTCCAAAGAATATGCTGACAACATGCTGAAAGCGGGCTCCCCGGAGAAAGTGGATCTGAACCCAATCGGTACCGGTCCGTTCCAGCTGCAGCAGTACCAGAAAGACTCCCGTATTCTGTATAAAGCATTCGAAGGCTACTGGGGCACCAAACCGCAGATCGACCGTCTGGTCTTCTCCATTACGCCTGACGCTTCTGTGCGTTATGCCAAACTGCAGAAGAATGAGTGCCAGGTAATGCCATACCCGAATCCGGCTGATATCGCACGTATGAAGCAGGATAAAAACATCAATCTGATGGAGCAGGCGGGTCTGAACGTTGGCTATCTCTCTTTCAACACCGAGAAGAAACCGTTTGATGACGTGAAAGTCCGTCAGGCGCTGACCTACGCGGTGAACAAAGAAGCAATCATCAAAGCCGTTTATCAGGGTGCAGGTGTTGCTGCGAAAAACCTGATCCCACCAACTATGTGGGGCTACAACGATGACGTTAAAGACTACAGCTACGATCCAGAGAAAGCCAAAGCGCTGCTGAAAGAAGCGGGTCAGGACAAAGGCTTCACTGTTGAGCTGTGGGCAATGCCGGTACAGCGTCCGTACAACCCGAACGCACGCCGTATGGCTGAGATGATCCAGGCTGACTGGGCGAAAATTGGCGTTCAGGCCAAGATTGTCACCTACGAGTGGGGCGAGTACCTCAAGCGCGCCAAATCTGGTGAGCACCAGGCCGTTATGATGGGCTGGACCGGCGACAACGGGGATCCGGATAACTTCTTCGCTACGCTGTTCAGCTGTGCAGCAGCGAAAGATGGTTCCAACTACTCTCGCTGGTGCTACAAGCCGTTTGAAGATTTGATTCAGCCGGCGCGTGCGACCGACGATCACAATAAGCGTATTGAACTCTACAAACAGGCCCAGGTGGTGATGCATGACCAGGCTCCGGCACTGATTATCGCTCACTCCACCGTATATGAGCCGGTGCGTAAAGAAGTCAAAGGCTATGTGGTTGATCCATTAGGCAAACACCACTTCGAAAATGTCTCTGTCGAATAATTAAAAGCAAGCCAGGCCGCGTTACGTACCGTTAAGTCGGACCCGCGTAACGCGATCTGGCAGTAATGCTTTATCTCCTTCTCGCTTGAGGGGGAGATAAGATTTGTGAGCAATACAGACGTGCTGTCACCAGGCTGCACGTCATTAGAGAGAATCCGGGTTATGTTGCAGTTCATTCTCCGACGTTTGGGACTCGTCATCCCCACGTTTATCGGTATCACTCTTCTCACCTTTGCCTTCGTCCATATGATCCCCGGTGATCCGGTGATGATCATGGCAGGTGAACGTGGTATCTCCCCTGAGCGCCATGCTCAACTCTTAGCTGAACTCGGTCTGGATAAGCCGATGTGGCAACAATACCTCCATTATATTTGGGGGGTGATGCATGGCGATTTGGGTATCTCACTGAAAAGCCGTTTACCGGTGTGGGAAGAGTTTGTGCCTCGCTTTAAAGCGACGCTGGAGTTAGGCGTCTGCGCCATGATTTTTGCTACCGCAGTGGGAATTCCAGTCGGCGTACTCGCTGCTGTTAAGCGTGGTTCCATTTTCGACCATACCGCAGTTGGCCTGGCGCTGACCGGTTACTCCATGCCTATCTTCTGGTGGGGCATGATGCTGATCATGCTGGTCTCCGTGCAGTGGAATCTGACGCCTGTTTCCGGGCGGGTAAGCGACATGGTGTTCCTTGATGATTCCAATCCACTCACCGGTTTCATGCTGATCGACACCGCCATCTGGGGTGAAGAGGGCAACTTCATTGATGCCGTGGTGCATATGATCCTGCCTGCGATGGTGCTGGGGACAATTCCGCTGGCGGTGATAGTGCGTATGACCCGTTCGTCAATGCTGGAGGTGTTGGGTGAAGATTATATTCGCACTGCGCGCGCCAAAGGTTTGACGCGGATGCGTGTAATCATCATTCATGCGCTGCGCAATGCCATGCTGCCCGTCGTGACCGTTATCGGCCTGCAGGTCGGTACGCTGCTGGCAGGGGCAATCCTGACCGAAACCATATTTTCGTGGCCGGGTCTGGGGCGCTGGCTGATTGATGCGTTGCAACGCCGCGATTATCCGGTTGTGCAGGGCGGCGTATTGCTGGTGGCGACGATGATTATTCTCGTCAACCTGCTGGTAGACCTGCTGTACGGCGTGGTGAACCCGCGTATTCGGCATAAGAAGTAAGGGGCCATCATGTCACAGGTTACTGAAAATAAAGTTATTACTGCACCGGTGCCCATGACCCCGTTGCAGGAGTTCTGGCACTATTTCAAACGCAACAAAGGTGCGGTTGTTGGGTTGGTATACGTTGTTGTGATGATCCTGATTGCGGTCTTTGCAAACGTCCTCGCGCCGTACAACCCG
The DNA here is from genome assembly GCF_916618775.1 of Citrobacter sp. Marseille-Q3906. Lineage (NCBI taxonomy): Bacteria > Pseudomonadati > Pseudomonadota > Gammaproteobacteria > Enterobacterales > Enterobacteriaceae > Citrobacter > Citrobacter sp. Marseille-Q3906. The sequence continues at coordinate 244,527 of NZ_CAKAKA010000003.1, forward strand.
GCTGATCAGTTCCGCGATACGCTGCTGGCTCCGCCTGCATGGCAGGAAGGCGGTACGATGGCGCATTTGTTTGGTACGGATGACGTAGGGCGCGATGTGTTGTCTCGCCTGATGTACGGTGCTCGTCTGTCGCTGCTGGTCGGCTGTCTGGTGGTAGTACTCTCCTTGATGATGGGAGTGGTCCTGGGGCTGGTTGCGGGCTACTTCGGCGGTATTGTTGATAACATCATCATGCGCGTAGTGGATATCATGCTGGCGCTGCCGAGCCTGTTACTGGCGTTGGTGCTGGTAGCGGTATTTGGTCCGTCTATCGGTAACGCCGCGCTGGCGCTGACGTTTGTGGCATTGCCACACTATGTGCGTCTGACGCGCGCCGCCGTACTGGTGGAAGTCAACCGCGACTATGTTACCGCTTCCCGTGTGGCGGGGGCCGGAGCGATGCGCCAGATGTTCGTTAATATTCTTCCTAACTGTCTTGCGCCGCTGATTGTTCAGGCGTCGCTCGGCTTCTCTAACGCCATTCTCGATATGGCCGCGCTTGGCTTCCTTGGCATGGGTGCGCAACCGCCGACGCCGGAGTGGGGCACCATGCTCTCCGACGTGTTGCAGTTCGCGCAAAGTGCATGGTGGGTCGTGACCTTCCCGGGTCTGGCGATCCTGCTGACGGTGCTGGCATTTAACCTGATGGGTGACGGTCTGCGTGACGCGCTCGATCCCAAACTGAAGCAGTAAGAGGTTCGAGATGGCGTTATTAAATGTAGATAAATTATCAGTGCACTTCGGCGATGTGGGTTCCGAATTCCGCGCTGTAGACCGCATTAGCTACAGTGTAAACCAGGGTGAAGTGGTTGGCATTGTGGGGGAATCCGGCTCGGGTAAATCCGTCAGCTCGCTGGCGATTATGGGGCTGATTGACTACCCTGGCCGCGTAATGGCTGAGGCGCTGGAGTTTAACGGTCGCGACCTGAAGCGTATCTCTGAGAAAGAGCGCCGTCAGTTGGTGGGCGCAGAAGTGGCGATGATCTTCCAGGATCCGATGACCAGCCTGAACCCATGCTATACCGTTGGCTACCAGATTATGGAAGCCATAAAGGTACATCAGGGTGGTAACAAGAAAACCCGCATTCAGCGGGCGATTGACCTGCTGACGCTGGTGGGCATCCCCGATCCCGCCTCGCGTCTGGATGTTTATCCGCACCAGCTTTCCGGTGGTATGAGCCAGCGTGTGATGATCGCGATGGCGATTGCCTGCCGTCCGAAGTTGCTGATTGCCGATGAACCGACAACGGCGCTGGATGTGACCATCCAGGCGCAAATCATTGAGTTGCTGCTGGAGCTACAGCAGAAAGAAAATATGGCGCTGGTGTTGATTACTCACGATCTGGCGCTGGTGGCTGAGTCGGCGCACAAAATCATTGTGATGTATGCCGGCCAGGTGGTGGAAACCGGGGCTGCGCACGATATTTTCCGCGCTCCTCGGCATCCGTACACTCAGGCATTGTTGCGTGCGCTACCGGAGTTTGCCCAGGATAAAGCGCGCCTGGCATCGCTGTCGGGCGTGGTTCCGGGTAAGTACGATCGTCCGAACGGCTGTCTGCTGAACCCGCGCTGCCCGTATGCAACGGATAAGTGCCGTAGCGTTGAACCGGAGCTGAACATATTGGGCGACGGTCGCCAGTCGAAATGCCATTACCCACTCGATGATGCCGGGAGGCCTGGGCTATGAGTACGCATGATGCCACCTCGCAACAACCATTGTTGCAGGCAATTGACCTGAAAAAATATTATCCGGTGAAGAAGGGCATGTTCGCTCCGGAGCGCCTGGTGAAAGCGCTGGACGGTGTGTCTTTTACCCTTGAACGCGGTAAAACGCTGGCAGTGGTCGGAGAGTCAGGCTGCGGGAAATCGACGCTCGGTCGCCTGCTGACGATGATTGAAGTTCCAACCGGCGGTGAGCTGTATTACCAGGGACAGGATCTGCTTAAACACGACCCGCAGGCGCAAAAACTGCGTCGACAGAAAATCCAGATTGTGTTCCAGAACCCGTACGGTTCTCTGAATCCGCGTAAAAAAGTGGGGCAGATTCTGGAGGAGCCGTTGCTGATCAACACCTCGCTCAGCAAAGAACAGCGTCGTGAAAAAGCGCTGGCGATGATGGCGAAAGTGGGTCTCAAAACTGAGCACTATGACCGCTACCCGCATATGTTCTCCGGCGGTCAACGTCAGCGCATCGCGATTGCCCGTGGTCTGATGCTTGATCCGGACGTGGTGATTGCCGATGAACCTGTTTCCGCGCTCGACGTATCCGTACGCGCACAGGTACTGAATCTGATGATGGATCTGCAGCAGGATCTGGGGCTGTCCTATGTCTTTATCTCCCACGATTTGTCGGTAGTGGAACATATTGCCGATGAAGTCATGGTGATGTACCTCGGCCGCTGTGTGGAGAAAGGAACCAAGGATCAAATCTTCAATAATCCGCGTCATCCTTATACGCAGGCTTTGCTCTCCGCGACGCCACGGCTGAACCCGGATGACCGCCGGGAGCGTATTAAGCTGACCGGCGAGCTGCCAAGCCCATTGAACCCACCGCCGGGCTGCGCGTTTAATGCCCGTTGCCGCCGTCGTTTTGGTCCTTGTACTCAGCTACAACCCCAGCTTAAAGACTATGGTGGTCAGTTGGTGGCATGCTTTGCCGTCGACCAGGATGAGAACCCACAGCAATAAACGTGGGTTATGACCTGATAACCGGAGCCTTGTGCTCCGGTTTTTTATATCTTTGTTTTTATCCCCACAGTGTGAGGTTATTGGCAGAACATTCTGCCGTGTCGGCTAGAATGTGTTCAGTACTGTAAGCATCACAGAAATATCTACTTCGCAGTTGCTAACTATTTGGAGCAAATGTGGTTACGATACGCTGGGATATTAAAACAATTGACCGCCTGTCTATGGTTGAGGACGTTCTTAAGGAGTTCTCTTTCTGTGACATTAATATCATTTCAATGAAAGTGACGACGGGCAGGATCCTGATTAAGTCGTGGTGTCGTCAACTGCAGGATATTTCTGGCGTTGAATCTCGTTTAAACCAGCGTACTGATATTATTAACGTTGCCTGGCTTTCTGAAGAGATTGCAGGGCTATCGTCACCGGATCTGACTCGCCCGCGTTATTTTTCAGACATTATTTGCAGCAGCCAGAGCATGCAGTTGCTGATTGAAAAGGCGATCAGAATCGCGGATAGCAAATATACCGTTTTAATCCGGGGTGAAACCGGTACCGGAAAAGAGCTGCTGGCCCGGGCTATCCATAATTCCGGGCATCGGCGCTTTTACCCGTTTATTCCTGTTAACTGCTCAGCGTTACCAGAGGCGCTGATGGAAAGTGAATTCTTCGGCTATGAAAGAGGGGCCTTCAGCGGTGCTGACTGCAAAGGTAAAAAGGGGCTGTTTGAAATGGCTGATAAAGGCACCCTGTTTCTGGATGAATTTGGTGAAATGCCGTTGAGTTTACAGGCTAAATTGCTGCGTGTTCTTCAGGATGGCGGGATACGTCGCGTTGGTGGGGCAGAAATTATTCCAGTAAATGTGCGCATTATTGTGGCAACCAACGCAAATCTGGAGGAAATGGTCGAACAACGCCTGCTACGGGCCGATCTTTATTATCGTATTAACGTGCTTTCCCTCACCATTCCTCCTTTACGGGAGCGCCCGCAGGATATCAGCCAACTTATTCGCCATTTTGTGCAGAAATACGCAAAGGAATTCCAGCGACGTCTGATTCTGGATAAAGCCTGTTTTGAGGCATTGCATCATCACGCCTGGCCGGGAAACGTTCGCGAGCTGGAAAACACTATTATTCGTCTGATGCTGATGGCGGAATCCGATGTTATTACCAGAGAGGATTTGGGGATGACAAATATGCCATCGGCTAAGCAGGTCCATGCCGAGCGCCCTTTTAAAGAGCAAGTTCAGTACGCTGAGCGTCAGCTAATCGAGCAGATGGTTGAAGAAAATGTCTCGTCGCGGCATATTGCCAAAGCGTTGGGGGTATCTCATACCACGGTACTGAATAAAATCCGCAGCTATCAACTGGAGAGTGTGAGTTAAGCGCCGCCAGGATTTGACGGCGCACAATGCGGACTATTCAATCAGTTTCAATAGCGGCGACAGACACAGCAAAATTCCGTACAGCAGGATAAGCCAGGTTTTCAGCCCGCGTAGTTTTTCCAGTTGCGTCACTTTATAGATCAGGAAAAACGGAATAATGCACGAAACGATACCGTAAAGTGGGCTGCCCATCTGGAAGAATACCAACACCGACACGCGGAATGACACCCAAATAACCAGTGTTGTTACGATAAACGCGCAAATACCCAGAGTTAAAACCAGCGGGTTAATTTTCTCAACGTCGATTACGCGCCCTAGTACGTTAAGAATAATGCCCTTAATCGCTTCATGGAACCCCAGATAAATACCGAAGAATGCAGTCAACACGGCAAAGATATTTAATACCGTTGAGGTAATATGGATGATTTGTCCTGGAATAACCTGAGCCGCCAGTGCCAACGCAGAAATATTCTGCTCGAAGGCCGATACAGCTTCTTCATGGCTAATGGAAAAGGTAAATGAAAACGAGAAGAACAGGATCACCGCAATCAGCGTAATGTAACTGATTCGATGGGTGCGAATGGCCATGCGTGTAGCCAGTATTCTGTCAGACACCCGTTTGCGGTAGGCGATGTTCATTGGGTTCAGCACCTGAATAAACACCGCCGAAAAGAAGCAGAATGGGATGGTCAGCAGTACGTCACGAAAGAACACTGACGCCTCTGGGAACGCACTGATATTGCTAAAATTCCAGTGTGGAACCATCGCAAAACCAAACACAACGATGATACCCACTTTCACCACTACCATTGGACCGGAGATTTTGAATAGCAGCTTCTCCCCACCGGAGGCAATAGCAACCAGTACAGCAAAAATAGCTACTTTATAGATGATCGATTGTGAAAGATCGGCATCAGTCAGCCCGAAGGTTTTTATATATGAAGCGCTGTCAAAAACAACGGATAATGAATATATAAATATACCATGGATAATCATCAGGAAATAAATAACACCGAGAAACACTCCCCAGTTTTTTCCCAGGTAATGACTAATAATATCGGTGTAGTCATTGCAGGTTTCGCTTTCTGATAATGTTTTTAAATAAATATCCTGCACAATATAGGTTGCTGGGTAGGCAATAATAAATGCGACAATAAATACCCAAATACCTGTCAGGCCAATTTGTACTGGCATCAGTACCGTTCCGGCACCAATTGCCATGCCGATGCAGAGTAGCACCCAGCCAAAATCGTATTTCGTGAACGGTATTTTTTGTGAGAATGGTACGGCGGTTGCTGTATTGTTGCTTAATTGTAATGTGTTGTCCTGCATAGAACCCCCTGCCCAAAATACCCACTCTCCCTGAAAAAGGATTGTGCGTATAACCAGGCTGTTGTGCCTTGATTCTCAACGACCTGAACCGAGCGGCGTCGGTTCAGGTCGTAATGGTCAGAATGTTGCCTTTCTGATGGCGTGTTCAAGGTCGTTAATAATATCTTCTGGATCTTCAAGACCTACAGAAAGACGGATAAGTCCGTCGGTAATACCTGCTTTAAGCCGTTCCTCTGGCGCAACGGGCGAATGTGTCATAGACGCTGGGTGCTGAATGAGGGTTTCGGTATCACCGAGACTGACCGCGAGGAGGCACAATTCTACAGAATTGATCATCCGTCTGCCAGCCTCCAGGCCTCCGGCGATTTCGAAGCTGATAATTCCTCCCGGCAGACTCATCTGGCGTTTACCCAGCTCATACTGCGGGTGTGAAGGCAGGCCAGGATAATAAACTCGGGTAATAGACGGATGACCTTCCAGGAAGCGAGCAATTTTTAACGCGTTTTCACAGTGGCGTTCCATACGAATGCCCAGCGTTTTAACACCACGCAGCGTCAGCCAGGCGTTGAAGGGGCTCATACAGCCGCCGGTGATATCCTTCAGCCCGACGAATCGTGCCTGGTCGATAAAATCCTGCTTGCCAACAATGATGCCGCCAATCACGTCTCCGTGACCGTTGATATATTTGGTCACACTGTGCACCACGATGTCGGCACCTAACTGCAGAGGCTGCTGACAGTATGGCGACATAAAGGTGTTATCCACGACCAGCAATGCACCTTGTTGATGGGCTATGCCAGCCACCGTTTCAATATCGACCAGTGAGAGCGTTGGGTTGGCTGGCGTTTCGATATATACCACTTTAGTTTCCGGGCGCATGGCAGCACGGATTTCATCGGGTTTTGCGGCGTCAACGAAGCTCACGTTAATACCGAACTTCGGCATGCTGTGGGACAGAAAAGCATGAGTACAGCCGTAAATTGCACTGGCGGAAACGATATGATCGCCCTGCTGGCACAGGGTCAGCAGTGACGTTGTGATGGCTGAGATACCGGATGCGGTTGCCAATGCGGCGTCGCCTTTTTCCAGTACCGCCAACTTTTTCTCCAGCGCGTCGGTGGTGGGGTTACCCAAACGGGTATAAATGTACCCGGACTCCTCGAGCGCAAAGCGGGCGGCACCTTGTTCGGCGCTGTCAAAAACAAACGTTGAAGTCTGGAAAATAGGCGTACTAAGCGCGCCAGTGGAAGGATCGGGTTGTTGCCCCGCGTGAACGATCTGAGTATTGAATCCGTAAGTACGACAGTCAGACATGATATCTCCTTTAATTCGGAACAGAACAGCTCACACTCAAATAGCAATCGCTGTGCCATAAAATGAACCTATGGATATCAATGCATTAGATAAATCGCTGTTTAGTAAGCTGTCAGGAAAGTTGCCATCTGGCAAAAAATTTTCCAGCCATGAAGGATGTGCGCGTACAAGTCTGATTGCGAAGCTTCACGCAGACTGAGTTATGGTGGGGTGATAGGCCGTAATTGTTGACATAGAATCCGCGTCAAGCCGGACTCGTCCGGTGAGGCGCAATGTTGCGGGGGCTTGATCCCTGGCGGCATAGGTTGCTGGAAAGAGAAAACCCCCGCACGTTGTTTGGTATAAACCGGCAACATAACGAGGGCTAACTTGAATCCAGACAATTCAAGAATAGCCGCGAAAAGTTGCCATTGCAATACAGGCGGTTATATGACGTTCGCGCAGTTAGGCATTCCCTTCTGGCACGGTCTGGTTGCTCCGGTCATCGCTGGCATTACTGCCAGTCTGATTGTGAACTGGCTGCGTAACAGAAAGTGACAGGGCTTATGGGCGTCAGCCTGCTGTAATGGAAATATGCGCCCGGACCAGGCCGCAGGGATAAACCTTGCGGCCTTTTTCGTCTTTATTGCAGGTAAGTTCCATCGCTATGTGGCTAACCTGCTGCGATAATGCGTGCGGGGAAGTTTTCAGATAGCGCCTCTCTTAATACGGCTACGATCGGGTATACTCTGACGGCAGTTTCGTCTATCCGTGGAGAGTCAGTTTGCGTGTCAGTCGCTCGTTAACAATTAAGCAGATGGCGATGGTTGCGGCCGTTGTCATGGTGTTTGTTTTTATTTTTTGCACCGTTTTGCTGTTTCATCTGGTACAGCAGAATCGCTACAACACGGCTACGCAACTTGAAAGCATCGCTCGCTCCGTCCGTGAACCTCTGTCGGCCTCTATTCTGAAAGCGGATATCCCCGAAGCGGAAACGATTTTAAGCCGAATTCAGCCCGCGGGTGTGGTCAGCCGCGCTGATGTTGTCCTGCCTAATCAGTTTCAGGCATTACGGATGAGCTTTATTCCCGAACGCCCCGTCCCGGTGATGGTGACTCGCCTGTTTGAACTGCCGGTACAGATTTCATTGCCGGTCTATTCTCTTGAGCGCTCCGCCAACCCGCAGCCTCTGGCGTATCTGGTTCTGCAGGCGGATTCGTATCGCATGTACAAATTCGTTATGAGCACGCTCTCAACGTTAGTGACCATTTACTTACTTTTGTCCTTAATATTGACGGTGGCAATCTCCTGGTGCATTAACCGTTTGATTGTGCATCCGTTACGCAAAATTGCTCGCGAGTTGAACGATATTCCTCAACAGCAGCTGATTGGCTACCAACTGGCGTTACCACGCCTGCATCAGGATGATGAGATTGGCATGCTGGTGCGCAGCTATAACCTGAATCAGCAGATGGTGCAGCGCTACACTGAAGAACAAAACGACCATTCGATGCGGTTCCCGGTTTCTGATCTACCCAACAAGACCTTTCTGATGGGGCTACTGGAGCAGGTCGTTACCCGCCAGCAAACCACGGCGCTAATGATTGTCACCTGTGAGACCCTGCGTGATACCGCGGGTGTATTGACCGAAACCCAGCGGGAGATCCTGTTGCTAACGCTGGTCGAGAAACTGAAATCGGTGCTGGCGCCCAGAATGGTGCTGACCCAGGTGAGTGGCTATGACTTTGCCATTATTGCACACGGTGTGAAGGAACCCTGGCATGCGATTACATTAGGTCAGCAAGTACTCACTATCATGAATGAGCGGCTGCCTATTCAAAGCATTCAGCTACGTCCAAACTGCAACATTGGAGTGGCGATGTATTACGGTGACTTGAGTGCTGAACAGCTATACAGTCGCGCACTCTCGGCAGCATTAACCTCGCGTCGCAGAGGTAAAAACCAAATTCAGTTCTTTGACCCGCAGCAAATGGAAGAAGCACAGCAGCGTTTAACGGAAGAGAATGACATTCTCACCGCACTGGATAATCAGCAGTTTGCGCTTTGGATACAGCCACAGGTAGAGATATCCAGCGGTAAGATGTTGAGTGCAGAAGCGTTATTGCGGATCCAACAACCGGACGGAAGCTGGGAGCTGCCGGAAGGGTTAATCGACAGGATTGAATCCTGCGGTCTGATGATAACGGTCGGCTACTGGATACTTGAAGAGTCCTGTCGCCAGCTTTCCGCCTGGCAGGAGCGCGGCCTGATGTTGCCGCTGTCGGTGAATCTTTCGGCGTTGCAACTGATGCACCCGAGTATGGTGTCTGACCTGCTGGAACTGCTAAACCGCTATCGTATTAAGCCAGGCACATTGATTCTGGAAGTGACCGAAAGCCGACATATCGATGATCCGAACGCCGCTGTGGCTATTTTGCGGCCACTGCGTAATGCGGGTGTACGTATCGCGTTGGATGACTTTGGCATGGGCTATGCGGGGCTTCGACAGCTGCAACACATGAAGTCGCTGCCGGTAGATGTGCTCAAAATCGATAAGATGTTTGTTGAAGGATTACCGGAAGACAGCAGCATGATCACTGCAATTATTCAGTTGGCCCACAGCCTCGATTTGCAGATGATCGCCGAAGGTGTCGAAACCGAAGCGCAGCGAGAGTGGTTATCGCAGGCGGGAGTGGAAGTGGCCCAGGGATTCCTGTTTGCCCGTCCGGTTCCGGCAGATATCTTCGAAGAACGTTATTTAACGAAGGAATGGCCTGATTACAAAAGTTAAAAAAGGTAGCGCTTGTGCGAGCCAGCTCAAATTTTTTAACATTTTTGTATCAATTATGATCTTTGTACATTTCTGTGATGTTGTGTGGGTGTTACTTTAAGGCCGCAGGTTAAATAAAACCTTACAAGACCTGTGGTTTTTACTTTAAGGACACCCTATGAAAACCTCTATCTTCAAAAGCCTTTACTTTCAGGTCCTGACAGCAATTGCCATTGGTATTCTCCTTGGCCATTACTACCCTGAATTAGGCGCCCAAATGAAACCGCTTGGCGACGCGTTCGTTAAGCTTATTAAGATGGTCATCGCACCTGTCATCTTCTGTACTGTCGTCACCGGCATTGCAGGTATGGAAAGTATGAAAGCAGTAGGCCGCACCGGTGCGGTTGCACTGCTTTATTTTGAAGTGGTCAGTACAATTGCACTGATCATCGGTCTTATCATCGTCAACGTGGTGCAACCTGGTGCCGGGATGAACGTCGATCCGGCGACGCTGGATGCTAAAGCAGTAGCGATTTACGCTGAACAGGCAAAAGACCAGGGGATTGTGGGCTTCCTGATGGATATTATCCCGGGTAGCGTCATTGGGGCGTTCGCCAGTGGCAACATCCTGCAGGTATTGCTGTTTGCGGTAATGTTTGGTTTTGCTCTGCATCGTCTGGGCAGCAAAGGCCAGATGATTTTCAACGTAATTGAAAGCTTCTCGCAGGTCATTTTCGGCATCATCAACATGATCATGCGCCTGGCGCCAATCGGTGCTTTCGGTGCCATGGCCTTTACCATCGGTAAATATGGCGTCGGAACGCTGGTACAGTTGGGTCAGCTGATTATCTGCTTCTACATCACCTGTATTCTGTTTGTGGTGGTGGTGCTGGGATCGATTGCCCGTGCAACCGGCTTTAGCATCTTCAAGTTCATCCGCTATATCCGTGAAGAACTGTTGATCGTTCTGGGCACATCTTCTTCCGAGTCGGCGCTGCCGCGTATGCTCGATAAGATGGAAAAGCTGGGCTGTCGGAAGTCGGTGGTCGGACTGGTTATCCCTACAGGCTACTCGTTTAACCTTGATGGTACGTCGATCTATCTGACGATGGCGGCGGTATTTATCGCGCAGGCAACGAACAGTCATATGGATATCTTCCATCAGATAACTCTGCTGGTGGTGCTGCTGCTCTCCTCGAAAGGGGCTGCGGGTGTTACCGGAAGCGGCTTTATTGTTCTGGCTGCGACTATCTCCGCCGTGGGTCATTTGCCGGTTGCCGGTCTGGCGTTGATTCTTGGTATTGACCGATTCATGTCTGAAGCCCGCGCGCTGACCAACCTGGTTGGTAACGGTGTGGCAACGGTTGTCGTTGCTAAATGGGTGAAAGAACTGGACCACAAAAAGCTGGATGATGTGCTGAATAATCGTGCGCCGGATGGCAAAACGCACGAATTATCCTCTTAATCTCGTCACTTATGCCCGTAGTCCCTTGTAGGGCTACGGGCTCCTGCGCATAATTGACCCCTGTGCCCGAATTCATCAATACGATGGCTTTGGGATTTTTTCACTTCTTCCGTGACATTTTTATGTTCTCGCGGTCTAACACGAAGTGTTTTTAACGTCATATTCAGAGAGTCCTTTCAGGACTGTCTTTTTATTACCAGGATTGTTGATCAGGGGTTCACATGCAGGGCACAAAAATTCGACTTTTAGCGGGCGGCTTGCTGATGATGGCCTCTGCCGGCTATGTGCAGGCAGATGCGCTCCAGCCTGACCCGGCGTGGCAACAGGGCACGCTGGCAAATGGCTTACAGTGGCAAGTTCTCGCCACGCCCCAGCGTCCCAGCGACCGCATAGAGGTTCGCCTGCTGGTTAATACCGGTTCACTCACCGAAAGTACGCAACAGAGTGGTTTCAGCCATGCGATCCCTCGCATTGCGCTGACGCAAAGCGGTGGTCTGGATGCCGCGCAAGCCCGTTCATTGTGGCAGCAGGGGTTCGATCCAAAACGTCCCATGCCGCCCGTTATCGTTTCCTATGATTCCACACTGTATAACCTCAGTTTGCCTAACAGCCGCAATGACCTGCTGAAAGAGTCGTTATCTTATCTGGCGAACATTTCCGGCAAGCTGACCATCACGCCTGAAACGGTCAATCATGCGCTGAATAGCGAAGATATGGTTGCGACCTGGCCTATGGATACCAAAGAAGGGTGGTGGCGTTATCGTCTGAAGGGATCGACGCTGTTGGGACATGATCCCGCCGATCCGCTGAAAACACCAATTGATGCGGCGAAAATTCAGTCGTTCTATCAGAAATGGTATACCCCGGATGCCATGACGCTGATTATCGTCGGTAACGTTGATGCGCGCAGCGTGGCTGAGCAAATCAATAAAACCTTTGGTGAGTTAAAAGGAAAACGCGAAACGCCGGCACCAGTACCTACGCTCTCTCCACTGCGTGCCGAAGCGGTTAGCATTATGACCGATGCAGTGCGTCAGGATCGCCTTTCCATCATGTGGGATACACCGTGGCAGCCTATCCGCGAATCCTCCGCGCTGTTGCGCTACTGGCGTGCTGATTTAGCCCGTGAGGCGCTGTTCTGGCATATTCAGCAAACGCTAACCAAAAATAACGCGAAAGATATCGGCCTTGGTTTTGACTGTCGGGTTCTGTTCCTGCGCGCGCAGTGCGCCATTAACGTTGAGTCTCCGAACGATAAACTGAACGCGAATTTGGGCATGGTCGCGCGTGAACTGGCGAAAGTGCGTGATAAAGGTCTACCGGAAGAAGAGTTCAATGCGCTGGTGGCGCAAAAGAATCTGGAGCTGCAGAAACTGTTTGCCACCTATGGTCGTACCGATACCGATATTTTGATCAGCCAGCGCCTGCGTTCGCTGCAAAATCAGGTAGTGGATATCGCGCCAGAGCAGTACCAGCGTTTACGCCAGAACTTCCTCAACGGCCTGACCGTCGAAATGTTGAACCAGAACCTGCGCCAGCAATTATCGCAAGAGATGGCGTTAATTCTGCTCCAGCCGAAAGGTGAACCTGAATTCAATATGAAGGACTTGCAGGCTACGTGGGATCAAATCATGGCACCTGTGACAACCGCGGCGACTGCTGTCGAAACGGATGAGGCTCATCCTGAAGTGACGGATATTCCGCCGGTGCAATAAGCAGGAATTTCCCTCTCCCGGTCGGGAGAGGGGGAATAAAACTAGTGTGACATTCTATTGTGGCATTGCGTCGCGTGGAATAATCGCCCCACGATGCTGAATAACAGTGCTTGCTGTCAGGTGGCCGCGTTTGGCGGCTTCTGCGGCATCGCCACCGGTTAAGCGTACTGCCAGATATCCTGCGCTGAAGGAGTCTCCTGCAGCCGTGGTATCAATGACCTTCTCTTTCGGTAATTTTACAGCCGGTACATCAATGAGTTCTTCGCCAGCGATGGAAACCAGGCAAGAGTCTGCGCCACGCTTCACAACCACTTCCTGCACACCAGCTGCGTGAGTGCGGGCAATCACCTCGGTAACGGGTTTTTCGCCCCACAATGCGTCTTCATCATCCAGCGTCAGGAACGCGATATTGGTGCATTCCAGCATCTGCTGATACACCTGCTGTGTCTCTTCTTTACTGCTCCACAGACGTGGACGGTAGTTGTTGTCAAATATGACTTTTCCACCGTTGGCGCGGCATTCGCGGAGCAGCGATAGCAGCTTCTCACGGCTGGATGGGCTTAATATCGCCAGGCTTATTCCACTCAGATACAGGTAGTCGAATGTGGCCAGTTCTTCGCAAATGGCGGCAGACTGTTCACTCTCCAGCCAGAATTTTGCCGCAGCTTCATTACGCCAGTAATAGAAGGTGCGTTCACCGGTGTTGTCTGTCTCAATGTAATAGAGACCTGGGAGGCGATTTTCCATACGCTGCGTTAAAGAGGTATCGACGTTTTCGCTGTGCCAGGATTCCAGCATTTGTTGGCTGAAACTGTCAGTGCCCAGCGCCGTCACATAGTGTACGGAAAGTGCCGCAGAATCGACCTGACGGGCGATATAAACGGATGTATTCAACGTGTCGCCACCGAATCCGCGCTGAACATCAGCACCTTTCTGTGACAGCTCAATCATGCATTCGCCAATCACGGCAATCTTTCTGGACATAGTCGTAACCTGCTCTGAAAAAAATTAGCGTTAGTGTGCGCTGTGGGTAGTATGTGGTCAACTATATTAAAACATCGTTCCATTAATTTTTTGAGCCAGCACGTGTTCTGTGTGATTTTTGCCGCTTAGTTTTTTATTTTGCGTTGCGCTGAACGTAAAGTTCTGCGCCCGAGCGCCGATAACCTTTGACGAGTCCGGTCAGTCACACTCTTATTTACAGGACACCTCAGATGATAAAGCAGGTTACCCAGCAGCTAATTACGCCTGATGCGAGTATCGAAAGCTTGCTTGAGCGACGCTATTGGCTGCAGTGCGAGCGTGCTTACACCTATCAGCCGATTTACCAGACCAATGGGCGACTGATGGCCGTTGAGCTGCTGACTGTCGTGAGCCATCCTGATAACCCTTCCCACCGTATTGCGCCGGATCGTTATTTTGCTGAAGTGGCCGTTCGACACCGGGTTGACGTGGTGAAAGAGCAGCTTCACCAGTTGCAGTTAAAAGGCGAATTTTTCAGGGTCCACGGTCTGCTGGCGTCAGTGAATGTTGATGGACCGACGTTAATTGCGATGCGCCAGGATGCTGAAATACTGAAAATCATCGAATGCCTGCCCTGGCTGCGATTCGAGCTGGTGGAGCATATTCGCCTGCCGAAGGGATCGTCTTTCGCCTCTATGTGCGAGTTCGGGCCACTCTGGCTGGATGATTTTGGTACCGGAATGGCGAATTTTTCGGCCCTCAGCGAAGTCAGTTATGACTACATTAAAGTGGCGCGGGACCTGTTTGTTATGCTGCGCCAGACGCCGGAAGGTCGGAACCTGTTCACGCTGTTATTACAGTTAATGAACCGCTATTGCCGTGGCGTGATCGTCGAAGGTGTAGAAACGCTGGAAGAGTGGCGTGATGTGCAAAACTCACCGGCTTTCGCCGCACAGGGCTATTTCCTCTCTCGCCCGGTCCCACTGGATACCCTTGAAGAGGTGATCTTGTCGCTTTGATATAGTCGTAGAGTGTCTCCTTTTGCCCTGCTGGACTATCTTTAGGACAGGCAAGGATGGAAACGAGGACGTAATATATGACGAAAGCAGGCAAAATAACCGCCATAGTATCAGGGGTTTTCTTGTTGTTGATCGTCGTACTCATCATGGTGATTGCGACATTTGACTGGAACCGGCTCAAACCGACCATCAACCAGAAAGTCTCTACTGAACTTAACCGACCATTCGCCATTCGGGGTGATTTAGGCGTTGTCTGGGAGCGCCAGAAGCAGGAGACCGGCTGGCGAAGCTGGATTCCGTGGCCGCATGTTCATGCTGAAGATATCATCCTCGGCAACCCGCCAGATATTCCTGATGTCACGATGGTACATCTTCCCCGTGTTGAAGCGACGCTTGCCCCATTGGCTTTGTTGACGAAAACCGTCTGGCTACCGTGGATCAAGCTGGTGAAACCGGATGCACGACTTATCCGCCTGTCGGAGAAAAACAACAACTGGACCTTTACCCTGGCGGGAGATGACAATCGCGAACCCAATACTTCGCCGTCTGCCTGGTCTTTCCGTCTGGATAACATTCTGTTCGATCAGGGGCGCATAGCCATCAACGATAAGGTGACTCGCTCTGAGATTGAAATTCTGGTCGATCCGTTGGGCAAGCCGCTTCCCTTTAGTGAAGTGACCGGAACGAAAAGCAAAGAGAGTAGCGCCAGCGTCGGTGACTACGTTTTTGGTCTGAAAGCGCAAGGGCGATATAACGGCGAACCGCTAACCGGTACTGGGAAAATAGGTGGAATGCTGGCATTACGGGGGGAAGGTACGCCTTTCCCGGTACAGGCCGATTTCCGTTCGGATAACACGCGTGTGGCATTTACAGGGACGGTGAAGGATCCGATGAAGATGGGGGGCGTGGATCTCCAGCTTAAATTCTCAGGTGATTCATTAGGGGATTTGTACGATTTGACGGGGGTACTTCTGCCGGACACCCCACCATTTGAAACTGACGGGCGCTTGGTGGCAAAAATCGATACCGGCAAATCTTCAGTTTTTAATTATCGTGATTTTAATGGCCGCATTGGCGACAGCGATATTCACGGCACGCTCGCCTATACCACTGGTGAGCCGCGTCCGAAGCTGGAAGGCGATGTTGAGTCGCGCCAGTTGCGGTTAGCTGATTTGGGACCACTGATTGGCGTCGACTCCGGGAAAGGTGCGGAGCGGGCGAAAAAATCTGAACAACGCAAAGGTGAAAAAAGCGTTCAGCCTGCGGGTAAAGTGTTGCCATACGACCGCTTCGAAACCGATAAATGGAACGTGATGGACGCTGACGTGCGTTTTAAAGGACGACGTATTGAGCACGGCAGTAGCCTGCCCATCAGCGATCTCTCCACTCATATCATCCTGAAAAATGCTGACTTGCGGTTGCAGCCGCTGAAATTTGGTCTGGCGGGGGGCAGCATTGTTTCAAGTATCCATTTGCAAGGGAATAAAAAGCCGATGCAAGGAAGTGCGGATATACAGGCTCGCCGCCTGAAGCTGAAAGAGCTAATGCCGGATGTGGAACTGATGCAGAAAACGTTGGGCGAAATGAACGGAGACGCCAGATTTAGCGGTAGCGGGAATTCAGTGGCGGCACTGCTTGGTAACAGTAATGGCAATCTGAAGCTGCTGATGAATGATGGTCTTATCAGTCGAAATCTGATGGAAATTGTTGGACTGAATCTGGGTAACTATATCGTCGGGCAGATATTCGGTGATGACGAGGTCCGGGTGAACTGTGCGGCGGCGAATCTGGATATCGTCAATGGTGTTGCGCGTCCGCAGATTTTTGCGTTCGATACCGAAAATGCGGTCATCAATGTGACCGGAACCGCGAGCTTTGCCTCTGAACAGCTGGATTTAACCATTGATCCCGAGAGTAAAGGTATCCGTATTATCACCCTGCGTTCACCGCTGTATGTTCGCGGGACATTCAAGGATCCACAGGCAGGGGTGAAAGCCGGGCCGCTGATTGCGCGTGGCGCGGTTGCCGCAGCGCTGGCAACCTTAGTCACACCTGCGGCTGCCCTGCTGGCGCTGATTTCACCCTCTGAAGGTGAGGCCAACCAGTGCAGGACTATTTTGTCTCAGATGAAGAAGTGATTGCAGAAGAGAATTGCCGGATAGCGGTGCTATCCGGCAAGCAAATTATAACGACTGGTGACGTGTTTCGTGGGTTAACAACAGTGCTATCAGCGTTAATGTCGCCATTGACGCCAGGTAAATGCCGACCGCTGGCAGACCATAGTTTCCCTGCAACCAGGCGGCAATATACGGAGCAACGGAAGCACCAAGGATTGACGAAACGTTATACGAAAATGATGCGCCAGTGTAGCGGACCTCGGTCGGGAAGAGCTCTGGTAGCAGCGCGCCCATCGGGCCGAATGTCAGCCCCATCAGGCTTAACCCCAGCAACAAGAAAGCGAATACCAGCGCCGGATTGCCGGAACCCAGCAACGGTTTAAAGGCGAACAGCGCGAACAAAATGATAAGCGTCGTGATGATAAGCATACTCTTGCGACGACCAAACGCGTCGGCCAACAGTCCCGCCACGGGAACCATTACGCCAAAGCCAATCACCGCCATCATCAACATCCACAACACTTCATTACGCGGCAAGCCTAGACCCACCGGGGCAGCTGCGGTACTGAACGTCATTGAATAGACGGTCATGATATAGAACAGTGTATAGGTTGCCAGCATGATAAACGTACCGAGGATCGTTACGCGTACATGTTTTGTCAGCAAGGTACCCAGCGGGATTTTAACCTGCTTTTTCGCCGCAGCCACTTTAGCGAAAACTGGCGACTCATGCAGCGAAACACGAACGTACAGGCCGATGATCACCAGCACAGCAGAAAAGATAAACGGTATGCGCCAGCCCCAGCTCATAAACTGCTCATCGGTAAGCAGCCAGGAGAGCAACAGGAACGTGCCGTTGGCAAAGAAGAAGCCGATAGGTGCGCCCAGCTGTGGGAACGAGCCGTACAACGCGCGTTTACGCGGAGGGGCGTTTTCCGTTGCCAGCAACGCTGCGCCGCCCCATTCGCCACCAAGTCCCAAACCCTGACCAAAACGTGCCAGTGCCAGCAGTAGTGGTGCAAAAATACCGATAGTTTCATAACCCGGCAGCAGACCAATGACGACCGTAGAAATCCCCATGGTGAGCAGTGACGCAACCAGTGTCACTTTGCGCCCTACGCGGTCACCGAAATGTCCGAACACGGCAGAACCAATTGGCCGTGCGACAAAGGCGATGGCAAAGGTCGCGAGAGACTGAAGCGTTGCCGCTGCTGGGTCGCCCTGCGGGAAGAAGATATGGGGGAACACGATCACTGCAGCGGTCGCGTATATATAGAAGTCAAAGAACTCAATGGCAGTGCCAATAAGTGAGGCGACGACGACTTTATTGCGCGAGTTGACCGGCGTGTGTTCCTGTTCATTGTCGAGCGTTGTGGCTGTTGCTTGCATAATATTTTCTTATTTTTGGTCGAACGAAAGGTCATATTACGCACAGCAAAAGAGACATTTCAATCTGTAACAAGCGTTGAGTCTGGTCAAAAATATGTCAAAAAGGGGATAATTTTTAGGCTGAAGATTTCTCTTCCATGAAATGCTTCACATAATTTAAAACTTGGATAATAAAACTGGTTTTTGGTTAAATAAAAGTTACGTACTGGATTTATATTCTAAAAAGAGTACCGGATGACGATACAGGTATCTTATCTGGCCTACAGATCCTTGCGGAACGTAAGCCGGAGGCGGCTCACGAATCCGCTGTTGGGATGAGAATTAGCGGTGAGTTTTCCCCGGCATGCGCGGGTCATCTTTGTATTCAGCTGTTGCTATCCAGGCCGCGCAGAATAAGGTCAGGCGGGCGAAGAAATAGAAGAATGCCATCAGCCCTAGCACGGAGCCAAACGCCGCACCTGATGGTGATTGCACCAGCGACGGCAGCATATACGTCATAATAATTTTAATCGCTTCAAACCCAAGCGCCGCAATAAATGTGCCGCGAATAAGCGCTCTCTTACGCGGACGGTGGCGCGGCAATCGCCAGAATATCCAGAAGAACAACAAATAGTTGGCAAAAATTGAGATGGCCAGGCCGATCAGTCGCCAGGCTGGCTTCAGCCATTCGATACCGTCGAGATAAAGTGCAGAGATAATCATCTGCTGAGCGGAACCGGCGATAGACGTAATGGAGAGGGTAACGATCAGCGCAATCAGCAAACCAATCAATGAGACAAAATCGCGCAGGTATTTTATCCAGATTTTTTCCTGATCCTGCGGTGTGCGCTCCCAGACATCCCGCGACTGGGCGCGAATAGCTTCACGTAGATTTCCCATCCAGTTAATACCGGAATAGAGCGCGATCCCAAGCCCCACCAAACCGACGGTGGTACGTTGTTGAACGGCGGTATTGATGGTGTTTTTCAGCGTGGACGCAAGGGTAGGATCGCTGACGTTCATCAGGATTTTATTGAAGATATCCTGCAACAACGTGGGATGTGACGCGAGAATAAAACCGGCAGCGGCAAACGACACCATCAGGATGGGAATCATCGACAGGAACGAGAAATAGGTGATGGCTGCGCCAAACTGATTCCCCATTCGGTCATTAAAACGCTCCGTGGCGCGGATGAGGTGGGCGATAACAGGTTGGCGCTGGACCTTTTCCGCCAGGGTTATGGCCGTTTTCAGAGCCTGGTTCGCCTTCGCGTTGCTCTCAGGCGTTGTGGGAGTTGGTTCTTGTGTATGCGTAGGGTGTTTTGCATCGTGTTCCTGCGTCATCCGGTCGGTAGTCCTTATTTTGTGCACTCAAGTCATTATAGCCTGCTCAAGCCAGAATCCCGAAAATCGGTCTAACAGACTAATCCACATAGTCTTTCATCACGCCGGTTAACCATTCCATAAACAGATGTACCCGACGGGAGAGATTGCGACGGTGCGGATACAATAAAGAAACCGGCATAGGCTCTGGGCGATACTGCGGCAACACTTCGACCAGCGTTCTGGCGCGTAATGCCTCACGTACACCTATGCGTGGTACCTGAATAATGCCTAACCCGGCAAGGCATGCCGCATGGTATGTTTCGGTGCTATTCACCGTCAGCATGCCGCCGGTTTTCACCCATTCTGTGCCGTTTTCTGTCGCCACCTCGAAACCCTGTGAACGCGAGCCTAAATTCACTGAGTAATGCACCACCGCATGTGAAGCCAAATCTTCCAGACTTTCCGGATAGCCAAAACGGGCCAGGTATTGTGGGCTGGCACAGTTAACCTGCGTTAGTTTTCCCAGCGGGCGAGCAATTAGCCCGGAATCTTTTAACGTACCAACACGCACCACACAGTCGAAACCTTCACGAATCAAATCTACCAGGCGATCGCTGCTGCTCAGTTCAATTTCAAGACCTGGGTATTGATGTAAAAAATCCGGCAGGCGGGGTATTACCAGATTCTTTGCGACGCCAACCGGCATATCAACCCGCAGCTTACCGCTGATGCTGGCCGGATCGTGATGAAATAACCCGTCCAGTTCATCCAGATTGCTCAGCAGATCTTTAGCACGTTCGTAATAGATCATACCGTCCTGGGTAAGCTGTACGCGTCGGGTGGTGCGGTGAAGAAGCTGCGTACCCAGCGAGTTTTCCAGGGCCTGTATCTGGCGCGATACGCTACCTTTAGGGAGTCCGAGCGTTTCCGCTGCGCGAGAAAAGCTTTCCAGTTCTGCGACGCGGATGAACAACTGCATTGCGTGAATTTTATCCATTGCCATACCTTATTGTTGTTCTGGATGAAACAGTAATGCGTAATCAGCGATATTTATTGTTTTTTTAACACCTAATAAGCTCTGTCTCAATCTTCACAACACCTGAAATGAGGTTTCTTATGACGCAACGTATCGCATTGGTGACCGGTGGCGGTCGTGGACTCGGTAAAAACGCGGCGCTGAAGCTGGCGAACAAAGGAATTGGTATTATTCTGACGTGGAACAGCAATGAAAAAGAAGCGCAGCAGGTTGTGCATGAAATCAGGCAATCTGGTGGCAAAGCAGCAGCATTGTCGTTGAATGTCGGAGATATTTCCGCTTTCCCTCTGTTTGTTGAACAGATGCAGGAAGCATTACAGACGCAGTGGCAAAGCGATGGGTTTGATTATTTATTGAACAATGCCGGGATCGGCATTAACGCGCCGTATTCGGCATTCACCGAATCGCAATTTGACCAACTTTTGAACATCCATTTTAAAGGGCCTTTTTTCCTGACGCAGAGCCTTTTACCGCTGATGAAAAAGGGGGGCAGGATCCTCAATGTCTCGACCGGATTATCGCGTTTTGCCCTGCCAGGCTACAGTGCATATGCTGCCATGAAAGGGGCGATGGAAGTGTTAACCCGTTACCAGGCCAAAGAGCTAGGTGAGCGCGGGATTACTGCAAATATTATTGCGCCAGGGGCGATAGAAACTGATTTTAGCGGTGGGAACGTACGGGACAATGCACAGCTGAATGCCTATATCGCCTCGCAAACGGCGCTGGGGCGTGTTGGATTACCGGATGATATTGGTGATGCCATTGCTGCACTACTCAGCGATGACCTGGCCTGGATGACAGCGCAGCGTATCGAGGTATCTGGCGGGATGTTCCTGTAAATCTGCAGGGTGCTTATTCAGTAGGTCGCGGTACCTGCTGAGTAAGCACTTAATGCTATATTGTGTTTTGTAACATATTCTCCGATCATCCGTGGTTCCTTATTTTTAGCCAACGTTATAGACTCTTGGAAATTAATATTTGCAAAGGTATTTTTGAACGCTAAAAATAAGAAGTTCCTTAAGCTTTGACGTAATTTTAAACGCTTTATGTAATCCTTTTTTGTGAGCTGTAACTATTTATAATTTCTGCTTCTTTCCTATCCTGTCATCGGTAGAATGGCCTCTGCCAAATGGTGAGTTCTTATTTTACCCCGTAGGTAATACCCTTCGCGTGTTAAGGCTAATATCTTATTTGGACGGAGAGAAATAATGCAGGTAATAATGTTTGACAGGCAGTCAATATTTATTCATGGAATGAATGTAAGTTTACAACAACGTATTCCAGGAGTGGATGTTCAGGGTGTCAGTCAGGCAGATGACCTTTGGCGAAAACTGGAAGAAAATCCTGATGCGCTGGTGATGCTTGACGGCGATCTTGATGGCGAATTCTGCCGTGGAATACTGCAGCGAATAGCGGAGCTATTTTCGGCGGTAAAAGTGTTGATAACGGCAACAGATTGCCGAAAAAAATGGCTGCAGGAAGTCACTCAGTTAAACGTACTGGCGGTTGTCCCGCGCGATTCTGACGCGGAAACGTTCACGCTGGCGATCAACAGTGTAGCGATGGGTATGATGTTTTTACCCAGAGATTACTTAGCGGTATCAGAGAACGGTAACCAGAATATAAAAGCGTTAAGCGCACGTCAGCGAGAGATCCTGACTATGCTGGCAGCCGGAGAATCTAATAAACAAATTGGTCGGGCGTTAAATATCAGTACCGGGACGGTAAAAGCACATCTTGAATCGCTTTATCAGCGGCTGGAGGTAAAAAACCGTACTCAGGCAGCAATGATGTTAAACGAATCATACTAACGGGTACTTATTTCACAGTCAGAAAGTGTCTGGCTGTGAAATATGAGCGACCCCATTTCTGAAGTACAAAATTGCTTCATCCCAATGCTGAGTATCCACGCAATAAGCGCTTCCTGCTGAAACAGATCGTTAAGTTGTGGCAACTTCGTCCGTATTAATGCCTCGCAGGCATACAAATCATCGAGCAGCAGTTTATCTGCCTGCATGACTGAAATAGGTTTATCGAAGTATTCATCTGCAGTGATTTCATGCCCGTAACCAATGACCCATATACCCTTTTTGTCCTGATACTTTTCCAGTGACAGACCCTGCCATTGTTTAATAAATGCGATACAGGTCGGCGTAAAATGTGCTGAATGGAGCTGCATACCGATCTCTCTTCATGTAAAGATCATCATTCTAAAGAGAACTGCTCGCTATAGTAGTTGCCATTCAGCCGGTTTTTTCAGTAAAACGCCTTATGGCATTGGTGAGAGGTATTCACGCTTTAACAAGCCGAAAATCCAGTCGTCATGCCAGGTTTGATGCAGCCAGTAACTTTCGCGTAGCGTGCCTTCATGAATGAATCCCACCTTTTCCAGCACATGTCGTGAAGCATGGTTGCCTGCGGTGACGCAGGCCGTCAACCGGCGTAGGCCTCCAATTGTAAACGCGAAGTCGCAGATGGCACGCAGGGATTCTGCGCCATATCCTTTACCTTGTGCTTCTGGCGCGAACAAAAAACCGACTTCGGCACATTCATTGTTTTCATGAATATATCCAGTGACGCCAAGCGGTAACCCTGTGTCGTTGTCGCAAACCACCAGACATAGCCAGTGTGGGCTTCCTGGAGACCACTCGGGTAAACGTGAGTTGAATACCGTCAGCACATCTTCTTCAGTGCGTGCGTCGGAGACAAATCGCATCACATCAGGGTTTTGCTGTAATTTTAAAAAGAACGCCCAATCGCCTTGATCCAGTGGGCGACAGGTAAGACGTGATGTTTTTAATACCGGCACAGGCTTATCTCCTGAATAATTTTCAACGATTACGCGGTTATCACTGTAAAACGTATCTATTTGGTATATGAATATGTTTTAGTCTACAACGGCACACATCTGTGGAGTGCCGCTTTATAAAAAGATAAATAAATACATTGTGAAGTCGCATTTTCGCGGCTCTTTTAGGGATGATAATGACCAATAGCGCGTTACAGGCGACATGTACGCCATTTGAACACTGTTTGGGGATCATCCGCCAGGCATCGGTGGAAATCTTACTGCTGTTAGGCGTACACGTCGCTGAGGGCAAGGATCCACGCTGGTTTCTGGAGCAACTCGATCAGGCCCGGCTGAATTTAGGCGGTTGGGGGATTGTGGCCAGACGGCTTCAGATGAATGATGCGCAACTGAGCCAGTTCACCCTGCGATTGCGCCATCTTCAACAGAATGTGCCTCAGTATGAAAGTGGTCAGGATGTCAGTGAAAATCAGCTGATTTCTGCGCTGCGCTTTGTGGCCTCCCTGGAACATTTGCGCCAGCAGCAGCCGCTGCTGAACTATCAAACCGAGTTTGACACAGGGAGTCAGGACGCACAGGTAAAGGCCCAGCGCCAGCTACGTGCAATAGAGTTAACGCTAAAATCCCTCGTCGCCCGGGTATGGCCGGATCAACACCCGCTAAACAGTTTTCTGAAACAGCATTTTGGCGCCGATCGTCTGCGCCGCTGGCTAAAGCTGGGTGAAGGGCGTGATGCGCTGGACGGTATGATGTTTAGCGAACTGGCGCTGATGGTTGTTGATAAGAAGCTGTTTGTTCGTCACTTTACCCAGATTTTTAATGATACTTCGGTGCTCACACTGTTTGTCGAACCGCGCTTAACGCTGCGTATGTTTCTGGATGACTGCCGTCAGGCACGAAACTGCGTTATCGCTCAGCAGCCGCTGACATCAGTACAATTGATGCTGTTAAATCACCAGTACGGGCAAATTACGCACCCTGTGCAGCGGGCGTTTGAAGAGCGGCGTATCCGTACTAATCCCTCGTCGTATCTGGAATCAGATGAGGACCTCGTCCGCCAGTTCTGGGAAACGGCAAGGCAAAAAGATGAGCAGGCCGGGGGAGATAAACAGGAAATCGCCGACAGTATCGATCCGCCGGATAAACGGGCAAAGCGTACGGCAGAAGAACGCGAGCAGCTCATTTCAGGCATGCTGTGGGTTGCTGTTGGTGTGATGGTGCTGGTGATATCGCTGGGGGCATTCTGGCTCTTCAGTACACCTGCTCCGCTTGCGTCCGCCGGGAAGTCCGTTGAAATTGTGCAGGAAGAACCGCGGCGTGATGCGCCTTCAGCCCGGGAAACGGTGACCCGAATGGGGATCTCCTGGGATTCATTCAATATGCGGGCTGCCATCGATCGCAACGATACTCGCGTCACGTCACTGTTTTTGCAGGGCGGTATGGACTGGAAACTGGCATGGACGGAGCAGGCGTTCTCGACAGGCAATACCGATGTTCTGAAACTGCTTTTACGTTATCCCTCGCAGATGGATGAGGCTAAACCTTGTCAGCAGTTTATGAGTACGCTAAGCCACGCAATGTCGAATGGAGCATCCTTAACGTCGCTGCATAAAAGCTATTTAAAAAGTTTTTGCTCGGTACCGGACGTTGTCGCACGTCAACAATATAACGCCGAACAAGCTCAGTTGCGTGTGGCCGCAGAGCCAAGCGCAGAGAACAAAAAATGGCAGAAAATTCACGCAGCGCTTTATGATGCGATTAACTAACTGCCTGACAAGTATTGCATTATCAGGCAGTCAGGCGACTATGGTTCCCCATACAGGCCGATTAAGCGACGGACCACACCATTGGTCCAGCCAAAGCCATCCTGTAACGGATATTCCCCGCCGCCGCCTTCTCGCGGCGTGCCGTCCGCGATGTGGTATTTCTCGATGAGTTTGTGATGCTCCTGGTAAAAAATATTAACTGTTTTCAGCCAGTTGCGGGCGATTTCATCCCCCAGGTGGTCATCACCATACAGTTTGAACCCCTGAATTGCCATCCACTGCAACGGCGCCCAGCCATTAGGTTTATCCCACTGCTCGCCAGTTTCATATTCCGTCGCCATAATTCCACCGGGTGTTAGCAGGCGGCTACGTACTGCGTTGGCGAGTCGGTCGGCTTGCTCATGGGTCGCCATACCTACATACAGTGGCACAATACTGGCTGCAGAAAAGAGAGCCATTTGTTCGCGGCGCCAGTCGTAATCACGATAACAGCCATTTTCATCGTCCCACAAATAGCGGTTCACGGCGGTACGGCGGTCACCCGCTTTCTGTCGGAACAACGCTTCGGTTTCTCGATCGCCTTTTAGCGCGGAAATATTGGCAATGGTACTTTCCAGCTTGTACAGGAATGCGTTCAGGTCAATAGGGATGAACTGGGTGGTGCGTATACTGGCAAGGCGACCTGCATCGCGAAGCCAGCGTGAGGAGTAATCCCAACCGGAGGCAGCGCCAGCACGCAGATCTCGGTAGACCTCATTGGGGGGACGACCTGAATGTTTGGCGGTCTCTACGTCTTCGAGCCAGGATTCATCGCGAGGAGTATCGCGATCGTCCCAGTAACGGTTGAGCAATGAACCGTCCGGCATTCTGATGACGTGGCGGTAGGCCTGGTTTAGTACCAGGGAGTCGGCACCATCCATCCAGAACGCATACTCCATTTTTAGGTGATCCAGGTAACGACGCGCACCGCGCACGCCATCCTCTTCAAACAATTCCACCATCAGCGCAAATACCGGCGGTTGAGAGCGACTCAGATAGTAAGTGCGATTACCGTTTGGGATGTGGCCATAGTTTTTAATCAAACAGGCAAAGTTATCCGCCATACACTTCAGAAGATCTTCCCGGCCGCTCTCCGCCAGGCCCAGCATGGTGAAGTAGGAGTCCCAATAGTAGGTTTCGCTAAACCGTCCGCCTGGTACAATATACGACTGTGGCAACGCCAGCAGCGAAGACCAGGGAATGTGATCCTGCGGCTCGCGCGTTAGTACTGGCCACAGTTGGTCGATATGCTCTTTCAGCGAGCTATCCGGGTCGGAAACGTATTCACTGGAGGGCGTTTCCGGTAGCCAGAAATGGTTCTCGACGAAGCGTTTCAGATCAAAGTCACGATGTCGTCTGACTTTGCGATAGCGGATAAGAATATCCAGCGGATCCATTTTGGGCGCGCAGTCGGGGAATGTTTTACTGTCGGCAAACAGTTTTGACGACTGGACGTGCTCAAACAGTTCAAGGTAGCGATCGGCTGGCGTCAGGGCATCAGAGGCGGGTAGCCCTTCAATCATCTCTGGCTCGGGCTCTGCCTCAATCATTTCATCCAGCTTTAACTCGCACGGATCCATTTCATAAAGCAGATCGACATCGATCGTGAGTTCTTCTGAAGGGGCGTGGGATAGTTTCTGGTTGAGCATAATGAGAAAGACCTCCGGTGGATGTGGAAAGGGTAAGGCTATTGCCCGGCTGTCTGTTAAGCGTAGACATTCGCTTCGGTATTTGATGGATAAAGCGTGCGCTCAATCACACTTTTATGGTTTTCAGGAATCAATGAATAAATGTATCTCAATGATAACAATGGGTAATTTTTAATTATGCGAAAATGGATATATTTCATTTTCGGAACATTCGATTGCAACGATATGTGAACAGAAATACGTAGTGGCTCCTGCTTATAATAGGCACAGGCTATTCTATTGATAGTTCTGCTCCATGTAATTGATTGATACTTATCAAAATAATATCCCCCTCATTTCCTATGATGGTCAGGTCTGACAAAGACTGCGCATTAATTATTTTAATTTTCTGGGTCACAATAACTCACAACGGTGAGGGTAAAATAATGAAAATCATTACCCGTCTTACCGCGATTGCTATAGCAGGCATCGTGATCGGTTATTTTGGATTATCCGGTTATGTGTGGTACCACGATAATCAACGAAGTAAACAGGCTGATGTTCAGGCCTCTACACTGGAAGCCAATAATAAAGTTTTAGGTTTTTTACGCGAAAAAGGATGCGATTATTGCCACACGCCTTCGGCAGAATTGCCTTTTTATTCTTCTTTTCCTGTCGCTAAACAGTTGATGAATTACGACATCCAACTGGGATATAAATCTTTCAATCTTGAAGCTGTTCGTGCTGCGCTGGTCGCGGATAAACCTGTCTCTCAAAGCGATCTGAATAAAATCGAATGGGTAATGCAGTATGACACCATGCCGCCGACGCGCTACACCGCGCTGCACTGGGCCGGTAAGGTGAGTGATGCGGAGCGCGAAGAGATCCTTGGCTGGATCGCGAAACAACGTGAGCAGTACTACGCCAGTCGTGATACCGCACCTCAACATCGTAATGAACCTGTTCAGCCGATACCGGAAAGCATCCCGACTGACGCCCAAAAAGTGGCCCTTGGATTTACGCTTTATCATGATCCGCGTATATCCGGAGACAGTACGATCTCTTGTGCCCACTGCCATGCCCTGAATGCGGGCGGCGTGGATGGCAGAAAAACGTCAATTGGTGTGGGTGGTGCAGTCGGTCCTATTAATGCGCCGACGGTATTTAACTCGGTCTTTAACGTTGAACAATTCTGGGATGGTCGTGCGCCGACATTGCAGGCTCAGGCGGGCGGTCCACCGTTGAACCCGATTGAAATGGCATCGAAATCCTGGGATGAAATTATCCAGAAACTGGATAAAGATCCGCTACTGAAACAAGAGTTTACCGCGGTCTACCCCCAGGGATTCAGCGGCGATAATATTACCGATGCCATTGCTGAGTTTGAGAAAACGCTGATTACGCCAAATTCGCCGTTCGATAAGTGGTTACGCGGTGATGAAGCGGCGTTAACTGCCCAGCAAAAGCATGGTTATCAGTTGTTTAAGGATAATAAGTGCGCGACCTGTCATGGCGGTATTATTCTGGGTGGACGTTCATTTGAACCATTGGGTTTGAAAAAGGACTTTAATTTCGGTGAAGTGACAGCCGCTGATATTGGCCGTATGAATGTTACCAATGAATTACGTGACAAACTGCGCCAGAAAGTACCGGGATTGCGTAACGTTGCACTGACGGCACCTTATTTCCACCGGGGTGATGTTCCAACGCTCGACGGTGCTGTCAAACTGATGCTGCGCTATCAGGTTGGCAAAGAACTCCCGCAGGAAGATATCGACGATATCGTTGCGTTCCTTGAAAGCCTTAACGGGGTTTATACGCCGTATATGCAGAGTAAGTAATCAATACAATGCCGGATGGCGGCTGATGCCCTATCCGGCCTACTGATTGCCGTGACTTTTAGGCCTGGTAAGCGTAACGCCGACGCATGTCACTGTTACTATTCGACGGTCAGTAGGGGAACGAATTCATTTCTGGCGACTGCCAACTCGACGACACTTCAACAAGCCTACCATCTCATACATCAATAAAACTGTATATTTTTCGGTTCATCTTCAATACTCTCGGCCCCGAATTATTTGTAACACTTATTTTAAACGATGAAGACGTACAGAAATAAGAAAAAATACCGCTACGTCGGATTATATGTATTTGTTTATAAATTGTTATTTGTTGTCTTTTTATACCATGACCTGATTATTATATAGCTTATATTTGGGGTGGAAGATATCCTGTAATATATAAAAGCGTTTCATTTTTATTACTTATAATTTTTTATCGTTACCAGATTACGGTAGTTGCGAAATAGTTCTCAAGTCTGTAGTTGACGGCTTTTTTATAGGATGTTCAAAATGAAGGCTGTATATATTATTTCAGATAATCAGTATTTCGCGCTTGGTGCTGCTGCGTTAATAAAGCATCAGCAAGCAATCATTGTTTCTCCTGAGGAACTGCTAAATCAGAACCCAGGGATCAATAGTGGCGATTGCTATATTTTCGTCCGGAACAGGGTGTTGCATCGCCGTCTGTGCTGTTATTTGAAGCAGACGAACTGCAACCTTATTTTTTTTCTGCCCGGTTTGCGTTACCGCAGTGGAACGAAATTGTTGCCCTGTTTCTGGCCCGCCAGAATATCAGCGAAAAGTTTTCGTGAGCGATCGGCGCAGGTTGCCAGATATTTCAGCAGGAGTTGCCCGGAAAATACTACGCTGTCAGGTCGTGCGCGTATGAGCATGGCTGCGGCGGGGCTGGAGCGTTATATGCGCTGGGTAAGAGCACGCAGTATTTCACACCAGGCCGCTCACAGTCATCACCGGGCTCTTATTAAAACTGTAGGCATCGAGAACGTAAGCATTCACACTTTATTTCTTTCAGAATACATTGCGGCCAGTCATATCGCCTTGTCATGACTGATAGAGAATGGATCTTTCAAATGTGAATGGCCCAATGATTCTGGGGGCTTACATATACACACTATTCAGTAAGGAAAACTGGCCTTTTACAACCAGTTTTCCAGAGCTGAGAACATGTATAGCTGCGTTTTCAATATTAACGCATCGTGACAAACTCTTCCGCTGCGGTCGGGTGTATTGCAACGGTATTGTCGAAGTCTTTCTTGGTTGCGCCCATTTTCAGTGCGACCGCGAAGCCCTGCAACATTTCATCCATACCAAAGCCGATGCCGTGGATACCGACAATCTTCTCTTCCGGCCCTACACAAACCAGCTTCATACGGCACGGCTGACGATGAGTTGTCACCGCGGTGTACATCGCGGTAAACGATGATTTATACACTTTTACCTGGTCATCGCCATGCTGTTCGCGAGCCTGCTGTTCGGTCAAGCCTACAGTACCAATCGGCGGGTGGCTGAAGACCACGGTCGGGATGTTGCTGTAGTCCAGATGTTCGTCCGGTTTGTTGTTAAACAGACGTTCGGACAGACGGCGACCTGCGGCAACGGCAACAGGTGTCAGTTCAACGGCACCCGTGTTATCACCGACAGCGTAAATGCCTTTTACGTTAGTATTCTGGAATTTATCAACGACGATATAACCTTTTTCATTGGTTTTCACGCCCGTTGCCGCCAGGTTTAAATTATCGGTTGCCGGTTCGCGACCGATTGCCCAAATCAGACAATCCACAGTTTCGCTGCGACCATCTTCTAGCTCCAGGGTCAGGCTGCCGTCTGCGTTTTTAACCACTGCTTTCGGGATGGCATGCGTATGCAGAGTCGGGCCTTCGGCGTTCATCACTTCAACCAAGGTTTCAACAATCATCGGGTCAAAACTGCGCAACGGCGCATGTTTACGCACGAACAGGTGTGTTTCTGCACCCAGGCCGTTAATTACGCCAGCCAGCTCAACGGCGATGTAACCCGCACCGACAACCGCAACGCGCTTCGGCAGGGCTGGCAGTTCAAAGAAGCCATCTGAATCAATGCCGTATTCCACACCGGGAATATTCGGGTGGCTCGGGCGACCACCGGTTGCAATCAAAATATGGTCGGCAGTGATGGTTTCACCGTTTACTTCAATGGTTTTAGCATCAACGAAGCGGGCGAAGCCTTTGATCACATCAACGTTATTTTTACCCAGCACGTTGTCGTAAGAGGTGTGAATACGGTCGATATAAGCGGTGCGGCTGGCGATCAGTTTGTCCCAGTCGAATTTGTTGATGGTGGTATCGAAACCGTAGTCCGGGCCATACATATGGATCGCTTCCCGGATTTGAGCAGCATGCCACATCACTTTCTTCGGTACACAGCCAACGTTGACGCAGGTGCCGCCCAGTTCTTTGGCTTCAATCAATGCGCATTTTTGGCCGTACATTGCCGCGCGGTTAATGGAGGCAATTCCGCCGCTGCCGCCGCCGATAGCGATGTAATCATAGTGTTTGGTCATGACCGCTCCTTCATGTTCATTGTAGGGCGGAGAAGCGTTTCGCCATCCGCCAAAATATTCGCGATTGTATACCTGAAATCGAAAGGTTCCACCGATGGCTGCGATTACTCCGGCACGATCCAGCTTACCGAAGTATGCCCGGTTCCTGCCGGAACCAGTTTGCTGTGCAGCCACGGTAGCACGCTGTTCATCTGCTGCTCCAGCTTCCACGGCGGGTTAATCACAATCATGCCGGAAGCCGTCATACCGCGCCGATCGCTGTCCGGGAGAACCGCCAGTTCAATCTGCAGGATGCGGCGGATGCCGGTGGCTTCCAGATCGTGCACCATACGCTTGATTTGCTGGCGCAGGACCACTGGATACCACAGTGCATAGGTGCCGGTTGCGAAACGCTTATAGCCTTCATTGATGCCGGTAACCACGGCCTGATAGTCGGTTTTAATTTCGTACGGTGGATCGATAAGGATCAACCCGCGACGGGAAACCGGCGGTAATTTTGCCTTTAACTGCTGGTAGCCGTCAGCTTTGGCTACGCGGGCACGCTCGTCTTTCTGGAATTCGGAGCGCAGCAGCGGAAAATCACTCGGGTGCAGTTCAGTTAATTGCAGGCTGTCTTGTTCGCGCAGCAACTGGCGGGCAATCAGCGGAGATCCTGGGTAATAGCGCAACTGACCGCTACGGTTGAAATGTTGCACGACGGAAATATAGGGTTCGAGTTCAGCCGGGAGGGAGTCCTGTTGCCAGATACGGGCGATGCCTTCCAGATACTCGCCGGTACGCTCGGCATGTTCACCGCTCAGCTGATAACGGCCAGCGCCAGCATGGGTGTCCAGATAGAGAAACGGTTTTTCTTTCTCTTTGAGTGACTCGATAATCAGACTCTGAACCGTGTGTTTAAGGACGTCGGCGTGGTTGCCAGCGTGATAGCTATGGCGATAACTGAGCATGGGTAAACGTATTCCAGGTAATATAATAAACGATTTGCCACAGTTTACAGTAGAACGGTACAGATTACCCGCAGGCCCGATCGCTAAGCGCCAGCGGGCGTTTTTCCGCCACGCCCGGCATTGAAATCCTCTACACTTAACCCCATTCTACTGAGTATTACGCGCCGGAAGGCGGCTGACGCCTTATCCGGTCTACAAATGGTGATACCTGTAGGTCGGATAAGATGCTTTGGCGTCGTCATCCCGCGAAAACGCCTGAGCGTTTCGTTTCCTTTTTTTAACCAGGACTGTGCATATGACAAATCCATTACTGACGCCCTTCGAACTGCCGCCGTTTTCCAAAATTCAGCCTGAGCATGTTGTGCCTGCAGTGACTAAGGCACTGAATGATTGCCGTGAAAACGTTGAGCGAGTGGTTGCGCAGGGTGCACCGTACACCTGGGAAAATCTCTGCCAAAAACTGGCGGAAGTGGACGATGTACTGGGGCGTATCTTCTCTCCGGTAAGCCATCTGAACTCGGTGAAAAACAGCCCGGAACTGCGTGAAGCCTACGAACAGACGCTACCACTGTTGTCCGAATACAGCACCTGGGTTGGGCAACACGAAGGTCTGTACAAAGCGTACCGTGATTTGCGAGATGGCGCTCATTACGCCTCTCTGAATACTGCACAGAAAAAAGCTGTCGATAACGCGCTGCGTGATTTCGAGCTTTCTGGTATCGGTTTACCGAAGGAAAAACAGCAGCGTTATGGCGAAATAGCCACGCGTCTGTCTGAGTTGGGCAACCAGTACAGCAACAACGTTCTCGACGCCACCATGGGCTGGACGAAACTTGTTACCGACGAAACAGCACTGGCAGGAATGCCTGAAAGTGCGCTGGCTGCCGCGAAAGCGCAGGCAGAAGCCAAAGAGCAGGAAGGATATTTGCTGACGCTGGATATCCCGAGCTACCTGCCGGTGATGACCTACTGTGACAACCAGGGGTTGCGCGAAGAGATGTACCGCGCCTATGTAACCCGCGCTTCTGACCAGGGGCCAAATGCGGGTAAATGGGACAACAGCCCGATCATGGAAGAGATCCTCGCGTTGCGTCACGAGTTGGCTCAACTGTTGGGTTTTGACAGCTACGCCTATAAATCACTCGCCACCAAAATGGCGGAAAACCCGCAGCAGGTGCTCGACTTCCTGACAGATCTCGCGAAACGCGCGCGTCCCCAGGGTGAAAAAGAGCTGGCCCAGTTGCGTGCTTTTGCCAAAGCTGAATTTGGCGTTGAGGTGCTGCAACCGTGGGATATCGCGTACTACAGCGAGAAGCAGAAGCAGCACCTTTACAGCATCAGCGATGAGCAACTGCGCCCGTACTTCCCGGAAAACAAAGCCGTTAACGGCCTGTTCGAGGTGGTTAAGCGCATTTACGGCATTACCGCTAAAGAGCGCTCAGACGTCGATGTCTGGCATCCGGAAGTGCGCTTCTTCGAACTGTATGACGAAAACAATGAGCTACGCGGCAGCTTCTATCTTGATCTCTACGCGCGAGAAAACAAACGTGGCGGGGCGTGGATGGACGACTGCGTTGGCCAGATGCGTAAAACCGACGGCACGCTGCAAAAACCGGTCGCTTACCTGACCTGTAACTTCAACCGTCCGGTTAATGGCAAACCGGCGCTGTTTACTCACGATGAAGTGATTACCCTGTTCCACGAGTTCGGTCACGGCTTGCACCATATGCTGACCCGCATCGAAACTGCGGGTGTTTCCGGTATTAACGGTGTGCCGTGGGATGCGGTCGAACTGCCGAGCCAGTTTATGGAAAACTGGTGTTGGGAGCCGGAAGCGCTGGCGTTTATCTCCGGCCATTATGAAACCGGCGAACCGCTGCCGAAAGAGCTGCTGGATAAAATGCTGGCGGCGAAAAACTACCAGGCGGCGTTGTTCATTCTGCGCCAACTGGAGTTCGGTTTGTTCGATTTCCGCCTGCACGCCGAGTTTAATCCGCAGCAAGGGGCGAAAATTCTCGAAACCTTGGCAGAGATCAAAAAGCAGGTTGCCGTTGTTCCGGGGCCTGCCTGGGGTCGTTTCCCGCACGCCTTCAGTCATATTTTCGCGGGTGGTTATGCGGCGGGCTACTACAGCTATCTGTGGGCAGACGTACTGGCAGCAGATGCTTTCTCTCGTTTTGAAGAGGAGGGGATCTTCAACCGTGAAACCGGTCAGTCGTTCCTCGATAATATTCTGACTCGTGGCGGCTCTGAAGAACCGATGGAGCTGTTCAAACGCTTCCGTGGCCGCGAGCCGGAGCTGGATGCGATGCTTGAACACTATGGTATTAAAGCGTAAGTGAAGATCTGCTTAATTGATGAGACGGGCGCCGGAAACGGCGCCTTATCTGTTCTGGCTACCCGCTGGGGACTGGAGCAGGATGAAGACAATCTGATGGCGCTGGTGATGACGACGTCGCATCTGGAGCTGCGCAAACGTGATGAGCCAAAACTTGGCGGCATCTTCGTGGATTTTGTCGGTGGGGCGATGGCCCATCGGCGCAAATTTGGCGGGGGACGCGGCGAAGCGGTGGCAAAGGCGGTCGGCATTAAAGGTGATTATTTGCCGGATGTGGTGGATGCCACGGCGGGGCTGGGACGTGATGCTTTTGTGCTGGCATCTGTTGGCTGTCGTGTGCGGATGCTGGAGCGCAATCCGGTTGTTGCGGCGCTGCTCGACGATGGTCTAACGCGTGGCTATGCCGATGCCGAGATTGGTCCATGGCTGCAGGAACGGTTGCAGTTGATCCACGCATCCAGTCTGACGGCGCTAACCGATATCGCTCCACGTCCGCAGGTGGTGTATCTTGACCCGATGTTCCCGCATAAGCAGAAAAGCGCGCTGGTCAAAAAAGAGATGCGCGTGTTTCAGTCGCTGGTGGGCCCGGATTTAGACGCTGATGGCCTGCTGGAGCCTGCTCGCCAGCTTGCCACCAAACGCGTGGTGGTGAAGCGCCCGGATTACGCCCCACCGCTTGCAGATGTCGCAACTCCCAACGCAGTGGTGACCAAAGGACACCGGTTTGATATTTACGCCGGAACGCCGTCAATTCATGGTTAAGTAGCGTGTAGAGGCCGGATAAGGTTGTTAGCCGCATCCGGCAATTCCGATTACACAAACGGTGCCAGCGGATCGGCAATCTCAAACGCGACCGCTTTATCAGCCTTCGGCGGATAAATCAGCTCGCTGACGATCGACAGTTTTAACTTCTTCGCCTCTGCGCGGGTCAGTTTCACTTGCTGATCCCAACCTTCGGTATACACCGCACCCCATGCGCCAAGATCCAGGCAGGTGACGTAGTTTTCCTGGCGGTACGGCAGCGGCGTCACGTCGAGCAGGCTTGCTGCGGCATTGTTACCGGCAAATTTGCCCAGCAGAATGGCATGCTGACAGGTCATTAAGGCATGATTGCCTTTGTCATCGGTGGCGGCGTACGCCACATCGCCAGTGGCATAAATATCGTCATGTCCCACCACCTGCAAATTTGCATTTACGTGCAGACGACCCTGGCGATCGCGCGGGGCGTCAATTTGCGCCGTCAAACCGTTTGCCTGCACACCGACCGTCCAGATAACGGTGTGTGAACCGATAGTTTGCCCGTCTTTCAGTGTGACACCAGAAGCATCCACACTTTCGACCTCTGCATTTACCAGCCACTCTACACCCAGCTCAGCGGAGGCTTCAGCAATCACATCGCGCAACGCTTTGCTCCAGCGTGCGCCTGGTTGTGCGCCTCGTTCAACTACGACAACTCTGGTCTTAGCATCGGCACCAAGAATTTCTCGCAGACGGCCAGGTAACTCCAGCGCCATTTCGATGCCGGTAAAACCGCCACCGCACACTACTACGGTATTGCGTGCCTCACTTTCTGGCTGATGTGCCAGATCATTCAGGTGTTGCTCCAGTACGGCTGCGCTTTCCAGCTGGTCGAGGTCAAAAGCGTGCTGAGCCGCTCCAGCGACCATTGAACGGTTTACCTGGCTGCCACTTGCCAGAATCAATCGGTCGTAGCCGAGCAGTTGCGTGTTGCCAGCCGCATCTGTCCAGCTCACCTCTTTTGATTGCACAAGCAACTGAGATACTGTGCCGCTGAGGAATTTTACGCCAGTTACGTCAAACAGCGGTTGCAGAGGTGCGACCAGCGTCTGGACGTTGTTTTCATAAAAACGGGGGCGAACACGCAGCTCTGGCTGGGGTGCAATAACTGTTATATCAATGGATTGCTGGTGTTTATCTGCCAGGCGCGCGGCACTCAGCGCTGCCCACATACCGGCAAAGCCGGCGCCTACGATCAGAATTTGTTTACGCATTCGGTTTTCTCACTGGTCATCACGATTTATTTACTCGGATTTTATTGGTCGTAGTTATTAAATGCAATGCGATTTGCAAAATATGAAGGGAACAAGGTACTTAAATGCAACTATTTATTTGATATTTATATTATTTATTTTTTAGTTTCAGCGCGTGTGTACGCGGTCTATGGCAAGATTCAGTTGAAAAAGCTACAATAACTCAGATTGATTTTGGCTGAGATAAGATAATGGCATTCTACAGTTCCGGGGTTGAGTACGGCATTCATAGCCTGATGTGTATGGTCGACAGTAGAGGCGACGCGCGGGATATGAGCGTTCGGGAAATTGCTGAATTGCAAAGTGTGCCGTATGACTATCTGGCCAAGATATTTACCCGCCTGTCGAAAGCGGGCCTGGTGCGCAGTATCGAGGGTAAGGGCGGCGGTTTTCAGCTCGCCAAACCAGCTGAACATATTACGGTGCTGGATGTGGTAAACGCGATTGATGGCGATAAGCGCATTTTTGAATGCCGTGAAATACGCCAAAGACTGGCGGTATTTGACGAGCAACCGCCAGAGTGGGCATGTGAAGGGATCTGCGGTGTGCGTTCAGTGATGGATATGGCTCAGCAGCGGATGGAAGAAGCGCTCGGCCAGCACACAATTCTGGATTTGGCCCGCAAGATGTACCGCAAAGCGCCGGACACTTTTGTCATTGAAGTGCAGGAGTGGATTGATGCGCGCAAAGGATAACGGTTGGAAATGCCCGATAGCGAAAGGTGTATCGGGCATGTTGAATACAGGCCGGATCAAGCGATAGCCGCCATCCGGCACTGAGTATTATTGTTCGGTGCTTGGCGTATTAATCATCCGGTTCAACCACGGCACCATAATCGCCATCACCACTGTGACTGCCAGCGTTACCAGACCGATATTACTGAACACGTTGGTGTAGATAGGTAATGTCTGTAACGGGTCGGTGATGTTTTCCGGTACTGCGGTGAACGTCGCAACGTAACCCCCCATCAGGAAGGCTGCTGCCTGCGTCAGGAACCACATCCCAAGAATAAAGCCCATCAGATGTTGCGGCACCAGTGCGGCGACCATTGCCAGTCCCAGGGCGCTAATCAGCAACTCACCCAGGCTCTGGAACAGGTACACCAGTACGATAAACCACGGCGATGTCAGGCCCTGTGCATCAGCAAACCACATGCCGGCGGCGGCGGCGGTCAGGAATCCCAGTGAGCACAAGAACATACCGAGAGTAAACTTCATCGGCATGGTCAGGTCTTTGCCTTTGTTACCCAGACGGGTATAAATCGCTGCCAGTACCGGGCTGGCAAGAACGACCCAGAACGGGTTCAGCGCCTGGAAGCTAACCGGGTTGATGGCGAATCCCAGGATTTCGTGGTGTACGTTATTGATGGCAAAGAAGTTCAGTGACGTCGGCATCTGCGCATACAGAACGTAGAACACCACCGCTTCCAACATCAGAATAAAGGCCACAAACATCTTGTTGCGTCCGGTTTTATCCAGTTTGAATGCCTGGCGGAAGAAGATAATAGTCACAACAATCGACAGAACGATCAGTACCAGGTTAGCGATTTTAACGTTGTGCATCAGCCACGCGCAGATAAACACCATTACCACTGTACCGGCCAGCACATAGAGCAGGTTGCGGAATACCAGCGGCTTATGGTCTGGCTCAGAACCAATGTCTTTCACCATCCCGCGGCAGGCAAAGTAGACCAGCAGCGCGACGATAAGTCCGGCACCACACAGGTTATAGGTAACGGCGTAACCAAACTTATCGGCAATTACCGGTGCCAGCGACAGCGACAGCAACGAACCGATGTTAATCGACATATAAAACAGGGTGAAGGCGCCGTCCAGTCGGGCATCTTTTGGGGGATAGCATTTTGACAGCAAACTTGCCGGATTAGCTTTAAACAGCCCGTTGCCTACGGCAATAGTACCCAGCGCGATAAAGATCAGATCGGGTTTGAGTAGTGACATCCCGGTCATGAAGTAGCCAATTGCCAGCACAATAGCACCGAGAACCAGCGTGCGTTTTGTCCCTAACAGGTGGTCGCCGACATAGCCGCCAATGGAGATTAGGCCATACACCAATGCGGCAAACGCACCGAAGGTGATAAACGCCTGTTCCTGGGAGAACCCGAGTTGCTTAACAAAAAAAACCGCCAGGATGCCCTGAACGCCGTAATAGCCAAATCGTTCCCATAATTCTACAAAAAAGATCATGAAGAACGGACGAGGTTGCTGCAGCAAGCCCGTAGGTGCACTTGTATTCATATTCCTTCGCCTTTCAAAGCCATCCCGAAAAGTATGAACGCGTATGCTAAAACGCGCCGAAAAAGTCTTATTTTGTTATAGACTGCGGAGATTAGCCGCGAGAGTAGATTATTATAGAGATAGTTTTCGATCCAATCAGTTGATCACACTAATTATGATTTATTTGTTGGGTTGATGTACTGATAAGTGCCGAAGGGATAAAAACAAAAACGCCCGCAGAGGCGGGCGCTTACAGGCGTAAATGTTTGCAGCAGGCCGGGTTACTTCCCGGCGGCAAGCATTTTATGCTTCTTCATCGTCACGCAGCGGAACAATCAACATGTCGACGTGAACGGTGTTGATCAGTTGACGTGCGGAGGACATCAGCTTGCTCCAGAAATCCTGGTGATGACCACAAACGACCAGGTCCATGTCGTATTTTTTAATGGCATCAACCAGAACCTGACCCAGGTCGCCGCTACCGCTCAGGGTTTCGGTGATAGGGTAGCCAGCATTGGTGGACAGCTCGGTTAACGCGTGATGAGTTTCTTCAGAAATACGTTTCTGCATATCACCCAGATTCACGTCGATTAACCCGGTGTACAGATCGGAATAGTTTACGTCAACGTGGATAAGGGAGACTTTTGCATTGTAAGGCCGCGCCATAGAGACCGCTTTTTCAACCAGAACTTTACTTTCCGGAGAAAGATCAACCGCGATAAGAATGTGTTTATAAGCCATAGTGTTACTCCTTCCATAAGTTGTCGATGACTAGCCTTCTGGCGTTCATTTGCCGCCGCGTCATCCGCGTCCTGCGAACGTTGTGCGCGGGGCTAGCCCAGTCGTAAAGACGTACCATTTAAGGACTATCCTTACATTATAGCGACCGGGATAATCCGTCAATCCGCCTTGATTGCCAATTAGTTAAACAAATTTTTCAGCTAATTGCATTGATAGTGATTAACCTTCTGGCAAAAAAATTAACTAATCTCCTACACTATCTAGAGAGGCGTTCGGATACGAGATACAAACACGAGCGGTTTCGGTAGCACTCTTCACTGAATGGTTTGGCAGGGTATCGGGTAGCGGTAGCCCCGGAGAGGAGTTCCGTGGGCGGGTCGCCGGGGAGGGGATATGATAAGCACCATTGCATTATTCTGGGCTTTATGTGTCGTTTGCATTGTTAATATGGCGCGCTATTTTTCTTCGCTGCGCGCACTGTTAGTCGTACTTCGTGGTTGCGATCCATTGCTCTACCAGTATGTAGATGGAGGCGGCTTTTTTACCTCGCATGGGCAACCCAATAAGCAGATGCGGCTGGTGTGGTATATCTACGCGCAGCGCTACCGTGATCATCATGATGATGAATTTATACGCCGCTGTGAGCGGGTTCGCGGTCAGTTCATTCTCACCAGCGCGTTATGCGGCCTGGTATTAATCAGTATGGTTGCGTTGATAATCTGGCACTAAGCCACGTCACTCTACGGCAGATATAAAAAAAGCGGGTCAGTTTCCTGGCCCGCTTTTTTACTGTGCATTCGCTTAGATAAGCTTCAGGGAGAGCCAGTACAGCACCCCAGAAAGAATAATCGCCGCAGGCAGGGTAAAGACCCAGGCCATCAGAATGCTGGTCACTGTTTTACGCTGTAAGCCGCCACCGTCAACAACCATCGTGCCCGCAACAGAAGAGGAGAGAACGTGGGTGGTGGAAACAGGCATACCGGTATAACTGGCGAGACCGATAGAGACAGCGGCGGTCATCTGCGCCGACATCCCCTGAGCATAGGTCATGCCTTTCTTACCAATTTTCTCACCGATAGTGGTCGCCACACGACGCCAGCCAATCATCGTACCGCAGCCCAGAGCCAGAGCAACGGCCATAATGATCCAGATAGGCGCATACTCGATGGTGCTCAGCATGTCGGTTTTCAGTTTCTTCAGCAGACGCTGGTCGTCAGCGCTTACGCCAGGCAGCTTAACCACTTTATCGGTGGTATCGGAGATGCACAGCATAATGCGGCGCAGTTGTCCGCGCTGCTCAACGCTTAACTTGTCGTAAGTTTCCAGATTCGCCAGCATACCTTTTGCACGCTCAAGCGCGTTGATGGTATTTGCCGGGTGGCAATGGAACTCGTTAGCTTGCGTTGGCACGCCAGCTTCCGGCGACGGAATGAGCTGATCTACGCCAGTGGCTTGCTTCAGCAGATCAGGACGCTGCTGGAAGAAGGTTTCGACGTTATTGATAGCATCGCGGGTACGAGTAATTTCGTAACCGGAGGCGTTCATATTCACTACGAAACCTGCAGGCGCTACGCCAATCAGTACCAACATCACCAGACCAATGCCTTTCTGTCCGTCGTTCGCGCCATGAGAGAACGCCACGCCGATAGCAGAGAGGATCAGTGCGATACGCGTCCAGAAAGGTGGTTTTTTCTTACCGTCTTTCTTTTCACGTTCCGCTGGCGTCAGGTGGATACGGGCACGTTTTTTAGTACCGCTCCAGTAACGACGCAGAATGAAAATGAGGCCGCCTGCAACCACCAGACCGACAATCGGCGAGACGATAAGCGAGGCAAAGATACCGATAACTTTCGGGATGTTAAGTGCGTCCACCACCGAAGTGCCGTTCATCAGCGCATTGGTTAAACCAATACCGATGATCGCGCCAATCAGCGTGTGGGAGCTGGATGCTGGCAAACCAAAGTACCAGGTACCGAGGTTCCAGATAATTGCCGCCAGTAGCATAGAGAACACCATGGCGAGGCCATGTGAGGAACCCATGTTGAGCAGCAGATCCGTTGGCAGCATATGCACGATGGCATAAGCTACGCTGAGACCACCCAGCAAAACACCAAAGAAGTTGAATACCGCAGCCATGATAACCGCCAATTGCGAACGCATTGCACGGGTATAGATCACGGTTGCGACAGCATTTGCTGTGTCATGGAAGCCGTTAATTGCTTCGTAGAACAGCACAAAAGCCAGAGCAAGCAATAGTAAAAGCCCGGTATGTAAATCCAGGCCAGCAAACAAATGTAGCATAGGACGTTACGCCATTTTGAGGACATGAACGCGGCGCATTATCAGTGACTTTGGCGGCGCGGGCAAAGTGAAATATAGAGTTTTTTTGATATATCTCCTGCTTTGTTTTACACCACTAAAGAATTATCCTATAGAATTCAGATAAATACCTATTATTGATAGTTTGGTGCTGGTGCGACCACTGAGGAATCTTTACAATTCACGCCCGCTTTTTAGAGAGGATCGCAACGTGGAAAGGTTTGATACCGTTATTATAGGCGCTGGCGCAGCGGGTATGTTCTGTGCCGCGCAGGCAGGACAAGCAGGTAGTCGCGTACTGCTGATTGATAATGGTAAAAAGCCTGGGCGCAAGATCCTCATGTCTGGCGGGGGGCGCTGTAACTTTACCAATCTTTATGTGGAGCCGGCGGCTTATTTGAGTCAAAACCCGCATTTTTGCAAATCAGCGCTGGCTCGCTATACGCAGTGGGATTTTATCGATCTGGTCGGCAAACACGGCATTGCCTGGCATGAAAAAACGCTCGGTCAGTTGTTCTGCGACGACTCTGCTCAGCAAATTGTCGATATGCTGGTGACAGAATGCGAAAAAGGTAACGTTACAATGCGGTTACGTAGCGAAGTCCTGAGCGTAGCGCGTGATGATGACGGCTTCCAGATTTTGCTGAACGGCATGACGGTCAGTGCGAAAAAGCTGGTTATTGCGAGCGGAGGGCTATCCATGCCGGGTCTTGGCGCTTCGCCGTTTGGTTATAAAATTGCTGAACAGTTCGGTCTGAACGTGCTGCCGACGCGTGCAGGTTTGGTGCCTTTTACGCTGCACAAGCCGCTATTGGAGCAGCTTCAGGTGCTCTCTGGCGTGTCTGTACCTTCCGTTATCACCGCTGAAGACGGCACTGTGTTTCGTGAAAACCTGCTCTTTACGCACCGTGGCCTTTCAGGTCCGGCGGTTTTACAGATTTCCAGTTTCTGGCAGCCAGGTGAATTTGTCAGCATTAATTTGTTGCCCGATGTAGACCTTGAGGCTTTCCTCGACGAACAGCGTAGCGCACACCCTAATCAGAGCCTGAAGAACACACTGGCGATGCAGTTGCCCAAACGTCTGGTGGAGTGTTTGCAGCAGTTAGGGCAACTTCCGGATGTGACGCTGAAACAGCTTAACGTGCGCGATCAGCAGGCACTGGTGGAAACCCTGACCGAATGGCGCGTGCAGCCAAACGGCACAGAAGGGTATCGCACGGCGGAAGTCACGCTGGGCGGCGTGGATACCAATGAGCTGTCATCACGTACGATGGAAGCGCGTAAAGTACCAGGTCTCTATTTTATCGGTGAAGTGATGGACGTCACTGGTTGGCTGGGCGGGTATAACTTCCAGTGGGCATGGTCGAGCGCCTGGGCGTGTGCGCAGGATTTGGCGTCTGCGTGAATGTGATGCCCGATAACCTGAGTTACCGGGCGCTATATTAGTTCAGGCCAAGAAAATACTGGGCAATTTTAAAGTAGATAATCAACCCGGTACCGTCGATAAGCGTGGCGATAAACGGCGCGGATACGACGGCCGGGTCAATGCCAATACGCTTGAGCAACATTGGGATCACTGATGACACCACGGCGCTCCACAGCGTAATGCAGACCAGTGTCAGGCTGACGATCAGTGTGATTTCCATGCCGATGCCCATCATCCAGGCGCGTATGCAGCCTGCCAGACCTAGCGTCAGGGCGATCAGCAAGGAAGTTGAAACCTCTTTGCGGATCACCCGGCCCATATCCCGTAGCCGCACTTCTCCCAGCGCCATTGAACGTACCAGCGTCGAAGTGATCTGTGTACCGCTGTTTCCGCCGGTACCAATTAGCAACGGAATAAAAAAGGCCAGCGCGATCGCTGATTCCAGCGCCTCTTCGAAGTGCTGAATTACACTACTT
Organism: Citrobacter sp. Marseille-Q3906; assembly: GCF_916618775.1. Classification (NCBI taxonomy): domain Bacteria; kingdom Pseudomonadati; phylum Pseudomonadota; class Gammaproteobacteria; order Enterobacterales; family Enterobacteriaceae; genus Citrobacter; species Citrobacter sp. Marseille-Q3906. The sequence continues at coordinate 288,212 of NZ_CAKAKA010000003.1, forward strand.
GTGTAGGCTTCCGCGACAAACAGCAGCAGGAGCCAGACCGAACGTTTTTTCCACAATGTCCACGGACTAATTTCCAGATAGGGTTTCTCCAGCGGCAGTGTCGCTCCCTGAAGCTGTACGTCTTCGGTAACATCATCCTCCTGTAGATGGGCTATCTCTTTTTCCATCAGACAGCCGACCAGATCGCCTTTCTCAACTACAGCAACCAGATCGAGTTCACGCTCGGCTAGCTCGGCAACGACCATTGCCCGTTCATCATCAGGCTTAACATGGAACAGACAGCTGTCCATAATATGGTTGATGTTCAGCGACGTATCTTTTTCCTGCAGCAGGCGCTTGACGGATAACACCCCGCGTAGCGCTTTCCCTGCAACCACAAAAACCTGACCAGGAATATCATCCGTCGTGAGCTGTGAGACAAAGTATTCGCGGGCGCCGTTCACGCTGAGATGATCCGGCAGGGTAATAAAATCGGTACGCATATATTGCGCGATGGCATCGCCATTAAAATCCGGCTCAGGAAGATGGGCGGCGCAGAGTTGCATAGATGACATGGTGTAATTCCCTATAAAAAGCTCTCATAGGGGCGAACAAGACAGGATTAGCACAGGCAGATCCCTACGTCCTGGTTTTAGCACTGAACAACGTATCTGTCCGATGGTGAGATCGTCAGAAGTTACCTTGGCAACACCTTGATTCGATGGATGCCTGTATTTCCCTGAGTGGTCTCTCTCGATACCAGCAGGGCGGTAACTTATATTTGTGCAGGAGCCTCGCCATAACGAGATCGGTAAATGAGCCGCTATTATAGGGATGTCTAATTATTGATTATGTTTATAGTTACGTTTGTTTATCAATCGTTGATATACGGAATATTTTCTGAGTCGGAGCGCGGTAGAGCAGAACTGGAAACTACAACCGAATAGACATATCGAATCCAGGTGTTAGTATTCAATAGATAGCAGTTATGAGTATGCGTGTTTCATTTCCGGCCAGGAACGCTGATGATGACAACATTACTACCCGATTTCACAGCATCTTCGTCATTCACTTCCTTTGCGGTGAGCGTTGTCGTGACGCCTGCCCACCGTCTGGCCTTTACTTTTCATTCCTTCTCATCCCGGATGGAATCTCCCGCTGAATAGCTGTTCAGTGGTCTTTGTGACACGCATCGTTTGGTAACAGGGATTATAGCGGGTCGAATATGGATAAAATTAAGCGTCATCTGGTGTGGTGGGGGGCAGGCCTCCTGGTGGTGGCCGCCGCGATAGTATGGTGGATGCTACGTCCGGCGGGAGTACCGGAAGGATTTGCTGCCAGTAATGGCAGAATTGAAGCTACCGAAGTAGATATAGCCACTAAGATTGCCGGGCGTATTGACACGATCCTCGTGTCGGAAGGGCAGTTCGTTCGCCAGGGCGAGGTGCTGGCGAAAATGGATACCCGCGTGCTACACGAGCAGCGGCTGGAAGCGGTCGCGCAAATCAAAGAGGCAGAAAGTGCCGTTGCGGCGGCGCGCGCGTTGCTGGAACAGCGGCAAAGTGAAATGCGCGCCGCGCAGTCGGTAGTAAAGCAGCGCGAGGCGGAACTGCAGTCGGTCTCTAAACGTCATATTCGTTCCCGTTCGCTTTCACAACGTGGAGCGGTGTCTGAGCAACAACTGGATGACGATCGTGCCGCTGCCGAAAGCGCGCGGGCTGCGCTGGAATCATCAAAGGCACAGGTCTCTGCGGCGAAAGCGGCTATTGAAGCAGCCCGCACCAGCATTATTCAGGCGCAAACTCGTGTTGAAGCTGCGCAGGCAACCGAACGACGGATTGCGGCAGATATCGATGATAGCGAGCTTAAGGCTCCGCGCGATGGTCGCGTGCAGTACCGCGTAGCTGAACCGGGTGAAGTGCTTTCAGCCGGTGGGCGGGTGCTGAATATGGTCGATCTCAGCGATGTCTACATGACGTTTTTCCTGCCTACTGAACAGGCTGGTCTGCTAAAAATTGGTGGTGAAGCGCGTCTGGTACTGGATGCCGCGCCCGATCTGCGTATTCCGGCAACCATCAGCTTTGTTGCCAGCGTGGCGCAATTTACGCCAAAAACGGTCGAAACCAGCGATGAACGGCTGAAACTCATGTTTCGTGTAAAAGCCCGCATCCCACCGGAGCTGTTACAGCAGCATCTGGAATACGTCAAAACCGGGCTGCCGGGCATGGCCTGGGTACGTCTTGATGAAAGTCGTGCCTGGCCGGATGATCTGGTGGTGAGGTTACCGCAATGACGCAACTGGCGCTGGTTCCCGTTCCTCCCGTGGCGCACCTTGACGGCGTGAGTCAGCATTACGGGGCAACGGTAGCGCTGAACAATATCACGCTGGATATCCCCGCCCGCTGCATGGTGGGGTTGATTGGCCCGGACGGTGTGGGTAAGTCGAGCTTACTGTCCCTCATCTCCGGCGCTCGGGTTATTGAACGCGGCAACGTGATGGTGCTGGGCGGCGACATGCGTGACCCGAAGCACCGCCGCGATGTCTGCCCGCGCATAGCCTGGATGCCTCAGGGGTTGGGGAAAAACTTGTACCACACGCTGTCGGTGTATGAGAACGTCGATTTTTTCGCACGCCTGTTTGGCCATGATAAAGCAGAGCGCGAGGCGCGAATAACAGAGCTGCTGGATAGCACAGGTCTGGCGCCGTTTCGCGATCGTCCTGCCGGGAAACTCTCGGGTGGGATGAAACAAAAGCTGGGGTTGTGCTGTGCGTTGATCCATGACCCGGAATTATTAATCCTTGATGAACCTACCACCGGGGTGGATCCGCTCTCCCGCGCCCAGTTTTGGGAGTTGATTAACAGCATTCGCCAGCGTCAGACCAACATGAGCGTGCTGGTCGCGACTGCCTATATGGAAGAGGCCGAGCGTTTTGACTGGCTGGTAGCGATGAACGCGGGTGAGGTATTAGCCACAGGTAGTGCACAGCACCTGCGCGAAAAAACCAACAGCGACACGCTGGAGCAGGCGTTTATCGCACTGTTACCTGAAGCCCAGCGTCAGGCGCACAAACCGGTCGTGATCCCGCCTTATCACGCAGAACAAGAAGAGATAGCCATCGAAGCGCGGGATCTGACCATGCGCTTCGGTAATTTTGTTGCCGTTGATCACGTTAATTTTCGCATACCACGCGGAGAGATCTTTGGTTTTCTCGGCTCGAACGGCTGCGGTAAATCCACCACTATGAAGATGCTCACCGGGCTGCTACCAGCCAGTGAGGGTGAGGCGTGGTTGTTCGGACAAGCGGTTGATCCGAAGAATATCGACACTCGTCGTCGGGTGGGCTATATGTCGCAGGCTTTTTCGCTCTACAGCGAACTGACCGTGCGGCAAAACCTGGAACTACACGCACGTCTCTTTCACATTCCGGAAGCGGAGATCCCTGAGCGCGTAAAAGAGATGAGTGAGCGCTTTACGCTGGCCGGTGTCGAAGATGTACTGCCTGGCGCGTTACCACTGGGGATACGTCAGCGCCTGTCGCTGGCGGTGGCGGTGATTCATCGCCCGGAAATGTTAATTCTTGATGAGCCTACCTCCGGCGTTGACCCGGTGGCCAGGGATATGTTCTGGCAACTGATGGTTGATTTGTCTCGTCAGGATAAAGTAACCATTTTTATATCCACCCACTTTATGAATGAGGCGGAGCGCTGCGACCGTATGTCGCTGATGCACGCCGGAAAAGTGCTCGCCAGTGGTACGCCTCGGGAACTGGTGAAGCAGCGTGGTGCAGCCAGTCTGGAGGAGGCATTTATCTCCTGGTTACAGGAAGCAGCAGGGCCGGCCCCTGAAACTCAGTTACCGCCAGCAGATGCTCCGGTTGAGCATGAGAGTAGCTTGCCGCCACGTCAGGGATTTAGCCTGCGGCGTCTGTTCAGTTACAGCCGCCGTGAAGCACTCGAACTACGGCGCGATCCGGTCCGCTCAACACTGGCATTGATGGGTACGGTGATCCTGATGTTGATTATGGGCTACGGCATTAGCATGGATGTGGAAAACCTGCGTTTTGCGGTGCTCGATCGTGACCAAACCGTCAGTAGCCAGGCTTGGTCGCTGAATCTGTCTGGTTCCCGCTATTTTATCGAGCAGCCGCCGCTTACCAGTTATGACGAACTGGACAAACGGATGCGCTCGGGTGAGGTGGCGGTAGCAATAGAAATTCCACCTAATTTTGGTCGTGACATTGCACGCGGCACGCCGGTGCAGCTTGGTGTCTGGGTGGATGGCGCGATGCCCAGCCGTGCCGAAACGGTGAGGGGTTACGTACAGGCGATGCACCAGGCCTGGCTACAAGACGTGATGGCGCGTCAACCAAACGCCAGCGGGCAGAACGGACTGATGACCATTGAAACACGCTATCGCTATAACCCGGATGTGAAGAGCCTGCCTGCGATTGTTCCTGCCGTGATCCCATTACTGTTGATGATGATCCCTTCGATGCTTAGCGCCCTGAGCGTGGTGCGCGAGAAAGAGCTGGGGTCGATTATCAACCTGTATGTCACGCCCACTACCCGCAGTGAGTTTTTACTCGGTAAACAACTGCCTTACATCGTACTGGGGATGCTGAACTTTCTGCTGTTGTGTGCGCTATCGGTATTTGTTTTTGGCGTGCCACATAAGGGGAGTTTTTTGACGCTGACGCTTGCTGCGTTGCTGTATGTCACTATCGCTACCGGTCTGGGATTGCTGATCTCCACGTTTATGAAAAGCCAGATTGCGGCCATCTTCGGTACGGCGATTATTACGCTGATCCCGGCAACGCAGTTTTCCGGGATGATCGATCCGGTGGCGTCGCTGGAAGGACCGGGGCGCTGGATCGGTGAAATTTACCCGACCAGCCACTTTCTGACCATTGCGCGCGGCACGTTTTCGAAAGCGCTGGATTTGATGGATCTCTGGCAGTTGTTTATCCCGCTGGTGATCGCTATTCCGGTGGTGATTGGCCTGAGCGTGTTGCTGCTGAAAAAACAGGAGGGGTGATGCGCCGATTACGCAATATTTATAACCTCGGAGTCAAAGAGTTGCGCAGCCTGCTGGGTGATAAGGCGATGCTGGCACTGATTGTCTTCGCCTTCACCATTTCGGTTTACTCTTCTGCAACGGTTCTGCCGGGTTCTCTGCATCTTGCGCCGATTGCTATTGCCGATATGGACCAGTCACAACTGTCGAACCGTATCGTGAACAGTTTTTATCGCCCATGGTTTTTACCGCCGGAAATGATCACCGCGGATGAAATGGATGCTGGCCTTGATGCCGGACGTTATACCTTTGCGGTGAATATTCCCCCCAACTTTCAGCGTGATGTGCTGGCAGGGCGGCAACCAGAGCTACAGGTTAATGTGGATGCCACGCGTATGAGCCAGGCATTTACTGGCAACAGCTATATCCAGAATATTATCAGTGGTGAGGTGAACAGCTTTGTTGCTCGTTATCGTGATAACAGTATGACGCCGGTCGGGCTGGAGATCCGTATGCGCTTCAACCCGAATCTGGAACCCGCGCGTTTCGGGGCGGTAATGGCAATCATCAACAATATCACCATGCTGGCGATTGTACTCACCGGGTCGGCGCTGATCCGCGAGCGCGAACACGGGACCATTGAGCACCTGTTGGTGATGCCGGTGACGCCGTTTGAGATAATGATGGCAAAAATCTGGTCGATGGGGCTGGTGGTGTTGGTGGTTTCTGGCCTGTCGTTGATGCTGATGGTGAAAGGCGTTCTCGGCGTGCCGATTGAAGGCTCCATACCATTGTTTATGCTCGGCGTGGCGCTGAGCCTGTTTGCCACAACGTCCATTGGCATTTTTATGGGCACGCTGGCGCGTTCAATGCCACAACTGGGGTTGCTGATGATTCTGGTGCTGCTGCCATTACAGATGCTCTCTGGAGGTTCTACGCCGCGCGAAAGCATGCCGCAGGCGGTGCAGGATATCATGCTGACCATGCCGACCACCCACTTTGTCAGTCTCGCACAGGCGATACTCTATCGTGGCGCAGGGTTCAGCATCGTCTGGCCGCAATTCCTGACGTTACTGGCGATCGGCTGCGCGTTCTTCCTGATAGCACTGCTGCGTTTCAGAAAGACGATTGGCACAATGGCGTAGTGCCGGAAAACAGAACCGACGTAGGCCGGGCAAGCTAAGCGCCCCCGGCAACGTAACGGGAAATTACTCTTCTTTTGGCAAACACTGCAAATGGCCATGGCGTACGCCGCGCTGGGAAATGACGTCGTCAGCAAAATGCTGGACATCGCCCATGTCGCCTTTCAGAACGGCGATTTCAAGGCAGTCGTCATGGTTGATGTGAACATGTAGCGTGGCGACTGACAAATCATGGTGATGATGTTGGGTTGAAACAATGCGGCTGGCTAAGTCGCGTTTCTCATGTTCGTAAACATAGGACAGCACGGCGAAACCCTGAGTGCCGTGCTCCTGGGTGGTCTCTTGTGCCAGCGCACCGCGCAGAATGTCACGGATCGCTTCGGAGCGGTTGTTGTAGCCACGGCGCTGGCTCAGGCTATCCAGCGTTTCCAGTAAATCGTCATCGAGAGTAATGGTGACTCGTTGCATCTGCAGTTAACCTTTCATATGGTGCGTCGGCGCACAGGGAATGCGGGAGTTACAGCCTCTGAACGGCGTCGGCTGTCAGGGTAAATGGTGTCGGAGTACACACTGCCAGGCTCAGCGTATCGAGCTGACACTGGCTAACAGAGAGCGAGGATGTCAGCGTGGTGCTGTCGACGCTGACAATTTGCCAGGCGCTACCGCCTCGCTGTTTAATGATGGCTTCTTTACGCGTCCAGATACGCCAGAAAGCCGCCAGCTGTTGGTCTGGATGTTCTGCTTCTATTTCGGCATGTTCTCTCAGGCTGAACACCGTATTTGCCAGCGTCTGCCAGTTGTCGCGTGGGCGTACGACTTCAATATCGCAGCCCACTTCCCCTTCGTCGCTGAGCAGCAGAGCGATGTCATCGCCGCTGTGGCTAAGGTTGAACCATAGCGGCGTGTCGGCTGTAAAAGCCGGTTTTCCTTGCTCGCCGTAGATGATGTCAGGCAATGGCGAAAGGGTATGGGAAAGCAGCGCGCGGCCCGCCAGCCAGCGTTCACGGCGAGCACCCTGCGGTGCCTGCTCGAAGAGCGCGGGAGGCAATGTGCCAGCGCTTAAAGTAGAAACTTTCCCGAGAACGATCCGGTACATATCAGGGCCAACGTTTGATGATAATGGAAGTGTTGATGCCGCCAAACGCAAAGTTATTGCTCTGCAGGAACTCACAATCAATCTTGCGGGCTTCACCCATAATGTAATCCAGCGCGCCGCAATTGGCATCTGGCTGGCTCAAATTTAGCGTAGGCGCAAACCAACCTTCACGCATCATTTGCAGACTCATCCAGGCTTCCAGTGCGCCACAGGCGCCAAGGGTATGCCCAAAATAACTTTTAAGCGAGGAGAGTGGTACATTATCACCATAAACTGCGGCGGTTGCCTGGCTTTCTGCAATATCACCACGATCGGTTGCGGTACCATGTGCAGAAATATAACCGATATCCCGGGCACCAATACCGGCCATCTTCAGCGATTTTTCCATGCAAATCTGCATCGTTTCGCGTTGTGGTTGGGTAATATGCGCAGCATCGCAGTTGGTAGCAAAACCGACAATTTCGCCGTAAATAGTGGCCCCGCGCGCTTTAGCGTGTTCCAGTTCTTCCAGCACCAGCGTGCCCGCGCCCTCACCAATCACCAGACCATCGCGTTTTTCATCAAACGGGGAGGGGGTGGTTTTCGGTGCATCGTTGCGCTGGCTGGTGGCGAATAGTGTATCAAACACTGCGGCTTCAGAAGGACACAGTTCTTCTGCGCCACCTGCGACCATCACCGTTTGATAACCGTGTCGAATAGCTTCCCATGCGTAACCAATCGCCTGGCTACCAGAGGTGCAGGCGCTGGAGGTTGGGATTACCCGCCCGCGCAGGCCGAAAAACAGACCGGTGTTAACGGCAGTGGTGTGCGGCATCATCTGCACGTAAGTTGTGCCGGTGATGTTATTGGTGTGCTTCTCGGTCAGCATGGTGGCGAACTCGCTCACCGGGCCGGTACTTCCGGTGGAGGAACCGTACGCGATTCCAGTTTCACCGTTGGTCAGTATCTGATCGCCAATCAGCCCTGCTTGTTCAAGTGCCAGTTCGGATGCGCGCGTGGACATCAGCGACACGCGTCCCATGGCGCGAATACGCTTGCGGGTATAGTGTTCCGGCAGGGTGAAATCGTCGATCGGCGCGCCAAGCAGCGTGTGCAGTCCGTCATAAACCTGCCACTCCGGCATTTTGCGTACCGCATTTTCATACGCCAGTAACCTGGCGGAGACATCCTGCCATTTTTCCCCAAAGGCGGTGACGCCGCCCATGCCTGTAATCACGACACGACGTGTCATAACATCCCTCCATTGATGGAAATCACCTGACGAGTCACATAACCCGCCACATCCGACATTAAATAGCTGGCAAGTCCGGCCACTTCTTCGGCCTGACCTATCCGTTTCATTGGGATCATCGACATGGCCTCTTTCAGCGCGGCTTCCTCCATCTCGATCATTCCGGTATCAATGAGTCCCGGTGCGATGCAATTTACGGTGATTTTGCGTTTTGCCAGCTCAATGGCCAGCGCTTTGGTTGCACCGATAATCCCTGCTTTTGCTGCACTGTAATTGACCTGGCCGCGATTGCCCATTATGCCGGAAACCGAGGACAGCGTGATGATACGTCCGCCCTGGCGTGCGCTAATCATCGGCATAATGCATGGATGAATGACGTTATAGAAACTGTCGAGGTTGGTGTGGATCACCGCATCCCAGTCATTATCGTTGAGCGCAGGGAAAGCGGCATCGCGGGTGACCCCGGCGTTGCTGATGATGCCGTACCATGCGCCATGTGCGTCAATATCCTGCTCCAGTACTTCACGGCACTGTTCGCGATTAGCAACATCAAACGTCAGCAGACGCCCTGCGCCACCAGCGGTGAGGATAGAATCTAGCGTTTCTTGCGCACCTTGCGCATCACGATGATAGTGAACACCGACCACAAAACCGTCCGCCGCCAACTGTAGGGCAATGGCGCGACCGATACCTTTGCTGGCACCCGTAACTAAAACTGAACGACTCATGTGGACGCTCCTTGTTGAAATAGCGTGTTAATTTCTTCAGATGTCGGCTGGAAGGTGTTGACGCGACCGGTTGCCAGCGTCTCTTCGCCCGCCTGAATGGCGCATTCGAAGCTGCCGAAACGTGCGTCCTGCATCAGCAATTTGACATTGATACTTAGCATCCTGCCTGCAGGCAGAACCCCCGCAGCACAGACTAACTCGCGCGCGCCAAGCACCATGCCTAAAGCAATACTCTCCTGACCTTGTTGCTGACGGTGCCAGCCAGACCAGACGCCGATGGTCTGCGCCATTAATTCCAGGGCGAACCAGCCGGGCAGGTTGCCGTCTGGATCGAGAAAGGGGGCCAGCACGCTGTTTGCTGATATTGTCACGTGGCAGATGGCGGTCTCGTCCGTCACGCTTGCGACCTCTTCGAGTAGCAGCATCGGCGCATCGTGCGGTAAATAGTCGCCAGGCGATAAATAGTGGCTCATGAGATTCTCCCGAGCAGGATACTGGCATTGTTCCCGCCGAAGGCAAACGAATTAGACAAGATTACCGGGCGAGCCAGCGGCTGCGGCTGCTCAATGATGCCGCAGGGCGGCAGCGTTTCATCGCGTGGCGACTGGCTAAAATCCTGCGGCGGCAGCGGCAGGTCGCGTTGTAAAATCAACATACTGATGGCTGCTTCGGTAATCCCGGCCGCGCCCAGCGTGTGCCCGGTCAGGTGTTTAGTCGAACTGCACGGGACATTTTCGCCAAAAATCGCGTTCACGACTTTGGACTCAATCTGATCGTTTAACGGTGTAGCGGTACCGTGCAGATTGATATAGCCCACCTGATCCGGCGTAATCCCCGCGTCGTTAAGCGCCTGGCCTATGGCGCGAATAGCACCTTCCCCCTGTGGATGGGGAGCTGAAATATGGTAAGCGTCGCTGGATTCACCGACGCCCAGTAGCGCAATGGGCTGTGGTTCACGGGTCAATAGCATCAACGCGGCACCTTCGCCGATGGTGATCCCGCTACGGTCGCGGCCAAACGGCTGACACCGCGTCAGGGAGAGGGATTCCAGACTGTGGAAGCCGTTGATTGGCATCCGACTGAGCGTATCAGCACCGCCAACAATCGCGATGTCCGCCAGACCGGATTCAATCAGGCGACGTCCGCTCATAATAGCGCGCGCGCTGGATGAACAGGCAGTTGAGAGGGTAAAGGCCGGACCATCCAGCGCCAGCCAGTGGCTGAGAAAGCGCGAGGGATCGCCCAACTCCTGCTGCGGATAGTGCCATTCGGTGCTCTCTTTGCCGTTGAGCGTGAGATCAACGTGAACGTCACCTTCATCCAGTCCGGAGGTACTGGTGCCGAGCACGATAGCAATCCGATCGCGGCCATACCGGGCGATGGCGTCATCCACCTGTGGCTGGATTTGCGCCAGTGCCGCCAGCAGCAACTGATTATTGCGTGAACGATGGGCGCGAAAATTGTCGGGAATGGTCGGAAGTTCACCGTCAATGCCTGCTAATACGGCGCACGGATGCCCTTGCAGCCAGTCTGTGCGGGCGCGCATTCCGGGTGCTATGCCACGTGTGAGGTTAGCTGCGATTTCATCGGCGTCGTTGCCCAATGCGTTAATCATGCCAACGGCAGAAATGTAGATCATCTCAGTCACCCAGATATTGAATGGTGATGTGGTATTTAAAAACGTGCTGCTCGATACTGATCGGCTCGCGTTTTCCTTTCCGATTCAGATACGTGATTTCCGTAACCAGTTTGCCGTTGGCGTTGCGCAGTTCGCGTGTGTCACCCATATCAATGAGCGTCCAGCCTTTCGGCAATTGTGGCTGCCAGGCGCTAATTGGCCAATGGCTGAGCATCACGTCAGCCAGCACCTGGCTGGCGGGCGGCAGTTGCGGCACGATGATTGATTGTTCGGTATGTAAGCCTTTTTCATCGTAAGTCACAAGAAACAGACGAATGCCGACCGACGACAGCCCGGCAAGCGTTATTTTCCTGTCGTCGGCGTTAAGCATTACCAACAGTGACTGGGTTTTGCCGTTAAAACTACCGGTCAGCAACTGTTGTGAATTAACCTGGGGGGAAATCCCCGGGGCAGGCAGCGTCACGCGTGTGCCCGGCTCCAGCCACGCTTGCGGACGGCCTTCCTGTTCCGGCTGTGAGTGGCTGCATCCGGTGAGAATTAACGTAGCGACCAGTGCGGCGGCGCGCCAGAATGTCTGTTTGATCATTTTCTTTTTTTCTCTTTTTTACCAGGCATCGCCAGTGGTGAAAGCAGGAATGCGGTGAAAATACCGCTCACCAGTACAATGCCAAAACTGCTGATGGCTTGAGTGGCGCTGAATACCAGCATGCCGAGCGTCAGGAGCGTGGTCATCATCGCCAGAGTGATAGCCAGCAGCGATGTCAGCGGTGTGCCGCGTGGATTACTGAAAAACAGCGTGTAGTTAATGCCGATTCCCAATACCAGCACCAGAGCCAGCAGTGAGAACAGGTTGAGCGCATGACCACTCAGGGCCAGTACCGCCAGACCACAACCTAAAGACAGCACTGAGGGTACCAGGCTGATAAAACCCTTACGCCAGCCAAGTCGGATGACAGCCCCGCAAGCGATTACCGCCAGCGCAATGCATAGCAGGCCGGTCAGGATATGGCGATACAGGGCGAAAAGCGTGTCGAAGCTGCTCTTACGGTCCACCCACGCGACGCCGGGATATTTCGCGCTGAGTGTGTTTAATGCCGTACTTTGTTTAACGCCTTCAACGGGAACCAGTACGCTGCTCTCGCCATCAGCCAGTGTCAGCCACAGTAACCGCCAGCCTTCGCTGGCTGAACTGGCAAGCCAGGCTTCGACTGTTACCGGCATGGCGGTAAGGTCGGGATTTACCGTTGCCAGTCCGGCGTGATTCAGGGCTTTCGTTACAGCGGGCGCAGCGTCTTTAAGCAGAGTGAGATCCTGTTGCTGTCGGGCGAGCGAATTTAGCGGAATAGTGCGATATCCGCCGAGTAATCCCTCTTTTTTCGCCTGTTCCAGCGCCGGAATAAAGGTTTCCAGCCGCTCCAGCGTTTGTTGTGCAGATTTGCCGTACACCACAAACCACTTCTGATCGACGCTTTGCCCGGTCAGGGCAGTAATCGCTTTTTCCTGAGCCAGAATATCCTGCGGCAGCGCCTGTAGCTGGGAGATATCATCGTCCACGCGCAGCGTCGCCATGCCTGCCAGCGAGAACAGCGCCAGCGCTACCGGCAGGCCAACGGCAAGTTTTTTATTGCGTCGCCAGGCGGCAAGCCAACGTAACATCAGCACCATCGCCGGAACCGGACGCACCGGCAGACTGCGGCACAGCCATGGGTGCCAGAAAATCACCGTCAGGCAGGAGGCGCTCAGACCCACCGCCGCGAATACCGCCATTTGACGGATTCCGGGGAAGGGGGCCAGCATCATGATCAGGTATGCTGCCACGGTGGTGAGTAACGCCAGCAGCAGTGCGTTACGCACTTTGGCGAGACTTTGCCATGGCGATGTTTCCGCACCGTGTACCATCCGCTCGGTCAGGTAGTAGAGCGTATAGTCAGCGGAAATGCCGATGATGCTCATGCTCATGACCAGCGTCATCAGGTGGAGTTCACCGAAAATCAGCAGCGTGACGACAGTACCCGCCAGCGCGCCAACGCCAATCGAAATCAGGCATAGCAGCAGCGGGCGCAGCGAGCGAAACACCGCCACAATCAGCAGTATCACCCCGATCACGGTAGCTATACCGAGGGTAGAGATGTCTTGTTTCGCCTGCTGGCTGGCGTAATCGCTATAGAACAGCGTCCCGCGCGACAACAGTTGTGCCTGGGGATATTGTGCTTTGAGTTCATTTTCCAGCGTAGTAAGCGTGGTGACCAGGTGGTGTGTCTGTTGCATATCAAACGATGAACCGGTCAGTTCGCCGTGCAGCAGATACCAGTAGTTGCCTTGTTCATCCTGAGTAACCAGCCAGCCATCCATCAGGCGCAAGCGCTGGCCGTTTTTGGCCATCGCCAGCTGCGAGCCGCGCATCAGCATCAGTGGATCGTTTTGCAGCTCTTTACCACTGACGCCGGAAAAGGCTGAGTAAAGTTGGGAGAGGATCCACTGGGCCTGCGCTTCACCGCCGTTTTGCAGTCGGGCGCGGGTGTCGTTATCTATCAGGCCGTTGCGATTTTGCCAGAAGAATGCCCCCCATGCCTGCTGGCTGTCGGCATCCATCGGGCCTTTCACCTGTGCCAGCGCGTGTGATTTTTGCAGCAACGTCAGCCAGCCGCGGGCCACCGCCGGGTCTGGCCGTTTACCGGGACTCACCAGCCAGACCAGTTGCCGGTCGAGGCGCTGCATGAAACCTTCGTTCAGGCTCGGTGGTATGGTCCCCAACGTCTGTTTTGGCAACATTGCCAGCACGCTGCTGTTGAGACGCGCCTGAGGTAGCAGCGTCAGCAAAACGCCCAGCAGTATCAGGCAGGCGATTCCCCATAACAGCGCGGGACGTTTACTGGGTTGCAAAGCGTTGGCGTTCGTCATCGGTCAGTCGCGCTGGCGTCAGTTGGTGTTGAGAAAGCGCGATATCGGTGCGATCGCCCTGTTTATCGTTGAGCTGAATACTCTCCAGATAGGTTTTTCCGGCTAAATCAATAGTCGCAAAAATCTTATCCAGCGGTGTGGTAATAGGCGTCAGGCGTAGTGTCCAGCGGCCTTCACCTAAATCTGCAAACTCTACACGGAAGTTCTGCTCCAGCACTTTACGATCCGCCTGGAATAACGCACGCAGCAGATGATTGAACTGGAACATTTGCGGGTTGTTATCGGCGGTGATGGTTTGTGGTGGCTGACCGTTAATCACCTGAACCATCCGTTTGTCATCCAGCAGCAACTGCATCGGGAACGGAGCGGTTTGATCCCACAGTAAGCCCTGGTCGCGTGCGATCAGCATCCGGCCCTGAGATCGCAACGGCTGCGGCAGATCCTTTATCGTCCGGGTTTGATCGAAGTGGGCACGGACTACCGGCTGTTCGGTAAAACGCTGTTGCAGGGAGTCAAGCGTCAGGGCGCTGACGAATGGGCTGATGAGTAACGCCAGCAGTGGCCATAATTTCATGGTGTGACCCCCATGCGTTCAAACAGAATATCCGGGCTGACGAAGCATAGCTCGCGACTTTTTTCGTCCACCGCGACCTGAATGGTGTAGCCCGTGGTGGCGCGTTTCCCTGTTTCAGCATCGAAAATTTCGTAGCCGATACGCAGACGATTTTCGAATTCCTTAATCTGAGCACGTACACGGATACGCTGTTCGAAGGTCAGGGCGTTACGGTATTTCACCCGTGTATCGACCACCGGCCACAGATAGCCAGATTCTTTCATCTGCCGATAGCCGTAATCGAACTGGTTCAGCAGTGCCTCACGGGCAATCTCGAAATAGCGGAAGTAGTTGCCATGCCACGCGACGCCCATCATATCGACGTCATGGAACGGAATAGTCAGCTCGACTTCAGCCGTAAATCGGGGATCGTTAAGCACCCTTTACTCCTTGTCTTTGGTATCCGGCAGTTGCCAGAAATCGAAAAAGTTAAACCAGTCAAGCGGCGACTGAAGCGCATAGTGCTCCAGGCGTTCGGCGTAGCGATCGATAGCATTCTGTAACGCGTGTTGCCGGCTGGCGCGCGGTAAGAGCAACGGGTCGGCAAACGGCTCGCAGTGAATGCGTAGTTTATTCTGCTGGCGCAGGGCAAAAATCAGATCGACCGGGCAGCGTAAAATAGACGCAAGGATAAACGGCCCCTGCGGGAAGGGAGCAGCTTGTCCCATAAAGCGGCTCCAGCAGACGCGCCATTCGCCGCCACGTTGGGTATTTACCGCGATGCGATCGCCGACGATGGCGATCCATTCTCCGCGCTCCAGTTTCTCTTTGAGCAGAATGGCGGTATCCGGGCCGATATCGTTCACCGGAAGCAGGTTTAGTCCGGCCTGTGGGGCCATCTCTTCCATGATTTGCCTGAAACGCTGGGCGTTCTCGCTGAATACCAGTGCATTGATGGTTTTGCTGCCCTGTAGTTGGGCCAGAGCCCTACAGGCTTCGACATCGCCCAGATGTGAAGCCAGCAGTAGTTTTCCCCGCGGATCGCTGACGTTTAACGCCTCTTCTGCGCCTGGCGCGAAAACCACATCGCGACCAAAGTGCAGTTCACCGCGCCAACTGGCAATTTTATCCAACATTGCGTCGCCAAAACGCAGGAAATGTTGATAGCTGGTCAGGTTTGACGGCACTGCCATCTGACGTGCGGTCAGTTGTGCCCGTACGCGGCTAATCCAGCTCTGAGATGCTTTACGAGCGGCCGAAGCCGTGAGCCAGTAAACGCCGACTACCGGATATAGCATCAGGGAAAATACCTTGCGTCCCAGAAAACGCCAGACCAGCACCATCAGACGCATTCCCCACAGCCCTTTGACCTCTTGCTGATGTGCCCAGTGTGTGGATGAGCGGCGAAGAAGCAGGGAAGGGATGCGCGGCAACATGCCAAAGAACAGGCGAGTATGCATCCGTGAAATGCGCAGGTTGTCTTTGAGCGCGTCGAAATGGGACAGTCCATCCAGTGGGTAGGTAACCCTGGTTGGAATAAAATAGCTGGTGTTGCCTTGCCAGTAGAGGCGTACCATCACTTCGGTGTCAAAATCCATTCGCTTGCCAAGCGTCACGCGCTGCGCCAGTTGAAGCGTTGGCGCAACCGGATACACCCGGAAACCGCACATGCTGTCTTTTAACTGCAGTGAAAGCGTTTCTATCCACACCCAGACGTGGGTTACCCAGCGTCCGTACAGGCGCGAGCGGGGAATTGAGCCATCGTAAATCGGTTGTCCGGAAATCAGCGCCGTCGGATGTTCTTTCGCCAGCGCAAGCAGTCTGGGAATATCTTCAATGTCATGCTGTCCGTCGGCATCCACTTGCACCGCATGGCTGAACCCTGCGTCTGCCGCGGCCTGCATTCCCCGGAGCACCGCAGCACCTTTGCCCGCGTTTACAGGCAGGCGGATTAATGTCAGATTGCTATTTTCAGCTGCCAGGCGAGCCAGTTCATCCCGTGTGGCGTCATCACTGCCATCGTCGACCACAATGCAGGGGAGGTCAAACGGCTGTAGACGTGCCAGTACGCGCGACATCATCGCGCCATGGTTGTAGCAAGGGATCAGCACGCAAGGGGAAAAGGTTAGTGACATAACCGAATCTTCCCGCTGCTGGCGGTATGACGCGCTTCGCCGTCGTGACGCTGGTAGCTGAAAGAGAGCATCTGACGCTCTTCCTGCCAGCTCAGACTCAGGGTTACGGTTGTTCCCGGCAGGAGCGGTGACTGGAATTTCACGTTCTGAATACTGTGAAAACGCCAGCCGGGGATCAGCAGCGTGGTGGCGTAATGCATCACCCAATCCAGCTGTGCAACGCCAGGCAGCAGTGGCTGCACAGCAAAATGCCCGCTGAACCAGAACAAAGAAGGGTCGAGATGTAAAACGATCTCAGCCTGTTGAGGCTGTGCCTGGTGGCGCTCGATTTCATGGGGTTTCATGAAATAACTCCTGTAATTGCGCATAGACACGCTTGTTCATACTGTTGACCGGGATTTCGTCAATCACGCGCCAGTAGCGAGGAACGGCGACCGGCTCCAGCCACGGCAGCAGCGAGCGCCTCCAGCTCAGCTCTTGCGGTTTCCCCCCGCATTCATGCCAGCGTTGACGCGCCTCGTTATCCAGCACTAACAGGACGCCAACTCCCTGACGCCCTCCGCGTGAGACGGGCAATGCCGCGACTTCGCGGATACCGTCCAGAGCCAGTAAGCGTTGCTCCACTTCGCTGAGTGAAATACGCTTCTCTTCAATTTTGACCACGCGACCCCGTCTACCCATCAGACGGAACTGCCCGCTTTCTGTAAAATGCAGAATATCGTCCAGCAACAGGCCATCATCAGCGGCGATAAGTGGAGAAAACACGCGAAATGCCTCGTTTTCTGGCTGGAATCTGACCCCAGGGAAGGGCTGCCATGCCACATCATCCCGCTGGCGATAACGCCAGGCGAGGATACCGGTTTCGGTGCTGCCGTAGATCTCATCGGGCCATACGTTCAGCCAGTCAGCGGCCTGCGTGACGTCCTGCCAGGGCAGCATGCCGCCTGCGGACAGAATCATCTCGACCGGCGGCGGGGTAAGCTGATGGTCGAGGCGTTTCAGAAACGCCGGGCTGCTGATAAACACATAGCGATGTTCATGGCTTAGCGCCGCCAACTGCTCGGCGTACCACAGCATTGCAGCATGTAACGGTAAACCTAAGGCCATTGGCAAGAAGATACGAAACGTCAGACCATACAGATGCTGTGGCACCACTGACGCGACCACCCGACAACCTGCCAGGCGATCGGCAAAACGCGTCGCGAGCAGCGCAGCTTCGTTATCCAGACGATTGATTGGCTTGATGACCCGTTTCGGCTGGCCGGTGGAGCCGGAGGTGAAGAGTTCCACGAAGGCGTCGCTGGGTATTGCCGGGAAAGTAATATCGTAGGTAGCGGGTTTCATGGCAGAACTGACAACCAGCAGTGCACCTTGCCAGTCCAGTGCTTTATCGCTCAGTACGCCATCAAACAGCGCATGCTGCTCGTTTAATAATGAAACACGGCAATGGCCAGGGATCACCGGTATTTTGCCTGCGTGGAGCGTTGCCAGCAGTGCGACGATAAATAAATAACTGTTCTCGAAGCACAATGCCCAGCGTTCACCTTCCTGCTGCTGCAGATGCGTTATCAACCGGGCCACATCATGGCGCAGATGACCAAGTGTCCAGGTGTGCTCTTCCTGCCACGCCACAGGCACTCCGTCCGGACGTGGGGCACTGAGCCATTGAGCAAGAGTGAGGGGCTGCTTCATTGGGTATCTCGTTTTATCATCTGTTGGCGAACTAACCACTCACCCGCCATGAGTGTTCCCATCAGCAGATAGGAGATCATACCGTTCCAGGTCGTCCACAGTGACATATCGCCATACAGTGCGGTAAAAAGCGCAACGCTGCCGTTAAGGATGAAAAAGGCGCACCAGATTTGCGTCACACGGCGAGTGTAGCGCACGCCTGCTTCGGGAAGGTTTGGGTCACGCAGTCGCGCCAGCCGTTCGACAATTGGCATGGCTGACCAGAGTGAGCCGCCAAATACCGCCAGCATGACGCCATTTACCACCACCGGATAAAACAGCAACAGTTGGTGCGTTTTGAGCAGATAGCTGGCAATGCACAGTGTGATGCCAGCGACCGCCACTACCTGTGTCACGACGCGCAACGGCCCCGCCTGTCGCCGGGTCTGGCGAAAGCGTAAAAACAGGAGTAGCGCCATCAACGGCAGCAGCCAGTGCAGGCTGTTATGCGCCAGGCCAAACCAGATTAAAAATGGCCAGGCCAACAGCAGTAAACCTGTTAGCAGTTGTACGACTGGCAGCGAGCGAGTGCCCGACACGGTGAGTTACGCTTCTTTGAGAAGGCGTTCTACCGCATCGACGACATCTTGTACGGTGCGTACTGCTTTGAACTCTTCCGGCTTGATTTTCTTACCGGTTTTCTTTTGCAGATGCACGATCATGTCGACGGCATCAATGCTGTCGAGCTCCAGATCTTCGTACAGGCGTGCCTCAGGCTTGATATCCTGTGGGTCGACTTCGAATAACTTAACCAGCAGCGAGGAGACTTCTTCGTAAATGGCTTTTTGTTCGGTCATAACGGACTATCCTCAGGCACGTTGCGCGTGAATGAAAGATGCCAGCGTGGCGACGGAGAAGAAGTGCTGGCGCATCTCTTCACTCTCAGCAGAGAGCACCACGCCATACTCGTTTTTCACCGCCAGACCCAGCTCCAGAGCATCGATCGAGTCCAGCCCTAAGCCATCACCAAAGAGTGCCGCTTCGGTTTCAATATCGTCAGCTGTCAGTTCGTCGAGATTCAGTGTCATTATAATGAGATTTTTGATTTCAAGATAAAGCGCTTGCATCATTAATTCCTGAAAGAGGTAAATTACCTGGTTGTAATTGAAGCAAAAGATGCCGGTTTAACTGCCTTGCGGCCAGCGCCGGTTCTTGTGAATTTGCATCGTAAAATTGATCGATTTTAACTCGTTCGTGTACTGAAATAGTAAATACGGGTTTTACCGATGGGACGTCATACCATTTGCTTTCTTTATCCAGCATTTGTTCGCTGCAGTTAATGGTCACTATGCGTAAATCGCTGCTGCAGCGCACAGCGATATTTGCTGCACCGCGCTGTAGCGTCATTTCCTCTCCGGGGCGTGTGCGAGTACCCTCGGGGAAAATTAAAATTGTATCGCCTTGTTCCAGCCGTTGCTGGCAGGCAGGCAATAGCGCATCGGCCTGACTATTAATCAGGTAATCTGCCGCCCGGACTACGCCGCCGAGGAACGGATTCTTCAGGAGCGCGCTTTTCACCAGGCAGTCCGTTTCCGGCATAACCGAGGCCAGTAGCACATAGTCGATTAGCGTCGGATGATTGGCGACCACCAGACACCCTCGCTCTTTGCGCAAGATGTCTCGTCCTTCAATGCGGTAATCCAGTACGCCAAGTCGTTTCGCCACGGTTAAAAAGAAACGAAAACTGGCGGCAATGCTGCGTCTGGCGATGCGCCGACGTCTGGTATTATTCCATATCGCAACTAACAATAAGTTAAACCAGATAGTAGAAAGCAGTAGTCCCCCGAGACCAAACAAGGCAAAGCAAAATCCGGTCATTACCAGCCGCCATCCCCAATTAAGGCGCAGAAGTATCCTGTTCATCCCTGACTCCACTGCCACTGCACGCGTTCACCCGGCAGGGTAAACGTATCGATATCCTGTAGATAGTGCTGTAAAAACAACAAGCTTTGCGGCAACGAGGTCTCACTATGGGCGCTATGCGGACGGGTTTTGCATTGCCAGGTATCACCTGATTCAATTACCAGCGCGACGGCAAATGGCCATGTCGGCATTTCAGGAGGCAGTTGTGGGTGATAAAACTCAGGCAGAAAACCGTCGAAATCGACCATTAACACGCGCTGATATCCCGCCTGCAACAGGCTCATGACTTCGCATAATCCTTGCTGGAATGTATCCCTGCCTGCAGAGAGTGAGGAAGAGACGATCGGTTTTTTTGCAGCGATAGTCAGGTTACCCACGGCGGAGTTATGCACAGAAAGGGCAAAATCGGTCGGTGAGAGTGCCTGCTCTGTCGCCAGGGCGTGCAGGATCCGGTAGTTACGCTCCAGTTCACCGTGGCGGCTGGTATAGAGGATGGCATCGATCTCATGGCTGCGTAGCATCGCCAGCCCGCAATCGACGGCCAGCTTGCTGCCGGAACTGAGGCGGCGAGCCGTCATCATCGGTAACTCACTGAGTTTAGCCAGTGGTGCGGCTGGATCGATAGCGTGCGAAAGCCGTGACCATTCATGCCACTGTGTCCTTTCGCTTAACCCTGGCGCCTTGGCCTGCCAGTCGATAATGTTTAATGCAAATTTCATCAACGCGCGTCCGCGATAAATCGGTAGTTCCGATTGTTTATTATTTTTTCTTCTGACATATCAATAAAGTATGTCCAACACCTAAGTTGTCGTGGCGTTCATCTATCTGAAATCCTGCCTGATTCAGATAGTGATAAAACTTCTCTACGCTGTAGAAACGGCTGTTGCCATTCGCCATACAGGTAAAATAAAGCGAAGACGCATTCAGGCTAAATGAGGCCGCTTCAAATTTTTGGGCATCCCAAAACAGTTCCATAATGCACAACTTTGCGCCGGGTTTCATCACGCGGGCAATATTGCTAAGCATGGTGATAATTTGTTCCGGAGAAAAACAATCCAGGAATTGGCTCATCCACCAGATATCCGCCTCGGCGGGTAAAGGCGAATCGCTAAGCATATCCACAGGATGGAAATTTATGCGATGAGATAATCCTGCATTTTCGATATTTTCACGTGCAAGTGCAATTTGTTGCGGTAAATCTAATAGGGTTACTGCAATATTGTCATCATGTTGACAACAACGTAATGCCCATTTCCCGGTATTTCCGCCAATATCGTACAGGGTTGCAGGGGCGCTGGCGAATACATATGGCAGTGCGGCGTCAAATGCCCCATCTGAATAGTAATGATCGAAAGCAAACCAACTTTCACGCGCAGCCGGCGGTAATTGCGACAGAGCGGGATAGATTGTTGGCCAGTCACCAAAGATTTTTAATCCAGCGGGTTTTCCTTCTTTCAGCGCATTCTCCAGATAGAACAAACCCTGATAACAAACATCCTGGGTGAAATCCATATTCACACGCGTCATCGTGTCATGTAAAAGAAAATGACCGACTTTAGCGAGGTAATAATGCCCCTCTTTATAGGTAATGATTCGCCCGCTTAACCCCATATCCAGCAGTATGCTGGCGGCATATTCGTTGATGGTACTGTTTTCAGTAATTTCGTCGAGTGTCGCGCCGCGTTTACCTTGCTTGTCCAGCCAGGCGAGTACTCCCGCATTTCGCAGGCACAACGCGGTTTGAAAAAGCATAGGGGCAAATGCGATTCGTTGTGCTTCAGTAATGGCATCCAGTGCGCTAAGCGAATCCTGTTCGTACATGTGGGAACAACCTGTTAAATGGCAGATAGTTAGAGTATCGGGCCTTATCGGCCCGACTTTAGGCATAATTACAGATTGGCACCGGTTGACAAATTGATCTGGATGTCTTTATCCAGATTGCGCACCCAGCGGTTATAGTTTTTGTGAATTTTCCCGCCTGAAGCCTGCAGATTGAGGCTGCTGTCATATTTGATGTCGTAGCTGGTGGCGGTATAGGTAATACGGACTTCAGCCACATGATCGCGGGTTTGCTGACGTGCTTTGATGACGCCAGGGCTAACCTCAGACATGATCCACTGGCGTTGAACGCCTGCTTTCAGAATTGCGGTTTTAACCTGATCCTGAGTGTGCCCTGCGCTAACGCTGGAGTGTACTTGATCAATCGGCGCGGTACGCGCACAACCTGCCAGCGCACCGACAACAGCAATTGCCGCAAACCATTTAATATACTGTTTCATTAAAACTCCCTATCAAAGTACTGTTTATACGTGTTAAATAATAAGCTGCGAAATAATGATCACCCGCATCACCTTGTGATTTTATTTAAGCTAAATTTGTGGTCTATTTCACAAGACTGATAGCAAGGTGATGGAATTACCTGAGTATAATATTCTATGTTTTTCTGCAACGGAAAGTCTACGTCGCTATTGTCGGTGATAAGTATAGGTTGTCAAGCAAACGATATCAATGGAAATAACCTTTAAATATAGAGGGTTGGTTTGGGTTAAATGACTTTTGAAATTTATTGTTTTGTATATTCAATTCATGAATTTAATGTATTCACTTAAATAAGATAATGAACTCATTTTCATTATCTTATTTATGGCAAATCGGCATATATATCTACGCTTATACCAGTTTAATGGTCGTGTAAGAACTACCCCGGTTGGTAGTTTTTTCAGGGAAGCCGGCTTTTGGGTCTGCCTGGTCCAAGTAAAATAGCCAGTTTGCTGCCGCCTGTGGTGGTTTCCATCCAAATTTTGCACACGCTGGTTAATGGTACGGAGAGCAGCATTCCTACCGGGCCGAGTAGCCATCCCCATACCAGCAAGGAGAGAAATACGATCAGCGTCGACAATCCTAAGCGATGTCCCATCATGCGTGGCTCAAGGATGTTACCAATCACCATATGTACCGCCAGAAAAAGTGCGCCAACGAGCACGCATTCGTAGATGCCATTGAACAACAGTGCCTGGATCATCGGTGGTACGGCGGAAATGACGGAACCAATATTGGGTACGTAATTTAACAGGAATGCCAGTACGCCCCACATCAGAGCAAACTGAATACCCATTAGCGCAAGCCCAAGCCAGATGATAGCTCCTGTCCATAGGCTGAGTAGCGTTTTTAGCGCCAGATAGTGAGAGACGCCCTTTAATGCCCGATGAAGACCAGCAATATGGATTTGCGGATTATTCAGCGCAAAACGCATTTTGTAGGGGACATGGCGTACTTCAAACAGCATAAATACCACCGTCATTACCAGCAGGACGACGCTTGCCATCGCACCGGAAACTCCGGTCATCAGCGTGGTTGTAAAGGTCATCAGCTTGTCAGAATCAATGCGTTGTAGCATGCGCTCTGGCGACATATGCAGATTAAGAAAGGGCATCATATCCTGCAGATACAGTACCTTGCGTGTTAGCTCCTTGTTGTACTTTGGCAGCATGCCGATAAACTCATTGACTGAGGAAGCAAGAACACCCACCAGCGCGGTGAGAACGATCAACATCACCATCACTACCAGCGTAATGGCGATCGGTCGACGTACTCCCCGGCGAATAAACCAGGTGACCAGTGGATTCAATACAATGGCAAAAAAGAGGGCCAGCAGTAGTTGCACAATAATATCTGCGGCGGCATGTATGCCTGCGAGGATAACAACCAGAGCGGCAAGTTTGAGCAGAATGTGCAAACCCGTTTTATCGGGCGGAGAGGTTGTCATGTATTCTTCCTTTTTACGTTTTGCATTAAGTGTAGCGGCTGGCTTGCGACAGATATTCCTAATCTGGCTGCTGATTTCTCTTCTGCAACATGGTAGATATGAAACACTGTTGTAAAAATGTGGTGACCCTCCATGCCCGAACCCGTCGCTGAACCAACGTTTAGCGGATTACGTCTCAATCTGCGCATTGTCTCCGTGGTGATGTTTAACTTCGCCAGCTACCTGACTATCGGCTTGCCGCTCGCGGTTCTGCCGGGGTATGTCCATGATGTTATGGGCTTTAGCGCCTTCTGGGCCGGACTGGTGATTAGCCTGCAGTATTTCGCCACGCTACTGAGTCGTCCCCATGCTGGTCGATATGCCGATCTGCTGGGGCCGAAGAAGATCGTAGTTTTCGGACTGTGTGGCTGCTTTTTAAGTGGTCTGGGCTATTTGCTGGCAGGTTCGACCAGCGGCTGGCCAATGGCGAGTTTGCTGCTGCTGTGTCTGGGACGCGTGATACTGGGAATTGGGCAAAGTTTTGCTGGCACGGGATCCACGTTGTGGGGCGTGGGAGTAGTGGGGTCAATACACATTGGCCGGGTGATTTCGTGGAATGGCATCGTCACCTACGGCGCGATGGCGATAGGCGCACCACTAGGCGTACTGTGCTATGCCTGGGGCGGATTACAAGGACTGGCATTAACCGTCATGGGGGTGGCGCTACTGGCGATACTGCTGGCACTCCCTCGCCCGGCAGTGAAGGCCAGCAAGGGCAAACCGCTGCCGTTTCGCGCGGTACTCGGACGCGTCTGGTTGTATGGCATGGCGCTGGCGCTGGCCTCCGCAGGATTTGGGGTGATCGCCACCTTTATTACGCTGTTTTATGACGCCAAAGGTTGGGACGGTGCTGCATTTGCGCTAACGCTGTTCAGTTGCACGTTTGTCGGTACTCGTTTGTTATTCCCAAATGGTATCAATCGGTTAGGTGGTTTGAATGTGGCGATGATCTGCTTCAGCGTAGAGATCGTTGGGCTGCTGCTGGTAGGGATGGCATCCATGCCGTGGATGGCGAAAATAGGCGTTTTGCTGGCAGGTGCGGGATTCTCGCTGGTCTTCCCCGCGTTGGGCGTAGTGGCGGTAAAAGCTGTACCGCAACAGAATCAGGGTGCTGCGCTGGCAACTTATACGGTGTTTATGGATTTATCGCTAGGGGTCACCGGGCCGCTGGCGGGGTTGGTGATGACATGGGCGGACGTGCCAGTTATCTATCTGGCGGCAGCCGGGCTGGTTGCGGTGGCGTTCCTGCTGACCTGGAGGCTAAAAAAACGGCCCCCGATTGCATCATCGGAGGCCGCATCATCATCTTAACGATTACTGGATAACCAGGGTGTTAATGATATTTTCTGCGGTAGTCTGCGCTTTCTGCTGATCGTCAGCAGGCAACGTGATTTGCAGAGTCAGCAGTTGGTTGTTGACTTTCCCCAGTACCACGGAAGAGTAAGCAGTCTGGCCTTTCGCGGAGATGATGCTGTCTAACTGCTGAAGAGTGTGACCTTTCAGTTCAATCGACTTGTTAGTGACCACCTGTAACTGCGGGTCACGGCTGCGCTGCTGATCTTCCAGACGTTTTGCCAGAACAGCCAGGTCTTCGCTGGTATCGTCGCCGACAATCACAATCACTGCTTTTTGGCCGGTAGCATCAGAGTACACGTGCATGTTGTTGGCCTGAGTACCCAGCTTGCCGCTCTGATCGGTCATGTCTGCTGGCAGGGAAAAACTGAGTTTGCCATCCAGCAGGCTAACCGGTTGTCCGGTAGCGCTACTTTCTGCGGCAGCACCCTCTGCTGGCGCTTTTGAATCGCTATTATCACAGGCCGCAAGCCCCATAACCAGCAGGCCAATACCGACATATTTAACCAGATTGCGCATTGACTTCTTCCTTTCGATAAACGGCCATAACGGCTCATTCGTCCATCTTATCACAACTCGGAAAATGAACCTTTAACTCGTCTGCAATGCCGATATTTCGGATTTATCTGCCAGCCTTTTCAGTAACATATTCAACAGCACGCCGTACATCGGCAGGAAGAAAATAATACTGATCAGCACCTTGAAGCAGTAATCAACAAGCGCGATTTCCATCCAGTGCTCTGCCATAAAGGCATCCGGGCTACGCCAAAAGGCGATAAAGAAGAAGGCCAGCGTATCGCTGATATTGCCAAACAACGTTGAAGCCGTGGGTGCCAGCCACCAGCGACGGTTCTGACGCAGACGGTTGAAGACATGCACGTCCAGAATTTGTCCCAGTGCGTAGGCCATAAAGCTGGCGGCGGCGATACGGGCAACAAACAGGTTAAAGTGCAGCAGCGCGCCGAATCCCTGCCAGGATCCCATATAAAACAGTGCTGAAATAACATATGAGATCAGCAGCGCGGGGACCATCACTGCAAAGATGATGCGTCGTGCCAGCGGCGCGCCAAAAATACGTACGGTCAGGTCGGTTGCGAGGAAAATAAACGGAAAGCTAAAAGCACCCCATGTGGTATGAAAACCAAAGATGGAGATCGGAAGCTGCACCAGATAGTTGCTGGAGGTGATCACCAGCAGATGAAATAGCGATAGCCAGAACAACGCTTTTACGCGCTGAGTTTGTGTAAACGGAGTCATATTGTGACCTTTTTGTTGGATGGGGTGAGGGAACCCAATAAAAAACCGTCGCATGATACTGCTTTAAGAGCACATTGCAATGGTTGTTTTTCACGCAATCGTTAACCTGATTGGCTTACTGACCAACAGAGCGTAAAATAACGCCGTTTTTTATTGAACGAGATAATGATGAGCGATTTGTTTACCTCTCCCGACCATACCCTTGATGCACAGGGACTGCGCTGCCCGGAACCGGTAATGATGGTGCGTAAAACCGTACGCGGCATGCAGGCCGGAGAAACGCTGCTGATTGTCGCGGACGATCCGGCGACAACCCGCGATATTCCCGGCTTCTGCACGTTTATGGAGCATGAGTTGGTGGCAAAAGAGACCGACTCTCTGCCGTACCGTTATTTAGTGCGTAAGGGTCAGTAATCGCTGCCGGATGCCGACGCTAAAGCGTCCCATCCGGCCGACAAAACGCGTTATCCTTTACGTAACAGCCGCAACGCGTTGGCAGTCACAAGAACCGTCGCCCCCGTATCTGCCAGCACCGCCAGCCACAATCCGGTGATCCCGAGCAGTGTGGTAATCAGAAAAATTCCCTTCAGTCCCAGCGCAATCGCAATATTCTGACGAATATTGGCGTGAGTGGCGCGCGCCAGTTGAATCATTTGTACCAGACCACGCAAACGGTTATGGGTCAGGGCGGCGTCTGCGGTTTCCAGCGCGACGTCGGTCCCGCTTCCCATTGCAATGCCGATAGTGGCGGCTTTCATTGCCGGAGCGTCGTTAATTCCGTCACCGACCATTGCTAGAGGCGACTGCTGGTTCAGGCTGGTTACCACCCGAACTTTGTCTTCCGGCAGTAGCCCGGCTTTGAACTCCAGACCCAGTTCACTGGCAATCGCTGCTGCCGCTCGTGGATTATCGCCGGTGAGGATCACACCTTTCACACCTAACTGATGAAGCTCGCTGATGGCGGTGCGGGCGTCGTCACGCAACGTATCCTGCAAGGCAATTACACCCAACACGGCATTGTTGCGCAGCACCAGCACTACCGTTTGTCCTGCGCTTTCCAGTTCACTTATCTGCCCGGTAAAGGCTTCGGCAGGTTGCTTACCTGCGGCGCAAATCAGCACGCGTTCGCCATTAACCTGCGCTTCAATGCCTGAACCAACCAGCGCACGCTGTGCTTTGGCCCCTGGGATGGTCAATTCACGGGTTTGTGCTTCGCGAACAATCGCCTGTGCCAGTGGATGCGTGGCACCTTGTTCTACCGCCGCCGCCAGTGCCAGGAGTTCGGACTCGCTGATATTGCTCGCTGGATGAATGGCTGTTACGCGGGGTTTACCTACAGTCAGCGTTCCGGTTTTATCAAACGCCACCTGAGTGACTCTGCCCAGTTGTTCCAGTGCCGCACCGCCTTTAATGAGCGCCCCACGACGTGCCGCTGCTGCCAGACCGGAGGTGATCGCTGCAGGCGTAGAGATAACCAATGCGCATGGACAACCAATCAACAACAGCGTCAGCCCTTTATAAATCCACTCCTGCCAGGATGCAGCAAACAGCAGCGGCGGCACGAGGGTGACCAGCAGGGCAACCGCCATAATAGCTGGGGTGTAAATCCGGCTGAAGCGGTCAATAAAACGCTCAATGGGCGCGCGACGCTCGTCGGCTTCTTCAATCAGTTTCAGAATGCGGTCAATGGCGCTGGCACCGGGTTCAGAGAGAACTTCAAGTGTGACCAGACGGTCGACGCTGGTTGCGCCCGCCGGGACTTTTTCGCCGGTTGCGCGTTCAACCGGGATAGATTCGCCGGTGAGTGCGCTTTCATCAAAACTGGCAAAATCGGAGACCAGTTTGCCATCGGCAGGTAAACGTCCACCCGCGGCAACTTCGATAATGTCGCCAGGCTGGAGAGTATTAATGGAGACCTCTTCACGCTTGCCATTATGCAGGCGTGTGGCGGTTTCTGGTTTCAGTGCCATCAGGGCGCTGACGCCTTTACGGGCGCGGCTGGCTGCCCATCCTTCCAGGCGTTCGCCAATTAAGAACAGCAGTAAAACCATCGCGGCTTCAGCCGTGGCACCAATAAACAGCGCGCCAATGGCGGCAACGCTCATCAGTGTTTCAATGGCGAAGTAGCTGCCGGTTTTCATCAGGCGCAGGGCCTGACGGGCAATGGGATACAGACCAACCAGCGTGGTGGCGATAAACGCCATCTGACCAAAGGGGTGATTGAACTGCTCCAGTCCCCAACTGATAGCCATCATGATGACTAGCGTAATCAGCGGCAGGTTCTCTTTAAATCGGGACTCGGGGGCCTCTTGCGGAGCCTGCTCATCGCGCAGGGTATAGCCTGCCTTTTGCACCGCGTTTTCAATTTGTTGGCGGATATCGGCGTCGGTATTGACCACCAGTTTTTCAGTCGCGAACAGCACCTGAACGTGATTGACACCCCTGACCTGACGGACCGCATTTTCAACTTTACGGGCGCAAGCAGCGCAATCCATACCCGCTACTTTCCAGGAATAGCGAGTACCTTCAACGGCATCGGAAACGGGCGGTGGGGTTGAGCAACTCCCTTCACAGCAGCAGTCATCTGCCTTCTGTGGTGCAGGAGCAAGCTTGAATGAAGAAAACTGTGGGGCCTTTTTGCCATTGGCATCTGGTGTCGACATGGCATCCTCCGGTCGATAATCATTTCGTATTAACCGGAGGATACACTCTGGAGTCGACTCCAGAGTCAAGCATTTTTAAAGATACAGCGAACGAACAATCAGGAAATGTCCGGCAAAGTAGCAGGCGGCGGCAATTGCATTATCAGCGCGGAAGCGGCAACGATAATGACTTCCCAGCCAGACAATATTGCCGACAAACAGTAACGCGGCCCCCATAAATGCTGACAGCGCCGGGGCAGTTGGGCGGAAGAACCAGAGCTCACCGGCCATCCATACCATCATCAGGGTGATGCCGATAAAGGTACATATTGCTAAGCGAAGCTCTTCCAGTCGCGTCCAGATCACGGCGATCAGTAAGGCTCCCATCACCAGCAGCACCAACGGCAGTGGCCAGAAGAACGACAGTGTCATTTGGCTGGCGAAATAAATGGTATACAGCAAATGCGACAGGAAAAACGCGCCCACGGCATACAACAGGCGTTGACGTGGCAACAGTGTCAGTGCATCGCCCAGTAGTGAGGCAAACAAGCCGGCCAGCACCAGGTAGCTGACGGCGTTAAACATTGGTGCCTGCCAGGCCAGTAACAGCAGGAGTAATAATGTGAGTGGCTTAAAGACCCAACGTTGCCAGACGGGGCCACGATAAGAGGCATCCACAAACAGCCATGCGGAAAGACAGACAGCGATAAACGACCAAAGCATCTTAGTTCCTTGAATTCGTTATTTTTTCGTAAGCGGGGTGCCTACGGCTCTTCTGACCAGTGTAGAGGCCGATAGCGCCAGATGACAACACCATAACAGGCAGGTTATGCTTATTTCCGCATTTTCTGATGGGTTAATAATATGAGTAAACCACCACTTTTTTTCATTGTTATCATTGTATTAATTGTTATCGCCGCATCGTTTCGCTTTGTTCAGCAGCGACGTGAAAAAGCGGATAATGATGCCGCACCGCTGGTGCAAAAGCAGGTGGTGGTAAGTAATAAACGAGAAAAGCCGCTTAACGACAGGCGTTCACGCCAGCAGGAAGTGACTCCGGCGGGCACCAGCATGCGTTATGAAGCGAGCTTCAAGCCGCAAAATGGAGGTCTGGAGCAGACATTTCGTCTTGATGCGCAGCAATATCATGCATTAACGGTCGGGGACAAGGGCACGCTGAGTTACAAAGGCTCGCGCTTTGAGGGGTTTAGCGCACAACCGTAATTGAGCAGGCCGGATAAGGCGTAAACCGCCATCCGGCATTGCGGTTACTTCTTCAACTGAGTCTTAATTTTCTTCTGCCAGACCAGTAGCTCAAACACGCCAAACAGAAAAATGCGGATTTTCTCACCGCGGGTCATCTGCGGGCCATCTTTTGGCAACGTGCTTTTTAACAGCGCTAACTGCATCCCATGCATCAGTGCCATAAACACCAGTGCAACGTTAACGAAGATGTTGAGTGGGCGTGGAAACGGCTGAAAAATATTAAGCAGTAAAAAGGCCCAGACGCACAGCATCAATAAGCGTCCCAGATTAATCAGCATTGTGCTCTCCTTTGGCTTCGCGTTGATACAGGCGATAGGCGACCTGTCCGGCTACCTTTTCGCGATACAACGACCAGTTAACAGGAACCGGAGGCAGACCGTTTTCAACTTCGCTTTCCACGTAAATATACGCCTCGTTTGCCAGCCAGTTGTTTGTTTCCAGAAGAGTTAATGTTTCTTCCAGTAAACCTTTGCGAAAAGGTGGATCAACAAACACCACATTATGCGGCGTACCCGCCTGGGCCAGAAACGCGAGCGTGTTGGTGTTGATGACGCGGGCATGGCTTGCCTTAAGTGTGGCAAGATTCTTTTGTAACTGCTGCGATACCGCACGGTCCATCTCCAGCAGCGTGGCGTCTGCTGCATAGCGGGAGAGGGCTTCCAGCCCCAGCGCGCCGCTTCCGGCGAAGCAGTCGAGGCAGCGCGCGTCGACCATCACCGGGGCCAGCCAGTTAAACAATGTTTCGCGGACTCGGTCGGTCGTCGGTCGTAAACCGGGACTGTCCGGAACCGGGAGTTTACGGCCCCGCCATTGCCCGCCAATAATGCGGATCTGACCGCTGCCTGAGTGATTCGGTTTTTTCATTTCGATTATTGCTCAATCCGCCTATAGCATGTCGTTCCAGGCGGTGATGTGAGTTGAGTTAAGTGATAGACTATTTCATCATTTTTATAGCTGCTATGTACATAGCGTTGACGCTGTGCCATGAAGCAACAGCGGGGGAGTGTAGTCGCAAATGGCGAAAGAGAAAAAACGTGGCTTTTTTTCCTGGCTGGGCTTTGGTCAAAAAGAGCAGGCACCGGAAAACGAGACAGAATTAAAAAACGAAGAACAACAATCGGTTGCCGAAGAAACTGTCGTCGTAGAGGAACAACCTCGCGCGCAGGAAACGCATAGTGAAGCGGAATCAGAAGCTTTTGCTGCTGAAGTTGTTGAAGTCACGGAACAGGTTGCGGAAATCGAAAAGCTGCAGCCTGAAATAGAGCCCGTTGCCGAACATGTTCAGCCGGTTGTTGAAGCACCTGAACCGACAGTGGCCGCCGTTGAGGTTATTGAACGCGAAGAGTTGCCGCTGCCGGAAGAGGTGAAAGCTGAAGAAACTTCACCTGAGGAGTGGCAGGCCGAAGCGGAAACCGTTGAAATTGTGGAGGCGGTTGAAGAAGAAGCGGATAACGAACCGCAACTGACTGACGAAGAGCTGGAAGCGCAGGCGCTGGCAGCCGTGGCGGTGGAAGAAGCCGAAACTGTTGTACCGGTTGAAGACACCCCAGCGGAAGAGGGTTTGGTAGAGGAAACGGTAGAAGAAGAGGCCGCGCAGGAGCAGGAAAAGCCGACGAAAGAAGGTTTCTTTGCGCGTCTTAAACGCAGCTTGCTGAAAACAAAAGAAAACCTCGGTTCCGGATTTATCAGTCTGTTCCGTGGTAAAAAGATCGACGATGATCTGTTTGAAGAGCTGGAAGAGCAGTTACTGATCGCTGACGTGGGTGTAGAAACCACCCGCAAGATCATCGCCAATCTGACGGAAGGCGCCAGCCGCAAGCAACTGCGTGATGCAGAAGCGCTGTATGGTCTGCTGAAAGATGAAATGGGCGAGATTCTGGCAAAGGTTGATGAACCGCTGAATGTTGATGGTAAAACGCCATTTGTTATTTTAATGGTGGGTGTGAACGGTGTGGGTAAAACGACCACCATCGGTAAGCTGGCGCGCCAGTTTGAGCAGCAGGGTAAGTCGGTGATGCTGGCAGCCGGGGACACCTTCCGTGCTGCGGCGGTAGAACAGCTGCAGGTCTGGGGTCAGCGTAACAACATCCCGGTGATTGCTCAGCATACCGGCGCGGATTCAGCATCCGTTATCTTTGATGCTATTCAGGCTGCGAAGGCGCGTAACGTTGACGTGCTGATCGCTGATACTGCGGGTCGCTTGCAGAACAAAGCGCACCTGATGGAAGAATTGAAAAAAATCGTTCGTGTCATGAAGAAGCTGGACGAGGATGCGCCGCATGAAATTATGCTGACCCTTGACGCCAGTACCGGGCAGAATGCAATAAGCCAGGCCAAACTGTTCCATGAAGCGGTGGGATTGACCGGTATTACCCTGACCAAGCTGGACGGTACGGCGAAAGGTGGAGTAATTTTCTCGGTTGCCGACCAGTTTGGCATCCCTATCCGTTATATCGGCGTGGGCGAACGTATCGAGGATTTACGTCCGTTTAAAGCGGACGATTTTATAGAGGCACTTTTTGCCCGAGAGGATTAACAATGATTCGCTTTGAACATGTCAGCAAGGCCTATCTCGGTGGGAGACAAGCGCTGCAGGGAGTTACATTCCATATGCAGCCTGGCGAGATGGCGTTTCTGACCGGCCACTCCGGTGCGGGGAAAAGTACCCTGCTGAAGCTGATCTGTGGAATTGAGCGGCCCAGCGCCGGGAAAATCTACTTCAGCGGGCATGACATTAGCCGTTTAAAAAACCGTGAAGTGCCGTTTCTGCGCCGTCAGATCGGGATGATTTTTCAGGATCACCATCTGTTGATGGACCGAACCGTTTTTGACAACGTAGCCATCCCGCTCATTATTGCGGGTGCCAGCGGGGACGATATCCGTCGCCGCGTGTCGGCGGCACTGGACAAGGTCGGGCTGTTGGACAAAGCGAAGAACTTCCCGATTCAACTCTCCGGCGGCGAACAGCAGCGCGTGGGGATTGCCCGTGCGGTGGTGAATAAGCCTGCGGTACTTCTGGCGGATGAACCTACAGGGAACCTCGACGATGCGCTGTCGGAAGGGATCTTACGCTTGTTTGAAGAGTTTAACCGCGTAGGAGTAACGGTATTAATGGCAACGCACGATATTGGGCTGATCTCCCGACGTTCATATCGTCAGCTTGTCCTGAGCGATGGACATCTGCATGGAGGCCTGGCTCATGAATAGGCGCGACGCTATCAATCAAATTAAACAGTTTGGTGGCCGACTGGACCGCTTCCGTAAATCGGGCGGTGCTCCGGGGGACGGTGGTCGCAACGCGCCAAAGCGTGCAAAATCATCGCCGAAGCCGAACTCGCGTAAAACCAACGTCTTTAACGAGCAGGTGCGCTATGCATTCCAGGGGGCGTTACAGGATCTGAAAAGTAAGCCACTGGCGACATTCCTGACGGTGATGGTAATCGCCATCTCCCTGACGCTGCCAAGCGTCTGCTACATGGTTTATAAGAACGTTAACCAGGCGGCAAGCCAGTATTATCCGTCCCCGCAGATCACTGTTTATCTGCAAAAAACGCTGGATGACGATGCGGCGGCGCGGGTGGTGGGTCAATTGCAGGCAGAGCAGGGCGTGGAGAAAGTGAATTATCTTTCCCGCGATGATGCGCTGGGCGAATTCCGCAACTGGTCCGGTTTTGGTGGTGCGCTGGATATGCTGGAAGAGAACCCGCTTCCGGCTGTGGCGGTGGTGATCCCGAAACTGGATTTCCAGGGCACGGAGTCGCTGAATACGCTGCGTGACCGTATTACGCAAATCAATGGTATTGATGAAGTTCGCATGGATGACAGCTGGTTTGCGCGGCTGGCTGCGCTGACGGGACTGGTTGGGCGTGTGTCAGCGATGATTGGCGTGCTGATGGTGGCAGCGGTCTTCCTGGTCATCGGTAACAGTGTACGTCTGAGTATCTTTGCTCGTCGCGATACCATTAACGTACAGAAACTGATTGGTGCAACGGATGGATTTATCCTGCGACCGTTCCTCTACGGTGGGGCGCTGTTAGGTTTTTCTGGCGCATTTCTTTCACTGATTTTGTCAGAAATTTTGGTGATGCGGCTGTCGTCAGCGGTAACAGAAGTGGCGCAGATTTTTGGAACAAAGTTTGATATCAATGGCTTATCATTTGATGAATGCCTGCTGCTTCTGCTGGTGTGCTCGATGATTGGCTGGGTGGCCGCCTGGCTTGCCACGGTTCAACATTTACGCCACTTTACCCCCGATTAAAAAATCTCTGGTATAATCTTTCCCTGCACTGAGTAGTTCGCTCTGCAGGGAAAGAGTCACTGTTTTCTCTTCCCGGCGCATTCATCGTGATGTCACATTTTGTGCGTAATTTATACACAATACGACATGGAACTTGTGGATAAAATCACTGTCTGATAAAAGATTGAATGATATTCTCGTTGCTCATAAGCTCTGGCATGGTTGTTGCTATTGGTTTTCCATCGCGCCAGATGATACAGATTGAGAGGATTTGAATGACCAAAGAAATGCAAAATTTAGCTTTAGCCCCTGTTGGTAACCTGGAGTCTTACATCCGGGCTGCGAACGCGTGGCCGATGTTGTCGGCTGACGAGGAGCGGGCACTGGCTGAAAAGCTGCATTACCAGGGCGATCTGGAAGCAGCTAAAACGCTGATCCTGTCTCACCTGCGCTTTGTTGTTCATGTTGCTCGTAATTATGCGGGCTATGGCCTGCCGCAGGCGGATCTGATTCAGGAAGGTAATATCGGCCTGATGAAAGCCGTGCGCCGTTTCAACCCGGAAGTGGGTGTGCGCCTGGTTTCCTTCGCCGTGCACTGGATCAAAGCTGAGATCCACGAATACGTTCTGCGTAACTGGCGTATCGTTAAAGTCGCGACCACCAAAGCACAGCGTAAGCTGTTCTTTAACCTGCGTAAAACCAAGCAGCGTCTGGGCTGGTTTAATCAGGATGAAGTTGAAATGGTTGCTCGTGAGCTGGGTGTTTCCAGCAAAGACGTCCGCGAAATGGAATCCCGTATGGCGGCGCAGGACATGACGTTTGACATGTCTTCGGACGACGAGTCCGACAGCCAGCCGATGGCTCCGGTGCTTTATCTGCAGGATAAATCGTCTAACTTTGCTGACGGCATCGAAGATGACAACTGGGAAGAGCAGGCGGCTAACCGACTGACCGACGCAATGCAGGGTCTGGACGAGCGTAGCCAGGACATCATTCGTGCCCGTTGGCTGGACGAAGACAACAAGTCGACGTTGCAGGAACTGGCCGATCGCTACGGCGTCTCCGCTGAACGTGTGCGTCAGCTTGAAAAGAACGCCATGAAAAAACTGCGCGCGGCAATCGAAGCGTAACCTTCCAGTAAACCTGGAAATGCTTATAAACCCTGGATGAAAATCCGGGGTTTTTTGTTTTTATCTCTCCTGCTCTCTCCTGAGGTCTATGCTTTTTGTCATCAAGTTGTTATCTGCATGTCAAATTTAGCTATTCCAAAATAATAAAAATCGGGTATGTTTTAGCAGAGTATGCTGCTAAAGCACGGGTGGCTATCCAATAATTGAAATAAAGTGCTGAACAACAACATCACAACACACGTAATAACCACAATAATGGGGATTGTCAGGATGAATATGAAGGGTAAAGCGTTATTGGCAGGATGTATCGCCCTGTCTTTGAGCAATATGGCGTTTGCTAAGGATATTAAGGTTGCCGTCGTCGGCGCGATGTCGGGCCCGGTGGCGCAGTATGGCGACCAGGAATTTACCGGTGCAGAACAAGCGATTGCGGACATCAACGCAAAAGGTGGCGTTAAGGGTGGCAAACTGGTCGTAGTGAAATACGACGACGCCTGTGACCCTAAGCAGGCGGTAGCGGTTGCTAACAAAGTGGTCAACGACGGGATCAAATACGTTATCGGCCACCTTTGCTCATCATCCACTCAGCCAGCATCAGATATTTATGAAGATGAAGGTATTCTGATGATCACCCCGGCGGCTACGGCACCGGAACTGACTGCGCGTGGCTATAACCTGGTTATGCGTACGACCGGCCTGGACTCCGATCAGGGGCCAACCGCCGCGAAATACATTCTGGAAAAAGTGAAGCCGCAGCGCATCGCTATCATCCACGATAAGCAGCAGTATGGTGAAGGTCTGGCGCGCGCAGTGCAGGACGGTCTGAAAAAAGGCAACGCCAACGTAGTATTCTTTGACGGGATCACCGCCGGTGAAAAAGACTTCTCTACCCTGGTAGCGCGCCTGAAGAAAGAGAACATCGACTTTGTTTACTATGGTGGTTATCACCCGGAAATGGGGCAGATTTTACGTCAATCGCGCGCCGCAGGTCTGAAAACGCAGTTTATGGGGCCGGAAGGAGTTGCGAACGTATCGCTGTCTAACATTGCCGGTGAATCTGCTGAAGGGTTGCTGGTAACCAAGCCGAAGAACTACGATCAGGTTCCTGCGAACAAACCAATCGTAGATGCGATTAAGGCCAAGAAACAGGATCCGAGCGGAGCCTTCGTGTGGACGACCTACGCTGCACTGCAGTCTTTGCAGGCCGGTCTGAACCAGTCTGAAGATCCAGCTGAAATTGCCAAATACCTGAAAGCAAACTCAGTGGAAACCGTCATGGGGCCGCTGTCCTGGGATTCGAAGGGTGATCTGAAAGGCTTCGAGTTTGGCGTGTTCGACTGGCACGCTAACGGTACTGCAACCGACGCCAAATAATTTTCCTGCGCCTTTCGCGCTGCAGGGGCGTTGGCTGCGTTATTCTCCCCCGGGAACTTACTTATGTAAGTTCCCGGGGATTTAATGAGGGACATCCCTGTCCCTCACCGAAGGCAGCCTTTGGCTGTTCAAATTCGTTCCAGACGAATTTGTCACTCCCTTGCCGCCTTCCTGCAACGCGAAATTCTTGGAAAATTGCGAGGTGGTTATTTTATCTTTTCTCCCAGCCATCCGCCTGCGCAGTAAACCCTAACGCATGCATAAACGCGGCCATGGTATTTCGGTCCTCGACGCCAACATCCGCCATCCACCAGCATGAAACGTCCGGGTTATCCCGGAGAACCTCCTCAACTAAATACTGCCCGACGCCTCGACGACGCGTGATTTCACGAACACGTAATGAATCCAGCGCGCCTTGCGTACCGCTCAGTGTCACACGTACCGCTCCCAGCAGACGCTCGTTAAAACGCGCAGCATAGATCCGGTGGGCGTCATCTACGCTTAAGGATGAGGCGGAATATTCAGGCCAGATTTTGCCCAGATCGATGTGATCCTGAGCGCTAAAGTTTTCTAAACGAATGATGGTCAGCTTCATTGACAGCATGTCCAAATCACAAAAGATGAAATCAGTGTACCGAAATAATTCACCCGGACGCTTTCTCTTTTTTATGCGAATAACCAGGTTAATAGTTTTGTAACAACGATAATGACAGTTTGAAACATTAGAGATTGAAAAACAGGCAGGATAATACCCTGGAATGCAGCATTTTATTCCGCTCATTATGCCGTTATTTTATGCTGACAAACGCACTTTTTTTTGTTTATCTATAGTGAAAAGCAGAATATTATCTTTTCTTAATCGACTGAAAAATAGAGATTTTAGCCTGATTATGCTTAAAAATCTGCGCTAAGCCATTAATGAGACTGGTAAAAATAGCGCAGTTCAAAAAAAGCACAGTCTGCTTTTTAACCATATAAATACAAAATATATACGCAAAATCATTCAAGTTGCATCAAGGCGGCAAGGGAGTGACAAATTCGTCTGGAACGAATTTGAACAGCCAAAGGCTGCCTTCGGTGAGGGACAGGGATGTCCCTCATTAAATCCACAGGAGCTTACATAAGTAAGTGACTGGGGTGAGCGAAGGTAGCCAACACTGAGGCAGCTTGAAGGATGAAGTGTAAACACATCACGAATGGGGATTCAGTTAATGAAACGGAATGCGAAAACAATCATCGCGGGAGTGATAGCACTGGCAATGTCGCACACTGCCATGGCGGAAGATATTAAGGTCGCTGTTGTCGGAGCGATGTCAGGCCCGGTCGCGCAGTGGGGCGATATGGAATTTAATGGCGCACGTCAGGCAATTAAAGATATCAATGCTAAAGGCGGGATCAAAGGCGAC
The DNA here is from genome assembly GCF_916618775.1 of Citrobacter sp. Marseille-Q3906. Classification (NCBI taxonomy): domain Bacteria; kingdom Pseudomonadati; phylum Pseudomonadota; class Gammaproteobacteria; order Enterobacterales; family Enterobacteriaceae; genus Citrobacter; species Citrobacter sp. Marseille-Q3906. Next base: position 326,696 of record NZ_CAKAKA010000003.1, read on the forward strand.
AAGCTGGTGGGCGTGGAATATGACGATGCCTGCGATCCGAAACAGGCTGTGGCTGTGGCGAACAAAATCGTTAACGACGGCATTCAGTATGTTATTGGTCACCTGTGCTCGTCCTCCACTCAGCCAGCCTCCGATATCTACGAAGACGAAGGTATTTTGATGATCTCCCCGGGAGCCACCAACCCGGAACTGACGCAACGCGGCTACGCGCACATCATGCGTACCGCAGGTCTGGACTCCTCCCAGGGACCGACCGCCGCGAAATATATTCTGGAGACGGTGAAGCCCCAGCGTATCGCCATCATCCACGATAAACAGCAGTACGGCGAAGGTCTTGCGCGTTCGGTACAAGACAGCCTGAAAGCGGGCAAAGCCAATATTGTCTTCTTTGATGGGATCACCGCGGGTGAAAAAGATTTTTCTGCGCTGATTGCTCGCCTGAAAAAAGAGAACATCGACTTCGTTTACTACGGTGGCTATTACCCGGAGATGGGACAAATGCTGCGCCAGGCCCGTTCTGTTGGTCTGAAAACTCAGTTTATGGGACCAGAAGGTGTGGGTAATGCCTCACTGTCCAACATTGCAGGTGATGCCGCTGAAGGCATGCTGGTTACGATGCCAAAACGCTATGACCAGGATCCGGCGAATAAAGGTATCGTGGATGCGCTCAAAGCTGACAAGAAAGATCCAACCGGACCTTATGTATGGATCACCTACGCCGCCGTACAGTCGCTGGCGACAGCTATGGATCGTAGCGGTAGCAAAGAACCGCTGGATCTAGTGAAAGATCTGAAAGCTCACGGGGCTGACACCGTGATTGGGCCGCTGAATTGGGACGAAAAAGGCGATTTGAAGGGATTTGAGTTTGGTGTCTTCCAGTGGCACGCGGATGGTTCTTCCACCGCCGCCAAATAAGGCAGCCACTCGTTATACTTCGAATCGCAGGTGCGTTGGCTGCAACTCGAATTATTTAGAGTGGATTCAATATCCCGTCCGGGCGGGTTTGGAAAGGTTATTTTATGTCCGAGCAGTTCCTCTATTTTTTGCAGCAGATGTTTAACGGCGTCACGCTGGGAAGCACCTATGCGCTGATCGCCATCGGTTACACGATGGTGTACGGCATTATCGGCATGATCAACTTCGCCCACGGCGAGGTGTATATGATCGGCAGCTATGTCTCCTTTATGATTATCGCCGCGCTGATGATGATGGGCATTGATACCAGCTGGCTGCTGGTGGCGGCCGGATTTATCGGTGCTATCGTGATTGCCAGCGCCTACGGTTGGAGTATCGAGCGCGTGGCATACCGGCCCGTGCGTAGCTCCAAGCGTCTGATTGCGCTGATTTCTGCGATCGGGATGTCTATCTTCCTGCAAAACTACGTCAGCCTGACGGAAGGCTCGCGTGATGTGGCGCTGCCAAGCCTGTTTAACGGTCAATGGACTATCGGCAGTAGCGAAAACTTTTCTGCCTCCATCACTACCATGCAGTTGGTTATCTGGATAGTGACCTTCATGGCGATGCTGGCGCTGACCATTTTTATCCGTTATTCACGTATGGGACGCGCCTGCCGCGCCTGTGCGGAAGACCTGAAAATGGCCAGTCTGCTGGGTATCAACACTGACCGCGTCATTGCGCTGACCTTTGTGATTGGTGCGGCGATGGCGGCGGTGGCGGGTGTGCTGCTCGGTCAGTTCTACGGCGTAATTAATCCGTATATTGGCTTTATGGCCGGGATGAAAGCCTTTACTGCTGCGGTTCTCGGCGGTATTGGCAGCATTCCTGGTGCGATGATCGGCGGCCTGATTCTGGGCGTAGCTGAAGCGCTTTCCTCTGCTTATCTGAGTACGGAATACAAAGACGTGGTGTCGTTCGCACTGCTGATTCTGGTGCTGCTGGTGATGCCGACCGGTATTCTGGGTCGTCCGGAGGTAGAGAAAGTATGAAACCAATGCATTTTGCGATGGCGCTGCTCTCTGCCGTTATGTTTTTCATCCTGGCGGGTGTCTTTATGGGCGTCCAGCTAGAGCTGGATGGCACTAAGCTGGTTGTTGATGTCGCCAGTGATATTCGCTGGCAGTGGGTGTTTATTGGCACTGGAGTCGTTTTTCTGTTCCAGCTGCTGCGTCCGGTGTTCCAGAAGAGCTTGAAAAGCGTCTCCGGACCGAAGTTTATTCTGCCAGCGATTGACGGCTCAACTGTCAAACAAAAGCTGTTCCTGGTGGCGCTGCTGGTCATCGCCGTGGCATGGCCATTCATGGTGTCACGTGGGACGGTGGATATCGCCACGCTGACGATGATTTATATCATCCTCGGTCTGGGCTTAAACGTCGTGGTTGGTCTTTCCGGTCTGTTAGTGTTGGGCTACGGTGGTTTTTATGCGATTGGCGCTTACACCTTCGCGCTGCTGAACCACTATTACGGTCTTGGTTTCTGGACCTGCCTGCCACTGGCAGGGCTGGTTTCGGCAGCTGCAGGCTTTATGCTCGGCTTCCCGGTGCTGCGCCTGCGTGGTGACTACCTGGCGATTGTGACGCTGGGCTTTGGCGAGATCGTTCGTATTCTGTTGCTCAACAATACTGAAGTGACCGGTGGTCCGAACGGTATCAGCCAGATCCCGAAACCAACCTTTTTCGGCCTTGAGTTCAGTCGTAGTGCCCGCGAAGGCGGCTGGGATACCTTCAGCAACTTCTTTGGCGTGAAGTATGATCCGTCTGACCGCGTGATTTTCCTTTATCTGGTGGCGCTGCTGCTGGTGGTCTTCTCGCTTTTCGTCATTAACCGTCTGTTACGTATGCCGCTGGGTCGCGCATGGGAAGCGTTGCGTGAAGATGAAATTGCCTGTCGTTCGCTGGGCCTAAACCCAACGCGCATCAAACTGACCGCTTTTACTATCAGCGCTGCGTTTGCCGGCTTTGCCGGAACGTTGTTTGCCGCGCGCCAGGGCTTTGTCAGCCCGGAATCTTTTACCTTTGCCGAATCCGCCTTTGTGCTGGCGATTGTCGTCCTGGGGGGAATGGGGTCGCAGTTTGCGGTGATCCTGGCGGCTGTCCTGCTGGTTGTATCACGCGAGCTGATGCGCGATTTCAATGAATACAGCATGTTGATGCTGGGTGGTTTAATGGTACTGATGATGATCTGGCGTCCACAGGGCTTGCTGCCGATGACCCGTCCACAGTTGAAGCTGAAAAACGGTCAAGCAAAAGGAGAGCAGGCATGAGTCAGCCATTATTATCCGTTAACGGCCTGATGATGCGCTTCGGTGGACTGCTGGCGGTCAACAACGTTGAGCTGGAGCTGAGGCCGCAGGAGATCGTTTCGTTAATCGGGCCAAACGGCGCGGGAAAAACTACGGTCTTCAACTGCCTGACCGGCTTTTATAAGCCGACCGGCGGCACGATCAAGTTGCGTGACCAGCACCTGGAAGGGCTACCGGGCCAGCAAATCGCCCGTATGGGCGTGGTGCGCACCTTCCAGCATGTGCGTCTGTTTCGTGAAATGACGGTGATTGAAAACCTGCTGGTAGCACAACATCAGCAACTGAAAACGGGCGTGTTCTCTGGTTTGCTGAAGACTCCGTCGTTCCGTCGTGCACAGAGTGAAGCGCTGGACCGCGCCGCTACCTGGCTGGAGCGTATTGGTCTGCTGGAGCATGCCAACCGTCAGGCCAGTAACCTGGCGTACGGTGATCAGCGTCGCCTGGAGATAGCCCGTTGTATGGTCACGCAGCCGGAAATCCTGATGCTCGACGAACCCGCTGCGGGTCTCAACCCGAAAGAGACTAAAGAGCTGGACGAGCTGATTGCCGAACTACGTAATCATCACAACACCACCATTTTGCTGATTGAACACGACATGAAACTGGTGATGGGCATTTCTGACCGTATTTATGTGGTGAACCAGGGCACGCCGCTGGCGAACGGGACGCCGGAACAGATTCGTAATAACCCGGACGTGATCCGCGCATACCTTGGTGAGGCGTAAGATGGAAAAAGTCATGTTGTCCTTTGACAAAGTCAGTGCCCACTACGGCAAGATCCAGGCGCTGCACGACGTCAGCCTGTATATTAACCAGGGTGAAATCGTGACGCTGATTGGTGCCAACGGTGCAGGGAAAACGACGCTGCTCGGTACGCTGTGCGGCGATCCGCGTGCGACAAGCGGGCATATTGTCTTTGACGGTAAAGATATTACCGACTGGCAGACGGCGAAAATTATGCGTGAAGCGGTAGCGATTGTTCCGGAAGGACGTCGTGTGTTTTCCCGTATGACGGTGGAAGAGAACCTGGCGATGGGCGGCTTCTTTGCTGAGCGTGACCAGTTTCAGGAACGCATCAAGTGGGTATATGATCTGTTCCCCCGCCTGCATGAGCGCCGTATCCAGCGCGCAGGGACCATGTCCGGCGGCGAGCAGCAGATGCTGGCGATTGGTCGTGCATTGATGAGTCAACCGCGCCTGCTGCTACTTGATGAGCCTTCCCTGGGGCTGGCACCGATCATTATTCAGCAGATTTTTAACACCATCGAGCAGCTACGCGAGCAGGGGATGACAATCTTCCTCGTTGAGCAGAACGCCAACCAGGCGCTGAAGCTCGCCGACCGCGGATACGTGCTGGAAAACGGTCATGTGGTGCTATCCGATACCGGTGACGCCTTGCTTGCCAACGAAGCGGTACGCAGCGCGTATCTCGGCGGTTAGCCCTTTGCGGCACTACAGGATGGCAGCGTAAACGCTTAATCCGGCCTACACGTGATCGTAGGCCGGATTAAACGCACCAGCGTTGTCATCCTGCAGAGTGTTCATAAGCAGCACCGTATCTATACGTGTCTTAGCTCCCACTTTCTCCTCTCATAACCTTCACTGCCTTGCCATCTGTTTGTCGCCTTACTATCTTTTTTTTGTAATAAAAAAGTTATTTTTCTGTCATTCGAGCATGTCATGTTACCCCCGCGAGCATAAAACGCGTGATATCGCGCATCCGGCACAACAAGAGAGATAACCGATGATATCGTTACGACATACAGCTTTAGGACTGGCTCTCAGTCTGGCATTTGCAGGTCAGGCTCTGGCAGTAACTACCATCCCATTCTGGCATTCAATGGAAGGCGAACTGGGTAAAGAAGTTGATTCACTGGCGCAACGTTTTAATGAATCCAACCCCGATTACAAAATTGTTCCGCAGTACAAAGGTAATTACGAGCAGAGTCTGAGCGCAGGTATTGCCGCCTTCCGTACCGGAAACGCGCCTGCGCTGCTGCAGGTGTATGAAGTTGGTACGGCGACGATGATGGCTTCGAAAGCGATTAAGCCAGTTTTCGAAGTGTTTAAAGAGGCCGGAATTAACTTCGATGAGTCCCAGTTTGTGCCGACGGTGTCCGGGTATTACACCGACTCTAAAACCGGGCACTTACTCTCTCAGCCGTTTAACAGCTCCACCCCGGTGCTGTATTACAACAAAGATGCCTTTAAAAAAGCCGGTTTAGATCCCGAACAGCCGCCGAAAACCTGGCAGGATTTGGCCGAATACACCGCGAAGTTGAAAGCCGCAGGCATGAAGTGTGGTTACGCCAGCGGCTGGCAGGGGTGGATCCAGATTGAAAACTTCAGCGCCTGGAACGGCTTACCCGTTGCAACAAAAAATAATGGCTTTGACGGTACCGATGCGGTTCTGGAGTTCAATAAGCCAGAGCAGGTGAAACACATTGCTCTGTTGGAAGAGTTGAACAAGAAAGGGGATTTCAGCTACTTCGGGCGCAAAGATGAATCCACTGAGAAGTTCTACAACGGTGACTGCGCAATTACTACCGCCTCTTCGGGTTCTCTGGCTGATATTCGTCACTACGCTAAATTCAACTACGGTGTAGGCATGATGCCATACGATGCCGACGTGAAAGGCGCGCCGCAGAACGCGATTATTGGCGGTGCGAGCCTGTGGGTGATGCAGGGTAAAGACAAAGCAACCTACCAGGGTGTGGCGCAGTTCCTCAACTTCCTGGCGAAACCTGAAATCGCTGCCGAATGGCACCAGAAAACAGGTTATCTGCCGATTACTACCGCCGCGTACGATCTGACCCGTGAGCAGGGTTTCTATGACAAGAATCCGGGGGCGGATATCGCTACACGTCAGATGCTGAACAAACCGCCGTTGTCGTTTACCAAAGGTCTGCGTCTGGGCAATATGCCTCAGATCCGCACTATCGTGGATGAGGAACTGGAAAGCGTATGGACCGGTAAGAAAACGCCACAGCAGGCGCTGGATTCCGCTGTTGAGCGTGGGAATCAGTTGCTGCGCCGCTTTGAGCAATCGACCAAGTCTTAATGTGAAATGCCGGGTGGCGGCTTCGCCTTACCCGGCCTACAAATGCGCGTAGGCCGGATAAGCGTAGCGCCATCCGGCGCTGTTCAGGAATCAAACCTCAATGTCCTCATCCCGTCCGGTGTTCCGCTCGCGCTGGCTTCCCTACTTATTGGTTGCCCCGCAGTTGGTCATCACCGTTATTTTCTTTATCTGGCCCGCAGGTGAAGCGCTGTGGTATTCACTGCAAAGCGTCGATCCGTTTGGTCTTTCCAGCCAGTTTGTAGGCCTGGATAACTTCGTCGCTCTGTTCCATGACATCTACTACCTCGACTCTTTCTGGACAACGATGAAGTTCAGTACGCTGGTCACGGCAAGCGGCCTGCTGGTTTCGCTGTTTTTTGCCGCACTGGTGGATTATGTGGTGCGTGGTAGCCGTCTTTACCAGACGCTGATGCTATTACCTTACGCCGTGGCCCCCGCCGTCGCTGCCGTGCTGTGGATCTTCCTGTTCAACCCCGGACGTGGGCTGATTACGCATTTTCTCGGTGAATTTGGCTATGACTGGAACCATGCGCAAAACAGTGGCCAGGCGATGTTCCTGGTGGTGTTCGCGTCCGTCTGGAAGCAGATTAGTTACAACTTCCTGTTCTTCTTTGCTGCCTTGCAGTCTATCCCTCGTTCGTTGATAGAAGCCGCTGCAATTGATGGTGCAGGGCCGATTCGCCGTTTCTTTAAACTGGCGCTGCCGTTAATTGCCCCGGTGAGCTTCTTTTTGCTGGTGGTGAATCTGGTTTATGCCTTCTTTGACACTTTCCCGGTTATCGATGCAGCGACTGCAGGTGGGCCGGTACAGGCGACCACTACGCTGATTTATAAGATCTATCGTGAAGGGTTTGTTGGACTGGATCTCTCAGCTTCCGCCGCACAGTCAGTGGTGCTGATGTTCCTTGTCATTATTTTGACAGTGGTGCAGTTCCGCTATGTCGAAAGTAAGGTGCGTTACCAATGATTGAGAATCGTCGCGGGCTGACAATATTCAGCCATACCATGTTGATTCTGGGGATTATGGTGATCCTTTTTCCACTGTACGTCGCGTTCGTCGCGGCGACGCTGGATAACAAAGCGGTGTTTGAAACGCCGATGACGCTGGTTCCTGGTACGCATCTGCTGGAAAACATGTACACCATATGGGTCAACGGCGTGGGCGTCAATAGCGCGCCGTTCTGGCTGATGATGCTGAACAGTTTCATCATGGCGTTCAGCATTACGGTGGGGAAAATTACGGTTTCCATGCTCTCTGCGTTTGCCATTGTCTGGTTTCGCTTCCCGCTGCGTAACCTGTTTTTCTGGATGATCTTTATCACGCTGATGCTGCCGGTTGAGGTGCGTATCTTTCCAACGGTGGAGGTTATCGCCAACCTGAAGATGCTTGATAGTTATGCAGGCCTGACGCTACCGCTGATGGCGTCGGCTACCGCCACCTTCCTGTTCCGTCAGTTCTTTATGACTCTGCCGGATGAACTGGTCGAAGCGGCGCGTATTGACGGCGCTTCTCCAATGCGTTTCTTCCGGGACATCGTGCTGCCGTTGTCGAAAACCAACCTGGCGGCGCTGTTTGTCATCACCTTTATCTACGGCTGGAATCAGTACCTTTGGCCGTTGTTAATTATTACCGACGTTAATTTGGGCACGGCCGTGGCAGGCATCAAAGGCATGATCGCCACTGGCGAAGGCACCACGCAGTGGAACCACGTAATGGCAGCCATGCTGCTGACGCTCATCCCCCCGGTAATCATCGTGTTAGCCATGCAGCGCGCATTTGTGCGTGGTTTAGTAGACAGTGAGAAATAAAAATGGCTGGTTTAAAACTACAGGCAGTAACCAAAAGCTGGGACGGTAAAACCCAGGTTATTCAACCGCTGACGCTGGATGTTGCGGACGGGGAATTTATTGTGATGGTCGGCCCGTCGGGCTGCGGTAAGTCCACGCTGCTGCGAATGGTCGCCGGGCTGGAACGGGTGACTAGCGGTGACATCTGGATTGATCGTAAGCGCGTCACTGAGATGGAGCCAAAGGATCGCGGTATTGCCATGGTGTTTCAAAACTACGCGCTCTACCCGCATATGAGCGTGGAAGAAAATATGGCCTGGGGGTTAAAAATCCGCGGGATGGGCAAGGAACATATTGCGGAGAGGGTGAAAGAAGCCGCGCGTATTCTTGAACTGGGTGAACTGCTCAAACGCCGCCCGCGTGAGCTTTCCGGTGGTCAGCGGCAGCGTGTGGCGATGGGGCGGGCGATTGTGCGCGATCCGGCGGTATTCCTGTTCGATGAACCGCTTTCTAACCTTGATGCCAAGCTGCGTGTGCAGATGCGCCTTGAGTTACAACATCTGCACCGCCGACTGAAAACCACCTCGCTATACGTTACGCACGATCAGGTTGAGGCCATGACACTTGCCCAGCGCGTGCTGGTGATGAACAAAGGTGTCGCTGAGCAAATTGGCACCCCGGTCGAGGTATACGAAAAACCCGCCAGCCGCTTTGTGGCGAGTTTTATTGGTAGCCCGGCCATGAACCTGATGGACGGACACATCAGCGCCTCGGGTACCCATTTTGAACTGGAGGGGGGCATGGCGTTGCCTGCCGGTCATGACTATCGTCGCTATAGTGGACGGAAAATGACGTTGGGTATCCGCCCGGAGCATATTGCGCTAAGCTCGCAAGCCGAAGGCGGCGTGCCGTTGGTAGTCGACACGCTGGAAATGCTGGGAGCAGATAACCTGGCACACGGACGTTGGGGTGAGCAAAAGTTGGTGGTGCGACTGGCACATCAGCATCGCCCGACAGCTGGCAGTACGCTATGGCTGCATCTGCCAGAAAATCATTTGCATCTCTTTGATGGCGAAACAGGACAACGCGTATGAGTAACTGGCCTTATCCTCATATTGTCGCCCACCGTGGTGGCGGCAAACTGGCTCCGGAGAACACCCTGGCGGCAATCGACATGGGGGCGCGATACGGGCATACCATGATTGAATTTGACGCTAAATTGTCGAAGGATGGCGAGATCTTTTTACTGCACGACGACAACCTCGAGCGTACCAGCAACGGTTGGGGCGTTGCCGGTGAACTGAACTGGCAGGATTTGCTGCGTGTGGATGCTGGCGGTTGGTTTAGCGGTGAGTTCAAAGGCGAGCCGTTGCCGTTGCTCTCACAGGTGGCTGAGCGCTGTCGCCAGCACGGTATGATGGCGAATATAGAGATTAAACCTACCACGGGTAGCGGAACCATCACGGGGAAAGCCGTCGCGCTCGCCGCGCGTGAATTATGGGCTGAAATGACGCCGCCGCTGCTTTCATCATTCGAGATTGACGCCCTTGAAGCGGCGCAATTGGCTGTTCCTGAACTGCCGCGTGGGCTACTGCTTGACGAGTGGCGTGAAGACTGGCGAGAACTCACCGCGCGCCTGGGCTGCATCTCGATTCATCTTAACCATAAGCTGTTGGATGAGGCGAGAGTGGACGCGTTGCGAGATGCGGGTTTAAGGATTCTGGTGTATACCGTCAACCGGCCCCAGCGCGCTGCTGAGCTGTTGCGCTGGGGAGTGGACTGCATTTGTACTGATGCTATTGATGTGATTGGCCCTGATTTTCAGCCCGATTAAGGCCCAATCGTTTTTAACGGAACGTTAGGCTGCGGCGTGTTGGAGGGTCTCAGCATGTCGCCGTTCTTTTTCTCCGGAAGCATTTGCTGCTGTTTATTCAGCGAGCTGTCCGGATTACGGGCTCCGTTTAACATCCCACCGTTGTTGTTGGGCAGCATTTGCTGTTGGGTGGAATTCAACTCCCCTGGCTGAGACTGACGTACTCGCTGGGAGTTGGTGTTGATTTGATTTTCCATATGCTGCTGTTGCATACGCGTCTGCGATTGCAACTGCTGGTTGAGCATCCCTTTCTGCTGAATTTGCTGTGTCTGCATTTGCGTCTGCATACGCTGCTGACTCGGGATCTGATAACCAGGTTGATTCGGGTTATTCATGGTGTTGATGGGCTGTGCAAAGCCTGCAAACGGCAATAGCATGGCTAATATCAAGAGTCGTTTCATCGCTTTTCTCCTCCCGGGGATCTCTTAAGTTTACTCCTTATTCACCGTTACGATGATTATTTCAGAGTTATGCACCAGGCTTAGTGGGGGCTGACCCCATACATCTGGAGAATAACGATGATAAAACCGACGTTTTTACGCCGGGTAGCCATTGCTGCTCTGCTCTCAGGAAGTTGTTTTAGTGTTGCCGCCGCACCGCCGACACCCTCACCGGTGTCATACGGTGTTGAGGAAGATGTGTTCCATCCTGTGCGCGCGCAGCAGGGGATGGTGGCCTCCGTGGATGCGCTGGCTACGCAGGTTGGCGTTGATATCCTTAAGCAGGGTGGCAATGCTGTAGACGCCGCCGTTGCCGTTGGCTACGCGCTGGCGGTGACGCATCCTCAGGCGGGGAACCTGGGTGGCGGTGGGTTTATGCTGCTGCGCACCAAAGACGGAAAGACTACCGCGATTGATTTCCGTGAAATGGCGCCTGCTGGCGCAACCCGTGATATGTTCCTCGATGAACAGGGCAACGCTGATGCGAAAAAGTCGCTGACTTCACATCTGGCTTCCGGCACGCCTGGCACTGTGGCGGGTTTCTCGCTGGCTCTGGAAAAGTATGGCACTCTGCCGCTGAATAAAGTGGTGCGCCCGGCGATGAAGCTGGCCGAAGAGGGTTTTGTGGTTAACGATGCGCTGGCCGACGATCTAAAGACCTACGGCAGTGAAGTGATCCCAAACCACGAGAACAGCAAAGCCATTTTCTGGAAAGACGGTGAGCCGCTGAAAAAAGGCGACAAGCTGGTACAGGCAAACCTGGCGAAAAGCCTGGAAATGATTGCTGAGAACGGCCCGGATGCGTTTTATAAAGGGGCGATTGCCGATCAGATAGCCGCGGAGATGAAGAAGAACGGTGGTCTGATGACCAAAGAGGACTTAGCCGCCTATAAAGCTGTGGAGCGTACGCCAATCAGCGGCGACTATCGTGGGTATCAGGTTTTCTCGATGCCGCCTCCATCCTCTGGCGGTATTCACATCGTGCAGATCCTTAATATTCTCGAAAACTTCGATATGAAGAAATACGGATTTGGCAGTGCCGATGCCATGCAGGTGATGGCGGAAGCGGAGAAACATGCCTACGCTGACCGTTCAGAGTATCTCGGCGATCCGGATTTTGTGAAGGTTCCGTGGCAGGCACTCACCGATAAGGCCTATGCCAAATCCCTTGCCGATCAGATTGATATCAATAAGGCTAGGCCTTCAAGCCAGATTAAGCCAGGTAAGCTTGCCCCATATGAAAGTAACCAGACCACCCACTTCTCGGTGGTGGATAAAGACGGTAATGCTGTGGCGGTGACCTACACCCTGAACACCACCTTTGGTACTGGTATTGTCGCGGGTAACACAGGCATTTTGCTCAATAACGAGATGGATGATTTTTCTGCCAAGCCAGGAGTTCCAAATGTCTACGGATTGGTAGGCGGCGATGCCAATGCCGTGGGTCCGAAGAAACGTCCGTTGTCGTCGATGTCACCGACCATCGTGGTCAAAGATGGTAAAACCTGGCTGGTCACTGGCAGCCCCGGCGGTAGCCGAATTATCACCACTGTGCTGCAAATGGTGGTGAACAGTATCGACTTTGGAATGAACGTTGCCGAAGCCACCAATGCGCCGCGCTTCCACCACCAGTGGTTGCCGGATGAACTGCGTGTGGAAAAAGGCTTCAGCCCGGATACTATCAAGCTGCTGGAGCAGAAGGGGCAGAAAGTGGTGCTGAAAGAGGCTATGGGTAGCACCCAGAGCATCATGGTTGGACCGGACGGCGCACTGTACGGAGCTTCCGATCCACGCTCTGTGGATGATTTAACAGCAGGGTTCTAAGGTTAGTGGCCTACATCGTCTGGAACGCTGTAGGCCTTATCTGTCGGTTACGGGAGATACCGTTGCTGCGATTCGGACCAGCGAAATATGTGACTGCTTTTATCCTGTAGATCAACGCGTTCCAGGTCATAAAACCCCTCGGTTTTTGCTGAACGCATTTTCAGGATGTATTTACTTTCGCTGATGTCGTGCTGTCGCGTTCCATCCTGATTCCAGTCTCCGGCGAGATCCTGATATTGGTAAACAAGGTCGGAAAAGACGTTGATTATCCTGTTATCTTTGATCGCGTAGAGCTCCAGCACTTCATAGAAGGCACCGCCGCCGGAATACGCATCAGAGTATCCGCCGCGTACCCCGAATGCCAGGGTATCGGGTGCGATCCGATAAGGGGCCAGATCCAGTTTGGTGTAATAGGCCAGCGGTCTGACCGATTCATCATTGCTCTCTTTCTCGGCAGCGTTATTCCATGTTGAGAGCTGGTCCAGCGGTTTTTCTGAACGTGCGATCGGCTGCAACTGTTGATTCTGCCAGGAAAATACGCCGAGATATAATTTATTGACGCGGCTGGTGCTGTAATTTTCCGGACAGCCGTTATCTGCGCGTTTCCTGGTTTGTTCTGCCTCTGCCTGATTATCTGCAAAACAGGCAACACCAATGTATTTCCCGTTTTTGCCCCAGGCTTTGGCACCGCTCATGATCAGGTTTTTGGGGTCTTCATTCGGCGCAACCCAGGCAATCCATTGGGCCACATCCAACCCTTGCGGAAGTTCGCCAAACCCTTTGGCAGGTGTCGCACCCATCATTTGTTCGGCGAAGATCTGCTTACCTTCCGGATGGTGAATGGCGCTGGGTACGGAGTCCAGATTCTGTACGGTCGTGGCATAGCCGGGGAAGATTGCTGCCAGCAGAACCAGCGAAAAAACCTTTTTCACAATGCGTCCTTTCAAGATAAAGGGCGATATAACTCGCCCAAAAAATTATTTCACCCGCGCCATAAAGTAAGCATCAACGTATTCACCGTTGCGCAGGCCGTATTTCTTGCCTGTGCCTTCGATTGCAAAACCATGCTTCTTATAGACCGCAACAGCAGGTTCATTATCGACAAACACTGTGAGCTCGATACGATCGACGCGCAGCCAGTTGTCGCACATATCGATCATCGTGCGAATTAGCGCGCTGGCAACGCCGCGGTTCTGCCATCGGGCATCTACACAGATACCAAAATCGGCGACGTGGCTACGGCGCGGGCGCTGTGCGACTTCAATGGAAAGATGCCCAACGACAATATCATCAACACAGGCGACCAGTTGTTTAATTCCAGATCGCTCGGCGAGTCTTTCCTGCCACATCTCCAAAGAAGGATGAGGAACCTGTAGCGTGTTGTGGTACACCTCCGGCAGGGCATGGATCTGACGAATTGCGTCGTAATCTTTCGGTTCAGCGTGGCGTATCACTATCTCACTCATTCCTTATCTCCTGCAGGGTTAATTGTGTATTTACACTCGCTGAGATTGAAAATGCCGTCAACTGCATTTTTTTGCAAAAAGAAGTGGACAAGTGCGAATGAGAATGATTATTATTGCTCTGCGTTCAGGGGAACCCTACGGAGAACCTGAAAGCACGACATTGCTCACATTGCTTCCAGTATTACTTTAGCCAGCCTTGCGCTGGCTTTTTTTTGGGCTGGGTTTCGGACTAGTTTGCTTGCCAGCTTAATCCCGGACTGTGCTCACAATCCTCACATACTCTGTGTACGCTCCTGGCCCTGCGCGCTTGCCGTGAACAAACTGACGGCGACGCCGATGGTCGATCTTTTTGTTTTGTAGGCCGGATAAGGCCGCGCCACATCTGGCAAAGAATCCAATATTCAGTCTCCCCCCACTTTGCGCTATGGTGTAGACAATCACCTTCAAAAGGACTGTCTCATGACCTTACACTGCGCATTCATTGGTTTTGGTAAAAGCACCACGCGCTACCATTTGCCATACGTCCTTAACCGTAAAGAGAGCTGGAATGTTGCTCATATCTTCCGTCGTCATGCTAAACCGGAAGAGCAGGCACCCCAGTATTCACATATTCACTTCACCAGCGACCTCGACGAGATCTTAAACGATCCGCAGGTGAAACTGGTGATCGTTTGCACCCACGCCGATAGCCATTTTGAATACGCCAAACGTGCGCTGGAAGCAGGGAAAAGTGTACTGGTCGAGAAACCTTTCACCCCGACGCTGGCTGAAGCGAAAGTGTTGTTCGAACTGGCGAAAAGTAAGGGACTCACCGTTACTCCGTATCAGAACCGTCGGTTTGACTCCTGCTTCCTTACCGCCAAAAAAGCGATAGAGAGCGGCAAGTTGGGCGAGATTGTTGAGGTTGAAAGCCATTTCGACTACTACCGACCTGTTGCGGAAACCAAACCAGGGTTGCCGCAGGACGGTGCGTTTTATGGTCTGGGTGTGCACACGATGGATCAGATTATTTCGCTGTTTGGCCGCCCCGATCATGTGGCGTATGACATCCGTAGTCTGCGCAATAAAGCGAATCCGGATGATACCTTTGAAGCACAACTGTTTTACGGTGATCTGAAGGCGATTGTCAAAACCAGTCATCTGGTGAAAATCGACTACCCGAAGTTTATCGTCCACGGTGCGAACGGCTCGTTTGTGAAGTACGGTATCGACCAACAGGAAACCAGCCTGAAAGCGAATATCATGCCGGGTGAACCCGGTTTTGCCGCCGACGATTCCATTGGGATGCTGGAGTACGTCAATGATGAAGGTGTGACGGTGAAAGAAGAGGTGAAACCGGAAGTGGGAGACTATGGTCGCGTCTATGATGCGCTGTACCAGACACTGACATCCGGTACGCCCAATTACGTCAAGGAATCTGAAGTTCTTACCAACCTGGAAATCCTCGAACGTGCGTTTGAACAGGCATCTCCTGCGACGATAACGCTCGCCAAATAGCATTTACCGACTCCTCTGGGTTTGTTCATATTTTTTGAACAGAGGAGTCAATTTTCACCCTCTATGATCCCAGACTGATTAAGTCCACACTTACTTCATCGAAAACATCTGGGGGTGAACACAATGATCTATTTACGCAAAGCTAACGACCGTGGTCATGCTAATCATGGCTGGCTCGATTCCTGGCATACCTTCTCTTTTGCCAACTACTATGACCCGAATTTTATGGGGTTCTCTGCACTGCGCGTGATTAACGACGACGTTATCGACGCAGGTCAGGGTTTTGGTACTCACCCCCATAAAGATATGGAGATCCTGACCTACGTGCTCGAAGGCGCGGTAGAGCATCAGGACAGCATGGGCAACAAAGAGCAGGTTCCGGCTGGTGAATTCCAGATTATGAGCGCCGGGACGGGGATCCGTCACTCGGAGTACAATCCGAGCGATACTGAGAAGCTGCATCTGTATCAGATTTGGATCATTCCGCAGGAGAACGGTATTACGCCGCGTTACGAGCAACGTCGTTTCGATGCCGCTCAGGGCAAACAACTGGTGCTTTCGCCGGATGCTCGCGATGGTTCGCTTAAGGTTTATCAGGATATGGAGCTGTACCGTTGGGCGCTGGTCAAAGATGAGCAGTCAGTGCATCAGATTGCCGCTGAACGCCGCGTCTGGATCCAGGTGGTAAAAGGCAATGTGACTATTAATGGAACCAAAGCGTCCACCAGTGATGGACTGGCTATCTGGGACGAGCAGGCGATTTCTATCCATGCCGACAGTGATAGTGAAGTGTTACTGTTTGACCTGCCGCCAGTCTAACGTGCTGTAACCCTTTGTAGGCCGGATAAAACGCGAAAGCGTCGACATCCGGCTTTTCATCGTTTGTCATTAATTCCGCGCGTCCGTGGTAAACTGGGGATATCTATCCCCTTTTTAATACTTCAGGACGATGAAAAAGAAAAGACCCGTACTTCAGGATGTAGCCGACCGCGTGGGTGTGACCAAAATGACGGTCAGCCGCTTTTTGCGTAATCCGGAGCAGGTCTCCGTCGCGCTGCGGGGCAAAATTGCCGCTGCACTTGATGAGCTGGGTTATATTCCCAATCGTGCTCCTGATATCCTTTCTAACGCTACCAGCCGCGCTATCGGCGTACTGTTACCATCTCTTACCAACCAGGTTTTTGCTGAAGTATTACGCGGTATTGAGGCCGTTACTGACGCTCACGGTTATCAGACTATGCTGGCGCACTATGGCTATAAACCCGAGATGGAACAAGAGCGTCTGGAATCGATGCTGTCGTGGAATATCGATGGTCTGATCCTCACCGAACGTAGTCATACTCCCCGCACGTTAAAAATGATTGAAGTCGCGGGGATCCCGGTGGTTGAGCTGATGGATAGCCAGACTCCGTGTCTTGATATCGCTGTGGGTTTTGACAACTTCGAGGCTGCTCGCCAGATGACCGCCGCCATCATTGCTCGCGGACATCGCCATATTGCTTATCTTGGCGCGCGTCTTGATGAACGTACTATCATCAAACAAAGAGGCTACGAACAGGCAATGCGGGATGCGAACCTGGTGCCTTACAGTGTGATGGTGGAACAATCCTCTTCTTACTCCTCCGGTATTGAGCTAATCCGCCAGGCGCGACGTGAATATCCGCAACTGGACGGTGTTTTTTGTACCAACGATGACCTGGCTGTCGGGGCGGCATTTGAATGCCAGCGGTTAGGATTGAAAATCCCTGATGATATGGCGATTGCTGGTTTCCACGGTCACGATATCGGGCAGGTGATGGAGCCACGCCTGGCGAGTGTGCTCACGCCGCGTGAACGGATGGGCAGCATTGGCGCAGAACGTCTGCTGGCGCGTATCCGTGGTGAAACAGTTACCCCTAAAATGTTAGATTTAGGTTTCACCTTGTCACCGGGCGGATCTATTTAGCCCAACAAGTTTGAAGTAGCTCACACTTATACACTTCTGACACGAATGGATATTGCTTCTCCATTTATCCGGTCGGACAATGTTACCGATAACAGTTACCCGTAACAATTTCCTGATTCTTGTACCAGTGGGGGCAACGCTTTGAGCACGACTAATCATGATCACCACGTTTACGTTCTGATGGGCGTATCGGGCAGCGGTAAATCTGCTGTCGCCAGCGAAGTGGCGCATCAACTGCAGGCCGCGTTTCTTGATGGCGATTTTCTCCATCCACGCAGCAACATCATGAAAATGGCTTCCGGTGAGCCGTTAAACGATGATGACCGTAAACCGTGGTTACAGGCGCTGAATGACGCCGCTTTTGCGATGCAGCGTACCAACAAAGTGTCGCTTATCGTCTGTTCTGCCTTGAAAAAACACTATCGTGACCTGCTGCGTGAAGGTAACCCGAATCTCTCTTTCATCTATCTGAAAGGGGAGTTTGACGTTATCGAAAGCCGCCTGAAGGAGCGTAAAGGCCACTTCTTCAAAACGCAGATGCTGGTGACCCAGTTTGAAACGCTGGAAGAACCGGGTGCAAACGAAAGTGATGTTCTGGTGGTGGATATCGATCAGCCGCTGGACAGTGTGGTAGCAAGCACCATTGAGGTCATTAACCAAGGCAGTAAGTAGTGAGTACATTAACGCTTGTTTTAACAGCAGTAGGGTCCGTTTTATTACTGCTGTTTTTAGTGATGAAGGCGCGTATGCACGCCTTCATTGCTTTGATGGTGGTTTCTATAGGTGCAGGTCTCTTTTCCGGTATGCCGCTCGATAAAATCGCTGCGACTATGGAAAAAGGGATGGGAGGCACACTCGGTTTCCTGGCGATTGTGGTCGCTCTGGGAGCGATGTTCGGTAAGATTTTGCATGAGACCGGGGCGGTCGATCAGATTGCCGTCAAAATGCTGAAGTCCTTCGGCCACAGCCGCGCGCATTATGCGATTGGCCTGGCCGGCCTGATTTGCGCGCTGCCGCTGTTCTTTGAAGTTGCGATTGTGCTGCTGATAAGCGTGGCGTTCTCTATGGCGCGTCATACGGGCACCAACCTCGTGAAGCTGGTTATCCCGCTGTTTGCGGGTGTGGCGGCGGCTGCAGCGTTTCTGCTGCCGGGGCCTGCGCCAATGCTGCTGGCCTCTCAGATGCACGCCGATTTCGGCTGGATGATCCTGATTGGCCTGTGTGCGGCAATTCCTGGCATGATTATCGCCGGACCGTTGTGGGGCAATTTCATCAGTCGTTTCGTTGAACTGCATGTGCCGGACGATATTACCGAGCCGCATCTGGGCGAAGGCAAAATGCCGTCCTTTGGTTTCAGTCTCGCGCTTATCCTGCTGCCGCTGGTATTGGTTGGCCTGAAAACCATTGCTGCTCGCTTTGTGCCGGTCGGTTCTACCGCTTACGAATGGTTTGAGTTTATTGGTCACCCGTTCACCGCGATTCTGGTCGCCTGCCTGGTCGCTATTTATGGTCTGGCAATCCGTCAGGGTATGGCGAAGGACCGCGTGATGGAGATCTGTGGTCACGCGTTGCAACCTGCGGGGATTATTCTGCTGGTGATTGGTGCTGGCGGCGTGTTCAAGCAGGTGCTGGTGGATTCTGGTGTCGGTCCGGCACTGGGTGAAGCGTTAACCGGCATGGGGCTGCCAATTGCCATTACCTGCTTTGTGCTGGCGGCTGCGGTTCGTATCATCCAGGGTTCCGCGACGGTGGCCTGCTTAACGGCGGTCGGTCTGGTGATGCCGGTGATTGAACAGCTGAACTTCTCCGGGGCGCAGATGGCGGCGCTGTCTATTTGCATCGCGGGTGGTTCTATCGTGGTCAGCCACGTCAATGACGCTGGTTTCTGGCTGTTCGGTAAATTCACCGGTGCGACTGAAGCACAAACGCTGAAGACCTGGACGATGATGGAAACTATCCTCGGAACGGTCGGTGCAATTGTCGGTATGATTGCCTTTCAGCTCCTGAGCTGAGTTAGAAAGCCCGGTGGCGCTTGCGCTTACCGGGCCTACAAACTGGCACATATCCACACCGTAGGCCGGGTAAGGCGAAGCCGCCTCCCGGCGTAAAACGAGTACATCACCCCTTCATCCACATCCGCACACCATCCAGGAACATCTGGGTCGCCATCATCACCAGAATCAGCCCCATCAGGCGTTCCAGCGCATTAACACCTTTCTCGCCCAGCAGACGCAAAAACAGCGATGACTGGAGCAAGATCACAAATGTACCGCCCCAGGCGATCAGCAGTGCAATCACCAGATGTCCCATCTGATTCGGGTATTGATGCGATAACAGCATCAACGATGCCAGGATAGTCGGTCCTGCAACCAGTGGAATGGCCAACGGCACGATAAAGGGCTCTTCACCCGCCGGAAGTCCGGTGCTATTGCCGGTTGCGCTGGGGAAAATCATCTTGATGGCAATCAGGAACAAAATGATGCCCCCGGAGATGGAGACGGTTTCCGCTCGCAGGTTAAGAAATGCCAGAATTTTCTCGCCCGCGAACAGGAATATCAGCATCACCAACAGCGCAATAAACAGCTCGCGAACCATAATCGCGCGACGACGTTTAGGTTCGGTATGTTTCAATACGGACATGAAAATGGGCAGATTTCCGAGCGGGTCCATAATCAGGATCAATAAAACTGCCGCAGAAATGATTTCATTCATAAGTCAAATTCCCTGATAATTACAGCGGACTTTCTGCTTGCTTGCGCAGCGGGATAAGTCGCATTACTGATGGCTTCGCTATCATTGATTAATTTCACTTGCGACTTTGGCTGCTTTTTGTATGGTGAAGGATAGGCCAGTAGGATACTGGTTAGCATACACAGCACACATCTCTGCAGGAAAAAACGCTATGAAAAATGTTGGTTTTATCGGCTGGCGCGGTATGGTCGGCTCTGTACTCATGCAACGCATGGTAGAAGAACGTGACTTCGACGCCATTCGCCCTGTTTTCTTTTCTACTTCCCAGCTCGGACAGGCGGCACCGACGTTTGGTACGACCTCCACTGGCATGCTTCAGGATGCATTTGATCTGGAAGCGCTGAAGGCGCTCGACATCATTGTGACCTGTCAGGGCGGCGATTATACCAACGAAATCTATCCAAAGCTTCGTGAAAGCGGTTGGCAAGGGTACTGGATTGATGCGGCATCTTCGCTGCGTATGAAAGACGATGCCATCATTATCCTCGATCCGGTTAACCAGGATGTGATTACCGACGGTCTGAACAAAGGCGTTAAGACCTTTGTCGGCGGTAACTGCACCGTTAGTCTGATGCTGATGTCACTCGGCGGCCTGTTTGCCAACGATCTGGTGGACTGGGTATCCGTAGCAACCTACCAGGCGGCTTCCGGCGGCGGTGCACGTCATATGCGTGAACTCCTCTCCCAGATGGGCCATCTGTATAGCCATGTGGCCGATGAACTGGCGACCCCTTCTTCTGCTATTCTCGATATCGAACGTAAAGTGACAACCCTGTCCCGCAGCGGTGACCTGCCGGTTGATAACTTTGGTGTACCGCTGGCCGGGAGCCTGATTCCGTGGATCGACAAACAGCTCGATAACGGTCAGAGCCGCGAAGAGTGGAAAGGGCAGGCAGAAACCAACAAAATTCTCAACACGTCTTCCGTGATCCCGGTGGATGGTCTTTGCGTGCGCGTAGGCGCACTGCGCTGCCACAGCCAGGCGTTCACCATTAAACTGAAAAAAGATGTGTCAATTCCGACCGTGGAAGAACTGCTGGCAGCTCACAATCCATGGGCGAAAGTGGTGCCTAACGATCGGGATATCACTATGCGTGAGTTAACCCCTGCGGCCGTAACCGGTACGCTTTCCACGCCAGTAGGCCGTCTGCGTAAGCTGAATATGGGACCGGAGTTCCTGTCAGCCTTTACCGTTGGCGACCAACTGCTCTGGGGTGCTGCTGAGCCACTGCGCCGGATGCTGCGTCAACTGGCGTAATGATGACTGCCTGACGGCACTCTATTTATCTGGCCTGCACATGACGTGAGTCAGTAGGCCAGGTTAGACGAGTTCGTCATCAGGCAGATGATAATCATGTGTAAACAATGGGTGCTGAGTCGCCCTTTTTTTTGCGTAATACAGGAGTAAGCGCAGATGTTTCATTTTTTACCGGGAGTAAGATAAAGCATTGGCTATTCTTTAAGGGTGGCTTAGTACCGGAGGTATTAAGTTGTTGCCTGAAGGTGGGACGACGCAGAGAGGATGCACAATTGTGCTGCGCCGTTCAGGTCAAAAAAATGTCACTACCTGATGTCGAAAATCAGTTGGAAGGGGTGACACATAAAACAGGATGACAACCATGTCCGTTCGTGTTGATAGAGACGTGATTAATGCGCTAATTGCAGGCCATTTTGCGGATCCTTTTTCCGTACTCGGTATGCACCAAACTGAAGCGGGACTTGAAGTCCGTGCCCTATTGCCTGACGCCACCGAAGTGTGGGTGATCGAACCTAAAACCGGACGCAAAGTCGGCAAACTGGACTGTCTCGACTCTCGCGGTTTTTTCTGTGCTGTACTTCCCCGACGTAAAAATTTCTTTCGCTATCAACTGGCTGTTGTCTGGCATGGACAGCAGAATCTGATTGATGACCCTTACCGTTTTGGCCCACTAATACAAGATATGGATGCCTGGCTGCTGTCTGAAGGGACGCATCTGCGCCCCTACGAAACGCTGGGCGCACATGCGGATACCATGGACGGCGTAACAGGTACTCGTTTCTCCGTCTGGGCGCCGAATGCACAACGTGTCTCGGTAGTCGGGCAGTTCAATTACTGGGATGGACGCCGACACCCGATGCGTCTGCGTAAAGAGAGCGGCATCTGGGAGCTGTTTATCCCCGGTGCACAGCATGGTCAGCTATATAAGTACGAGATGATCGATGCTAACGGCAAGCTACGCATCAAAGCTGATCCTTACGCTTTTGAAGCGCAAATGCGTCCTGAAACAGCATCGCTGATCTGTGGTTTGCCGGAAAAAGTCGTGCAAACTGAGGAGCGTAAAAAAGCTAACCAGTTTGATGCTCCGATCTCTATCTATGAAGTCCATCTGGGCTCATGGCGTCGCCATACGGACAACAATTTTTGGTTGAGCTACCGCGAACTTGCGGATCAGCTAATCCCCTACGTGAAGTGGATGGGGTTTACCCACCTTGAGTTGCTACCAATTAACGAACATCCGTTCGATGGTAGCTGGGGTTACCAGCCGACTGGCATGTACGCACCTACCCGTCGTTTCGGCACGCGCGATGACTTCCGCTATTTTGTGAATGCCGCGCATCAGGCCGGGCTGAATGTCATCCTTGACTGGGTGCCGGGCCATTTTCCGTCGGACGATTTTGGGCTGGCAGAGTTTGATGGCACCAATTTGTATGAACACAGCGATCCGCGCGAAGGGTATCACCAGGACTGGAACACGCTGATATACAACTACGGTCGCCGTGAAGTCAGCAACTATCTGGTGGGCAACGCCCTGTACTGGATTGAACGATTTGGCATTGACGCGCTGCGGGTCGATGCCGTGGCGTCGATGATCTATCGCGATTACAGTCGTAAGGAAGGGGAATGGGTTCCTAACGAATTCGGCGGGCGCGAAAACCTCGAAGCCATTGAGTTTTTGCGTAATACCAACCGTATTCTTGGTGAACAGGTACCTGGTGCTGTGAGCATGGCGGAGGAATCCACCGACTTTGCCGGAGTATCGAGACCGCAGGATATGGGCGGCTTAGGTTTCTGGTACAAGTGGAACCTGGGCTGGATGCATGACACGCTGGACTACATGAAGCTGGATCCGATTTATCGTCAGCATCATCACGATAAGCTGACTTTCGGCATGCTCTACAACTATACCGAAAACTTTGTTCTGCCGTTGTCCCACGATGAAGTGGTGCACGGTAAGAAATCGATCCTTGATCGCATGCCAGGCGACGCGTGGCAGAAGTTTGCCAATCTACGTGCCTACTATGGCTGGATGTGGGCCTTCCCCGGCAAGAAACTGCTGTTTATGGGTAACGAATTTGCCCAGGGACGAGAATGGAACCACGATGCCAGCCTCGACTGGCATTTGCTGGAAGGGGGCGATAACTGGCATCACGGCGTACAACGCCTAGTACGTGATTTGAACCACACCTACCGTCACCACAAGGCGTTGCATGAGCTCGACTTTGACGGGTATGGGTTCGAATGGCTGGTGGTGGACGACAACGAGCGTTCGGTGCTGATTTTTGTCCGTCGTGACAAAGCTGGCAACGAAATTATTGTCGCCAGCAACTTTACGCCAGTGCCACGTTACGGCTATCGCTTTGGCATCAATCAACCGGGTAAATGGCGTGAGATCCTTAATACTGACTCGATGCATTACCACGGCAGCAATACCGGTAATGGCGGCGTGGTACACAGCGATGAAATCGCCAGCCATGGTCGTCAGCACTCGTTGAGTCTCACCTTGCCTCCGCTGGCCACGATTTGGCTGGTTCGGGAGGGGTGATGACACATCTGGCAATCGGTAACGCCACCCCCCACGGTGCCATGTATGACGGTCATGGCGTCAATTTTACACTCTTCTCGGCCCACGCTGAGCGCGTTGAGCTATGCGTCTTCGATGAGCAAGGCTGCGAGCACCGCTATGACCTGCCTGGACGTAGCGGTGATGTCTGGCACGGTTATCTGGCCGGTGCCAGACCGGGTTTGCGTTATGGTTATCGTGTACATGGGCCGTGGCAACCTGGGCAAGGTCATCGTTTTAACCCGGCGAAACTGCTGATTGACCCCTGTGCACGCCGCGTGGAAGGCGAGTTAAAAGATAACCCGCTGCTAAACGGTGGGGTGGATGAGCCGGATCATCGTGACAATGCGGAGATTGCGCTCAAGTGCGTGGTGGTATCAGACCGATATGACTGGGAGGATGATGCCCCGCCGCGTACACCGTGGGGCAACACCGTCATTTACGAAGCACACGTCAAAGGACTGACGTATCTGCACCCCGATATCCCGGAGGATATTCGCGGCACGTACAAAGCGCTCGGTCATCCGGTGATGATTGACTATTTCAGGCACCTTGGCATTACCGCGCTGGAGCTGCTGCCAGTGGCGCATTTCGCCAGCGAACCCCGTCTTCAACGGCTGGGATTATCTAACTACTGGGGTTACAACCCGTTGGCGATGTTTGCGCTGCATCCGGCTTATGCCTGCTCGCCAGAGAGCGCTCTTGATGAGTTTCGTGACGCGGTGAAAGCGCTGCACAAAGCGGGTATTGAGGTCATTCTCGATATCGTTTTAAACCACAGCGCCGAGTTGGATCTTGAGGGGCCGCTCTTCTCGCTGCGCGGAATTGATAACCGTAGCTATTATTGGATTAGGGAAGATGGTGATTACTACAACTGGACCGGCTGTGGGAACACCATCAATCTGAGCCATCCCGGTGTGGTGGAGTATGCGTGTGAATGCCTGCGTTATTGGGTTGAAACCTGCCACGTGGATGGTTTTCGTTTCGATTTAGCTTCCGTTATGGGGCGCACGCCTGCGTTTCGTCAGGATGCACCGCTGTTTACCGCCATCCAAAACTGTCCGTTGCTCTCACGCGTTAAGCTGATTGCAGAGCCGTGGGATATTGGTGAAGGCGGTTATCAGGTGGGTAATTTCCCACCACCGTTTGTCGAATGGAATGACCATTTCCGCGACGCAATCCGACGCTTCTGGCTACAGCGTAATCTGTCGCTGGGGGAGTTTGCTGGACGTTTTGCAGCATCCAGCGATGTGTTTAAACGCAATGGTCGTAAACCCAGCGCCACGGTTAATCTGGTTACTGCGCATGACGGTTTTACGCTGCGCGACTGTGTGTGCTTCACAAATAAGCACAATGAAGCGAACGGTGAGGAAAATCGGGACGGCACTAGCAATAACTACAGTGATAATCATGGTAAAGAAGGGTTAGGCGGCACGCTGGACCTGATTGAAAGGCGGCGCGACAGCATTCATGCCCTGTTAACGACGCTGTTGCTCTCTCAGGGGACGCCGATGTTGTTGGCGGGCGATGAGCATGGTCATAGCCAGCACGGCAACAATAACGCTTACTGCCAGGATAACGCTTTAACCTGGCTGGACTGGCAGCAGGCAAACAGTGGGCTTACCGCATTTACCGCCGCCTTGATTCATCTTCGCCGGCAGATCCCCGCGTTAACAAACGATCGCTGGTGGGAAGAGGGTGATGGCAATGTCCGTTGGCTGAACAAGTATGCACAACCCTTAAGTGCGGATGAGTGGCAAAACGGCCTGAAGCAGATGCAAATCCTGCTTTCAGAGCGTTTTTTGATTGCGATAAACGCTTCGCTTGAGGTGACAGATATCGTTTTACCTGAAGGGGAATGGCACGCCATCCCCCCATTTGCCGGAGAGGATAATCCGGTGCTTACGGCTGTCTGGCAGGGACCTGCGCACGGACTGTGTGTGTTCCAGAGAAGATAAAAAAGGAGTTAGTCATGGTGAGTTTAGATAAGAACGATCGTGTAATGTTGGCGCGCCAGCTGCCATTGAAATCTGTTGCCCTAATCCTGGCCGGTGGCCGCGGGACACGCCTGAAAGATTTAACCAACAAACGCGCCAAGCCAGCCGTACACTTTGGCGGTAAGTTCCGCATTATCGATTTTGCTTTATCCAACTGTCTTAACTCCGGGATCCGCCGTATTGGCGTGATCACGCAGTACCAGTCGCACACGCTGGTACAACATATCCAGCGCGGTTGGTCGTTCTTCAGCGAAGAGATGAACGAGTTTGTCGACCTGCTTCCTGCTCAGCAAAGAATGCAGGGGGAAAACTGGTATCGCGGAACGGCAGATGCGGTAACGCAGAACCTGGACATCATTCGACGCTATAAAGCGGAGTATGTGGTGATACTCGCGGGGGATCATATTTACAAACAGGACTACTCGCGCATGCTGATCGACCACGTTGAGAAGGGCGCTCGCTGCACCGTAGCCTGTATGCCGGTACCGATTGAAGAGGCCAGCGCATTTGGCGTAATGGATGTGGACGAAAACGACAAAATTATCGAATTCGTTGAAAAACCGGCAAATCCGCCAGCCATGCCAAATGATCCAACAAAATCCCTCGCCAGTATGGGGATCTACGTATTTGACGCCGATTATCTCTATGAACTTTTGGCGGAAGATGACCTGGACGAAAACTCAAGCCATGACTTCGGCAAAGATATCATCCCGAAAATCACCGAAGCGGGTATGGCGTTTGCACATCCTTTCCCGTTGTCCTGCGTACAGTCCGACCCGGAATCCGAGCCGTACTGGCGTGATGTTGGAACATTGGAGGCCTACTGGAAGGCGAACCTCGATCTGGCTTCGGTAACGCCTGAACTGGACATGTATGACCAGGACTGGCCGATTCGTACACATATGGAATCACTGCCACCAGCGAAGTTCGTGCAGGACCGTTCCGGTAGCCACGGAATGACGCTGAACTCGCTGGTTTCCGGTGGGTGTATTATTTCCGGTTCGGTGGTGGTGCAGTCCGTGCTGTTCCCGCGGGTGCGGGTGAATTCATTCTGTAACATTGATTCGGCAGTGTTGTTACCTGAAGTGTGGGTAGGGCGTTCGTGCCGGTTACGTCGCTGTATCATCGACCGCGCCTGCGTTATCCCTGAAGGTATGGTCATTGGTGAAAATGCGGAAGAAGATGCACGTCGCTTCTACCGTTCAGAGGAAGGCATTGTGCTGGTCACGCGTGAAATGCTACGCAAACTGCAGATCAAACAGGAGCGATAATGCAGGTTTTACACGTATGTTCAGAGATGTTTCCCCTGTTAAAAACCGGGGGACTGGCGGATGTGATTGGGGCATTGCCCGCTGCGCAAATTGCGGACGGAGTGGATGCCCGCGTGCTGCTCCCGGCGTTTCCCGATATTCGCCGCGGTATCCCTGATGCGCAGGTTGTAACGCGTCGGGATACCTTTGCTGGCAGAATCACCTTGCTGTTCGGACATTACAACGGTGTCGGCATTTACCTGATTGATGCGCCGCATCTCTATGACCGCCCCGGCAGCCCGTATCACGACACAAATCTGTTTGCTTATACCGATAACGTCCTGCGCTTTGCACTGCTCGGCTGGGTCGGATGTGAAATGGCCTGTGGTCTTGATCCATTCTGGCGCCCGGATGTGGTGCACGCGCACGACTGGCATGCCGGGTTGGCCCCGGCGTATCTGGCGGCGCGCGGCCATCCGGCGAAGTCTGTGTTCACTGTGCACAATCTGGCGTATCAAGGCATGTTTTATGCAAAGCATATGGATGACATCCAATTGCCATGGTCGTTCTTTAATGTGCATGGTCTGGAGTTCAATGGGCAGATTTCCTTCCTGAAGGCCGGTTTGTACTACGCCGACCACATTACGGCGGTCAGCCCGACCTATGCGCGGGAAATCACTGAGCCGCAGTTTGCCTACGGGATGGAAGGTTTGTTGCAGCAGCGCCATCGCGAGGGGCGTCTTTCCGGCGTACTGAACGGTGTCGATGAAAACATCTGGAGTCCGGAAACGGACTTGCTGCTGGCATCGCGCTATACCCGCGATACGTTGGAGGATAAAGCAGAGAACAAGCGTCAGTTGCAGATTGCAATGGGGCTTAAGGTTAACGATAAAGTGCCGCTCTTTGCAGTGGTAAGTCGCCTGACCAGCCAGAAAGGTTTGGACCTGGTGCTGGAAGCGCTGCCGGGTTTGTTAGAGCAGGGTGGACAGCTGGCGTTACTCGGCGCGGGCGATCCGGTGTTGCAGGAGGGGTTCCTGGCCGCTGCAGCAGAGCATCCAGGGCAGGTGGGGGTGCAGATTGGTTATCACGAGGCCTTCTCTCATCGCATCATGGGTGGGGCCGATGTCATTCTGGTTCCCAGCCGCTTTGAGCCATGTGGCTTAACGCAATTGTATGGACTGAAGTACGGCACGCTGCCGCTGGTGCGGCGCACCGGTGGGCTGGCTGATACGGTGTCTGATAGTTCGCTGGAAAACCTGGCGGACGGTATCGCCAGTGGGTTTGTATTTGAAGATAGTAATGCCTGGTCGCTGTTGCGGGCGATTCGGCGTGCTTTCGTATTGTGGTCCCGGCCTTCGCTTTGGCGGTTTGTACAACGTCAGGCCATGACCATGGATTTTAGCTGGCAAGTCGCGGCGAAGTCTTACCGTGAGCTTTACTATCGCTTGAAATAGATATCCAGGAATCACCTATATGAATGCTCCATTTACTTATGCATCGCCCACACTCAGCGTAGAGGCACTTAAGCATTCTATTGCCTATAAGCTGATGTTCACTATTGGTAAAGATCCGGTCATTGCCAATAAACATGAGTGGCTGAACGCCACATTATTCGCGGTGCGGGATCGTCTCGTGGAGCGCTGGCTGCGTTCTAACCGTGCGCAATTGTCTCAGGAAACTCGCCAGGTCTATTATCTGTCAATGGAGTTTCTGATTGGCCGCACACTTTCTAATGCACTGTTATCGTTGGGAATCTACGACGATGTAAAAAATGCACTGGAAGGTATGGGGTTAGATCTCGAAGATCTGATCGACGAAGAAAATGACCCCGGCCTCGGAAACGGTGGTCTCGGGCGTCTGGCAGCCTGTTTCCTGGATTCTCTGGCGACGCTGGGCCTGCCGGGACGTGGTTACGGTATTCGTTATGACTACGGCATGTTCAAACAGAACATTGTTGATGGCCGACAGAAAGAATCCCCGGACTACTGGCTGGAATATGGTAACCCGTGGGAGTTTAAACGCCACAATACCCGCTACAAAGTACGTTTTGGCGGTCGTATTCAGCAGGAAGGCAAGAAAACGCGCTGGATTGAAACTGAAGAGATCCTCGCGGTGGCTTACGACCAGATTATCCCGGGCTACGATACCGACGCCACCAACACGCTGCGCCTGTGGAACGCCCAGGCCAGTAGCGAAATCAACCTTGGTAAATTTAACCAGGGGGATTACTTCGCGGCGGTGGAAGATAAAAACCACTCCGAGAACGTATCTCGTGTGCTATATCCGGATGACTCCACCTATTCAGGGCGCGAGCTGCGTTTGCGTCAGGAGTACTTTCTGGTCTCCTCCACGGTGCAGGACATCCTGAGTCGTCATTATCAGTTGCACAAAACCTACGACAATCTGGCGGATAAAATCGCCATTCACCTCAACGATACCCATCCGGTGCTGTCTATTCCGGAGCTGATGCGCCTGCTTATTGATGAGCACAAATTTAGCTGGGATGACGCGTTTGAAGTGTGCTGTCAGGTCTTCTCTTACACCAACCACACGTTAATGAGTGAAGCGCTGGAAACCTGGCCGGTCGATATGCTGGGTAAAATTTTGCCGCGCCATCTGCAAATCATCTTTGAGATTAACGATTACTTCCTGAAAACGTTACAGGAGCAGTATCCGAATGATACCGGCCTGTTGGGGCGGACATCGATCATTGATGAATCCAACGGTCGTCGTGTGCGTATGGCATGGCTGGCGGTAGTGGTGAGCCATAAAGTGAACGGCGTTTCTGAGCTGCACTCCAACCTGATGGTGCAGTCGTTGTTTGCGGATTTTGCGAAGATTTTCCCGACGCGCTTCTGTAATGTGACCAACGGTGTGACTCCTCGTCGCTGGCTGGCGCTGGCGAACCCGCCGCTCTCCGATGTGCTGGATGAGAATATTGGCCGCACCTGGCGTACCGATCTCAGCCAGCTCAGCGAGCTTGAGCAGCACTGTGATTATCCGCTGGTGAATCACGCAGTGCGCCAGGCAAAGCTGGAGAATAAAAAGCGTCTGGCTGCGCTCATTGCCCAACAGCTTAACGTGGTAGTGAACCCGAAATCGCTGTTTGACGTGCAGATCAAACGTATTCATGAGTACAAACGGCAGTTGATGAATGTGCTGCATGTGATCACCCGCTACAACCGCATTAAGGACGATCCTGAAGCCGAGTGGGTACCACGCGTCAATATCTTCGCCGGTAAGGCTGCTTCGGCCTATTACATGGCGAAGCACATTATTCATCTTATCAACGATGTCGCTAAAGTGATCAATAACGATCCGCAGATTGGCGACAAGCTGAAGGTGGTGTTTATTCCCAATTACAGTGTCAGCCTGGCGCAGGTGATCATCCCTGCAGCCGACCTGTCTGAACAGATTTCTCTGGCAGGGACGGAAGCTTCCGGTACCAGCAATATGAAGTTTGCTCTGAACGGAGCGCTGACTATTGGCACGCTGGACGGAGCAAACGTCGAGATGCTGGAGCATGTGGGTGCGGAAAATATCTTTATCTTCGGTAATACAGCGGAAGAAGTCGAAGCATTACGCAGTAAAGGCTACAAACCGCGTGAATATTACGAGAAAGATGAAGAATTGCATCAGGTGCTGACGCAAATCGGCAGCGGCGTATTCAGCCCTGAGGAGCCGGGACGCTATCGCGATCTGGTGGACTCGTTAATCAACTTTGGTGACCACTACCAGGTGCTGGCGGATTATCGCAGCTATGTCGATTGCCAGGATAAGGTAGACGAACTGTATCGCCGTCCGGAAGAGTGGACCACGAAGTCGATGATCAATATCGCCAATATGGGGTACTTCTCATCAGACAGGACGATCAAAGAGTATGCCGAAAACATCTGGCATATTGATTCGGTGCGGTTGTAACAAGGGATAGGATGACCTGTAGGCCGGATAAGGCGTTAGCCGCCATCCGGCAAAAGGCCCGGTGGCTCTGACGCTTACCGGGCCTACAGTTTTATAGCGTGTGTCTTAAGACGCTAGCGACAACTGGTGTTTTTCCACATATTCCACCAGCCACTGGGTCATGCGCGACTGCTGTTCGGCATTCAGCCACATACCTTCTTTCGTACGACGCCACAGGGCATCGTCTGCGCGACGCACCCATTCGTGATCGACCAGATACTTCAGCTCTGCTTCGTAGAATTCATGGCCGAAGTCTTCGCCCAGCTCAGCAACCGAGGTCGCGTCACCGAGGATCCATTCCGTGTTGCTACCGTAGGTGCGCGAGTAGTGGCGTGCCAGAGACTCGGTCAGGAACGGATAGCGGCGGCGCAGTTTTGCCGCGTAGTCTTCACGATCGCCGCCAATATCACCGCCGGGCAGGATGCACTCTTTGGTCCATGCCGGGCCAATGCCCTGATAGTAAGACGACAGTTTTTCCATCGCGTGTTCTGCCAGCTTACGGTAGGTCGTCAGTTTGCCGCCAAAGACGGAAAGCAGCGGCGCTTTGCCGTTTTCATCGTGGATATCCAGCGTGTAATCACGGGTGATAGCCTGCGGTGAATCGGACTCGTCATCGCACAGCGGGCGGACGCCAGAATAGGTCCAGACGATATCATCACGGCCCAGTTGTTTCTTAAAGTGTGCGTTGTAGACCTTCAGCAGGTAATTGATTTCGCTTTCATCAATCTTCACCGCTTTCGGGTCGCCCTGATACTCAACGTCAGTGGTACCGATAATTGAGAATTCATCCATCCAGGGGATAACGAAAACAATACGCTTATCTTCGTTTTGCAGGATATAAGCCTGCTTCTGGGTATGCACGCGTGGTACCACGATGTGGCTGCCTTTAATCAGGCGAATACCATACGGTGATGGCAGGTGCATTCCGTCATCGAAGAACTCTTTTACCCACGGGCCAGTGGCGTTTACCAGGCCGCGAGCCTGCCAGGTGTGTTTTTTACCGGTATCGATATCTTCTGCTTCGACAATCCACAGACCGTTTTCGCGACGAGCGGAAGTGGCGCGAGTGCGGGTCAAGACTTCGCCACCTTTACGTACCACCATTTGGGCGTTTGCCAGAACCAGACGCGCATCGTCTACCCAGCAGTCAGAATATTCGAAACCGCGCACGATCTCAGGCTTCATCACCGAGTCTGCGCCAAAACGCAAACCAGTTGAACCTGGTAAACTGGTGCGTTTGCCCAAGTGATCGTACATAAACAGACCAATGCGAATCATCCATGCCGGGCGCAGGTGTGGGCGATGGGGCAGACGAAAACGCATCGGGAAAGCAATATGCGGTGCCATTTTCAACAGCACTTCACGTTCAGCCAGCGCTTCACTGACCAGACGAAATTCATAGTGTTCCAGGTAGCGCAGGCCACCGTGGATGAGTTTAGAGCTGGCGGAAGAGGTCGCACAGGCTAAATCCTGCGCTTCCAGCATCAGCACGGATAAACCGCGTCCAGCGGCATCTGCCGCGATACCGGCACCGTTGATGCCTCCACCTATCACAATCAGATCTTTGGTTTCCATGCTGGCCTCTCGCACTTTCGTTATAGCTCATTAATGTTCGTTATCGAGCATAATAGCAAAGAATAGCGCCATTGGTAACATCGGATAAACAATTTACAGTGATACATATAACATTATGGCGTTTACCTGTGCAGGCAACGTACACTGGACGGTAATATTGAACACCTGCAGAGAAAGAAAAAGAGAACACCATGGATCAGTTTGAATGTATTAATGTCGAAGAAGCCCATCAAAAGTTGCTGCATGGAATGGCGGTGCTGGTGGATATCCGCGATCCACAAAGTTATGCAATGGGTCATGCGCCACAAGCGTTTCATTTGACTAACGATACGCTGGGTTCATTTATGCGCGACCATGATTTCGATACCGCAGTGATGGTGATGTGTTACCACGGCAACAGCAGTAAGGGCGCGGCGCAATATCTGCTTCAACAGGGATATGACGCGGTATACAGCGTTGACGGCGGCTTTGATGCGTGGCATCGACATTTTCCTGCAGAAGTGGCTTTTGGTTCGTAAGCTAACAAAGATGCAGCCTGAAATGAGCAGGGTATATATACTGTCCCCTTTTGTGTGGAATAAGCGACAGCAACAATGTTGATGATTACCTCTTTTGCTAACCCCCGCGTGGCGCAGGCATTTGTTGATTATATGGCGACACAGGGCGTTATTCTGACAATTCAACAACATCAGCAAACCGATGTCTGGCTGGCGGATGAGTCCCAGGCTGAGCGCGTGCGGGCTGAACTGGCGCGTTTTCAGGAAAATCCAGGGGACCCGCGTTATTTGGCTGCCAGCTGGCAGTCTGGCCAGACAGACAGTGGGCTGCGCTATCAACGTTTTCCGTTTCTTGCCACGCTGCGCGAACGGGCTGGTCCGGTGACCTGGGCTGTGATGGCGGCGTGCGTGTTGGTGTATATCGCGATGAACGTCGTGGGCGACCAGACGGTCATGCTATGGATGGCGTGGCCGTTTGACCCGACGCTGAAGTTTGAGTTCTGGCGTTATTTCACCCACGCTTTTATGCACTTTTCGCTGATGCACATTCTTTTTAACCTGCTGTGGTGGTGGTATCTCGGCGGGGCGGTAGAAAAACGTCTGGGCAGCGGCAAACTCATTGTCATTACCGTTATCAGCGCGCTGCTGAGCGGCTATGTTCAACAAAAATTTAGTGGCCCGTGGTTTGGTGGATTGTCTGGCGTGGTTTATGCGTTGATGGGGTACGTGTGGTTGCGCGGCGAGCGCGATCCGCAAAGCGGTATTTTCCTGCAACGCGGTTTGATTATCTTTGCCTTGATCTGGATTGTTGCCGGCTGGTTTGATCTGTTCGGCATGTCTATGGCGAACGGAGCACATATTGCCGGGCTGGCCGTCGGTCTGGCAATGGCATTTGCAGATACTATTCATGTACGAAAACGAACGTGAATGAGATTGAGCGGGATGGTAATGCGAATTGCAGGCCGGATAAGGCCGCAGCCGCCATCCGGCACAAGATCTTTGTTAATTCCAGGGACTTATAATGAAACAAACACAACGACATGACGCGATCATTGAACTGGTAAAAAAACAGGGATACGTCAGCACCGAGGAACTGGTGGAGCATTTCTCCGTCAGCCCACAAACGATTCGCCGGGATCTTAACGATCTGGCCGATCAGAATATGATTTTGCGCCACCACGGTGGCGCGGCATTACCATCCAGCTCAGTGAATACCCCGTGGCATGACCGTAAGGCGACGCAGACGGCGGAAAAAGAGCGTATTGCTCGTAAAGTTGCCACGCAGATCCCTAACGGCTCCACGCTGTTTATAGACATCGGTACCACTCCGGAAGCGGTGGCTCACGCATTGCTGAATCACAGCAACTTACGCATTGTGACCAACAACCTCAATGTGGCAAACACGCTGATGGCGAAAGAGGATTTCCGTATCATTCTGGCCGGTGGCGAACTGCGCAGCCGTGATGGCGGCATTATGGGTGAAGCGACCCTCGACTTTATTTCACAGTTCCGTCTGGACTTCGGTATTTTGGGTATTAGCGGCATCGACAGCGATGGTTCATTGCTGGAGTTTGATTATCACGAAGTTCGCACCAAACGTGCCATTATTGAAAATTCACGTCATGTGATGTTGGTGGTGGATCACTCGAAGTTTGGACGTAACGCGATGGTGAATATGGGGAGTATCAGCATGGTGGATGCCGTCTATACCGATATCTTGCCGCCAGCGGGCGTGATGCAGGTGATTGCTGATAATCACATTCAGCTAGAGCTGTGCTAGGCCATCTGTAGGCCCGGTAAGCTTCAATGCCACCGGGCAAAATTAAACGCCGTACCCCATCATCTTCAGCAGTTTCTGCGCATGCTGCACCGCATCCTGGCGGTGTGCCACGCCAAGTTTTTGGTACAAGTTGCGAATATGCGTTTTGATGGTTGTCGCCGCTACCGCCAGTTCTCCGGCGATTTGTTCGTTGCTATAACCGGAATAAATCAGGCCTAAAACCTGCCACTCACGCTGGGTCAGTGGGCTGGTACGGATCAGTTCCGGCACTTCCGGGTGAGTCAGCAGACGTTCAACGAATCCTTCATCAAAGTGGGCGAATTTGTGGCGATGGTGTTGGTTAATCTCACGCAAAATACGCTGGGCACGATGCTGATCGAGTTCCGGCAGCGTATTGAGCTGAATCAACTGGCGCAACTGCTGCGCCATGGCCTCACCTTCGATGACAAAGTGGCTGATAAACCCGGTACGGTTAGCCAGTTGCAGCGCATCAAGCAATACGCGTTGGGCGTCATTTTTGCGTCCTGCCTGCCAGTAAAGCTGATTGAGCAGCAGCAGGTTGCGGTTCAGATCGCTCATCAGGCGCAGGTTGCGTGCATTTTCGTTTAATTCTTCCAGCACAATCTCTGCCGGCTCGAATTCACCCAACAGGATCTGCGCACGGGCGATGTTACGCCACTGACTTTGCAGGAAATGGTTGTTGGCGAATTCCGGTTTTGGCGTGTGGCGCAGCCAGTTGGCAGCCGAGTTTTTGTCCCCGGTCATTTGCCAGTAAATTACCCGGACCTTATCGGCATTGGAAATCCAGTCGCTGTGATAACGTCCGTTACCCAGCAGGTTTTCCAGGCGATTAAGCAGACTGCGGGCGTTGTCCAGGTCACCCCGCGCCAGTGAGCACTGAACCAGCAGAGCCAGGCATTGAAGCTGCTGCTGGGGTTGAAAAGTGGAAAGGAGTTCAATACCGCTGCGGGCAGAGGCTTCGGATTCATCCAGACGTGCCCAGGCCCATAGTAACTGTGCCCGGATACGAACCAGAAACTCGTGCATCGGCAGTTGCTCCAGATGCTGCTCTTTAATCAACTGGAACGCTTTTTCCTGAGTCTCCCAGGCGGCCTGCAAAAAGCCCTGAGCGAATAAAATTTCACTTTGCTGGATCAGGCTCCAGAGCGCGTAATGCCAGACGTCATGATGACGTGCCATTTGCTCTGTTTGTTGCATCAACGACAACGAACGAGTGAGATCGCCTTTGCAGTGCAGGACTTCACCGTGTACCGACATGGCGACAATGCGGCTATAGAACCAGGCGATAGGTAATTCATCCAGCGCCAGTTTTGCCAGACGTTCTGCTTCGTCAGGGTTACCGTCGTTAATCGCCACCTGTGCACGCAGAGCATTAAATTCCGCATGCAGGGTTGTTTCCATATCGCCTTTCATTTCCTGCTCGGCACGCGCCAGCAGGGTGTTAACCTCACTGTAGCGATGCTGACTCTGCATCAGCCAGGCCTGCAACAGCACCAGACGTGGGTTTTCCAGCAGACTTTCCCACGGTAGAGCTTTCAGTGACTCTTCCAGTAACGCCAGCTCGCTGTGGTTAAACAGCCCCCATGCATGATTGAGCAGGATATCGCGCAGCATATGGGCATCGCCCGCGGCCAGTGCATGATGAATCGCTTCGCTGGGGAAACCTTGTGCCATCCAGCTTTCTGCGGCGGCACGGTGTATTTCGGGAAGCTCGGTCGCCAGTTCCCACTGGCAGCGCTGGCGTAAAAAGTTGCCAAACAGAGGGTGATAGCTAAACCATTCGCCAACGTCATCCATCCGTTGCAGGAATAAACCCTGACGCTCAATTTCTTCCAGCCGCATTTGGCCGTTTTCTTCACCGGTTACCCGGGTAATCAACGTGTCGTTCATTGAACGCAGGATGGCGCTTTTCAGCAGGAAGTGACGAGTACCCTGATCAACGCTATCCAGAACTTCATCGACCAGATAGTCGGACAAATGACTGGCGTTGATACCCGCCAGACGGCGCGCTGATTGGTGCGCAGAATTGTTATTCTGGCGAGCGGAAAGGGCGATCAGTTGTAACGCGGTTGCCCAGCCAGCGACGTCATCACACATGCGGCTGCTTTCCGCCGCCTCAATGGGGGATGAAAGACGACGGTCAAAGAATTGTTTGGCTTCCTGATGGTTAAAGGCTAATTGTTGGCTGCCTATCTCCAGCAGTTGATCGCGCACACGCAGGTTAGCGATACCCAGTTGCGGTAAGTTACGTGACAGTACGACCAGCGTGAGATTCTCAGGCTGGTGGCGCAGGAAAAAGCGCATCGCTTCGTGGATAGCCGGATTAGAGATCAGATGATAATCATCTACGACCAGATAAAGCGGACGATGCCACTCTGCCAGCTCAATAAATAGCTGAGCAAAGAGAGAAGTCAGGCTGGCGTACTGGCGTTTTTGCACCATCGTTTCGCTGGTCGTACAGTGCCCACCAGTTGCCTGCTGGATAGCGGCAATCAAATAGCTGGCAAATCGCTCCTGCTGATTATCACCTTCATCAAGAGAGTACCAGCCTAATTCATTTTTCCCCGCAGCCCACTGCGAAATAAGCGTCGTTTTTCCGTAGCCAGCAGGACTTGTTATCAGAGCGAGCCTGAAATTGTTCGCGCCGGAAAGTTTAGCCAGCAGGCGCTCACGAACCACCGTATGGTCGAGTCGAACCGGACGACTTAATTTAGACGGAATCAACATAAGTTAGTCACTTCACTGTGTGAAAATGGGGAAAAATGATTTTTTTTGCGCTTCGTAATTAATGGTTATAAGGTCGGCCAGAAAGTCATTTTATGCAAGCTAAGTGGACTTTTTGTGTGTCTGATTTTGCACTATGTCACAATTTTATACATCTATTGCAATAATTATCTCAAAGAGCCGCAACAGGCGTGGCGACTGGATCCAACGTTATTTTTACCGTATTGAAAAATATCTTACTATGCGTGCGCCTACCGGGGTGTTTAATGAAATCGGCAAATTTTGCGATCGGCATATAACTTTCGCGTGAAATATCTTAATTATTATATGTATTTCAGACTGGAAATTATTTCTCTGTTTACATATTTTTTCTCAACATCATCTCCCTGTTTGGTATTGTCTGGTTAAGAGCCTGGCCCAACAGGCTAATGCGAAATGTGTGGTGCATTTCGGGGATGATGTACGGGTATTCTGTATCTGTACGAGCCATCACATCCCCTTTAAGTGGCCGCGATCACATTTTTATGCTCATCCCCACTCCTCCTCCCTGCCTAATCCTCGCCAGGATGAGGAAGGTCAACAACGAGCCTGGCAAACTAGCGATAACGTTGTTTATTACCTAAGGATCTGGAATCTCTATGTCACAGCCTACCTTCAACAAAGATCACTTTCAGGCTGCACTGACGCGTCAGTGGCAGCGCTTCGGTTTATTGTCGGCTTCAGAAATGACGTCACGCCAGTGGTGGCAGGCGGTGAGCGGAGCTTTAGCTGAGTTGCTCAGCGCCCAACCTGCGGCGAAACCGGCAAAAAATCAGCGTCATGTTAACTACATATCAATGGAGTTTTTGATTGGTCGTCTGACGGGCAATAACTTGCTTAACCTGGGCTGGTATCAGGGCGTGAGCGATGAGCTGAAAGCGCATGACATCAATCTGACCGACCTGCTGGAAGAAGAAATCGATCCGGCGTTGGGTAACGGCGGCCTGGGGCGTCTGGCGGCATGTTTCCTCGATTCGATGGCGACAGTTGGCCAGTCCGCTACGGGCTATGGCCTGAACTACCAGTACGGTCTGTTCCGTCAATCTTTTGCCGACGGTCAGCAGATGGAAGCCCCGGATGACTGGCATCGCGCAAGCTATCCGTGGTTCCGCCATAATGAGGCGCTGGATGTACAGGTCGGTATTGGCGGTAAAGTTAGCAAAGAGGGGCTCTGGGAGCCTGGGTTTACCATCACCGGACAGGCCTGG
Source organism: Citrobacter sp. Marseille-Q3906 (assembly GCF_916618775.1). NCBI lineage: Bacteria > Pseudomonadati > Pseudomonadota > Gammaproteobacteria > Enterobacterales > Enterobacteriaceae > Citrobacter > Citrobacter sp. Marseille-Q3906. The sequence continues at coordinate 365,493 of NZ_CAKAKA010000003.1, forward strand.
GATCTGCCGGTACTGGGCTACCGTAACGGCGTGGCGCAACCGCTACGTCTGTGGCAGGCCAGCCATGCACATCCGTTTAACCTGACTAAATTTAACGACGGCGATTTCCTGCGCGCAGAGCAGCAGGGTATTGACGCCGAAAAACTGACTAAAGTGCTGTACCCGAACGACAACCATACGGCAGGTAAAAAACTGCGCCTGATGCAGCAATATTTCCAGTGTGCCTGCTCCGTTGCTGATATTCTGCGCCGTCATCATCTGGCGGGACGTAAATTGCATGAACTGGCTGATTATGAAGTCATTCAACTGAACGATACCCACCCGACCATCGCCATTCCAGAACTGCTGCGCGTGCTGATTGATGAGCACCAGATGAGCTGGGACGACGCATGGGCGATTACCAGTAAGACCTTTGCCTACACCAACCACACGTTGATGCCGGAGGCGCTGGAGTGCTGGGATGAGAAGCTGGTGAAAGCACTGCTGCCGCGTCATATGCAGATTATCAAAGAGATAAACGACAGATTTAAGAAGCTGGTCGATAAAACCTGGCCGGGCGATGCCGCCGTCTGGGCGAAGCTGGCGGTAGTTCACAATAAACAGGTGCGCATGGCGAACATGTGCGTGGTCAGCGGCTTTGCGGTCAATGGTGTGGCAGCGCTGCACTCCTCCCTGGTCGTGAAAGACCTGTTCCCGGAATACCACCAGCTGTGGCCGAATAAATTCCATAACGTCACCAACGGGATTACGCCGCGTCGCTGGATCAAACAGTGCAACCCGGCGCTTGCTGCCTTACTGGATAAATCGCTGAAGAAAGAGTGGGCGAACGATCTCGATCAGTTGATCAATCTGGAAAAATACGCTGACGATGCGACGTTCCGTCAGCAGTATCGCGATATCAAGCTGGCGAACAAAGAGCGGCTGGTGAAGTTTATCAAAGCGCGTACCGGTATTGAGATTACAACCAACGCGATATTTGATATTCAGATCAAACGCCTGCATGAGTACAAACGTCAGCACCTGAACCTGCTGCATATTCTGGCGTTGTACAAAGAAATCCGTGAAAACCCACAGGCGGATCGCGTACCGCGCGTATTCCTGTTTGGCGCGAAAGCGGCACCAGGTTACTACCTGGCAAAAAATATTATCTTCGCCATTAACAAGGTGGCAGAAACCATCAATAACGACCCGAAAGTCGGTGACAAGCTGAAAGTTGTGTTCCTGCCTGATTATTGTGTCTCGGCGGCGGAAATGTTGATTCCGGCGGCGGATATCTCAGAGCAGATCTCGACTGCTGGGAAAGAGGCTTCCGGTACCGGTAACATGAAACTGGCGCTGAACGGGGCGTTAACGGTCGGTACGCTGGACGGTGCGAACGTCGAAATCGCAGAGAAAGTGGGAGACGAGAACATCTTTATCTTTGGTCACACTGTGGAAGAGGTTCAGCGGCTTAAAGCGAAAGGCTATGATCCGGTGAAATGGCGCAAGAAAGACAAAGTGTTGGATGCGGTACTCAAAGAGCTGGAAAGCGGCAAATACAGCGATGGCGATAAGCATGCCTTCGACCAGATGCTGCACAGTATCGGTAAGCAGGGCGGCGATCCGTATCTGGTAATGGCAGATTTCACAGCTTACGTTGAGGCGCAGAAGCAGGTCGACGTATTGTACCGTGACCAGGATGCCTGGACCCGGGCTGCCATTCTGAATACTGCTCGCTGCGGTATGTTCAGTTCGGATCGCTCCATCCGCGATTATCAGGCTCGTATCTGGCAGGCGAAACGCTAAGGAATCGCGATGGAAAGCAAACGTCTGGATAATGCCGCACTGGCGGCGGGGATCAGCCCCAATTACATCAATGCCCACGGTAAACCGCAGTCTATTGGCGCCGAAACCAAGCGGCGTTTGCTTGATGCCATGCATCGCACTACCTCCGCCACGAAAGTGGCGGTAACACCGGTGCCAAACGTCATGGTTTACACAGTGGGGAAAAAAATGCCGCTGGCGGTGGAGGGTAACGGTGAGTTTAGCTGGCTGCTCACCACCGAAGATGGCGTGCAGCACAAAGGTCATGTCTTCGGCGGTAAATCTTTTCACCTTCCGGCGAAGTTGCCGGAGGGGTATCACGCGCTCACCCTGACACAGGGAGAATTGCGTACCCATTGTCGTATTATCGTCGCCCCTAAACGCTGCTATGAGCCGCCGGCTTTGCTGGCCGGGAAAAAGCTGTGGGGCGCATGCGTGCAACTTTACACTCTGCGTTCAGAGAACAACTGGGGGATTGGCGACTTTGGTGATCTCCGCGCCATGCTGGCAGACGTAGCAAAACGTGGCGGGGCGTTTATCGGTCTGAACCCGATTCATGCGCTGTATCCGGCAAATCCGGAGAGTGCCAGCCCGTACAGCCCGTCTTCACGCCGCTGGCTGAACGTTATTTATATTGATGTGAATGCGGTAGACGATTTCCGTCTGAGTAAAGAGGCGCAGGACTGGTGGCAGATGCCATCTACTCAGCAAATTCTGCAACGTGCGCGGGATGCTGAGTGGGTTGATTACTCCACCGTGACCGCGTTGAAGATGACGGCGCTGCGCATGGCGTGGAAAGGTTTCTCTGCCCGTGATGATGAACAGATGGCGGCATTCCGTCGTTTTGTGACTCAGGAGGGCGATAGCCTGTACTGGCAGGCGGCGTTTGACGCGCTGCATGCGCATCAGGTGAAAGAAGATGAATTGCGCTGGGGTTGGCCAGTATGGCCGGAGGGGTTCCAGTCGGTGGACTCACCGCAGGTGAAGCAGTTCTGCGAAGAGTATCGTGATGAAGTGGATTTCTACCTCTGGTTACAGTGGCTGGCATATACCCAGTTTGCCGCCTGCTGGGAAACCAGCCAGGGCTTTGATATGCCAATCGGTCTGTACCGCGACCTGGCGGTCGGCGTCGCAGAAGGCGGAGCGGAAACCTGGTGTGACCGTGAGCTGTATTGCCTGAAAGCTTCCGTTGGCGCACCGCCGGATATCCTCGGCCCGCTCGGCCAAAACTGGGGGCTGCCGCCGATGGATCCGCACATCATCACGGCGCGCGCTTACGAGCCATTTATTGAACTGCTGCGCGCCAATATGCAGAACTGTGGTGCGCTGCGCATTGATCATGTCATGTCGATGCTGCGCTTGTGGTGGATCCCTTACGGTGAGACAGCAGATCACGGTGCGTATGTGCATTATCCGGTAGACGACCTGCTCTCTATTCTGGCGCTGGAAAGTAAACGTCATCACTGCATGGTGATTGGCGAAGACCTGGGTACTGTCCCGGTTGAAATTGTCAGCAAGCTGCGCGACAGCGGCGTGTATTCATACAAAGTGCTCTATTTTGAGAATGACCATGAGAAGAATTTCCGTGCGCCGCAAGCGTACCCGGAACAATCAATGGCAGTCGCGGCGACGCATGACCTTCCAACGCTTAAAGGTTATTGGGACAGCGGTGATTTGACGCTGGGTAAAACGCTGGGGCTGTACCCGGATGAGGTCGTACTGCGCGGCTTGTATCAGGACAGGGAGCTGGCGAAGCAGGGCCTGCTGGATGCGCTGCATAAATATGGCTGTCTGCCGAAACGAGCCGGGCACAAGGCGTCGCTGATGTCGATGACGCCGATCCTCAATCGTGGGATGCAACGCTACATTGCCGACAGTAACAGCGCCCTGCTGGGGCTGCAGCCAGAAGACTGGCTTGATATGGCTGAGCCGGTCAACATCCCTGGGACCAGCTATCAGTATAAAAACTGGCGACGTAAGCTCTCCACTACGCTTGAGAAGATGTTTGCTGATGATGAGGTGAACAAGCTGATTAAGGATTTAGATAAACGGCGAAAAGCAGCCGCCAGGAAGAGGTAAAAAAGAACCCGCCAGATGGCGGGTTCTTTATATTTATGTTGGCCGGGTAAGCATTAGCGAACCCGGCTTTTTTACATCAGATTGCCATATTTAACAGCAGGCACCCTACCAGGCCGCATACCGAAATAATGGTTTCCAGCATTGACCATGACTTGATCGTTTCGCCGATGGTCAGGTTGAAGTATTCCTTGAACAGCCAGAAGCCCGGATCGTTCACGTGGGAGAAAATCACGGAACCCGAACCTACCGCGATAACCATCAGTTCTGGGCTAACGCCGGTGGTCGCAATCAGCGGTGCCACAATCCCACCTGCGGTGATTGCCGCAACGGTGGCAGAACCCAGCGCGATACGCAGTACGGCGGCAATGGACCATGCCATCAGCAGCGGAGATACGTTGGTTTCATGCATCATCGAGGCGATGTATTTGTCGACGCCGCTATCAACCAGAACCTGTTTGAAGGCACCGCCACCACCGATAATCAGCAGCATCATGGCGATGATTTTGATTGAGGAAACCAGCGTGTCGTTAATCTGATCCATCGAACGTCCACGGTTCAGACCAAATGTGAACATCGCAATCAACACCGCAATAAGCGTAGCCATGACCGGGTCGCCGAGGAATTCCGCAACTGGCAGGAAGGCATGTCCTTTCGGCAGGATCATCTCTGCGATAGCACGCATCGCCATCAATACCACCGGAACAAGAGAGGTCCAAACGCTGACGCCAAAGCCAGGCATCTCTTCTTCAGTGAAGGTTTTGGCGCTGTACAGACCTTCCGGGATCGGCTTATCAATACCTTTCAGGAAACGTGCATAAACCGGACCGGCGAGAATAACGGTCGGGATAGCCAGAATCGTACCAAACAGCAGCGTTTTGCCCATATCTGCGTGGAAAATGGTCGCAATAGCGGTCGGGCCCGGGTGCGGTGGTAAGAAACCGTGGGTTACAGACAGCGCAGCGGCCATCGGAACACCAACGTACAGCAGCGGGATATTCGCGGCGGCGGCAATGGTGAATACCAGCGGCAGCATCAGTACGAAGCCAACTTCGTAGAACAGTGCAAAGCCCACGGTGAAGCCGGTTAATACTACCGCCCACTGAATGTGCTTTTTACCGAATTTAGCAATCAGTGTGGTCGCAATACGTTGCGCACCACCGCAGTCTGCCAGCATTTTACCCAGCATGGCGCCAAAACCCATAATCAGGGCAAGGCTGCCAAGGGTTCCGCCGACGCCGGCTTTAATAGAACCGATGACTTTATCCAGTGGCATCCCTTGCATCAATCCGACAGCAAGCGCCACCAGGACGAGAGCGATGAAACCGTTCATTTTGAAACGGATCATCAGGAGGAGTAACAAGATTACACCGATAGCAACGATGACTAATGGCATGATTTACCTGGCCTTTACTTTGTTATGGGTAACGTCAGTGTTTAGATGACAAATTCTGATTGTCCCGACCGGGAACAGAGTATTTACAGCACCAATGCTGATTGCCTTCAAAACTAATCAGTTCAGCTGGCTATTATGGAGTAGTTAGGTGCCCATAAGAATGATACGGGTAACATATGGTGGTTGAAAATCACCTGGGACAGCAAAATTTAAATTATGAGAGGCAGGTCAAATTATGGTGGGGTAATTGCAAGATGGTAGCAGAAGAACGTAGGCCCGGATCGCTGCGCGTCACCGGGCGAATACAGATGGGGACTTAGTAGTAAGAGTGCTCGCCGCGCTGGTGTTCGGTCAAATCGCGAACGCCTTTCAGTTCAGGGAATTCCCCCAGCAGCTGTTTCTCGATGCCTTCTTTCAGCGTGACATCTACCATTGAACAGCCGTTACAGCCGCCACCAAACTGCAGAATAGCGTAGCCTTCATCGGTGATCTCCATCAGAGTGACGCGTCCACCGTGGCCAGCCAGTTGCGGGTTGATCTGCGACTGCAGCATGTATTCAACGCGTTCCATCAGCGGCGCATCATCGGATACTTTACGCATTTTCGCATTAGGCGCTTTCAGGGTCAGCTGGGAGCCTAACTGATCGGTAACGAAATCGATTTCAGCATCTTCCAGATAGGGTGCACTCAGTTCATCAACATATGCGGTCAGCAGGGAAAATTTGATGGCGGTGTCGGTTGCTTCCACGGCGTCCGGTGGACAATAAGAAACGCCGCATTCAGCGTTAGGCGTGCCGGGATTAATCACAAATACGCGGATTTGTGTCCCTTCTTCCTGATTTGCCAGCAGTTTGGCAAAGTGCGCTTGTGCAGCATCGGAAATATGGATCATAGTAATGGCCTAATAGTTGACTATTTTACTTGGTTATAATACGCCCATCATCGAGGCTCTACAAGGTTCGACACAGGCACCATACCTGGACAGTCGCCGCGCCGTTGCGCAAAAGCAGTTGCGCGATTTCCGCGACGGTACTTCCGGTAGTGACGACATCATCCACAACAACCATATGGAGTCCCTGTACCGGCAATTCAAGGCGAAAAGCATTTTTCAGGTTGCGTTTGCGTAATCGGGCGCTGAGATGATGCTGCGTGGCGGTCGCCCGAACCCGTGTTATTGCCTGACTGTCCCAGTCACAACCCAGCCAGTGCGCCAAAGGACGGCACAATAAATCGCTCTGGTTAAACCCTCTTCGCCAGTGTCGGCGTTGCCAGAGTGGGACGCTGACGATCCTGTCCGGCAGAGGAAGCCCGCTGGTACGGCGAGCCTGCAACACGTCCAGTAGCAGCAGGCGTGAAAGTGCAGTGGCAATCTCGCTACGGCGCGAAAATTTCAGTTGGTGGATAAGGTTACTCAGCGGTGGAACATAGTCATTGACCGTAACCAACCGCTGCCACGGCGGCGGTTTTTGCAGACACCGGCCGCAGGGAATGGCGGTGTGGGCGGCTGGCATCCCGCACTGGGGGCACAAATTGATATGACGGCGTGTCGCCCGTGTACAAACGGAACAAATTCCCCAATGTCCCAGCGTCAGTGGCATTCGGCATAGCCAGCACAATCCCGGTACTGTTAGCATAGGTTTATCCTTAACAATGTATGCCTACAGGGCTAGGCTCCAAAAAAGAGAACAGTAACTGATGAATGACATCTGGTGGCAGACCCGAGGTTCGGGAAATTGCCATCTTGTGCTGCTGCACGGATGGGGATTGAATGCGGAAGTATGGCATTGCATAAGTGAGGAACTGAGTTCGCATTTCACGCTACATCTTGTCGACTTACCGGGATTTGGCCGTAGTCAGGGTTTCGGCGCGATGCCACTGGAGGAGATGGCGGAACGTGTTTTACAACAGGCACCAGAGAAAGCCATCTGGCTGGGCTGGAGCCTGGGCGGGCTGGTAGCAAGTCAGGTAGCGTTGACCCATCCTGCTCGTATTCAGGCGCTGGTTACTGTGGCTTCTTCGCCATGTTTTAGCGCTCGTGATGAGTGGCCGGGTATTAAGCCGGACGTGCTGGCGGGATTCCAGCAACAGCTTAGCGAAGACTTCCAGCGTACGGTAGAGCGTTTTCTGGCGCTACAAACGATGGGAACGGAAACCGCACGTCAGGACGCGCGAACTTTGAAGAAAACGGTGCTGGCATTACCGATGCCGGAAGTGGCGGTACTGAATGGTGGGCTGGAGATCCTGAAAACGGTTGATCTGCGTGAATCTCTCTGCGCATTGCGCATGCCGTTCCTGCGGTTGTACGGATATCTTGATGGGCTGGTACCGCGCAAAGTTGTACCGATGCTGGATGCACTGTGGCCGGAGAGCGAATCTCTGGTGTTTGCCAAAGCGGCACATGCGCCGTTTATCTCGCATCCTGGTGAGTTCTGTGCCGAGCTGATGGCGTTGAAACAGCGGTTATAGCGCCTTTGACTTGCCCGGTGACGCGATGCTTACCGGGCCGACATTAATGCCTTTTTGCCATCAACTCCTCAGCAGAAAGGCCAGTGATTCTGAGAATGGTCAGTCTGTCGATACCGTCGGCTAACATGGTGGCAGCAATGCGTCGTGCTTCGTCTCGTTTACCTTGTTGTAAGCCCTCCTGTAACCCTTCCTGTAACCCATTCATATGCCCTTCCTGGCGTAATCTCTCTGCGATAGTCATCAGTCTCTCCTTGTGTTGAGGTAGGCGTCCGGTTACTTCGTCCATAAATTCTTTGAAATGCGCTGTGTCGCCAGCCTGAATCATGTAATTAAACAGGGCTTTCAACTGGTTGTCATTAGCGTTTCCTTTAACAAGCAGGACGACCAGTTTTTCCACTAATCCCATCAAATCTCGTTTCCGGATATGTTTTTGAATCAGCTCCAGTAGTGCTATACGGCGATGCTGCATGATCTCGTCATCAGCCATTACCGTGATATCTATTAATGGAAAAGTGTTCGCATAAAGTTGTCTGGCTGTCTCCGGATCGTCAAATTTATCCAGCCAGCACAAGGAGTAGGGATATGGGCTGACGGTGCCGTGATAAAAAAGCATGGGGATCACCAGTGGCAGCTTTTTGTGGCCCGCATCCAGATGTCGCTGCATGACTGCAATAGCATAACGCATAAGACGAAACGCCATATGTGCATCCGCGGCGCTCTGATGTTCAATAACCGTGTAGATGTAGCCATCGCCTTCACGAGTTTTTAGTGACCACAACACATCGCAATAGTGCGCACGCAAATCGTCCTCAATAAAACTGCCCGGTTCCAGTTTCAGTGTCTTTAGGTCACAAAGAATACGTAAAGAGTCTGGAAGATGAAGTTGAAGAAAGTCGCGAGCGGTAGCTGGATGGCCCATAAAAGTCTTGAAAATTGCGTCATGCGGCGTAGCTGTAGCGTCAGTATTCATGGCGGTCCGTCACCTGAAGAACAAGATGATGAGACTCTACTTGCCGTAGAAAAGGGAAGCATCCCCGTAATGTTAACGATGTGCAGAGGGTTGGAGGATAAATCTGTTTTGCTGAAAGAGTGACACTCTTATGGAATTCGTTTCGCAAAATCTCGGACGGCATGGATATTAGGTGCCGTTTGTAGGCCGGACAAACGTAGCGTCATCCGGCAAATAGCATTACGTTTAACGCAAAGCCCACCATTCGCGCAGGCAGGCTTTGCCTTCCGGGCAGCTTTTGCAGCTTCCGGAAAGACACCCCTCGGCATCTTCCTGAATTCGCTTCGCTTTGCCCATTTTCTCTAACTGATTCAGCATGGCGTCAATCATTGGCTGCGGGGTATGCAGCGTGTGGCTAATTTGCTTAGCCTCCATACGTCCCCGCAGAGCCAGTAAATCACGAACCTGTATAAGCGATGCCATGATCCACAACCTCAGTGGCAATCGCCAGTCGTGCTGGCACAGCACGAGCTTACCGTTTTGTTGGTTGCCAGCAGCGCAATATCCACACGGCTACGGGCGCGGCGTAGCAGACCCAGCAATACGATGTTAAACAGGATGACGGCTAAAATGCAGACCAGACTATAGGTCGGGTGCTGACTGTAGCTGACTGCCTGATAGAACAGCGTCGACAGTGAGTAGGCGATATTCAGGCCCCACAGAACGGAGAAGCCCATCCAGCCACGGCTGGATTCACGCGCGATAGCCCCCATAACTGAAATGCACGGAACATACAGCAGTACGAAAATCAGGTAGCTGTAAGCGGCTGCGGCGCTGCCAAATTTTTCGCCCATCACGCCCATGGCGCCAGTTGCCATCTCACCGTCACCTTTACTGGCTTCGATAGGGTTAGCCAGGACGCTCAGGCTGAAGGTATCTTTCAGGCTTTGCCAGGTTTCATCCAGTGCGCCGACTAACTCATCACCGAGGTGGAAATCTGCCGGGTTGAACTCTTCTTCCTGAATATTTTCAGCGGTATAGAGCGTATTCAGTGTACCGACAACCACTTCTTTGGCCATCGCACCGGTGAACAGACCCACGGTGGCCTGCCAGTTATCTTCGTGTACGCCAATCGGTTTAAAGACCGGGGTAATAACGCGGCTGACGGAAGCAAGGGCTGAGTCGTTGATGTTATCGACGATTTTCCCGCTCAGGGAGAAACTGTTAAACGCGCTAAGGAAAATACTGACAATGATAATGACTTTACCGGCACGGAGGACGAAGCCTTTCAGGCGCTGCCAGGTCTGGATGATCAGGCTTTTAATATGCGGGACGTGATAAACCGGCAGTTCCATCACGAACGGCGTTGCTTCGCCACGCATGATGGTGTGCTTGAGCATCAGGCCAGTCAGCACTGCCATGACGATACCTAACACATATAGCGAGAAGACCGCCAGCGCACCGTTCTGACCAAAGAATGCCGCTGCAAACACAGCGAAAATCGCCAGACGTGCTCCGCAGGACATAAACGGTGCCATCATGATGGTCATCAGACGTTCACGCGGCGCATCCAGTGTACGTGCGCCCATCACCGACGGTACGTTACAGCCGAAACCAACAATCAGCGGGACAAACGATTTACCCGGTAGCCCCAGCGCCTGCATCAGACGGTCCATTACAAACGCGGCTCGCGCCATGTAGCCGGAGTCTTCGAGGAAGGAGAGGAACAGGTACATCATACCGATTTGAGGGACCAGTGGCAGAACGGTGTTAATCCCGCCGCCAAGACCCTGCGCCAGGAAGATGGTCAGCCAGTCCGGGAAGTGCAGCGTGTAACCAATCCATTGAATACCATGGATAAAGAGTGCCACTGAACCGACGTCAAATAACGGCTGCAGCGCGCCACCGATGTTAATGGCGAGCAGGAACATCAGGTACATCACGAACAGGAATATTGGCAGACCGAGGAAGCGGTTGAGGACGATTTTATCGACAGCGGTGGTGAAGCGGCTTGGCTCGGCGGTCAGCGTGTTGCTGACGGTATCGCAGATCGCGGCAATGCACTGGTATCGCGCATCGGCAATGTGCAGCGCGGGATCGTCCATAGTTTCACTCAGACGGGCAATTGCACCATCCAGATTTTGCGCAGCATCGCCCGCGTAGGCGCGGCTGTAGATATCGCCTTCCAGCATTTGCAGGCCAAGCCAGCGACGTTGTTGTAGCGGCATCTCTTCGGTCATTGCGTCAGCCAGAGAATCTGCTTCACGTAGCAGTGGCTGAGCATAATGGACCAACTCGACGGCGTCGTTCTCTTTATAGCGATCGATCGCCAGCTTCAGCGCTTCAATCCCACGTCCACGCGTAGAAACCAGTGGAACCACTGGGCAGCCAAGACGGGCGGAAAGCGCATCGATATCAATACGGATTTGCTGCTTCTCAGCAATGTCCAGCATGTTAAGCGCGACGATACAGGGGATACCCAGTTCAAGCAGTTGCAGCGTCAGGTAGAGGTTGCGCTCAAGGTTTGAGGCATCGACGACGTTGATAAGCAAGTCGGCGTCGCCGCTTAAAATATAGTGACAGGCAATTTGCTCATCGAGGGAGGTCTGGGATGAGATCGTTGTCAGTGAATACGTACCTGGTAAGTCCACCAGCGTGACCTGATGGTCCGTCGTCGCAAAATGACCTTCTTTACGCTCAACGGTGACTCCAGCCCAGTTGCCTACACGCTGACGCGCGCCGGTGAGCTGATTGAATAAAGTTGTCTTGCCGGAATTAGGATTACCAATTAAACCAATGGTTAGTTTTTTCATTTTTATTGACTCACTGTATTAACAGGAAACCGCTTCCACTTCTAATAACGCCAGATCTTTTTTACGCAATACCAGACTTACGCGGCGAGTTTCAATGTGGATAGGATCACCCAAAGGTGCGACACGTACCACGTTGAATGATGAGCCTGGTAGCATGCCGAGTGACAATAACTTCTGACGGTACGCCGGACTGATTTCACGAGAAAAACCGGTAATTTTCCACGCAGTGTCTGGAGTGAATTGCATAGGGACCTACTTATATCTCGCTAACTGGATGATTACCTCATGGGGCTGCAGGGCGGCATGAGACCAGATGATTAGCTAACGGAGGAAAGAGTAAATAATCAACAATGCAATGATAATGAGAATGGTTTTTATCATCAATAGAATAAGTGTGACGGAATGTAGAATTGGATAATAATTTGAGTCAATTTTGATATGCCTCAACATTTAATCTGGTTTGAGACCGTTAATTTAATTCGGCAATTATTGATTTTTTAATGTTTAATTAAGGTTTCATCTGTTAACGATGTGAAAATTAATTGTGCGGTTAGTCCTTGGCTAATTAAATAACCGCTTCAATTTGTATTATTTAATTGTTAATCGAAGTGATATAGCCGGGGGAGCACAAGTGCCCCCCGGCATTCTGTCAGCGTTTCTTACCCATCGCCGCCGCCAGTGCATCCATCATGGCGCTGTTGCCGGCAGGCTGTGTATCACGCCCGCGCGGTTTTGCCGCTTTAGCTGCCGCTGCCGGGCGATTGCCCTGAGCGCGATCATTGCTACCGCCGCCGCGACGGGCGTTGGTTTCACCTGGCTGTTCGTCCAGACGCATGGTCAGGGCGATACGCTTGCGTGGTAGATCCACTTCCAGCACTTTCACCTTCACAATGTCTCCCGCTTTCACCACGGTGTGTGGATCTTCGACGAACTTATTCGACAGAGAGGAGATATGTACCAGACCGTCCTGGTGAACGCCAATATCAACAAATGCACCGAAGTTAGTGACGTTGGTGACTGCGCCTTCCAGAATCATTCCTGGCAGCAGGTCATTCATGGTTTCCACGCCATCAGCAAACTGTGCGGTTTTGAACTCCGGACGCGGATCTCGGCCCGGTTTTTCCAGCTCTTTGATGATGTCGGTGACGGTCGGCACCCCGAAACGTTCGTCGGTAAAGTCAGATGCCTTCAGGTTACGCAGTTCATTGCTGTTGCCCATCAGGTCACGCAGTGACTGCTCGGTCGCAGCCAGAATACGTTCTACGATCGGATAGGCTTCCGGGTGCACGGTCGAGGCATCCAGCGGGTTATCGCCGTGGTTGATGCGCAGAAAGCCCGCACACTGTTCAAACGCTTTTGGCCCCAGTCGGCTGACTTTTAGTAGCTGCTGACGATTCTGGAACTGACCGTTCTCATCACGCCAGGCAACAATATTTTGCGCCATCATCCGGGTCAGGCCCGCGACACGCGTTAACAGCGGGACGGAGGCGGTGTTCAGGTCTACGCCGACGGCGTTTACGCAGTCTTCCACCACCGCATCCAGCTTACGGGCAAGCTGTGTCTGGCTAACGTCGTGTTGATACTGACCGACACCGATCGATTTCGGATCAATTTTCACCAATTCAGCCAGTGGATCCTGCAGACGACGGGCGATAGAGACCGCACCGCGCAGTGAGACGTCGAGATCAGGAAACTCCTGTGCGGCCAGTTCGGAAGCGGAGTAGACCGATGCCCCGGCTTCGCTGACGATCACTTTTTGCGCGGTGACTTTCGGGAACTGTTTTTGCACATCCAGGAAGAAGCGTTCGGTTTCGCGGGACGCGGTGCCGTTACCAATCGCTACCAGTTCAACGTTGTATTTTTCACACAGCGCAGCAACGGCAACGGCGGCTTTGGCTGCCTGACCGGTATGTGGATAAATGGTGTCGGTAGCAACCAGTTTGCCGGTGCCGTCGACGACCGCAACCTTAACGCCGGTGCGCAGGCCGGGATCGAGACCCATCGTAGCGCGCAGGCCTGCCGGAGCAGCCATCAACAGATCGTGCAGGTTTCGGGCAAAGACGTTAATCGCCTCATCTTCCGCACGCTCGCGCACGGTCCCCATAAGTTCAGTCTCAAGATGCATCAGCACTTTGATGCGCCATGTCCAACTGACGACGCCTTTTCGCCAGCTGTCTGCTGGTGCGTTGTTCAGTCGCAGGCCAAGGTGATCCTGAATTATCTGCTCACCGTGACTCTCTTTTGGCGGCTCATCGAATTGCGGATCGGCATTCAATGAAAGCTGTAGCACGCCTTCGTTACGGCCACGGAACATTGCCAGTGCGCGGTGAGAAGGGACGCTGGAAATCGGTTCATGGTGATCGAAGTAATCACGGAATTTTGCGCCTTCCTCTTCTTTACCGCTCACTACGGTGGAAACCAGATGCGCATTCTTCCACAGGTAATCACGCACTTTTGCCAGCAGTGCAGCGTCTTCAGCAAAACGTTCCATCAGGATGTAACGTGCGCCGTCGAGTGCGGCTTTAGTATCCGCTACGCCGTTGTCGGCGTTGATGTATTGTGCCGCTGTGGTTTCTGGATTGTGGGAAGGTTCGTTCCACAGCAGATCAGCCAACGGCTCAAGGCCGGCTTCAATGGCGATTTGTCCGCGGGTGCGGCGTTTTGGTTTGTACGGCAGATAGAGGTCTTCGAGTTCGGTCTTACTTAACGTGCCGTTGATCGCTTTCGCCAGGTCGTCGGTCAGTTTGCCTTGCTCGCTGATAGATTTGAGAATGGCCTGACGGCGGTCTTCCAGTTCACGTAAATAACCCAGACGGCTTTCCAGGTTACGCAACTGCGTGTCATCCAGACCGCCGGTGATTTCCTTACGATAACGTGCGATAAACGGCACGGTGTTCCCTTCGTCAAGCAGGCGAACGGCAGCTTCTACCTGTTCGGCGCGAGCCTGAATTTCACCCGCGATAATGCGGCAGAACGAATCATTCATCATGGATTTAGTTTCATCTTTAGGATCAAAAATCAGGGGATAGTTATACGGACTGACACGCCAAAATGCCAGCCGAGACCCGATTCTCTCGGAATGTTCCAGGCTTATTTAACGTATTCAATCTCGTTAACGTACCAGCTGGCTTCCCCGGCAGGTGTGTTCACCACCGCGAGATCGCCCACCTCTTTTTTCAGCAGTGCTCGCGCCATCGGTGAGTCGATAGAGATGTAATCCTTACGACCAAAAATTTCATCGTATCCGACAATGCGGAATTTGCGGGTATCGCCATCATCATTTTCAATCTCAACCCACGCGCCAAAGAATACTTTGCCCTCCTGCTGTGGGGAGTAATCGACTATTTTCAGATTCTCCATGCACTTCGTCAAATAACGGACACGCCTGTCGATCTCTCGCAGGCGCTTTTTATTATACTGGTAGTCAGCATTTTCGCTGCGGTCGCCCAGACTTGCGGCCCAGGTGACTTTTTTGGTGACTTCCGGGCGCTCTTCACGCCAGAGATAATTCAGCTCTTGTTTGAGTTTTTCATACCCTTCACGGGTTATCAGGGGCGTTTTCATCTTATTGTTTTACCTTCGACTCTGTGATGATGCGCACAATTAGTATTACGTGAGCATATCAACAGAATAAATAATGTATTGCGAGAAACATTGTATACTTAAGCTGCTGTTTAATATGCTTTGTAACAATTTAGCCTGGAATTCATACCAGAATTCACTGGTTACTCTCGTAAGCTTTCTTAAGAATACACACTTACAATTGTTGCGAACCTTTGGGAGTATAAAACAATGCAAGAGAACTATAAGATTCTGGTGGTCGATGACGACATGCGCCTGCGTGCGCTGCTGGAGCGTTATCTGACTGAGCAGGGCTTCCAGGTTCGAAGCGTCGCAAACGCTGAGCAGATGGATCGTCTGCTAACCCGTGAATCCTTCCACCTTATGGTACTGGATCTAATGCTTCCTGGTGAAGATGGCCTGTCAATTTGCCGCCGCCTGCGCAGTCAGAGTAACCCGATGCCCATCATTATGGTGACGGCGAAGGGCGAAGAAGTTGACCGTATCGTCGGGCTGGAAATCGGTGCTGACGACTACATCCCTAAACCGTTTAACCCGCGTGAACTGCTGGCGCGTATTCGCGCTGTGCTGCGTCGTCAGGCGAATGAGCTACCGGGCGCGCCTTCTCAGGAAGAAGCGGTAATTGCTTTCGGTAAGTTCAAACTGAACCTCGGTACTCGCGAAATGTTCCGCGAAGATGAGCCTATGCCGCTGACCAGCGGTGAATTTGCGGTGCTGAAAGCGCTGGTCAGTCACCCGCGTGAACCGCTGTCTCGCGATAAGCTGATGAATCTTGCCCGTGGTCGCGAGTATTCCGCGATGGAACGTTCCATTGACGTGCAGATTTCTCGTCTGCGTCGCATGGTGGAAGAGGATCCAGCACATCCGCGTTACATTCAGACCGTATGGGGTCTGGGCTACGTCTTTGTCCCGGACGGTTCTAAAGCATGAGGCGAATGCGCTTCTCGCCACGAAGTTCGTTTGCTCGCACATTATTGCTCATCGTCACCTTGCTTTTTGCAAGCCTGGTGACGACTTATCTGGTGGTGCTGAACTTCGCGATCCTGCCGAGCCTCCAGCAGTTTAATAAGGTCCTGGCCTACGAAGTTCGTATGCTGATGACCGATAAACTGCAACTGGAGGACGGTACACAGCTGGTTGTGCCTCCCGCATTCCGCCGGGAAATTTACCGTGAGCTGGGAATTTCCCTCTATTCCAACGAAGCCGCTGAAGAAGCTGGACTGCGTTGGGCGCAACACTATGAATTCTTAAGCCATCAGATGGCGCAACAGCTCGGTGGCCCGACGGAAGTTCGCGTTGAGGTCAACAAAAGCTCGCCTGTTGTCTGGCTGAAAACCTGGCTGTCGCCTAATATCTGGGTGCGCGTACCACTGACGGAAATCCATCAAGGCGATTTCTCACCGCTGTTCCGCTATACGTTGGCGATTATGCTGCTGGCTATCGGGGGGGCGTGGCTGTTTATTCGTATCCAGAACCGACCGCTGGTAGATCTTGAGCATGCGGCATTGCAGGTGGGGAAAGGTATTATCCCACCGCCGCTGCGAGAGTATGGCGCTTCAGAGGTGCGTTCTGTTACCCGTGCTTTCAACCATATGGCGGCGGGCGTTAAGCAACTCGCCGATGACCGAACCCTGCTGATGGCGGGAGTCAGCCACGATCTGCGTACGCCGCTGACGCGTATTCGTCTGGCGACGGAAATGATGGGCGAAGAAGATGGTTATCTTGCGGAGTCCATCAATAAGGATATTGAAGAGTGTAACGCCATTATCGAGCAGTTCATCGATTACCTGCGGACGGGTCAGGAGATGCCAATGGAGATGGCGGATCTGAACTCCGTGCTGGGGGAAGTGGTTGCGGCGGAAAGTGGTTATGAGCGTGAAATTGACACCGCACTGCAGCCTGGCGTTATTCAGGTGAAGATGCATCCACTGTCGATTAAACGTGCGGTCGCCAATATGGTGGTTAACGCAGCCCGCTATGGTAATGGCTGGATTAAGGTCAGCAGCGGAACGGAGCCACATCGCGCCTGGTTCCAGGTGGAAGATGATGGTCCGGGTATCAAGCCGGAGCAACGCAAACATCTGTTCCAGCCGTTTGTCCGCGGCGACAGCGCGCGTAGCACCAGTGGTACCGGTCTGGGTCTGGCTATCGTACAGCGTATTATTGATAACCATAACGGTATGCTGGAAATTGGTACCAGTGAGCGCGGGGGATTGTCGATTCGCGCCTGGCTTCCGGTTCCTTTCACCCGCGTACAGGGTGCAACTAAAGACGTATAAAAAAGGGAGGCGCGATGCCTCCCTTTTTGTCTCGGTCATTTCTGTTGACCGGAAGGATACCCACCTTCCGGCACGTCAATTTACAGTTTCGGACCTGCGCTAACCAATGCTGCACCAGCTGGTGTATCGGTGTACTTCTCAAAGTTCTCGATAAACAGTTTCGCCAATGCATTGGCTTTTTCCTGCCATTGCTCTGGTGATGCGTAGGTATTACGCGGATCGAGAATACGCGTATCCACGCCCGGCAGTTCCGTTGGGATCGCCAGGTCAAACATCGGCAGACTGAACGTTTCTGCATCATCCAGCGAACCGTTCAGAATGGCGTCGATAATGGCGCGAGTATCTTTAATTGAGATACGCTTGCCGGTGCCGTTCCAGCCGGTATTCACCAGATAAGCCTGTGCGCCTGCGGCCTGCATACGTTTCACCAGAACTTCTGCATACTGGGTTGGGTGCAGTGACAGGAATGCCGCACCGAAGCAGGCAGAGAAGGTTGGGGTCGGTTCAGTCACACCACGCTCGGTACCGGCCAGTTTAGCGGTAAAGCCTGAGAGGAAGTGGTACTGAGTTTGATCTGCTGTCAGGCGAGAGACTGGCGGCAGAACACCAAACGCATCGGCGGTCAGGAAGATTACCTTGGTGGCATGGCCCGCTTTTGACACCGGCTTAACGATATTGTCGATGTGATAAATCGGGTAGGAAACACGGGTATTCTCGGTTTTAGAACCGTCGTCGAAATCGATAGAACCGTCTTCACGAACGGTGACGTTTTCCAGCAGCGCATCACGGCGGATTGCATTGTAGATTTCCGGCTCGGCATCTTTAGACAGCTTGATAGTCTTCGCGTAGCAGCCGCCTTCAAAGTTAAATACACCATCGTCATCCCAACCGTGCTCATCGTCGCCAATCAGGCGGCGTTTCGGGTCGGTGGACAGGGTGGTTTTCCCGGTACCTGAGAGGCCAAAGAAGACCGCCACATCACCTTTTTCGCCTACGTTCGCAGAGCAGTGCATGGATGCAATACCCTTCAGCGGCAGCAGGTAGTTCATGACGGAGAACATACCTTTCTTCATCTCGCCGCCGTACCAGGTGCCACCGATCAACTGAATGCGTTCAGTCAGGTTGAATGCAACGAAGTTTTCAGAGTTCAGACCCTGCTCTTTCCATTGTGGGTTGGTGCATTTTGCGCCGTTCATTACGATAAAATCAGGTTTAAAATCAACCAGTTCCTCATCGCTCGGACGGATGAACATATTTTTGACAAAATGCGCCTGCCAGGCGACTTCGGTAATGAAGCGCACGGAAAGACGGGTATCTGCGTTGGCACCGCAGAACGCATCAACGATAAACAGGCGCTTGCCAGAAAGTTGTTGGGTGACTAACCCTTTCAGATGCTGCCAGGTTTCCTGGGAGAGCGGTTTGTTGTCGTTCTTGCCTTTACCTTTGTCGGACCACCACAGCGTGTCACGCGTGGTGTCGTCGCGGACAATGTACTTATCCTTCGGCGAACGCCCGGTAAAGATACCGGTATCAACTGCAACGGCGCCCAGGTTAGTTAATACGCCACGCTCGTAACCTTCCAGGTTTGGATCAAGTTCTTCCTGGTACAACAGGTCGTAGCTTGGATTGTAAACGATATCCTGAACGTCATTGATACCATAAGCCTTGAGATCTTGCGGGGTTAAACTGGTGTTCACACGCATTTCACTGCTCCTTAGCCAATATGTATTACCTGGAATAGTAAGGTTTTTTAGGGGTTGCTAACCGCGACAAGGCTCATAGATTTACGTATCCGGGCAAAATCACGGGCGACCGAATACGCTGCGACTCCTGTCACAAAGAGGCGGATATTATGGCAGGAAACCCTTTTTTGTTGTGGAAAATGTTCTTAAAACGTTAATGGAGAGTGTATTTGGCGGGAATGTTGTGAGTGTAATCGCATTCATGTAAGAAAATAACGTAACTAAAACATGAGAAATATCGATTCACTTCGCGCAGTTGTGGACTGAAAGCGGCATGTTGGTGCAACGAATTGTGAAGATGATGCGATAATTAGCCTTTCTCTCCAGTCAGGATAACGATATGGATAGTGTTGAACTTTCACCTACGACTCGTTGGGGCATGATGTTAGTCGGCCTGCTGCAAGGCGTGTTGTGTTATCTGCTGATGACATACCTCATACCTCATAACAGCGACTGGCTGTTCTATGGGATGCCCGTAACGGTTGCGCTGACTTCGGCACTTCTGCTTACTGTTGTTTCTTTCAGGCAGCGTGCGCTGTGGTGCTGGATGGCACTGATCTTCGTTGTTGTGCTGGCGATGAGCGTTTGGCTGAAATGGAACGTCGGGGGCAGTAATCGGTGGAGACAGGAAGACGTTTTTTTCGTTTACGGCTGGCGCTTACTTCTCATGGCAATGCTGGCACTGCCCTGGATTCAATACCAACTCCACGCGCGTACCGATCAGTCTCGCTATTCTCAGTTTTATACCTGCTTTTGGCTTAACACGCTGACGCTGCTGATTGTCTTTGTCACTAACGGCTTGTTCTGGCTGGTGCTCCTGCTGTGGAGTGAGATGTTTAAGCTCGTCGATATTACCTTCTTTAAGACGCTTTTCTTTGAGACCGATTGGTTCGGTTATGTGGCATTTAGCTTGATTACCGCACTGGCGGTAGTTCTGGCGCGTACGCAGTCGCGTTTGGTGGCTGCCGTTCAAAAGTTACTGACATTTATCGCTACGGGTCTTTTACCGCTGGTTGCGCTGTTAGCGCTGATGTTTATGCTGACCGTGCCTTTCACCGGGCTGGAGGCGATTTCACAGCGGGTGTCGGCGGCTGGCTTGATGTCCACGTTGACGCTGATCCTCCTGCTGTTGATGGCCATTGTGCGCGAGCCGCAAAAAGAGGCGTTACCCTATCCTGGCGCGTTACGCTATCTGATCAAATCCTCACTCGTTGTCGCCCCCATTTATATGCTGATTGCCGGTTGGGCACTATGGGTGCGCATTCACCAATATGGCTGGACGTCTGAGCGCTTGCATGGTGTGCTGGTTGTCGTTGTGCTGCTGACCTGGTCGCTTGGCTATCTGGCGAGCATATTATGTCGTGGCCGTAACCCACTTGAAATTCAGGGAAAGGTTATCCTTGGTGTTTCATTACTGGCCCTGGGGCTGTTGATTCTGTTGACGTCGCCCGTACTCGACGCATGGCGCATTAGCGTCAACAGTCATATGGCACGCTACTACAGTGGTAAAAATACGCCGGATCAGGTCAGTCTGTATATGCTGGATCGTAGCGGAAAACCGGGACGGGCAGCGTTGGAGGCATTACGCAATGATGAGGCGTTCAACAAGGATAGTAAGCGCAGGCGTGACTTAAACTCACTTCTACAGGGAGAGCGCGATCCGATTAAGACTCTGACCGCGACACAGCTAGCTCCAAAGGTGATGATCGCGCCGGGCAGCAAGAAGCCAGACGAGGCGTTCTGGGTGTTTGTCAAAGGGCAGAGCTACCGTATTAGCTCCTGTTTTGAACAGGACGCATGTGTGCTCGTTGATCAGGATCTCAACGCTGATGGCAAGCCTGAACAGGTGCTGTATGCATTTGCTGAGGGAGAAAGTCTGGTCATTGGTATGAAAGGGGAACAATGGGATCTGGTCGCCGTTGCTCAGTTACCGGAGGGATTCAATAAGGACCAACTTCTGCAGGCGCTGGTGAATCATAAACTGGATTCAGCCCCCAGAGTCTGGCGGGATATCACCATTAATGGCGAACGGCTAAAAATGAATTATTACGCTGAGTAAGCGAGCGTTAGCCCGGCAGGATGAACAGCCCGCCGGGCTAAGAACTTAATGCACCTGCGGGTCAGCAGGGGACGCGTTACTACGGATCTCAGCAATATCCATAGCGTTAAACAGATAGTGGCTACCGCAGTAATCGCAGTGCATATCGATTTCACCTTCTTCTGCCAGAATGCTGTCCACTTCTTCGTCCGGCAGCGTTTTCAGTGCGCCAGCACAACGTTCGCGTGAACAGGTACATTTGAACTCAACATCCTGCGGATCGTAAAGCGTCACTTCTTCTTCGTGGTACAAACGCCACAGTACTTCGTTGGCAGGCAGCGTTAGCAGTTCTTCAGCTTTAATGGTTTCTGTCAGCGCAGCAAGGTGATCAAAATCATCCGCCTGCGCATTTTGTGCTGGCATCACCTGCAGCAGCATACCGCCAGCTGCTGGTTTGCCATCGACGTCGCCAGTACGGATAAAGAGACGCGTTGGCAGCTGTTCTGAACGCAGGAAGTAGTCTTCCAGACAGGCCGCCAGAGTATCTCCTTCCAGACCGACCACGCCCTGATAGCGCTCGCCTTCTTCCGGGGTAATGGTGATCACCAGATAGCCGTTGCCGACCAGAGTTTTCAGGTCGGCATTTTCAGGGATATCGCCCTGTATGCGAGCGACTCCGCGCATTTGCTGATTGTTGTTGCCATTAATTACCGCCAGGCTGAGCGGGCCATCGCCTTGCAACTGCACGGTGATATCACCGGCAAATTTCAGTGTAGCGGTCAGCAGGCTGGTAGCAACCAGCAGCTCGGCCAGCACGGTTTTGACCGGCTGCGGGTAAGTATGGTTTTCGAGGATCTGTTGCAGGGTTTCCGAAACGGTTACCAGCTCGCCGCGCACGGCAAAGTTTTCAAACAGATAACGATGTAATTGGTCATGTTGCGGCATAATCATCTCTCTTGCAGGTGACAGTCATTCACTGTCGCCGTGTTTAAATCGTAACAGGTCGCGGCGCTCTTTTTTGTCCGGCCGTCTGTCCGGGTGCGGCATAGTCAGGGCGTTAAGCTTACGTGCCAGCGCCATTTTTTCGCGTTTTACAACGCTCTCCGCGGTTTCTTCATACAGCGAAACGGCTTCAGTTGCCGGGCGACGCTGTTCGGTAATGGCCTTGATAATGACCGTCCGCTCGTCATTTCCCTGGCGCAGGGTGAGGGTGGCATTCAGTTCGACAATTTTACTCGGCTTACTGCGCTGCCCGTTGTAATGCACCTTACCGCCTTCAACCATTTCACGGGCTATCGCACGTGTTTTATAAAAACGTGCTGCCCACAGCCATTTATCCAGCCTGACTTCAACAAAGGGCTTCTCTTTCATGGCATCTCCTTCACATCAGTGAGGGGATCAGTCGGCGGTAGTCATTCAGTGACGGATGGCGTGCATACTGTTTTTCCGCAATACCTGAGTCGGGATTGGTCACGCCGAGGCAGTAACGAATGCCGAATTGAGCAGCGGCGTCGAGAATGGGTTCGCTGTCGTCAATAAACAGCGTCTTCTCGGCACTTATTCCCGTTTCTTCAGCCACAGCGTGCCATAACCGCTGATCCTCTTTGGGATAACCAAATGTGTGGGTGGAAAGTAATAAATCAAGGTGTGAGGCCAGTCCGGTATGCTCCAGCTTCACCGCCAGGTTATGCGGATGTGCATTGGTGAGCAAAATACGTCGTTTACCGGACGCTTTTAAGGCATCAAGAAACGGAACCGTATCTTCACGCAGCACCGCACGCGGCCCCTGTTCCGTCGTCATGGCGCAAATATCCAGACCCAGGCACTCGCTCCAGTAATCCAGGCAGTACCAGTTTAGCGTATGCTGTACGGCATGATACTGCTGGCGAATATATTCCTGAGCTTCCCGGGGGGTAATGCCTTGCTGAGCGCCATAGGTTTCCGGCACCAGTTTTTGCCAGAAATAGTTATCGAACGCCAGATCGAGCAGCGTGCCGTCCATGTCCAGCAAGACCGTGTCGACATTCTGCCAGGCAATATCAATACACTTCATCATTCAAGCTGCCCCTGCGTTTGTTGACCCCAGAGACTGACTTTAATCAGCACCTGGGAATTATCCTGAGGAAAATTAGATGCGCGACAGGGTAGCATATCCTGTCGCGCGGGCGTGTTATCGAATCAGGCTTTCCGGGTCGTCAATCAGCGTTGGATTCAGGCAACTTTCGTAGTATCCCTGAATTTCCGCGATGCGGGAGCGGTGACGCTGGTAGCGTCTGAAGGCCTGAACGCCGTTGTAGATGGCGCAACCCAGCATGCTAAACATCAACAGCGTGGTGCCAAGATAACGCCATAAGCCCGCGCGATCCGGGATTCGATGCAGGCCAATGTGCTGAGTGCCGTTGGCGTCGGTAGAGATATTGGTGACAATTCCTTCAGCGCGGAAGGGAGTCTGCATTAGCATCTGTGCCAGGCGCTGGAAGGCGCTCCACTGTTCTTGCGGCGGGTAGTCGTACAGAGAGGTCGATGGCCAGGCTTGATCGATCAGATCGCTGCCTTCATCACTAATAATCAGGAATCCCCCTGGGGCAGGGCTGTTCAGCGCCTGAGCCGCCCGTGCGGTCTCTCGTGAAATAAACGGTGATGTAGACGTATTCACCAGATTATCCAGCGACTCTGCGCTAACCGGTCGCAGCAGAACGTTTACGCCATCCAGCTTCCCAGCGTTTGCCCGCTTAACCAGCGCAGTCCAGTCTTTACTGTTGCCTAAATTAACCAGCGCATTTTTCAGGCGCACGCATTCATCCTCGGCGGCGCACAGATCGGCAGTTTTCAAGACAATTTCACCAAAATCATCCAGCAGTACCATACCGGATTTTTGGATTGCTGAACGTAGCGATGCGCTGACGCGGGAGTCATCATCTGGTTTTGGATGGAGCTGACGGTTGACGGCCTGCGTTAGCGCAATGGCTTTATTCACCAGATCGGATTCTGGCAACGGCAGCGCGCGGGCATCGTTCCAGATAATTTGCGAGCAGTCGAAAGGCGTAAAAGGCGTGGCGGGCAGCGCGCTCCAGCTCCCTGGTGTATGAATATTACACATTCCCGTACCGCTCAGATGCAGTGTGTCACCAACACGAACGCCTGCGTTTTCAAGCTGCTTAACGCTGGTGGCTTCGATAGTTTGTGCGCCTTTCATCCATGAAAGGGTGAATTTTATCGGCATATCCAGCGGGATCCAAAACAGCAGCATCAGCAGTACCAGCAACGAGCCGCCAGCGATGACGGCGCTGCGTAACCAATGCTGTAGCGGAAAGTTTTTTACTTCGTCGTGCAGGGATAAAAAACGGCCCTGGCGGACAACGTGGCGATCCAGATAAATATCGATATCCGTTTGCTGCCCGAGGTCCTGCGCAATGTATGGCTGCCAGTGAGGCGGGTAAATCAAATCGATAATTCCCAGCGAGATATTATTGATTTGCTCCTGGTCGTTTTCACCAAATAGTCCCCACCGGCGCGGGGTTCCACGCAGACAATGTATTTCCCGCAGCGCGGTTTTAGACGGCGGGGCAAACAATCCCCACAGCCCAGCGGCCAGCAGCAGCACGGCTCCGCCGACCATCCACGGCACGAAAGTATCCGGCATAATTAAACAGAAAAAGAACAGCAGGAACGAAGCCACAATCAGTAACGCTTCGCGCAGCCCCGCAGGGCGGCTAAGTACATACTCTTCGTGTGTTTCCTGGCGAATATTCAGCAGTTCAATCTGCTCACTCTCTTCGCCGCGAATGGATGCCTGCGTAGACGCGGTGTGTTGCAACGCGTAGCCACGCGCCTCCTGCATATACTCTTGCAGTGTGTGCCCGTTTAAAGAGATAACCAAAGGCAGCGTATTGGTGTGGATCAGCTCAACGTTATTTTCGTCATTGATGTACTGTTCCCAGAATGGAGGCAGGTGTACCTCAACGGAGTCCAGATAGTAGCGCCATTTGTTAGGATCGTCGGTGGTGATGCCATAGCGCGTAATCGAATGAGTCAGAACGATGACGCTGTTACTTTGGGAATTCAACGTTAACGATACAGGCGCAGTACTGGCTCCTGTTGGGCCAGGAACTTGCTGAATTTGACTGAGGTTTTCAAGATAGTTTTCGACTGCACCACGCTCTTCGGGTGTCAGTTTACGCTTTGTCGCGTCTGAGAATACGTTGCTCCAGGGCAATTTTTGCCGCCTGGATTTTAATCTGAGTAGCCAACCTGCAAGTAACGAGCAGGCCAGCAAAGCAGCTAAAAAAATCAGAATGGTGCTCATGCTTTCCCCATCTTACTTAGTCTGTCAGGTGTAGTCAGTCGCACCTTGTACAATATTCGTGATTCTGTGGTTGGCTATCGGCAAGCGTGGAGTTGAACTTGAGCATCTTTATGAACAGCCCAGTAAATGCGAATAATAGCAAAATCACTAAAAACGGAATATCAGCAAATTCCTGGAGTTATTTCAACCTATTGACTTTTAATTTGAAATGAGAATTAACTTTTAGTACGTTACATAAATGTAAATAAACGGCAATTCACGTTGCCGAAACCGTGCGGTCTATCGCACAATGACCCCAGATTTCACAGCAAAGATCCTCATGATGAGCAAATCATTACAGAAACCCACGATTTTGAAAGTGGAAACCGTCGCACAATCCCGGTTGTTTAAAATCGAAAGCGTGGACCTTGAGTTCAGCAACGGCGTACGCCGCGTGTATGAACGTATGCGCCCGTCCACTCGCGAAGCGGTAATGATTGTGCCGATTGTTGACGACCACCTGATTCTCATCCGCGAATATGCGGTGGGGACAGAATCCTACGAACTTGGGTTTTCTAAGGGATTAATCGATCCCGGTGAAAGCGTGTTTGACGCGGCGAATCGGGAGCTGAAAGAAGAAGTGGGATTTGGGGCAAAGGACCTGACGTTTTTGAAAAAACTCAGCATGGCACCCTCCTATTTCTCCAGCAAGATGAACATCGTGGTGGCGGAGGATCTTTATCCTGAATCGCTGGAAGGCGATGAACCAGAACCGTTACCACAAGTGCGCTGGCCGCTGGCACATTTGATGGACCTGTTAGAAGATCCTGATTTTCATGAAGCGCGTAATGTGAGCGCACTGTTTCTGGTTCGCGAATGGCTGAAAGGACAGGGACGACTTTGATTTTTATGTCCGGTGGTGCTGTCGCTTATCCGGCCTACGATTTAGCCACTGTACATAGGCCGGATGAGCAACGCACCATCCGGCAAAAGATTAGAACAACTCGTGTGTCTCACCATTATCGATAATGGTTGTCCCCACTTCATGCACAGCCTGCTGAGTTGGCTGCGTGCCCTCAATAAAATACTCTTCGCGACTGTTTCCGCCGCTCGCCAGTTGCCCAGTACTGCGATCAATATTGACCGTCACGATGCCAGGCGGTGGCGTCAGCGGCTGCTCAGGAACGCCTTCTAACACACTCTTCATGTAGGCATCCCACGCCGGCTGTGCGCTCTTTGCTCCACCTTCATAGCCAGAGATTTGATCTTTGATTGCACCAGAGGCGGTGGAGTGTCCGAGATTGCGGCGATGATCGTCAAAACCGATCCATACCGAGGTTACAACCCCAGGCCCATAGCCGGAGAACCAGGCATCTTTAGAGCTGTTGGTGGTCCCGGTTTTACCGCCGATATCACGACGTTGTAAATCGCGACCCGCACGCCAACCGGTTCCCATCCAGCCCGGCTCGCCGAAGATATTGGTGTTCAGCGCGCTTTTAATCAGGAAAGCCAGCGGTGTGTTGATCACGTGAGGAGCATATTCCTGTGTCCCGCTTTGTGCGACCAGCGCCTGATTAGCCTGCTCAAGCTTCGGCATCGGCACGGTGGAATTCTGCTGTTCCTGCGAGATGGCGACGTCCTCAACGTTACTGTTTTCCAGTACGTTAGACTTCTGGGTATCACCATAAATGACAGGAATATCACACTCCGGGCAGGCAATTTTCGGCTTCGCTTCGAAGATGACCCCGCCCTGATCGCTTTCAATCTTGCTGATAAACCATGGGTCAACCAGGAAACCACCGTTGGCCATAACCGCGTAGCCGCGTGCCACCTGCATTGGGGTGAATGATGCGGAACCCAGAGCCAGTGATTCGGTGTGGACAATGTTCTGTGCCGGGAAGCCGAAACGCTGCAGATATTCTGCCGCGTAGTCCACGCCCATCGCTCGCATCGCGCGAACCATCACGACGTTCTTCGACTGACCGAGTCCCTGACGTAAGCGGATAGGCCCGGCGTACTGCGGCGGTGAGTTTTTCGGCTGCCAGTCAGAACCGGCACCCGCATCCCAGCGAGAAATCGGCACGTCATTCAGCATACTTGCCAGCGTCAGACCTTTATCCATCGCGGCGGTATAGAGGAATGGTTTGATATTCGAACCGACCTGACGCAACGCCTGAGTTGCACGGTTGAATTTGCTCTGATTGAAATCAAAACCACCCACCAGCGCCAGTACCGCACCGTTTTGCGGGTTGATAGAGACCAGGGCGGAGTTAACGTCCGGTACTTGTGCCAACCACCAGGCATCGCCGACCTGGCGTACCCAGATTTGCTGACCTGTCTGGACGACATCTGTCACTTTACGCGGTGTCGGGCCTTGTTGTGTATCTGAACGGTATGGACGCGCCCAGCGCATGCCTTCCATGCGCAATGCAACCGACGTGCCGTCTGCCAGTGTAGCGGTTGCTTCCTGCGGATTAGCGCTGGTGATCGCTGCCGGTAGTAATGGTCCGTAGGTTGGGAGAGCTTTCAGCGAATCGGTGATTTTTTTGGTATCCCAGGCGCTTTCACCCACTTTCCACAACACATTCGACGGGCCGCGGTAGCCGTGGCGCATGTCGTAATCCATTACGTTGTTGCGTACTGCCTGCTGGGCTGCTTGCTGTACTTTGCGTGTGATGGTGGTGGTGATGCGATACCCGTCTTCATAGGCTTTTTCGCCATAACGGCTATACATCTCCTGACGTACCATCTCTGATAAATAGGGTGCAGAGAAGGCTATTTCCGGAGCGTGGTAGTTGGCGTCAATGGCTTCGCTACGCGCCTGATCGTACTGGGCCTCGGTAATGTAGTTCTCGCTCAACATACGTGACAACACGACGTTACGTCTCGCGGTAGCTCGGTCCATTGAATAGAGCGGGTTGAATGTTGACGGCGCTTTTGGCAGCCCGGCAATTACGGCTATCTCGCTTAAGCTGAGCTGGTCGACCGTCTTGCCGAAATAGACCTGTGCCGCGGCACCCACGCCATACGCGCGATACCCCAGATAAATCTTGTTCAGATAAAGCTCGAGGATCTCGTCTTTACTCAGCAATTGCTCAATGCGGATCGCCAGGAACACCTCTTTGATCTTACGCATCAGCGTGCGTTCCGGGCTAAGGAAGAAGTTTCTCGCCAGCTGTTGGGTAATGGTACTTGCCCCCTGCGACGCATGGCCGGAGAACAGCGCTACGCTTGCCGCACGGAAGATCCCGACCGGGTCAACACCATGATGCTCATAAAAACGGCTGTCTTCTGTCGCGATAAAAGCTTTGACCATTTCCGGCGGCATTTGATCCAGCGTTACCGGGATTCGGCGTTTCTCGCCATATTGCGCGATCAGCTCGCCGTCAGCGCTGTAAACCTGCATCGGGATCTGCAAACGTACATCTTTTAACGTCGCGACGTCAGGTAATTGCGGCTCAATGTAGCGATAGAGGCCATAAATCGAGCCTGCTCCCAGCAGGATGCAACATACTGCAAGGATTAATAAATACTTTACGAACTTCACTGGAGATTTCCCATTTAGTGGCATTTGGGCAGTTTATAAACAAACGCGCGGTAGTATAAAGGCAAGCCAGACGCATTGATATACCCGTTAAAGCAACGGGTGATAAGGAGATCATCAGCAATGGCTTTCAGTATCTGGAAAATTGGTCTGCATATTCAGCAACATGAAGTGCTGGCTGTTGTCGTCTCTCGTGACGGCTCTGGTTGGTTTCTACCACGCTGGTGGCGTATGCCATTGGCACGTCAGGTTATCGTTGAGGGTCACATTCGCGAGCCTGAACAGCTTGCGGCAGTGTTAATGCCGTGGAGTCGTGAGCTTCCCCGCCGACACCATATCTATCTGTCCTTTCCCGCCAACAGGACACTACAAAAAAAATTTCCACGCCCTGCAATGACCTTACGTGAGCCAGAACAAACGGCATGGTTGTCGGGGTCTATGGCACGTGAGCTGGATATGGAGCCGGATGCGCTGAATTTTGATTATAGTGAAGATACGTTAAGCCCGGCATTTAACGTGACAGCTGCGCAAAGCAAAGAAATTTCAGCACTCCTGACACTGATGCAAACGCTGAAAGTACAGGTTGCTGCCATCACGCCTGATGCCAGCGCACTACAACGCTTTATTTCCTATTTGCCACCGCATCAACAGTGTCTGGCCTGGCGTGACGATGAGCAATGGCTATGGGCGACCCGTTATGCCTGGGGACGTAAATCGGCAGGTGATATTACCGTTCTTGACGATCTTGCTGCGACATTATCTCTGGCAACAGAAAACATTGCTCTGTGCGCGCCCAAAGGATTCGATCCCTTAAGCGTCGTGTCTGTCCGCCAGCCGCCCATTCCTCCAGAAAGCCACGTTTTTGCCATTGCGCTGGGTCTTGCTATGGGGGAAATGGAGTGATGACACCGACAATCAATCTTTTGCCCTGGCGTCAGTCACGACGCAATGCCTGCCTGCGGTTTTGGGGGGCTTTATTTAGCGGTTCACTGCTGTTGATTGTCGGCTGCGCGTTGAGCTATTACGCCGTTACCCGTGTAGAAAACCGGGCTGATACTGTGCTGATAACCGCCGAAAAAATGCGGGCTGATGCCCTGGCGGCGCTAAAGCCTCGTTTGCAACTACGTCAGCAACAATGGCAACAAGCTCAGCAACGAGAAAGACTGCGTGACCAGACGCGAAGTTGGCAGCCCATTCTGGAAGGGCTGGCGGCTCTGTTACCAGAGCATGCGTGGTTGACGAAAATGACCTGGCAGCAAGATACGCTGGAAATTACCGGCAGTACGCTGAACTTTTCTGCATTAAAAGTGCTGGAAAATCAATTGCATCAGCAGACCTTTCTTCAGGTAGGTAGCCCAGGGGAAACACAGCAGGATGCACAGGGCCGTTGGCATTTCCACTATCGTCTGATACGGAGCGCTACGCATGATAGCCCTCTGTGATGGCTGGTTGACACAATCGCCGCGTTTTCGCACCGCCTGTTGGGCTGGCTGGAGTTTTACGCTGGTTATTATTGTCGCGTTATGCCTGTTTTACCCTGCGGTGCAGGCGCGAAATGCACAACGAACAGCGTTAACACAGCAACGTGCGGTAATTCAATTGCAGTGGCGAAACCTGTACCAGTTGGCTGCTTCGGTCGACTCAACGCTTTCGGCAACTGAAGAGAAGATAATTCCTTTTTCTGCTTTAGCGTTCCAGACCCCTGTTACACGTTTGATTCACTGGCAACCCTCCGCGCAGGGGGGCGAGCTGGCGCTGAGGTCAGCCTGGGATGCGATCCCGCCAATGTTCGTGCGTTTGGCGGAGCAGGGAATGAATGTCAATCGGTTCTCTCTCAGCGTGGAGGATGCTGAGCTGCTATTAACGATACAGCTGGAGCGTCTGAATGAAGGGTAAACGATGGCTGTTGGTGTGTTCCAGCTTGCTGATATTGACCGGTATGCGTAATCCCTTCCAGCCGCCAGAAGATCACTGTCAGCTTTCTGAACTATCGACGTGGCGCTATCAAGGCGCCGTGATCAAGGGAGAGCGAACGATAGGCCTGGTGCTGGATGGCAAGCATAAATGGCGGCGTGTAGAGCAGCACGATGTTTTGAACAGTGGCTGGACGGTCTCTCAGGTTACGGCGCAAAACATGACCATTGACACGGATAAAAATTGCGAGCCGTCACGGAGGCAATGGCAACGACAAGGAGAGGTGAATGAAGCGATGGATAGCGGCAGTTCTGATGACAATAGTTCCCACCTTGCTGGCGGGGAAAACGCAAAACGTGACGCTGGTGGTGGATGAGGGTCCAGTTGTTCAGGTGCTGCAGGCGCTTGCTGAACAGGAAGGCAAAAATCTGGTGGTTTCTCCCGATGTCAGTGGCGTACTGTCACTGCACCTGGCTGATGTACCGTGGAAGTTGGCATTCCAGACTGTGGTGAAAAGCGCCGGACTGGTACTGCGTCAGGAGGGAAACATCCTGCATGTGCATTCTGTTCGCTGGCAGAATGAAAATGCGGCACGTCAGGAGAGTGAGCAGGTACGGATTCAGGCGAGTCTACCGCTGGAACATCGCAACATAATTTTGCACTACGCTGATGCAACAGAGCTGGCTAAAGCCGGTGAGAAGCTGCTGAGTGCAAAGGGCAGCATGACGGTCGACAAACGAACCAACCGGTTATTACTGCGTGATAACAACGTTGCGCTGCTCGCTCTGGAGAAGTGGGTGGCGCAAATGGATTTACCCGTTGAGCAGGTTGAACTGGCGGCACACATTGTTACGATTAATGAGAAAAGCCTGCGCGAGCTGGGAGTTAAGTGGTCACTGGCTGATGCACAACAATCGGCGACGGTGGGTGATGTCACGACGCTTGTCAGCGATCTCTCCGTACCTGCTGCGACCACCCGTGTAGGGTTTAACATTGGGCGTATTAATGGGCGTTTACTTGAGCTGGAGCTTTCTGCGCTCGAGCAAAAGCAGCAGCTCGATATTATTGCCAGCCCACGGTTACTGACATCTCACTTGCAACCTGCCAGTATTAAGCAGGGGAGTGAGATCCCTTACCAGGTTTCCAGCGGAGAAAGTGGCGCGACCTCCGTTGAGTTCAAGGAGGCTGTGCTGGGAATGGAAGTCACGCCAACAGTGCTGCAGCAAGGGCGGATTAGACTTAAACTACATATCAGCCAGAATGTTCCCGGTCAGGTATTACAACAAGCGGATGGCGAAGTGCTGGCTATTGATAAGCAAGAGATTGAAACCCAGGTAGAAGTAAAAAGTGGAGAAACAATCGCGCTGGGTGGGATTTTTTCGCGTAAAAATAAATCTGCGGAGGACAGCGTCCCGCTGTTAGGCGATATCCCCTGGCTGGGTTATTTTTTTCGTCATGACGGCAAAGAAGATGAGCGACGCGAGTTAGTCGTGTTTATCACGCCAAGACTGGTCCCGACAGAATAACTTATGCAGGAAAAGCCGTTGTTTTTGCACTGAACACGTTTCAGGGATTTGACGTGCGGGTGTATTTAGCATACAAGGAGTACCGATTTGAGCGTCGGTACTTTTCTTTACTTATGCGAGCAGTGAACATGCCTTGCCTTTCTGGTGGTGTGTCATTGGCTTATTTGGCCTCATTTGGCTACGCGATACGTCGCTGAGCCTGATGTTTACGGGGTAGCTTATCTACCACAACCAGAAATGCGCAAGGATTGGTGATTTATTCAGTTGCCAAACCCGCTTGAGTATTGAGATAATTTTCAGTCTGACTCTCGCAATATCTTATGAGGTTTCAGTTCATGTCCTGCTGCGCTGTGTGTCTGCGAAGCGGGTTTACCATTAACGAATAGTCTTAGTAGTACCGAAAAAATGGCAGAGAAACGCAATATCTTTCTGGTTGGGCCTATGGGTGCCGGAAAAAGCACTATTGGGCGCCAGTTAGCTCAACAACTCAATATGGAATTTTACGATTCTGATCAAGAGATTGAGAAACGAACCGGAGCTGATGTGGGCTGGGTCTTCGATGTAGAAGGTGAAGACGGCTTCCGTGATCGCGAAGAAAAAGTCATCAACGAGTTGACGGAAAAACAGGGTATTGTGCTGGCAACTGGCGGTGGCTCTGTTAAATCACGTGAAACACGTAACCGTCTTTCCGCTCGTGGCGTCGTGGTCTATCTTGAAACGACAATTGAAAAACAACTTGCGCGAACTCAACGCGACAAGAAACGCCCGCTGCTGCAGGTAGAATCGCCGCCTCGTGAAGTTCTGGAAGCGTTGGCTGATGAACGCAATCCTTTGTATGAAGAGATTGCTGACGTGACCATTCGCACCGATGATCAGAGCGCAAAAGTCGTGGCAAACCAGATTATTCATATGTTGGAAAGCAACTGATTCTGGCTTAATACACTCGTCTGCGGGTACAAGTAACTAAGGTGGATGTCGCGTCATGGAGAGGATTACAGTCACTCTCGGGGAACGTAGTTACCCTATCACCATCGCGGCTGGTTTGTTTAATGAACCGGCTTCATTCTTACCGCTGAAATCGGGCGATCAGGTTATGTTGGTGACCAACGAAACTCTGGCTCCCCTTTATCTCGATAAGATTCGCGGCGTACTTGAACAGGCGGGTGTTAACGTTGATAGCGTGATCCTTCCCGATGGTGAGCAATATAAAAGCCTGACGGTTCTGGACACGGTTTTCACCGCGTTACTGCAAAAACCGCACGGTCGTGATACCACGCTGGTTGCTCTCGGTGGCGGCGTGATTGGCGATCTTACCGGTTTTGCTGCGGCAAGCTATCAGCGTGGTGTACGTTTTATTCAAGTTCCGACAACGCTGTTGTCGCAGGTTGACTCCTCCGTTGGCGGCAAAACTGCCGTAAACCATCCCCTCGGTAAAAATATGATTGGCGCGTTTTACCAACCGGCCTCCGTGGTGGTGGATCTCGACTGTCTGAAAACGCTTCCTGCGCGAGAGCTGGCATCGGGACTGGCGGAAGTAATCAAGTACGGCATCATTCTTGACGGTGAATTTTTCAGTTGGCTGGAAGAAAATCTGGACGCGCTGTTACGTCTGGATGGCCCGGCAATGGCGTACTGTATCCGCCGTTGTTGTGAGCTGAAAGCAGAAGTTGTCGCAGCAGACGAGCGCGAAATGGGCTTACGTGCTTTACTGAATCTGGGGCATACGTTTGGCCACGCAATCGAAGCTGAAATGGGTTATGGCAATTGGTTGCATGGTGAAGCTGTTGCAGCAGGTATGGTGATGGCGGCTCGTACGTCAGAGCGCCTGGGCCAGTTTACCTCCTCTGATACGCAGCGCATCATTACGCTGCTTAAGCGAGCAGGCTTACCGGTTAATGGACCTCGTGAGATGTCTACTCAGGCATATTTGCCGCACATGCTGCGTGATAAGAAAGTGTTGGCGGGAGAGATTCGTTTAGTGCTTCCGCTGGCCATAGGGAAGAGTGAAGTACGCGGCGGAGTGTCGCATGAGGTGGTTCTTAACGCTATTGCTGATTGCCAGCAGGTGTAACAACAAGAAAGGTCCGGCTTGCGTTGCAAAGCGTAAGTCTTTTAGCTTCAGGTTATGTGCAAAGTCGTAAGCATTAACCTTTGAGTGGGGTGTTAAATGGATGAATTCAAACCAGAAGACGAGCTGAAACCCGATCCCAGCGATCGTCGTACTGGTCGTTCTCGTCAATCGTCTGAACGTGATAATGAGCCGCAAATCAATTTTGATGATGTTGATCTGGATGCCGACGATCGTCGTCCAACGCGTGCGCGTAAAGAGCGTGATGAAGAGCAAGAAGTTGAAGAAGACTATGAATCTGATGACGAAGCTGTGGATGAAGAGCGTGTAGAACGTCGTCCGCGTAAGCGTAAACAAGCTGCCAGTAAACCTGCCTCTCGTCAGTACATGATGATGGGCGTAGGTGTCCTGGTGCTATTGCTGTTGATCATCGGTATCGGTTCAGCGCTGAAGGCCCCCTCATCCTCCTCTTCCAGTGATCAGACTGCGTCTGGCGAGAAGAGCATCGATCTTTCTGGCAGTAACGCAACGGATCAAGCGAGCACGGCTCAGCCGGCTGGCAATACGCAGCAGGATGTTTCTCTGCCACCGATTTCCTCTACACCGACCCAAGGACAGGCACCTGCTGCCGCTGAAGGTCAGCAGCGGGTTGAAGTGCAGGGCGATCTGAACAATGCCCTGACGCAGCCGCAAGGCCAGGAACAAGTTAATAATGTGGTAGTGAATTCTACGCTGCCCACTGAACCTGCTACCGTTGCACCAATTCGCAATGGCAATACGGCACGTCAGACTGCTACAACAGAACCTGCGGAACGCCACGTAACTACGCGTCCGGCAGAACGCAAACAGGTTGTTATTGAGCCGAAGAGTAAGCCGCAAACTACAGTGAAAGCGACGCCGACAGAGCCAAAACCGGTTGCTCAGGCGAAACGCACTGAACCGACAGCGCCAGTCACTACGACGAAAGCGCCAGCCGTGACAGCTACACCAAAAGCGACAACTGAGCCAAAAGCAACCGTAAGTACGACGCCTGCCCAGACTGCTGCACCTGCGACAACGACTACAACACCTGTTGCTGGCGGCGCGAAAAGTGCAGGGAATGTTGGTGCTTTAAAATCCGCACCGTCCAGTCATTACACTTTGCAGCTCAGCAGTTCTTCTAACTACGACAACCTGAATGGTTGGGCGAAGAAAGAGAACCTGAAAAACTACGTGGTGTATCAGACGACGCGTAACGGTCAACCGTGGTATGTTCTGGTGACTGGCGTGTATGCGTCTAAAGATGACGCTAAACGTGCAGTGTCTACGTTGCCTGCCGATATTCAGGCGAAAAATCCGTGGGCAAAACCGCTGCATCAGGTTCAGGCAGATTTGAAGTAAGATAGGCTATGTTCTGCAATTGTTTGATGTTTCGCCCAATTGCGGGACAAAGACTAAAGCGCAGGATGCTGTCGGAGCTTTCTCCACAGCCGGAGAAGGTGTAATTAGTTAGTCAGCATGAAAAAAAATCGCGCTTTTCTGAAGTGGGCAGGGGGAAAATACCCCCTGCTTGATGATATCAAGCGGCATTTGCCCCAAGGTGAATGTCTGGTTGAACCCTTCGTGGGTGCCGGGTCGGTGTTCCTCAACACCGACTTTTCTCGTTATATTCTTGCCGATATCAACAGCGACCTCATCAGTCTCTATAACATCGTGAAGGCGCGTACTGATGAGTATGTGCAGGCTTCACGCGAGCTGTTTGTACCTGAAACTAATCAGGCTGAGGTGTACTATCAGTATCGGGAAGAATTTAATGCCTGTCAGGATCCGTTTCGACGTGCGGTGCTGTTCTTATATCTGAACCGTTTTGGCTACAATGGCCTGTGTCGTTATAACCTCCGTGGCGAATTTAACGTGCCATTTGGCCGTTATAAAAAACCCTATTTCCCGGAAGCAGAGTTGTATCATTTTGCAGAAAAAGCGCAGAATGCAGAATTCCATTGCCTTTCGTATGAAGAGTGCATGGATCGTGCCGATGTAAACTCTGTCGTCTATTGTGATCCGCCGTATGCCCCATTGTCTGCTACGGCGAATTTCACCGCTTATCATACCAACAGCTTCAGCCCAAAAGAGCAGGCCCGTTTGGCTGAGATGGCAGAAAAGCTGGTCAGTAAGCGAATCCCGGTGTTAATTTCGAACCATGACACGCCCGATACCCGAGAGTGGTACAAAGCGGCGAAACATTTTCAGGTCAAAGTGCGGCGCAGTATAAGCAGCAACGGCGGCACACGTAAAAAGGTGAACGAATTGCTGGCTCTGTACAAACCAGGGGTCGTAACGCCTGCGAAAAAATAATTCTCAAGGAGAAGCGGATGAAACAGTATTTGATTGCCCCCTCAATTCTGTCGGCTGATTTTGCCCGCCTGGGTGAGGACACCGCGAGAGCATTAGCTGCCGGTGCCGATGTCGTGCACTTCGACGTCATGGACAACCACTATGTACCGAATCTGACTATCGGGCCGATGGTGTTGAAGTCGCTGCGTAAATATGGGATCACTGCCCCAATTGATGTCCATCTGATGGTGAAGCCGGTTGATCGTATTGTCCCGGACTTTGCTGCGGCAGGAGCCAGCATCATTACTTTTCATCCTGAAGCCTCCGAGCATGTCGACCGCACTTTACAGCTCATCAAAGAGAACGGTTGCAAGGCGGGTCTGGTGTTTAACCCGGCGACACCGCTGAGCTACCTGGACTACGTAATGGATAAGCTGGATGTGATCCTGCTGATGTCCGTAAATCCGGGGTTTGGCGGGCAGTCTTTCATTCCGCAAACGCTGGAAAAATTACGTGAAGTCCGTCGCCGTATTGATGAATCCGGCTATGACATCCGCCTGGAAGTCGATGGCGGCGTCAAGGTGAACAACATTGGCGAAATCGCGGCAGCGGGTGCTGATATGTTTGTCGCAGGCTCTGCAATTTTCGACCAACCAGACTACAAAAAAGTCATTGATGAAATGCGCAATGAATTGGCGAAGGTAAGTCATGCATAAATTTCAGGACATTCGTGGCGTTGCATTCGACCTCGACGGTACGCTGGTTGACAGTGCGCCAGGATTAGCCGCAGCGGTGGATATGGCGCTGTACGCGCTGGAGTTACCGACGGCGGGTGAAGAACGCGTGATTACCTGGATAGGTAATGGCGCTGATGTGTTGATGGAGCGTGCGCTCACCTGGGCTCGTCTGGAGCGTGCCACGCTGCGTAAAACGATGGGTAAACCGCCCGTAGATGACGACATTCCTGCTGAAGAGCAGGTGCGTATTTTACGTAAGCTGTTCGACCGCTATTACGGTGATATCGCTGAAGAAGGAACCTTCTTGTTCCCTCATGTTGCTGATACGCTGGGTGCGTTGCATGCGCAAGGCCTGCCGTTAGGCCTGGTGACCAACAAACCAACGCCGTTTGTGGCGCCGTTGCTCAACGCATTGGACATCGCCAAATATTTTAGCGTGGTCATCGGTGGTGACGACGTGAAAAACAAAAAACCGCATCCCGATCCACTACTGTTAGTGGCTGACAGGATGGGGATTCCCCCCGAGCAATTGCTCTTTGTGGGCGATTCGCGCAATGATATTCAGGCCGCAAAAGCGGCTGGTTGTCCCTCAGTTGGCCTAACGTATGGTTATAACTACGGTGAAGGGATAGATCTCAGCCAGCCAGATGTAATTTACGACAGCATTAATGACCTTCTGCCCGCACTCGGGCTTCCGCATAGCGAAAATCAGGAATTGAAAAATGACTAAGCCCATCGTTTTTAGTGGCGCACAGCCCTCAGGTGAATTGACCATTGGCAACTATATGGGTGCGCTGCGTCAATGGGTAAACATGCAGGATGACTACCATTGCATCTACTGTATTGTGGACCAGCATGCTATCACCGTCCGTCAGGATGCTCAGAAGCTGCGTAAAGCAACACTGGATACGCTGGCGCTTTATCTGGCGTGTGGTATCGATCCTGAGAAAAGCACCATTTTTGTTCAGTCCCACGTACCAGAGCATGCACAGTTAGGCTGGGCGCTGAACTGCTACACCTATTTTGGTGAACTGAGCCGTATGACCCAGTTCAAAGACAAATCTGCGCGCTACGCTGAGAACATCAACGCCGGTCTGTTTGACTATCCGGTACTGATGGCCGCTGATATTCTGCTGTACCAGACGAATCTGGTACCGGTAGGTGAGGATCAGAAGCAGCACCTGGAACTGAGCCGCGATGTTGCCCAGCGTTTTAATGCGCTGTATGGCGATATCTTTAAAGTGCCTGAGCCGTTTATTCCTAAATCTGGTGCGCGCGTGATGTCCCTGCTGGAGCCGACGAAGAAAATGTCTAAGTCGGATGACAACCGTAACAACGTGATCGGCCTGCTGGAAGATCCGAAATCAGTGGTTAAAAAAATCAAACGTGCAATGACGGATTCCGATGAGCCGCCTGTTGTGCGCTACGATCTGCAGAATAAAGCGGGTGTTGCTAACCTGCTGGATATTCTCTCTGCCGTGACCGGCCAGAGCATTCCAGAACTGGAACAGCACTTTGAAGGCAAAATGTATGGTCACCTGAAAGGCGAAGTTGCGGAAGCTGTTTCCGGTATGCTGACTGAGCTTCAGGAGCGCTACCACCGTTATCGTAATGATGAAGCTTTCCTGCAGAAAGTAATGAAAGACGGCGCAGAAAAAGCCAGTGCTCGCGCATCTGAAACGCTGAAAGCGGTTTATGAAGCGATTGGTTTTGTCGCTAAGCCGTGATTCATTCAGTGTGACTAGTCCTGATATAGGTTGACAGTTTTTTGTCTGTAAAACGCCTGATGAACATCATCGGGCGTTTTGTATTTCAGGGCCAGATGTGGCCGTTCATGGTTATAAATTGCCACGGACTCTTTTACCATCATCCGGGCTTGTGCAAGATCCTCCGGGCGCGAGAGTAAAAACTCATTTTTCAGTATCCCGTTTATTCTCTCAGCCAGCGCATTCTGGTAGCAATCGTAACCATCGGTCATTGAACAGGTTATTCCGTTTCGCTCATGAACTGACTGATAAAGTACCGAACAGTATTGCAGTCCTCTGTCAGAGTGATGTACCAGCGGACCTGTCGTTTTTCTCCGCCTCAGAGCCTGTCTGAACGCCTTTACCACGTTTTCTGTCTGCAGGTTTTCCCCGACATGGTAACCCACGATTTTTCTGGAGCAGGCATCGGTGACCAGACTCAGATAAGCCGTGCCGCTGCGCAGCGGAAGGTAAGTTATATCAGCGACCCAGACCTGCTCTGGCTCAAGGGGGGTAACCTGCTCAGGGCCGGGTTTCAGCAGATTAGGATGCCGGTAAAAGCGATGATGGCTGTTAGTGGTTTTGTGATATGCCCGTTTCACTGGCACCAGGAGCCGGTATTCATCCAGCAGGTTAAACAGATGGTCTCGTCCGATATTCAGCATTTTATCGGACTGAGTGTTCAGCAGATAGTGCAGTTTACGCGTACCGATTCGCGGCTGACGACACCTGACTCGGGCAACAAACTCAATAACCTGAGCATGATGTTCCTGTCTTTTTATGCGTCTTGTGTTGTCCTGATACCACGCCTGTCTGCTGTGCCCCAGGAACTGGCATGCACGCGTAACAGTTATTTTTGTGGCCGGACTTTGCGCGAGGACTTGCCGGGCCGCTTTTTTACAACGCTCACCCCGTAATCATTTTTCAGGACGTTGATAACCGACTCAAAAAACTCAGCTTTCTGGTTCGCCAGCTCAAGCTGTTCTTCAAGTTCCCTGATTCTTTGCTCGGGTGTAAGCGGGATAATCGTCTGAGCCACAGGCAGTTTCCTCTTCACCAGGTCAGGAAGTCCGGGACTCCAGTCAAGTCGGCCATACTTACGCAACCAGACAAGAACGGTGGAGCGCCCCTGAATACCATACCGCTGCTGGGCCTGTTTATAGGTCATCTCGCCTTTTTCAACCTGCTCAACAACAGCTATTTTAAAGGATAGAGGGTAATCGCGTTGGGTGCGTTTGAACTCAGTCATCATCACGTTCTCCGTATTTAAGTCAGGAACGTGTCAACGCTATTCAGGATGGGTCAGAGACATAAAAAAAGCGGGGAATTCCCGCTTTTTTTGTGCCGGATAGCGACGTAAACATCTTATCCGGCCTACTCATATATACCCAAAGGATTTCAAATCACAGCCAATACCGCTGTGGGTTGAAAGACGAAGGGTATTAGTGGCAACCGCAGCCGCCATTACCTTTACCGCCACCGCCGCAGCAACCTTCGCCGCCGTGCTCGTGCCCATGGTCGTGGCCATGACCGCCGCAGCAACCGTCGTGGTCGTGATCGTGGTCATGACCGTGCGCACCGTGAACGTGACCGTGAGCCAGTTCTTCTTCGGTTGCTTCGCGGATCGCAACAACTTCAACGTTGAATTTCAGGTTCTGGCCAGCCAGCATGTGGTTACCGTCAACCACTACGTGGTCGTCTTCCACTTCGGTAATTTCTACCGGTACAGGTCCCTGGTCGGTTTCAGCCAGGAAGCGCATGCCAACCTGCAGTTCATCAACGCCCATAAATACATCTTTAGGAACGCGCTGCACCAGGTTTTCGTCATACTGACCATAAGCGTCGTTTGCGCCTACAGCAACATCGAATTTATCGCCAACTTCATGACCGTCCAGCGCTGTTTCCAGACCAGAGATCAGGGAACCGTGACCATGCAGGTAGTCCAGCGGTGCACTCACCGGAGACTCATCAACCAACACACCGTCTTCTGTACGTACCTGATAGGCCAGG
Organism: Citrobacter sp. Marseille-Q3906; assembly: GCF_916618775.1. NCBI lineage: Bacteria > Pseudomonadati > Pseudomonadota > Gammaproteobacteria > Enterobacterales > Enterobacteriaceae > Citrobacter > Citrobacter sp. Marseille-Q3906. The sequence continues at coordinate 406,779 of NZ_CAKAKA010000003.1, forward strand.
CTGACCACCAGGTCCTTTGCTACTTTCATGATATCTCCTGAGCATGGAAAGAATAGTGGCGCAGATTGTAGCGGAATTCTGCACCCGTGTACCCTCTAGCTTAAAAAAAGCTGCGCCATATCGCTAGTCCGGATGAAAAATCCCTATCACTTGTTCTTCTTTGCGAACGTGCTCGCGTGCTTCTTTATCGGCTTCCCGCATCTGATGGCCACACTTAACACACTCAACAATATCGATATTATTTTCGCGCCACATCGCCAGCGAGTCCTGCGCCTGGCAGGACGGACATTTTGCACCTGCAATAAAACGTTTACGAATTGCCATGGTTATCCCCTACTCAAATTCATCCCAGCCATCCAGCTGTCGTCGCTCTTGCTGCATCTCTCGATGGAAAATTTCCTCCAGTTCGCGCCGGGCTTCTCTGGCACGAGAGATTTGTACCGTATCGGTATGTATCGGGATCAACTCCCGTAGCATACGCATGTCCAGCCGCCGGAAATGCAGCTGAGCACGTTGGGCCTGATGCGGATGCATACCCAATGAAACCAGAGTTTTACGTCCCAATTCCAGCGCACTCGAAAAGGTTTCGCGGGAAAACTGCGTTACACCAGCTTGTAATAACTCATGTGCTTCCACGCGTCCGCGCGCTCGCGCAAGAATATGCAAATGCGGAAAATGCTGCTGACACAGTTCCACCAGCTTCATCGTATCTTCAGGCTCGTTACAGGTGATCACTATCGACTCCGCCGCTTCAGCACCAGCGGAACGTAAAAGTTCTACTTGTGTCGCATCGCCGTAATAAACTTTATAGCCATATTTACGCATCAGATTAACCGCGCTGATATCGCGTTCCAGCACGGTAATACGCATTTTATTCGCCATCAGCAAACGGCCTATTACCTGCCCAAAGCGCCCAAACCCCACCACAATCACCTGCGGTTTATCATCTTCCACCCAAGGTTTTTCATCTTCATCATCCGGGCCGTTAATCTGGCGGGAGAGCCATTTATCAATCAGCTTCATCAACAACGGTGTCGTCATCATCGACAATGTGACGGTCACCAGCAGCAGCGCCATTTGATCGCCCTGAAACAGTCGTTGTGATGATGCCGTTGAAAAAAGGACGAAGGCAAATTCTCCCCCCTGGCTTAACACACCGGCAAACTGCATACGCTCCGAGCTTCTCATCCCATTCAGTCGCGCCAATAGATACAGCACCAGCGTCTTAACAACTACCAGCACAATAACGCTCGCGACCACCCACAGAATGTGGGTATACAGAACGCCAAGATTTAGCGACATCCCCACAGATATGAAGAACAAACCAAGCAACAGACCTTTAAAAGGATCAATTGCCGTTTCCAGCTCATGTCGATATTCGCTTTCCGCCAGCAGCACGCCCGCGATAAAAGTTCCAAGGGCCATCGACAACCCCAACGCATCCATGAATAAAGCAGAACCCAGTACCAGGAGCAGAGTGGCTGCGGTAAATACCTCCCGTACGCCGGAATCCGCGATAAAGCGAAAAACGGGACGGAGCAGATAACGCCCACCAATCAACATGCCAGCAAAGGCCAGCACCTTCATTCCTACTTTGATCCAGTCAAAATGTTCGTCAGCAGAACCGGCTAACAGCGGAACCAACGCCAGCGCGGGGATCACCGCCAGATCCTGAAATAGTAATACCGAAAAACCCAGTTGCCCGGATTCGCTGCGGTTCATCCCCTTTTCCCGCATCAGCTGCAGCGCCATCGCCGTTGAGGACATCGCCAACCCGATTCCGCCCACTACTGCCGCCTGCCAGGAGAAATTCGTGAGCATCAGCAGGCCAGCCAGAACCACTGCGCTGAGCATCACTTGAGCTGCGCCGACGCCAAATATTGAGCGTCGCAACTGCCATAGCTTGGAAGGGTTAAGCTCCAGCCCAATGATAAACATCAGAAAAACCACACCCAATTCAGAGAAGTGGAGGATTTCATCCACATCGCTGATGAACCCTAGTCCCCACGGACCAATAGCGATCCCCGCCAGCAAATACCCCAAAACAGGGCCAATGCCCAGCCGCGATGCCAACGGCACCGCAGCTACCGCCGCGAAGAGGAATAACACTCCCGCCAGTAATAAATCAGAACCTTCCATCAGCGGCCTCCCGAAGGAATCGGATTTGCCAGCCAGTCGCCATACGCTTTAGCATGACTGTCCAGCTCCTGCTTTGTCTGCCGCCTGGCCCAGTAAACGATAATAGGGCTCATCCAGTGCATCCGGCACATTCCGGCCGTCAACTCAAAAGGGCGCAGCACATCGCTCATCGGATAGCGGTTCAGCGCATCATAACGGTAAGCACTTTCCGGCTCACCAGTAGTGATGACACTCCGCCAGTACTTTCCCGCCAGTTGATTTCCACCCGGACCGCTGGCGAATCCACGGCTGAGAACACGGTCAAGCCATTCCTTTAACAGGGCCGGACAGCTATAGGTGTATAGCGGATGCTGGAAAACAATCACATCATGCTCACGCAGTAGTTCCTGCTCGCGCGGAATATCGATAAAAAAATCGGGATAGTGTGCGTAAAGATCGTGCACGGTAACATTACTGAGCTGCATGGCCGGTTTAAGCAGAACCCGGTTCGCGACCGAGTCCTGAGATTCCGGATGGGCATACAGCAGCAAAACTTTCGCTGGCTGGAACATCATTCCCCTCCCGGTTATGTCTTTTGTCTATTTTCGACGTTTTGGGCTACCATTGCGCCTCGGTGCGGCAAAGCGCCCGCACATTACATTATCATAATGATAAATTAACATAGTCTGAACATACGGCGCCTTATGATTGTTTTCTCCTCGTTACAAATTCGTCGCGGCGTGCGCGTCTTACTGGACAATGCCACGGCCACCATTAATCCAGGGCAGAAGGTTGGTCTGGTCGGTAAAAATGGCTGCGGTAAATCTACCCTGCTGGCATTGCTGAAAAATGAAATCAGCGCCGACGCCGGGGGATTTACGTTCCCTGGTAACTGGCAGCTCGCTTGGGTGAACCAGGAAACACCAGCACTTCCTCAGCCTGCGCTGGAGTACGTGATTGACGGTGACCGCGAATATCGTCAGCTGGAAGCACAGTTGAACGATGCCAACGAACGTAACGATGGAAACGCCATTGCGACCGTACACGGCAAACTGGACGCTATTGATGCATGGACGGTTCGCTCGCGTGCCGCCAGCCTGTTACACGGCCTCGGTTTTTCGAATGAGCAGCTTGAACGTCCGGTCAGCGATTTCTCCGGCGGATGGCGTATGCGCCTCAACCTTGCTCAGGCACTGATTTGTCGTTCAGATCTTCTGCTGCTTGATGAACCGACCAACCACCTCGATCTCGACGCGGTAATCTGGCTGGAACGGTGGCTGAAAAGCTATCAGGGCACGCTGATCCTGATCTCTCATGACCGTGATTTCCTCGATCCGGTGGTAGATAAAATTATTCATATCGAACAACAGACGATGTTCGAGTACACCGGTAACTACAGCGCGTTTGAAATTCAGCGCGCTACGCGTCTCGCACAACAGCAGGCGATGTACGAAAGCCAGCAGGAGCGCGTGGCGCATCTGCAAAGCTACATCGATCGCTTCCGCGCCAAAGCAACTAAAGCAAAGCAGGCACAGAGCCGTATTAAAATGCTGGAACGCATGGAGCTCATCGCTCCGGCTCATGTCGATAACCCGTTCCATTTCAGTTTCCGCGCGCCGGAAAGCCTGCCCAATCCATTGCTGAAAATGGAAAAAGTCAGCGCAGGCTATGGCGATCGCGTCATCCTCGACTCCATCAAGCTGAACCTGGTTCCGGGGTCACGTATCGGCCTGTTAGGACGTAACGGTGCGGGTAAATCAACGCTGATTAAACTGCTGGCGGGAGAACTGGCGCCGATCAGTGGTGAAATCGGTCTGGCGAAGGGTATTAAGCTCGGCTATTTCGCTCAGCATCAATTGGAGTTCCTGCGGGCTGATGAATCCCCTATTCAGCATCTGGCACGCATGGCGCCGCAAGAGCTGGAACAGAAACTACGCGATTACCTCGGCGGATTCGGCTTCCAGGGAGATAAAGTTACCGAACAGACCGCGCGCTTCTCCGGCGGTGAAAAAGCGCGTCTGGTGCTGGCGCTGATCGTCTGGCAACGCCCGAACCTGTTGCTGCTCGATGAGCCGACTAACCACCTGGATCTCGACATGCGTCAGGCGCTGACCGAAGCATTAATTGATTTCGAAGGCGCACTGGTTGTGGTTTCGCACGACCGTCACCTGATTCGCTCCACTACCGACGACCTCTATCTGGTACACGACAAGAAGGTCGAGCCGTTTGATGGCGATCTGGAAGATTATCAGCAGTGGCTAAGCGACGTACAAAAGCAGGAAAACCAGAGCGACGAACCGGCGAAAGAGAGTGTCAACAGCGCCCAGGCGCGTAAAGACCAGAAGCGCCGCGAAGCAGAGCTGCGAACCCTGACGCAACCACTGCGTAAAGAGATAACCCGTCTGGAAAAAGAGATGGAAAAGCTACACGCACAACTGGCACAGGCGGAAGAGAAGCTTGGCGACAGCGAACTGTACGACCAAAGTCGCAAAGCTGAACTAACGGCATGCCTGCAACAACAGGCGAGCGCAAAATCCGGGCTGGAAGAGTGCGAAATGGCCTGGCTGGACGCGCAGGAACAGCTTGAGCAAATGCTTGCCGAGTAGCCTTGATTGCCGGATAAAGGTGCGAAAGCGTCTTATCCGGCCTAGCGACAGATTAATGGGAGGATGTAAACTAGCGTTGCGTCGCCAGACGCTGGCGAATTTGTTCGAAATGTTCACGATTGAAAAGCTTGCCGTCAAGAAAGCGCGTTTTCAACTCTCCTTCCATCTCCTGCCCCCAGTTTTGTTCATCATGCAGGCATAGCTCACCTTGATCATCACGCGCGACGCGCAGCAGTCCCCGGGCTGAACGTTTCAGACCATTGTCGGTTTTCGGCTCTTTAAAGATCGTCCGTCCTTTACCGTCAACCTCCCCCCATGTTGCTTTCATCGCAAAACCAAATGTATCACGCGTGCTGTACTGGTAAGTGAATGAACCAACCCCAAATACCACATTTGAACTGGCAAATCCTTTTGCTTCCAGGCGACGCAGGATTTCATTCGCCCGCTCAAGGGTAATGGAATCGCCATAGATCAACCCGACATGTGGGTCGAGCACCTTATACCCTTTGGAGTTAATCGTGCCGCCAAAAATTTCCCACAGCACTTCCACTGAGCCTTTCTCCTGCGGGGTACGATCGGCACGAGAATCTTCATCCGCGCTGGTGCCGCACAGAATATCTACCGGATTACCGCTGTCCGGGCGGAATACTACCCGGCCCTCACGCGCCAAAATGATGTGCTTTAGTTCAAGGGTATATTCCGTCAACACCTGCCAGTAGTCCCAGGTATCTGAGACTATCGACACAAATCCCTGCGGGTAGAGATCAGCAATCAGGCGACGAAAAGTTTCAATCTCATGCTCGCGCTCCCCCATACACATTACGCTGTGCTCAGTTGCGGGAATACTGGCGCCGATAAAATATCCTTCGCCGTCAGTGTAATAATCGCGGGCATAGAGCAACGATGGAATGCTGTCAGTACCTTTAAAACTCAGCAAATGCCCGCTTCCTGCCTGCATGGTATCCTGCAAACCAGACATGCCTCGAAATGAAAAATCATGACACTGGAAATCGAGATGTGTCTGATCGCTACAGGTTTTCTCCGCCCAACGTTCGCAGATTTTGCGATAGTGGTGAGCAATAGTAGCGTTAGTTGACGCTTTCCACAGTTCCGCCGACAACACAGTCTCAAGGTAATTCACCAGCCAGAAAAACTCAGGTTTGGTATTGATGATGGTTAATACCGGCACCGCCATCGGAACTTTGCTACCTTCATCCAGCGCCTTGATATGCAGTGGCAAATAACCCAACTGGTGCAGCGCGCGAATGTGGTCAACCGCTACAGCATCTTTTCCAAGATAGCTGTCCATTACCTGCTTGTATTCCTTTACCACCTCTTCCTGCGCTCGAGCAAAGAACGCCTCGTTAAACAGGTCGATCAGAAACCACTGCAGAAATCCCTGCAGACCGAAGAACACCAACTTGCCATCCAGCAGTGGTGACGAAAAAAAGCGATCGCTACGTGGCGTAAAGTTGGAATAGACCCGGCTGGTTCCTTGCGGATACTGTACGCGGTGAGAAACTTTGTAGCCGTCGATGGCCAGAATAGGGTTCATTTTCATAATAATTATCTCCCTCAGGCGCGGTAAATCGCGTCAATATCGATAAGTTCAAGCTGCGGATGTGCCAGCGCAGATACAGCTAAAGAGGTTGTGGTGTAGATGGCATCAATGCCGTTGGCGAACAAGTGCTCAACACCCTTAGAAAAGATACCGTGGGTGACATACAGGCTAACGCTGCGGGCTCCGGCATCACGTAAAACCTGAGCTGATCCAATAAAGGTGCCACCGGCATCACACAGGTCGTCAACAATCAGCAGATCTCTGCCCTTAACATTCCCCGCAACCAGTGCAAACCCGGTCAGATTGCCAGTTGCCACATCACGTTTTTTGCTCAGAATGGCATATTCAGAGACACCTACCGCTCTGGCGACAGCATCAATTCTCTTCAACGATCCGGCATCTGGTGCAACCAGCATCAACGCTTTTTGTTGAAACTGGCGCTGCAGGGTCACGCTTTGTTGCAGACAGGTCTCCTGCGAAATAGCCACAAAGTTATCTATTGCCGCTGCCGCGGCTTCGCTGTGTGGGTCGAGCACTTTTACCTTGTCAAACTTCAGTGTATTGAGCTGACTGGCAAAGACTTTCAGCGCAAAGCTGTCACCCGCGACCATATGTCGGTCCTGGCGCGCCCATGGCAGCCAGGGGAGTTCGAGGTGACTGACCAGTACATCGGTTTGGTGGCGAACCGCTTCCACTAGTTGCGCCACCAGCATAAAGTCGTTCATATCACGCATTGCCATCGCCCGAATGCGCATCAGACGAGCAGAGGATGGCAACGCATCGGTTACTTTCAACCAAGCGGCCCCGTCAGGAAAAACACCGCTGGCAATTGCGTACACCTGCTCATCCAGGGTTAATGTCAATTTTACGCTCATCGCTCTCTCCTTAATTGTGTCCTTTAGACACAATTAATAATGTCCTTAAGACATATTTAAAGCAAGCATAATATGCATTAATCTTCACCATGGTGATAATCAACTGATAAGTAACAAGAAAAAACGAAACTTGCCCCCCATGGTTGGGCTGGTACACTTGTGAGCGTTGCAAATCATCGTGAGTACCTTATGACCACCGAAGCTGACTATCTGAATCAGTATGATGCCCGCCGCTTTCCCTCCCCTTTGGTGACAGTGGATAGTGTGTTGTTTACCCTGCATCAACAGGCGCTGTGTGTGTTGCTGGTAGAACGGGCAAACCAGCCACAAAAGGGGTGCTGGGGATTACCCGGTGGCTTCATTGATATGGCCCACGATGATTCCACCCGTGCCACGGCAATGCGTAAACTCACTGAAAAAACAGGTGTTTCTCCTTCCTGGTTGGAACAACTGGATACGTTTTCCGGACCAGATCGTGATCCGCGCGGCTGGAGCCTGACCGTCACCTGGTTCGCCTTGATCGCCTGGGTAGACTGTGAGCCGCACATTGCCAGCGTCAGTGATGCCCGTTGGGTTCCTGTTGATAAACTTGCCGACTATCCACTCGCATTTGACCACCAGAAAATCATTGAGGCGGCCCTGCATCGGCTACGGCAAAAAACGATGTATTCTTTACTGCCCGTTTACTGTTTACCGGATACCTTTACTCATGGTCAGCTCCAGGAAGCCACTGAGGTAATCCTTGGCCAGTCCATTCAGCGTAAAAGTCTGATCCGCCGCTTTGAAGCATCAGGCATGTTTGAAGATACCGGTGAAAGTATGGCGACAGGCACGCGAAAAGCCCGTTTATGGCGGCGTAAACCCGGCGTGGATATCCATCTTTTCTCGCGTAACCTACTGACTGACTAAGCGTAAACTTACATATTGACTAACCCGCAGGCCTTCTGCGCGGTATAGTTGCTCATTCCGTTTATTGATTGCTCTGGTGTTATGGTTGAAATCACTCCTACAGAAATGACCCCATCCGCCGACGATTCACGAGAATTCCGTCCGATGCGCGGGATCCGTAATCGCCATCTACAGACGATGCTACCGCGTTTGATTCGCCGTAAAGTGAAGTTCGACGCCCACTGGCAGCGGCTCGAGTTACCTGATGGCGACTTTGTCGATCTGGCCTGGAGTGAAGATCCACAGCAGGCAAAACATAAACCGCGTCTGGTGGTTTTTCACGGCCTGGAAGGTAGCCTGAATAGTCCATATGCTCATGGACTGATTGAAGCAGCGCAAAAGCGCGGCTGGCTGGGTGTGGTGATGCACTTTCGCGGCTGTAGCGGAGAACCGAATCGCCTGAACCGAATTTATCACTCCGGCGAAACCGAAGACGGCACCTGGTTTTTACACTGGCTGGAACGTGAATACGGCCGCGTACCAACTGCGGCGGTAGGTTATTCGCTCGGCGGCAATATGCTGGCATGCCTGCTGGCAAAAGAAGGGCGAGACATTCCGATAGATGCGGCGGTTATCGTATCCGCACCTTTCGTGCTCGAAGCCTGTAGCTACCATATGGAGAAAGGTTTCTCCCGGGTCTATCAGCGCTATCTGCTCAATCTTTTAAAAGCCAATGCCTCACGTAAACTCGAAGCCTATCCAGGCTCACTGCCGGTCAGTCTGGCGCAACTGAAATCCCTGCGCCGCATTCGCGATTTTGACGATCTCATCACCGCCAAAATCCACGGTTTTGCCGATGCTATAGACTATTATCGTCAGTGTAGTGCCATGCCGTTATTGAATCAGATCGCCAAACCGACGCTGATTATTCATGCCAAAGACGATCCTTTTATGGATCATCATGTGATCCCCAAACCGGAAAACCTGCCATCGCAGGTGGAATATCAGTTAACCGAACACGGCGGACACGTCGGATTTATTGGTGGCACATTGCGCCATCCTGAGATGTGGCTGGAGTCCCGTATCCCAGACTGGCTGACAACATACCTGGAGGCGTCATCATGATGATCCCGTGGCAGGATATCTCCCCGGAAGCACTGGACAACCTGATTGAAAGCTTTGTCTTGCGTGAAGGCACCGATTATGGTGAACATGAACGCTCGCTCGAACAAAAAGTCGCCGACGTCAAACGCCAACTACAATCTGGTGAAGCCGTGCTGGTGTGGTCCGAACTGCATGAAACGGTCAACATTATGCCGAGGAAACAGCTTCACGAGTAATCCGCTGCCGACGGCTGACTATAATAAAAAAACCAACCTATTTATGGAGTTGTTATGTCTGCCAAACATCCGGTGATTGCGGTAACAGGATCCAGCGGCGCGGGGACCACCACCACCAGCCTCGCGTTTCGTAAAATTTTCGCGCAGTTAAATCTGCGTGCTGCCGAGGTGGAAGGTGACAGTTTTCATCGCTATACCCGCCCGGAAATGGACATGGCGATCCGCAAAGCGCGCGATGCCGGACGGCATATCAGCTATTTCGGCCCCGAAGCCAATGACTTCGGCCTGTTAGAACAAACCTTCATTGAGTATGGTCAGGCAGGAAAAGGCCAGTCGCGTAAATATCTGCACACTTACGACGAAGCCGTTCCGTGGAACCAGGTTCCAGGTACGTTTACCCCCTGGCAACCACTACCTGAGCCGACTGACGTTCTGTTCTACGAAGGACTGCACGGCGGTGTCGTCACTCCGCAACAAAATGTGGCGCGACATGTCGACCTGCTGGTTGGCGTTGTGCCAATCGTCAACCTGGAATGGATTCAGAAACTGACCCGTGATACCAGCGAGCGCGGACACTCACGTGAAGCGGTGATGGACTCGGTCGTGCGTTCAATGGACGACTACATCAATTACATCACTCCACAGTTTTCCCGCACGCATATTAACTTCCAGCGTGTGCCAACTGTCGACACCTCCAATCCCTTTGCGGCCAAGAGTATTCCGTCACTGGATGAGAGCTTTGTGGTGATTCATTTCCGCAACCTGGAAGGGATCGATTATCCCTGGTTGCTGGCGATGCTGCAGGGTTCATTCATCTCCCACATCAATACGTTAGTCGTACCGGGTGGCAAGATGGGGCTGGCAATGGAATTGATCATGCTGCCGTTAGTGCAACGACTGATGGAAGGAAAGAGGATCGAGTGAAGTGTTGCCGGATGGCGGCTGATGCCTTATCCGGCCTACGGGTTTACATCATGCAGGCCTGATAAGTATGACGCCATCAGGCGTGCATTACGAAGCAGCAATCACTTCATAGGAATGGGTGATATTCACCGCTTTTTCCAGCATCAACGCCACGGAGCAATATTTCTCAGCCGAAAGATCTACCGCGCGGGACACGGAGGCATCTTTCAGGTCATGGCCGGTGACAATGAAATGCAGATTGATATGGGTAAAAAGACGCGGTGCTTCTTCACGACGTTCAGAGGTGAGTTTCACTTCACAGTTGGTCACATCCTGGCGACCCTTTTGCAGGATCGACACCACATCAATTGCGCTGCAACCACCCGCAGCCATTAACACCATTTCCATCGGGCTCGGCGCTTTATCACCGGAGTTACCGTCCATCAGAATTTGGTGGCCAGAGGCGGACTCACCAAGGAAGGTTAACCCCTCAACCCACTTTACACGCGCTTGCATATTTCGTAACTCCAATGTTTCAATTTTCCTGACAGATTACGCGCACATAACAATTCTCGCAACGGAAGGCGACCTGCGTCATGCTGAAGCGAGACACCAGGAGACACACGGCGAAAGCTATGCTAAAACAGTCGGGATGCTACAGTAATACAATGACGTACTGCATGTATGCAGAGGACATCACATTACAGGCTGCAGTGCACTTTTTAGCAGCCCCCTTCCCAGGTAGCGGGAAGCACATTTTTGCAACCCCAGAGGCAGCGTCGTTTTCTGGCTCTGGAGACAGCTTATAACAGAGGATAACCGCGCATGGTGCTTGGCAAACCGCAAACAGACCCGACTCTCGAATGGTTCTTGTCTCATTGCCATATTCATAAGTACCCATCGAAGAGCACGCTGATTCACCAGGGTGAAAAAGCGGAAACGTTGTATTACATCGTTAAAGGCTCAGTGGCAGTGCTGATCAAAGATGAAGAAGGGAAGGAAATGATCCTCTCTTATCTGAATCAGGGCGATTTTATTGGCGAACTGGGCCTGTTCGAAGAAGGCCAGGAACGTAGCGCCTGGGTACGAGCTAAAACCGCATGTGAAGTCGCTGAAATTTCATACAAAAAATTCCGTCAGTTAATCCAGGTGAACCCGGATATTCTGATGCGTCTGTCTTCCCAGATGGCTCGTCGTCTGCAAGTTACGTCCGAGAAAGTGGGTAACCTTGCCTTCCTCGACGTGACAGGCCGTATCGCCCAGACGCTGTTGAACCTGGCGAAACAACCTGATGCGATGACTCACCCGGACGGCATGCAGATCAAAATCACCCGTCAGGAAATTGGCCAGATCGTGGGTTGCTCCCGTGAAACCGTTGGTCGCATCCTGAAGATGCTGGAAGATCAAAACCTGATCTCCGCGCACGGTAAAACCATCGTCGTTTACGGCACACGTTAATTCCGCCAAAATGGCGCGTTACTCAGTAATGCGCCATTTTTGTTTACACTGATGTGGCGAAGACTGATTTATCACCCCGAGATCAACTACGCACTACGACAGACGCTGGTGCTGTGTTTACCTGTGGGTGTCGGTCTTATCATCGGTCAACTACATCTGGGGCTGCTTTTCTCCCTCGTCCCAGCCTGCTGCAACATTGCCGGTCTTGACACCCCACATAAACGCTTTTTTAAACGCTTAATTATTGGTGCGTCGCTGTTTGCCGGATGCAGTTTGATCATGCAACTACTGCTGGCGCAGACCATACCGTTACCGCTGATCCTCACCGGCCTGACGCTTATTCTCGGCGTAACTGCAGAGTTAAGTCCTCTGCATGCACGATTGTTGCCCGCCTCGCTCATTGCTGCAATTTTCACGCTTAGCCTTGCCGGGAACATGCCCGTCTGGGAGCCACTGTTAATCTATGCGCTGGGTACATTGTGGTACGGTCTGTTCAACTGGTTCTGGTTTTGGCTGTGGCGCGAGCAGCCGCTACGTGAATCACTCAGCCTGCTATACCGCGAACTGGCCGATTACTGTGAGGCTAAATACAGTCTGCTGACCCAGCACATCGATCCTGAAAAAGCGCTGCCTCCGCTGCTGGTACGCCAGCAGAAAGCAGTCGATCTCATTACCCAGTGTTATCAGCAGATGCACATGCTGTCGGCACATCACAACAATGAGTACAAACGCCTGCTGCGTGCCTTTCAGGAGGCTCTGGATTTACAGGAGCATATTTCCGTCAGCCTGCATCAACCGGAAGAGGTGCAGAAACTGGTCGAACGCAGCCATGCAGAGCAGGTAATTCGCTGGAATGCGCGAACTGTCGCCGCCCGACTACGAGTGCTGGCAGATGACATTTTGTATCACCGCTTGCCTACGCGATTTTCAATGGAAAAGCAGATTGGCACCCTGGAAAAAATTGCCAGGCAGCATCCGGATAATCCCGTTGGACAGTTCTGCTACTGGCACTTTAGCCGCATTGCCCGCGTGCTGCGTACCCAGCGCCCGCTTTATGCCCGGGATTTGATGGCTGATAAGCAGCGCCGATTGCCGTTGCTCCCTGCTCTGAAAAGCTATTTGTCGTTTAAATCCCCTGCGCTGCGTAATGCGGGGCGTATCAGCGTCATGTTAAGTATCGCCAGCCTGATGGGTAGCGCCTTACATTTGCCAAAACCATACTGGATCCTGATGACGATATTGTTCGTCACGCAAAATGGCTACGGCGCAACCCGGGTGCGTATTCTGCATCGCTCGGCAGGTACTCTCGTTGGGCTTATTATCGCTGGCGTCACATTGCACTTCCATATCCCCGAGGGTTTCACACTGGCGGCTATGTTGCTTATCACTTTGGTGAGCTACCTGATTATCCGCAAAAACTACGGCTGGGCCACAGTAGGTTTTACTGTCACGGCAGTGTATACCCTGCAACTACTGACGCTGAATGGGGAGCAGTTTATCGTACCGCGCTTTGTCGATACGGTGATGGGCTGTTTGATCGCCTTTGGCGGCACACTCTGGCTGTGGCCGCAATGGCAGAGCGGCCTGCTGCGTAAGAACGCCCACGATGCGCTAGAATCCGATCAGGAAGCCATTCGCCTGATTCTCAGCAACGACCCGCAGGCTACACCGCTGGCATATCAGCGTATGCGGGTTAATCAGGCGCATAACACTCTGTTTAACTCACTGAACCAGGCGATGCAGGAACCAGGGTTTAACTCACACTATCTGGCAGATATGAAACTGTGGGTTACGCACAGCCAGTTTATTGTCGAGCACATTAACGCGATGACCACTCTGGCAAGGGAACATACGATGCTGACGCCGGATTTAGCACAGAGGTATCTGGAATCCTGTGAAATTGCTATCCAGCGTTGCCAGCAGCGGTTGGAGTATGACGGGCCGGGAAGTTCCGGCGATGTGAATATTCTCGAGTCTTCGGAAATGCTGTCCCAAGGACCGTTAAGCACCCTGGAACAGCATCTGCAACGTATACTTGGCCACCTGAACACCATGCACACCATTTCGTCGGTAGCATGGCGTCAAAGGCCGCATCATGGCATCTGGCTTAGCCGCCGGTTGCGGGACATGAAGGGTTAACGCTGTTTTCCTGTAGGCCTGAAAGCAGCGCACTATCGGGTAATCAGGCGACGACCTTCGCTACCGCCTGCGCAAAGCGCTGCATGCCTTCATCAATGTCCGTTTTATCCACCACCAGCGACGGCGCAAAACGCATTACGTCCGGGCCAGCATTCAGCACCATCACCCCTTCGTGCGCTGCAGCGTAAAGGAAATCACGTGCCCGGCCTCTGAACTGTGGCTTCAGTTCCGCACCGATCAACAAGCCCATGCCGCGAATGTCGCTAAAAATGTCATACTGCGCATCAATCTTCTGTAAATGTTGAACAAACGTCTGACGTTTGGCTTGAATACCCTCCAGCACTTCCGGGGTATTGATAATATCGAACGCCGCTCCTGCAACCGCGCAGGCCAAAGGATTACCGCCATAGGTCGAACCGTGAGATCCCACATGAAACGCCGAGGCGATCTCCTGAGTCGTTAGCATAGCACTCACCGGGAATCCGCCGCCGAGGGCTTTGGCGCTGGTCAGGATATCCGGCGTCACACCGAAATGCATATAGGCAAACAGGTCACCTGTACGCCCCATCCCGCACTGCACTTCATCAAATACCAACAGTGCCTGGTGCTGATCGCACAATTCACGCAGGCCTTGCAGAAATTCTGGTGTCGCTGCGGTTACGCCACCTTCCCCCTGAATTGGCTCAACCACCACCGCACAGGTGTGGTCGTCCATCACTGCTTTCACTGCATGCAGATCGTTAAACGGCACATGAATAATGTCCGCCGGTTTTGGACCAAAGCCATCAGAATATTTTGGCTGTCCGCCCACGGAAACGGTAAACAGTGAGCGACCATGAAACGCATTATGGAAGGCGATAATTTTGGTTTTAAAGGGGCTATGGCGTACACAGGCATAGTGACGCGCCAGCTTAAAAGCGGTTTCGTTAGCTTCAGTACCAGAGTTCATGAACAGCACACGTTCGGCAAAGGTCGCGTCGATGATTTTGCGGCCTAAGCGCAGAGCAGGCTCATTAGTGAAAACGTTGCTGGTATGCCACAACGTTTCGCCCTGGCTTTTCAACGCTTCGACCAGTGCCGGATGACAATGCCCTAATGCGGTAACGGCAATTCCACCCGCGAAATCAACATATTCTTTCCCTTGTTGATCCCAGACTCGACTCCCTTTCCCTTTTACCGGAATAAACTCCGCCGGTGCATAAATCGGCAGAATCACTTCATCGAATGTCGCGCGCGTAATTGCAGTTTGTTCAGTTGCCATGTCATTACCACCCAGTTAAGCAGAAATGTTAGTGAAATTATAATCACAAAATATGAATAAAAAATCACTGAATAGCAACCACAAATCAACGATTGAGGAAATTAGCCAGCAGCTGATGCCCCTGTTCACTGAGAATACTCTCTGGGTGAAACTGTACCCCTTCAAGATCCCACTCCCGATGGCGAATCCCCATGATCTCCCTGGTGTCGCTCCAGGCCGTTACCTCAAAACAATCAGGGAGTGTCGCAGGGGCAACAACCAGCGAGTGATAGCGCGTGACCGTTAACGGGTTCACGAGTCCCTGAAACACCCCCTGTCCGTTATGCGTAATCGGTGATGTTTTACCGTGCATCACTTTCGCCGCCCGAACCACGGTCGCGCCAAATGCCTGTGCCATCGCCTGGTGCCCCAGGCAAACACCCAACATGGGCGTTTTTCCCGCAAAATGTCGAATCACATCCAACGAGATCCCGGCGTCATCCGGGGTGCAGGGTCCGGGAGAAATAACGATTTTTTGCGGATTAAGCGTGTCAATTTGCGGCAACGTCAACTCGTCGTTACGCCTGACGAGAACATCAGCGCCCAGTTCACAGAAGTATTGATACAGGTTCCAGGTAAAAGAATCGTAGTTATCGATAAGCAGGATCATGGCGGCTCCGGTACATAAGAACCGCGCTATTCTACTCAGTTTCCTCGGCTACACTTACCACTTTACGAAATATCGCTCGCAACGCAGACAGGTCACCCATTGCACCACTTTGATTTGCCAGGTTCCACTCCGCGACCTGAATGCCATTCCAGTTGAGCACATACCCGGCATGAATCGCTAACTGCTCAAAGAAAATACGTTGCGCCAAACCGCTGCCGATACGAAACGGATGCAACACATTAATTTCGCAATAATAATGCGTGAGCCGGTCGACAAATTTTTCTTCCGGTAATCCTGCCAGCCAGGACTCTTCTTCAAGATCCTGCATCAGCGCATTACCCTCTTTCTCGATATATGCAAAATGGCAGAAACGGGTATCCCCCTGATAAATGTCGACCTCACGCAGATGACCTGCCCAGTCGAAAATATCCTGATACAGCTGGCGATGGATAGCACACAGATGCGGCAGGCCCCGTTTTAGCGGCCCCAGCTCAATCGTCGCCGCACGCAACGCCGTCAACTCCCAGGCGGCCTGCTCAAGACGCTGAGTTTGATGAACGCCCAGACGATTACGCATGACGTTCAGACCTGGATACAGATAGGGATCACGTCCATCACCAAATTTATCGCTCATAGTGCCTCCTCAATTCTTCAAGGCGCACCAGTGCGTCTTCAGCGCTCAGAGTAACCCGTGGAATATCCACGCCTTCCAGCCGCCGGCTAGCCTGAAAATTGCCGTTTCGCCGTTGTACCCAGAGACTGGACTTTTGTTTATCGGTGAGTTTTTTCACGTGACCTCCCTGAATGTGCCGACACTTGCCACAAGTATAAGCAGCAATTTCGGGTTACGCAGAGAAGGGAGAGAACGCGGACAGGAACTGCCCGCGCAAAATTCGATTATGGCAGGACTTTCGCTGACAGGATAACAATCGGTTTTGATGGCACGTTCTGGTATGGACCGACATCATGAGTCGGAACCTGAGAAATCTTATCCGCGACATCCATACCCTTCACAACTTTACCGAAGACAGCGTAACCAAAGTCGCGCTGGCCATGATCAAGGAAGGCGTTGTCCGCAATGTTGATAAAGAACTGACTGGTCGCGCTGTCTTTGTCCGCAGTACGTGCCATGGCAATGGTACCGCGGGTATTACGCAGTCCATTATCGGCTTCATTCTTGATTGGCGGATTAGGTTTCTTCTGCTGCATCTGCTCGTTAAAACCACCACCCTGTACCATAAAGCCAGGGATCACACGGTGAAACGTGGTGTTGTTATAGAAACCGCTATTTACATAATCGACAAAATTTTGCACTGATACCGGGGCTTTCTGGCTATTCAGCTCCAGCTCAATGTTACCGGCAGAGGTTGTCAGCAGGACATGTGGGTCACCTTTCGCTGCCAGTGCTGCGGGAGAGAGAGCAGAAAGGGCGAGAACAGCTGCAACAGCCGCCAGAGTCGATTTGAGCATGAGAATTCCTTAACAAGAGCAGAAATAGAGCAAGTGAATTGATTCTAAAGAGCCTTCATGGACAAGGCCATCCCTTTACTTAATTTTACGAACCTGAAACAAATGTAACGATGCGGATTATCCCGCCACTCAAACCTCATAAAGTGACCTTGATCACATTAAAAAATGTAACGCCAACCAAATTTACCAATAAACATTTAAATACATCACTAAAACGCCTAAAATCTGCCCGCTCATAGCGCTGTCAACGCGCTTTACACTTCAATACAGGCCAGTCATGACTAACAGCAATCGTATCAAGCTCACATGGATTAGCTTTCTCTCTTACGCCCTGACAGGTGCGTTGGTAATTGTCACCGGGATGGTGATGGGAAACATCGCAGAATATTTTCATTTGCCTGTTTCCAGTATGAGTAACACTTTCACCTTCCTGAATGCCGGGATCCTGATCTCTATTTTTCTCAATGCCTGGCTGATGGAAATTGTGCCCCTGAAAACGCAATTGCGTTTTGGCTTCGTCCTGATGGTGCTGGCCGTCGCCGGGCTGATGCTCAGCCATAGTCTGGCGCTGTTCTCAGCGGCGATGTTTGTACTGGGCCTGGTCAGTGGTATCACCATGTCAATTGGGACATTCCTGGTTACCCAGATGTATGAAGGTCGCCAGCGCGGTTCCCGTCTGTTGTTTACCGATTCATTCTTCAGCATGGCAGGGATGATTTTCCCAATGGTCGCGGCATTCCTGCTGGCACGCAGCATTGAATGGTATTGGGTTTACGCTTGCATTGGCCTGGTTTATGTCGCGATTTTCATTCTGACCTTCGGCTGTGAATTCCCGGCGCTGGGTAAACATGCACAGCAGCCGGAAACGCCAGTGGCGAAAGAGAAATGGGGCATAGGCGTGCTGTTCCTGGCTATTGCTGCATTGTGCTACATCCTTGGTCAACTTGGTTTTATCTCCTGGGTACCGGAATACGCCAAAAGCCTCGGTATGAGCCTGAACGATGCGGGTAAACTGGTGAGTGACTTCTGGATGTCTTACATGGTCGGCATGTGGGCGTTTAGCTTTATCCTTCGTTTCTTTGATTTGCAGCGCATTCTGACCGTACTGGCCGGTCTGGCTACTGTGCTGATGTATCTGTTCATCACTGGCACGCCAGAGCATATGCCGTGGTTCATTCTGACACTGGGCTTCTTCTCCAGCGCGATCTATACCACTATTATCACCCTCGGCTCTCAGCAGACTAAAGTCGCATCACCAAAACTGGTTAATTTCGTACTGACCTGCGGCACTATTGGTACCATGCTGACCTTCGTGGTCACCGGCCCTATTGTCGCCCACAGTGGTCCTCTGGCTGCATTACAGACGGCTAACGGACTGTATGCCGTGGTGTTCGTGATGTGCTTTATCCTTGGATTCGTTACGCGCCATCGTCAGCACAGCACACCAGCCGCACATTAAATCTGAATACCGGATAATGATGTTAAAGCACCTTATCCGGCGTATAAAAGCATTCCCCAGGCCGGATGACCATCCGGCCTTTGATCATCCGCCTTCCCTTCTCCAGACTGCGTAGACCTCGCAATCTTAAGAGGCAGGATAACTCACGCCAAAACCCTTCGATTTGTATGCTTTTCATACAAACATGAAAAGCCTGTCAATTCCGTGACTTATAAAAATGCTGACAAATCAGTTATATACCTCTTAAGGAGTATATAAGGGCGAATTTGATTTGTATCAATAAGCGGGGTTGCTGAATCGTTAAGGTAGGCAGTAATAGAAAAGAAATCGAGGCAAAAATGAGCAAAGTCAGACTCGCTATTATTGGTAATGGTATGGTCGGCCATCGCTTTATTGAGGATCTTCTTGATAAATCTGATGCGGACAAGTTTGATATTACCGTCTTCTGTGAAGAACCCCGCAAAGCATACGACCGTGTACACCTGTCTTCTTACTTCTCTCACCACACCGCTGAAGAACTGTCATTGGTGCGCGAGGGATTCTACGAGAAGCATGGCGTTAAAGTATTAGTCGGTGAACGCGCGATTACCATCAACCGTCAGGAGAAGGTGATCCACTCCAGCGCAGGCCGTACGGTCTATTACGATAAACTGATCATGGCGACCGGGTCCTTCCCGTGGATCCCGCCAATTAAAGGCTCAGAAACTCAGGACTGTTTCGTTTACCGCACCATCGAAGATCTCAATGCCATTGAATCCTGCGCTCGCCGTAGCAAACGCGGTGCCGTTGTCGGTGGTGGCTTGTTAGGTCTGGAAGCCGCCGGCGCCCTGAAAAGCTTAGGCGTTGAAACCCACGTAATTGAATTCGCCCCGATGCTGATGGCTGAACAGCTGGATCATATGGGTGGCGAACAGTTACGTCGCAAAATTGAAAGCATGGGCGTGCGTGTGCACACCAGCAAAAACACGAAAGAGATCGTCCAGGAAGGTACTGAAGCACGTAAAACCATGCGTTTTGCCGACGGGAGCGAACTGGAAGTTGACTTTATCGTTTTCTCCACGGGTATTCGCCCGCGCGACAAACTGGCAACCCAGTGCGGCCTGGACGTGGCACCACGCGGCGGTATCGTGATTAACGATGCCTGCCAGACCTCTGACCCGGATATCTACGCCATTGGCGAATGCGCCAGTTGGAACAACCGTGTTTATGGCCTGGTTGCCCCTGGTTACAAAATGGCGCAGGTCGCTGTTGACCATATTCTCGGTAGCGAAAATGCCTTCGAAGGCGCGGATCTGAGTGCCAAACTGAAGCTGCTGGGTGTCGATGTTGGCGGTATTGGCGACGCACATGCACGCACGCCGGGTGCCCGCAGCTACGTCTATCTCGACGAAAGCAAAGAAGTCTACAAACGCCTGATTGTCAGCGAAGATAACAAAACGCTACTCGGTGCGGTCCTGGTGGGTGACACCAGCGATTACGGTAACCTGTTGCAGCTGGTGCTGAACGCTATCGAACTGCCGGAAAATCCGGATTCACTGATTCTGCCAGCGCACGCAGGTAGCGGTAAACCCTCAATAGGCGTGGATAAGCTGCCGGACAGCGCGCAAATTTGCTCCTGCTTTGACGTCACCAAAGGCATGCTGGTCGCCGCTATCAACAAAGGCTGCCATACCGTTGCGGCGCTGAAAGCTGAAACCAAAGCCGGTACCGGTTGCGGCGGGTGTATTCCTCTGGTTACCCAAGTACTGAATGCTGAACTGGCGAAACAAGGGATTGAAGTCAACAACAACCTGTGCGAACACTTCCCGTATTCGCGTCAGGAACTGTTCCATCTCATCCGTGTGGAAGGTATTAAAACCTTCGAAGAGTTGCTGGCAAAACACGGTAAAGGTTACGGCTGTGAAGTGTGTAAACCGACCGTTGGCTCCCTGCTGGCCTCCTGCTGGAATGAATACATTCTTAAACCGCAGCACACGCCGCTGCAGGATACTAACGACAACTTCCTGGCGAACATCCAGAAAGACGGTACTTACTCCGTTATCCCGCGTTCTGCAGGTGGTGAAATTACTCCGGAAGGTTTGGTTGCCGTTGGTCGTATCGCACGCGAATTCAACCTGTACACCAAGATCACCGGCTCTCAACGTATTGGCCTGTTCGGTGCGCAGAAAGATGACCTGCCGGAAATCTGGCGTCAGCTGATTGAAGCGGGCTTCGAAACTGGTCATGCGTACGCTAAAGCATTACGTATGGCGAAAACCTGCGTAGGCAGCACCTGGTGCCGCTATGGCGTGGGTGACAGCGTAGGTTTCGGCGTTGAGCTGGAAAACCGCTACAAGGGCATTCGTACGCCGCACAAAATGAAATTTGGTGTCTCTGGTTGTACCCGTGAGTGCGCTGAAGCCCAGGGTAAAGACGTGGGTATCATCGCCACTGAAAAAGGCTGGAACCTGTACGTTTGTGGTAACGGCGGGATGAAACCACGCCATGCTGATCTGCTGGCGGCGGATATCGATCGCGAAACGCTGCTCAAATATCTTGATCGTTTCATGATGTTCTACATTCGTACTGCAGACAAACTGACCCGTACCGCACCGTGGTTAGATAACCTGGAAGGCGGCATTGAGTATCTGAAGTCCGTCATTATTGACGACAAACTGGGTCTGAATGAACACCTGGAAGAAGAAATGGCGCGTCTGCGTGAAGCCGTCGTGTGCGAGTGGACGGAAACCGTCAACACCCCATCTGCACAGGTTCGTTTTAAACACTTTATCAACAGCGATAAACGCGATCCGAATGTCCAGGTTGTGCCTGAACGTGAACAACATCGTCCGGCCACGCCATATGAGCGCATCCCGGTCACTCTGGTGGAGGAAAACGCATGAGCCAGTGGAAAAACATCTGCAAAATCGATGACATTCTGCCTGCAACAGGCGTCTGCGCCCTGTTAGGTACTGAGCAGGTTGCTATTTTCCGCCCATATCACAGCGATCAGGTGTTTGCGATCAGCAATATCGACCCGTTCTTTGAGTCCAGCGTGCTTTCTCGCGGGCTGATTGCTGAACATCAGGGCGAATTGTGGGTTGCCAGCCCGCTGAAAAAACAGCGTTTTCGCTTAAGCGACGGTCTGTGCATGGAAGACGAACAGTTTTCTGTGAAACATTACGAAGCTCGGGTGAAAGACGGCATGGTGCAACTGCGCGGTTAATTAATTTTTAGGGAGGCGCAATGCCTCCCCTTTTTTGACGTATTTGTAGTTCTTTTATTGGTAGTCCTGATAAGCGTAGCGCCATCCGGCAATTGCAATTGCCGGATGGCGGCATAAATGCCTTATCCGGCCTACGGTTACGATTTCTTTTTATTTTTGTACTTCAAGGATAATCAACATATGTTCACAGACACTATTAATAAGTGTGCGGCTAACGCTGCGCGCATTGCACGCCTGTCGGCTAATAATCCACTTGGCTTCTGGGTCAGCTCAGCTATGGCAGGGGCCTACGTTGGCCTCGGCATCATCCTTATTTTTACTCTCGGTAATCTGCTCGACCCATCCGTACGTCCTCTGGTAATGGGTGCAACCTTTGGTATTGCCTTAACGCTGGTGATTATCGCCGGTTCTGAACTGTTCACCGGCCACACAATGTTTCTGACACTTGGCGTGAAAGCGGGCACCATCAGCCACAGCCAGATGTGGGCAATTCTGCCGCAAACCTGGCTGGGAAATCTGGTCGGTTCCGTATTCGTTGCCCTGCTGTACAGCTGGGGCGGCGGCAGCCTGTTACCGGTCGATACCAGCATCGTACATACGGTAGCACTGGCAAAAACCACCGCACCTGCAACAGTACTGTTCTTTAAAGGTGCGCTGTGTAACTGGCTGGTTTGCCTGGCGATCTGGATGGCAATCCGTACTGAAGGTGCGGCGAAATTCCTCGCTATCTGGTGGTGCCTGCTGGCTTTTATCGCTTCCGGCTACGAGCACTCTGTTGCCAATATGACGCTGTTTGCCCTCTCATGGTTCGGTCACCACAGCGATGCTTATACGTTGGCTGGAATTGGTCATAATCTGCTGTGGGTAACACTAGGTAATACTTTGTCCGGTGTCGTATTCATGGGATTGGGTTATTGGTATGCTACGCCAAAATCGGAGCGCCCTGTTCCGGCAAAAATCAACCAAACTGAGAATCTGGCATAACAGCCAAATCATTAAGGGGTAATGTCGTGGATCATTTGCCTATATTTTGTCAACTACGTGACCGCGACTGCTTGATCGTCGGCGGTGGTGATGTCGCAGAACGCAAAGCGCGGTTACTGCTGGAAGCGGGTGCCCGTTTAACGGTTAATGCACTTGCGTTTATTCCTCAGTTTACCGTATGGGCAAATGAAGGAATGCTGACGCTGGTTGAAGGGCCGTTCGATGAAGCCCTGCTCGACTCCTGTTGGCTGGCGATCGCCGCAACCGATGACGATGCCGTCAACCTTCGCGTCAGCAATGCCGCTGAATCACGACGAATTTTCTGTAACGTGGTCGATGCGCCAAAAGCCGCCAGTTTCATCATGCCTTCCATTATCGACCGCTCGCCGTTAATGGTGGCAGTCTCCTCTGGTGGCACCTCACCTGTCCTTGCCCGCCTGCTGCGTGAACGGCTCGAATCCGTGTTACCGCAGCATCTGGGACAGGTCGCGCAGTATGCGGGGCAACTACGTTCCCGGGTGAAAAAACAGTTTGCCAGCATGGGCGAACGTCGCCGTTTCTGGGAAAAGTTGTTCGTTAACGATCGTCTGGCGCAATCGCTGGCAAATAACGATCAGAAAGCGATTGAGGAAACCACCGAACAGTTGCTCAGCGAACCGCTGGATCATCGAGGTGAAGTGGTACTGGTTGGCGCCGGCCCTGGTGACGCTGGGCTGCTGACGCTGAAAGGACTACAGCAGATCCAGCAGGCCGATGTCGTGGTGTATGACCGCCTGGTTTCTGATGACATCATGAACCTTGTGCGCCGCGATGCAGATCGTGTATTTGTCGGTAAACGCGCAGGCTATCACTGTGTACCGCAGGAAGAAATTAACCAGATCCTCCTACGCGAAGCGCAACAGGGCAAACGCGTAGTACGCCTGAAAGGCGGCGATCCGTTCATCTTTGGACGCGGTGGCGAAGAGCTGGAAACGCTGTGCCACGCAGGCATTCCGTTCTCTGTGGTTCCAGGCATTACCGCAGCTTCTGGCTGCTCTGCATATTCGGGTATTCCACTGACACATCGAGATTACGCCCAGAGCGTACGTCTGGTCACCGGCCACCTGAAAACTGGCGGCGAGCTGGACTGGGAAAACCTGGCAGCAGAAAAGCAGACACTGGTGTTCTATATGGGACTGAACCAGGCTGCCACTATCCAGGAAAAATTGATCGAGTTTGGTATGCAGGCTGATATGCCGGTTGCGCTGGTAGAAAACGGAACCTCCGTTAAACAACGCGTCGTCAACGGAGCGCTGACGCAACTCGGTGAACTGGCGCAGCAGGTTGAAAGTCCGGCCCTGATTATTGTTGGTCGTGTTGTTGGATTGCGCGATAAGCTGAACTGGTTTTCGAATCACTAATTCGACGCTAACACTGCAGTATGAAGCCAATAAAAAAACCGGGAGTTTCCCGGTTTTTTTATGCCTGTCGTCACCCATTTTCAGCCAGTCATGACTTGCTTAATGCTTTCCCGCAAAATACGTAGCACCGTTTGCTCTCCACTACGGTTTGGATTAATGCGAATCGCATATTCCTCAAGCCCCGGACTGGCTTCACGAAAAGTCCCGGAGAGGCGATAAAACAGAGGAGGGAGCTCATATTTCGACTCCGCACCCACCGGATACGGCAGCGCCCCTCGTTTTTGCGCCTCTTCCAATACCCTTTTAGCTATCGGCTGATGAAACTCGACGATCAGAACCTTCGACTGCGCATTAGCGATCGCCGCCAGTTTCACCTCGGGAAGCCCCCCGCTATTCAGGTACGTTAGCAATCGCTCAGACACGCCTGCCTGCACCGCATGCATCACTGGGGCGAAAACCAGCCCCCGAAGTACCTCCAACGCCTGCGCTCCCTGAATCTGGCAGCCGCCGGAATACTGAGTCGCACGGATTCTGCCGATAATATCCGCCTTGCCAACCACCGCCCCCACCCCTTCCGGCCCAAAGAGCTTAAAACAGGAGAAGGTAGAGAGCGTCGCCCCACATTCACAGCCAATACGGTCAACTTTCATCACCGCATAGTTGTCATCGGTTAACGTTGGCAGCCCACACAGGGCAATCTCCGCCAGTACTTCAGCCAGCACATAGCTGTCCTGCGGCTGCTGACGGGTATGCTGTACCAGCGCTGCATCGGGGCGATGTTCAGCGATAACCTGTCTTAATGCCGCAAGGTCATTGAAGTCGGCCCTGACCAGCTCAATTCCCATCTGCTCAACGAGCACCATCGTGGTGGGATAAACCGGCGCAACATGCACCAGTAGCCGCAGCCCTGGTTTGAGTAACGACGCCAACCCCGCGCGAATCGCCCCGGTTCCTGCGCCCTGAACCAACACCGCCGCTTCCGCATGAAAGGCATCAGCCAACACGTGTTCCACTCGCTGCGTCACCCGGGGCTGATTCAACCCAGGACTCAGCCCCAGGTCGCCGCCCGACAGAAAATCTGCACCGGGAAAGTGGCGGCAGAGGGAGTCTACAAGTGCAAACTGCTTTTGCTGCGCCTCAGCAAGTGTCAAACTTTGCAACGGAAACGTCTTCATTTACGCCACCTTATGCCGGGACAAACAGCCCCAACCAGTAAAGAATATTCAGCACAATGCCGGTTATCATCACTGCCACCACGGGTGCAGCCATTTTCTGTACCGGGCGTCCAATCGATTCGTTGAGGAAATAAATCGCGACGGCGATAGAAAAACCGGTATAGCCCGCCATCTTAATCGCAGCAAAAATAGAGCCGACCAGCAGCGCCATTTCCATCAACATATTCATGGCGTTACGAATGTTATCCGATGCGTTACGCACGGACGGATAACGTCCCAGCCATTTACCGATAGAGCGCAGCAACAGGACTTCTGCGGAAATGACCAGAGCGCCAAGAAGTGCCGCAATCCACGGATTCGGCGCTAAATAGCCCACGGCATAGACAAAGGTAAAGCCCGCCACTGCGTACACCCCGGTCGCCAGCGCCGTAGTGGCAATCAACGGCACAAAACCTAAACCGCGCATAAATTCAGCTAATGCCGCCTGATTAACCAGTGTTTGCGACTGCTCCGGTGTAATACCTGCGGAATAGGCTTTTTCCAGCGTAAAGATGGACACCTCACTACCCGCGAAAATCTTCATACTGGCAACCGCTGCAATCAATGCCCCGACAATCGCGATATACGGCAGGTTTTTAATGATCCGCGAGGTACGCTCTTCAAACACCGATAGCCCGCTGGTATCCATTCCTTCATCGCCCCGATGACGCAGGTCGTGCGTGATAGCGATCGCCAGCAGCATGATCATCCCCACGAAAATCTCGATCGATTCGGGGTTCAGATGCGGGAAGTAGCGCACGACAATAACGCGGGTCATCAGCACCACGACCGCAGCGATAAGGCTACGTTGCCAGCCGAACTGGTAGAAAATCGCCACCAGCGGAAAAAGTGCGAATGCAGAAACAACCGGAGAGCTCAGCTCACCCAGACTCCCCAGCACATCGACCGGCAACGCTGTCAGCAACTGGTTTACCGGCAGCAGGCAGGTGAGGATCAATACGCCCCAGATAGCCCCCATACCAAACGCCAGCAGACTGTTGGCCGCCAGCACACCGAGGATGTCCGTCGGCAGGAACAGCAACCAGGCGTTGAGCAACCCGGTTTTCAAGGTGAACGAAATCCCCACTGACGCCACAAAACCAATGCTCAGACCAAAGGCAATACTCCCCGCCTCGCGGCGGTTCATGTTACCTTCGATAAGCTGTGGCAGAATTGGGCGAATGCCGTCATGGAATACGGCAGCTGACCGATGCGCCAGCAGTGATGTCATACCTGTCAGGCAGGCCACCACGATAATCTGAATATACAGATCCATATTCGTGCCTTTATTTCAGATGGTTAATCAGCATTGGGATTGCGTGTTCAATGTGTTCAACGGAGAGACCAAACGCGACTTTTCCTTCCGTAATCATTTTTGCAATATGGTCGTCTTTCGCCTTAATCCCCGGCTTGGCAATGGTGCAGCTTTTGTTGTAACCAATCACCGCAATGGCAATCGACAACGCCGCGCCCGCACCGGTGTTACAAGCGCCAATGTAGTAATCCAGTTGCCCGGATTTCACCTTCATCGCCGCTTCCATATCGTTATGAATAGAGACTTCAAAGCAGCCAGGAGCCACTGTTTCGATAGTTTTTTTAATCTGCTCACGCTGTAAGCCAGCAACGCCAATCTTTTTCATTATTCTGTCCTTATTGGAAAAATTGAGAGGGGTTATCACGTAACATCGTATCCACATCGGCCTGACTGAATCCTGACTGGCGCAGCTGTGGAATAAAGTTGGTTAACAGGTAGTTGTAACCATTACCGCCATTGGCTTTCAGATGGGAGCGGCGGGGAATATCCATTTAGAGCATCACGCGGTTAAGCAACCCACGATCGCGTAACGCATGCAGCATCCCAATACGCTTTTCGTCCGGGTAGTAGCTGTTTTTACCGATGGTGTCGAACTGCACATACGCGCCGAGATCGATCATGTGCAGAATATTGTCGAGGTTATCTTTCAAATCGCAGTGGCCTACAACCACGCGAGAGAGCGAAACGCCTTGCGCTTTCAGTAGCGCCAGCTGTTCCAGCCCCATGGTGCTAAAAGAGGTATGAGTCGAAACCGGTCGCCCGGTTTCGTTATGCGCTCGTGCGGCGGCAATGAACACCTTCTCTTCCAGTGGCGTAATCACCCCTTCGCTGGAGCCAATTTCCGCAATAATCCCAGCTTTGAGTTCGCTGCCATCGATACCGATAAGGATCTCATCAATCATCTCCTGAGCAAGCTGCTCCACGCTGCGGGTCGCAACATGCTCCGGGAAAAACGCATCCTGGTAATAGCCAGTACAGGCCACCACGTTCATCCCCGTATCACGCATGATATCGAGCATAAATTGTGGATCCCGCCCCATGTATCGGTTAGTCATCTCAATAATGTTGCGAACGCCCAACGCCCGCAGATCCTTCATCTCCTGACAGATGAGATCGTACTGATCCAGTCGACAATCGAGGTTGTTCTTAAAACCAGAGAGATCGATATGCAAATGCTCGTGGACGTAGGTATAGCCCGTCGTATCAATCTTCATAAGGTGTCTCCTGTAAGTCGCAACGATGAAAGAAAAGAGGTGCCGTTTTGTGGAGGTTGCGCGCCAAAAAACTCGCAAACCGTTGCCCCTACATCCGACAACGTGGTACGAACGCCCAACCGGGCGGGTTCCAGTCCCTGCTGATAAACCAATATCGGTACGACTTCGCGGGTATGGTGACTATGTCCGATGGTCGGATCGTTGCCGTGATCGGCCATGACGACCAAACAATCATCCCGAGCCATAGCCGCCAGAAGACGTGTAAGATTACGATCGACAAGCTGTAAACGTTCGGCATAGCGTGCGACATCCTCTGCGTGTCCGGCGAGGTCGGTTTCCTGGATGTTGGTGCAGATGAACACTGTTGATTTGGCCTGAAATTCATTCAGCGTGATATCCATAATCTGCTGACTGTCTACCAGGTTTTGCCAATTGCGGCCGTGAGGATTGCTGACGATATCCGCTACTTTACCAACCAGAACCGTAGGCACTCCCACCTCATACAGCTTTTGTGGTACCTGTACCCGATCATCAACGCCGTAGCCCATATGTCTGACCTGGAAACCACATTCATAAGCACCGGAACGCGGAGCGTTAATACCGATAAAGCGGCCTTCTTTTATCTCAGCGGCATCCAGAATGCGTTGGCTGTCATTAAGCTGCCCACCAAAGGCAATCACCCGCCCTACTTGTACTTGTTCGCGTACCACGTGCCCTATCTTCAACACCTCATCAAACGGGATAACAGAAAGGTTCGCGGTAAGGTTATAGACCTGACCTAAATCGGCTTCGAGGTTGTCACCCACTGCAACCGCCTGGTTGACCCACAGATACGTCAGCTCGCCACCACGTCGCTCTACCAGCCAGCCTTCGGCAATCAGTGCCCGTTCAACGTCGGCAATAACTTCGCTAAACGGCATACGTAACGGAGACTGTGGTTGGGTTCCTAAAATTTCCTGATGTCCCATAAAGGTGTCGCCACCTTCATGTTGCAATTCAGCAACGCCCCAAACCGCTGACGCAGAAGGATTCATCACACTAGGCGTATAGCCCAACGCGTTAATCAGCCCCAGTTTTTCCAGCGTGGGAAGCTGCAACTGCGGTAATTTGCCAAGAATATGTCCGCAGGTATTTGCCCCGGCATCCTGCGGCCTGACCCGAGCCACGTCTTTCATTGCGCCAACGCCAAAGCTATCGATCACCAACACCACGAATCGGGCCATCAGTCCTCCAGAACGTTGCCAAGGCTGTCATAACGGGCGACAATTTCTGCCGCACCACGTTGAATCCCGGATACCAACACCACATCACTGCGCGTCACAAAAATTTGGGTACGGAAGCAGAACACCACCGCACTGCTCACCGGGAACTCTCCAGCCAGAGGCAGGTAATAATCGATACTGCTGGCGTCCACAGGTTTCAGCTTCGCGTCAATGGGCGTATTACTGTCAGGAGTAAAAACCAGTGCATTTTGCGCATGACCGCGACGGTAATAACCACCGCCATAGCAATAGCTATCTCCACGAAAATTGTGCGAAATTTCACTCAGCCAGAGCATCGCAATACGTTCAGGTTGATCACCTTTTTGATTGGAAGGGACAGTCCCTGTCAGTGCATGTCCTGGTTCAGCATGAGTTACACCATATTTCGCCAGTAGCGGCAGCGACGCGCAGCTGCTGGCAGAAGGGGCATTAAGTTGTTCAATCTCAATTCCCGCTGCCTCTAACTGACGTCTGGCTTCCACCAGAGTGTGCAGGTTTGGTGTCGGTATCGTTTCGGCAGATTTCTCATCCCATAGCAGACAAGGAAAATGCGTTAAGCCGCTCAGGCGAAGGCCAGGTAAACGACGTATTTCACTTACCACTTCATTCAGATACGTCACTGGGAAACCGCTTTCTTGTCCCGGATAAAGAAAATCATCTTTGCCATACACTTTAAGCATTACGCTCTGTTCACGACCGGTCTTTAGCGCTGCTGCAGAAACCTCACGCGCTTTCTCCAACGAAAACAGGGTAATAACGTCGGTCCCCTGAGCTACCGCTTCACTAACCTGTCGCGAAGGAATCTGCACCAGGTGTCCCTGATGTGCGACCGGCAGCCCCGCACGTCGCATGACCCGACCTTCTTTGTAATCAACGACCACAATGCCTTCGTATCCCAGCTGTAAAAGCTTGTCCGCCAGCCAGGGATTACGACCTATCTGCTTCGTCATCAAATAGAGTGACATACCGTGCTGTCTGGCTACGTCTAGCAGGCGTTTGCCATTCTCCATCACCTGGTCAACATCAATGACCCAACTGTCCGGAGCGATCTTTCCCTTCTGCCACAAGCTAACCGCAGCAGTAATAAGAGCAGGGTTCTGGCGTTTCAATGCATGTATAAACATCTGTATGCCTCGTTTCTAATCCCTCAGTTAAATATTCATTTTTTTGAATATTTAAAGTGCAATACGCCGATACTCTTTTTACTTCAGACGGCTTCGTGCGCCGCCATCCACAAACCGTACAGATTTGCCAACAGATACCCCTCTTCATTCGGATGCAGTGTCACCGCAAACTCTTTCAGCAAAATCTGGTGTACCAATAAAATAGTTGGCCAGAGGTTGGATTGCGTCAGTTCTGTCAGCAGTTCATCATCCAGCGCTTCAATCACTTCTCCCCGACGACTGCGCATTAATGCACTTGCCATATGGGTCATCGCCATCGTCCCTTGCTCGGAATAAACCGGCAAACGCCACTCTTCATCCAGTCGCTTCACAACCTGCAGCATGCCGCTGCAGATATCTTGGTCGATAACGCCTGCGTCACACAGCAGGTTCAGTCTGTTTTCCATCCCATGCCCTTCGCTTAATAACTGGGTTCCTGCTCGCCATTTGCCACTCGTTGCTGATGGGCAAGCAGCGCCTCTTTGTTAACGATGGTACGTAGCAATTGCTGCATCGGATAATCATCTGTCCGGGTCAGCACCACAGCCTCCGTGGCCTGAAGGAATCTCGGGTCGTTAGTCAGCGGTGTAGCTTCTAATCCCAGCACCGCCAGTTCAGCCTCCGCAACCACATTCCAGATAACCGCATCTACATCCCCTTTCGCAATACGCTGAAGGCTTTCGTGATAAGGAAGATCAATTAGCTCAACATCACGCTCGCCAAAACAGGCTTCGGTCATGATCTTCTGATCCGCCGAACGATTATCCAACCCAACACGCTTCACGCTCCCGGACTCACCCTTGCGACAGATTAACTGGTGTTCACCTACATAAGTGTGCGGCCCCAGCGCCAGTGCGATGAAAAGCCCATTTTGCGCAAGGTAGCTTTCCGCCGCCAGACGGGAAACAACCGCCATGTCGTAGACACCATTTAGCAAGCATTCCACACGAATATCTGCCCCACGCATATGCGCGTAATAAAATGGAATGCCGTCAAACTGTGCCTTCAACCCACTCGCCAGTCCTTCATATAAACGGGTATAGGGCAGCGGCATTGCACAGACCACGTTATTGATATCGACATGCTTCAACAACGTCCGATTATCCATCTCCACCAGATAGCTACCGTTGCGCCCGCGACGTTCAATACGGATCGCCCCTGAGGATTCCAGCGTTTTAAGCGCGGCCTGCGTTAACCCTACCGATGAATGGCATTCATTTGCCAGTTCATCAATCGTTTTCAAACGGTTACCGCACTTCTCTCCGAGCAAGTAACGGGCCAGGGTTGTCTGCACAACCCCCTCTTTCTTGATAAATGTCCGGCTCATCATATATTTTCAGTAAATTGAATATTTATATCTTCATTAAATTGAAGGTATAACGCAATGGGGGAATGTGCAAACGGCGAAGCGCTTCACAATTTTTGTGGGTTGCAAAAAACACAGACGAAAAAAAACCGGGGTTTACCCGGTTTTTTTAATAACACTGACCCATCCTGAATAGCGTTGACACGTTCCTGACTTAAATACGGAGAACGTGATGATGACTGAGTTCAAACGCACCCAACGCGATTACCCTCTATCCTTTAAAATAGCTGTTGTTGAGCAGGTTGAAAAAGGCGAGATGACCTATAAACAGGCCCAGCAGCGGTATGGTATTCAGGGGCGCTCCACCGTTCTTGTCTGGTTGCGTAAGTATGGCCGACTTGACTGGAGTCCCGGACTTCCTGACCTGGTGAAGAGGAAACTGCCTGTGGCTCAGACGATTATCCCGCTTACACCCGAGCAAAGAATCAGGGAACTTGAAGAACAGCTTGAGCTGGCGAACCAGAAAGCTGAGTTTTTTGAGTCGGTTATCAACGTCCTGAAAAATGATTACGGGGTGAGCGTTGTAAAAAAGCGGCCCGGCAAGTCCTCGCGCAAAGTCCGGCCACAAAAATAACTGTTACGCGTGCATGCCAGTTCCTGGGGCACAGCAGACAGGCGTGGTATCAGGACAACACAAGACGCATAAAAAGACAGGAACATCATGCTCAGGTTATTGAGTTTGTTGCCCGAGTCAGGTGTCGTCAGCCGCGAATCGGTACGCGTAAACTGCACTATCTGCTGAACACTCAGTCCGATAAAATGCTGAATATCGGACGAGACCATCTGTTTAACCTGCTGGATGAATACCGGCTCCTGGTGCCAGTGAAACGGGCATATCACAAAACCACTAACAGCCATCATCGCTTTTACCGGCATCCTAATCTGCTGAAACCCGGCCCTGAGCAGGTTACCCCCCTTGAGCCAGAGCAGGTCTGGGTCGCTGATATAACTTACCTTCCGCTGCGCAGCGGCACGGCTTATCTGAGTCTGGTCACCGATGCCTGCTCCAGAAAAATCGTGGGTTACCATGTCGGGGAAAACCTGCAGACAGAAAACGTGGTAAAGGCGTTCAGACAGGCTCTGAGGCGGAGAAAAACGACAGGTCCGCTGGTACATCACTCTGACAGAGGACTGCAATACTGTTCGGTACTTTATCAGTCAGTTCATGAGCGAAACGGAATAACCTGTTCAATGACCGATGGTTACGATTGCTACCAGAATGCGCTGGCTGAGAGAATAAACGGGATACTGAAAAATGAGTTTTTACTCTCGCGCCCGGAGGATCTTGCACAAGCCCGGATGATGGTAAAAGAGTCCGTGGCAATTTATAACCATGAACGGCCACATCTGGCCCTGAAATACAAAACGCCCGATGATGTTCATCAGGCGTTTTACAGACAAAAAACTGTCAACCTATATCAGGACTAGTCACTCAATAATGCGGCGGCGGTGTCTCTTCGGACTGCGACGCAATATGGGACGGCTGAGTTGCTTTGAGCTTCTCCGTCAGTAGACGCAGATGATCGCGCAGTTTGGCCATTTCCAGTTCGTGAGCAGTTACCGTCACATTAAGCTCTTCAATGGTAATTTCCTGAAATGCCAGGCGACTCTCCAGTTCAGCCAGCCGAGTTTCCATCGTTGTATCCTGCATGATTCACCTCTTCTGTTATTTCCGGCAGATCGCGGACTGCGGCGAATTCTACTCAACTTTGCCTGTTTGCACAGCACTCATTCCCGTGTGACGAAACTAATTTAAACAAAAAGAGTCTGAAATGTGGTGATAATAGGGCGTGTCCGTATGTTGATTTGTTCTACAACGCTTTATAGTACGTTTTTATGTTAGCTAACCCTGGGGTGAGATGCCCCGGCCCTGGAGAGATGGATGAAATCACTGTTTAAAGTAACGTTGCTGGCGACCACAATGGCCGTTGCTCTGCATGCCCCGATCACCTTCGCTGCTGATACTGCGAAACCAGCCGCTACCGCTGACAGCAAAGCAGCATTCAAGAATGACGACCAGAAAGCGGCCTACGCGCTGGGCGCATCCCTGGGGCGTTACATGGAAAACTCCCTGAAAGAGCAGGAGAAACTGGGCATCAAACTGGATAAAGATCAGCTGATCGCTGGCGTTCAGGATGCGTTTGCGGACAAGAGCAAATTGTCTGACCAGGAAATCGAACAAACTCTGCAGGCGTTTGAAGCGCGCGTGAAGACTTCCGCCCAGGCGAAAATGGAAAAAGACGCGGCTGATAATGAAGCCAAGGGTAAAGCGTACCGTGAGAAGTTTGCCAAAGAGAAAGGTGTTAAAACCTCTTCTACTGGTCTGGTCTACAAAGTAGAGAAAGCCGGTACAGGTGAAGCACCGAAAGACAGCGATACCGTGGTTGTGAACTACAAAGGTACGCTGATTGATGGTAAAGAGTTTGATAACTCTTACACCCGTGGCGAGCCACTCTCTTTCCGTCTTGACGGTGTTATCCCGGGCTGGACAGAAGGCCTGAAAAACATCAAGAAAGGCGGTAAAATTCAGCTGGTTATTCCACCGGATCTGGCTTATGGCAAAACCGGCGTTCCGGGTATTCCGGCAAACTCTACGCTGGTCTTTGATGTTGAGCTGTTAGATATCAAACCGGCGCCGAAAGCGGATGCGAAGGCAGACGCTGCACCGGCAGATAAAGCTGCAGATGCCAGCAAAAAATAAGGTACCAAAAACCGCCGCCCACAGGGCGGCGGTTTTTTATTATCGACAGGATATAATTAATACTGGAAAGCGCCTTGTGCGCTGTATTACTTTAGATGCCCCTAATAGTGATGAGCCTGCCCTGACAACATAACGACAGGCTCCTGAAAAGGAGTGCTTTTTTTCATGTCCAGGTCGCTTTTAACCAACGAAACCAGTGAGCTAGATTTGCTGGATCAACGTCCTTTCGATCAAACCGACTTCGATATCCTTAAATCCTACGAAGCGGTAGTGGACGGGTTGGCGATGCTCATTGGTTCCCATTGTGAAATCGTATTGCACTCTTTGCAGGATTTGAAATGCTCGGCTATTCGCATCGCCAACGGTGAACACACGGGCCGAAAAATCGGCTCACCGATTACCGATCTTGCGTTGCGCATGCTGCATGATATGACGGGTGCGGATAGCAGCGTGTCGAAATGTTATTTCACACGTGCGAAAAGCGGTGTCTTGATGAAGTCGGTGACGATTGCCATTCGCAACCGTGAGCATCGCGTAATTGGTCTGCTGTGCATCAATATGAATCTTGATGTACCTTTCTCGCAAATAATGAATACCTTTATTCCGCCGGAAACCCCGGAAGTGGGCTCAGCCGTAAACTTTGCTTCATCAGTGGAAGATCTGGTGACACAGACGCTGGAATTCACGATTGAAGAAGTGAATGCCGATCGTAACGTATCTAACAATGCGAAGAATCGTCAGATCGTCCTGAATCTGTATGAGAAAGGCATCTTCGATATCAAAGATGCTATTAATCAGGTCGCTGACCGTCTGAACATCTCCAAACATACTGTTTACCTCTATATTCGCCAGTTCAAAAGTGGTGATTTCCAGGGGCAAGACAAGTAATGCGTTTTGCCATCATGGTGACAGGACCTGCCTATGGCACACAGCAGGCGAGCAGCGCGCTGCAATTTGCACATGCGTTGCTTGAGGAAGGGCATGAGTTAAGCCGTGTCTTTTTCTATCAGGAGGGGGTATATAACGCTAACCTTCTGACATCACCCGCCAGTGATGAATTTGATTTGGTGCGAGGCTGGCAGCAACTCAATCAACAATTTGGTGTAGAGCTTAATATTTGTGTGGCGGCGGCGTTGCGTCGTGGCGTTGTTGATGAGACCGAAGCGAAGAGGCTTGGGCTGACAAGTTCGAACTTACAATCAGGTTTTAACCTCAGTGGGCTTGGCTCGCTGGCCGAGGCATCCCTGACGTGCGATCGCGTGGTACAGTTTTAATGAAACGTGTTGCTTTTGTTTTTTCCACTGTGCCGCACGGCAGTGCATCAGGCCGCGAAGGTCTTGATGCATTACTGGCGACTTCAGCATTAACGGAAGACCTTGGTGTATTTTTTATTGGTGATGGCGTCTTCCAGATCCTGCAAGGACAAAAACCGGATGCTGTCCTCGCCCGTGATTATATCGCGACTTTTAAACTGCTGGGGCTGTACGATATAGAGCAATGCTGGCTTTGCGCCGCCTCCCTGCGTGAGCGAGGGCTTGATCAGGGGGCCAGTTTTGTGGTCGATGCGACGGTTCTTGAACCCGATGATTTGCGCCGTGAGCTTGGCAACTATGATGTTATTTTGAGGTTTTGACATTCTCATGCTGCATACTTTACATCGCTCCGCGTGGCTTACTGATTTCTCCTCTCTTCTTCGTCTTGTTGGTGAAGACGATGAGCTTTTATTGCTCCAGGATGGCGTGACGGCGGCAATAGATGGTACCCGCTTCCTTGAAAGTCTGCAGAATGCCTCCATTAAGGTCTATGTACTGGAAGAAGACATTAAAGCTCGCGGGTTAGATGGTCAAATTTCAGACAGTGTCGTCAGGGTTGGCTATACTGACTTCGTCAGACTTACGGTGAAGCATCCCAACCAGATGGCCTGGTAATTGTGGGATCGTTGTATATTTCTTGACACCTTTTCGACACCGACCTAAAATTCTGCGTCCTCATATTGTATGAGGTCGTTTTATTACGTGTTTACGAAGCAAAAGCTAAAACCAGGAGCTATTTAATGGCAACAGTTAACCAGCTGGTACGCAAACCACGCGCACGCAAAGTTGCAAAGAGCAACGTGCCTGCGCTGGAAGCATGCCCGCAGAAACGTGGCGTATGTACTCGTGTATATACTACCACTCCTAAAAAACCGAACTCCGCACTGCGTAAAGTTTGCCGTGTTCGTTTGACTAACGGTTTTGAAGTGACTTCCTACATCGGTGGTGAAGGTCACAACCTGCAGGAGCACTCCGTGATCCTGATCCGTGGCGGTCGTGTAAAAGACCTTCCGGGTGTTCGTTACCACACCGTTCGTGGTGCGCTTGACTGCTCCGGCGTTAAAGACCGTAAGCAATCACGTTCCAAGTATGGCGTGAAACGTCCTAAGGCTTAATGGTTCTCCGTTAAGTAAGGCCAAACGTTTTATATTAATGTCAAACTAAACTCTTAGAGTTTTGGACAATCCTGAATTAACAACGGAGTATTTCCATGCCACGTCGTCGCGTCATTGGTCAGCGTAAAATTCTGCCGGATCCGAAGTTCGGATCAGAACTGCTGGCTAAATTTGTAAATATCCTGATGGTAGATGGTAAAAAATCTACTGCCGAAACAATCGTATACAGCGCGCTGGAGACCCTGGCTCAGCGTTCTGGTAAAAATGAACTGGAAGCTTTCGAAGTAGCTCTCGAAAACGTGCGCCCGACTGTCGAAGTTAAGTCTCGCCGCGTTGGTGGTTCTACTTATCAGGTACCAGTTGAAGTCCGTCCGGTCCGTCGTAATGCCCTGGCAATGCGTTGGATCGTTGAAGCTGCTCGTAAACGCGGTGATAAATCCATGGCTCTGCGCCTGGCGAACGAACTTTCTGATGCTGCAGAAAACAAAGGTACTGCAGTTAAGAAACGTGAAGACGTTCACCGTATGGCAGAAGCCAACAAGGCGTTCGCACACTACCGTTGGTAATCCCTTCGGAGTATTAGTCACCAGGCGGGCGCTTCTTGTAAGCAGCCCGCTTTGGGCTACTTAAATTGAACGCCTAAAAGATAAACGAGGAATCAAATGGCTCGTACAACACCCATCGCGCGCTACCGTAACATCGGTATCAGTGCGCACATCGACGCCGGTAAAACCACTACTACCGAACGTATTCTGTTCTACACCGGTGTAAACCATAAAATCGGTGAAGTTCATGACGGCGCAGCCACCATGGACTGGATGGAACAGGAGCAGGAGCGTGGTATTACTATCACCTCCGCAGCGACTACTGCATTCTGGTCTGGTATGGCTAAGCAGTATGAACCGCATCGCGTAAACATCATCGACACCCCGGGGCACGTTGACTTCACTATCGAAGTAGAACGTTCCATGCGTGTGCTTGATGGTGCAGTAATGGTTTACTGCGCAGTTGGTGGTGTTCAGCCGCAGTCTGAAACCGTATGGCGTCAGGCTAACAAATATAAAGTTCCGCGCATTGCGTTCGTTAACAAAATGGACCGTATGGGCGCGAACTTCCTGAAAGTTGTTGGTCAGATCAAAACCCGTCTGGGCGCGAACCCTGTTCCGCTGCAGCTGGCAATTGGTGCTGAAGAAAACTTCACTGGTGTTGTTGACCTGGTGAAAATGAAAGCCATCAACTGGAACGAAGAAGATGCAGGCGTAACCTTCACTTATGAAGATATCCCGGCTGACATGCAGGAACTGGCTGAAGAATGGCACCAGAACCTGATCGAGTCCGCCGCGGAAGCTTCAGAAGAGCTGATGGAGAAATACCTGGGTGGTGAAGAACTGACTGAAGAAGAGATCAAGAAAGCTCTGCGTCAGCGCGTTCTGAACAACGAAATCATCCTGGTAACCTGTGGTTCTGCGTTTAAGAACAAAGGTGTTCAGGCGATGCTGGATGCGGTAATTGATTACCTGCCATCCCCGACTGATGTACCTGCGATCAACGGTATTCTGGACGACGGTAAAGATACTCCGGCTGAGCGTCACGCTAGCGATGAAGAGCCGTTTGCTGCTCTGGCATTCAAAATCGCTACCGACCCGTTCGTGGGTAACCTGACCTTCTTCCGCGTGTACTCTGGTGTGGTTAACTCCGGTGATACCATCCTGAACTCCGTGAAATCTGCACGTGAGCGTTTTGGCCGTATCGTTCAGATGCACGCCAACAAACGTGAAGAGATCAAAGAAGTTCGCGCGGGCGACATCGCTGCTGCGATCGGTCTGAAAGACGTGACCACTGGTGATACCCTGTGTGATCCAGATTCTCCGATCATTCTGGAGCGTATGGAATTCCCGGAACCGGTAATTTCCATCGCGGTAGAACCGAAAACCAAAGCTGACCAGGAAAAAATGGGTCTGGCTCTGGGCCGTCTGGCTAAAGAAGACCCGTCATTCCGCGTATGGACTGACGAAGAATCTAACCAGACTATTATCGCCGGTATGGGTGAGCTGCACCTCGACATCATCGTTGACCGCATGAAGCGTGAATTCAACGTTGAAGCGAACGTCGGTAAACCTCAGGTTGCTTACCGTGAAGCGATTCGCGCGAAAGTTACCGATATCGAAGGTAAACACGCTAAGCAGTCTGGTGGTCGCGGTCAGTATGGTCATGTTGTTATCGACATGTACCCGCTGGAGCCGGGTTCAAACCCGAAAGGCTACGAATTCATCAACGACATCAAAGGTGGTGTAATTCCTGGCGAATACATCCCGGCCGTTGATAAAGGCATCCAGGAACAGCTGAAATCTGGCCCGCTGGCTGGTTACCCGGTTGTTGATCTGGGCGTGCGTCTGCACTTCGGTTCTTACCATGACGTTGACTCCTCTGAGCTGGCGTTTAAACTGGCCGCTTCTATCGCCTTTAAAGATGGCTTTAAGAAAGCGAAACCAGTTCTGCTTGAGCCTATCATGAAGGTTGAAGTAGAGACTCCGGAAGAGAACACCGGTGACGTTATCGGTGACTTGAGCCGCCGTCGTGGTATGCTTCGTGGTCAGGAATCCAACGTCACTGGCGTTGTGATCCACGCTGAAGTTCCGCTGTCTGAAATGTTCGGATATGCAACCCAGCTGCGTTCTCTGACCAAAGGCCGTGCTTCTTACTCCATGGAGTTCCTGAAGTACGACGATGCGCCGAACAACGTTGCTCAGGCCGTTATTGAAGCCCGTGGTAAATAAGCCACAGGATTAAAACCTAAGTCCCGTGCTCTCTCCAAAGGGGAGAGCACTATAGTAAGGAATATAGCCGTGTCTAAAGAAAAATTTGAACGTACAAAACCGCACGTTAACGTCGGCACCATCGGCCACGTTGACCACGGTAAAACTACCCTGACCGCTGCAATCACCACCGTTCTGGCTAAAACCT
This sequence comes from Citrobacter sp. Marseille-Q3906, assembly GCF_916618775.1. Classification (NCBI taxonomy): domain Bacteria; kingdom Pseudomonadati; phylum Pseudomonadota; class Gammaproteobacteria; order Enterobacterales; family Enterobacteriaceae; genus Citrobacter; species Citrobacter sp. Marseille-Q3906. The sequence continues at coordinate 446,722 of NZ_CAKAKA010000003.1, forward strand.
ACGGCGGTGCTGCTCGTGCTTTCGACCAGATCGATAACGCTCCGGAAGAAAAAGCTCGTGGTATCACCATCAACACTTCTCACGTTGAATATGACACCCCGACTCGCCACTACGCGCACGTAGACTGCCCGGGCCACGCCGACTATGTTAAAAACATGATCACCGGTGCTGCGCAGATGGACGGCGCGATCCTGGTTGTTGCTGCGACTGACGGCCCGATGCCGCAGACTCGTGAGCACATCCTGCTGGGTCGTCAGGTAGGCGTTCCGTACATCATCGTGTTCCTGAACAAATGCGACATGGTTGATGACGAAGAGCTGCTGGAACTGGTAGAAATGGAAGTTCGTGAACTTCTGTCTCAGTACGATTTCCCGGGCGACGACACTCCGATCGTTCGTGGTTCTGCTCTGAAAGCGCTGGAAGGCGAAGCAGAGTGGGAAGCGAAAATCATCGAACTGGCTGGCTTCCTGGATTCTTACATCCCGGAACCAGAGCGTGCGATTGACAAGCCGTTCCTGCTGCCTATCGAAGACGTATTCTCCATCTCCGGTCGTGGTACCGTTGTTACCGGTCGTGTAGAGCGCGGTATCATCAAAGTTGGTGAAGAAGTTGAAATCGTTGGTATCAAAGAGACTGCTAAGTCTACCTGTACTGGCGTTGAAATGTTCCGCAAACTGCTGGACGAAGGCCGTGCTGGTGAGAACGTTGGTGTTCTGCTGCGTGGTATCAAACGTGAAGAAATCGAACGTGGTCAGGTACTGGCTAAGCCGGGTTCAATCAAGCCGCACACCAAGTTCGAATCTGAAGTGTACATTCTGTCCAAAGACGAAGGCGGCCGTCATACTCCGTTCTTCAAAGGCTACCGTCCGCAGTTCTACTTCCGTACTACTGACGTGACTGGTACCATCGAACTGCCAGAAGGCGTAGAGATGGTAATGCCGGGCGACAACATCAAAATGGTTGTTACCCTGATCCACCCGATCGCGATGGACGACGGTCTGCGTTTCGCAATCCGTGAAGGCGGCCGTACTGTAGGTGCGGGCGTTGTTGCTAAAGTAATGAGCTAATTATTGATTAATTAGTTTTGAGCTTAAAAAGGGCGCTTCGGCGCCCTTTTTGCTGCCTGCAATTCATTCGCTGTAATATTTATTCGCATTTTTCGCTAACCCAACCGGCGTGCAAACATAATTGTGCTATTGTAATCATAACTATTCTCATTTACACTTTGCGCAGAAATTGAACGGGAGCGATCATGTACGTTTGTTTGTGTAATGCGATAAGTGATAAAAAAATTCGTCAGGCTGTTCGCCAGTTTCATCCTCAGTCCTTTCAGCAATTACGTAAATTTATTCCTGTTGGAAATCAATGCGGTAAGTGTATTCGGGCTGCGCGTGAAGTGATGCAGGATGAATTAACTCAAATACCAGAATTTAAAGAGATCGCCTAAGTCACACTCTTTTTTTTGACATCCCTGTAGCCCCATCTACGCTCTAAGAGTGGAAGCGGAGGGACTATAAAATGAAAGGTGATGTTAAAATCATAAATTATCTCAATAAACTATTGGGAAATGAGCTTGTCGCAATCAACCAGTATTTTCTCCATGCCCGTATGTTTAAAAACTGGGGACTGACTCGCCTCAATGATGTTGAGTATCATGAATCTATTGATGAGATGAAACACGCCGATAAATATATCGAGCGTATTTTATTCTTAGAAGGGCTGCCAAACTTACAGGATCTGGGTAAGTTAGGGATTGGTGAAGATGTTGAGGAGATGCTGCAGTCAGATCTTCGACTTGAACTTGATGGCGCGAAAGATTTGCGTGAAGCCATTGCCTATGCCGATAGCGTTCATGACTACGTCAGCCGGGATATGATGATAGAAATCCTTACTGAAGAAGAAGGGCATATTGACTGGCTCGAAACGGAGCTGGATTTGATTTCAAAACTTGGCTTGCAAAATTATCTGCAATCACAGATTAAAGTCAGTGACTAATCGCCCTACATCAGATTTACCCAGCCAATAATAAAACCCGCCGCCGCCAGATATGGCCCAAAAGGCAGCGGGTTTTTTAGTACCTTTCTTCCATCCGTAACGCTCCTAATCCCAATGATGCAACAGGCCAGACAGGCAGCAGTGAAGACCAACAGCGGTAATGATTCCCAACGATGCCATGCACCAAGTGCTGCGAGAAATTTTACATCACCATAGCCTAGTCCTTCCTGTCGTCTTACCAGCCGGTAGCTCCAATAGAGAAGTGAAAACACGCTATATCCCACCACGGCCCCCCAAACTGCATCAGATAATTCAGCCGGTTTACAGCATTGATGATAAATAAGACCACTCCATAGAAGAGGGCAGGTAAACTTGTCTGGCAATAAACCGGTGCGTAAATCCTGTATCCAAAGAAGCCCGCATAAGGACGTGTAGGTAAACAGGAAGAGGAGGTTGATGCACATGCTCGAATTCTCATCGCTAAAGAGATAACCCTCCAGTAAATGTGGCGTCCATACAAGATCCGAATAGCTATAACGGTTGCCTGCTTCCAGTAAAAATATGCATGCGCAAGTTTCTACAATCTGCCTGGAATGGTGCTCGCATTACAGGTCGGGTGATTAATTTCTACACGGCACTTGCGTAAGGCTGAGATTTACGTATAATGCGCGGGCTTGTCTTAATTGACGGCTGGTTCAATCTGAACCACTGATAGTCGATTTGACTATCTGACAATGTTCCCGATTGGGGAACTCTGTAAGAACGGTTACACTCTCCCATCAATCGTAATGGGTTTGAGGAGTAACTATTTCGTCTATAAAATAATTGGAGCTCTGGTCTCATGCAGAACCAAAGAATCCGTATCCGCCTGAAAGCGTTTGATCATCGTCTGATCGATCAATCAACCGCGGAAATCGTCGAGACTGCTAAGCGCACTGGTGCGCAAGTCCGTGGTCCGATCCCGCTGCCGACCCGCAAAGAGCGCTTTACCGTTCTGATCTCTCCGCACGTTAACAAAGACGCGCGTGATCAGTACGAGATTCGCACTCACAAGCGTCTGGTTGACATCGTTGAGCCAACTGAGAAAACCGTTGATGCTCTGATGCGTCTGGATCTGGCTGCCGGTGTAGACGTGCAGATCAGCCTGGGTTAATCAGGTCATCGAGCGATTGAGAGGTTGATACAATGATTGGTTTAGTCGGTAAAAAAGTGGGAATGACCCGCATCTTCACTGAAGATGGCGTATCTATCCCAGTAACCGTAATCGAAGTTGAAGCAAACCGCGTTACTCAGGTTAAAGACCTGGCTAACGACGGCTACCGCGCTATTCAGGTTACCACTGGTGCTAAAAAAGCTAACCGTGTAACCAAGCCGGAAGCTGGTCACTTTGCTAAAGCTGGCGTTGAAGCTGGCCGCGGCCTGTGGGAGTTCCGTCTGGCGGATGGTGAAGAATTCACCGTAGGTCAGAGCATTAGCGTTGAACTGTTTGCTGACGTTAAAAAAGTTGACGTAACCGGTACTTCTAAAGGTAAAGGTTTCGCTGGTACCGTTAAGCGCTGGAACTTCCGTACCCAGGACGCTACTCACGGTAACTCCTTGTCTCACCGCGTTCCGGGTTCTATCGGTCAGAACCAGACTCCGGGCAAAGTGTTCAAAGGCAAGAAAATGGCAGGTCAGCTGGGCAACGAGCGTGTAACCGTTCAGAGCCTGGACGTAGTACGTGTTGACGCTGAGCGCAACCTGCTGCTGGTTAAAGGTGGTGTTCCGGGTGCGACCGGTTGCGACCTGATCGTTAAACCAGCTGTGAAGGCGTAAGGGGATAGCAATGGAATTAGTATTGAAAGACGCGCAGAGCGCGCTGACTGTTTCCGAAACTACCTTCGGTCGTGATTTCAACGAAGCGCTGGTTCACCAGGTTGTTGTTGCTTATGCAGCTGGTGCTCGTCAGGGTACTCGTGCTCAGAAGACTCGTGCTGAAGTAACTGGTTCAGGCAAAAAGCCGTGGCGCCAGAAAGGTACCGGCCGTGCGCGTTCAGGTTCTATCAAGAGCCCGATCTGGCGTTCTGGTGGCGTGACCTTCGCTGCTCGTCCGCAGGACCACAGTCAAAAAGTTAACAAAAAGATGTACCGCGGCGCGCTGAAAAGCATTCTGTCCGAACTGGTACGTCAGGATCGTCTGATCGTTGTCGAATCATTCTCTGTAGAAGCGCCTAAAACTAAGCTGCTGGCACAGAAACTGAAAGACATGGCTCTGGAAGATGTGCTGATCATCACCGGTGAGCTGGACGAAAACCTGTTCCTGGCTGCGCGCAACCTGCACAAGGTTGACGTACGCGATGCAACTGGTATCGACCCGGTTAGCCTGATCGCCTTCGACAAAGTCGTAATGACTGCTGATGCTGTTAAGCAAGTTGAGGAGATGCTGGCATGATTCGTGAAGAACGTCTGCTGAAGGTGCTGCGCGCACCGCACGTTTCTGAAAAAGCGTCTACTGCGATGGAAAAAACTAATACCATCGTTCTCAAAGTTGCTAAAGACGCGACCAAAGCAGAAATCAAAGCTGCTGTGCAGAAACTGTTTGAAGTCGAAGTCGAAGTCGTTAACACCCTGGTAGTTAAAGGGAAAGTTAAACGTCACGGACAGCGTATCGGTCGTCGTAGCGACTGGAAAAAAGCTTACGTCACCCTGAAGGAAGGCCAGAATCTGGACTTCGTCGGCGGCGCTGAGTAAGTCGGAGGAGTAATACAATGGCAGTTGTTAAATGTAAACCGACATCTCCGGGTCGTCGCCACGTCGTTAAAGTGGTCAACCCAGAGCTGCACAAGGGCAAACCTTTTGCTCCGCTGGTTGAAAAAAACAGCAAATCCGGTGGTCGTAACAACAATGGCCGTATCACCACTCGTCACATCGGTGGTGGTCACAAGCAGGCTTATCGTATCGTTGACTTCAAACGCAACAAAGACGGTATCCCGGCAGTTGTTGAACGTCTTGAGTACGATCCGAACCGTTCCGCGAACATCGCGCTGGTTCTGTACAAAGACGGTGAACGCCGTTACATCCTGGCCCCTAAAGGCCTGAAAGCTGGCGACCAGATTCAGTCTGGCGTTGATGCTGCAATCAAAGCAGGTAACACCCTGCCGATGCGCAATATCCCGGTTGGTTCTACCGTTCATAACGTAGAAATGAAACCAGGTAAAGGCGGTCAGCTGGCTCGTTCCGCTGGTACTTACGTTCAGATCGTTGCTCGTGATGGTGCTTATGTCACCCTGCGTCTGCGTTCTGGTGAAATGCGTAAAGTCGAAGCAGACTGCCGTGCAACTCTGGGCGAAGTTGGCAATGCTGAGCATATGCTGCGCGTTCTGGGTAAAGCAGGTGCTGCACGCTGGCGTGGTGTTCGTCCTACCGTTCGCGGTACTGCGATGAACCCAGTCGACCACCCACATGGTGGTGGTGAAGGTCGTAACTTTGGTAAGCACCCGGTAACTCCGTGGGGCGTTCAGACCAAAGGTAAGAAGACCCGCAGCAACAAGCGTACTGATAAATTCATCGTACGTCGCCGTAGCAAATAATTTTAGAGGATAAGCCATGCCACGTTCTCTCAAGAAAGGTCCTTTTATTGACCTGCACTTGCTGAAGAAGGTAGAGAAAGCGGTGGAAAGCGGAGACAAGAAGCCCCTGCGCACTTGGTCCCGTCGTTCAACGATCTTTCCTAACATGATCGGTTTGACCATCGCTGTCCATAATGGTCGTCAGCACGTTCCGGTATTTGTTTCCGACGAAATGGTCGGTCACAAACTGGGTGAATTCGCACCGACTCGTACTTATCGCGGCCACGCTGCTGATAAAAAAGCGAAGAAGAAATAAGGTAGGAGGAAGAGATGGAAACTTTAGCTCAACATCGCCATGCTCGTTCTTCTGCTCAGAAGGTTCGCCTTGTTGCAGACCTGATTCGCGGTAAGAAAGTGTCGCAGGCTCTGGATATTCTGACCTACACCAATAAGAAAGCGGCTGTACTGGTTAAGAAAGTCCTGGAATCTGCCATTGCTAACGCTGAACACAACGATGGCGCTGACATTGACGATCTGAAAGTTACGAAAATTTTCGTAGACGAAGGCCCGAGCATGAAGCGCATTATGCCGCGTGCAAAAGGTCGTGCAGATCGCATCCTGAAGCGCACCAGCCACATTACTGTGGTTGTGTCCGATCGCTGAGACTCTGGAGACTAGCAATGGGTCAGAAAGTACATCCTAATGGTATTCGCCTGGGTATTGTAAAACCATGGAACTCAACCTGGTTTGCGAACACCAAAGAATTCGCTGACAACCTGGACAGCGATTTTAAAGTACGTCAGTACCTGACTAAGGAACTGGCGAAAGCGTCTGTATCTCGTATCGTGATCGAGCGTCCGGCTAAGAGCATCCGTGTGACCATTCACACCGCTCGTCCGGGTATCGTTATCGGTAAGAAAGGCGAAGACGTAGAAAAACTGCGCAAAGTCGTAGCGGATATTGCTGGCGTTCCTGCTCAGATCAATATCGCCGAAGTGCGTAAACCTGAACTGGACGCAAAATTGGTTGCTGACAGCATCACTTCTCAGCTGGAACGTCGTGTTATGTTCCGTCGTGCTATGAAGCGTGCTGTACAGAACGCAATGCGTCTGGGCGCTAAAGGTATTAAAGTTGAAGTTAGCGGCCGTCTGGGCGGCGCGGAAATCGCACGTACCGAATGGTACCGCGAAGGTCGCGTACCTCTGCACACTCTGCGTGCTGACATCGACTACAACACCTCTGAAGCGCACACCACTTACGGTGTAATCGGCGTTAAAGTGTGGATCTTCAAAGGCGAGATCCTGGGTGGTATGGCTGCTGTTGAACAACCGGAAAAACCGGCTGCTCAACCTAAAAAGCAGCAGCGTAAAGGCCGTAAATAAGGAGCGTCGCTGATGTTACAACCAAAGCGTACAAAATTCCGTAAAATGCACAAAGGCCGTAACCGCGGTCTGGCGCAGGGTACGGATGTTAGCTTCGGCAGCTTCGGTCTGAAAGCTGTTGGCCGTGGTCGTCTGACTGCCCGTCAGATCGAAGCAGCACGTCGTGCTATGACCCGTGCAGTTAAGCGTCAAGGTAAGATCTGGATCCGTGTATTCCCGGACAAACCGATCACTGAAAAGCCGCTGGCAGTGCGTATGGGTAAAGGTAAAGGTAACGTGGAGTATTGGGTTGCCTTGATTCAGCCGGGTAAAGTCCTGTATGAAATGGACGGCGTACCGGAAGAGCTGGCCCGTGAAGCATTCAAGCTGGCAGCAGCGAAACTGCCGATTAAAACCACCTTTGTAACTAAGACGGTGATGTAATGAAAGCAAAAGAGCTGCGTGAGAAGAGTGTTGAAGAGCTGAACACCGAGCTGCTGAATCTGCTGCGTGAGCAGTTCAACCTGCGTATGCAGGCTGCAAGTGGCCAGCTGCAACAGTCTCACCTGTTGAAGCAAGTGCGTCGTGATGTCGCACGCGTTAAGACTTTACTGACTGAGAAGGCGGGTGCGTAATGACCGATAAAATCCGTACTCTGCAAGGTCGCGTTGTTAGCGACAAAATGGAGAAATCCATTGTTGTTGCTATCGAACGTTTTGTGAAACACCCGATCTACGGTAAATTCATTAAGCGTACGACCAAACTGCACGTACATGACGAGAACAACGAATGCGGTACTGGTGACGTGGTTGAAATCCGCGAATGCCGTCCGCTGTCCAAGACTAAGTCCTGGACGCTGGTTCGCGTTGTAGAGAAAGCTGTTCTGTAATACAGTAGGCATTCTCAACGAATAAACGGCTCAGCGATGAGCCGTTTATTTTTTCTACCCATATCGTTTAAGCGGTGTTATAATGCCGCGCCCCCGATATGGGGCTTTTTTAACGACCTGATTTTCGGGTCTCAGTAGTAGTTGACATTAGCGGAGCACTAAAATGATCCAAGAACAGACTATGCTGAACGTCGCCGACAACTCCGGTGCACGTCGCGTAATGTGTATCAAGGTTCTGGGTGGCTCGCACCGTCGCTACGCAGGCGTAGGCGACATCATCAAGATCACCATCAAAGAAGCAATTCCGCGTGGTAAGGTCAAAAAAGGTGATGTGCTGAAGGCGGTAGTGGTGCGCACCAAGAAGGGTGTTCGTCGCCCGGACGGTTCTGTCATTCGCTTCGATGGTAATGCATGCGTTATTTTAAACAATAACAGCGAGCAACCTATCGGTACGCGTATTTTTGGGCCGGTAACTCGTGAACTTCGTAACGAGAAGTTCATGAAAATTATCTCTCTGGCACCAGAAGTACTCTAAGGAGCGAATCATGGCAGCGAAGATCCGTCGTGATGACGAAGTTATCGTGTTAACCGGTAAAGATAAAGGTAAACGCGGTAAAGTGAAAAATGTCCTGTCTTCCGGCAAGGTCATTGTTGAAGGTATCAACCTGGTTAAGAAACATCAGAAGCCGGTTCCGGCCCTGAACCAACCAGGCGGCATCGTAGAGAAAGAAGCAGCTATTCAGATCTCTAACCTTGCTATCTTCAACGCGGCAACCGGCAAGGCTGACCGTGTAGGCTTTAGATTCGAAGACGGCAAAAAAGTCCGTTTCTTTAAATCTAATAGCGAAACTATCAAGTAATTTGGAGTAGTACGATGGCGAAACTGCATGATTACTACAAAGACGAAGTAGTCGCTAAACTCATGACTGAGTTTAACTACAATTCTGTCATGCAAGTCCCTCGGGTCGAGAAGATCACCCTGAACATGGGTGTTGGTGAAGCGATCGCTGACAAGAAACTGCTGGATAACGCAGCAGCTGACCTGACAGCAATCTCCGGTCAAAAACCGCTGATCACCAAAGCACGCAAATCTGTTGCAGGCTTCAAAATCCGTCAGGGCTATCCGATCGGCTGTAAAGTAACTCTGCGTGGCGAACGCATGTGGGAGTTCTTTGAGCGCCTGATCACTATTGCTGTTCCACGTATCCGTGACTTCCGTGGCTTGTCCGCTAAGTCTTTCGATGGTCGTGGTAACTACAGCATGGGTGTCCGTGAGCAGATCATCTTCCCAGAAATCGACTACGATAAAGTCGACCGCGTGCGTGGTTTGGATATTACCATTACCACTACTGCGAAATCTGATGAAGAAGGCCGTGCTCTGCTGGCTGCCTTTGACTTCCCGTTCCGCAAGTAAGGTAGGGTTACTGAATGGCTAAGCAATCAATGAAAGCACGCGAAGTAAAGCGCGTAGCTTTAGCTGATAAGTACTTCGCAAAACGCGCTGAACTGAAAGCTATCATCTCTGATGTGAACGCGACCGACGAAGATCGTTGGAACGCAGTTCTGAAGCTGCAGTCTCTGCCGCGTGATTCCAGCCCGTCTCGTCAGCGTAACCGCTGCCGTCAAACTGGTCGTCCGCACGCTTTCCTGCGGAAGTTCGGGTTGAGCCGTATTAAGGTCCGTGAAGCCGCTATGCGCGGTGAAATTCCGGGTCTGAAAAAGGCTAGCTGGTAATTGTCACCAATTGAATCACGGGAGTAAAGACAGATGAGCATGCAAGATCCGATCGCGGATATGCTGACCCGTATCCGTAACGGTCAGGCCGCGAATAAAGCTGCGGTCACCATGCCTTCCTCCAAGCTGAAAGTGGCAATTGCCAACGTGCTGAAGGAAGAAGGTTTTATTGAAGATTTTAAAGTTGAAGGCGACACCAAGCCGGAACTGGAACTTACTCTTAAGTATTTCCAGGGTAAAGCTGTTGTAGAAAGCATTCAGCGTGTCAGTCGCCCAGGTCTGCGCATTTATAAGCGTAAAGACGAGCTGCCAAAAGTTATGGCTGGCATGGGTATCGCAGTTGTTTCTACCTCTAAAGGTGTTATGACTGATCGTGCAGCGCGCCAGGCTGGTCTTGGTGGCGAAATTATCTGCTACGTAGCCTAATCGGAGGAAAAAATGTCTCGTGTTGCTAAAGCACCGGTCGTTATTCCTGCCGGCGTTGATGTAAAAATCAACGGTCAGGTTATTACGATCAAAGGTAAAAACGGCGAGCTGACTCGTACTCTCAACGATGCTGTTGAAGTTAATCATGCAGATAATGCACTGACCTTCGGTCCGCGTGATGGTTACGCAGATGGATGGGCTCAGGCTGGTACCGCGCGTGCCCTGCTGAACTCAATGGTTGTCGGTGTTACCGAAGGCTTCACTAAGAAGCTGCAGCTGGTTGGTGTAGGTTATCGTGCAGCGGTCAAAGGGAATGTAGTAAACCTAGCATTAGGTTTCTCTCATCCAGTTGATCATGAGCTGCCGGCAGGGATTACTGCAGAATGTCCGTCTCAGACTGAAATCGTGCTGAAAGGCGCTGATAAACAGCTGATCGGTCAGGTTGCAGCAGATCTGCGCGCCTACCGTCGTCCTGAGCCTTACAAAGGCAAGGGTGTTCGTTACGCCGACGAAGTCGTGCGTACCAAAGAGGCTAAGAAGAAGTAAGGTAACACTATGGATAAGAAATCTGCTCGTATCCGTCGTGCGACCCGCGCACGCCGCAAGCTCAAAGAGCTGGGCGCAACTCGCCTGGTGGTACATCGTACCCCGCGTCATATTTACGCACAGGTAATTGCACCGAACGGTTCTGAAGTTCTGGTAGCTGCTTCTACTGTAGAAAAAGCTATCGCTGAACAACTGAAGTACACCGGTAACAAAGACGCTGCAGCAGCTGTGGGTAAAGCTGTCGCCGAACGCGCTCTGGAAAAAGGCATCAAAGATGTGTCCTTTGACCGTTCCGGGTTCCAATATCATGGTCGTGTCCAGGCACTGGCAGATGCTGCCCGTGAAGCTGGCCTTCAGTTCTAAGGTAGAGGTGTAAGATGGCTCACATCGAAAAACAAGCTGGCGAACTGCAGGAAAAGCTGATCGCGGTAAACCGCGTATCTAAAACCGTTAAAGGTGGTCGTATTTTCTCCTTCACAGCTCTGACTGTAGTTGGCGATGGTAACGGTCGCGTTGGTTTTGGTTACGGTAAAGCGCGTGAAGTTCCAGCAGCGATCCAGAAAGCGATGGAAAAAGCCCGTCGCAATATGATTAACGTCGCGCTGAACCACGGCACCCTGCAGCACCCGGTTAAGGGTACTCACACGGGTTCTCGTGTATTCATGCAGCCGGCTTCCGAAGGTACCGGTATCATCGCCGGTGGTGCAATGCGCGCCGTTCTGGAAGTCGCTGGAGTTCGTAACGTTCTGGCTAAAGCGTATGGTTCCACCAACCCGATTAACGTGGTTCGTGCAACTATCGATGGTCTGGAAAATATGAAATCTCCGGAAATGGTCGCTGCCAAGCGTGGTAAATCCGTTGAAGAAATTCTGGGGAAATAAACCATGGCAAAGACTATTAAAATTACTCAAACCCGCAGTGCAATCGGTCGTCTGCCGAAACATAAGGCAACGCTGCTTGGCCTGGGTCTGCGTCGTATTGGTCACACCGTAGAGCGCGAGGATACTCCTGCTGTTCGTGGTATGGTCAACGCGGTTTCCTTCATGGTTAAAGTTGAGGAGTAAGAGATGCGTTTAAATACTCTGTCTCCGGCCGAAGGCTCCAAAAAGGCGGGTAAACGCCTGGGTCGTGGTATCGGTTCTGGCCTCGGTAAAACCGGTGGTCGTGGTCACAAAGGTCAGAAGTCTCGTTCTGGCGGTGGCGTACGTCGCGGTTTCGAAGGTGGTCAGATGCCTCTGTACCGTCGTCTGCCGAAATTCGGCTTCACTTCACGTAAATCAGCGATTACAGCCGAAGTTCGTCTGTCTGACCTGGCTAAAGTTGAAGGCGGTGTTGTAGACCTGAATACGCTGAAAGCAGCTAACATTATCGGTATCCAGATCGAGTTCGCGAAAGTGATCCTGGCTGGTGAAGTAACTACTCCGGTAACTGTTCGTGGCCTGCGTGTTACTAAAGGCGCTCGTGCTGCTATCGAAGCTGCTGGCGGTAAAATCGAGGAATAAGTAGCAGATGGCTAAACAACCGGGATTAGATTTTCAAAGTGCCAAAGGTGGCTTAGGCGAGCTGAAACGCAGACTGCTGTTTGTAATCGGCGCGCTGATTGTGTTCCGTATTGGCTCTTTCATTCCGATCCCTGGTATTGATGCCGCTGTACTTGCCAAACTGCTTGAGCAACAGCGAGGCACCATCATTGAAATGTTTAACATGTTCTCTGGTGGTGCTCTCAGCCGTGCTTCTATCTTTGCTCTGGGGATCATGCCGTATATTTCGGCGTCGATCATTATCCAGTTGCTGACGGTGGTTCACCCAACGTTAGCGGAAATTAAGAAAGAAGGGGAGTCTGGTCGTCGTAAGATCAGCCAGTACACCCGCTACGGTACTCTGGTGCTGGCTATATTCCAGTCGATCGGTATTGCTACCGGTCTACCGAATATGCCTGGTATGCAGGGCCTGGTGATGAATCCAGGCTTTGCATTCTATTTCACCGCTGTTGTAAGTCTGGTTACAGGAACAATGTTCCTGATGTGGTTGGGCGAACAGATTACTGAACGTGGTATCGGGAACGGTATCTCAATCATTATCTTCGCCGGTATTGTCGCGGGACTCCCGCCAGCCATTGCCCATACTATCGAGCAAGCGCGTCAAGGCGACCTGCACTTCCTCGTGTTGCTGTTGGTTGCAGTATTAGTATTTGCAGTGACGTTCTTTGTTGTATTTGTTGAGCGTGGTCAACGCCGCATTGTGGTAAACTACGCGAAACGTCAGCAAGGTCGTCGTGTCTATGCTGCACAGAGCACACATTTACCGCTGAAAGTGAATATGGCGGGGGTAATCCCGGCAATCTTCGCTTCCAGTATTATTCTGTTCCCGGCTACCATCGCGTCATGGTTCGGGGGCGGTACTGGTTGGAACTGGCTGACAACAATTTCGCTGTATTTGCAGCCTGGGCAACCGCTTTATGTGTTACTCTATGCGTCTGCAATCATATTCTTCTGTTTCTTCTACACGGCGTTGGTTTTCAACCCGCGTGAAACAGCAGATAACCTGAAGAAGTCCGGTGCATTTGTACCAGGAATTCGTCCGGGAGAGCAAACGGCGAAGTATATCGATAAAGTAATGACCCGCCTGACTTTGGTTGGTGCGCTTTACATTACCTTTATCTGCCTGATCCCGGAGTTCATGCGTGATGCAATGAAAGTACCGTTCTACTTCGGTGGGACCTCACTGCTTATCGTTGTAGTCGTGATTATGGACTTTATGGCTCAAGTGCAAACTCTGATGATGTCAAGTCAGTACGAGTCTGCATTGAAGAAGGCGAACCTGAAAGGCTACGGTCGTTAACGGTCGCCCGAGAAGTTACGGAGAGTAAAAATGAAAGTTCGTGCTTCCGTCAAGAAATTATGCCGTAACTGCAAAATCGTTAAGCGTGATGGTGTCATCCGTGTGATTTGCAGTGCCGAGCCGAAGCATAAACAGCGCCAAGGCTGATTTATTCGCATATTTTTCTTGCAAAGTTGGGTTGAGCTGGCTAGATTAGCCAGCCAATCTTTTGTATGTCTGTGCGTTTCCATTTGAGTATCCTGAAAACGGGCTTTTCAGCATGGTGCGTACATATTAAATAGTAGGAGTGCATAGTGGCCCGTATAGCAGGCATTAACATTCCTGATCAGAAACATGCTGTGATCGCATTAACTTCGATCTACGGCGTCGGCAAGACCCGTTCCAAGGCCATTCTGGCTGCAGCGGGTATCGCTGAAGATGTTAAGATCAGTGAGCTGTCTGAAGAACAAATCGACACGCTGCGTGACGAAGTTGCCAAATTTGTCGTTGAAGGTGATCTGCGCCGTGAAGTTAGCATGAGCATCAAGCGCCTTATGGACCTTGGTTGCTATCGCGGTTTGCGTCATCGTCGTGGTCTCCCGGTTCGCGGTCAGCGTACCAAGACCAACGCACGTACCCGTAAGGGTCCGCGCAAACCGATCAAGAAATAATCGGGGTGATTGAATAATGGCAAAGGCACCAATTCGTGCACGTAAACGTGTAAGAAAACAAGTCTCTGACGGCGTGGCTCATATCCATGCTTCTTTTAACAACACCATCGTTACCATTACTGATCGTCAGGGTAACGCACTGGGTTGGGCAACAGCCGGTGGTTCCGGTTTCCGTGGTTCTCGCAAATCCACTCCGTTTGCAGCTCAGGTTGCAGCAGAGCGTTGCGCTGAAGCCGTAAAAGAATACGGTATCAAGAATCTGGAAGTTATGGTCAAAGGACCGGGTCCAGGTCGCGAATCTACTGTTCGTGCTCTGAACGCCGCTGGTTTCCGCATCACTAATATTACTGATGTGACTCCGATCCCTCATAACGGTTGTCGTCCGCCGAAAAAACGTCGCGTATAACGCTGTCGTTTCTAGGATTGTTGGAGAAAGAAAATGGCAAGATATTTGGGTCCTAAGCTCAAGCTGAGCCGTCGTGAGGGCACTGACTTATTCCTTAAGTCTGGCGTTCGCGCGATCGATACCAAGTGTAAAATTGAACAAGCTCCTGGCCAGCACGGTGCGCGTAAACCGCGTCTGTCTGACTATGGTGTGCAGTTGCGTGAAAAGCAAAAAGTTCGCCGTATCTACGGTGTGCTGGAGCGTCAGTTCCGTAACTACTACAAAGAAGCAGCGCGTCTGAAAGGCAACACCGGTGAAAACCTGTTGGGTCTGCTGGAAGGTCGTCTGGACAACGTTGTATACCGTATGGGCTTCGGTGCCACTCGTGCAGAAGCACGCCAGCTGGTCAGCCATAAAGCAATTATGGTAAACGGTCGTGTTGTTAACATCGCTTCTTATCAGGTTAGTCCGAATGACGTTGTTAGCATTCGTGAGAAAGCGAAGAAGCAGTCTCGCGTGAAAGCCGCTCTGGAGCTGGCTGAGCAGCGTGAAAAGCCAACCTGGCTGGAAGTTGATGCTGGCAAGATGGAAGGTACGTTCAAGCGTAAGCCGGAGCGTTCTGATCTGTCTGCGGACATTAACGAACACCTGATCGTCGAGCTTTACTCCAAGTAAAGCTTAGTACCAAAGAGAGGACACAATGCAGGGTTCTGTGACAGAGTTTCTAAAACCGCGCCTGGTAGATATCGAGCAAGTGAGTTCGACGCACGCCAAGGTGACCCTTGAGCCTTTAGAGCGTGGCTTTGGCCATACTTTGGGTAACGCACTGCGCCGTATTCTGCTCTCATCGATGCCGGGTTGTGCGGTGACCGAGGTTGAGATTGATGGTGTACTACATGAGTACAGCACCAAAGAAGGCGTTCAGGAAGATATCCTGGAAATCCTGCTCAACCTGAAAGGGCTGGCGGTGAGAGTTCAGGGTAAAGATGATGTTATTCTTACCTTGAATAAATCTGGCATTGGCCCTGTGACTGCAGCCGACATTACCCATGATGGGGATGTCGAAATCGTCAAGCCACAGCACGTGATCTGCCACCTGACCGATGAGAATGCATCTATTAGTATGCGTATCAAAGTTCAGCGCGGTCGTGGTTATGTGCCGGCTTCTACCCGAATTCATTCGGAAGAAGATGAGCGCCCAATCGGCCGTCTGCTGGTCGACGCATGCTACAGCCCTGTAGAGCGTATTGCCTACAATGTTGAAGCAGCGCGTGTAGAACAGCGTACCGACCTGGACAAGCTGGTCATCGAAATGGAAACCAACGGCACAATCGATCCTGAAGAGGCGATTCGTCGTGCGGCAACCATTCTGGCTGAACAACTGGAAGCTTTTGTTGACTTACGTGATGTACGTCAGCCAGAAGTTAAAGAAGAGAAACCAGAATTCGATCCGATCCTGCTGCGCCCTGTTGACGATCTGGAATTGACTGTCCGCTCTGCTAACTGCCTCAAAGCAGAAGCTATCCACTATATCGGTGATCTGG
Source organism: Citrobacter sp. Marseille-Q3906 (assembly GCF_916618775.1). Taxonomy (NCBI): domain Bacteria; kingdom Pseudomonadati; phylum Pseudomonadota; class Gammaproteobacteria; order Enterobacterales; family Enterobacteriaceae; genus Citrobacter; species Citrobacter sp. Marseille-Q3906. The sequence goes on from NZ_CAKAKA010000003.1 coordinate 462,641, forward strand.
TACAGCGTACTGAGGTTGAGCTTCTTAAGACGCCTAACCTTGGTAAAAAATCTCTTACTGAGATTAAAGACGTGCTGGCTTCCCGTGGACTGTCTCTGGGCATGCGCCTGGAAAACTGGCCACCGGCAAGCATCGCTGACGAGTAACCGGATCACAGGTTAAGGTTTTACTGAGAAGGATAAGGTCATGCGCCATCGTAAGAGTGGTCGTCAACTGAACCGCAACAGCAGCCATCGCCAGGCTATGTTCCGCAATATGGCAGGTTCACTGGTTCGTCATGAAATCATCAAGACGACTCTGCCGAAAGCGAAAGAGCTGCGTCGCGTAGTTGAGCCGCTGATTACTCTTGCCAAGACTGATAGCGTAGCTAATCGTCGTCTGGCATTCGCCCGTACTCGTGATAACGAGATCGTGGCAAAACTGTTTAACGAGCTGGGCCCGCGTTTCGCGAGCCGCGCCGGTGGTTACACTCGCATTCTGAAGTGTGGCTTCCGTGCAGGCGACAACGCGCCGATGGCATACATCGAGCTGGTTGATCGCTCTGAGTCGAAAGCAGAAGCTGCTGCAGAGTAATCTGTAGTAACGTAAAAAAACCCGCCCCGGCGGGTTTTTTTATATCCGTTGCATCCCCACTTATCTAAAATATCTGTACTCTTTTTGTTCATCTTTTGGAGTGTTGTATGTGGCTACTCGACCAGTGGGCAGAGCGTCATATTATTGATGCGCAGACCAAAGGTGAGTTTGATAATTTGCCTGGTACAGGCGAGCCGCTTGCCCTTGATGATGATTCCCATGTTCCGCCAGAACTTCGAGCCGGATATCGGTTATTAAAAAATTCCGGGTGTCTTCCCCCTGAGATTGAACAACGCAGAGAGGCGATACACCTGCTTGATATCCTCACTGGTATTCGCAAAGATGATCCTCGGTATCAGGAAGTGAGCCGACGCCTTTCTCTGCTTGAACTCAAACTACGACAGGCTGGTCTAAGTACCGAGTTTTTACGCGGCGAGTACGCAGATAAACTTCAACATAAAATTAATGATGACTAGCGGAGGGAGCATGTACCGTATTGGTGAATTAGCAAAACTGGCGGAAGTTACGCCCGATACCATCCGCTACTATGAAAAACAGCAGATGATGGAGCATGAAGTACGCACTGAAGGTGGATTCCGGCTCTATACAGAAAGCGATCTTCAACGTCTTAAATTTATCCGCTATGCACGTCAACTCGGTTTTACTCTGGAGTCGATCCGTGAACTTCTGTCGATCCGCATAGATCCAGAACATCATACCTGCCAGGAATCAAAGGGGATCGTTCAGGAAAGATTAAAGGAAGTTGAAGCCCGTATTGCGGAGCTTCAGACTATGCAAAGGTCACTACAGAGATTGAATGATGCATGTTGCGGTATGGCTCACAGTAGTGTGTATTGCTCTATTCTCGAAGCGCTTGAGCAAGGTGCCAGCGGTACAAAGTCGGGCTGTTGATTTATTGAACCGACGAGAATACACTCGCGCCGTTAAACCAAACAATATGGAGTAATTATGAGTCGTTATCAGCATACGAAGGGGCAGATAAAGGACAATGCCATTGAGGCATTACTGCATGACCCACTATTCAGACTGCGTGTTGAGAAAAATAAGAAAGGGAAAGGCAGTTATCTGCGTAAAGGTAAACATGGCAATCGGGGGAGCTGGGAGGCCAGTGGCAAGGAAGTGAATCACTTTTTTACCACTGGCCTTCTTGTTTCAGTGATAGCTTAAGAACGATTATTTTGTTCTTTCAGCAGATCACGAATTTCACTTAGCAATACTTCTTCTTTCGATGGTGCTGGCGGTGCAGCAGGCTCTTCAGCTTTTTTACGGTTTAGTTTATTAATTAGTTTGATGGCCATAAAGATGGCGAACGCAACAATGATGAAATCGAAGATATTCTGTATAAACACACCGTAATGCATCACAACTGCCGGGATATCTCCCTGCGCATCGCGTAGTGTTAACGCAAACTGTTTAAAATCAATCCCACCAATCAGTAACCCAAGTGGCGGCATGATGATATCAGCAACCAGTGATGAAACAATCTTACCGAATGCCGCACCAATAATGACACCCACTGCCAAATCTACAACATTCCCGCGCATCGCAAATTCGCGAAACTCTTTAATAATACTCATTTTATTCTCCCTATGCAGCTGACGTTTATAAGTTTAACAAATGTTTAGGTAATTTCCATTTATGTATTGCTGAAAGATAAATTTATTAATCCATGATAAATAAAGGGAAATAAAAAGGGCGCTGTATTAGCGCCCGAATAATTACAGAAAGAAAGGACTTGGCTGGAATAATCGCTCGACGTCGGTAATAAACTTTTTATCTGTCAGGAACATAATAACGTGATCGCCCTGCTCAATACGCAAGTTATCATTAGCGATCATGACATCATTACCACGTACAACGGCACCAATAATCGTTCCTGGCGGAAGTTTGATTTCGTCTATTGAGCGACCCACCACCCGGGATGTTGTTTCATCCCCGTGCGCGACGGCTTCAATGGCTTCTGCGACACCACGACGCAGCGAAGAAACACCGACGATGTCAGCTTTACGCACGTGGCTCAGTAGCGCTGAGATGGTTGCCTGTTGCGGTGAAATTGCAATATCGATTACGCTGCCCTGTACCAGATCGACGTATGCCTTACGCTGGATCAGCACCATTACTTTTTTGGCTCCCATCCGTTTGGCGAGCATTGCCGACATGATGTTCGCTTCATCATCGTTGGTTACAGCGATAAATAGATCAACTTGATCAATGTGCTCTTCCGCCAGCAACTCTTGATCAGAAGCATCACCAAAAAAGACGATCGTATTCTGCAGTTTTTCAGCAAGCTCAGAAGCACGTTGTTGATCGCGTTCGATCAACTTGACGCTGTAATCTTTTTCCAGTCGACGCGCCAGACCGGCACCGATATTGCCGCCACCTACTAACATAATGCGCTTGTAGGGTTTCTCCAGACGCTGTAATTCGCTCATTACAGCACGAATATGCTGTGAGGCAGCAATAAAGAACACCTCATCACCGGCTTCAACAATAGTAGAGCCTTGCGGACGAATGGGGCGGTCATGACGGAAAATTGCCGCAACTCGGGTATCAATATGCGGCATATGTTCGCGCATTGTTGACAACGCATTCCCGATCAGTGGGCCGCCATAGTAGGCTTTAACCACTGCAAGGCTGACTTTTCCTTCCGCGAAATTAACAACCTGTAGTGCACCTGGATATTCAATCAGACGATAAATGCTATCGATAACCAACTGCTCAGGTGCAATCAGATGATCAATAGGTACTGCATCGGAATGGAATAGCTTGTCCGCATCGCGGACATAATCTGGTGAGCGAATACGTGCGATGCGGTTGGGTGTATTAAAGAGTGAATAAGCTACCTGACAGGCAACCATATTGGTTTCATCGGAACTGGTCACTGCAACCAGCATATCGGCATCATCAGCACCGGCTTCGCGTAGTACTCTGGGATGCGAGCCATGCCCTTGTACTACACGGAGATCAAACTTGTCTTGCAGACTGCGCAGACGCTCACCGTTGGTATCGACTACCGTGATATCGTTGTTCTCTCCGACCAGGTTCTCAGCCAGCGTACCGCCAACCTGCCCTGCGCCCAGAATGATAATTTTCATCAGTCGCGACCCATTATCTCATCACTTTTTGATTAGCTTAGCGTAAAAGAAGCCATCACCTTCTTCCGCAGCCGGTAAATTCTGACGTCCGGGCTGCTCTGACGTACCCGTTTCGCTTAATACTGCATCTGGCGTACGGGCCAGGAAGCCTGCAATCTGTTGCTGGTTCTCTTCCGGTAAAATAGAGCAGGTCGCATAAACCAGCGTGCCGCCAGGCTTCAGATGTGCCCACGTTGCATTAAGGATCTCAGCCTGTAACTGTGCGAGTTCGGCAATATCCCGGTCACGGCGCAGCCATTTGATATCGGGATGGCGACGAATGACTCCGGTCGCTGAACAAGGTGCATCCAGCAAAATACGATCGAACTTCTGCTCACCACACCATTGTTGCGGGTAGCGTCCATCACCCTGCTTAATGGTCGCCTTCATGCCAAGGCGTTTCAGGTTGTCGTATACACGTGACAAACGTTTTTCATCAACGTCCACTGCTGTTACGTTAGCCTCGGGGGCTACTTCCAGAATATGTGTTGTCTTACCACCAGGGGCGCAGCATAAATCAAGGATCTGCTCACCATTTTGCGGTTGCAGATAGCTCATGCAGCCCTGAGCTGAGGCATCCTGGACTGTTACCCAGCCCTGTTCGAAACCAGGTAAAGCCAGTACCGATACAGGAGTTTCCAGCCGCACGGCATCTGGGTATTCCGGATGTGGGAAACCGGTCAGGCCCGCTTCATTCAACAGGCTCAGCCAGGCATCACGGTTGTGGTGGTTGCGATTTACGCGCAGCCACATTGGTGGACGCTGGTTATTTGCCTCAAGAATAGCTTCCCATTGCTGCGGATAGGCACTTTTAATACGCTTCACTAACCAGGACGGATGTAAGAAACGTAGCTCGCTGTGTGCAAACTCAGTGAGTAGTTCTTCCTGGCGGCGTTGAAACTGGCGTAAGACGCCGTTAATTAGTCCTTTCAACTGCGGACGCTTGATAACAACTGCGCCTTCTACAGTCTCGGCAAGTGCCGCATGAGGTGGAATACGGGTATACAACAACTGGTAGAGGCCAACCATGACCAGATAGTGAACTGTGCGCTGTTTGCCCGTCATCGGGCGTTCCATCAGCTGTTTAATTATCCACTCTAGTTGGGAAAGCGTACGTAACACGCCAAAGCAAAGCTCCTGTAACAGCGCTTTATCTTTATCGGATACTTTCTGCTGCATGGCGGGTAGCACATTGCTCAACGACTGCCCTTTTTCAACAACCTGTTCGACGGCCTGGGCCGCCATACTGCGTAAATTAATATGTTTTTTCATAAGCGCAAAAATAAAAATGCCCGGAGAGTCCGGGCTTTAAAGAGATGAACCGTCAGAGCAGACGATTTCCGGGCACGAACCACTCCCGGCGCGAATTAAGCAAATCCTGCGCGCTCATGGCCTTTTTACCGGCAGGCTGCAAAGAGATGAGATTCAGAATGCCATCGCCTGTCGCTATCTGGATGCCCTGACGGGTTGCCTCCAGGATAGTCCCTGGTTCGGCACCGGCAGGTTTATCGATGACCGTAGCTTGCCAGATTTTGACCGGTTGCTCGTCGATGACGATGTAGCTCATTGGCCATGGGTTAAAGGCTCGGATGCAGCGTTCCAGTTGTGCGGCGCTGAGCGTCCAGTCCACGCGTGCCTCTTCTTTACTGAGCTTCTCAGCATAGCAAACCAGCGACTCGTCCTGAACCTCAGGTTTTGCGGTACCAGTTGCCAGCAGATGCAACGTATGCAGCAGACCCTGAGGGCCGAGCTTAGCCAGCTTGTCATAGAGGCTGGCACTGGTATCGTCGGCGGTGATTGGGCAGGAGAGTTTATGCAACATATCACCCGTATCAAGACCAACATCCATCTGCATAATGGTAACGCCTGTTTCAGCATCGCCAGCCCAGAGCGAACGTTGGATAGGGGCAGCGCCTCTCCAGCGCGGAAGCAGAGAACCGTGAACGTTGATGCACCCCAGACGCGGCATATCCAGCACGGCTTTCGGCAGGATCAGGCCATATGCCACCACTACCATTACGTCTGCGTGTAAGTCAGCAACCAACTGCTGGTTTTCCTGGGGACGAAGAGAAACAGGTTGAAAAACAGGTAACCCTTTCTCTTCCGCCAGTACTTTTACCGGACTGGGCATCAGCTTTTTGCCGCGTCCAGCAGGGCGGTCCGGTTGGGTGAATACGCCGACGACGTTATGTCCAGAAGACAGCAACGCGTCGAGATGACGCGCTGCAAAGTCAGGTGTACCCGCAAAAATTATACGTAGTGATTCTGACACGTTGATCCTTGTCCTTAAGCTCGTGCGTTCAGACGGTCGAGTTTTTCAACTTTCTGACGAATACGTTGTTGCTTCAACGGAGACAGATAATCGATAAACAGTTTACCGACCAGGTGATCCATTTCATGTTGAATACAGATGGCTAACAAGCCATCGGCTTCGAGTTCAAAAGGTTTACCATCGCGATCGAGCGCACGAATTTTAACGGTCTCAGCGCGTGGTACGAGTGCTCGCTGTTCCGGGATCGACAGGCAACCTTCTTCAATTCCAGTCTCACCGTTTTTTTCCAGCAGTTCCGGGTTAATTAGCACCAGACGCTCGTCGCGGTTTTCAGAGACATCAATAACAATAATACGTTGATGAATATCGACCTGCGTTGCCGCCAGACCGATACCTTCTTCGGCGTACATCGTTTCGAACATATCATCGACGATACGCTGAATTTCTGCATTCACTTCTTCAACCGGTTTTGCGACTTTGCGAAGACGCTCGTCCGGAATATGTAACACTTGCAAAACTGACATAGTTATCCAGAGTTGTATTCAGGAGTTGGAAAGATTATTACCTCTATTCTAGACAAAACCCCCTCTGATTGACAGCATCAGTGACCAATCGCAAAGATTGCTAAGGCTGCTTGTGGCAGGGGAATAAGGATGACCCACACCGAGATTTGGTTACGTTTAACACGAGTGAGTGAGCTGTATGGTGATGAGATGGTTCGCGTCGCTCACTTGCTTATTGCTCTGCCCTGTATTAACAAAGCGATACTTCAACATGCAGGATTCTCGGAGCGACAGGCAGAGCGTTTCTTAACCTTTCCAGAGTCTACTCTGGATAAAACGCTGCGCTGGCTGGAACTGCCCCATCACTATTTAATTGTTGCCGACAGCATGCATTATCCTTCGCAACTTCGCGCTATTGAGGATTATCCAGGAGTCCTCTTTGTTGTTGGAAATCCCGAATGCCTTCATTCATTTCAGGTCGCAGTCGTAGGTAACCGGCAGCACTCCTGGTATGGCGAGCGTTGGGGGCGTTTTTTTTGTGAAAAGCTCGCTGCGTATGGGGTGACGATCACCAGTGGACTCGCTCGAGGTATTGATGGCGTGGCACACAAGGCCGCGGTGAATATGAAAGGGACAAGTATTGCAGTGCTGGGGAATGGATTGGAAACCATTCATCCAAGGCGGCATGTTCGTCTCGCTGAACATCTGGTTGAGGCTGGAGGTGCGCTGGTGTCTGAATTCCCCCTGGACACGCTTCCTTTACCGCGTAATTTCCCCCAACGAAATCGTATTATCAGTGGTCTAAGTAAAGGAGTGCTGGTCGTTGAAGCTGCACAGCGTAGCGGCTCACTGGTTACGGCACGTTGTGCGCTGGAACAAGGACGAGAGGTATTTGCCTTGCCCGGGCCAATCGGGAGTCCGGGTAGCGAAGGTCCTCATTGGCTCATTAAGCAGGGGGCGACACTTGTGACGATGCCAGAGGATATTCTGGAAAATTTGCAATACGGGTTACATTGGTTGCCAGATGAGCCTGAAAATTCAATTTATTCGCCAGATCACGAAGAGGTGGCATTGCCATTTCCTGAGCTCCTGGCTAACGTAGGAGATGAGGTAACACCTGTTGACGTCGTCGCTGAACGTGCCGGCCAACCTGTGCCAGAGGTAGTGGCTCAGCTACTCGAACTGGAGTTAGCAGGATGGATCGCAGCTGTACCCGGCGGCTATGTCCGATTGAGGAGGGCAAGCCATGTTCGACGTACTAATGTATTTGTTTGAGACATATATCCATAACGAAGCAGAGCTACGTGTGGATCAGGACAAACTGGAACGGGATCTTACCGACGCTGGTTTTGATCGTGAAGACATCTACAACGCGTTACTGTGGCTGGAAAAACTTGCTGATTATCAGGACGGCCTTGCTGAGCCTATGCAGCTTGCATCGGATCCTCTTTCTATGCGTATTTATACTGCAGAAGAGTGCGATCGACTGGATGCGAGTTGTCGGGGGTTCTTGTTATTCCTGGAACAGATTCAGGTGCTAAACCTCGAAACGCGAGAAATGGTGATTGAACGCGTACTCGCACTGGATACGGCAGAGTTCGATCTGGAAGACCTGAAGTGGGTGATCCTGATGGTTTTATTCAACATTCCAGGTTGTGAAAATGCATATCAACAAATGGAAGAATTACTCTTTGAAGTGAATGAAGGTATGCTGCATTAATCAATCTTCGTTCAGTATGAGTTGTTATGGCTAAATCAGCACTGTTTACGGTGCGTAAAAACGATCCCTGCCCACAATGCGGGGCCGAACTGGTTATTCGCTCCGGGAAACACGGTCCGTTTCTCGGCTGTTCACACTATCCAGAATGCGATTATGTCCGTCCGCTTAAATCTTCTGCGGACGGACATATAGTCAAAGTTCTGGAGGGTAAGTTTTGTCCTGTATGTGGTTCAGAGCTGGTGCTGAGGCAAGGACGATTCGGGATGTTTATTGGTTGCAGTGATTATCCTGCCTGCGAACATACCGAACTTATCGACAAGCCTGATGAAACGGCAATTGTTTGTCCTCAATGCCAGACGGGCCATCTGGTTCAGCGCCGCTCCCGTTATGGCAAAACGTTTTACTCCTGCGATCGCTATCCGGAGTGCCAGTTTGTCATTAACTTCAAACCTTTAGCTGGAGAGTGTCCTGAGTGTCACTATCCGCTCCTCATCGAAAAGAAAACCGCGCAGGGTGTGAAACACTTCTGTGCCAGTAAACAATGTGGAAAGCCGATATCGGCGGAATAAAAAGTGAATAATAACCTGCCCACAGACACCATCGCTGCGGCGATAGAAGTTCTGAAACAAGAAAATGTCATCGCCTATCCAACGGAAGCTGTTTTCGGCGTAGGCTGTAATCCTGATAGTGAAATGGCGGTTACCCGCTTACTGGAGCTGAAACAACGGCCAATTGAAAAAGGCTTAATTCTGATTGCGGCTAGTTTTGAGCAACTCAAACCGTATATCGATGACAGCATGCTTACCGATACACAACGTAAAGCTGTTTTTGCTCGCTGGCCAGGCCCGGTCACTTTTGTTTTTCCTGCTCGTTCTTCCACCCCTCGTTGGTTGACAGGGCGTTTTGATTCTCTGGCCGTTCGCGTCACGGATCACCCGCTAGTGGTTGCATTGTGCCAGGCTTATGGCAAACCGTTAGTCTCTACCAGTGCTAATTTGAGTGGTTTACCCCCTTGCAGAACGGTAGAGGAAGTACGAGCGCAGTTCGGTGTAGACTTTCCCGTTGTTGAAGGCGATACCGGAGGGCGTTTGAATCCTTCGGAAATCCGTGATGCTTTGACGGGTGAACAGTTTCGACAGGGGTAATATGAAAGAAGCCTATGCTGTTTTTGGTAATCCGATAGCGCACAGTAAATCGCCTTTAATCCATCAGCAATTTGCTCAGCAGCTGAAGATTGATCATTCCTATGGGCGTGTACTGGCGCCAATCAATAACTTTGTGAATACGCTGAATACCTTTTTTGCTGAAGGGGGGAAGGGAGCGAATATTACCGTTCCTTTTAAAGAAGAGGCATTTGCGCGAGCCGATGAATTGACTGAACGGGCGTCACTTGCCGGGGCGGTCAATACGCTTAAGCGTCTGGAGGATGGGCGTTTACTGGGAGATAACACCGATGGCATTGGCTTGTTAAGCGATCTTGAGCGTTTATCTTTTATTCGCCCCGGGACACGTATTCTGCTTATTGGCGCTGGTGGTGCATCCCGTGGAGTATTGTTGCCTCTTCTTTCTATGGATTGTGCGGTTACCATCGTTAACCGTACCGCATCTCGAGCTGAAGAACTGGCTCAGATCTTCTCCCATACCGGCAGTGTTCAGGCAGCAGGGATGGATGAACTTGAGAACTACGAATTCGATCTGATTATTAATGCGACGTCCAGTGGAATTAGTGGTGATGTTCCAGCCATTCCTGCATCGTTGATTCATGCTTCCGTCTGTTGTTACGACATGTTTTATCAGAAAGGCGCAACACCGTTCCTTTCCTGGTGTGTGCTTCAGGGAGCAAAACGTTATGCTGATGGCTTGGGAATGCTGGTGGGGCAAGCGGCGCATGCTGTTTTACTCTGGCATGGCGTACTGCCGGAGATTGAACCAATCATTAAAAAGTTGCAACAGGAACTGTCCGCATGAATCAGGCGATCCAGTTCCCCGATAGAGAAGAGTGGAAAGCAGATATCAATGCTGTCGTCTTTCCTGCTATGGTTCATGGCATGCAGCTAATATGTGCCATAAAGGGAGAAGTGTTGGCGCATCGCTTTGGTGGCGACACGCCTGAACAGTGGCTGGAGATTTTTCGGATGCATCGCTGGGATCTGGAAGAAGAGGCAGAAACACTGATCCAAGCCCAGCAAGAAGACGATCACGGCTGGGTCTGGTTACCCTGACTTAAATACTCGTCTTTCCACTTCACATAGTTGTTAGCGGAGTATTGTAGACCAGCTTTCTCTTCATCACTCAGTGGGCGGATCTGCTTTACTGGACTTCCCAGGTACAGATACCCGCTTTCCAGGCGTTTATTTTGTGGAACCAGGCTTCCTGCACCAATCATAACGTCATCTTCTACTACCACACCGTCCAGCAGAATCGAACCCATACCGACCAAAACACGGTTGCCAATGACGCAGCCGTGCAGCATCGCTTTATGACCTACGGTGACATCCTCACCAATGATGAGTGGGTTACCCTGTGGGTTAGAAGAGGATTTATGCGTGACATGTAGCACGCTACCGTCCTGAATGTTCGTACAAGCGCCAATTTGCACGTAGTTAACATCACCACGGATAGCCACCAGTGGCCAGATCCCGACATCATCAGCCAGGCGAACATCACCAATGACGACACTGCTGGTATCGATCATCACGCGTTTCCCGATCTGTGGGAAAAGATCCTTATAAGGACGTACTACATCAGACATGTTTACCTCAACGAAAATAGAGCGGTAATGAAGACTTTGGTTGGATTATTGAGACTGTGCAAGTGATTTAGTTATCAAAAATCAGCCAAATTGCGCAGGAATGTAGCGAAAGGGGCAAAAAAACGTCATTCAGTAAAAAAGATCTAAAAAACACTTGTGCTAAAAAATGGGATCCCTATAATGCGCCTCCATCGACACGGCGGATGTGAATCACTTCACGCAAACAGCCGGTCCGGTTGAAGAGAAAAATCCTGATATTCAGGGTTGACTCTGAAAGAGGAAAGCGTAATATACGCCACCTCGCGACAGAGCGCTAAAGCGCGTCGCAACTGCTCTTTAACAATTTATCAGACAATCTGTGTGGGCACTCAATGATACGGATTCTTAACGTCGCAAGACGAAAAATGAATACCAAGTCTCTGAGTGAACACGTAATTCATTACGAAGTTTAATTCACGAGCATCAAACTTAAATTGAAGAGTTTGATCATGGCTCAGATTGAACGCTGGCGGCAGGCCTAACACATGCAAGTCGAACGGTAGCACAGAGGAGCTTGCTCCTTGGGTGACGAGTGGCGGACGGGTGAGTAATGTCTGGGAAACTGCCCGATGGAGGGGGATAACTACTGGAAACGGTAGCTAATACCGCATAACGTCGCAAGACCAAAGAGGGGGACCTTCGGGCCTCTTGCCATCGGATGTGCCCAGATGGGATTAGCTAGTAGGTGGGGTAACGGCTCACCTAGGCGACGATCCCTAGCTGGTCTGAGAGGATGACCAGCCACACTGGAACTGAGACACGGTCCAGACTCCTACGGGAGGCAGCAGTGGGGAATATTGCACAATGGGCGCAAGCCTGATGCAGCCATGCCGCGTGTATGAAGAAGGCCTTCGGGTTGTAAAGTACTTTCAGCGAGGAGGAAGGCGTTAAGGTTAATAACCTCAGCAATTGACGTTACTCGCAGAAGAAGCACCGGCTAACTCCGTGCCAGCAGCCGCGGTAATACGGAGGGTGCAAGCGTTAATCGGAATTACTGGGCGTAAAGCGCACGCAGGCGGTCTGTCAAGTCGGATGTGAAATCCCCGGGCTCAACCTGGGAACTGCATCCGAAACTGGCAGGCTAGAGTCTTGTAGAGGGGGGTAGAATTCCAGGTGTAGCGGTGAAATGCGTAGAGATCTGGAGGAATACCGGTGGCGAAGGCGGCCCCCTGGACAAAGACTGACGCTCAGGTGCGAAAGCGTGGGGAGCAAACAGGATTAGATACCCTGGTAGTCCACGCCGTAAACGATGTCGACTTGGAGGTTGTGCCCTTGAGGCGTGGCTTCCGGAGCTAACGCGTTAAGTCGACCGCCTGGGGAGTACGGCCGCAAGGTTAAAACTCAAATGAATTGACGGGGGCCCGCACAAGCGGTGGAGCATGTGGTTTAATTCGATGCAACGCGAAGAACCTTACCTACTCTTGACATCCAGAGAACTTAGCAGAGATGCTTTGGTGCCTTCGGGAACTCTGAGACAGGTGCTGCATGGCTGTCGTCAGCTCGTGTTGTGAAATGTTGGGTTAAGTCCCGCAACGAGCGCAACCCTTATCCTTTGTTGCCAGCGGTCCGGCCGGGAACTCAAAGGAGACTGCCAGTGATAAACTGGAGGAAGGTGGGGATGACGTCAAGTCATCATGGCCCTTACGAGTAGGGCTACACACGTGCTACAATGGCATATACAAAGAGAAGCGACCTCGCGAGAGCAAGCGGACCTCATAAAGTATGTCGTAGTCCGGATTGGAGTCTGCAACTCGACTCCATGAAGTCGGAATCGCTAGTAATCGTGGATCAGAATGCCACGGTGAATACGTTCCCGGGCCTTGTACACACCGCCCGTCACACCATGGGAGTGGGTTGCAAAAGAAGTAGGTAGCTTAACCTTCGGGAGGGCGCTTACCACTTTGTGATTCATGACTGGGGTGAAGTCGTAACAAGGTAACCGTAGGGGAACCTGCGGTTGGATCACCTCCTTACCTTAAAGAACCGTTCCTTGTAGTGTCCACACAGATTGTCTGATGAAAATTAGCAGTAAGAAATCTCTGCAGGCTTGTAGCTCAGGTGGTTAGAGCGCACCCCTGATAAGGGTGAGGTCGGTGGTTCAAGTCCACTCAGGCCTACCAAATTTTACCTGAATACTGCGTTGTGAAATAACTCACATACTTAAGTATGCTTCGTTATTCCACGCCTTGTCTCAGGAAAAATTATCGGTACATGAGATGACTTCGATGGGGCTATAGCTCAGCTGGGAGAGCGCCTGCTTTGCACGCAGGAGGTCTGCGGTTCGATCCCGCATAGCTCCACCATTACTTACTGCAAAAATACCAAGAAAACTTCAGAGTGTACCTGAAAAGGTTCACTGCGAAGTTTTGCTCTTTAAAAATCTGGATCAAGCTGAAAATTGAAACGACACACTGTGTCTGTTCTCCGTAATAAGAACAGATAAGCGGTGTGTTCGAGTCTCTCAAATTTTCGCAAGTCGAAATGTTTTACGAAACATCTTCGGGTTGTGAGGTTAAGCGACTAAGCGTACACGGTGGATGCCCTGGCAGTCAGAGGCGATGAAGGACGTGCTAATCTGCGATAAGCGTCGGTAAGGTGATATGAACCGTTATAACCGGCGATTTCCGAATGGGGAAACCCAGTGTGATTCGTCACACTATCATTACGTGAATACATAGCGTAATGAAGCGAACCGGGGGAACTGAAACATCTAAGTACCCCGAGGAAAAGAAATCAACCGAGATTCCCCCAGTAGCGGCGAGCGAACGGGGAGCAGCCCAGAGTCTGAATCAGCATGTGTGGTAGTGGAACGGTCTGGAAAGTCCGACGGTACAGGGTGATAGTCCCGTACACAAAATCACACATGTTGTGAACTCGAAGAGTAGGGCGGGACACGTGGTATCCTGTCTGAATATGGGGGGACCATCCTCCAAGGCTAAATACTCCTGACTGACCGATAGTGAACCAGTACCGTGAGGGAAAGGCGAAAAGAACCCCGGCGAGGGGAGTGAAAAAGAACCTGAAACCGTGTACGTACAAGCAGTGGGAGCCTCTTTATGGGGTGACTGCGTACCTTTTGTATAATGGGTCAGCGACTTATATTCTGTAGCAAGGTTAACCGAATAGGGGAGCCGAAGGGAAACCGAGTCTTAACTGGGCGTTAAGTTGCAGGGTATAGACCCGAAACCCGGTGATCTAGCCATGGGCAGGTTGAAGGTTGGGTAACACTAACTGGAGGACCGAACCGACTAATGTTGAAAAATTAGCGGATGACTTGTGGCTGGGGGTGAAAGGCCAATCAAACCGGGAGATAGCTGGTTCTCCCCGAAAGCTATTTAGGTAGCGCCTCGTGAATTCATCTTCGGGGGTAGAGCACTGTTTCGGCTAGGGGGTCATCCCGACTTACCAACCCGATGCAAACTGCGAATACCGAAGAATGTTATCACGGGAGACACACGGCGGGTGCTAACGTCCGTCGTGAAGAGGGAAACAACCCAGACCGCCAGCTAAGGTCCCAAAGTCATGGTTAAGTGGGAAACGATGTGGGAAGGCACAGACAGCCAGGATGTTGGCTTAGAAGCAGCCATCATTTAAAGAAAGCGTAATAGCTCACTGGTCGAGTCGGCCTGCGCGGAAGATGTAACGGGGCTAAACCATGCACCGAAGCTGCGGCAGCGACACTATGTGTTGTTGGGTAGGGGAGCGTTCTGTAAGCCGTTGAAGGTGTCCTGTGAGGGATGCTGGAGGTATCAGAAGTGCGAATGCTGACATAAGTAACGATAATGCGGGTGAAAAACCCGCACGCCGGAAGACCAAGGGTTCCTGTCCAACGTTAATCGGGGCAGGGTGAGTCGACCCCTAAGGCGAGGCCGAAAGGCGTAGTCGATGGGAAACAGGTTAATATTCCTGTACTTGGTGTTACTGCGAAGGGGGGACGGAGAAGGCTATGTTAGCCGGGCGACGGTTGTCCCGGTTTAAGCATGTAGGCGGAGGTTCCAGGTAAATCCGGTACCTTATTAACGCTGAGGTGTGATGACGAGGCACTACGGTGCTGAAGTAACAAATGCCCTGCTTCCAGGAAAAGCCTCTAAGCATCAGGTAACACGAAATCGTACCCCAAACCGACACAGGTGGTCAGGTAGAGAATACCAAGGCGCTTGAGAGAACTCGGGTGAAGGAACTAGGCAAAATGGTGCCGTAACTTCGGGAGAAGGCACGCTGATATGTAGGTGAAGTGATTTACTCATGGAGCTGAAATCAGTCGAAGATACCAGCTGGCTGCAACTGTTTATTAAAAACACAGCACTGTGCAAACACGAAAGTGGACGTATACGGTGTGACGCCTGCCCGGTGCCGGAAGGTTAATTGATGGGGTTATCCGTAAGGAGAAGCTCTTGATCGAAGCCCCGGTAAACGGCGGCCGTAACTATAACGGTCCTAAGGTAGCGAAATTCCTTGTCGGGTAAGTTCCGACCTGCACGAATGGCGTAATGATGGCCAGGCTGTCTCCACCCGAGACTCAGTGAAATTGAACTCGCTGTGAAGATGCAGTGTACCCGCGGCAAGACGGAAAGACCCCGTGAACCTTTACTATAGCTTGACACTGAACACTGGTCCTTGATGTGTAGGATAGGTGGGAGGCTTTGAAGTGTGGACGCCAGTCTGCATGGAGCCAACCTTGAAATACCACCCTTTAATGGCTGGTGTTCTAACGTAGACCCGTGATCCGGGTTGCGGACAGTGTCTGGTGGGTAGTTTGACTGGGGCGGTCTCCTCCTAAAGAGTAACGGAGGAGCACGAAGGTTAGCTAATCCTGGTCGGACATCAGGAGGTTAGTGCAAAGGCATAAGCTAGCTTGACTGCGAGAGTGACGGCTCGAGCAGGTGCGAAAGCAGGTCTTAGTGATCCGGTGGTTCTGAATGGAAGGGCCATCGCTCAACGGATAAAAGGTACTCCGGGGATAACAGGCTGATACCGCCCAAGAGTTCATATCGACGGCGGTGTTTGGCACCTCGATGTCGGCTCATCACATCCTGGGGCTGAAGTAGGTCCCAAGGGTATGGCTGTTCGCCATTTAAAGTGGTACGCGAGCTGGGTTTAGAACGTCGTGAGACAGTTCGGTCCCTATCTGCCGTGGGCGCTGGAGAATTGAGGGGGGCTGCTCCTAGTACGAGAGGACCGGAGTGGACGCATCACTGGTGTTCGGGTTGTCATGCCAATGGCATTGCCCGGTAGCTAAATGCGGAAGAGATAAGTGCTGAAAGCATCTAAGCACGAAACTTGCCCCGAGATGAGTTCTCCCTGACTCTTTAAGAGTCCTGAAGGAACGTTGAAGACGACGACGTTGATAGGTCGGGTGTGTAAGTGTAGCGATACATTGAGCTAACCGATACTAATGAACCGTGAGGCTTAACCTTACAACGCCGAAGCTGTTTTGGCGAAGAGACGAAATTTCAGCTTGATAACAGATTAAATTGACATGCGAAAGCGTGTTGATAAACAGAATTTGCCTGGCGGCTGTAGCGCGGTGGTCCCACCTGACCCCATGCCGAACTCAGAAGTGAAACGCCGTAGCGCCGATGGTAGTGTGGGGTCTCCCCATGCGAGAGTAGGGAACTGCCAGGCATCAAATTAAGAAGTATGGCATTGACCTTTGAGGCAGTTCACTACTCGATAAGAGAGTAGGACAAAAGCGAGAGCTTTTGAACGTTGCGAAGCAACGGCCCGAAGGGTGGATCACGCAGTGATTCATAAACTGCCAGGCATCAAATTTAGTGTGCTGATATGGCTCAGTTGGTAGAGCGCACCCTTGGTAAGGGTGAGGTCCCCAGTTCGACTCTGGGTATCAGCACCAGTTTTTAGGTTAAAGTTCGGCGCTTAGAAAAGAATTTGTCTGGCGGCTGTAGCGCGGTGGTCCCACCTGACCCCATGCCGAACTCAGAAGTGAAACGCCGTAGCGCCGATGGTAGTGTGGGGTCTCCCCATGCGAGAGTAGGGAACTGCCAGACATCAAATAAGTGAAAAGGCCCATCCGTCAGGATGGGCCTTTTTGCATTTGCGAATTGTGGAGTATGCCGGATGGCGGCGTAAACAGCTTATCCGGCTTGCAGGTTTTAATGTATGACCTGTGATAAAAATGCTCGGGTACGCTCGGATTTCGGATGGGCAAAAAATTCGTCTGGTGGCGCCTGTTCAACAATCTCGCCAAGATCCATAAAGATCACCCTGTCTGCAACTGTTCGGGCAAACCCCATTTCATGAGTAACACAAAGCATTGTCATTCCCGATTGCGCCAGGCCTATCATGGTATCGAGTACTTCTTTTACCATTTCAGGGTCCAGTGCTGATGTGGGCTCATCGAACAACATGATTTTGGGTTTCATGCACAGTGAACGCGCAATGGCCACGCGCTGTTGCTGCCCACCGGAAATTTGTCCAGGGTATTTATGCGCATGTTCAGCAATACGCACTCGTTCAAGGTAGTGCATTGCCAGAGCTTCAGCCTCTTTCTTTGGCATCTTCTGAACCCAGACAGGAGCCAGTGTGCAGTTTTGCAGGACGGTTAAATGAGGAAAGAGATTAAAGTGTTGAAAGACCATTCCAACTTCTTGTCTGACGCGTTCAATATTGCGGATGTCCTCATTGAGCTCAATTCCATCTACAACAATACGCCCTTGCTGATGCTCTTCCAGATGGTTAATACAACGGATCGTTGTTGATTTACCGGATCCAGAAGGTCCGCATAATACGATACGTTCTCCCTGTTTTACCTCCAGGTTTATGTTTTTCAGAACGTGAAACTGTCCATACCATTTGTTGACGTTTTCCAGCGTAATCATCGCGTCGTTAGACTGTATTAATAATTGGCTCATAATTTCCTCAGTGCGGTGTACGCCCGGTGCTAAAACGTTTTTCCAGATGCTGGCTATAACGTGACATGCTGAAGCAGAAAACCCAGTAAATCAGCGCGGCAAAAACATATCCTTCTGTCGACATACCAAGCCAGGCAGGGTCGACGGTGGCTTGTTGTACGCTGCTGAAAAGGTCAAACAGACCGATAATAATGACCAGACTGGTATCCTTGAAGAGGGCGATGATCGTGTTAACCAGGCCGGGGATAACCAGTTTGAGGGCTTGCGGAAGTATGACCAGCCCTTGGGTTTTCCAGTAGCCAAGCGCCAGTGATTCGGCGGCTTCATACTGGCCTTTCGGGAGGGCCTGCAATCCCCCACGCACCACCTCTGCGACATAAGCTGACTGGAAAAGAATTACACCGACCAGCGCCCGAATAAGTTTGTCGATGCTGGTGCCTTCCGACATAAACAGCGGGAGCATGACTGACGACATAAACAGGACAGTGATCAGCGGCACACCACGCCAGAACTCAATGAAAATGACGGATAAAACCCGCACGACAGGCATATGGGAACGGCGCCCCAACGCCAGTAAGATCCCCCATGGGAGCGCGCCTGCAATACCAACAGAGGCTATGATCAGGGTGAGTGTCAGTCCACCCCACTGGCGTGTTTCCACGCGATCGAGACCGAGAAAACCACCGTACAACAGCCACCAGACGATAACCGGATAAACCACCGCCCAGAAGGCGATATAGCGACCACGATGAGGTATCGCTTTCCAGAACATCGGTGCGATAGAGAGTAGGCCGATAATCAGAGCCAGATTAACCCGCCAGCGCTGATCGTGTGGATAGAGCCCATACATGAATTGTCCGAAGCGTTCATGGATAAACACCCAGCACGCTCCCGCTTTTGTACAATCTGCCCGGGTAGAACCTATCCAGTTGGCCTGCAGAAATGCCCAGTTCAGCAATGGGGGAATGAACATCCACATGAGCCATATGCATAACAGAGTGAGCAAACTGTTTGACCAACTGGAAAATAGATTTTTACGCACCCAAAATATCACGCGGCCAGCATGATTACTGCTCTGGCGCGAGGGGTGAGACAGTAGTGCTTTTGTCATCATGACTCCTTAGCGCTCAATGAGTGCGATACGACGGTTGTATATATTCATTAACAGAGAAATGCTCAGACTGATGATCAGGTAAACCGACATAGTGATGGCGATGGTTTCAATAGCCTGCCCGGTTTGATTCAGTACGGTTCCGGCAAACAGTGAAACCATATCCGGGTAGCCAATGGCGGCAGCAAGGGATGAATTCTTTACGATATTCAGATACTGGCTGGTCAGTGGTGGAATGATGACGCGGAGCGCCTGCGGGATGATCACCTGACGGAGCGTTACCGGATTGGGAAGGCCCAAAGAACGGGCTGCTTCATGTTGACCATAAGGAACAGCCTGAATACCGGCCCGAATAATTTCTGCAATAAATGCAGATGTATACACTGAAAGCGCCAGTGTTAACGCCGCCAGTTCTGGGATAAGTACCATGCCGCCGCGGAAGTTAAAACCGCGCAGTTCGGGTATATCCCAGTGGAGCGCTGCGCCAAAAATCCATTGTGAAATCATCGGCAAAAACACGATCAGCGCCAGTGCTGTTGGCCACGTTCTGCGTAATTGACCTGTTTTTGTCTGGTACATTTTATTGAAACGAAATAGCCCAATAGTTACGACTGCAGCAATCATGAGTGCAGCGCAAAAGGCAAAAAGACCTTCTCCCATCTGCGGCGCCGGAATATAGAGTCCCCGGTTACTCAGGAAAACGAGATCCAGCGCACTGACGGCCTGACGGGGACCCGGCAAATTGCGTAGTACGGCAAAATACCAAAAGAAGATTTGCAGCAGCGGCGGAATATTGCGGAACGTTTCGATATAAATTGTAGATAGCTTACGCAGCAACCAGTTATCTGACAAACGTGCCAGTCCAAGAAAGAAGCCGAGAAATGAAGCAAAAACAATACATAGTGCTGAGACAAGCAGCGTATTAAGCAGACCGACCAGAAAGACACGCCCATAAGTATCGCCCTGCTCATAATCAATCAGATGTTGAACAATACCAAATCCGGCACTGCGATCGAGAAAAGAGAACCCCGAGGTGATACCGCGACTGCTTAGGTTATTAATCGTATTGTGAATGAGATAGATCGCAATGCTAACGACCGCGATGATGGCAAGAATTTGAAATAACCAGGCGCGGACCGCAGGGTTAGAAAAGGAGAGTGATCCTTTTACGGTTGAGCGGCGATGGTACATAAGAAAACCTCGGTAACAATGACTCTGGGTTGAGCGCCGCAGTTGCGGCGCCCGTTACATCACTTCGCATTAGCGCACCGGTGGCGCATACTGAATGCCGCCGTTATTCCAGAGGTTGTTTTGCCCACGTTTGATCTTCAGTGGACTTTCCGATCCCACGTTACGTTCAAAGATCTCCGAATAGTTTCCTACCTGCTTAATAATGTTGTAAGCCCATTTATTATCCAGCTTCAGATCTTTACCATAGTCTCCCTCTTTGCCTAACAGGTGTGCCATATCCGGTGTTGCGGGATTAGCGGCTTTTTCATCAACGTTTTTCGAGTTAACACCCATCTCTTCAGCATTCAACATGGCAAACAGCGTCCAGCGAACAATAGAGAACCATTCATCATCGCCGCGGCGTACGACAGGCCCCAGTGGTTCTTTAGAGATTACTTCTGGCAGAACAATCCATTCTGAAGGGTTGCTCAATTTGATTCGCAGGGCATACAACTGAGACTGGTCCGAAGCAAGCGTATCGCAGCGGCCTGATTCCAGAGCCTTAGCGGATTCATCGGAGCGATCGAAGGTGACGGGGGTATACTTCATATTGTTGGCCTTAAAATAATCGGCCACGTTCAGTTCAGTATCCGTGCCTGCCTGAATACAAACCGTTGCACCATCGAGTTCTTTTGCGCTCTTCAGACCCGCTTTGTTGTGGGTAAGAAAGCCAATGCCATCGTAATAAGTCACGCCAGTAAAGGACATTCCCATTCCTGCATCACGTGAGGAGGTCCATGTGGTATTACGGGAGAGCATATCGACTTCACCAGACTGTAAAGCGGTGAAGCGTTCTTTAGCGGTGAGCGGGGTGTATTTTACTTTCGTGTCATCACCAAATACGGCCGAGGCAACACCACGACATACATCTACATCAATACCTGAAAACTTACCGCTTGCATCGGCATAGGAAAAGCCTGGTAAGCCGTCACTGATTCCGCATTGCACAAATCCTTTTTTCTTTACGGCATCAAGCGTTGCGCCGGCATGTGCCTGATTTGTAATCGCAAGCAGCACGCCGGCCGCAGCCAGGCTGGCTATTATCATCTTTTTCATAGAGCATCCTGTGTGGAGGAATTATTGTTATGGAAACATCTTTTACCTGTCTGTGGCTTTGGCCATACTCTTTTAAGCAAAGGTAGTGCCAGGTTTTTGCGCTCGAATATTCGGCGCAATAAGCAGAGTGTAGACAGGAAAAAATAAATGCAGCGCCCTGAAGTGGTGCAAAATTGAAACGTACGCCACATTTCAGCGCAAAAATTTAAACAGGATGCCTGATAACAATTTCGGGCGTGAATATTGACCGCGTGAGAATAATGATAAGAAGACGTGTTGTTACGAAAAGCTGAAAAAATGCTAATTTTCAGTCGTGAATATGTGAGGGGAATCTATAATGATTTTATTTCAGGGCCAAAGCTTTAAACCATCATTTTGTCTTATATAAAGATATCTTCTTTATTGTTAAAAGCGCGGCTATTACCGCGCTTTTAACATGATTTATTTCGTCAAGGCAACTATCCCAAGTGTCAGACCGGCAACAGCGGCTGCACCACCGGCGATCGCACCTGCTGTTTCCCAGTTATCCTGCGTGGTGCCTTTCATACAGGTATTGGTATGAACCAGACGGCCCTGGTCGTCATATACAGGTACGCAAGGAGAATCGTGTGCACAGCCCGCCAGAAATGCTGTAAGCAATGCAACGGATATTAATCTTTTCATGGTGTTACCTCTAAAATAAACGTTTCGCTAAAAAAGCAAAGACAGGCGCTAAGCTATCTGCGAAATCGAGGGGTATTTTACCACTTCTTAAAAAAAGACTGACATGAGGAATAATCTCAATTCATGTGGATTGTAAACATAATGAATAGAACGGGGAATTTTGGAACCATGTGCTAAAAAAAAAGAATGGCTATCTTATTAATAAATAAAGAGGTCATTATCAGGTAAAAAAGGCGCCCGGAGACGCCTTTATTTTACAATTTAATCGCGATGCTGGCTAAAACGCCGTTTAACGACAACAAAAAAGACGGGAACGAAGAAGATCGCCAACAATGTAGCCGTGAGCATGCCCCCCATAACACCTGTGCCGACGGCATTCTGCGCACCGCTACCTGCACCATTACTGATAACCAGAGGCATAACCCCCAGAATAAAGGCCAGAGATGTCATCAGGATAGGACGCAGACGCATACGGGAGGCCTCCAGAGTCGCCTCAATCAACCCTTTGCCCTCTTTATCCATCAGGTCTTTAGCAAATTCGACAATCAGGATGGCGTTTTTGGCAGAGAGGCCGATAGTTGTTAACAGGCCGACCTGGAAGTACACATCGTTATTCATCCCGCGAAGCGATGCCGCCAGCAGCGCACCAACGACACCGAGCGGGACGACAAGCATGACGGAGAATGGAATCGACCAGCTCTCATACAGTGCTGCAAGGCAAAGGAAGACAACGATTAGCGAGATGGCATACAACGCTGGTGCCTGGTTACCTGACAGTCGTTCCTGATAGGACATTCCCGTCCAGTCATGGCCAATACCGTTAGGCAGTTTTTCCGCCAGGCTTTCCATCAGCGCCATTGCTTCACCGGTACTTTTGCCTGGTGCCGCTTCGCCTAACAGCTCCATAGATGGCATACCGTTGTAGCGTTCCAGTCTCGGTGAGCCGTAAATCCAGTGCGCTGAACTGAATGTGGAGAAAGGTACCATTTCGCCATTGGCGCTGCGAACATACAGATTATTGATGTCTTCCGGCAACATACGAAATTTTGCATCTGCCTGAACATACACTTTTTTCACGCGACCGCGGTCAATGAAATCATTGACGTAGTAGCCGCCCAGCGCAGCGGAGATGGTTTCGTTAATATCTGACAAGGAAACACCAAGCGCTTGCGCTTTTTCCTGATCAACATCCAGCTTAAACTGCGCAGTATCCTCAAGGCCGTTGGGGCGTACACGTACCAGCAAATCAGGATGTTGTGCCACCATGCCTAGCAGCTGATTACGTGCCTGCGTTAAGGCTGAGTGTCCCAGCCCTCCCTGATCAATCAGCTCAAAATCGAAGCCGGTTGCGGTGCCCAATTCAACAATGGCTGGCATGTTGAAGGGGAATACCAGGCCATCACGAATCTGACTAAATGCCCGAGTTGCTCGGGCAATTACAGATTCAACGTTATTCTCATCGCCGCTACGCTCTTCCCAGGGTTTGAGGCTGACAAATGCCATCCCTGAGTTTTGCCCCTGTCCACTGAAGCTAAAGCCGTTAACCGTAAAGACGCTTTTGACGTTGGCTTTCTCATTATTCAGATAGTAGTGGGTAACTTGATCCAGCACTTTCTGAGTACGCTCTTGTGTTGCACCGGCTGGTAGCTGAATCATCGTCAGGAACACACCCTGATCTTCCTCTGGCAGGAAGGAGGTAGGCAGGCGTATAAACAGCACCGCCATGCCAATAACAATGATCAGATAGACCGCCAGATAGCGACCCGTTTTACGAATTATACCGCTGACGCTATTGGTGTAGTGGTTGACGCTGTAATCGAATTTGGTATTAAACCAGCCAAAGAAACCACTTTTTTTCTCGTGGTGCTCTGCAGATACCGGCTTGAGCAATGTTGCACAAAGGGCGGGAGTCAGAATCAACGCCACCAGTACTGAAAGCGCCATTGCAGAAACAATAGTAATAGAGAACTGTCGGTAAATTGCCCCGGTTGAACCTCCAAAGAAGGCCATTGGGATAAACACCGCAGATAGCACCATGGCAATACCAACCAGCGCCCCCTGTATTTGTGACATGGATTTTTCTGTCGCTTCTCTGGGCGGCAGATTGTCTTCCATCATCACGCGCTCCACGTTTTCTACTACGACTATCGCATCATCGACCAGCAGGCCGATGGCGAGTACCATGCCGAACATTGTCAGGGTGTTTATCGAGTAGCCAAATGCAGCAAGTACGGCGAATGTCCCCAACAGCACCACAGGCACAGCGATAGTCGGAATTAGCGTTGCGCGAATGTTTTGCAGAAACAGGTACATCACCAGGAAAACCAGTACGATCGCTTCAAACAGCGTTTTTACCACCTCGTGAATAGAGATGGTAACAAACGGTGTGGTGTCGTACGGATAGACTACCTGCATTCCCTGAGGGAAGAACGGCTGTAATTCAGTCAGTTTTGCTTTGATTGCGTTGGCGGTATCCAGAGCGTTTGCACCGGTTGCCAGCTTAATACCCAGACCGGATGCCGGTTTACCGTTAATACGTGCAACGACGTTGTAGTTTTCACCCCCCAACTCAATGCGTGCAACGTCCTTGAGGTGAACAACAGAACCGTCGCTGTTCACGCGTAAGGTCACTTTGCCAAACTCTTCAGGATCTTTCAGTCGCGTTTGCGCAATGATAGAGGCGTTGAGCTGTTGGTTAGGTAAGGCAGGTGTCCCCCCTAACTGACCTGCGGCGATCTGGTCGTTTTGTACTTTCAACTGGTTAATGACATCAACCGGCGTGAGTTGATACTTGTTCAATAAATTCGCATCCAGCCAGATACGCATGGCGTACTGCGCGCCAAACAGCTGCACGTCACCTACGCCGTTCAGCCGGCTGATAGAGTCTTTAATGTTGGAAGCGACATAGTCAGAGATGTCATCCTGAGTTGTCTGCGGGTTGTCAGAAACAAACCCCGCGACCATCAAAAAGCTGCTACTTGATTTCTCAACGGCGATACCCTGCTGTTGAACTTCTTGAGGCAGTAAAGGTGTCGCGAGCTGCAGTTTGTTTTGTACCTGAACCTGTGCGATATCGGGATCGGTGCCGGACTGGAACGTTAACGTAATGGTTACGCTCCCGGCCGAATCGCTGGTGGAGGACATATACATCAGGTTATCGATACCGTTCATGTTTTGTTCGATAACCTGCGTTACGGTATCCTGCACCGTCTGTGCATCCGCGCCTGGGTAGGTCGCAGAAATCGCTACGGCAGGGGGGGCAATAGTTGGGTACTGCGCCACGGGCAGTTGCATGATTGCCAGAGCGCCCGCCATCATCAGAATGATGGCCAGTACCCAGGCAAAGATAGGTCGCCTAATAAAAAAGTTTGCCATGTCCGGTTACCTTATTGTGTGGCTTTCGCGGCTGGAGTTTCGGTATCGGCGGTCGCTTTTACCTGCACTCCCGGACGAGCTTTTTGTAATCCGCTGACGATAACTTTGTCGCCCGGTTGTAAGCCTTCGCTTATGAGCCATTTGTCACCAATGGCTTGTACGGCCACAACGGCATGAGCTTCGACCTGGTTCTTATCATTGACGACCATCACGGTTGCATCTCCGCGAGGTGTACGTGTCACACCCTGTTGTGGAACAAGAATGGCGTTAGGTTGGATACCTTCATCGATGCGGGCGCGTACAAACATGCCTGGCAGTAGAGAGTGCTGTGGGTTAGGGAAAACGGCTCTCAGGGTGATGGATCCGGTACTCTCGTCAACCGTCACGTCAGAAAATTGCAAAGAACCTTTCAGCGGGTATGACTGGCCATTCTCCATCACCAGTTCAACGGTACTGCTGGTGTTGTCTTTATGTAGGCTACCTTGTGCAACAGACTGTTTGAGCCGCATAAAATCGCTACTGGACTGCGTCACGTCGACGTAAATGGGATCAAGCTGTTGCACGGTGGCTAACGCTGTCGCCTGACCATTGGTAACTAACGCACCTTCGGTAACGTTAGATTTACCGATACGTCCGCTAATGGGCGATGTCACTTTGGTGTAAGCGAGATTGATACGAGCGCTTTCAACCGCAGCTTTGGCGGCGATGACGGAGGCGTCGGCCTGACGAGCATCAGCAATGGCTTGATCGTACTCTTGCTGGCTGATGTACTTTGTTCCGACCAACGGGACATAACGTTTTACTGTTAAATGGGCGATAGCCGCTGCGGCCTCGCTTTTTGCCAGTTCACCTTTGGCGCTATCATAGTCGGCCTGATAAGTTGCGGGATCAATCTGATAAAGCGACTTGCCTGCTTCAACATCACTCCCTTCAGTGAAATTCCTTTTCAGCACAATCCCGCTGACCTGAGGGCGAACTTCTGCAATACGGAAGGCTGTTGTACGGCCCGGCAATTCAGTCGTAACGGCTAAGGGGGCAGATTCCACAACATGGACAGTAACCTGTGGCTCGGCAGGATGAGTTTGTGTTTCTCCCTGATCGTTACAACCGGCGAGTAATGCAGTGGAGATGATAATGAATGAGGGCAGGAGTGAGAGCCTGGCATTTTTCGTCATTACTTTTCCTTAAAAACCGAAAGCTCGTTATTTACCGGATAACGGCAAGGCGATAACGCGCGCAAATAAAATAATAGTTGGCTATCCTACAAATTATTAGCTTGCGATGTAAGTAATACTTATTTTGCTGTACGATGCACGGCACATAAAAACAAAAAAAGATTAATCAGCTACCTTTTCGTTAGCAGGAAGTATGCAATGACCTGATGCAGGTAAACACATGTTGAAATAAACATTTGCCTAATGAATATATTAACTAATTTTTATTTGTTTTGATTATTTATGTATGTTGCACGTAATGAAATATTTTAGATCTCGTCTAAATAAATGCGAAGTGATACATTTGCTCCATATGGCAAATATTTGATAAGAAAGTTTATCAATTCCTATTCTGTCCCAGGTATTTGAAACCATGGCTAAAAAAACGAAAGCTGATGCCCTCAAAACACGACAGCATCTCATTGAAACAGCGATTGTACAGTTTGCTCTACGTGGTGTAGGCAATACGACGCTAAACGACATTGCGGATGCCGCCAACGTGACGCGAGGCGCAATCTATTGGCATTTCGAAAATAAGATCCAACTGTTTAATGAGTTATGGCTACAGCAACCCCCTTTGCGCGATCTTATTCAGGACAGACTCATTGGACGCTGGGGTAATAATCCGTTACAGCGATTGCGAGAAAAACTGGTCGTTGGTTTGCAGTATATTGCTGAGATACCTCGTCAGCAGGCATTAATGCAGATTCTATATCATAAGTGTGAATTCAATAGCGATATGATATCAGAGCAGGAAATTCGCGATAAAATAGGACTAAGTCATCAGAGTATCCGTAAATCTTTACAGGAATGTATGGATGAAAACCTTATCGCAAGCAGTCTAGATTTAGACGTTATTATAATTATTCTCCATGGGAGTTTCAGTGGGATAATAAAAAACTGGCTAATGAATCCAGCAAGTTATGATCTGTATGGGCAAGCGCCGGTATTAGTGGATAACGTATTAAAAATGCTAAGCCCTGATGGCTGTGTGATGCAGTTGATCAAGAGTGAAAATCAGGTTGGGTAGTTTCAGCCGCCATGGCCTGACGGCTGCTATAAAACATCTGTTACCGTGCGTGCTATTCGAGGTCGACGCAGTTGACCAGCTTGAGGGGATTCACTGAATTCATATTCCGGCACTTATCGTGCTCTGTTGTCATCAACTCTATCCACTGTATGAGCAGCGCATCAAAAAGAAAAACGAAGACCGCAAAAACAACCAGCCACCAATACTTGCGAATCATTACCAAATCCTGTGTATTCATGCCCAAGTGTGCTGGGAATATACACGAAATCCAAAAGCTGAAAAGCAGACTTACAATGCTTTTACTTTGTTGAGATCTTGCCGCTATTTTCAGTTAATCGACTCTTTTTAGACCGATTATTGGTCTTTCGCTTTTTTATCTTTGCAAGCTCATTCTCTGAAAAATGGGAGCTGACACCCAGTCTCCTGAGTCCCATTTTTACGTATTCATCATTGATCTCAATCCCAACGAATTTGCGACCCAGTTCCACTGCAGTAGCCCCGGTGGTGAAACTGCCTGCAAACGGATCTAACACCACGTCATCTGAGTTAGAGGATGCCAGAATGATACGCTCTAACAGGGCCTTAGGTTTTTGGGTTGGATGATTTTCGTATTCATCCATCAGGTAGCGAACGCGCGGGAACTCCCAAACATTGCCAGGTACTTTTTTCTGATTGTACGGCTGGGGCGGGTTCTTTCTGTAATCGATAAGCGCGCGTTTGGCTCCTGTTTTGGCTTCAACCAGAATATCATCACGATTAAACGTATAGCTTTTCTGATCTTTTACCATCATCAGGATCGGTTCATACATGGAACCAAAGAAGTTTTTGGCCTGGACTGCAGAGCTATCATATGACCACACAATGCGACTTTTAATGGTAAAAAGCTGTCTGCATTTGAGGTCGATATACGGCATGTTCTCTGTGCTGTTCATGATGTACATAGTGCCTTGTGGCTTAAGAATGCGATGGCACTCTTCAATACACTCAAACAACCAGACAAGGAAGGTCTCTTCGTCCCAGGATTCCACCATTCCGTCAAAGTCTTTGCCGATGTTATAAGGTGGGTCGGCAAAAATGAGATCGACGCTTTCGGGTGCGAGCTTTTGCAGTTCAGTTAGCGCATCACCCTGGATTATCTTTTTCGATTCATCGCCAAAATAGACAGGTTCACATCTCGCCTTCATCGCCAAAGCCTCCGTGTGATGCAAATAAAAAAGGCGCTTCCCCATGCCGAGTAGCGCCTTTTAAAACAAACATATCGCTGATTAGTATCAGTTCATGCCGTATTTTTTCAGTTTTTTACGCAGCGTACCACGGTTGATGCCCATCATCAGGGCAGCACGGGTCTGGTTACCGCGGGTGTATTGCATCACCATGTCCAACAGGGGCTGTTCTACTTCAGCCAGTACCAGCTCATAGAGATCATTAACATCCTGACCATTCAGTTGAGCAAAATAGTTCTTCAGTGCCTGTTTAACCGAGTCACGCAGGGGTTTTTGAGTTACCTGATCCTGAGAGTTAACGGTAGAAACGGTCAGTACGTCAGAATTTACGCGTTGTTCGAACATAGTTCTGTCAGCTCTTTATTTCTGTTTACGCAAAATTTTCGAAGTATGCCTCCAACGCCGCCAGCTGTTCGCTGGAATCTTCAATGGCGTTGAATGTGCGCCGAAACTGGTCATTTGGAGCGTGTTCCTGGAGATACCAGGATACGTGTTTACGCGCAATTCGGTACCCTTTTGCCTGACCATAAAAGTCATGCAGTTCCCGAACGTGCGCACAAAGCAAGCGCTTCACCTCTGCCAGAGGCAGCGGGGGCAGCAGCTCCCCAGTGTCCAGATAATGCTGGATTTCCCGAAAGATCCAGGGTCTTCCCTGAGCTGCACGTCCTATCATCAGGGCATCCGCCCCCGTATAGTCGAGCACAGCTCTGGCTTTATGCGGGTCAGTAATGTCGCCATTCGCGATAACCGGAATGGAAACTTTCTGCTTAACTGCCCGAATACTGTCGTACTCAGCATCTCCATTGAACAAACAGGCGCGGGTGCGTCCATGAATGGTCAGAGCCTGAATGCCACAGTCTTCAGCCAGTTGGGCAATCTCTACGCAGTTACGGTGTTCCGGAGCCCAGCCGGTGCGAATCTTGAGTGTGACAGGAACGTCCACTGCATTGACGACCTCGGTTAGTATCGACTTCACTAGATCCGGGTACTGCAAGAGGGCTGAACCTGCGAGCTTACGATTCACTTTTTTAGCCGGACACCCCATATTGATATCAATAATTTGGGCGCCGCTTTCCACGTTAATACGTGCGGCATCGGCCATCTCAACAGGATCGCTGCCGGCAATTTGCACCGTGCGAATTCCTGGCTCATCAACGTGCACCATACGTAAACGAGACTTGTCGCTTTCCCAAACCTGTGGGTTAGAAGACATCATCTCGGATACCGTCAATCCTGCTCCCATCTCATAACACAGCGTCCTGAATGGTCTGTCAGTGATGCCAGCCATAGGTGCTGCGATCAGGCGATTTCTGAGCTGATATTGTCCGATGCGCATGAGTTAAGAAATGACCATACTGTGACTGCAAGGCGGCGTATATTACGCATTTTTTGCACGAGATGAAAGGCCAAACTTTGACCAATCCCCTGAGGTGGATCAATGAATTGCTGGTTGAGTGGACAGTTTCAAAATAAAGTATTTAATAATCATGTGGATACAATAAATCGGTAATTTGGCATCCATTTATAAATTCCGAAAACTTCTCTTTTTTTATTACTATCAGGGTAAGTTGAACAGGATAAAACGCTGTCTTTATGAACAAATAATGGCTTTCGAATGCGATCTCGCTCTCATTTCCGCAAATCCTTTTGCGAAAAAAAGAGCGATCTTAACGTTACCAACGGTAACGAAAGGGGACTATTTCTTCTTACCGGTAATACGACACCACTCTTCTTTCTCGACAACCGGATCGAGTGTAAAGAGATCGGCATAGGCTTCACAGACGCTTTCCGCCTGGCTGGCAAGAATACCGGAAAGGCCCAATAAGCCACCCTCAACGGGCAGTACGCTGATTAATGGTGCCAATTCACGCAATGGGCCGGCGAGGATGTTTGCGACCACTACATCGGCTTTCATGGCCTCTGGCTGGTCTTTTGGCAGATAGAGCTCCAGGCGGTCAGAAACGCCGTTACGCTGTGCGTTATCGCGGCTCGCCTGGATGGCTTGAGGATCAATATCCACACCGATGGCTTTCGCCGCGCCCAGTTTCAGCGCTGCAATCGCCAGGATGCCGGAGCCACAGCCAAAGTCGATAACTGTTTTACCGTTAAGATCGAGGCTGTCGAGCCATTGCAGACACAGAGAGGTCGTTGGGTGAGTACCCGTGCCAAACGCCAGGCCAGGATCCAGCATCACGTTGACGGCGTTTTCGTCCGGCACATCGCGCCAGCTAGGGCAAATCCACAGACGTTCGCCAAAGCGCATTGGGTGGAAGTTATCCATCCATTCGCGCTCCCAGTCTTTATCTTCAAGCTGTTCGATTTTGTGCACGAAGCCAGTGCCCAACAGCGGGTGCTGTTCCAGAAGGGCAATAACTTCTTTCATGTCGGTTTCTGCGTCGAACAGGCCGATAACGTCGGTATCACCCCACAGGCGAGTTTCGCCCGGCAGCGGTTCAAACACCGGCGTATCATGTGTATCCTGGAAGGTGATAGAAACGGCACCCGCTTCCATCAGTGCATCACTTAACTCTTCAGCGTTTGCACCGCTCGTGTTCAGTTTCAGTTGGATCCATGGCATGGCAAAACTCTTTATTTATCAGTAGTCAATATGACGGCTTGCGGGGCGGTAGAACCAAAACGGTTTCCGACCAGGAAAGCCAGCAAACTTAGCAGTAACGAAGGCACAATCGGATGGAAGCCCAGATACTGAACGTTAAAGGTGGCGAGTACGGCATAGAGTACCCCACCGACAATCATGGCGCTCAATGCACCTGTCGCATTCGCTCGTTCCCAATACAGGCCAAGTACCAGAGGCCACAGGAAAACGGCTTCCAGGCCGCCGAACGCCAGCAGGTTAAGCCAGATAATCATCTCTGGCGGCTTCCAGGCAGCCAGCAACAGTAACGCCCCCAACAGCAGGGTGATCACCGCAGACATTCGCTTCAGGCGAGTTTCATTTTGTAGTTGTTCCGGGCGAAGGTTCAGGTAAAGATCTTTAATGATCGTGGCGGAACTTTGCAGCAATTGAGCATTGATCGTCGACATAATCGCTGCCATCGGTGCGGCGAGAAAGATACCGGCAGCAACAGGTGGCAAAACTTTTACCATCAGGGTAGGGATAACCAAATCCGGAACTGTCAGATCAGGGATTACCGCACGTCCCAGTGCGCCTGCCAGATGCATCCCAAACATCAGGATCGCCACCACAATGGTGCCAATGATAATCCCGCGATGTACGGCTTTACTGTCTTTATAGGAAATGCAGCGTACCGCCGTGTGCGGCAGACCAATCACCCCAAAGCACACCAGTACCCAGAATGATGTCATAAAGGTTGGAGACAGAATGTCATCAGCACCCTGCGGTGTCACCAGCTTAGGATCGATGGTTTGCAAGGTTTCTACTGCCTGACTGAGGCCGCCTGCGGCGTGGACTACGCCCACCAGCAAGACGATAGTACCAATCAGCATCACCATGCCTTGCATGGTGTCATTCAGCACGCTGGCGCGAAATCCGCCGAATGCCGTATATAACGCGATACTGATACCAAAGATCAGCAGGCCGGTTTCGTAAGGAATACCCGCAGCAGTCTCCAGCAAACGTGCGCCGCCGATGAATTGCACGGTCATCGCTCCGACAAAAGCCACCAGCAGGCTGAGGCTCGCCAGCCATACCAGTAAACGGCTCTGATAGCGGGCAAACAGCATATCATTGAGGGTTACGGCATTGTAACGGCGCGCCAGAATGGCGAATTTCTTACCGAGAATACCTAACGACAGCCAGACGGCAGGCAACTGGATCATTGCCAGCAATACCCATCCCAACCCGTATTTATATGCCGCGCCGGGGCCGCCAATAAACGAGCTTGCGCTAATGTAGGTTGCAGTTAGCGTCATGGCCAACACGACACCGCCCATGGAGCGACTGCCGAGGAAATACTCATTCAGGAAGGTGCCAGTCGTTCTCTTTCTCATTGCGTAAACGGAAAGACCAAACACCACCAGAAGATAGGCGACAAGCGGCAAAATGACTTCAAGCTGCATCGTCATCCTCCAGAGAAATATCGCGATAGATAAATTTCACCATTGCCCAACACAGCAAAATGAAAACCAATGGTGTCAGCAGACACGCCATCTCGAACCAGTGTGGCAAGCCGGTAAAGCCCAGTGTGGAATCTGGTAAGTAAGCGGTCACTAACCATGTGGCAAGATAGAAAAGGGTCAGCCACAGCGCCCAGCGCGCCTCTTTATGGGCCTGAACAAAACGAGCGTCCATTTTTTGTCCCTTGTGGATAAAGAAAGCGGGGATTGTACATTATGGGACGTACCGGAGGGGAGAAAAACAAAAGGCCGGGAATTCCCGGCCTTTTCAGTTAACGCGTGCTTACTTTTCCTGAAGTCCGAGTTTTTTCTCCAGGTAGTGGATATTAGAACCACCACGCTGGAAGTGCTCGTCATTCATGATGCGGATCTGCAGATCAACGTTAGTTTTGATGCCGTCGATGATCAGTTCCTGCAAGGCGTTTTTCATGCGGGCAATTGCCACGTCACGGTTTTCGCCATAGCAAATCAGTTTACCGATCATTGAGTCATAGTACGGAGGGACAGTGTAGCCTGCGTAAATATGTGACTCCCAGCGCACACCAAAGCCACCCGGTGCGTGGAAACGCGTAATTTTACCCGGGCTTGGCAGGAAGGTGTTCGGGTCTTCGGCGTTGATACGGCATTCTACCGCATGGCCTTTAACTATAACTTCATCCTGCTTGATAGACAGCGGCTGACCTGCTGCAATACGCAACTGCTCTTTGATCAGGTCAACGCCGGTGATCATTTCGGTAACCGGATGTTCTACCTGGATACGGGTGTTCATTTCAATGAAGTAGAACTCACCGTTTTCAAACAGGAATTCGAAAGTACCCGCTCCACGGTAGCCGATATCAACACACGCTTTGGCGCAACGCTCGCCGATATAGCGACGCAGTTCCGGAGTAATGCCAGGTGCTGGCGCCTCTTCGACCACTTTCTGGTGACGACGCTGCATAGAGCAGTCGCGTTCTGCCAGATAAATCGCGTTACCCTGACCGTCTGCCAGCACCTGAATTTCGATGTGGCGTGGGTTTTCCAGGTATTTTTCCATGTAAACCATGTCGTTGTTGAAAGCGGCTTTCGCTTCAGCTTTCGTCATGGAAATGGATTGGGCCAGTTCAGCATCGCCGCGTACAACGCGCATACCGCGACCGCCGCCGCCGCCGGAAGCTTTGATAATTACCGGATAGCCGATGCGTTTGGCATGAGCGCGGTTAGCGTCCATATCATCGCCCAGCGGGCCGTCAGAGCCGGGAACGGTTGGTACGCCAGCTTTTTTCATCGCAGTAATGGCGGACACTTTGTCACCCATCAAGCGGATGGTATCGGCTTTTGGGCCAATGAAGATAAAGCCTGAGCGTTCTACCTGTTCAGCAAAGTTGGCGTTCTCAGAGAGGAAGCCATAACCCGGATGGATTGCCACCGCGCCGGTGATTTCAGCGGCGCTGATGATAGCCGGGATGTTCAGGTAACTTTTTACAGATGGAGCCGGGCCAATACAGACCGTTTCATCTGCCAGTAATACGTGTTTTAAATCGCGATCCGCGCTTGAGTGCACAGCGACGGTCTTGATGCCCAGTTCTTTACAGGCACGAAGAATACGCAAGGCAATCTCGCCGCGGTTGGCGATAACAATTTTATCCAACATGTTCGCCTCGTTACTCGATGACGACCAGCGGCTCGTCAAATTCTACCGGTTGACCACTTTCGACCAGGATCGCTTTCACCACACCGGATTTATCGGCTTCGATCTGGTTCATCATTTTCATGGCTTCAACGATGCACAGGGTATCGCCCGCATTCACTTTCTGACCCACTTCGATAAACGGTTTGGCGTCAGGACCCGGGGTGCGGTAGAAAGTACCAACCATCGGGGAACGTACGATGTGACCACTGATTTCCGCTGCGGCTGGGGCTTCCATGCTTGGAGTTGCAGTCTGAGCGACAGCGTTAGACAGAGCAGGTTGTTGCATCATTGGTGCAGCATAAGCCTGTTGCATCATTGGAAAACCTGCATTTGGCGCTGCACGGCTGATGCGTACAGATTCTTCGCCTTCAGAAATTTCCAGTTCGGAGATGCCTGATTCTTCAACCAGCTCGATCAGTTTTTTAATCTTACGAATATCCATGAGTGGGTTCCGTACTCTTTGTTTAGTGAGATTGTGACAGGCGTTTTATCGCCGTCTGTATAGCATTTGAATAACTGTTGGTGACAAGATGCCACGCATCTCTGGCGTTGCACTGCGTGCCGCAACCATTAAATGAGATTTCATGACTTGTCAGTCATTGTGTGGCTATCTTCTGCCATTTTCGGGTAAAAAACAAAATATACCTTCAATGCGCGATTGTCACCCTTTCAGCGGTGTAAAAACGCTCTCGGGGAAAGCAAGGCCGCACATTATAACCATTTCGTAGCAATTGGCAGCTAAATACTGGTCTTATCAGGGAAGATAATCAACCGTTGGCATGTAAAGAACATGGGTTCGTCTGTGTTTTGCAACGCACTGCACATATCGTGAAACTACCGCCACCACTGGCGGAACTTCTTATAACGGCAGGCTAAAAGCACGGTAGCGAGCGCTGCATAAATGATCGGTTGTGGAGATAAAATCTTTACCGACCACAGGTAATGAATAGGCGCCAGGATCGCCACCAGATAGACGAAGTTGTGTAAGAACTGCCAATATTTTCCCAGTTTTCGCTGTGCTGCCTGTGTTGACGTTAATGTGAGGGCAAATAATATGACCCAACTGATAATGCCCAACATCAAATAAGGACGCGTTGTTAATTCCCGTCCTAACAGTGCAAGATTATTAATGCCCAGTTCCAGTAGGGCATAGCTGGTTAAATGCAACGTAGCCCAGGCAAAACACCATAACCCTAACAGGCGACGAGTACGTATCAATAATGGCTGTTTAGCGTAGCGCGCCAGCGGCGCGACCAGCAAGGTCGCCAGTAAAAATTTCAGAGCTGTCCTACCGGTAAAGTGTTGAATGTCTTTAACGGGATCGGCGCTCAATCCCCCATTATTTACCGCCCAAAAGAGCCAGACAAAAGGTAAAATACCGGCAAGATGCAGGCACACTTTCAGCCAGGTAATGTTTTTTGCAGTCAGGCGCACTTAAAAGTTCTCACGTAAATTGAGGCCGCGATACAGCGAGGCGACTTCATCGGCATAACCGTTAAATAGCAGCGTAGGTTGTCGCTGTACGTCCAGAATCCCGCCTGAACCAATAAAACGCTCAGTCGCTTGCGACCAGCGAGGATGATCGACATGTGGATTCACATTGGCATAAAAACCATATTCATCAGGTGCGGCCATATTCCAGGTCGTCGGTGGGCGTTCACGTGTGAGTTTGATACTGACGATCGACTTAATGCCTTTAAAACCGTATTTCCATGGCACGATTAAGCGGATCGGTGCGCCATTCTGCGGGGGAAGTGCCTTACCATAAACACCTACGGTGAGTAGCGTGAGCGGATGCATGGCTTCATCAAGGCGCAGTCCCTCAACGTAGGGATATTTCAGCCCCCCGCCAATAAAGCGATCTTTCTGTCCCGGCATATCATCCGGCGCATAGAGCGTTTCGAAAGCGACATATTTTGCATTGCTGGTGGGTTCGGCCAGTGCCAACAGCTTATGTAAAGGAAAGCCAATCCACGGCACGACCATTGACCAGGCCTCTACACAGCGCATCCGATAAATACGTTCCTCCAACGGGAAACGTGTGGTTAGTGCATCGTGATCGAGTGTTAAGGGCTTGGCCACTTCGCCACTGATTTTCAGCGTCCAGGGATTGGTCTTCAGACTGCCAGCGTTGGCTGCCGGGTCTGCTTTGTCCAGGCCAAACTCATAAAAATTGTTATAGCCAGACACTTTATCTTCTGGTGTTAAAGGAAGCGTATTTTGCCAGGCCGCAGGTTTACTGAAATCAAGCGGTTTACCAGCAGGTGCGGGTGGACGGTCATTACCTTTAAACCAACTGAGAAGGTCAGCCTGTGCAGACAAAGGCAAAGACAATGCGGCGGCACTGATACCCAGTGCTTTCAGCACCTGGCGGCGCTGCATAAAAAAAGCCGATTCTGCGGTTACATCGGCTTCGGTAAATTGACGTATTTTCTTCATAATAGACTCCCGGCATACGCGCGATGACTCATATTGGCGCGTAGTTACTATGGCAGGGAGTCCGTCAATGTGTATAAAAAAATAGTTAATTAAATGTAAGTTTTTATCTGCGACAGCTTAACGTACCTTTACCAATGTGCGGCCTTGCACCTGGTTATTGATGATGGCATCGGCAAACTTTGGCGCATCAGCCAGAGTGATTTCTGTTGCAGCTTGCGCATAGAATGATTCTGGCAAGTCATTGACCAGACGTTGCCAGGCTTGCGCACGACGAGCCGGGGGCGTCATCACGGAATCAACACCCTGTAAGCGCACATTACGCAGAATAAATGGCATCACTGTGGTTGGGAGTGCAAAACCGCCGGCCAGACCACAGGCAGCGACACAGCCGCCGTAGTTCATCTGAGCGAGGACTTTTGCCAGCACTTTGTCGCCAACGGTATCAATCGCACCGGCCCAGAGCTGTTTTTCCAGCGGGCGAGATTCAGCAAACTCATCACGACCGAGGATTCGGTTGGCGCCCAGGCTACGCAGATAGTCATGCGTACTTTCGCGACCGGATACCGCCGCAACCTGATAACCCAGTTTATGCAGCAACGCGACGGCAGTACTGCCCACACCACCGCTGGCGCCGGTGACAACAATCTCGCCATCTTCCGGGCGAATACCGGCGTCTTCAAGCGCCATTACGCACAGCATGGCGGTAAAACCGGCGGTGCCGATGACCATGGCTTTACGGCCATCCAGTCCTTTTGGCAGAGCAACCAACCAGTCACCTTTCACGCGTGCACGTTCTGCCAGTCCACCCCAATGGTTTTCCCCCACGCCCCAGCCGGTTAGCAAGACTTCCTGGCCTGCATGAAAACGGGGATCTTCGCTATTGCGAACGGTGCCAGCGAAATCGATACCAGGAATCATCGGAAAATTACGGATAATTTTACCCTTGCCTGTGATGGCCAGCGCGTCTTTATAGTTCAGGCTCGACCAGTGAACATCCACCGTCACATCGCCTTCCGGTAGCTGGTTTTCGTCGAGGGGTTGAACGGATGCGAGGGTTTTTCCGTCCTGCTGTTCTAAGATCAAAGCCTGCATAACCTGTCCTCAATTCATATAGTGGATTGGAAAATTATTTATGAAGACTATACTCGCTAAACAAAACATGATGCCGATTCTGCGCAATAAATTGCCAGAAATACCTGATTTGGTAGTATGCCCACATTATTTGTGTAAATTGACGGATTTCGCGTTCAATTTCGCATTTTCGTGTCGCTTTTTCATTTTCACGCTTGATTCATAACTGTCGGAGTTAACACAAGGATGCGATTAACGACGAAATTCTCAGCTTTTGTGACGCTGCTTACCGGGTTAACGATCTTCGTGACTTTGATTGGCTGCTCACTGAGTTTTTACAACGCGATTCAATACAAGTTCACCGCCCGCGTCCAGGCCGTAGCGACGGCGATTGACACCCATCTTGTCTCCAAAGATGCTGTTTCTTTAACGCCGCAAATAGATGAGTTAATGATCTCCGTCGATATCGTCCGCGTTGAGTTGCTTCAGGGTGAGAATATTGTTTATCGCCATTCCCGAACCAGTAGCTATCGCCCTGCAGGGACGAACAATCTCTATCGCGATATCACGGTTCCTTTGGTCAAGCATCCTGGGATGTCGCTGCGTCTGGTCTATCAGGATCCAATGGGCAATTATTTCCATTCGCTGATGACGACAGCGCCGCTCACGCTATCGATTGGTTTTATTATCCTGATGCTATTCTTGTCGGTACGCTGGCTTCAGCGTCAGCTTTCCGGACAGGAGCTGCTGGAGATTCGTTCAACGCGGATCCTGAACGGTGAACGAGGGCCGAACGTCCGGGGTACAGTCTATGAATGGCCTGCGCGTACCAGTAGTGCGCTTGATATGCTGCTTACCGAAATTCAGAACGCCCGCGAGCAGCGAAGCAGGTTGGATACGCTGATCCGATCCTATGTTGCGCAGGATACAAAAACCGGGCTTAGCAACCGGCTGTTCTTTGATAACCAATTGGCGACGCTGCTGGAAGATCAAGAGAAAGTAGGATCGCACGGGGTTGTGATGATGGTTCGTCTGCCGGACTTTACCCTGTTGCGTGATAGTTGGGGAGTTGAGCTTGCTGAAGAACAAATCTCCGCGCTCATCAATTTGTTGTCGACCTTTATTATGCGCTATCCGGGAGCGCTGCTGGCACGCTACCACCGTAGTGATTTTGCCATCTTGCTGCCGCACCGCACGTTAAAAGAAGCGGAAAGTATCGCCGGGCAATTGTTAAAAGCGGTAGACGCACTTCCGACTAACAAAATGATCGATCGTGCCGATATGATTCATATTGGCATTTGCGTTTGCCGCAGCGGTCAATCCACTGAACAGGTTATGGATCACGCCGAAGCGGCAACCCGTAATTCGGTATTGCAAGGTGGGAACAGTTGGTCAGTCTATGACGACTCTCTACCCGAAAAAGGCCGGGGTAATGTACGCTGGCGAACGCTTATAGAACAGATGCTCAGCCGGGGCGGTCCGAGAATTTACCAAAAACCTGCTGTGACATGTGAAGGGCGGGTGCACCATCGGGAATTAATGTGCCGCATTTTTGATGGGAGCGAAGAGGTCATCTCGGCAGAATATATGCCGATGGTGCTGCAATTTGGCCTGGCGGAAGAATATGACCGCTTGCAGATTAGCCGTCTGATCTTGTTATTGGGCTATTGGCCACAGGAAAGTTTGGCGATGCAGGCGACAGTAGAGTCGCTTATTCGCCCGCGTTTTCAGCGCTGGTTGCGTGATACGCTGATGCAGTGCGAAAAATCGCTGCGTAAACGCATAATTATTGAACTTGCGGAGGCGGATGTCTGTCAACATATCAGCCGGTTACAGCCTGTGATTCGATTGATGGATGCGCTGGGTGTTCGTATCGCCGTTACGCAGGCAGGTTTAACACTGGTTAGCACCAGCTGGATAAAAGAACTCAATGTCGAATTATTGAAACTTCATCCAAGCCTGGTAAGAAATATTGATAAGCGAACGGAAAATCAGCTTCTTGTGCAGAGCCTGGTGGAAGCCTGTTCAGGAACACCCACGCTGGTTTATGCCACCGGTGTTCGTTCGCGTAGCGAGTGGCGTACGTTGGCCGAACGTGGAGTCTCGGGTGGACAAGGTGATTTTTTTGCCGCATCACAGCCACTTGACACCAACGTGAAAAAATATTCGCAAAGATATTCGGTTTAACCTGCCGTTTAATTTGTTTTCACGTAGAATAACGCGCGCTGTGCCTTCTGGGGGTGTGCTTGTCTGCCCGCCAGGCTGTAACAGCAAACATGCAGGTGAATGACCTTTGACAGGTTGCAAATGAGGCGAGGATTGCTGCTGATTTATTCAGCCCTGATGGACTCAGGCCGGTTTTGTAACAAAGGAAACGAACTGCACTAATTTTCACCGTAGCAGATGATTTTTCCGCCTTGTCGCTGCTGCGTGTGGTTGGTAAAGTAAGCGGATTTTGTTTTCCGCCCCAGCTTTCAGGATTATCCCTTAGTATGTTGAAAAAATTTCGTGGCATGTTTTCCAATGACCTGTCCATTGACCTGGGTACCGCGAATACCCTTATTTATGTAAAAGGACAAGGCATCGTATTGAATGAGCCTTCTGTTGTGGCCATTCGCCAGGATCGTGCCGGTTCGCCGAAAAGCGTGGCCGCAGTAGGTCATGATGCGAAGCAGATGCTGGGTCGTACACCGGGTAATATTGCTGCAATTCGCCCAATGAAAGATGGCGTTATTGCTGACTTCTTCGTGACTGAAAAAATGCTCCAGCACTTTATCAAACAAGTGCACAGCAACAGCTTCATGCGCCCAAGCCCGCGCGTACTGGTATGTGTACCGGTTGGAGCAACTCAGGTTGAACGTCGTGCGATCCGTGAATCCGCTCAGGGAGCAGGTGCGCGTGAAGTGTTCCTGATCGAAGAGCCGATGGCGGCAGCGATCGGTGCGGGTCTGCCTGTTTCCGAAGCAACCGGTTCTATGGTTGTGGACATCGGTGGTGGTACCACTGAAGTCGCAGTTATCTCCCTGAACGGCGTGGTTTACTCTTCTTCCGTACGCATCGGTGGTGACCGTTTCGACGAAGCCATTATTAATTATGTGCGTCGTAACTACGGTTCTCTGATCGGTGAAGCTACCGCAGAACGTATTAAGCACGAAATCGGTTCTGCTTATCCGGGTGATGAAGTACGCGAAATCGAAGTTCGCGGTCGTAACCTGGCTGAAGGTGTTCCACGTGGCTTTACCCTGAACTCTAACGAGATTCTGGAAGCGCTGCAGGAACCGCTGACCGGTATCGTGAGCGCGGTGATGGTTGCACTGGAACAGTGCCCGCCAGAGCTGGCGTCTGATATTTCCGAACGCGGCATGGTGCTTACCGGCGGTGGCGCTTTACTGCGAAACCTTGATCGTCTGTTAATGGAAGAAACCGGTATTCCAGTTGTTGTTGCTGAAGATCCGCTGACCTGTGTGGCGCGCGGCGGCGGCAAAGCGCTGGAAATGATTGATATGCACGGCGGCGACCTGTTCAGCGAAGAGTAGTCGGATGCAGGTAGGGTGACCAACAGGTTGCCCTTCCGCACTGACACGAGAATACGCATAGCCTATGAAGCCAATTTTTAGCCGTGGCCCGTCGCTACAGATTCGCCTTATTCTGGCGGTGCTGGTGGCGCTCGGCGTTATTATCGCCGACAGCCGCCTGGGTACGTTTAGCCAAATCCGAACGTACATGGATACCGCCGTCAGTCCTTTCTACTTTATTTCTAATGGTCCCCGTGAATTACTCGACGGCGTGTCGCAAACGCTGGCTTCGCGTGACCAACTCGAACTT
Organism: Citrobacter sp. Marseille-Q3906; assembly: GCF_916618775.1. Taxonomy (NCBI): domain Bacteria; kingdom Pseudomonadati; phylum Pseudomonadota; class Gammaproteobacteria; order Enterobacterales; family Enterobacteriaceae; genus Citrobacter; species Citrobacter sp. Marseille-Q3906. Next base: position 504,534 of record NZ_CAKAKA010000003.1, read on the forward strand.
GAAAACCGGGCGCTGCGCCAGGAACTGCTGCTGAAAAACAGCGAGTTGCTGATGCTGGGGCAATATAAACAGGAGAACGCGCGTTTGCGCGAGCTGCTAGGATCGCCGCTGCGTCAGGATGAACAAAAGATGGTGACGCAGGTCATCTCAACGGTTAATGACCCTTACAGCGATCAGGTTGTGATCGATAAAGGGAGCGTAAACGGTGTTTACGAAGGTCAGCCGGTAATCAGTGATAAAGGTGTCGTGGGTCAGGTCGTTGCCGTGGCAAAACTGACCAGTCGCGTACTGCTGATTTGCGATGCAACCCACGCGTTGCCGATCCAGGTTCTGCGTAACGACATTCGTGTGATTGCTGCCGGTAACGGCTGCACTGACGATCTACAGCTCGAACACCTGCCAGCCAATACCGATATTCGTGTTGGCGATGTGCTGGTCACATCGGGCCTGGGCGGACGTTTCCCTGAAGGGTATCCGGTCGCCGTTGTCTCTTCCGTTAAGCTGGACACCCAACGTGCTTACACCGTGATTCAGGCGCGTCCGACTGCTGGTTTACAGCGTTTGCGCTACCTGTTGCTGTTGTGGGGAGCCGACCGTAATGGTGCAAATCCGATGACTCCGGAGGAAGTGCACCGCGTAGCCAATGAACGTCTGATGCAAATGATGCCTCAGGTGCTGCCGTCGCCGGATACGATGGGCCCACCAGCCCCTGTTCCAGCACCGGCAACAGGTGTTACTCCTGCACCTGCGAATACAGCGCAGCCAGTACCTTCTCCGCGTAAGCCGGGAGGGCAGTAAGTGGCAAGCTATCGTAGCCAGGGACGTTGGGTAATTTGGCTCTCGTTCCTTATTGCACTGTTATTGCAAGTCATGCCCTGGCCGGATGACATTCTTGTTTTCCGGCCAAACTGGGTGCTGCTCATCCTGCTGTATTGGATCCTGGCACTACCGCATCGCGTAAATGTGGGCACAGGATTTGTGGTGGGTGCCATACTGGATCTCATTAGTGGTTCCACGCTTGGCGTGCGGGCTTTGTCGATGAGTATCATTGCTTATCTGGTCGCGCTGAAATTCCAACTATTCCGTAACCTCGCGCTCTGGCAACAGGCGCTGGTGGTCATGTTGCTATCACTGGTCGTGGATATTATTGTTTTCTGGGCCGAGTTTTTAGTGATCAATGTCTCTTTCAGACCCGAAGTGTTCTGGAGTAGTGTAGTAAACGGTGTGCTTTGGCCATGGTTATTCTTACTGATGCGTAAAGTCCGCCAGCAGTTTGCGGTGCAATAAGGTTGATATGAATACTCTGTATCTGGCTTCAGGTTCCCCACGCCGGCAGGAATTGTTGACTCAGCTTGGTGTGAAATTTGAGCGGCTGGTTCCCGGGATTGAGGAACAGCGGCATTCGCAAGAAAGCGCACAGCAGTATGTTGTTCGTCTGGCGCGGGAGAAGGCGCAGGCAGGCGTTGCGTTGGCTCTTCGTGATCTGCCGGTGTTGGGTGCAGATACCATTGTTATTCTGAATGGCGAAGTGCTGGAAAAACCGCATGACGCCGCCCATGCTGCAGCGATGCTGCGCAAGCTGTCAGGCAAAACACATCAGGTCATGACGGCAGTGGCGTTAGCCGATCGCCAGCACAGTCTGGACTGCCTGGTTGTAACGGAAGTGACATTCAGAGCACTAACTGATGAGGACATTGCGGGCTATGTTGCCAGCGGTGAGCCTATGGATAAAGCAGGTGCATACGGTATTCAAGGGTTGGGTGGCTGTTTTGTCAGGAAGATAAATGGCAGCTATCACGCCGTAGTCGGCTTACCGCTGGTAGAAACGTATGAGTTGCTGAGCAATTTTAACGCACTGCGTGAGAAAAGGGATAAACATGACGGCTGAATTGTTGGTAAACGTAACGCCATCGGAAACGCGCGTGGCGTACATTGATGGCGGAATTCTGCAGGAAATTCATATTGAACGTGAGGCGCGACGCGGAATCGTAGGCAATATCTACAAAGGTCGTGTAAGTCGTGTACTTCCGGGTATGCAGGCGGCTTTTGTAGATATTGGACTGGATAAAGCCGCATTTCTTCACGCTTCAGACATCATGCCACATACAGAATGTGTGGCAGGTGAAGAGCAAAAGCAGTTCACTGTGCGCGACATCTCCGAGCTGGTGCGCCAGGGACAAGACCTGATGGTGCAGGTGGTAAAAGATCCGCTTGGCACTAAGGGCGCCCGTCTGACGACGGATATCACGCTTCCTTCCCGTTACCTTGTTTTCATGCCTGGTGCATCACACGTTGGGGTTTCCCAGCGTATCGAAAGTGAAACCGAACGTGAACGTCTGAAAAAAGTGGTGGCGGATTACTGCGATGAGCAGGGCGGATTTATTATTCGCACGGCGGCAGAAGGTGTGTGCGAAGAGGATCTGGCCTCCGATGCCGCTTACCTGAAGCGCGTCTGGACCAAAGTTATGGAGCGCAAAAAGCGTCCGCAAACGCGCTATCAGATGTACGGCGAACTGGCGCTTGCGCAGCGTGTACTGCGCGATTTTGCTGATGCTCAGCTTGACCGAATCCGAGTGGACTCCCGTTTGACCTATGAAGCGTTGTTGGAGTTTACCGCGGAATACATCCCGGAGATGACCAGCAAGCTGGAACACTACAGTGGACGGCAGCCTATTTTCGATCTCTTTGATGTTGAAAATGAAATTCAACGCGCGCTGGAACGTAAAGTTGAGCTGAAATCCGGTGGTTATCTGATTATCGATCAGACCGAAGCGATGACCACTGTTGATATAAACACCGGCGCGTTTGTTGGACATCGTAATCTCGATGACACTATCTTTAATACCAACATTGAAGCGACGCAGGCCATTGCGCGTCAACTGCGTCTGCGCAACCTGGGCGGCATTATCATTATCGATTTTATCGACATGAATAATGAGGATCACCGTCGTCGGGTGCTGCACTCTTTGGAGCAGGCCCTGAGTAAGGACCGCGTAAAAACCAGCATTAACGGTTTTTCACAGTTGGGGCTGGTGGAGATGACGCGTAAGCGTACGCGCGAAAGCGTGGAGCATGTGCTTTGTAACGAGTGTCCAACTTGCCACGGGCGCGGCACGGTGAAAACGGTAGAAACCGTATGCTATGAAATCATGCGTGAAATTGTGCGCGTGCATCATGCTTACGACTCCGATCGTTTCCTGGTCTATGCTTCTCCGGCAGTGGCAGAGACTCTGAAAGGTGAAGAGTCACATGCGCTGGCGGAAGTGGAAATCTTTGTCGGCAAACAGGTCAAAGTACAAGTCGAGCCGCTCTATAACCAGGAGCAGTTTGACGTGGTAATGATGTGAGCAGGCCTGCGGCGTCAGTGCTTGTAGGCCGGATTTGGCGCAAGCGCTGCCATCCGGCAAGATTCACTTCAGGTTTGTGAGTCACATTTTTTGGCAGACAAGGAGAGGCGCGTGAGGCGATTGCCGGGGATATTACTGCTCACTGGAGCCGCATTCGTTGTCATCGCAGCGCTGCTGGTTAGTGGGCTGCGCCTTGCTCTGCCTCATCTCGATACCTGGCGTCCCGCCATTCTTGGCAAGATTGAATCCGCAACAGGTATGCCCGTTTCTGCCACTCAGTTCACCGCCAACTGGCAAAACTTTGGCCCGACGCTCGAGGCGCGCGATATCCATGCGCAGCTAAACGATGGCGGAGAATTCTCAGTTAAGCGAGTCACGCTGGCGCTGGATGTCTGGCAAAGTCTGCTGCACATGCGCTGGCAGTTTCGCGATCTTACCTTCTGGCAACTGCAACTGCGCACTAATACTCCTATCCAGCGCAGCGACAGCGACGATGGCATTGAAGCCGGTCACCTTAGCGATCTTTTCCTTCGTCAGTTTGATCATTTCGATCTTCGCGATAGTCAGATCAGCTTTTTAACCCTCTCTGGCCAGCGTGCAGAGCTGGCGATACCACAGCTTACCTGGCTGAACGGTAAAAACAGACACCGCGCCGAAGGTCAGGTCAGTCTCTCCAGCCTCACCGGACAGCACGGCGTCATGCAGGTGCGAATAGATCTGCGTGACGATGACGGACTGCTGAATAATGGTCGCGTCTGGCTACAGGCTGATGACATCGATGTGAAGCCGTGGTTGGGGAAATGGATGCAGGATAACGTCGCGCTGCAAACCGCGCGTTTTAGCCTCGAAGGATGGATGACGCTCAGCAAAGGGGAAATCTCCGGTGGAGATATCTGGCTGAAGAAAGGTGGTGCAAGCTGGCAGGGCGATAACCATACACACACGCTCGCTGTTGATAATCTGACCGCACACATTAGCCGTGAACAGCCAGGCTGGCAATTTTCTATTCCCGATACACGGATAACTCTGGACGATAAACCCTGGCCGAGCGGAGCGTTAACCCTTGCCTGGATCCCTGAGCAGGAAGTGGGCGGTGAAAATAACAAACGCAGTGATGAGCTGCGCATTCGTGCCAGTAATCTGGAGTTAGCTGGATTAGAGGGGCTGCGTTCGATGGCGGCAAAGTTATCTCCGGCGCTGGGTGATATCTGGCAGGCAACGCAACCGAGCGGCAAGATAGATGTGCTGGCGCTCGATATTCCGTTGCAGGCGACAGAAAAAACCCGCTTCCAGTCCTCGTGGACCAATCTGGCCTGGAAACAGTGGAAGCTGTTACCGGGTGCAGAACATTTCTCCGGAACGCTTGCGGGCAGTGTTGAAAATGGTTTGCTCACCGCCTCCATGAAACAGGCAAAAATGCCCTATGAAACGGTCTTCCGCGCTCCGCTGGAAATTGAAGAGGGTGTAGCTACGCTTAGCTGGCTGAAAAATGACAAAGGTTTTCAGTTAGATGGGCGTGATATTGATGTTAAAGCGACAGCAGTACATGCTCGCGGTGGTTTTCGCTATCTGCAACCGACAGGTGATGAGCCATGGCTGGGCATTCTGGCGGGTATCAGTACCAACGACGGCTCTCAGGCCTGGCGTTATTTTCCGGAAAACCTGATGGGTAAGGAGCTGGTTGACTACCTCAGCAGCGCAATTCAGGGTGGTGAGGCGGATAACGCCACGCTGGTCTATGGCGGTAATCCGCACTTATTCCCGTATAAACACAACGAAGGTCAGTTTCAGGTGCTGGTGCCGCTGCGCAATGCAACGTTTGCCTTCCAGCCAGACTGGCCTGCGTTAACAGACCTTGATATTGAGCTGAACTTCCTTAACGACGGTCTGTGGATGAAAACCGACGGCGTCCAGTTAGGCGGAGTGAAAGCCAGTAACCTGACCGCCAATATTCCCGACTATGAGAAAGAAAAGCTGCTGATTGATGCGGATATCAACGGGCCGGGAAAGGCGGTCGGACCGTATTTTGATGATACCCCGTTGAAGGACTCTCTCGGTGCCACACTGGAACAGCTCCAGATTGACGGCGATGTGAATGCTCGCTTACATCTTGATATCCCACTTGATGGTTCGCTGGTCACCGCCAAAGGTGATGTCATGCTGCGTAATAACAGCCTGTTTATTAAGCCACTCGACAGTACGCTGAAGAACCTGAACGGCAAATTCAGCTTTGTAAACGGGGATCTCAAAAGCGAGCCGATGACGGCAAACTGGTTTAATCAGCCTCTGGATGTCGATTTTTCCACTACTGAAGGCACTAAAGCTTATCAGGTCGCTGTGAATCTGAAGGGGGACTGGCAACCAACCCGGATGGGGATTTTGCCGACGCAGGTGAACGATGCTTTAAGCGGCAGCATGGCGTGGAATGGTAAAGTTGGTATCGAACTTCCGTATCATGCCGGGGCAACATACAACATTGAGTTAAAGAGTGACCTGAAAAATGTAAGCAGTCACTTACCAGCACCGCTGAACAAAGCGCGCGGTGAGTCGCTGCCGGTTAACGTTAAGGCGGACGGCAATCTGCGCAGTTTTGATCTGACTGGCAACGCCGGAAATAAAAACCACTTTAACAGCCACTGGTTGCTGAACCAGAAATTGACGCTTGACCGTGCCATCTGGACTTCTGAAAGCCGTACCGTGCCTGCGCTGCCTGACCAGCAGGGCGTTGAACTTAACCTTCCGCCAATGGATGGTGCGCAGTGGCTGGCGTTGTTCCAGAAAGGTGCGGCGGATAACGTCGGTACTAACGCGAACTTCCCCCAACGCATCACGGTACGTACGCCATCTTTATCACTGGGAGGCCAGCAGTGGAACAATCTGAGCATTGTGTCTGAACCTGCGCTTAACGGGGCGAACATACAGGCGCAAGGACGTGAGATTAACGCGACGTTGGCCATGCGCAATAACGCGCCGTGGCTGGCGTTTATTAAGTATCTTTACTACAACCCAGGCACTGCAAAGTCGTCACAGAAAACAGCATCCGCCTCGCCGTTTTCTGACATTGGCAGAGTTAGCTTCCGTGGCTGGCCGGATGTTCAGTTGCGCTGCGCAGAGTGTTGGATGTGGGGGCAGAAATACGGGCGTATTGACGCCGATGTGGCGATTAAAGGCGATACGTTGACGTTGAGCAGTGGTTTGTTAGATACAGGTTTTGCCAGACTGACTCTGGACGGTGAATGGGTTAACGTGCCGGGTAAAGAGCGTACGTCGCTGAAGGGAAAACTAAACGGTAATAAAATTGACTCTGCCGCGGGTTTCTTTGGCGTATCAACGCCGATACGAAACTCTTCATTCAACGTTGAGTACGATCTGCACTGGCGCAATCCCCCCTGGGATCCTGATGAAGCCTCGCTTAATGGAATTTTGCGTACCCGTTTGGGTAAAGGCGAGCTTACTGAGTTAAGCACCGGACATGCGGGACAACTGCTGCGCCTGCTGAGCTTTGATGCGTTGCTGCGTAAACTGCGTTTTGATTTTAGCGATACCTTCAGTGAAGGCTTTTATTTTGACTCCATTCGCAGCACGGCATGGATTAAAGATGGCGTAATGCATACCGATGATACGTTGGTGGACGGACTGGAAGCGGATATCGCGATGAAAGGTTCAGTTAACCTTGTGCGGCGTGAGCTGGATATGGAAGCTGTTGTCGCACCGGAAATTTCTGCCACCGTGGGTGTTGCCGCCGCGTTTGCCGTCAACCCGATTGTCGGTGCCGCTGTATTTGCTGCCAGTAAAGTACTGGGACCGTTATGGAGCAAAGTCTCGATTCTGCGCTATCGCATCACCGGTCCGGTTGATAAGCCGCAGATTAACGAAGTCCTGCGCCAGCCGCGAAAAGAAAGAAAGCAATGATTTGACGGGGGCGAGTAATTGCCCCAATCTCAGTAAATAGATCTCCCTACCGCAGCAACTAATGAGTAGCAAAACGATGAGTCTGAACCTGGTAAGTGAACAATTGCTAGCGGCGAATGGCCTGAAACATCAGGATCTGTTTGCCATTCTGGGCCAACTGGCCGAACGCCGTCTTGATTACGGCGATCTCTATTTTCAGTCGAGCTATCACGAATCCTGGGTTTTAGAAGACCGCATCATTAAAGATGGTTCTTACAATATCGACCAGGGCGTTGGTGTGCGCGCCATCAGCGGCGAAAAAACAGGGTTTGCCTATGCAGACCAGATAAGCCTGTTGGCGTTAGAGCAAAGCGCTCATGCTGCCCGTACGATTGTGCGCGACAGCGGCGATGGCAAAGTAAAGACGCTGGGCGCAGTCGAACATCAAGCTCTCTATACCTCGGTTGATCCGTTACAAAGCATGAGCCGTGAAGAGAAGCTGGACATTCTCAGGCGTGTCGATCGTGTTGCACGTGCGGCTGATAAGCGCGTGCAGGAAGTGACTGCAAGTCTGACCGGCGTCTACGAGTTGATCCTGGTGGCTGCGACAGACGGAACGCTGGCGGCGGATGTTCGTCCTCTGGTGCGCTTGTCTGTCAGCGTGCAGGTAGAAGATGACGGCAAACGTGAACGTGGTGCCAGCGGTGGCGGCGGTCGTTTTGGTTATGACTATTTCCTCGCCTCCCTTGATGGCGAAGTCCGGGCCGATGCGTGGGCGAAAGAGGCCGTGCGCATGGCGCTGGTGAATCTCTCTGCGGTAGCCGCTCCGGCAGGAACGCTGCCTGTAGTGCTGGGCGCAGGTTGGCCTGGTGTGCTACTGCACGAAGCGGTCGGTCATGGTCTGGAAGGTGACTTTAACCGCCGAGGTACTTCGGTATTCAGCGGTCATATGGGGGAGCTGGTCGCGTCTGAACTGTGCACAGTCGTTGATGACGGTACGATGGTGGATCGCCGTGGTTCGGTAGCCATTGATGATGAAGGGACTCCTGGCCAGTACAACGTACTGATTGAAAACGGTATTCTGAAAGGTTACATGCAGGACAAACTGAATGCGCGTCTGATGGGTGTGGCGCCGACAGGTAACGGACGTCGTGAATCTTATGCGCACTTGCCAATGCCGCGTATGACCAACACCTATATGCTGCCAGGGAAATCCACGCCGCAGGAAATTATCGAGTCTGTCGAATATGGGATTTATGCACCTAACTTCGGCGGCGGTCAGGTGGATATCACTTCCGGGAAGTTTGTTTTCTCAACCTCTGAAGCGTACCTGATTGAAAACGGTAAAGTCACCAAACCGGTGAAAGGCGCGACGCTTATCGGTTCTGGCATTGAAGCGATGCAGCAGATTTCCATGGTGGGTAACGATCTGAAACTGGATAACGGCGTTGGTGTTTGCGGTAAAGAAGGGCAGAGTCTGCCGGTGGGCGTTGGTCAGCCGACGCTGAAGGTGGATAACCTGACCGTGGGCGGCACTGCTTAAATCTCCGGATTCATACCTGCTGTATGCCCGATAAGCATTGTGCTATCGGGCATTTTGCTGGATGGGGGACATAAATGCTGCTCCGGCTGGACAGTCCTCTATTTTTCTTTGCCCCTGCCATACATCCTCTGAAACAACTGTGCCACATCGACAAAATAATCCGTGAGATAGTTAATCACCACCTGCACCTTGAGTGGTAGCTTGTCTTTTTCGGTATACAGGGCGTAAACCGGACGCGGGTCTGACTGATAACGGGGCAACAGGATCTCCACTTCGCCACGATTGATCTCATTGATCACCCACATCAGCGGGACATAGGCAATTCCCGCGCCTGCGGCCAGCCAGCGCACCAGCGTCATAGGGTCATTGGTTACGAAGCGTCCCTGTGGGATGAGGCGAGTAGAAATCCCCTCCGGGGCAATAAGCTCAAATTCATTATCGGGTCGTACGCTGTATTCCAGCCAGGAATGATTACTGAGGTCGGCGGGTTTTTCCGGGGTACCGAATTGGGCGAGGTAATTTTTCGCGGCACAGACCACCATCGGCATGGTCCCCAGGCGACGCGAAAAAAGACTCGAGTCCTGCAACGCACCCACACGGATAACGACGTCCAGGCCATCGGCGATTAAGTCTGGTGCCGGGATGCCGGTGACCAGATTTACCGTCAGGCCAGGGTACTCTTTCAGCATTTTTGCCGTCAGTCCGGCAAGGACATTTTGTGCCATGGTTGAAGAACAGCCAATTCGCAGGGTACCAATTGGCGTGTTGTTAAAGGCATAAAGCTGCTCGTGAACATCCTGCGCTTCGTGCAGCATTCTGCGGCAGCCCTGATAATAAATCTTACCCGCCTCGGTAAGCCCAATGCTACGTGTGCTGCGGTTTAGCAGCTTAACCTGTAGCTCATCTTCCAGTTTTGATACCGTCTGGCTTATCGATGAAACACTCATTTGAAGCTGTCTCGCGGCGGCGGTGAAGGAGCCTAACTCGACAACTTTGGCAAACACCGACATTCGTTTTAATCGTTCCATTGTTCACTCTGGCTTAAAAGTGATTTAGATCACATAATATAGATAACAGCATAACAGTTACGTTAATATATTATTATTCAAATAACTGCTGTGTCGCTCTCGCCTGGCTAATCCTTGCCCTTCTCTGCGGTGACATACGCTAAAAAAAATCAATCATCTGCACTCTCTTAAGCTACCAAGGTCAACATGAGTCTGTTTCCCGTTATCGTGGTGTTTGGTCTTTCCTTCCCACCGATATTTTTCGAATTGCTTTTGTCACTGGCGATTTTCTGGCTGGTGCGCCGGATGCTAGTTCCGACTGGCATCTATGATTTTGTCTGGCATCCGGCTCTGTTTAATACCGCGCTGTATTGCTGTCTTTTCTATTTAATAACGCGCCTGTTCGTTTGAGGTTGAAGTGAAAACACTAACAAGAAAACTCTCCCGCACGGCCATGACTCTCATACTGGTCATTCTGGCCTTTATCGCCATTTTCCGCGCATGGGTCTACTACACCGAATCGCCGTGGACGCGTGATGCACGTTTCAGTGCTGATGTTGTGGCAATTGCACCGGATGTCGCGGGCTTAATCACTGATGTTAACGTTCATGATAACCAACTGGTGAAAAAGGATCAGGTCCTGTTCACTATCGACCAACCGCGCTATAAGAAAGCCCTCGAACAGGCTGAAGCGGATGTCGCCTATTATCAGGTACTGGCACAGGAAAAGCGCCAGGAAGCGGGTCGTCGTAACCGGCTTGGCGTTCAGGCAATGTCTCGTGAAGAGATTGACCAGTCCAATAACGTATTGCAAACCGTATTGCACCAGCTTGCAAAGGCGCAGGCGACACGCGACCTGGCGAAATTGGATCTTGAACGAACGGTCATTCGCGCCCCAGCCGACGGTTGGGTGACTAACCTTAACGTCTATTCTGGCGAGTTTATTACCCGCGGCTCCACGGCGGTAGCGTTGGTAAAACAGCACTCTTTTTATGTGCTGGCTTATATGGAAGAGACCAAGCTGGAAGGTGTTCGTCCGGGGTATCGTGCTGAAATAACACCACTTGGCAGTAATAAGGTATTGAAAGGCACCGTTGATAGCGTAGCGGCTGGTGTAACGAATGCCAGCAGTACGCAGGATGCAAAAGGTATGGCGACCATTGATTCCAATCTTGAATGGGTACGTCTGGCACAGCGTGTGCCGGTGCGTATTCGTCTGGATGAGCAGCAAGACACCCTGTGGCCGGCCGGTACTACGGCCACCGTCGTCATTACTGGTAAGCAGGATCGCGATGCCAGCCAGGAATCATTTTTCCGTAAAATAGCGCATCGCCTGCGCGAGTTTGGTTAATCGTGATGGGTATTTTCTCCATTGCCAATCAGCATATCCGCTTTGCGGTAAAACTGGCATGCGCCATTGTGCTGGCGCTGTTTGTTGGCTTTCACTTTCAACTTGAGACACCGCGCTGGGCGGTGTTGACTGCGGCAATTGTGGCGGCTGGCCCGGCCTTTGCTGCGGGTGGAGAACCCTATTCTGGCGCTATCCGTTATCGCGGTATGCTTCGTATTGTCGGAACATTTATTGGCTGTATTGCCGCACTGATCATTATTATCAGCATGATCCGTGCGCCGCTGCTGATGATCCTGGTGTGCTGCATCTGGGCCGGTTTTTGTACCTGGCTTTCCTCGCTGGTGAAGATCGAGAACTCCTATGCCTGGGGGCTTTCGGGCTACACGGCGCTGATAATCGTCATTACCATTCAGGCGGAACCATTGCTGACGCCGCAATTTGCGCTCGAACGCTGCAGCGAGATCGTGATGGGGATCGTCTGCGCTATTGTAGCCGATCTGTTCTTTTCACCCCGTTCAGTGAAGCAAGAGATCGATGTCGAGCTGGACAGCCTTCTGGTGGCGCAGTATCAACTTATGCAACTGTGCATTAAGCACGGCGACAGTGAAGAAGTGGATAAAGCCTGGGGGGATTTAGTCCGTCGTACTGCGGCGCTGGAAGGTATGCGCAGCAACCTGAACATGGAGTCCTCACGCTGGGTACGCGCCAACCGCAGACTTAAAGCATTGAACACGTTGTCGCTGACGCTCATTACTCAATCCTGTGAAACCTATCTTATCCAGAACACGCGACCGGACCTGATTACGGACACCTTCCGTGAGCTGTTTGATACGCCAGTTCAAACGGTGCAGGACGTACATAAGCAACTCAAGCGGATGCGGCGCGTGATTGTCTGGACCGGCGAGCGTGACACGCCGGTGACGATATATAGCTGGGCAGGTGCTGCGACACGCTACCTGCTGCTCAAACGCGGTGTTGTCAGCAATACCAAAATTAGTGCGATTGAAGAAGAGATCCTGCAGGGTGAGCCGGTAGTGAAAGTGGAATCCGCCGAACGCCACCATGCGATGGTCAACTTCTGGCGTACCACGCTTTCCTGTGTGCTGGGAACCTTGTTCTGGCTGTGGACCGGCTGGACGTCAGGTAGTGGCGCGATGGTGATGATTGCGGTCGTTACCTCACTGGCAATGCGTTTACCCAATCCACGTATGGTAGCGATAGACTTTATCTACGGCACGCTGGCAGCATTACCTTTGGGGGCGCTCTATTTTCTGGTGATTATCCCCAATACCCAGCAAAGTATGTTGTTACTGTGCCTGAGCCTTGCTGTGCTGGGATTTTTCCTCGGTATCGAGGTACAGAAGCGGCGTTTGGGCTCTATGGGGGCGCTGGCGAGCACGATTAACATTATCGTGCTGGATAACCCGATGACGTTCCATTTTAGCCAGTTCCTCGACAGTGCGCTGGGGCAGCTTGTGGGATGTGTGCTGGCGTTTATTGTGATTCTGTTGGTGCGTGATAACTCCCGTGACAGAACAGGTCGCGTGCTGCTCAATCAGTTTGTTTCAGCCGCAGTCTCCGCTATGACCACTAATGTGGTTCGTCGAAAAGAGAATCACCTTCCGGCGCTCTATCAGCAACTGTTTTTACTGATGAATAAATTTCCCGGCGATCTGGCGAAGTTTCGTCTGGCGCTGACGATGATCATCGCTCACCAGCGTCTGCGTGATGCACCTGTACCGGTAAATGAGGATTTATCTGCGTTTCATCGTCAGCTCCGTCGTACTGCCGATCACGTTATTTCAGCTGGAAATGACGACAAACGCCGACGCTACTTTAGTCAGCTGCTTGAGGAGCTTGATATCTATCAGGAAAAATTAAACATCTGGGAAGCCCCGCCTCAGGTGACGGAGCCTGTAAAACGGCTTACGGGTATGCTGCACAAATATCAGCACGCCCTGACCAGCAGTTAAGAGTTAAAAACCGACGCCAGAAGCGTCGGTTTTTTTATGGCTATACTTATTCGATGTGCGTAAGCCATGACATCAGGAGGAAAAAACTATGCCTGGACTGCAGGAGAGTGAACTTTTTCAGACGGGATATCTGGTTAATGGGCAGTGGAAGACCCTGGATACCACCTTTGATGTGGTAAACCCGGCGACGGGGGAGGTCATTGCAAAGGTGGCGAAGGCGGGTAAGCAGCAGACTGAAGAGGCGATTGCTGCTGCCGCAAACGCTTTTCCGGCGTGGCGCGAAAAAACGGCGAAAGAGCGTTCGACAATCCTCTATCGCTGGTATGAACTGATCCTCGAAAACAAAAGCTGGCTGGGGCGTCTGATGACCATTGAACAAGGGAAGCCGCTGAAAGAAGCCGAAGGTGAAGTTGAGTACGCCGCCAGCTTTATTCAGTGGTTTGCGGAGCAGGCCAAACGCGCTAATGGTGAGATTATCCCTCCGATTAAACCAGGCTCGCGAATTCTCGCTACCCGTGAACCTGTTGGTGTAGTCGCTGCGATCACTCCGTGGAACTTCCCGATGGCGATGCTGACACGCAAACTTGGGCCCGCGCTGGCTGCGGGATGTACCGGGGTGATTAAGCCGGCCAACAATACGCCGCTCAGTGCGTTTGCGCTGCTAACGCTGGCGAAAAAGGCTGGTGTGCCTGATGGGGTGCTTAACGCTGTCGCGGGCAATACCCCGGAAATCAGTGATGCAATTATGGCTAGCCATAAAGTGCGTAAAATTTCCTTTACCGGCTCCACCGCTGTCGGAAAAACGCTGGTGCGTAACGCGGCCGACACGATGAAAAAAGTCTCGATGGAGTTGGGCGGCAACGCCCCATACATTGTGTTTGATGATGCCGATATTGATGCCGCGGTGCAGGGGGCCATCGCTAACAAATTCCGTAATGCGGGTCAGGTGTGCGTTAGTGTTAACCGCTTCTATATTCAGGAATCCATCTATGACGAATTTACCCGCAAACTGGCGGATGCTGTCCAGGCGCTGAAGGTGGGTAATGGTCTGGATGACGGTGTGGTGGTTGGCCCGCTGATCGAGCCTTCGGCAGTAGATAAAGTGCGGGAACATGTTGAAGATGCTATTGCAAAAGGTGCGACGATTTTGGCGGGAGGAAAAGCGCATTCGTTGGGCGGTAACTTCTGGCAGCCAACGGTACTGAGCAATTGCAACGAAGAGATGAAACTTGCCCGTGAAGAAACTTTCGGACCCGTCGCGGCCTGTTTCCGCTTTAGTCGTGAAGACGAAGTTATTCAGCGCGCTAACGATACTCCTTTTGGGCTGGCTGCTTATTTCTATACGCAAAACCTGCAGCGTGTATTCCGCGTTTCGCAGGCCATTGAAAGCGGCATGATTGGTATCAACGAATGTGCCGTTTCAACCGAGCTGGGGCCATTTGGTGGGGTAAAAGAGTCGGGGTTAGGGCGTGAAGGATCGGTGCTTGGATTAGAAGAGTTTCTGCAAGTGAAGACCTTGCATATTGGTGGTCTGTAGAGTAACCGACGGCGGGATGGTGGCTATAGATGAATATCTATACGTTTGATTTTGACGAGATTGAAGATCAAAGTGATTTCTACCGGGAGTTTACGCGTACCTTCGGCCTGGCCCGGGAAAAGGTCAGTGACTTAGATTCTCTGTGGGAAGTGGTTGTCGGGGAAGTATTGCCGTTGCCGCTGGAGATTGAGTTTGTGCATTTGCCGGATAAGCAACGCAGACGCTATGGCGCGCTGATTTTGCTGTTTGATGAAGCGGAAGAAGAGCTGGAAGGGCAATTGCGCTTTAACGTTCGTCACTCATCTTAAGAGATAAAAAAAGCCCCCGGCAGCGGGGGCAAGTCGTCGGACTAGACGACGAGGGTTTATTTGTACAGTTCAGCAGTTGCGTGCCAGTGAGCCCCTTCACGGAGTTCAGTAACGCGATAGCTGCTGGCGCCCGCTTTTTCTGCTTTGGCGACAATTTCCTGACGCATATCCATTGGTGAGCTACCAATCTGAGACACAGAGATAGTACCCATGGATTGCAGATTCTGTGCTTCTTGTGAGTTCACCTGATTTACCGCAGCGCTTGCGCCGAAAGAGATAACAGACAGAAGGCTTAAGGTTGCAACAGTAGTTTTGATTTTCATGATATTTACCTCGTCGAATACTTTTATTGGGGTCTTCGTTTCGTGACCCTCATCACAGAATCAAGTATACACTAATCACTCAGTAAATTAATACCGCGCTAATTGTTTCGTCTGGTATTATGGGTTAAAAAATATATTTTTTATAACCAAACGGAATTAAAAATACGCTTCAGGACACCGGAATTAAAATAAGTTCAATAAAATCATATTGATATGTGATTTTGCAATTTGTGCGTTTTTCATGATTATCATTCACTATGTGAATGCTTTATAGCGGTTAAACGCACTATCTGTTAAATGATTGGTAGTGAAAAACAGTGGTGTGGGTATGAAAGGAAGGTTTTTCCCCCGCCGCATGATGCGACGGGGAAGGGGTTACAGCTCTTGTTCGAAGAGCTCCAGAATAGCTTCGTACAGATCTTTTACCGTAAAGCCCATAGCCGGGGTGGTGAAGATGGTATCGTCTCCGGCAATCGTCCCGAGGATACCTTCCGCTTTACCCAATGAGTCCAGCAGGCGGGCAATTAATTGTGCTGCGCCTGGGCTGGTATGAATGACCACGACAGCATCGTTATAGTCGATATCCAGTACCAGATTTTTCAGCGGGCTTGAGGTTGTTGGAACCCCCAGTTCTGCCGGGAGGCAGTACACCATCTCCATTTTTGCATTGCGGGTACGCACTGCGCCAAACTTGGTCAGCATGCGTGAAACCTTGGACTGATTGATATTATCAAAGCCCTGATCCTGCAACGCGAGGACGATTTCGCCCTGAGAGCTGAATTTTTCTTCTTTGAGCAGCGCTTTAAACGCCTTTACTAATTCTTCTTGTTTAGCCGAGCTTCGCATAAGTCACCCGTAATATGGCGGTAGAAACAACATTATTGTGCATACAGATGAATTTTTATGCAAACGGTCTGCCTCGTTCAAGGCTGAAATAATGTTATGAAAGAGCGGAATTTTATCAAATTTCGTTATCAAGAAACATGCCTGTGTCACGGCTCGCAAATAAGATTAAAAGTAAATTAAATGTTATCAAATTGATGTTGTTTTGAGAGGGCGGTAGGGTATATTGTCAACACCTGTTGGAAAGTTGCTCTACTGGGCGGTTGTTTTGAATTACGTAACTTAGGATTTATTTTACGTAAGTTAAATGCATAAAAGCCAAATTTGCGTGACTACGCATTCTTGACGCGTGGTTATTGAATTCGTTGGATTTGTGAATTAAGGTCGCCGCCGCGGAGCAATAGACATTTTGCTTATCAATATAATAAGGAGTTTAGGATGAAAGTTGCAGTCCTCGGCGCTGCTGGTGGTATCGGTCAGGCGCTAGCATTACTGTTAAAAACCCAACTGCCTTCAGGTTCAGAACTCTCCCTGTACGACATCGCTCCAGTAACTCCTGGTGTGGCCGTTGACTTGAGCCATATCCCTACTGCTGTGAAAATCAAAGGCTTCAGCGGTGAAGATGCCACCCCTGCACTGGAAGGTGCTGATGTGGTTCTGATCTCTGCGGGTGTCGCGCGTAAGCCGGGTATGGATCGTTCCGACCTGTTTAACGTTAACGCAGGCATCGTGAAAAACCTGGTGCAGCAAGTTGCTAAAACCTGTCCAAAAGCATGTATTGGTATCATCACTAACCCGGTGAATACGACCGTTGCTATCGCTGCAGAAGTGCTGAAAAAAGCAGGCGTCTACGATAAGAACAAACTGTTTGGCGTAACTACGCTGGACATCATCCGCTCCAACACTTTTGTTGCGGAACTGAAAGGCAAACAGCCTGCCGATGTTGAAGTCCCGGTAATTGGTGGACACTCTGGCGTGACCATTCTGCCACTGCTGTCACAAATTCCTGGTGTGAGCTTCACCGAGCAGGAAGTTGCTGACCTGACCAAACGTATCCAGAACGCGGGTACCGAAGTTGTGGAAGCTAAAGCTGGTGGCGGTTCTGCAACCCTGTCTATGGGTCAGGCTGCGGCACGTTTTGGTCTGTCACTGGTTCGCGCCCTGAATGGCGAAAAAGGCGTAGTGGAATGTGCGTACGTTGAAGGCGATGGCCAGTATGCGCGCTTCTTCTCTCAGCCGCTGCTGCTGGGCAAAAATGGTGTGGAAGAGCGCAAGTCCATCGGTAAACTGAGTGCATTTGAACAGAATGCGCTGGAAGGTATGCTGGACACGCTGAAGAAAGATATTACTTTGGGCGAAGAGTTCGTTAAGTAATGCTTTCGTGTCGACCAGATAAGACGCTTCTGCGTTGCCATCAGGTTTGACGTATAAAAAAACCGGAGTAATCTCCGGTTTTTTTACATCCCAATTATACTAGTTTGTTGCCGGGTATTCCTGAACCGTCACCTGGAGCGTCAACTGTTTATCATCGCGCATCACAATGACTGAGATAACCGACCCGGGGCGAATTTCAGCCACTTGATCCATGGTCTCCAGGGCTGATACCGCAGGTTTATTGTTGACCGAGATAATCAGGTCGTTAACCTGAATACCTGCCTGCGCTGCCGGACCATCCGGGGCGACTTCGTTAACCACTATCCCCTGAATTTGATCCATCCCACTGCCCTGAGCATGCAGCGGAGCAATCTCACGACCACTAATACCGATGTACCCACGAATAACGCGTCCGTCACGAATCAGCTTATCCATGATTTTGGTTGCCAGCTGGAACGGAATGGCAAAACCAATCCCTTCAGGTGTCTCGCCATCATTACTTTTATCAAATGACAGCGTGTTAATACCCATCAACTCACCCAACGAGTTGACCAGCGCGCCGCCCGAGTTACCGTGGTTGATGGAGGCGTCTGTTTGCAGGAAATTTTGCCGCCCTGTTGGGTTCAAACCAATACGACCGGTGGCGCTGATGATCCCCTGGGTGATTGTTTGCCCAAGGTTGTACGGGTTCCCGATGGCGAGAACGACATCGCCAATATGCGGAACGCGCTTGTTATTGATTGGGATGGTTGGCAGTCCGCCAGAAGCGTTGATCTTTAGTACCGCAAGGTCGGTCAGCGTGTCGGAGCCGACAAGCAGGGCTTCAAACACACGCCCATCTTGTAAAGCGACGATGATTTGGTCGGCATCATTGATAACGTGTTTGTTGGTAATGATATAGCCGCGTTGATCCATGATAACGCCCGAGCCGAGTGTACGGATCTCGAGCTGGTTATGCGTCGTGCTATTCATACTGCGGTTGTAAACGTTAACCACGGCAGGCGCAGCGCGACGAACCGCCGGATTATAGCTGGCGGGTGTTTCATCTGCACTGTCGAACTGTGGTGCGGAAAGCGTATTAATTTTGCGCAGAGAGGGCATCGCGGCCAGCAGAATGGCGCCGACGATTAAACCAATCGCGACCGAACGTAAAAGCTTCACAAACATGATGGCGGCGTCATTAAAAAAGGGAACGGCAGCAGCATATCACGAGTTTACCGGACATCACACGGCAGGCTGATGTCCGGTTCGCATAGGTTAACGCAGGAGCAGATAGATATTATCGTTACCGCGTACCACCTGCAGAGCAATAATCGATGGTTTCGCTTCCAGGACTTTGCGCATTTCAGCAATCGAGTTCACGCGATCGCGGTTAACACTGATGATAACGTCATCTTTGTGCAGACCGGCCTGCGCGGCAGGGCTGCTTTTTTCGACGTTATCAATTTTGATGCCTTTAGTGCCGTCTTTTAACTGACCATCGCTGAGCGTTGCCCCCTGTAGCGCAGGTGCAATCATTTCTGCGCTGGCAGATGACGATGTGCTGGTGTCCAGGGTGACTTCAACTTCCAGTGGTTTGCCGTTACGTAGCAGTCCCAGTTTAACTTTGGTACCCGGCTCGGTTGTCGCGATGCGCGAACGCAGTTCAGCGAAACTGTTGAGCGGTTTGCCGTTGAGACTGGTAATGACATCACCGGATTTCACTCCAGCCTTCGCAGAGCCGGAGCCAGGCAGAACTTCGCTGACAAACGCGCCGCGCTGCACATCCAGTTTGAACGCTTTGGCAATATCGGCAGTCATTTCCGTGCCTTTAATACCCAGCAGGCCGCGTTTGATTTCACCAAACTGCATCAACTGCTGAGCCAGCGTGCGCGCCATGTTGCTTGGGATAGCAAAGCCAATGCCGATACTGCCGCCGCCCGGAGCCAGAATGGCGGTATTAATACCGATCAGCTCACCATTCAGGTTCAGCAATGCGCCGCCGGAGTTACCGCGGTTAATAGATGCGTCGGTCTGAATAAAGTTTTCCAGACCCTCCAGGTTCAGACCGCTACGGCCTAACGCCGATACGATACCTGAAGTTGCCGTTTGTCCCAGTCCGAACGGGTTACCGACTGCTACGGCGAAATCACCTACACGCAGTTTGTCGGAGTCGGCGATGGCAATTTGCGTCAGATTGCTGGGGTGTTGAATTTGCAGTAGCGCGATATCGCTCTGCTCGTCGCTACCGATAAGCTTGGCGTCGAACTCGCGGCCATCATTAAGCTGGACACTGATTTTTTGTGCCTGATTAATGACGTGATTGTTGGTTAAAACATAGCCTTTTGCGGCGTCAATAATAACCCCCGACCCCAGACCTTCGAACGGTTGCGAAGGTTGGTCTGGCAGTTCATCGCCAAAAAACTTTTTGAATTCTTCCGGGACTTTCTGTCCCTGTCCCTGAACGGCGGTACCCTCGACCCTCACGCTAACGACAGCAGGTAACACTTTCTCCAGCATTGGGGCGAGGCTGGGGAGCGCTGCCTGACCGGGAACCTGGCCGGGTATCGACGCAATGGCCTGAAACGGCGCCGAGAGAGTTAACCCGACACTTAACGCTAATGCACTCAACAGCTGGGTTTGTTTTTTCATTGATCCTGCTCTCGTACCTTGAGTAAACGGAAGATGATTCAAAACAGTTTGATGTTATTGAATTTTGGGTTTGGTCACAATGCGGCTAACGACTAAATAATAGCTGGGAAGGGAAGAGAAGCGGAGGGCGCAATTGCTGCGCCCAATAAATTTCTTAACGATGTGCAGTTAGTCGCGCTTTGCGCCACTACGCAGCAGGCCGGACGCCCCTTCGGAATAGTCACGCGGCATTTGAACCGGAGCCTGATCGTTGCCTGCTTCAGACTCTGCCAGACGATTACGGAATGGGTTGGATTCCGGTGACATACCTGGAAGAAGGTTGCTGGAGCTTTTCGCCATATGCTGATAGATCTGACGATAGTCGTCCGCCATGTTGTCCAGCAGCTCAGCGCTGCGGGCAAAGTGGCTCACCAGTTCCTCACGGTACTCTTCCAGCTCAGCTTTGTTTTTTTCAAGTTCGTACTGCAATGCCTGCTGTTGGCGTAATTTACGATTACCAAAACGCATGGCTACAGCACCAATAATGATACCGACGACTAACCCAATTAGCGCATATTCCCAGGTCATGAACATCTCCCGTTGTCTTTTGTTTCCGTAGGGTGTTGGCTTTAGGCTCCATGCCTGCGCCTGATTATGCCACTATAACCGCTAATCCCGTAGAAGTGGAATCCCGTCTTTATATCGCGTAGTGTAGAACGGCCTTTTTTTCGTCAACCGTGAGCGACGGCACATCGATTCTCAAGGAATAACAATAACATCATGCAAAGCCTTTCCCCGACATCGCGTTACCTGCAGGCCCTCAACGACGGCAGCCATCAACCTGACAACGTACAACAAGAAGCTGTGAATCGGCTGGAAACTATTTTCCAGGAACTCACAACCCGAACACGTCCTGTGCCGCAGGAGAGTGGGCTGATGGCCCGTTTTGGTAAATTGTTGGGTAAACGTGAGCCGACGGAAAATATGCCGGTACGCGGGCTGTATATGTGGGGGGGAGTGGGGCGTGGGAAAACCTGGCTGATGGATCTGTTCTACCATAGCCTGCCGGGTGAACGTAAACAGCGTCTGCACTTTCACCGCTTTATGCTGCGCGTGCATGAAGAACTTACCGCTCTGCAAGGTCAAAGTGACCCGCTGGAGGTGATTGCCGACCGTTTTAAAGCCCAGACGGATGTGCTGTGCTTTGACGAGTTTTTTGTTTCAGATATTACCGATGCGATGCTGCTCGGTGGATTAATGAAAGCGCTGTTTGCCCGTGGTATCACGCTGGTTGCGACCTCTAATATTCCGCCTGATGAGCTGTACCGTAATGGCTTGCAACGCGCACGTTTTCTGCCCGCTATCGAGGCAATCAAACAGTATTGCGACATCATGAACGTAGATGCTGGCGTTGATTATCGTCTGCGTACGTTAACGCAGGCGCATTTATGGTTATCGCCACTTAATGATGAAACTCAGCAGCAGATGGATAAACTGTGGCTGGCGTTAGCGGGCGCGAAAGGTGAGCATGCTCCGACGCTGGAGATAAACCATCGCCCGATGCCGACGTTAGCCGTAGAAAACCAAACGCTGGCGATTTCGTTTACCACGCTCTGCGTCGATGCGCGTAGTCAGCACGATTACATTGCGTTGTCGCGCCTGTTCCATACGGTGCTGTTATCTGATGTACCAGTGATGACACCGTTGATGGAGAGCGAAGCACGGCGTTTTATCGCGCTGGTTGATGAGTTCTACGAGCGCCATGTCAAACTGGTCGTGAGTGCGGCATCCCCCTTATATCAGATCTACCAGGGTGAACGCCTGAAGTTTGAATTCCAGCGCTGCTTGTCGCGTTTGCAAGAGATGCAAAGCGAAGAGTATCTGAAACGGGAACATTTAGCGGGTTAAACCCGCCGCAAATCACATAAAGGGGTCGATCTTTGACCCTGACTTCTCTATAATCTTGCGACCCCACGTTACGAGAGAGTTTTTTTCCCAAAACTTTCTATGTGCCGGCATAGGCTATTCGAAGGGGTAGGTTTGCTGGACAATGTCGTGTGAACCTCAACTGACAAAACGTTTGGGTGTTCACCAACGTGTAACTTATTTATTTGGGTAAGCTTTTAATGAAAACTTTTACAGCTAAACCAGAAACCGTAAAACGCGACTGGTATGTTGTTGACGCGACCGGTAAAACTCTGGGCCGTCTGGCTTCCGAACTGGCTCTGCGCCTGCGCGGCAAGCACAAAGCGGAATACACTCCGCACGTAGATACCGGTGATTACATCATCGTTCTGAACGCTGACAAAGTTGCTGTAACCGGCAACAAGCGTACTGACAAAGTGTACTATCACCACACCGGTCACATCGGTGGTATCAAACAAGCGACCTTTGAAGAGATGATTGCTCGCCGTCCTGAGCGTGTGCTTGAAATCGCGGTTAAAGGCATGCTGCCAAAAGGCCCGCTGGGTCGTGCTATGTTCCGTAAACTGAAAGTTTACGCTGGCAACGAGCACAACCACGCGGCACAGCAACCGCAAGTTCTTGACATCTAATCGGGATTATAGGCAATGGCTGAAAATCAATACTACGGCACTGGTCGCCGCAAAAGTTCCGCAGCTCGCGTTTTCATCAAACCGGGCAGTGGTAAAATCGTAATCAACCAACGTTCTCTGGAACAGTACTTCGGTCGTGAAACTGCCCGCATGGTAGTTCGTCAGCCGCTGGAACTGGTCGACATGGTTGAGAAACTGGATCTGTACATCACTGTTAAAGGTGGTGGTATCTCTGGTCAGGCTGGTGCGATCCGTCACGGTATCACCCGCGCTCTGATGGAGTATGATGAGTCCCTGCGTGGCGAACTGCGTAAAGCTGGCTTCGTTACCCGTGATGCTCGTCAGGTTGAACGTAAGAAAGTCGGTCTGCGTAAAGCACGTCGTCGTCCTCAGTTCTCCAAACGTTAATTGGTTTCTGCTTCGGCAGAGCTCAATTTGCGAAAAAACCCGCTTCGGCGGGTTTTTTTATGTATACTCGCCGCGAAGATCCACGGTAATGTGCTGATTGCCACCTCTTTTTCCCCATTTCCAGAATCGACTCACCACAAAGGTCACAAAATCTGGTAAACTATCATCCAATTTTCTGCCCAAATGTCCGGTATCGTTCATTTTTTGTTTGTATTTTGAGCAATAATGGCTTTCCCGAATATGGGTGACACCACTTCTGACTGGCCATATATAGTGGCTGGTAGCAGTAAAATTCTGAATATACCTGGAGGTTTTCATGGCTGTCGCTGCCAACAAACGTTCGGTAATGACGCTGTTTTCTGGTCCTACTGACATCTATAGCCATCAGGTCCGCATTGTGCTGGCTGAGAAAGGTGTTAGTTTCGAGATTGAGCATGTGGAGAAGGACAATCCACCTCAGGATCTGATCGACCTCAACCCGAATCAGAGCGTACCGACACTGGTGGATCGTGAGCTGACCCTGTGGGAATCTCGCATCATTATGGAATACCTGGATGAGCGTTTCCCGCATCCGCCGCTGATGCCGGTTTACCCGGTTGCGCGTGGTGAGAGCCGCCTGTACATGCAGCGTATCGAAAAAGACTGGTACACGCTGATGAACATCATCGTGAACGGTTCTGCTTCTGAAGCTGATGTCGCTCGTAAGCGACTGCGCGAAGAGTTGCTGGCGATTGCGCCAGTATTTGGTCAGAAACCGTATTTCCTGAGCGATGAGTTCAGCCTGGTAGATTGCTATCTGGCACCACTGCTGTGGCGTTTACCGCAGCTGGGTATTGAATTCAGCGGTGCAGGTTCGAAAGAGCTGAAAGGATATATGACTCGCGTCTTCGAACGTGACTCATTCCTGGCTTCTCTGACTGAGCCTGAACGTGAAATGCGCCTGGGCCGGGGTTAATCTGTATGGATTTGCCACAACTATCACCGCGCCGTCCGTATCTGCTGCGTGCATTTTATGAGTGGTTGCTAGACAACCAGCTTACGCCGCATCTGGTGGTGGATGTGACGCTCCCGGACGTGCAGGTTCCTATGGAATATGCGCGTGATGGGCAAATTGTTCTGAATATTGCACCGCGTGCAGTTGGGAACCTGGAACTGGCTAACGATGAAGTGCGCTTTAACGCGCGTTTCGGCGGAGTACCACGTCAGGTTTCTGTGCCGCTGGCTGCTGTTCTGGCAATTTATGCTCGTGAAAACGGTGCCGGTACGATGTTTGAGCCAGAATCCGCCTATGACGAAGATGTCGCCAGCCTAAACGATGACGACAACGAAGCTCCTGGCTTTGAGAGCGAAACGGTCATGTCCGTCATTGATGGTGATAAACCTGACAACGGCGACGACAATGACCCGGATGATACTCCACCGCCTCCTCGTGGTGGACGTCCAGCGCTACGCGTAGTTAAATAAAAAAACAGGCCCTTTGGGCCTGTTTTGTTTTCTGCGTTCGGGGTTAGTAAAACAGCGCGATTGTGGCGATCATATTCACCACAAATCCTACGGCCATTGGGATCGCCGTACGTTTAACCACTTCAAAAGGCGATACCCCAGCGATGCCTGATGTCACGACAATGACTGCGGTGATCGGTGAAACTGCGCGTGCCAGCGTGGTGGCGAAATGCATAGGCATAATCATTACGACAGCCGGAATATGCAGCCCGGCAGCGATATCCGGGATCAGGCTGGCAAAAGACATAAACGGTGCGTTGCCGGACCCCATTACGATTGCGCAGGCAGCAATAACCACAGCCATAATGATCATCACCCCGATACCGCCGAGCCCGGATTGTTCCGCACCTTTAATAACCGCGTCGACGGTGCCGATAGTGGTCAACCCTTTAGCAAAGATCTCGCCTGCCACCACCAGCGTAACGACATTCGCAAACTGCGTGCCCATGCCGTCGAAAAAAGCCTGCACATCGTCCATTGTTTCGCGCAGATTGTGTTTGCGAAGGAACTCTACAAACATGGTCACTGTCATGCTCAACAGCATCACCACCACCAGATTCAGTTCTGCTTTCATCAATCCCTGATGTGCAAGGAACAGCGAACCCAGCATCAGGATCAGCGGCATTACTGGTAAAATGGCATAATAGAGCGGTGGTACATCTTCGAGCCTCTTTTGTTCGGCGAAACCTGCGCTATCCGGTAACGCTTTTCTATCAAACTGGCGCTGCACGAAAAAATGCGCAATGGCAACGGCGATAATTACGCAGGAAGCCACTGGTAACTGGTAATGGAAGAAGTAGGTGGCGATTTTCATTCCTGCCACTTGTGCGGCAAAAATTGAGTTGGTTTCCAGAATGCCCCATTCAATCGACATTGAAGTGGCAATAACTGCCACCGCAGACAAACGGCTCACACCAAGGCTGACTAATGTCGGGAAGAGCGTGACCATCAGTAGCATGCCTAACCCGGAGGCGCTGGTTATGAACTGTGCCATGATCTGGCCGATCACATAGGTGGCGGCCAGAACGATGTAAGGTGATCGGATAACCTTAAGAGGTCGACTTAACAGGCTAACCATGGCTCTACTGGCTCCCATCCTGTCCATATAGCGGGCATAACCGCCCACCGCCATGATTGACAGTCCAAGTCCTGCGGCCCGGCTTGAGAGCATACGCAGAATTTCGTTATAAATATCGACCAGCAAATAGCCGCTGCTTTTATCAGGCGCGACCAACGCACCGTAGCCCAGCCAGACCCCGCAGATCATTAGAAAGATCCCGGCAGCTGCCAGTACCACTTGTGGTTTGTAGTTTTTGAGGATCAGATAACCCATCGTTAATAAAACGATGACAGAGATAATGATGCCGAACATTTTTTCACTCCATGGCAGAGAAGAACATAAATCCGGTAATTACATTGTTATAAATGCGGATGTTATATTTTTTCTGCGCCTTTTTATGGAGTGGATATCTTATTTTTTATTCAGAGTTTAAAATATTTTTCGTTTTAAAATAGATGGTTATGATAATTTTTCACGATCATGTTCGCTAATTTCATAAATCAAATATAGTGTTCTGTAATTAAATTTAACCTGAATGTTTTTATGATAAATAATATTTCTATTTTGTATATTCACAATGTGCCAGCTTTGCCGGGCGACCATCATTACACCCTGCTTTCGATCCTGTGTTAGGATGAACTCGCTGTTGTTTGTCACCTCGACTTAGCGGAATGGACCCTATGAACGCATTTGATTCGCAAGCTGAAGACTCTCCATCGACCATTGGCCGTAGCTTACGTAACCGTCCACTGGCGCGTAAAAAACTGTCTGAAATGGTTGAAGAAGAGCTGGAACAGATGATTCGTCGTCGGGAATTTGGCGAAGGTGAGCAGTTGCCGTCGGAACGAGAGCTGATGGCTTTCTTCAACGTGGGTCGTCCTTCCGTGCGGGAAGCGCTTGCTGCGTTAAAGCGTAAAGGTCTGGTGCAAATCAACAATGGCGAACGTGCCCGCGTTTCGCGCCCCTCTGCAGATACTATCATCAGTGAACTGTCCGGGATGGCGAAAGATTTCCTCTCGCATCCGGGAGGCATCGCTCACTTTGAACAGCTACGGTTGTTCTTTGAATCCAGCCTGGTGCGTTACGCTGCGGAACATGCCACTGACGAGCAAATCGATCGGCTGGCGAAAGCGCTGGAGATCAACAGCCAGTCGCTGGATGACAATACGTTGTTCATTCGTTCGGACGTTGATTTTCACCGAGTACTGGCGGAGATCCCTGGTAATCCTATCTTTATGGCGATCCATGTCGCGCTGCTGGACTGGCTGATTGCGGCTCGTCCGACCGTTGCCGATCAGGAATTGCATGAACACAATAGCGTGAGTTATCAGCAGCATATTGCTATTGTCGAGGCCATTCGCCAGCACAATCCTGATGAAGCTGACCGCGCCTTACAAGAACATCTCAACAGCGTATCCGCCACCTGGCACGCCTTCGGTAAAAATAAAAAATTGCGAAAGTGATCGCGATCCTGACGATCGTTTAGTGAGGCAGATCGCACTATAAGCGTTCTGTATTGTATTGCTGCTTATTTGATCTGGTATAACAGGTATAAAGGTATGCAGTCAGATAACACTAATCATCGACAGAGGTAGTTATGGCAAGAGATTTAAAAGGCGTAATGCCGGCGTTGTTGACTCCGTTCGACAACCAACAGCGACTGGACACTGAGAGTTTGCGTCGTCTGGTGCGCTTCAACATTGAGCAGGGTATTGATGGGCTTTATGTCGGTGGTTCTACCGGTGAAGCCTTTGTACAGAGCCGTGCTGAAAGAGAGCAGGTGCTGGAAATTGTTGCTGAAGAAGCGAAAGGTAAAGTCACTTTAATCGCGCACGTTGGCACAATCAGTACCGAAGAGAGTCAACAACTGGCGAGCGCCGCGCATCGCTACGGCTTTGATGCAGTCTCCGCAGTCACTCCGTTTTACTATCCGTTCAGCTTCGAAGAACATTGCGATCACTATCGCGCAATCATTGATTCCGCTGATGGCTTACCAATGGTGGTGTATAACATTCCAGCACTGAGTGGCGTCAAACTGACGCTGGATCAGATCAACACACTGGTGACGCTGCCGGGTGTTGGCGCACTGAAGCAAACCTCTGGCGATCTCTATCAGATGGAGCAGATCCGTCGTGCGCATCCTGATCTGGTGCTTTACAACGGTTATGACGAAATTTTCGCTTCTGGCCTGCTGGCTGGCGCTGATGGCGGAATTGGCAGTACCTACAACATCATGGGATGGCGTTACCAGGGAATTGTGAAAGCGCTCAAAGAAGGCGACGTCCGGACTGCACAAAAGCTGCAAACCGAGTGCAATAAGGTTATCGATCTGCTCATTAAAGTCGGCGTATTCCGTGGTCTGAAAACGGTCCTGCACTTTATGGACGTGATCTCCGTACCGCTGTGCCGTAAACCGTTTGCTCCTGTAGATGAAAAATACCTGCCAGAACTGAAAGCATTGGCTAACCAACTGCTGGCGGAAAAGGCGTAACAGCGTATAGCCGGGGGCGCTTCGTTTGCCCGGCCTACATATGTCGATCGTAGGCTGTATAAGGCAACGCCGTCATCCGGCACAACAACAAAAATCGTCGGGAGAGTAAAATGAGTACTTCTACCCAGAGCATCCCGTGGTATCGCCATCTCAACCGTGCGCAATGGCGGGCATTCTCAGCCGCATGGCTGGGATATTTGCTGGATGGTTTTGATTTTGTGTTAATCGCCCTTGTGCTGACGGAAGTACAAGGTGAATTCGGGCTGACGACGGTGCAGGCCGCCAGCCTGATTTCAGCAGCCTTTATTTCTCGCTGGTTTGGTGGACTGATGCTGGGGGCGATGGGCGACCGTTACGGGCGTCGTCTGGCAATGGTCACCAGTATTATTCTCTTCTCTGTGGGAACACTGGCCTGTGGTTTTGCGCCGGGTTACACCACTATGTTTATCGCTCGTCTGGTTATCGGTATGGGGATGGCGGGTGAATATGGCTCCAGCGCGACCTATGTTATTGAAAGCTGGCCTAAACACCTACGCAACAAAGCCAGCGGTTTCCTGATTTCTGGTTTTTCTGTGGGGGCGGTGATAGCCGCTCAGGTTTACAGCCTGGTGGTTCCGGTCTGGGGATGGCGCGCGCTGTTCTTCATTGGCATCGTACCGATTATCTTCGCCCTCTGGTTGCGCAAAAATATTCCGGAAGCTGAAGACTGGAAAGAAAAACACGAAGGCAAAGCGCCAGTGCGCACAATGGTGGACATTCTCTATCGGGGTGAACATCGGGTTATCAATATACTGATGACCCTCGCTGCTGCGACCGCGCTGTGGTTCTGCTTCGCGGGTAACCTGCAAAACGCGGCAATCGTGGCGATCCTCGGGCTGATATGCGCCGTCATCTTCATTAGCTTTATGGTGCAAAGCAGCGGTAAGCGCTGGCCAACGGGCGTGATGTTGATGGTGGTTGTGCTGTTTGCCTTCCTCTATTCGTGGCCGATTCAGGCGCTGTTGCCAACCTATCTTAAAACTGAACTGATGTACGACCCTTCAACGGTTGCCAGGGTGCTGTTCTTTAGCGGCTTTGGCGCGGCGGTTGGCTGTTGCGTCGGCGGCTTTCTTGGTGACTGGCTGGGGACCCGAAAAGCCTATGTCTGTAGTCTGTTGGCATCGCAATTGCTGATTATTCCGGTGTTTGCGATTGGTGGTACAAACGTCTGGGTACTGGGGTTGCTACTGTTTTTCCAGCAAATGCTTGGGCAAGGGATCTCCGGGATCTTACCGAAACTGATTGGCGGTTATTTCGATACCGATCAGCGTGCGGCGGGTTTGGGCTTTACCTATAACGTCGGTGCATTGGGTGGAGCGCTGGCACCGATCATCGGGGCGCTGATTGCACAACGTCTGGATCTGGGGACTGCGCTGGGATCGCTTTCGTTTAGCCTGACCTTTGTGGTGATCCTGCTGATAGGCCTCGATATGCCGTCCCGCGTGCAGCGCTGGCTGCGACCGGAAGCGCTGCGCACGCATGATGCCATTGATGGTAAACCGTTCAGTGGAGCTGTGCCGTTTGGCGGTGATAAAAGTGCTTTCGTGAAATCAAAAGGTTAATCCGTTTGCCCGGTCCTGATCCGGGCAATTTTCGTAAGGGAAGAAGTATGTCGTTACTTGAACAACTGGATAAAAAAATTGCCGCTAACGGCGGACTGATTGTTTCTTGCCAACCTGTTCCTGACAGCCCGCTGGATAAACCTGAGATCGTTGCTGCCATGGCGCTGGCGGCAGAGCAGGCCGGCGCAGTGGCACTGCGTATCGAAGGTGTGGAGAACCTGCGTGCTACTCGCGCAGTGGTTTCGCTGCCGATTATTGGCATTCTTAAACGCGATCTGGATGATTCCCCGGTACGTATTACCGCTTTTTTAGAGGATGTTGATGCGCTGGTGCTGGCTGGCGCGGACATTATTGCCATTGATGGTACCGATCGTGTGCGGCCTGTACCTGTTGCAACGCTGCTGGCACGCATCCATCAGCATCAAAGGCTGGCGATGACAGACTGCTCCTCGCTGGAAGATGGTCTGGCATGCCAAAAACTCGGGGCTGAAATTATCGGTACCACGCTTTCTGGTTATACAACGGCAGAAACACCGGAAGAACCAGACCTGGCACTGGTGAAAGCGTTGAGTGATTCTGGTTGCCGGGTGATTGCTGAAGGGCGTTACAACTCTCCTGCACAGGCTGCTGAAGCGGTGCAACATGGTGCATGGGCCGTCACGGTCGGCTCTGCCATTACCCGACTGGAACACATTTGCCAGTGGTACATCACAGCAATGAAGAAGGCGATGTTATGACTACGCTGGCGATTGATATCGGCGGCACTAAACTGGCTGCCGCGCTGGTGGATAGCGACCTGCAAATCCGCGATCGCCGTGAATTACCTACGCCAGCCAGTAAAACACCGGATGCGCTGCGGGCCGCACTAAAAGCGCTGGTTGAGCCGCTGCAGACGCAGGCAACGCACGTAGCCATTGCCTCGACTGGCATTATCCGTGATGGGGTACTGCTGGCGATTAATCCGTTAAATCTTGGTGGGCTGGTGCACTTTCCACTGGTGCAGACGTTAAATGATCTGACTGGTTTGCCGACGATGGCGGTTAATGATGCACAGGCAGCTGCGTGGGCGGAATATCGCGCTCTTGCTGATGAAATAAGTGATATGGCGTTTATCACCGTTTCGACTGGCGTTGGTGGCGGTGTAGTCAGCAACGGTAAATTACTTACCGGGTCCGGTGGCCTGGCCGGGCACCTGGGGCATACGCTGGCCGATCCGCACGGGCCGCTCTGCGGTTGTGGGCGCGTGGGCTGCGTGGAGGCTATTGCCTCAGGTCGCGGGATTGCCGCCGCCGCTCGGGATGATCTCGCCGGATGTGATGCGAAAACTATTTTTGCGCGTGCAGCCCAGAGGCATGAGCAGGCCATGCGGTTGTTTGCGCATTCTGCAGCGGTTGTCGCGCGATTGATAGCCGATGTGAAAGCGACAACTGACTGCCAGTGCGTGGTCATTGGCGGCAGTGTCGGGCTGGCTGAAGGGTATCTGGCGCTGGTGGAGTCTTATCTGGCACAAGCTCCCCTGGCCTATCACGTGAAATTACAGGCGGCACATTACCGCCATGACGCTGGATTACTGGGGGCTGCATTGTTGGCCCAGGGAGAATGATTATGATGTCAGGTGATTTGCGTACGCTACCTTCTGCCGGATTACACCCGGTATTACATGAGGCATTAATGCTGGCCGTTGCGGCAATACCGCAGGAAAAAGCGCCCGGAAGCTATGAGCTGCAGGGTGATGATATTTTTATGAATGTCATGCAGTTCGTCACGCAGCATCCAGAACAAAAGAAAGCGGAGCTGCATCAGCAATACATTGATATCCAGGTGTTGCTGGAGGGTAAAGAGCGCATTCTGTTTGGTACGACAGATTCTGCTCGTCAGTGTGAGGCGATTCATGTTGAAGAGGATTATCAACTTTGCAGCCAGATTATCGATGAGCAAATGATCACGTTGAAACCCGGGATGTTTGCGATTTTTATGCCGGGCGAGCCTCATAAACCGGGCTGCGCGGTCGAGACTCCTGCGGAAATCAAAAAGGTCGTGATTAAGGTACGTGCCAGCTTATTACATGTTTGACAGGAAACAGTTGTATATGGGGGGCCGCAGTCTGAGCGCCTGCGGCAATATTTGAAACAACAACCTACCGTTTAAACGTTACCGCTTCCGGCTGTGTCAGATGTAACGTTGTCTGGCTTGGTTTCGTCTCGGCAATGACTCGCCCGTGGCGAATTGAATAACGTGCCGGCGTTTGGCGACGAACCGCATCAAACCCGTTTTCAGCAGGTAAAATCACCAGGTTAGCGGAATTTCCCACGCTCAGGCCGTAGTCCTGCAAATGCAGGGTTTTCGCGCTATGGGTAGTGACGAGGTTCAGCCCATCATTAATTTGTCCGTATCCCATCAACTGGCACACGTGTAATCCCATATGCAGCACTTGCAGCATATTCGCGGTTCCCAACGGATACCACGGATCGAAGACGTCATCATGACCAAAGCAGACATTGATATCCGCCTCCAGCATCTCTTTAACGCGCGTTACACCACGGCGCTTCGGATAAGTATCAAAACGCCCTTGCAGGTGAATATTCACCAGCGGATTAGCAACGAAGTTAATGCCCGACATTTTCAGCAGGCGGAAAAGGCGAGAAGCATACGCGCCGTTATAGGAGTGCATTGCCGTGGTATGGCTGGCGGTCACGCGTTCTCCCATTCCGTCGCGATGTGCCAGTGCCGCTACGGTTTCAACAAAGCGTGATTGCTCGTCATCAATTTCGTCACAGTGCACATCGATGAGTCGGTCGTACTTTTGCGCCAGGGCGAAAATTTTATGCAACGACTCAACGCCATATTCACGCGTAAACTCAAAGTGGGGGATCGCGCCAATGACGTCGGCCCCCAGACGCACGGCTTCTTCTAACAGCGCTTCACCGTTGGGGTAAGAAAGGATGCCTTCCTGCGGGAACGCAACGATTTGCAGTTCCACCCATGGCGCGACCTCTTGTTTCACCTCCAGCATGGCTTTCAGTGCCGTGAGCGTGGGGTCTGAAACATCAACGTGAGTACGAACATACTGGATGCCATTGGCCATCTGCCACTTCAGGGTCTGCATTGCGCGGGTCTTCACATCTTCGTGAGTGAGCATCGCCTTACGTTCAGCCCAGCGCTCAATACCCTCAAACAACGTACCCGACAGGTTCCAGTTTGGTTCACCTGCGGTTTGCGTGGTGTCCAGATGGATATGCGGCTCAACGAACGGCGGAATGGCCAAACCGCCTTCAGCATCAAGAACTTCACTCTGCGGTAAAGATGCAGCGTCCTGAGGTTCAATACGGCTAAAACGCCCGTTTTCAATGGTGAGTTGCCACAATCCTTCGCGTCCTTGTAAACGCGCCTGACGAATGGTGAGGGTATTATTCTGCATGGCTGACCTCCGGGGATTTAGCAAGGCTGCGATTGAAAAGTGGATTCAGCAGGATGTAGCTGAATACGCCGCCGAGTACGGCGTTGACCGGCACAACGCCGGGGATATAGTGTCCGGCGGCAATGCCCAGTGCAACGGACAGAATAGCCACCCAGTTTACGGGAATAAACCGCGCGTTGTTGAAATCGGCATACCGGCGATGGTTCAACAGATAATCGGCGATAATCACCCCACCAATAGGGGGGATCGCCGCCGACAGAAAGGTCAGCCAGCCGACAAAGTTATTGTAAAGCCACAGCGCGCACAGTGTACCAATAATGCCGTTTACTACCGAAAGCGTACGGCTGGAAAGACCGGTAATATTGGCAAAACCTAAACCGGATGCGTATAACGCGTTGTCATTAGTCGTCCAGATATTCAGGCCGAGAACCACAATTGCTGGCAGCAGCAGCCCCTGGGCGATCATCACGTCAGAGATATCCGCCTGCCCTACGGCGGCGGCGCCTGCTGCACCGAAGATAAACATTAATGAGTTGCCAAGGAAGAATGCCACCATGGCAATGAGCACCGCGCCTTTGGCATTACGACCAAAGCGGACGAAGTCGGCGGTCAGTGTACCTGCGCTGACAAACGAGCCTACCACCAGCGCCAGTGCGGTTGAAAAATTCAGCGGCGTTTGCGGCACAATCGTTTTTAAATGATCCAAACCACCTACGTCGCTCACCGCCAGCCAGACCGAGTAGCTGCCAAGAATAACGATAGCGGGTACGGCGATGACAGATAACACCGTCAATGCCGAGATGCCAAAAAAGATGGTCATTGTCATCAACAGGCCGGAAACGGCAATCAGGATATTGACGTCAATTCCCGTCGCTTTGCCAACCGGGATGGCGAACATTGCCACGCCAACGCCAAACCAGCCCACCTGCGTACCGCCCAGTAGCATCGAGGGAAGCCAGGAACCTTTTATACCAAATGAGTAACGTGCGAGGAGGTGGGTGGATAACCCTGTTTTTGCGCCAATGTAACCGAGAAATGCAGTGTAAATACCGAGGAGGAGATTACCGAAGAGAACTGCCAGGAAGAAATCATTATAGGAAAGACCGGTACCGAGTGTGCCTCCGGTCCACATACTTGCTGAAAAGAACGTTAACCCCAACATCACAAACGTCAGTGGAACCACGCCTTTTCGCGCCGCCAGAGGGACGGGGCCCTGGCTATAATTGTTATCTTGCGACACAACGCCTCCTTGAATTTGGACCAAAAAATCCGCCGCATAATATACAGTTTCCAGAGTAAAGCAAACGTTTCCGTCTAATTATTACTTTGTTTTCATTCGCGGTATTGATGTGTTGGGGGATTGATTCGGAGAGTTTTTCCCGTTGAAAATCGTGTTGTCATGCTGGCTTACATGACAGTGCTTGATGGTATTGCGGCAGGAATTTGGTATCTCATCCACGGATGTAGATGAGATACCAGAAGAAGCTGGATTACACTTCCAGGTAATTCATAATCCCGTCAGCAGCTTTACGGCCTTCGGCTATCGCCGTTACCACCAAATCCGAACCGCGCACGATGTCACCACCGGCGAAGATTTTTGGGTTGCTGGTCTGGAAGGCGTTGTCACTGCGTTCCGGAGCAATAATACGCCCCTGCGAATCGAGTTCGACGCTGTGTTTAGCCAGCCACTCCATGCTGTGCGGGCGGAAACCAAACGCCATAACAACCGCATCAGCAGGAACAACGTGCTCGGAACCCGCGACGATCTCCGCGCGACGGCGACCTTTGGCATCCGGTGCGCCCATCTCAGTACGCGCCATTTTTACGCCGCAGACTTTACCGTTGGCGTTGACTTCAACACCTAATGGCTGGACGTTGAACTGGAATTCCACGCCCTCTTCACGCGCATTTTTCACTTCGCGTTTAGAACCCGGCATGTTTTCTTCGTCGCGACGATAGGCGCAGACAACGTGTGACGCGTTTTGACGAACAGAAGTACGCACACAGTCCATCGCCGTATCACCACCGCCCAGCACAACCACGCGTTTGCCTTCCATGCTGATGTATGGTTCGTCGCTGCTTTCGCCAAAGCCCATCAGTTGCTTGGTATTGGCAATCAGGAACGGCAGGGCGTCAAACACGCCATCGGCGTCTTCGTTTTCCAGTCCGCCGCGCATCGACTGATAGGTGCCTACGCCAAGGAACACGGCGTCGTAATCCTTCAGCAAATCGTCGAGTTGTACGTCGCGACCGACTTCAACGTTGAGTTTGAACTCTATGCCCATGCCGGTGAAAATTTCACGGCGGCGGGTCATGACCTCTTTCTCCAGCTTGAAGGCCGGAATACCGAAGGTTAGCAGGCCGCCGATCTCTGGATGGCGGTCAAACACCACGGCCTTCACGCCGTTACGGGTCAGCACGTCAGCACAGGCCAGACCAGCCGGACCGGCGCCGATAATCGCCACGCGTTTGTCGGTCTGGCGAACGCCAGTCATATCCGGACGCCAGCCCATCTCAAACGCTTTATCGTTGATATAACGTTCAATGTTGCCGATAGTTACCGCGCCAAACTCGTCGTTCAGCGTACAGGAACCCTCACACAAACGGTCCTGTGGGCAGACACGGCCGCAGACTTCCGGCAGCGTGTTAGTCTGGTGAGACAGCTCCGCGGCTTCAAAAATACGTCCCTCGTTGGCGAGCTTCAGCCAGTTCGGAATGTAGTTATGTACCGGGCATTTCCATTCGCAGTATGGGTTACCGCAGGACAGGCAGCGATCCGCCTGCGCCTTGGCCTGACCTTCGGAAAATGGCTCGTAAATTTCGATAAACTCGATCTTGCGGATCTTCAGCGGTTTCTTCGGCGGATCAACGCGCTGCAGGTCGATAAATTGGTATACGTTCTGACTCATTGCTGCTACCCCTTACTGCGCCTGCACACGCAGCTCAGCTGCGCTACGACTACGGTGACCCAACAGTGCTTTCACATCACTGGATTTTGGTTTAACCAGCGCGAATTTCGCCGAGAATGCCGGCCAGTTGGCCAGGATCTCTTCGCCGTGTGAAGAACCGGTATGCTGTACGTGTTCGGTAATAAGCCCGCGCAGATGCTCTTCATGGATAGCCAGAGAGTCCACACTCAACACTTCGACCAGTTCAGGGTTTACGCGTTTGCGGAATTCGCCGTCTTCGTCCAGCACGTAGGCGAACCCGCCCGTCATACCCGCACCGAAGTTGACGCCTGTTTTCCCAAGAATACAGACGATGCCGCCGGTCATATATTCGCAACCGTTGTCACCAATGCCTTCTACTACGGTAATCGCGCCTGAGTTACGTACGGCGAATCGTTCACCTGCTCGACCCGCGGCGAATAAACGACCACCGGTAGCACCGTACAGACAGGTGTTGCCGATGATACTTGCTTCATGGCTACGGAAGGCAGAACCCACCGGTGGGCGCACAGCCAGCAAGCCACCCGCCATACCTTTACCGACATAGTCATTGGCATCGCCGGTCAGATACAACTCAACGCCACCTGCGTTCCATACACCGAAGCTTTGTCCTGCAGTACCGCTGAAATGCGCTTTGATAGGATCGGAGGCCAGCCCCTGATCGCCGTGCGTTTGTGCGATATAGCCAGACAATGATGCGCCGACAGAACGATCGGTGTTGCGGATATCGAACCAGAAAGTTTTACTCTGGCGATCATCGACAAACGGTTTCGCCTGCTGCAGTAATTGTGCGTTCAGCACGCCGTTATCAAACGGCGGGTTGTTCTCGGTGCAGAACAGCGCTTTACCCGGATGCGGCTCGGCGGTTTCCAGCAGCCGGGACAGCTCCAGTTTCTGCTGTTTGGCGGTGTATCCTTCCAGCTCGGTGAGCAGATCGGTACGGCCAATCAGGTCTACCAGGCGTTTCACGCCCAGTTGCGCCATCAGCTCTCGGGTTTCACGGGCAACAAATTCAAAGTAGTTGGTGACTTTGAACGGCAGACCATGATAGTGATTCTTACGCAGTTTTTCGTCCTGAGTCGCCACGCCAGTTGCGCAGTTGTTCAGGTGGCAAATACGCAGATATTTACAGCCCAGCGCCACCATCGGACCGGTACCGAAGCCGAAGCTTTCCGCTCCCAGAATTGCCGCTTTGATGATATCGACGCCAGTTTTCAGTCCGCCATCAACCTGCAAACGAATCTTATGGCGCAGACCGTTAGCCACCAGTGCCTGTTGGGTTTCAACCAGACCCAGTTCCCACGGACAACCCGCATATTTTACTGACGAGAGTGGGCTGGCTCCGGTGCCGCCGTCATAGCCTGCGATGGTGATGAGATCCGCATACGCTTTTGCCACACCGGTAGCGATGGTGCCGACGCCAGGTTCGGAAACCAGTTTGACGGAGATCATCGCTTTCGGGTTGACCTGTTTCAGGTCGAAAATCAGCTGCGCTAAGTCCTCGATTGAGTAGATATCGTGGTGCGGCGGCGGGGAGATCAACGTCACGCCCGGTACCGAATAACGCAGTTTGGCGATGTACGGAGTCACTTTATCACCCGGCAACTGACCACCTTCACCCGGCTTCGCGCCCTGTGCGACTTTAATCTGAATCACATCGGCGTTAACCAGATACGCCGGGGTAACTCCGAAGCGGCCGGAAGCGACCTGCTTAATGCGTGACACCTTGTTGGTGCCGTAACGCGCCGGATCTTCACCGCCTTCACCGGAGTTAGAGTTGCCGCCGATGCTGTTCATTGCTTCGGCCAACGCTTCGTGCGCTTCCGGACTTAATGCGCCGATAGACATCGCTGCGGTATCAAAGCGTTTAAACAGTTCTGTTGCTGGTTCTACGTCGTTAATGCTTATGGCTTCATCACCAGGCGTGATTGCCAGCAGGTCGCGCAGCGTCGCCGCCGGGCGCTCATTTACCAGTTTTGCATATTCCTGATAGTCGCTATATTCCCCGCTTTGTACCGCCTGTTGCAGAGTACGTACCACGTCTGGGTTGTAAGCGTGGTATTCACCGCCGTGAACGTACTTCAGCAGGCCGCCCTGACTAATCGGTTTACGTGCCAGCCAGGCATGCTTGGAGAGATTCAGCAGATCCTGCTGGAAATCGGCAAATCCAGCACCGCTGATGCGACTGACTACGCCCTGGAAGCAGAGCGCAACGACGTCATCATGCAGACCAACGGCTTCAAACAGCTTAGAGCAGCGGTAAGAGGCGATCGTCGAAATGCCCATTTTGGACATGATTTTGTACAGGCCTTTGTTGATGCCGTTACGGTAGTTCTGCATCACGGTCCGGTAATCTTTGGCTATCGCCTGTGTATCGATCAGGCGCCCCAGCGTCTCATACGCGAGGTATGGATAGACCGCCGTCGCGCCAAAGCCCAACAGGACTGCAAAGTGGTGCGGATCGCGTACGCTGGCAGTTTCAACGATGATGTTGGCGTCACAGCGCAGGCTTTGTTCTACCAGACGCGTTTGCACTGCGCCGACCGCCATCGGTGCCGGGACTGGCAAGCGGTTTTTGGCAATGTTACGGTCGGAAAGTACCAGCAGCACCGTGCCGTTACGCACCATCTGCTCGGCCTTGTCGCACAGTGCTTTGACGGTCTCTTCAAGCGTGGTTTCGGTCACGTCAAAGGTTATGTCCAGCGTATCCGCGCGATAGTGTTCCTCTTTCATAGTGGTGAGCTGTTTGAAATCGGAGTACAGCAGGATCGGCGATTTGAAACTCAGACGGTGTGCCTGGCCTTCCGCTTCGCAGAAGACGTTCATCTCACGACCGATGCTGGTGGCCAGTGACATCACATGCGCTTCACGCAGCGGATCGATAGGCGGGTTAGTCACCTGCGCAAACTGCTGGCGGAAGTAGTCATAAATAATGCGTGGCTGACTGGAGAGTACAGCAAACGGGGTATCGTCACCCATTGAGCCAACCGCTTCCTGACCATTTTCACCCAGCACGCGGATGACGGAATCCAGCTCTTCAGCGCTGTAATTAAACTGCTTCTGGTAGCTGGCAAGGGTGTCATCGTCCAGTTCGCGGCTACCGACCTGATCGTCAGCCAGATCTTCAAACGGTACCAGACGGCGGACATTTTTCTCCATCCACTCTTTGTACGGGTGGCGGCTTTTCAGATCGTCATCGGTTTCGGCTGAGTGCAGAATGCGCCCACTGCGGGTATCGATAACCATTAGTTCGCCCGGACCGACGCGGCCTTTCTCGACAACTTCATCCGGCTGATAGTCCCAAATCCCCACTTCAGAGGCGCAGGTGATGAGCTTGTCTTTGGTGATCACGTAGCGTGCCGGGCGCAGGCCGTTACGGTCCAGGTTACATGCGGCAAAGCGGCCGTCAGACATAACAATACCTGCCGGACCATCCCATGGCTCCATGTGCATGGAGTTAAAGTCAAAGAATGCGCGCAGTTCCGGGTCCATGTCAGGGTTGTTCTGCCAGGCTGGTGGCACCAGCAGGCGCATGGCCCGGATAATGTCCATGCCGCCTGCCAGAAGCAGCTCCAGCATGTTATCCATTGAGCTGGAGTCGGAGCCGGTTTCGTTGACGAAAGGAGCGGCATCATGGAGATCAGGGATCAGCGGCGTCTGAAATTTATAGGTACGTGCGCGGGCCCACTGACGGTTACCGGTGATGGTGTTGATCTCACCGTTGTGCGCCAGGTAGCGGAACGGTTGTGCCAGCGGCCAGCGTGGTACGGTGTTGGTGGAGAAGCGCTGATGGAACAGACAGATAGCTGATTCCAGACGCAGGTCCGCCAGGTCCAGGTAAAAGCGCGGCAGATCCGCCGGCATACACAGACCTTTGTAGATGTTGACCAGGTTAGACAAGCTGCAGACGTAGAAGTCTTTATCTTCCTGGAGGCGTTTTTCGATACGGCGACGCGCGATGAACAGGCGGCGTTCCATATCACGTGGTCGCCAGCCCGCAGGGGCGTTAACAAAAATTTGCTCAATTCGAGGCAGGGAGGAGAGGGCGATTTCACCGAGGACACCTTCGTTGGTGGGCACTTCGCGCCAACCAACAATCGACAAGGTTTCCTGCTGTAATTCTTCTTCAACAATGCGACGAGATGCAGCCGCCAGTTCAGCGTCTTTATTTAAAAAGATCATGCCGACGGCGTAGTTTTTGGCTAAACGCCAGCCGCGCTCCTGAGCAACGATGCGAAAAAAGCGGTCAGGTTTTTGTAACAGCAGGCCGCAACCATCGCCGGTTTTACCATCGGCAAGAATTGCGCCACGGTGCTGCATACGGGCCAGCGCGTGTATGGCGGTACGCACTACCTTGTGGCTAGGTTCGCCTTCTATGTGGGCGATCAGGCCGAAACCACAGTTATCCTTCTCAAGGGATTTATCGTACAACATATCAGTGAACCTCCCCAGGCTCTGCGAGATCCCCATCTGAACCGTTGCGCACGGGCACACCAAGAGCATGGCGACGGGGTTTGCGTGTCATACGCTTACCTCGCATTCGCCCTCTTTATCCTTTTCGCACAGGTCAAACAAGTTTGAGGACTTGCTTCAGAGGGAATCTCAATTACTGCATAAATATGATGAGCAGACTGCTCATCCAGAAAGCTTCCAGCGGATTTCCAAGTTATCGGGAATCCACACACAGGTCAAATGGCAATCTTATTTATACAAAAATGTGCTATAGGAAGATTAACTTTATGAATATATTGAAATTAAAGGCGTTTTTACATTGATTTAACGTGTGTGGAATGGATGGTGAAGTGTGATCTGTCTCACTGTCAGAAAGGCCTGTTATCCCTCGTCCTCCCTTTGTTTATCGTGATGACTGGCATTTTATGCTGGATTTTAGAGTTTTGGCGTCTTAAAGATACTGTTTTTATACAAGAGCTAAAAGAACATAAAAAAAATAGCGGGATATAAGGAAAAATAATTACATTTGGATTGAATGAAATTTCGGTTATTTTGATTTGTTATGCAATAAATAAAGGCACGCCAGGGCGATTGATCCAGGTCATCGCCAACGGGGGCTAAAAATGGCAGGCTTTGGCCTCTTTTCAAGGCGCGGTCTATCAGATTATGCAGTTACAGAAATTAGTCAATATGTTTGGTGGGGATCTTTCTCGTCGTTATGGGCAAAAAGTTCATAAACTCACGCTGCACGGTGGGTTTAGCTGCCCAAATCGCGATGGTACCATCGGACGCGGTGGATGTACTTTCTGTAATGTGGCCTCTTTTGCCGATGAGGCCCAACAGCATCATTCCATTGCCGAACAGCTTGAACATCAGGCGCACCTGGTGAATCGCGCTAAGCGCTATCTGGCCTATTTCCAGGCCTATACCAGCACCTTTGCGGAAGTGCAGGTGCTGCGTTCTATGTATCAGCAGGCGGTCAGTCAGGCCAATATTGTTGGTCTGTGCGTTGGGACGCGCCCCGATTGTGTTCCGGAAGCGGTGCTTGATCTGCTTTGCGAATATAAAGATCAGGGATATGAGGTGTGGCTGGAGCTGGGGTTGCAAACTGCGCATGATAAAACCCTGCACCGCATCAATCGTGGACATGATTTTTCCTGCTATCAGCGAACCACTCAGTTAGCGCGTGAACGTGGGTTGAAAGTGTGTTCGCACCTTATTGTCGGTCTGCCGGGAGAAGGGCAAATGGAATGTCTGCAAACGCTGGAACGCGTGGTGGATACCGGAGTCGATGGAATTAAGCTGCATCCCCTGCATATCGTGAAGGGCAGCATTATGGCGAAAGCCTGGGAGGCCGGGCGCCTGAGCGGTATTGAGCTGGGTGATTACACAGTGACGGCGGGAGAGATGATTCGCCACACTCCGCCAGAGGTTATCTATCACCGAATTTCTGCCAGCGCCCGTCGCCCGACGTTATTAGCCCCATTATGGTGTGAAAATCGCTGGACCGGGATGGTCGAACTGGATAAGTACCTTAACGAATATGGCGTACAGGGGTCAGCTCTGGGACGGCCCTGGAACCCGCCGGCAGTGTAGCGCGATGAGGGAAACTACGCATTTTTGGCACAATCTTAAACGTCGCGCTGAGAATTGAGTATTATTGTGCCAAGTTGTCGTGAAGGAACCCTCTATGAAGCAAATTCGTATGCTGGCGCAATATTATGTCGACCTGATGATGAAGTTAGGTCTGGTGCGCTTTTCGCTGCTATTGGCGCTGGCTTTGGTCGTGTTGGCAATTGTGGTGCAGATGGCTGTCACCATGGTGCTGCATGGTCAGGTAGAAAGTATTGATGTTATCCGTTCAATCTTTTTTGGTCTGTTAATTACCCCGTGGGCCGTCTATTTCCTGTCAGTGGTAGTGGAACAACTGGAGGAGTCCCGACAGCGCCTGTCACGACTGGTACAGAAGCTGGAAGAGATGCGTGAGCGCGATCTCAAGCTTAATGTACAACTGAAGGACAATATTGCTCAGCTCAATCAGCAGATCGTAGAACGTGAAAAGGCAGAAGCGGAGCGCCAGGAAACGTTTGAGCAGCTTAAGGTGGAAATTAAAGAGCGCGAAGAAGCGCAGATCCAGCTTGAACAACAGTCCTCTTTTCTGCGTTCTTTCCTCGATGCGTCGCCGGATCTGGTTTTTTATCGCAATGAGGATAAAGAATTTTCCGGCTGTAACCGTGCGATGGAATTGCTGACCGGCAAGAGTGAAAAGCAACTGGTAAATTTAAAACCGGCTGACGTTTATTCCCCTGAGGCGGCAGAGAAGGTTATCGAAACTGATGAGAAAGTGTTCCGCCATAATGTTTCGCTCACTTATGAACAATGGCTGGATTATCCGGACGGACGTAAAGCCTGCTTTGAAATTCGTAAAGTGCCTTATTACGACCGAGTTGGTAAGCGACATGGTCTGATGGGCTTTGGGCGCGATATTACCGAGCGTAAGCGTTATCAGGACGCACTTGAGCGTGCCAGTCGCGATAAGACCACCTTCATTTC
The DNA here is from genome assembly GCF_916618775.1 of Citrobacter sp. Marseille-Q3906. Classification (NCBI taxonomy): domain Bacteria; kingdom Pseudomonadati; phylum Pseudomonadota; class Gammaproteobacteria; order Enterobacterales; family Enterobacteriaceae; genus Citrobacter; species Citrobacter sp. Marseille-Q3906. The sequence goes on from NZ_CAKAKA010000003.1 coordinate 547,630, forward strand.
GACTATCAGCCACGAGCTGCGAACACCACTGAACGGCATTGTCGGCTTAAGCCGGATCCTGCTGGATACGGATCTGACCGCCGAGCAGGAAAAATACCTCAAAACCATCCATGTTTCCGCCGTCACGTTGGGTAATATTTTCAACGATATTATCGACATGGATAAGATGGAACGGCGTAAAGTCCAACTGGATAACCAGCCGATTGATTTCACCAGCTTTATGGCGGATCTGGAAAACCTGTCAGGCCTTCAGGCGCAACAAAAAGGGCTACGCTTTGTCCTGGAACCGACGTTGCCTCTGCCGCATAAGGTCATCACAGACGGGACGCGTTTACGCCAGATCCTGTGGAACCTGATCAGTAATGCCGTGAAATTCACCCAGCAAGGACAGGTCACCGTTCGGGCGCGTTATGACGAAGGAAGTATTCTGCATTTTGAAGTTGAAGATTCCGGGATCGGTATTCCGCAGGATGAGCAGGATAAGATCTTCGCCATGTATTATCAGGTGAAAGACAGCAACGGTGGTAAACCGGCAACAGGTACCGGGATTGGTCTCGCGGTATCCCGCCGTCTGGCTAAGAATATGGGGGGGGATATCACGGTCTCCAGCCAGCCAGGAAAAGGTTCAGTCTTTACGCTAACCGTTCATGCGCCTGCCGTAGCGGAAGAGATTGAAGACGCCTTTGAAGAGGATGATATGCCGTTGCCAGCTCTGAATGTGTTGCTGGTAGAGGATATTGAACTGAATGTGATTGTTGCGCGTTCAGTGCTGGAAAAACTAGGCAACAGCGTGGATGTCGCGATGACCGGGAAAGCTGCGCTGGAAATGTTCAAGCCGGGGGAATACGACCTGGTACTGCTGGATATTCAGTTGCCGGATATGACGGGGCTGGATATCTCCAGAGAGCTTACCCAAAAATACGCGCGTGAAGCCCTGCCGCCGCTGGTGGCGCTTACTGCCAACGTACTGAAGGATAAGAAAGAATATCTTGATGCGGGAATGGATGACGTGCTGAGTAAGCCATTATCGGTTCCGGCGTTAACCGCCATGATCAAAAAATACTGGGATACCCGAAACAAAGAGGAGAGCACTGTGACATCTGAAGAAAGCAGTAAATCGCAAGCGCTGTTAGATATTCCCATGTTGGAACAATACCTCGAGCTGGTGGGACCGAAGTTGATTACCGATGGGCTGGCGGTGTTTGAGAAGATGATGCCGGGATATTTGAGCGTCCTGGAGTCCAATCTGACTGCGCGTGATAAAAAAGGCGTTGTTGAAGAAGGCCACAAAATTAAAGGTGCTGCGGGATCGGTTGGCCTGCGACATCTGCAGCAACTGGGACAGCAAATTCAATCCCCAGACCTTCCTGCCTGGGAAGATAACGTGGCTGAATGGATTGAAGAGATGAAGCAAGAGTGGCAACACGACGTGGCGGTATTAAGAGCCTGGGTAGCGAGCGTGGAAAAAAAATGACCCCGGCTTAACCGGGGTGCGCGAATACTGCGCCAACACCAGGGAAATCGTGGCTGCGCCGTAAATTATTATCATTGTTTACAAGGGCGCAGCCCTAAATTTCAGGCCGCACGCAGTTAAGATAGCAAATCTTAAATAATTTGTTACATGAATCAGTTAAATGTGTGAAGCGTAGCATTTTAATAAGAATTATTAATATGCTTCAGTCAGTTGCGAAAGGAGTATCTCGATGAAAAAAGTTGGCGTTGTGCTCAGTGGATGTGGTGTATATGACGGTTCAGAGATCCATGAAGCCGTGCTAACCCTTCTGGCGATTGCTCGCAGCGGTGCTCAGGCTATCTGTTTTGCACCGGATAAACAGCAGGTGGATGTCATTAATCATCTGACGGGTGAGCCGATGCAGGAAGCACGCAACGTCCTGATTGAAGCAGCACGTATTGCGCGGGGTGATATCCGTCCTCTGGCCCAGGCTGTTTCTGCTGAACTTGATGCGCTGATTGTTCCTGGTGGGTTTGGCGCGGCGAAGAATCTGAGTAATTTTGCCAGCCAGGGCAGCGAATGTCGGGTTGATAGCGATTTGGCCGCGCTGGCGGTCGCTATGCATCAGTCAGGAAAACCGCTGGGGTTTATGTGTATTGCTCCGGCGATGCTGCCAAAAATCTTTGATTTCCCACTGCGTCTGACAATTGGCACCGATATTGACACCGCGGAAGTGCTGGAAGATATGGGGGGCGAACATGTGCCTTGTCCGGTTGATGATATCGTGGTCGATGAAGACAACAAAATCGTCACTACACCGGCTTATATGCTGGCGCAGGATATAGCCCAGGCCGCAAGCGGTATCGATAAGCTGGTGGCGCGCGTGCTGGTACTGGCTGAATGAGAAAAGGGGTCGCCGTCTTTTTGCGGCGTATTTTTCTGCGGGTGGTTGTTGTCCTCGCCGTTTTTTGGGGCGGCGGCATCGCGCTATTTAGCGTGGTGCCGGTGCCTTTCTCGGCAGTGATGGTCGAGCGGCAGCTTGGAGCATGGTTACAGGGACATTTCAGCTATGTGGCGCATTCAGACTGGGTCAGCATGGACGAGATATCGCCACTGATGGGGCTGGCGGTGATTGCAGCCGAGGACCAAAAATTTCCCGAACACTGGGGATTTGATGTCTCCGCCATAGAGAAAGCGCTGGAGCACAACGAACGTAACGAAAAGCGTATTCGCGGCGCGTCGACGTTGTCGCAGCAGACGGCAAAAAATCTTTTTCTGTGGGATGGGCGTAGCTGGGTGCGTAAAGGTCTGGAGGCTGGTCTGACGCTGGGTATGGAAACAGTCTGGAGCAAGAAACGTATTCTGACCGTCTATCTGAATATTGCTGAGTTTGGCGATGGTGTATTTGGCGTGGAAGCGGCGGCGCAGCGGTATTTCCATAAGCCCGCCAGCCGGTTGAGTCTGTCAGAAGCGGCATTACTGGCGGCGGTATTGCCAAATCCTCTGCGTTTTAAGGCGAATGCACCTTCAGGCTATGTTCGTAGCCGTCAGGCGTGGATCATGCGTCAAATGCGCCAGCTTGGCGGTGAGTCGTTTATGCGGGAAAATAAGCTGTATTAATCGGTGGTGTCGGATGGTGGTGTAAACGCCTTATCCGACCTTCCGGACTACTCTTCGTCAAACCCTGAATTAAACAACGCAATAACCGCTGCAAGGGCTTCAACTTCCTGTGGGCCAGAGGCTTCAATCTCTATCTGACGGCCTTTGGCGGAATCCAGCATTAGCAATGCGATAACGCTGTTTGCTTCGGCTTCCGTTCCTTCATCATTACGTAGCAGTACTTCTGCTTCAAAACCCTGCATTAATTCAAACAGTTTCATTGCGGGCCGGGCATGCATGCCCAGCTTATTCGTGATTTCAACAGTTTGCTTCACGGTCATGATTTACGTTTTTCCAGCGTACGATGGCGTGACTGTACGTTTTTACCGCGTGAGCGGAAGTAGTCTGCCAGTTGCTCTGCAATATACACCGAACGGTGCTTCCCGCCGGTACAGCCGATGGCTACGGTGAGGTAGCTGCGGTTGTTCGTCTCCAGCATGGGTAACCATAGCTCAAGATAGCTGCGAGTCTGGTAGATAAAATTGTGTACTTCTGTGTGTCGATCGAGGAAGGCGGCGACAGGCCTGTCAAGACCGGTCATCGGACGTAGTTTTGGATCCCAGTGTGGGTTAGGCAGGAATCGTACGTCAAAGACGTAATCCGCATCTATTGGGATACCGTGTTTGAAACCAAAGGACTCGAATACCATCGTCAGTTCACGTTCACGTTTACCCAACAGTCGGGTACGTAACATTTCCGCCAGTTCGTGCACGGACATTTCCGAGGTATCAACGATCAAGTCTGCGCGGGAACGCAGTGGTTCCAGTAAATCACTTTCTTTATCAATCGCGCTTTCCAGAGATAAGTTTTTGCTGGAGAGCGGGTGCAGACGTCGCGTATCGCTGTAGCGGCGAATCAGCGTGTTACGGTCAGCATCAAGGAACAACAGCTGCGGTGAGAAGCCCTCTGGCAGGTTATTCATCGCCTGTTCGAAAATCTCTGGTGACTCAGGCATGTTACGCACATCAATGCTGACAGCCGCAGAAATTTGGCGATCGGCAAGCGTTCTAGCCAGATCGGGCAACAACACGACGGGGAGGTTATCCACGCAGTAAAAACCCATATCTTCCAGCGCTCGCAGGGCGACAGATTTTCCCGACCCTGAGCGACCGCTGACGATCATCAGTACCATGTACTGTTTCTCCTCACAACGACAGAAAAAGATGCCATTGGGTTATTATGCCTCATCCTGTTCACCTTCGGTGTCCGTGATGATTTGATACAACTCCTGGTCGCTTTGTGCGGCGCGCAGGCGACGACAGATGGTTTTATCTGCCAGGCGTTTTGCAACCAGTGACAGCGTATGCAAATGCGTTTTGGTTTGATCGGCAGGGACCAGCAGAGCGAAAAGCAGATCAACAGGCTGATTATCAATGGCGTCGAAAGCGATGGGGGTTTCGAGTTGAACAAACACGCCGACCGCACGTAACGTATCTTCTTCCAGCTTACCGTGCGGAATTGCAATACCATTGCCGATGCCGGTACTGCCCATTTTCTCACGCGTCAGAATGGCTTCAAACACCACCTGAGGAGGCAAGCTGAGCTGCTTTGCCGCCAGTTCGCTAATGATTTCCAGTGCGCGTTTCTTACTTTGGCAGTGAACGGCCGCGCGTGTACATTCCTGGTTAAGAACATTGCTCAGTTGTAGAGTCGTATCGTTATTTGTCATAATTTCACCTAAGCGCTAACTGTACAAATGGCCTGTTGTGCTTCACAACAGGCCGTCCTGCACCCGCTAACTGCCCGGACAAGTTAGTGCTGTTTCAGTTTATCTTTATGTTTTGTTAGCTGCCGAGCCAGTTTATCAATTAAACCGTCAATGGCGGCGTACATATCCTGACCTTCCGCGCTGGCATGAATTTCGCCACCGTTCACATGCAGTGTTGCATCCGAGATGTGTGTAACCTTCTCCACTTTCAACACAATATAAACCTGATTAATCCTGTCGAAATATTGCTCAAGTTTGGCGAACTTTGTGGTAACAAAGTCGCGCAGGGCTTCAGTAATTTCGACGTTATTTCCAGTGATGTTGAGCTGCATAGTGTCTTCCTTATCGGTTGGGTCAGACCAGTTGTTTGCGCTGGTTAGACGGCGGAATGGATAAAGACTCTCGGTACTTCGCAACGGTGCGGCGCGCCACCATGATACCCTGTTCTGACAGCATAGAGGTTAACTTGCTGTCACTCAGCGGTTTCGCAGGGTTCTCCGCAGCAATTAATTTCTTCACCAGCGCGCGTATCGCTGTAGAAGAGGCTTCGCCTCCACCTTCAGTATTTACGTGACTGGAGAAGAAATACTTCAATTCAAAAATGCCGCGCGGACTGTGCAGGTATTTTTGCGTGGTCACTCGGGAAATGGTCGATTCGTGCATCTCGACGGCCTGGGCGATATCCGCCAGCACCATCGGTTTCATAAACTCTTCGCCTTGTTCAAAGAAGGCTTGCTGTTGCTCAACAATACAGCGACTGACGCGCAACAGTGTGTCATTACGGCTTTCCAGACTTTTTATCAGCCACTTCGCATCCTGCAGATTACTACGGATAAACTGGCTGTCTGCATCGTTACGCGCACCGTTGCACATGGCGGCGTAGTGCTGGTTGATTTGTAAGCGCGGAATGCTGTCGCTGTTCAGTTCGACGACCCAGCGATCGTTATGCTTACGTACCAGCACATCCGGGATCACGTATTCCGGTTCACCCGTCTGGATCGACTGTCCGGGTCTTGGGTCGAGCGACTGGATAAGATTTACAGCCTCTTTCAGTACATCTTCTTTCAGTCGGGTCACGCGCATCAGCGTGCGGAAGTCGTGATTGGCGAGCAGATCAAGATGATCGCTGATGATCAGGCGAGTTTCTTCCAGCCATGGTGTGGCTTTGTCAAACTGCGAAAGTTGGATCAGTAAGCAGTCACGGAGATCTTTTGCCGCAACACCAACAGGATCAAAACGTTGAACGCGTTTAAGCACGGCCTCGATTTCATCCATACCGATGTCATCATCGCCCATGCTTTCGAGAATTTCGTCCAGAGAAACCGTGAGATACCCTGTATCATCCACCGCGTCTACAATTGACGTCGCAATGGCGCGATCGGTATCCGAAAATGGAGTCAGCTCCACTTGCCACATTAGATAATCTTGTAGCGATTGCGTGGTTTCACCCTGATACACCGGCAGTTCGTCGTCAATGTAATCCCCGCTGGCCCCAGACGGCGTACCCGCGGTGTAAATTTCATCCCAACTGGTGTCTAGCGGTAGCTCTTCCGGCATTTCTTTTTGCTCGAGTGCATCTGCAGTATCGAGAGATTCGCTGTCCTGTTTTTCCTGGGTATCAATTTCGTCGTGAAGATCGGTTTGCTCGAGCAGTGGGTTACTTTCCAGCGCTTGCTGAAGTTCTTGCTGAAGTTCCAGCGTGGACAGCTGCAACAGACGGATAGCCTGTTGAAGCTGAGGCGTCATCGCCAGTTGTTGGCTAAGCCTGAGTTGCAAACCTTGCTTCATGTTCAGAGTTGTTTTCTCCCGCGGTAACGTGAAGTCTTCTACCCTATCAGAGTCTGAAGTCTTCCCCAAGGTATACGCGCTTAACGTGTTCGTCTTGCAGTATTTCGGTAGGCGTACCGTGTGCGATCAGATGCCCCTGGCTCACAATGTAGGCTCGCTCACAGACCGCCAGCGTTTCGCGAACGTTATGGTCGGTAATCAGCACGCCCAGTCCGCTATCTCGCAGGTGTTCAATGATGCGTTTGATATCAATAACGGAAATCGGGTCAACGCCGGCAAAGGGTTCATCCAGCAGGATAAATTTCGGATTTGCAGCCAGCGCACGGGCGATTTCCACACGGCGCCGTTCACCGCCGGACAGCGATTGCCCCAGGCTGTCGCGCAGATGTTCGATATGGAATTCTTCCATCAGTTCGTTGGCGCGATCTTCACGTTGTTCACTGGAAAGATCGTCACGAATTTGCAGCACTGCCATCAGGTTATCAAATACGCTCAGGCGACGAAAAATAGAGGCTTCCTGCGGTAAGTAGCCGATGCCGCGACGTGCGCGCGCATGCAGCGGCAGCAGGCTGATGTCTTCATCATCAATGATGATGTTGCCAGCATCGCGCGGCACAATGCCGACAACCATGTAAAAGGTCGTTGTTTTACCCGCACCGTTAGGGCCGAGCAGACCAACGATCTCCCCGGAGTTGACGGTCAAACTGACATCTTCCACTACGCGGCGGCCTTTGTAGGCTTTTGCAAGATTCTTTGCAGTTAATGTTGCCATAACGAATCAGTTACCTTTTTTCTCTGCCGGAGCCTTGGTTTTGCCTTTATCCTGCAGTTGTGACGGCACCAGTACAGTGGTGACGCGTTTGCCTTTATCACTGAAGGCCTGCATTTTCTGCTCTTTAACCAGATAGGTTATTTTGTCGCCGGAGATATTGCTGTCTACCTGCTCCAGATAAGCTTTGCCAGTCAGCACGACGAAATCTTTTGCCAGTTCATAGTGCATTTGTGACGCGTGGCCGTTAACGGGTTTACCGTTATCCTGCATCTGGTAAAACGTTGCCGGGTTACCATAACCATCGATCACTTCTTTACCGTCTTCACCGCCGGGACGGGTCACGACGACTTTATCGGCATTAATTTTGATGGTGCCTTGGGTCACGACCACATTACCGGTAAACGTCACCACGTTGCCCTGCATATCCAGGGACTGTTGATCCGATTCAATGTGGATCGGTTGCTCGGTATCGCCGGTTACGGCAAATGCCGGAATGCTGGCGGCCAGAAGTGAGCTGGCAAGCACAAGGTTAAGGCTGAGTTTGTTTGTTTTGAATTTCATATGAGGTTCTAACCTTTTCAATCAGCTCGGCGTTCTTGCTGCGTAAGTTGCCGCGCATCTTCAGTCCGCTGGAGTTAAATGTTGTTCCGTACAACGTAACCAGATCATCCGAAGTAACATCTTGCGTCACCAGGTTAATCTGCGCGTTATCGGTAGTAATTCTGCGTAGTTGAGAGTCAGGAACCAGCGCGTTGACTTCAACGTGGCCATACAGATAGAGCATACGATCATTGGTTAATTTGGCTTTATCGGCCTTGATTGACCAGGTCGGTACTTTATCCTTATCAAATGTGGTTAATACTGGTTGAGTAAACCACGAAACAGCCTGATCTGAATAATATTCAACGTGTTGAGCGATCAAGCGATAGCTTAGTGCTCCTTCCGGGCTATATACAACGGTATCGGTATGTTCGCTCTTATAGGTTGGCTCATTGCTATTCACCACTACTTCAGTGGTGTCGTCTTTGTCTGCCAGGTTAATACCAATCAGCACAAGGATAGCCAGCGACAGTAGAATGATAACCCAACGTCTGGTTTTGCTCATATCGATTGCCCTTTGGCCTCATCCAGTTTGCCCTGCGCCAGGAGTAATAAATCGCAGACTTCACGTACAGCGCCGCGCCCCCCGTCGATGTGGGTGACATAGTCGGCACGCGGGATCAGCAAAGGATGTGCATCCGCTACCGCTACGCTTAATCCCACTTTTTCCATCACCGGCCAGTCGATCAGATCGTCGCCAACGTACGCTACATTTTCAGGTGCAATCGCCAGTTTCTTGAGTAGGTCGTCAAAGGCGACCAGTTTGTCAGATTGCCCCTGGTAGAGATGAGCGATCCCCAGAGTGGCACAACGATCTTCTACAAGTTTAGCCTTTCGTCCGGTAATAATGGCAACCTCAATACCTGAAGTGAGCGCACAACGAATTCCGTAGCCATCACGAACGTTAAATGCTTTCAGCTCTTCGCCATTGTTGCCCATATAAATCAGACCGTCAGACAGAACGCCATCCACGTCAAGGATGAGCAGACGAATATTTTCTGCCCTGGTGATGACTTCAGTGCTGACGGGTCCATAACAGGTCGCAAGCGACGCACCTGCTTTACTCATTTCTTTTATCCTTGAATTTCTACACTACGCCTGCACGCAGCAGATCATGCATATGTAACACACCGAGTAACTGGTCGCCATCAGCAACCATTACCGAAGTGATATGGCGGGACTGCATTAAGTTCAGGGCATCAACGGCAAGAATGCCTGGACGCACACGAATGCCTCCAGGTGTCATGACATCAGCAATGCCTAACTGGCGTACATCGACACCCATATCAAAAACACGGCGTAAGTCGCCATCCGTGAAGATGCCGTCAATCTTCATTTTGTCATCGCAGATGACGGTCATACCGAGATTCTTACGAGTGATCTCAAGTAGGGCATCACGCAGGCTGGCGCGCTTGTTCACATGCGGGATCTCGTCGCCCGTATGCATAATATCGTTAACGCGTAATAAAAGCTTACGACCCAATGCGCCACCCGGGTGAGATAACGCAAAATCTTCTGCGGTAAAGCCGCGAGCTTTTAATAATGCAACAGCAAGTGCATCACCCATCACCAGCGTCGCGGTTGTACTACTGGTCGGTGCCAGACCTAACGGGCAGGCCTCCTTAGGCACTTTAACACATAGATGCACATCTGCTGCACGTGCCATGCTGCTTTCAGGACGACCGGTCATGCAGATAAGCGGCACGTGAAGGCGTTTTAGAACCGGGATTAACGCTGCAATCTCATTTGATTCGCCAGAGTTAGAAATGGCGATCACGACGTCTTGCGGCGATACCATACCCAGATCGCCATGCGCGGCTTCGCCAGGATGTACGAAAAATGACGGGGTGCCAGTGCTGGCAAAAGTGGCGGCCATTTTCCGCCCGATATGCCCGGATTTTCCCATCCCCATGACCACAACTTTGCCCGGGCAACTGAATATTTTTTCACATGCGAGGGTAAAATTCTGGTTGATATACTGATCAAGCTCCGCCAGGCCTTCACGTTCAATTGCCAGGACTTCCTTACCTGCTTGCTGAAAGTCAAAACCCGGTTGCAACTCTAAGTGCGACATAATGCGTTTCCAGTTATCCAACGAGAAGTGGCGATAACCAATACAGCATCGCCAGCCATATGATAAAACCGCCAGTCAATAGCGCACCAGCGCCTCGACTTATCTGGCGCGGACGTCGCCAGCAGAGTAATGCAAAAATAACGCTCACCAGCAACATGACGCTATAATCACGGCTGAAGGCCATCGGATTGACCTCGCCCGGTGTGATCAGTGCGGGCAGTCCGAGGACGATTACAATATTAAAAATGTTCGCGCCGATGATATTGCCGACGGCGATATCGTTTTCACCCTTGCGCAGACCTGCGATTGCCGTTGCCAGTTCAGGCAGGCTGGTGCCAATGGCCACCACCGTCAAACCGATAGTGAGTTCGCTCATGGCAAAGTAATTCGCCAGCACAGTGGCGTTATCCACCACCATACGTGTTGCCATCGGCATAATAATCAGCGCAATACCCAACCATAAAAATGCGACGGGCAGTCCGCCTTCGCGAGGCAGCTCCGCCACTTGCTCCCGGGTAAGGCTGTCATTTCCTTGCCGCTCTGCCAGACGCGCGATTTTAACAATGAATAGCAGCCATAGCACGGCAAGAAGCAGCAGAAAAAAACCATCGCTGCGACTTAGTTGCCCGTCATACAGTACGGATGCAGCGAGTATGCTCACCAGCAACATTAGCGGTAATTCCCGACGCAGAACATCAGAATGCACGGTAAAAGGGTGAATCAGTGCTGACAGGCCTAAAATGAGAAGAATGTTGGTGATGTTGGAGCCGATAGCTGTACCGACGGCTAAGTCGAGCTGCCCATTCATCGATGCGGCAACGGAGACAATAATCTCAGGTAATGATGTACCAATGCTGACGACTGTCATCCCAATGATGATCGGGGGAATGCCAAACGTTCGGCATAAAATGGATGCGGCAAACACCATACGGTCGGCACCGTAGACCACCAGAAGTAAACCAATTATTAACAGCGCCGTCGCTAAAAGCATCTAAAGTCCTTTCTTCAGGTATACTCGCCGGTCCACTGAAGGATCTTCTGGAAGCCGTGACGAATTCTTAATTTTGACTTTATGCGGCTAAAAAGTAAAACAAATGCCAGCTTTCGCTAACCAGGGTGGGTAATAATCTGTAAATATGTTGGGTTCAGGGCTAAATTGAGCGCCAAACTCTTCGAACAACGAGGCAATAGTAAAGGATGAATCAATGGGTCAGTCTGTGGCGAATCTAGTCGATATGCGCGATGTCAGCTTTTCCCGAGGCGATCGCTGCATTTTTGATAATATTTCCCTGACGGTGCCGCGCGGAAAGGTAACGGCGATCATGGGGCCATCAGGCATCGGTAAAACAACGCTGTTGCGTTTGATTGGCGGACAGATCCCCCCGGATAACGGCGAGATACTTTTTGATGGCGAGAACGTCCCTGCTATGTCTCGTTCGCGTTTGTACACCGTGCGTAAGCGTATGAGCATGCTGTTTCAGTCAGGTGCGTTGTTTACCGACATGAATGTGTTTGATAACGTCGCCTATCCCCTGCGTGAGCATACAACGTTACCCGCGCCGTTGCTGAGAAGCACGGTGATGATGAAACTGGAGGCTGTCGGCCTGCGCGGTGCGGCAAAATTAATGCCTTCTGAATTATCTGGTGGGATGGCGCGGCGTGCGGCATTAGCACGCGCTATCGCGCTGGAGCCAGACCTCATCATGTTTGATGAACCGTTTGTCGGTCAGGATCCCATTACCATGGGCGTGTTGGTGAAGCTGATTTCAGAGCTGAACAGCGTACTGGGCGTTACCTGTGTAGTGGTGTCTCATGATGTGCCAGAGGTACTGAGTATTGCGGATTACGCCTATATTATGGCGGACAAAAAAATAGTGGCCTACGGTAGTGCTCAGGCACTACAAGAAAATGCCGATCCGCGGGTGCGCCAGTTCCTTGACGGTATTGCCGATGGGCCGGTTCCATTCCGCTACCCGGCGGGCGATTACCACACTGATTTACTCAAAACAGGGAGTTAAGCCACCCATGCTGTTAAATGCGCTGGCATCACTCGGGCATCGAGGGATAAAAACCCTCCGGACGTTCGGGCGCGCCGGATTAATGTTGTTCAATGCGGTAGTCGGCAAGCCGGAGTTTCGCAAACATGCGCCGCTGCTGATCCGTCAGCTCTATAATGTCGGCGTCTTATCGATGCTTATCATTATCGTTTCTGGCGTGTTCATCGGTATGGTGCTGGGGTTGCAGGGATATCTGGTACTGACGACTTACAGCGCGGAAACCAGCCTTGGTATGCTCGTGGCGCTTTCATTGCTGCGCGAGCTGGGGCCGGTCGTTGCGGCGTTGCTTTTCGCCGGACGAGCTGGCTCTGCCTTAACCGCAGAAATCGGCCTGATGCGGGCGACCGAGCAGCTTTCCAGTATGGAAATGATGGCGGTCGATCCACTGCGCCGCGTGATCTCTCCGCGTTTTTGGGCCGGAGTCATTTCGCTGCCGCTGCTGACGATTATTTTTGTCGCAGTGGGTATCTGGGGCGGCTCACTGGTTGGCGTAAGCTGGAAGGGGATTGACGCAGGCTTTTTCTGGTCTGCGATGCAGAATGCCGTCGACTGGCGTCTGGATCTGGTCAACTGTTTGATTAAGAGCGTGGTGTTCGCCATTACGGTCACATGGATTGCATTGTTCAATGGTTATGATGCTATTCCGACCTCTGCCGGCATTAGCCGGGCAACGACACGCACCGTTGTGCACGCATCTCTTGCCGTTTTGGGGCTGGATTTTGTGCTGACCGCATTGATGTTTGGGAATTGAGTTCATGCAAACGAAAAAAAATGAGATTTGGGTCGGGTTATTCCTGCTGGTTGCGCTGCTGGCGGCGTTGTTTGTTTGTCTGAAAGCAGCCAATGTCACCTCCATGCGTACCGAGCCGACTTACACGATTTATGCGACTTTTGATAATATCGGCGGCTTGAGAGAGCGTTCTCCGGTACGGATTGGCGGGGTAGTGGTTGGACGCGTTGCAGACATTTCGTTAGATCCGAAAACGTACCTGCCACGTGTAACGCTGGAAATTGAAGAGCGCTTTAACCATATTCCCGATACCAGTTCACTGAGTATCCGTACCTCCGGCCTGTTAGGTGAGCAGTATCTGGCCCTGAACGTTGGTTTTGAAGATCCTGAGCTGGGAACGTCTATCCTGAAAGATGGCGGTACGATTCAGGACACCAAATCCGCGATGGTGCTGGAAGATATGATTGGTCAGTTCCTTTACAACAGCAACAGTAAAGGTGATGACAATAAGAATTCTGGCGATGCGTCATCTGCGGCAGAAGGCAATAATGAAGCCACTACGCCTGCGGGCGCAACGAAGTAATCTCAGGAGAATCGACGTATGTTTAAACGATTGATGATGGTGGCTATGCTGGTTATTGCCCCACTTAGCGCCGCAAATGCAGCGGATCAGACTAATCCTTACAAACAGATGAATGAGGCGGCGCAGAAAACTTTTGACCGTCTGAAAAACGAGCAACCAAAAATTCGTTCTAATCCGGAATACTTGCGCGTTATCGTCGATCAGGAACTGCTGCCGTACGTTCAGGTAAAATATGCCGGAGCACTGGTACTGGGCCGTTATTACAAAGATGCTACGCCAGCGCAGCGTGACGCGTATTTCACTGCATTTCGTGAGTACCTGAAGCAAGCCTATGGCCAGGCGCTGGCAATGTATCACGGCCAGACCTATCAGATCGCCCCGGAACAACCACTGGGCGATGCGACCATCGTGCCGATCCGCGTGACCATCAACGATCCAAATGGCCGCCCTCCTGTGCGCCTGGATTTCCAGTGGCGTAAAAATTCCCAGACCGGTAACTGGCAGGCATATGACATGATCGCCGAAGGCGTCAGCATGATCACCACGAAACAGAATGAGTGGAGTGACCTGTTGCGTACCAAAGGTATCGATGGCCTGACAGCGCAGCTGAAATCTATTTCTCAGCAGAAAATCACTCTGGAAGAGAAAAAATAATGACGCAGTCACTCACCTGGGCGCGTGAAGGTGACAAGCTGGTACTCAAGGGAGAACTGGATCAGGACGTGCTAAATCCGCTCTGGGATGCGCGTGTTGAAGCGATGAAAGGGGTAACCTGCATTGACCTGAGCCAGGTTTCCCGAGTTGATACCGGTGGACTGGCATTATTGCTACACCTGATTGACCAGGGCAAGCAGCAGGGAAATAGCGTTTCGCTCAGCGGTGTTAACGAAAAGGTTTACACACTGGCGCAGCTTTACAATCTGCCCGACGATGTCCTTCCCCGCCTGTAATCAATGCCGGATGGTGGCGTAAGCGCCTATCCGGCCTACATATTCACGTTGATCCTGTAGGCCTGATAAGACCCGTTAGCGTCGCCATGCGGTAATTTTGCGGTCATGATCCACCAGCCAGGCCTTTTGCTTATTTATGACAGCGCAACTTTGCTCTAAGATGTTGGGCTGTTTTCACTATCTGACGAATGAAGATCCCATGGAAAATAATGAAATTCAGAGCGTGCTGATGAATGCACTCTCCCTCCAGGAAGTCCACGTTTCTGGCGATGGCAGTCACTTTCAGGTTATTGCCGTGGGTGAGATGTTTGAAGGCATGAGCCGGGTCAAGAAGCAGCAATCAGTCTATGGCCCGTTGATGGAATACATTGCGGATAACCGCATTCATGCTGTGTCGATCAAAGCATTTACCCCAGCGGAATGGGCGCGCGATCGCAAACTTAACGGTTTTTGAGCTACGGGTGCTGCACCGGTAGCGAATATGAATTCTTAACAGAGAACAGAATAATGGATAAATTCCGTGTTCAGGGGCCAACTAAGCTCCAGGGCGAAGTCACCATTTCAGGCGCTAAAAACGCTGCACTGCCGATCCTGTTTGCGGCGTTGCTGGCAGAAGAACCTGTAGAGATCCAAAACGTCCCAAAACTGAAAGACGTTGACACCTCAATGAAGTTGCTGAGCCAGTTGGGTGCGAAAGTTGAACGCAATGGTTCCGTGCACATTGATGCTCGTGACGTAAACGTCTTCTGCGCGCCATATGACCTGGTTAAAACTATGCGTGCGTCCATCTGGGCGTTGGGGCCGCTGGTAGCCCGCTTTGGTCAGGGCCAGGTTTCACTGCCGGGTGGCTGTACTATTGGTGCGCGTCCGGTTGATCTGCACATTACTGGCCTTGAGCAATTGGGTGCAACCATCAAGCTGGAAGAGGGTTATGTGAAAGCGTCCGTTGATGGTCGTCTGAAAGGCGCGCACATCGTGATGGACAAAGTTAGCGTCGGTGCGACGGTAACCATCATGTGTGCGGCAACGCTTGCAGAAGGTACCACCATCATCGAAAACGCCGCACGCGAACCGGAAATTGTGGATACCGCTAATTTCCTGATTGCACTGGGCGCGAAGGTAAGTGGTCAGGGTACCGATCGTATTACCATTGAGGGTGTTGAACGCCTTGGTGGCGGCGTGTATCGCGTTCTACCTGACCGTATTGAAACCGGGACCTTCCTGGTTGCAGCGGCGATTTCTCGTGGCAAAATTATCTGCCGTAACGCGCAGCCGGACACGCTAGATGCTGTTCTGGCTAAGCTGCGTGATGCGGGCGCCGATATTGAAGTTGGTGCAGACTGGATTAGTCTCGACATGCACGGTAAGCGTCCGAAAGCGGTTAACGTGCGTACTGCGCCGCATCCGGCGTTCCCTACCGATATGCAGGCTCAGTTCACGCTGTTGAACCTGGTTGCGGAAGGGACTGGCTTCATCACGGAAACGGTGTTTGAAAACCGCTTTATGCACGTGCCGGAGCTGAGCCGTATGGGCGCTCACGCGGAAATCGAAAGCAATACCGTTATTTGCCACGGCGTTGAAACACTCTCTGGTGCGCAAGTTATGGCAACAGATTTACGTGCGTCAGCAAGTCTGGTACTGGCTGGATGTATTGCAGAAGGTACGACGGTTGTCGATCGTATTTATCACATCGATCGCGGCTATGAGCGCATCGAAGATAAACTGCGTGCGCTGGGCGCAAACATTGAGCGTGTGAAAGGCGAGTAATCGTTAACGCTTCTTGTCCCCCCATATCTTTGATATGGAGGGGACTGCCCGACTCACTCGAGACTCTTTTTCTCTTTGCGGGTTCTCATCATGCGCGTTCTGTCGATGAATTCATGTGTCTTTGCATCGTGATAACGCGATGGCCAAATAACCCAGGGATCCGTTCCTAGCGCGTTCGCAATAATCACTTCTCCTTTTGGCCATGGTCGTGTTAACGCATTCGCCAGTGTCGATGAGCTTAATCCGTTTTTTCGCGACTCTGCTGCCATTGATGTTCCTTTTTTGCGTAGCCCTGCGATGATGTCTGCCGGATGCCAGTCAATGAGTTTGCTTTCCATAAATCCATCACTCCTTTGGTTAACCACTTACGCTGTCACAATAATCCTGTCTAAACACTATACGCTCAGAGAATGAATGCTCTAAAATGTTCGTGTAATGTTTGAGAATATTCAGAATATGCCAGGAGGGACTAGCGTTGGTTCTGTCAGAGGGATAGTGCAAAAGGTGTTTATTGGAACTTATAGGATTATCCCGTGCGTGGCACGGGATAATGTATGATTCAGGGGGGATTAACGGTCGCGCTGAACCGCGATATGTGCCAGGCCGATCAGGGCTTCTCTCCACGGCGTATCAGGAAGAACCTGAAGTGCGGCAATGGCCTTATCGGCTTCTTCTTCTGCACGCTGGCGAGTCCACTCCAGTGAACCGCAGGCATTCATAGCTTCAAGAACGGGCTCCAGAAGGTGACGACCATTCCCTTGCTCAATAGCCTGGCGAATCATCAGCGCCTGTTCTGGAGTACCATGACGCATGGCATGTAGCAGCGGAAGTGTAGGTTTACCCTCATTGAGGTCATCGCCGACGTTTTTACCCAACTGTTCGCCATCTGCGCTGTAATCCAGTAAATCGTCAATTAGCTGGAAAGCGGTGCCGAGATAGCGGCCATAATCCTGCAACCCTTTTTCCTGCTCAGCGCTACAACCAGCCAGAATGCCAGAACATTGGGCCGCTGCTTCAAACAGACGCGCGGTCTTGCTGTAGATGACGCGCATATAGTTTTCTTCGGTAATGTCCGGGTCGTTTACGTTCATCAACTGCAGAACTTCACCTTCGGCAATGACGTTTACCGCTTTCGACATAACCTCCAACACCTTCAGTGAACCGAGGCTGGTCATCATTTGAAAGGCGCGAGTATAGATAAAATCGCCGACCAGCACGCTGGCCGCATTACCAAATGCGGCATTCGCCGTTGCTTTGCCTCGGCGCATATCGGATTCATCCACAACATCGTCATGAAGCAGAGTCGCGGTGTGGATAAACTCGATTAGGGCCGCGATCGTAACGTGTGCATTATCCTGATAGCCAACGGCGCGAGCAGCGAGTACGGCGATCATCGGGCGAATACGTTTTCCGCCACCGCTAACGATGTAGTACCCCAACTGATTGATCAACTGAACGTCGGAATTGAGCTGTTCAAGGATTGTTGCATTGACACCCGCCATATCTTGCGCGGTTAACTCATTGATTTTTTCTAAATTCATCGCAAAAGCCGGGCTTCTCGCCCCGATTACCTCACAGTATGACAAGGTAACGTCGGGTTTAGGGTTAGAAATATATGCTGATTGTACTGAAAAAACGCCACAGATAAACGTTGCCGTACGTGTTGTGTTTTTTTTCTTCATGTATTGACGGTAGCACTTGTCAAAGGCTCGCGTTTTGCGTAATATTCGCGCCCTATTGTGAATATTTATAGCGCACTCTGAATCATCAAAAAGGTGTGCGTGGAAGCGGAGTTTTTTATGTACGCGGTTTTCCAAAGTGGTGGTAAACAACACCGAGTAAGCGAAGGTCAGACCGTTCGCCTGGAAAAGCTGGACATCGCAACTGGCGAATCTGTTGAATTCGCAGAAGTTCTGATGATCGCAAACGGTGAAGAAGTCAAAATCGGCGTTCCTTTCGTTGATGGCGGCGTTATCAAAGCTGAAGTTGTTGCTCACGGTCGTGGCGAGAAAGTTAAGATTGTTAAGTTTCGTCGTCGTAAACACTATCGTAAGCAGCAGGGCCATCGTCAGTGGTTCACTGATGTGAAAATCACTGGCATCAGCGCTTAAGTTAAGGGGAGCAGGTTAAATGGCACATAAAAAGGCTGGCGGCTCGACTCGTAACGGTCGCGATTCAGAAGCTAAACGTCTGGGCGTAAAACGCTTCGGCGGCGAAACAGTTTTGGCTGGTAGCATCATCGTTCGTCAACGTGGTACTAAATTCCACGCTGGCTCTAACGTTGGTTGCGGCAAAGACCACACTCTGTTTGCTAAAGCAGACGGTAAAGTGAAATTTGAAGTGAAAGGCCCGAAAAACCGTAAATTCATCAGCATTGTTGCTGAATAAGTTTTTCGCGTCCCGGTAACGGATAAAAGCCCCGCAACACGTTGCGGGGCTTTTTACATTCGACGACCGGTAAATATGCTCGTTGTACCGTCGCAATCCGGAACGAGCCCTTGCAGGGAATACGGCATGAAGCAGCAGGCAGGTATTGGTATTCTTTTGGCACTCACGACCGCAGTCTGTTGGGGTGCTTTACCAATAGCGATGAAGCAAGTGCTGGAGGTGATGGAGCCTCCTACCGTGGTGTTCTACCGTTTTTTAATGGCAAGCATTGGCCTTGGAGCTATTCTTGCGGTTAAAAAAAAGCTCCCACCTTTGCGTATTTTTCGTAAAGCGCGTTGGCTGGTACTACTGGCTATTGCCACGGGTGGACTGTTCGGTAACTTCATTCTGTTTAGTTCTTCTTTGCAATATTTGAGCCCAACGGCTTCGCAGGTTATCGGTCAATTGTCACCGGTTGGCATGATGATCGCCAGCGTCTTTATTCTGAAAGAAAAGATGCGTGGTACGCAGGTTATTGGCGCCATTATGCTTCTGAGCGGGCTGGTGTTGTTTTTTAATACCAGTCTGATCGAAATTTTCACCAAGCTGACCGATTACACCTGGGGTGTGATTTTTGGTGTCGGCGCGGCGATGGTTTGGGTGAGCTATGGGGTTGCGCAAAAGGTGTTATTGCGTCGCCTGGCTTCACCGCAGATCCTGTTTTTACTGTACACTTTATGTACGATAGCGCTATTGCCCTTGGCTAAACCCGGTGTAATAGCGCAGCTT
The DNA here is from genome assembly GCF_916618775.1 of Citrobacter sp. Marseille-Q3906. NCBI lineage: Bacteria > Pseudomonadati > Pseudomonadota > Gammaproteobacteria > Enterobacterales > Enterobacteriaceae > Citrobacter > Citrobacter sp. Marseille-Q3906. The sequence continues at coordinate 566,927 of NZ_CAKAKA010000003.1, forward strand.
AGCGACTGGCAGCTTGCCTGTCTGGTGTTCTGCGGCCTGAATACGCTGGTAGGATACGGTGCCCTCGCGGAAGCTATGGCACGCTGGCAGGCGGCGCAGGTGAGCGCCATTATTACGCTCACGCCGCTGTTTACGCTGTTATTTTCAGATTTATTATCACTGGCCTGGCCCGATTTCTTCGCCAGACCGATGCTAAACCTTTTAGGTTATCTCGGTGCGTTTATCGTGGTTGCGGGCGCGATGTATTCCGCCATTGGTCATCGTATTTGGGGCGGTTTACGTAAGCATGAAACGGTGGTTTCGCAACCCCGCTCAGGCGAATGATTTACGGAGAGTAAAATGAAGTTTGTTGATGAAGCATCGATCCTGGTCGTTGCAGGTGATGGCGGTAATGGTTGCGTCAGCTTCCGCCGCGAAAAGTATATCCCGAAAGGCGGCCCGGATGGCGGCGATGGCGGTGATGGTGGTGACGTATGGCTGGAAGCCGACGAAAACCTGAACACGCTGATCGATTATCGCTTTGAAAAATCGTTCCGTGCGGAACGTGGTCAGAATGGCGCGAGCCGTGATTGCACCGGTAAGCGTGGTAAAGACGTCACCATCAAAGTCCCTGTAGGTACGCGCGTTATCGATCAGGGTACGGGCGAAACCATGGGTGACATGACCAAACACGGGCAACGTCTGATGGTCGCGAAAGGCGGCTGGCACGGCCTGGGTAACACCCGTTTTAAATCCTCGGTTAACCGTACTCCACGTCAGAAAACGATGGGTACACCGGGAGATAAGCGCGATCTAATGCTGGAGCTGATGCTGTTAGCGGATGTGGGTATGCTGGGCATGCCAAACGCCGGTAAATCGACGTTTATTCGTGCGGTATCTGCAGCGAAGCCGAAAGTCGCGGATTATCCGTTCACCACCCTGGTTCCTAGCCTGGGTGTTGTGCGTATGGACAACGAAAAGAGCTTTGTGGTTGCCGACATTCCGGGTTTGATTGAAGGGGCTGCTGAAGGCGCAGGTTTGGGGATCCGCTTCCTGAAACATCTTGAACGTTGTCGCGTGCTGCTGCACCTCATCGATATCGATCCAATTGACGGTTCAGATCCGGTAGAAAACGCCCGTATCATTATCGGTGAACTGGAAAAATACAGTCAGGATCTGGCTTCTAAGCCGCGTTGGTTAGTGTTTAACAAAATTGATTTGATGGACAAGACTGAAGCGGAAGAAAAAGCGAAAGCGATCGCGCAAGCGCTGGGCTGGGAAGGTAAATATTATCTGATCTCTGCCGCCAGTCAGTTGGGTGTGAAAGATCTTTGCTGGGATGTGATGACCTTCATCATTGAGAACCCGATTGTTCAGGCTGAAGAAGCGAAACAGCCGGAGAAAGTGGAGTTCATGTGGGACGATTATCACCGTCAGCAGCTCGCTGAAGTCGAAGACGAAGCGGAAGATGACTGGGATGACGACTGGGACGAAGACGACGAAGAGGGCGTTGAGTTCATCTACAAGCGTTAATTTTGTCATCCGATGAATAGCTAACGGGCCGCTTATGCGGCCCGTTTTTTTTCCGTAGGCTGGATAGGGCGTGAGCCGCTATCCGGCAAGAAATGTTCTTAGTTGTTCTGATAAATGTCTTTATACAGCCGACTCTCGAAGCGTACCAAAGGAATACGGCGGTTGCGCTGGTCAGCCGGCTCAACCGCATAGCCAGACAGGTATTGCACAAACGCCATCCGTTGCCCACTTGCCGTGGTAATGAACCCGGCGAGGTTATAAACCCCTTGTAAAGAGCCTGTCTTCGCAGAGACTTTGCCATCGACGCCTGCCTGATGCAGACCAGCACGGTATTGCAGAGAGCCATCATGGCCTGCCAGCGGCAGCATCGTGATAAAGTTCAGCTCATTATCATGCTGCGCAATATATTGCAGCACCTGCATCATGGTGGCGGGCGCAATCAGGTTATGACGCGACAGTCCTGAACCATCAGCAATGATGGTGTTGCCAATATCAACACCTGCTTGCTGGCGCAGGATCTGGCGTACGGCATCGGAGCCTGCACGCCAGGTTCCCGGCACATTAAATCGTGCGTGGCCAATCATACGAAAAACGGTGTCGGCAATCATGTTGTCCGATTTTTTCAGCATAATCTTAAGCAGATCGTGCAAAGGTGCTGACTGTTTGCTGGCAACAACAGTGCCAGGCTCGTTGACCAGCGTCTGGCGCAGCAGTGTGCCGCTGTAGGTTATACCTGCTTGTTTCAGCTCATCTTTGATAATGGCTCCGGCATAGCTGGCACCATCCTGAATGGCAAACGCGAGAGGCAGAGGTTCGGCGCGCTGAGGCAGACAACCAGTCAGCGTGAAGCGGTTCAGATCGCCAGGAACCACATCCAGTTCACAATATTGGGCTTCCGCAGAACCACGTGCCAGCGTGCGTACCTGACTGAACATGGTGACCGGGTAGTAAGATGCTACGCGAATAAAGGCGAGGTCGTTTGGTTTTTGTGCGCTGTAAAGCGAAACAGAGAAACAGTTACGATCGACAATTGCTGCTGCAGGCGGGGCGCTGAAACACTGCGTCATGTCGTTCCAGGGCCAGCCTGGCGCTTTATCATGGCTGGCAAAAATGGACGTATCAATAAGGACATTTCCGTCAATTTGCGTCACGCCTGCTTTTTTCAGGGTCGCCACCATATTGCGAATATCCTGGCGTTTTAGCGTCGGATCGGCACCAAATCGCGCTACTAAGTCACCCTTCAATATCCCGCCTTCCACACTGCCTTTTGTCTCAAGCGTCGTGGTAAAACGAAAGTCAGGCCCAAGCTGAATCAATGCCGCGAGGGCGGTGATAACTTTTTGGGTACTGGCGGGTAGCGCCATCTGCTGGCTATGGTAATCAATTGCGGGTGCAGGGGCCCCGACCTTCTGTACCATAAGGGCGAGGTTGGCCCCAGCAGGAAGCTGGTTGATGTACTCGTCAACATTCGCAGCCTGAACGCTGAACGCCGCTATAGTGGCAGTCAATCCAATGGTAAATCTGGAAAATCGCATAATCTCGCGCTAACAACCTGGAAACAGGCCGTCATACTACGGCGCAACGCCCCAAAAAGTAAACGATGACCCATAGGGAACTCCAGGGTAAAATGATCATCAAATAGAAAATCGTAGCTGACCTGGAGCTTTGTGCCCCGGGTCGGTATTTTTTTGCTTCTGACTCTGGCATGGCGTATGCCAGGGTGGGCTTAGCAGCCGGGGTGAAGACAAGCGCCCCCTACAGGAATGTTCAAGAGGTATAACAAATGCAAGCTATCCCGATGACCTTACGTGGTGCTGAAAAACTGCGCGAAGAGCTGGATTTTCTGAAATCTGTGCGCCGCCCTGAAATTATCGCCGCTATCGCCGATGCTCGTGAGCACGGTGATCTTAAAGAGAACGCGGAGTATCACGCGGCCCGTGAACAGCAGGGATTCTGCGAAGGGCGCATTAAAGATATCGAAGCTAAGCTGTCCAACGCGCAGGTTATCGATGTCACTAAAATGCCAAACAATGGCCGTGTCGTTTTCGGTGCAACGGTAACAGTGCTGAATCTCGATAACGACGAAGAGCAGACCTGGCGCATCGTGGGCGATGATGAAGCTGATTTTAAACAGAACCTGATTTCTGTGAATTCCCCTATCGCGCGTGGCCTGGTCGGTAAAGAGCAGGATGATGTGGTGGTTATCAAAACGCCGGGCGGTGAAGTGGAATATGAAGTGATTAAGGTAGAATACCTGTAAGAATTACCCAATACTCAAGATGTTGATGTATTGTAAAGAAAGGAAAAAGGCCGCATAGCGGCCTTTTATCAACGAAGAGAGCGTGGCATTTTGCTCTCCTGCTAGCAGAAACTCCCGCGTTTTACACAAACTTCGTGTTCAATTTTGGGATATTCTTAGCGTGGCAGCGAGATTTTACGTTCTTTAGTCGGGCGATACAGTACCAGCGTTTTGCCGATGACCTGTACATTACAGGCGCCGGTTTCGCGTACGATAGCTTCCACGATCAAGGTTTTAGTATCGCGATCTTCCGAGGCGATTTTCACCTTGATAAGTTCATGGTGCTCTAACGCTTGTTCAATCTCGGCCAGTACCCCTTCGGTCAAACCATTATTGCCAAGCATAACTACAGGCTTGAGCGGATGTGCCAGACCTTTCAGGTGCTGTTTTTGTTTAGTACTCAGATTCATCGTATATTTTTGCTTACGTTGGGATTGAAAACGGGTCATTCTACCGCCATCTCCCTTATATCGCCAAATAGCTGTGTAGAAATTTACACCATTGGTTACGATGAACTGCCCGATGGGAAAGTGAAATGACAGGTAAAAAGCGTTCTGCCAGCTCAAGCCGCTGGCTTCAGGAACACTTTAGCGATAAATATGTTCAACAGGCACAGAAAAAGGGGTTACGTTCCCGTGCCTGGTTTAAACTTGATGAAATACAGCAGAGTGACAAGATTTTTAAGCCGGGGATGACGATTGTTGACCTCGGCGCTGCACCCGGTGGCTGGTCGCAATATGCGGTTACGCAGATCGGAAACAGCGGCCGCATTATCGCTTGTGATCTTTTACCTATGGATCCAATCGTTGGTGTGGACTTCCTTCAGGGCGACTTTCGTGATGAATTAGTCCTGAAAGCGTTACTTGAGCGCGTAGGTGACAGTAAAGTACAAGTTGTCATGTCTGATATGGCGCCAAATATGTGTGGAACACCGGCGGTGGATATTCCCCGGGCCATGTATCTGGTAGAGCTGGCGCTTGGAATGGCTCGTGATGTATTAGCGCCAGGTGGTAGTTTTGTAGTGAAGGTGTTCCAGGGCGAAGGTTTCGATGAGTATCTAAGAGAGATTCGCTCCCTGTTTACGAAGGTCAAAGTTCGTAAGCCGGACTCTTCTCGCGCCCGTTCGCGTGAAGTGTACATTGTAGCGACCGGGCGTAAACCATAACCGGTAGATTTCAAACGGAAGTTTGAAAGACGCTGGATATAGAGTATCCTGACGCTGTTTTTAACACAGTTGTAATATGAGGTTAATCCCTTGAGTGACATGGCGAAAAACCTAATACTCTGGCTGGTCATTGCCGTTGTGCTGATGTCAGTATTCCAGAGCTTTGGGCCCAGCGAGTCTAATGGCCGTAAGGTTGATTACTCTACCTTCCTGCAAGAGGTCAATCAGGACCAGGTTCGTGAAGCGCGTATCAACGGACGTGAGATTAACGTTACCAAGAAAGATAGTAACCGTTACACGACCTACATCCCGGTTAACGATCCGAAGCTGCTTGATAACCTGCTGACCAAAAACGTCAAGGTTGTTGGCGAGCCGCCTGAAGAGCCGAGCCTGCTGGCTTCTATCTTCATTTCCTGGTTCCCAATGCTGCTGCTGATTGGTGTCTGGATCTTCTTTATGCGTCAGATGCAGGGCGGTGGTGGCAAAGGCGCCATGTCGTTCGGTAAGAGTAAAGCGCGCATGCTGACGGAAGATCAGATCAAAACCACTTTTGCTGACGTTGCAGGTTGTGACGAAGCGAAAGAAGAGGTGGCTGAACTGGTTGAATACCTGCGCGAACCTAGCCGTTTCCAGAAGTTGGGCGGTAAAATCCCGAAAGGCGTCCTGATGGTCGGTCCTCCGGGTACGGGTAAAACCCTGTTGGCGAAAGCTATCGCGGGTGAAGCAAAGGTTCCATTCTTCACTATTTCCGGTTCTGATTTCGTGGAAATGTTCGTGGGTGTCGGTGCATCTCGTGTGCGTGACATGTTCGAACAGGCCAAGAAAGCTGCACCGTGCATCATCTTCATCGATGAAATCGACGCCGTAGGTCGCCAGCGTGGCGCTGGTCTGGGTGGTGGTCATGATGAACGTGAGCAAACGCTGAACCAGATGCTGGTTGAGATGGATGGTTTCGAAGGTAACGAAGGTATCATCGTTATCGCGGCAACTAACCGTCCGGACGTTCTTGACCCTGCGCTGTTGCGTCCAGGCCGTTTTGACCGTCAGGTTGTTGTTGGTCTGCCGGATGTTCGTGGTCGTGAACAGATCCTGAAAGTGCATATGCGTCGCGTACCGCTGTCTCCGGACATCGATGCGGCAATCATTGCCCGTGGTACTCCTGGCTTCTCCGGTGCAGACCTGGCGAACCTGGTGAACGAAGCGGCACTGTTTGCTGCCCGTGGCAACAAGCGCGTTGTGTCGATGGTTGAATTCGAGAAAGCGAAAGACAAAATCATGATGGGTGCGGAACGTCGCTCCATGGTGATGACGGAAGCGCAGAAAGAATCCACCGCGTATCACGAAGCGGGCCACGCGATTATCGGTCGCCTGGTACCGGAACACGATCCGGTGCATAAAGTGACGATTATTCCGCGCGGTCGTGCGCTGGGTGTTACCTTCTTCCTGCCTGAAGGCGACGCAATCAGCGCCAGCCGTCAGAAACTGGAAAGCCAGATCTCTACGCTGTACGGCGGTCGTCTGGCTGAAGAGATCATCTACGGTGCAGAACATGTTTCTACCGGTGCGTCGAACGACATTAAAGTCGCGACTAACCTGGCGCGTAACATGGTGACGCAGTGGGGCTTCTCTGAAAAACTGGGTCCGTTGCTGTATGCGGAAGAAGAAGGCGAAGTGTTCCTGGGACGTTCTGTTGCGAAAGCAAAACATATGTCCGATGAAACTGCGCGCATCATCGATCAGGAAGTTAAATTGCTGATTGAACGTAACTATGACCGCGCTCGTCGTCTTCTGAACGATAACCTGGATATTCTGCACTCGATGAAAGATGCGCTCATGAAATATGAGACTATCGATGCACCACAGATTGATGACCTGATGGCTCGTCGTGATGTGCGCCCGCCAGCTGGCTGGGAAGAGTCTGGTACTTCTAACAACTCTGGCAACAATGGCACCCCGAGTGCGCCGCGTCCGACTGAAGAGCCGCGTACGCCGAATGCGGGCAACATGTCAGAGCAGTTAGGCGACAAATAAGTTATCGCTGTTGATGACCATGTTTTAATTGAAAACCCTGGGGCTTGCTCCGGGGTTTTTCTTATCTGCTTACTCAAGATTTTACCAGGGATAAAACTATGAAACTCTTTGCTCAGGGTTCTTCACTGGATCTCAGTCATCCCCACGTAATGGGAATTTTAAACGTTACGCCAGACTCCTTTTCCGATGGCGGGGCGCACAATACGCTGGTTGAAGCAGTGAAACACGCAAATCTGATGATTAACGCAGGGGCGACTATCATTGATGTGGGGGGCGAGTCCACTCGTCCAGGGGCCGCAGACGTGAGCGTGGAAGAAGAGCTGGAGCGTGTGATCCCGGTCGTTGAGGCCATTGCTCAACGTTTTGAAGTGTGGATTTCAGTAGATACTTCAAAACCGGAAGTCATTCGCGAATGTGCCAGAGTTGGCGCACATATCATTAATGACATTCGCTCGCTTTCTGAACCGGGGGCGCTGGAAGCGGCGGCGGAAACCGGATTGCCGGTTTGCCTGATGCATATGCAGGGACAGCCGAAAACTATGCAGGAAGCGCCAAAGTATGAAGATGTCTTTGTTGAGGTAAATCGTTACTTTATTGAGCAAATAGCGCGTTGTGAAAGGGCCGGAATCACAAAAGATAAATTGCTGCTCGACCCTGGATTCGGATTCGGTAAAAATCTTGCTCACAACTACACATTACTGGCACGCCTGGCAGAGTTTCATCATTTTAATCTGCCGCTGCTGGTAGGAATGTCACGAAAATCAATGGTTGGCCAGTTGCTCAATGTGGGTCCATCTGAGCGTCTGAGTGGTAGCCTCGCATGCGCGGTGATTGCCGCAATGCAGGGGGCGCAGATTATTCGTGTCCATGACGTCAAAGAAACCGTAGAAGCGATGCGTGTGGTGGAAGCCACATTGTCTGCAAAGGAAAACAAACGCTATGAGTAATCGTAAATATTTTGGCACTGATGGGATCCGCGGCCGCGTAGGTGATGCTCCAATCACCCCTGACTTCGTGCTCAAACTGGGTTGGGCGGCAGGAAAAGTGCTGGCACGTCATGGTTCTCGCAAAATCATTATCGGTAAAGATACGCGTATTTCCGGCTATATGCTGGAGTCTGCGCTGGAAGCGGGCCTGGCTGCTGCTGGTCTGTCTGCCTCTTTCACCGGCCCCATGCCAACGCCTGCCGTCGCTTATCTGACTCGCGCTTTCCGCGCTGAAGCCGGAATCGTTATTTCTGCCTCGCACAACCCATTTTATGATAACGGGATTAAATTCTTCTCCACCGATGGGACCAAACTGCCAGATGCGGTTGAAGAGGCAATTGAAGCCGAGATGGAAAAAGCGATTACCTGTGTGGACTCGGCTGAACTGGGTAAAGCGACTCGTATCGTCGATGCTGCCGGTCGTTATATTGAGTTCTGCAAAGGCACATTCCCGAATGAACTGAGTCTGAATGAGTTAAAAATCGTGGTGGATTGCGCTAACGGTGCAACGTATCACATTGCCCCAAATGTACTGCGTGAACTCGGTGCTAACGTGATTGCGATTGGCTGTGAGCCGAATGGCGTTAATATCAATGAAGAAGTTGGTGCTACCGATGTCCGTGCGCTGCAGGCTCGCGTGATAGCTGAAAAAGCCGATCTGGGTATTGCGCTGGACGGTGATGGTGATCGCGTGATCATGGTTGACCATGAAGGTAACAAGGTCGATGGCGATCAAATCATGTATATCATTGCCCGTGAGGCTTTGCGCCAGGGGCAATTGCGTGGCGGTGCTGTCGGTACGCTGATGAGTAACATGGGGCTGGAACTGGCACTGAAACAGCTGGGGATCCCGTTTGCCCGTGCAAAAGTGGGTGACCGCTATGTGCTGGAAAAAATGCAGGAAAAAGGCTGGCGCATCGGGGCTGAAAACTCGGGTCACGTGATCCTGCTGGATAAAACTACCACTGGTGACGGTATTGTGGCGGGTCTGCAGGTGCTGGCAGCGATGGTTCGTAACCATATGAGTCTGCACGACCTGTGCAGTGGAATGAAAATGTTCCCGCAGTTGCTGGTTAATGTTCGCTTTACTGCTGGCAGCGGCGATCCGCTGGAAAATGAAAACGTGAAAGCGGTGATGGCAGATGTTGAAGCAGCATTGGGCAGCCGTGGGCGTGTGCTGCTGCGTAAATCAGGCACTGAGCCATTAATACGAGTGATGGTGGAAGGTGAAGATGAAGCGCAGGTAACAGAGTTCGCTCACCGTATTGCGGATGCTGTGAAAGCGGTTTAACGCTTGTAAAGAATCAGCGCCGGAGTCCAGGACAGGACTCCGGCTTTTTTTTACTGTGCTGAAAGTGATTGCTTACGTCGATGTTGCCAGAAATAGCCGCCGGCCATCATGAGTACAAGAGCAGCCAACCACGGCAGAACCGCCAGCAAATGCCCTGAACGTGCAAATGTCAGCACAATCATTAACAACCATCCTCCCAGCATCGGAATTGCGGTTCGTTTAACAATATCCACCGGTGATACGCCAGCGATCCCCGCAATGGCAATGATAACGCCGGCAATCGGCGATAACGTTCGACCAATGCCCGCCGATATCTGAATAGGCAGCATCATCACCGCAATGTCGCTACCAATATGGCGACTGATATCAGGCACCATCGGTGCGAAAGAGAAAAACGCCGCGTTTCCGGAACCCATTAGTGCCGAAATTGCGAAGGTGATCAGTGTCATCAGCAAGATAATCGAAGCGGCACTGAGACCAAATTCACCGGAGAGTGACAGGAGCGCATCGACTGCGCCAATTGCTTTCAGCCCGGCAGAAAAAACTTCACCAGCGATAATCAGCGTGACGACGGTGGCAAAAACGCTGCCCATGCTGTCGAAAACTTTTTGCACGCCTGCCATTACATCACGCGCTTTTCGGTGGCGGCAATACTCGCAAATCAACGTAATGGCCAGGCTTATCAGTACGGCTGTATCCAGGGTGATTTTTAGTGAACTGAACAGCAGGTCGCTACATAACAACATCAATACCAGCGGTAGCATTGGCAGGAACAACCATGCTATCGGTGCGTTGGTTTCTTCGGTTGATGTTAATGTTTGCATCTGCTGAGTCACATGGTCCCCACTTTCCCGGCGATCGAAAAAACGCTGAACAACGATATGGAGCAGGGCGATGAAGAGAATAACGGGTACGACGATGGGAAGCTGGTCCTGGACAAAATAGTTCACGACCTCGATACCCGCAGTTTTAGCCGCCAGCACAGAGTTGCCTGAACCGGGCCCAAACTCAACCGCGCAAGTACTGGCGATCACGGCTGCTACCGCGGCACGGCTACAACCCAGACGAGTCAGTAATGGGTAAAGCGTTGCCATCAGTAGTAATCCCAGGCCCGTGGCGCTGCTGATAAACAGCGACAGGAATTGCCCCAGCAATAATGCAAGCCCAAGCAGCAGATAAGGGGAGTTCAGACGCTGTAAAGGCCGGGAAGTGACACGAACCAGTACCTGGCTTGCACCAATTGCCGACATATAGGTGGCAAAGCCGCCAATCAGCATAATTTGCAGTCCGAGACCGCCGAGGCGAACGCTCAGGGTATCGCGTATAAACTCAAAGGCATCAAAGGGGCCAAACCCGGTGCTTTTTTTCACCAGACTACTGAGCGTGGTCAGCCCGCTAAAATGTGCGATGAGCAGCAGCACAATCCCGGTCAACAGTAGCACCGATTGTGGGTGATACTTTTTCAGGATCAGGCGTCCGGAAAAAATAATGGCGACTAGCGCCAGCAATAATGACATTTTCACATCCTCACTCAAAATTGCCGTTAACCAGGCATTCACCATCACGCAGTAACGGCTTGCCAGCGGCAAACAGATGCGCCAGTGAGAGATCGTTATTGAGTACGCAAATATCGGCCCGTTCTCCAGCGCAAAGCATGCCGCCGGAAATCCCCAACGATCGTGCGACGTTCGCCGTCATCATCGCGACCGCCTGAGATACTGGAATACCGACATCGATCAGGCGAGGAAGCAAATTGAGGTTACCGGCTACCGGGGCTGCACTTAATCCTTCAACAATTCCTTGAGCGTTAAAGCGTGGCACACTGCCGTTGCCGTCAGAGCTAATGGTAATGCGATCGGCTGGAACCTGAGCTTCCAGTGCGTGGAGAATAGCTTCTTCCTGAGGCATAAATCGACTACCGCCAGACGTCACGTCAATATGGCCACCGCGACGCGCGAAATTGGTAGCCTGTTCGAACAACGCCTCTGTTCTTGCAACATGGGTTGGCGAAATATGGTGGATCGGGATCCCTGCATCACAAAGCTCCACAAGTTGCGACATTCCTTCCGGCAGGTTGCCGAGGTGGACATGCAGTAACCCTTTTTTACCTGCCAGCAGTGAGGCGACCCGGATATCGCTGACTATTCTCAACAACTCCTGGAAAGAGGGATATGAGCCACGGTGATCGGCAAGAGCGATTTTCACACCGAGAATTGCCGGGATAAATGCCATATCATCGCGAATGGATTGCGTAATCGTCGGGCTGGGTACCGCATAGGCTCCGGTATGCATAAACGCACGTAGTCCCTCCAGGTTAAGAGACTGCATTTTTGCGTAGAGATCTTTGGGGGAACGAGAGATAGCATCGGTGCCAAGCACACCGACGACCGTTGTAATACCGGCCAGAATCAGATCGCGCAATTTGACGGCAGGTGTTCGGCTGGCAAACCCTGCTTCACCACCACCGCCGGTAAGATGGACGTGCTGATCGATAATACCTGGGATAACCCACTTACCCCGGCAATCGATGACGTCTTTGACGCCATCAAAGAGTGAAATATCTTTTTCTACTGCCACAATACGATCGGCATGTATGAGCAGGGAGCAGAGGCCTAAATCTTCAGGGGAAAATACACGGGCATTGGTCAGTAAAGTAAACATATCAGTCCTGTCAAACGTCAAGGGGAAGGAGACTCGGCAGGTGAAACAGAATATTGTTGTTATGATGTCCACATTAAAGCCATTACTATAACTGTGACTATTTCCGATTTGTTATCGGTGGATACTGTTATGGCATGACGGAGAGTTTGACGTGGATTGTAAGTGGTTAGAAGATTTTCTGGCTTTAAGTCAGCATGGGAATTACTCCCAGGCCGCTACACAGCGGCATATCACTCAACCAGCACTAAGCCGGCGTATTAAGGCGCTGGAGGAGGTGCTGGGTGTCCCGCTGTTCGATCGCACCACGACTCCCGTTACGTTGACCTCCTATGGCGAGCGTTTTGAACCTTATGCCCGGCATGTTCTGAGTACATTGACGGAAGCGCGCCATGAGCTGTCCGCAATGATGCCAGCAACAGATAACACGCTGGTAATGGTCAGTTTGCATACGTTGTCGGTGAATATCCTGCCTGACATGATCAACTATCTGCGACAAAGCGAACCACAATTAAATTTTACGGTAAATGCCTGCATTCAGGGGATTGATAACCACTTTAATGCTTTGATAAACCGCCAAATTGATCTACTGGTAACCTATGATTTGCCCTCGTCGCAGCCGGGGCTGGAGATTGCCGGAGGGTTAAAACGAGCCTTGTGGCGGTATGAGCGTTTTATCCCGGTAATTTCTGCACAGCTGGCGGACAGTCTTGATGATCCAGGCGTACAGATCCCTTGGCTATGCTACAGCGACTACACCTTTGTCAGGCGTATTATTGACCCGTTAGAACAGTGTGTGCGACCACGGTTGAAAAAGGTGTTTGAGAGTGGTTTAAGCGAAACGATACGAGAAATGGTGCTGCGCCATATGGGGATGGCATGGTTACCGGAATCGATGGTGGCTGAGGAGTTGGTGAATCAGGATATTATCCACTGTTGGCCAGAGAATTCAGAGCTGATAAGTGAAATCCCGGTTGTTGTCTGGGCTAATCTTGAGGATCAGCGGTCAGTTATGCAGAGATGCTGGGATAAGTTGCTGCGTTTTTGATTGATATGGCGATTTTTTCCGCAGTTGATACAATGTAAACAAATTGCCCTTGCGAAGGTTATTCGCTTTGGTTAGTATTCACACCCGCTTCAGTGGGAAACAGTATAACGGTCCCGCTTTATTGGTCGAAGCATTGGTACGCGGCAACTCCGCAAGGAACAGGTTGATTATGCACGAAGCTCTTTTAGTAGTTTTCCTTATTGTGGCAATTGGCCTGGTTGGCTTGATCATGCTGCAGCAAGGTAAAGGCGCTGATATGGGAGCCTCTTTTGGCGCAGGCGCTTCTGGTACACTGTTTGGTTCAAGTGGTTCTGGTAACTTCATGACCCGAATGACAGCTGTATTGGGAACCTTGTTCTTCATCATCAGTCTGGTGCTGGGTAACATGAACAGCAATAAGACCAATAAAGGAAGTGAGTGGGAAAATCTGAGTGCACCGGCGAAAACCGAGCAAACTCAGCCAGCTGCTCCGGCTCAGCCGACCAGCGATATCCCACGCTAAGATTTCAGTGCCGAGGTGGTGGAATTGGTAGACACGCTACCTTGAGGTGGTAGTGCCCAATAGGGCTTACGGGTTCAAGTCCCGTCCTCGGTACCAAATTCCAAAGAAAATGGACGCTAATTAGCGTCCATTTTTGCATTTGAAGTTTGTGTAAACACAGGTTTCCTCTCTAAAGAAGGGCGGTGAAGTCTTTATCCAGCCTGCATGATACTCACTTTAAATTCAGCGCATAAAAAAGCCGCTTGCGCGGCTTTTGTCATTTTTGTAACGCGATTACTTCGCTTTGTTTTCCAGATTCTCTACCTGTGGCAGGCCAGTTGTGGAAGATGCAGTCAGCAAACCAGACTGGGCGTAGCCGAACAGTTTCTCGCGGGTATCGGTGATGTCCAGGTTACGCATGGTCAGTTGTCCAATACGATCGTCCGGTGAGAACACTGAATCACCTTTTTCCATGGTCAGACGTTCTGGTTTGTAGGTCAGATTGTCGGATACAGTATTGAGAATCGAATAATCGTTACCGCGACGCAGCTCCAGCGTCACTTCGCCGGTGATCTGGCTTGCTACCCAACGTTGTAAACCATCACGAAGCATCAGCGCCTGAGAGTCGAACCAGCGGCCCTGATACAGCAGACGGCCAAGCTGGCGACCGTGAGCGTGGTATTGTTCAATGGTATCTTCGTTATGAATACCAGTCAGCAGACGCTCGTAAGCGATATGCAGAAGCGCCATTCCCGGGGCTTCATAGATGCCACGGCTTTTTGCCTCGATAATACGGTTTTCAATTTGATCGCTCATGCCCAAACCGTGACGGCCACCGATGCGGTTGGCTTCCAGCATCATCTCTACGTCATCGCTGAAGGTTTTGCCGTTCAGTGCAACCGGATGCCCCTGCTCAAAACGGACAGTCACTTCTTCAGCCGGGATCTTCACACTTTCATCCCAGAACTTGACGCCCATAATTGGGTTGACGATTTTGACGCTGGAGTTCAGGAATTCCAGATCTTTCGCTTCGTGGGTCGCGCCGAGCATATTAGAGTCAGTGGAATAGGCTTTTTCGACAGACATTTTGTAGTCGAAACCACAGGCGATCATAAATTCGGACATCTCATGGCGACCGCCGAGTTCGTCGATGAAATCGGTATCCAGCCACGGTTTGTAGATCTGCAGTTCCGCGTTGGTCAACAACCCGTAACGATAGAAACGCTCAATGTCGTTTCCTTTATAGGTGCTGCCGTCGCCCCAGATATTCACACCATCTTCTTTCATGGCGGCTACCAGCATAGTACCGGTCACGGCACGACCCAGTGGAGTGGTGTTGAAGTAGGTCAGTCCACCCGTGGTGTTGTGGAATGCACCACACTGAATTGCGGCGATCCCCTCAGCAACCAACTGCTTACGGCAATCTACCAGGCGAGCATTCTCAGCACCATACTCCATTGCACGGCGAGGAATGGCGTCATAGTCATCCTCATCCGGCTGGCCCAAATTCGCAGTATATGCATATGGGACAGCCCCTTTTTGTCGCATCCACAGCAGTGCTGCACTGGTGTCCAGGCCGCCAGAAAAAGCGATACCAATACGTTGACCTACCGGGAGATGCTTGAGAATCGTCGTCATAAAATAAAACCCTGCTTGATAGACTGGTGAAGAGGTCGGTTTTTTATGTTTATTGCATTTTTATGCAAAATAAGTGAGTTTTCATTTAATCATCTTTTAAGGATGACAGGAAGAGTTTAGTGATAATTTCGTTAAATAACGGCGTAGACGGCGATTTTATTGCTACTGCTTTTTGTTTATTATGCATCTGTCAGCATTCATCCATTTGCATAGTTGTATCAAGGTTGACATAACGTATAAAGAATCAATATACTGTGCGCAGATTTTACGTCCCGTCCTCGGTACCAAATCCCAGCAGTATTTGCATTTTTTACCCAAAACGAGTAAAATTTGCCACGTTTCAGGCGCGGGGTGGAGCAGCCTGGTAGCTCGTCGGGCTCATAACCCGAAGGTCGTCGGTTCAAATCCGGCCCCCGCAACCACTTTCCCTTAGAGTTCTTTTTCAAATATACTGTGAAGACTTAAGCCTTCGTAGCTGGATTTGAAAAAAATTCTTTCGGAAGGTTCTCCGAACCGCAGGTGCGGTTATAGGGTTCAGTTATCTAAAGCCCCGATTTATCGGGGTTTTTTGTTATCTGACTACAGAATAACTGGGCTTTAGGCCCTTTTTTTATGTCTTGGGGGTGGGCTTGTCCACATTAGAGCAAAAATTAACAGAGATGATTAAAGCGCCAGTTGAAGCCTTGGGGTACGAGCTGGTCGGCATCGAATTTATTCGCGGTCGCACATCCACACTGCGCATCTATATTGATAGTGAAGATGGCATCAATGTTGATGATTGTGCTGATGTGAGCCACCAGGTAAGTGCTGTGATGGATGTCGAAGATCCGATCACTGTAGCTTATAACCTGGAAGTCTCCTCACCGGGTCTCGACCGTCCTATGTTCACGGCTGAACACTACGTGCGTTTCCTGGGTGAAGAAGTCACGCTGGTTCTTCGTATGGCGGTGCAAAACCGTCGTAAATGGCAGGGCGTTATCAAAGCGGTGGATGGTGAAATGATCACTGTCACAGTCGAAGGTAAAGATGAAGTGTTCGCGCTGAGTAATATCCAGAAGGCGAACCTGGTTCCCCACTTTTAACAGTCTGGATTGAGGTGAAAAGCCCGCGATGAACAAAGAAATTTTGGCTGTTGTTGAAGCCGTATCCAACGAAAAAGCGCTGCCACGCGAGAAAATTTTTGAAGCGCTGGAAAGTGCGCTGGCTACAGCAACAAAGAAAAAATATGAACAAGAGATCGACGTTCGCGTAGAGATCGATCGTAAAAGCGGTGACTTCGATACCTTCCGCCGTTGGGTAATTGTGGAAGAAGTCACTCAGCCAACCAAAGAAATTACGCTGGAAGCTGCACGTTACGAAGACGAAAGTCTGAACGTGGGTGAATATGTTGAAGATCAGATTGAATCTGTAACCTTTGACCGTATCACTACCCAGACCGCGAAACAGGTTATCGTGCAGAAAGTACGTGAAGCTGAACGTGCGATGGTTGTTGATCAATTCCGTGAACACGAAGGCGAAATCGTCACCGGTGTGGTGAAGAAAGTAAACCGCGACAACATCTCTCTGGACCTCGGCAGTAACGCTGAAGCTGTGATCCTGCGTGAAGACATGCTGCCGCGTGAAAACTTCCGCCCGGGAGACCGTATTCGTGGCGTTCTGTATTCTGTTCGCCCGGAGGCGCGCGGTGCGCAACTGTTTGTTACGCGTTCCAAGCCGGAAATGCTGATTGAACTGTTCCGCATTGAAGTGCCAGAAATTGGCGAAGAAGTGATCGAAATTAAAGCGGCAGCTCGCGATCCGGGTTCTCGTGCGAAAATCGCGGTGAAAACCAACGATAAGCGCATTGATCCGGTTGGTGCTTGTGTGGGTATGCGCGGTGCGCGTGTTCAGGCGGTTTCTACTGAACTGGGTGGCGAGCGTATCGATATCGTCCTGTGGGATGATAACCCGGCACAGTTCGTGATCAACGCAATGGCGCCAGCAGACGTCGCTTCTATCGTGGTGGATGAAGATAAACACACCATGGATATCGCGGTTGAAGCCGGTAACCTGGCTCAGGCGATTGGACGTAATGGTCAGAACGTCCGCCTGGCTTCACAACTGAGCGGTTGGGAACTCAACGTCATGACCGTTGATGACCTGCAGGCTAAGCATCAGGCTGAAGCGCATGCAGCCATTGATACCTTCACCAAGTATCTCGATATCGATGAAGATTTCGCGACGGTTCTGGTGGAAGAAGGTTTTGCTACGCTGGAAGAGTTGGCCTATGTGCCAATGAAAGAACTGCTGGAAATTGACGGCCTTGATGAGCAGACCGTTGAAGCGCTGCGCGAGCGTGCTAAAAACGCACTGACCACTCTGGCACTGGCCCAGGAAGAAAGCCTCGGTGATAACAAACCGGCTGACGATCTGCTGAATCTGGAAGGATTAGATCGCGAAATGGCATTCAAACTGGCTGCCCGTGGTGTTTGTACGCTGGAAGATCTCGCTGAACAGGGCATTGATGATCTGGCTGATATCGAAGGGTTGACCGACGAAAAAGCCGGTGAGCTGATTATGGCTGCCCGTAATATTTGCTGGTTCGGCGACGAAGCGTAATAAACTGTAGCAGGAAGGAACAGTATGACAGATGTAACCGTAAAAACGCTGGCTGCAGAGATTCAGACCTCCGTGGATCGCCTGGTTCAGCAATTTGCTGATGCTGGTATCCCGAAGTCTGCTGATGATTCTGTGTCCGCACAAGAGAAACAAACCTTACTGGCGCACCTGAACCGTGAAAATGGATCGGCGCCGGATAAGTTAACATTGCAGCGTAAAACGCGCAGTACTCTCAATATTCCTGGTACCGGTGGAAAAAGTAAATCGGTACAAATCGAAGTCCGCAAGACACGCACCTTTGTGAAACGCGATCCGCAAGAGGCTGAACGCCTTGCCGCGGAAGAGCAGGCGCAGCGTGAAGCGGAAGAGCAAGCCCGTCGTGAGGCAGAAGAAGCTGCCAAACGCGAGGCGCAACAAAAAGCCGAACGTGAGGCCGCAGAACAAGCTAAACGTGAAGCCGCTGATAAAGCGAAACGTGAAGCTGCGGAAAAAGACAAAGTGAGCAATCAACAGACCGACGATATGACTAAAACCGCCCAGGCCGAAAAAGCCCGCCGTGAAAATGAAGCCGCTGAACTGAAGCGTAAAGCGGAAGAAGAAGCGCGCCGTAAGCTTGAAGAAGAAGCGCGTCGTGTGGCTGAAGAAGCCCGTCGTATGGCGGAAGAGAATGCCGGTGTTTGGGCAGAGCAAGAGAAAGTGGAAGAAGATAAGAGTGATTATCACGTCACCACTTCTCAGCATGCTCGCCAGGCAGAAGACGAGAACGATCGTGAAGTAGAAGGCGGCCGTGGCCGTACTCGCAGCACGAAAGCAGCGCGTCCGGCGAAAAAAGGCAACAAACACGCTGAATCTAAAGCTGACCGTGAAGAAGCTCGTGCAGCAGTTCGCGGCGGTAAAGGTGGTAAACAGCGTAAAGGTTCTTCTCTGCAGCAGGGCTTCCAGAAGCCGGCTCAGGCTGTTAACCGTGACGTTGTGATTGGCGAAACCATCACTGTTGGCGATCTGGCGAACAAGATGGCGGTTAAAGGCTCTCAGGTTATCAAAGCGATGATGAAGCTGGGCGCAATGGCCACTATTAACCAGGTTATTGACCAGGAAACCGCGCAACTGGTTGCCGAAGAGATGGGCCACAAAGTTATCCTGCGTCGTGAAAACGAGCTGGAAGAAGCGGTAATGAGCGACCGTGATACAGGTGCTGCAGCTGAAGCTCGCGCACCGGTAGTGACTATCATGGGCCACGTTGACCACGGTAAAACCTCTCTGCTGGACTACATTCGTTCAACGAAAGTGGCCTCAGGCGAAGCGGGCGGCATTACTCAGCATATCGGTGCGTACCACGTTGAAACTGACAACGGTATGATCACCTTCCTGGATACCCCGGGTCACGCCGCGTTTACTTCTATGCGTGCTCGTGGTGCTCAGGCAACGGATATCGTTGTACTGGTTGTCGCTGCAGACGACGGCGTGATGCCGCAGACCATCGAAGCTATCCAGCACGCGAAAGCGGCGCAGGTGCCGGTTGTGGTAGCGGTCAACAAAATCGATAAGCCAGAAGCGGATCCAGATCGCGTTAAAAATGAACTGTCCCAGTACGGTATCATGCCGGAAGAGTGGGGCGGCGAAAGCCAGTTCGTACACGTATCTGCGAAAGCGGGTACCGGTATCGACGAGCTGCTGGATGCAATCCTGCTGCAGGCCGAAGTTCTGGAACTGAAAGCTGTTCGTAAAGGTATGGCGAGCGGTGCGGTTATCGAATCCTTCCTGGATAAAGGTCGTGGTCCGGTAGCAACGGTTCTGGTTCGTGAAGGTACGCTGAACAAAGGCGATATCGTTCTGTGTGGTTTCGAGTATGGCCGCGTTCGTGCAATGCGTAACGAACTGGGTCAGGAAGTACTGGAAGCAGGTCCATCCATTCCGGTGGAAATTCTGGGTCTGTCCGGTGTTCCGGCTGCCGGTGACGAAGTTACCGTCGTACGTGACGAGAAGAAAGCGCGTGAAGTTGCACTGTATCGTCAGGGCAAATTCCGTGAAGTTAAACTGGCTCGTCAGCAGAAATCTAAACTCGAGAACATGTTCGCTAACATGACCGAAGGCGAAGTTCACGAAGTGAACATCGTACTGAAAGCAGACGTTCAGGGTTCTGTAGAAGCGATCTCCGACTCTTTACTGAAACTGTCTACCGACGAAGTAAAAGTGAAGATCATCGGTTCTGGGGTTGGTGGTATCACCGAAACCGACGCAACTCTGGCTGCTGCATCCAACGCGATTCTGGTTGGCTTCAACGTACGTGCTGATGCCTCTGCACGTAAAGTGATTGAATCTGAAAGTCTGGATCTGCGTTACTACTCCGTCATCTATCACCTGATCGACGAAGTGAAAGCAGCGATGAGCGGTATGCTGTCTCCGGAACTGAAGCAGCAGATCATCGGTCTGGCTGAAGTCCGTGATGTGTTCAAATCACCGAAATTCGGCGCTATCGCAGGCTGTATGGTTACCGAAGGTGTGGTTAAACGTCACAACCCAATCCGCGTCCTGCGCGACAACGTGGTTATCTATGAAGGCGAGCTGGAATCCCTGCGTCGCTTCAAAGATGATGTCAACGAAGTCCGTAACGGTATGGAATGTGGTATCGGCGTTAAGAACTACAACGACGTACGTACCGGCGATATGATCGAAGTATTCGAAATCATCGAAATCAAACGTACCATCGCATAATCTTCGTCGTCTTTTGGGCTGTTGATGTGTTGTGACAGCCCAATCCATAGAAGCTTATTTGCGGTAGGCCGGGTAAGCGAAGCGCCACCCGGCAATGAAATTTAAAAAGGGGCTAATGGCCCCTTTTTTGTCTTTATTCTGGAGAATTTATTATGGCGAAAGAATTTGGTCGCCCGCAGCGCGTGGCCCAGGAGATGCAAAAAGAGATCGCAATCATCCTGCAGCGCGAAATTAAAGATCCGCGTCTGGGTATGATGACAACTGTTTCAGGTGTCGAAATGTCCCGTGACCTGGCGTATGCCAAAGTATTTGTCACCTTCCTGAACGACAAAGATGAAGCGGCTGTTAAAGCCGGAATCAAAGCGTTGCAAGAAGCCTCCGGTTTTATCCGCTCGCTGCTGGGTAAAGCCATGCGCCTGCGTATCGTGCCTGAGCTGACTTTCTTTTACGACAACTCACTGGTCGAAGGGATGCGCATGTCTAACCTGGTGACCAGCGTGGTGAAACATGACGATGAACGTCGTGTGAATCCTGCGGACGACAGCAAGGAGGACTGATGAGTCGTCCTCGTCGTCGTGGTCGCGACATTCATGGTGTTCTATTGCTGGATAAGCCACAGGGCATGTCCAGCAATGACGTACTGCAAAAAGTAAAACGCATCTACAATGCCAACCGTGCCGGTCACACTGGTGCGCTGGATCCGCTGGCTACAGGCATGTTGCCTATCTGCCTCGGGGAAGCGACAAAGTTTTCGCAGTACCTGCTGGATTCTGACAAACGCTATCGTGTGGTTGCCCGTTTGGGACAGCGCACAGACACTTCCGATGCTGATGGGCAAATCGTGCAGGAGCGTCCGGTGACGTTTACCCCGGAACAGCTTGCGAATGCGCTGGACACTTTTCGCGGCGATATCGAACAAATACCTTCGATGTATTCGGCGCTGAAGTATCAGGGTAAAAAACTGTACGAATATGCACGTCAAGGCATTGAAGTACCGCGTGAAGCACGTCCGATTACTGTTTATGAGCTGCTATTTATTCGTCATGAAGGTAACGATCTGGAGCTGGAAGTGCATTGCTCCAAAGGAACTTACATTCGAACTATTATTGACGATCTGGGCGAAAAACTGGGATGCGGCGCGCATGTTACGTATCTGCGCCGTCTGACGGTCAGCAAATATCCGGTAGATCGTATGGTCACGCTGGAGCATTTACGCAGTCTGGTTGAACAAGCCGAACAGCAGAACATTCCGCCTGCGCAGTTGCTTGATCCGCTGCTGATGCCAATGGACAGCCCGGCGTCTGACTATCCTGTTGTTAATCTTCCTTTAACGTCATCGGTTTACTTTAAAAATGGTAATCCTGTGCGTACGACGGGCGTGCCTCTGGAAGGACTGGTTCGCGTGACGGAAGGTGACGAAGGCAAATTTATCGGCATGGGGGAGATAGACGATGAAGGTCGTGTCGCCCCTCGTCGACTGGTGGTCGAGTATCCTGCGTAGCGCTCTCTGTCTTGCGATAAAAGGGCGCTGCGAGTAGAATACTGCCGCTTAACGTCGCGCAAATTATTTAACAGTTTGCGCGGCGTGTACACAAATCATTCGAGCTGCATCAAGGCGGCAAGTCTGAGAATCCTCAGGGGCTTACTTAAGTAAGTGACTGAGGTGAGCGGACGCAGCCAACGCAGAGTCAGTTTGAAGGATGAAGTGTATACACTGGGATCGCTGAATTAGAGATCGGCGTCCTTTCATTCTTAACACTTTGGAGTTTTAAAATGTCTCTAAGTACTGAAGCTACAGCTAAAATCGTTTCTGAGTTTGGTCGTGATGCAAACGACACCGGTTCTACCGATGTTCAGGTTGCTCTGTTGACTGCACAGATTAACCACCTGCAGGGCCACTTTGCAGAGCACAAAAAAGATCACCACAGCCGTCGTGGTCTGCTGCGCATGGTTTCTCAGCGTCGTAAACTGCTCGACTACCTGAAACGTAAAGATGTTGCACGCTACACCGCGCTGATCGAGCGTCTGGGCCTGCGTCGCTAATTCTTTCGAGTTTCAGAAAGAGGGGGCCTTCATGGCCCCTTTTTTCCAGCAGATGGCAGCAATTCGCTGGAAACTAATGTATTGTTGCTAAGTATGATCTTCCGTTGCAGAGGTTCGCGCGGCTAATGAGAGGCTTTACCCAATAAGCGTGGGTTAGGGTTGTCATTAGTCGCGAGGATGCGCAGAAGATCGGGTATTAACGATGGCGCATTTGTGTCGTCAAAAAAAATAGAGAAAGGATATTATTTTGCTTAATCCGATCGTTCGTAAATTCCAGTACGGTCAACACACCGTAACGCTGGAAACCGGCATGATGGCGCGTCAGGCGACTGCCGCCGTTATGGTTAGCATGGATGACACTGCGGTATTCGTTACCGTTGTTGGTCAGAAAAAAGCGAAACCAGGCCAGGATTTCTTCCCGCTGACTGTTAACTATCAGGAGCGTACTTACGCTGCTGGTCGTATCCCAGGTAGCTTCTTCCGTCGTGAAGGTCGTCCGAGCGAAGGTGAAACCCTGATCGCGCGTCTGATTGACCGCCCGGTTCGCCCGCTGTTCCCGGAAGGCTTCGTAAACGAAGTACAGGTTATCGCGACTGTTGTTTCCGTTAACCCGCAGGTTAACCCGGATATCGTGGCAATGATCGGTGCATCCGCTGCGCTGTCTCTGTCCGGCATTCCGTTCAACGGCCCGATTGGCGCAGCACGCGTTGGTTACATCAATGACCAGTACGTACTGAACCCGACCCAGGACGAACTGAAAGAAAGTAAACTGGACCTGGTTGTAGCGGGTACTGAAGCTGCCGTACTGATGGTTGAATCCGAAGCTGAACTGCTGAGCGAAGACCAGATGCTGGGCGCTGTAGTGTTCGGTCACGAGCAGCAGCAGGTTGTTATTCAGGCGATCAATGAGCTGGTAAAAGAAGCTGGCAAACCGCGTTGGGACTGGCAGCCAGAAGCCGTCAACGAAGCGCTGAATGCGCGCGTTGCAGCGCTGGCAGAATCTCGTCTGAGCGATGCTTACCGCATCACCGACAAACAAGAGCGTTATGCTCAGGTTGACGTGATCAAATCTGAAACCATCGCTACGCTGGTTGCAGAAGACGAAACCCTGGACGCTAACGAACTGGGTGAAATTCTGCACGCTATCGAGAAAAACGTTGTTCGTAGCCGCGTACTGGCAGGTGAGCCGCGTATCGACGGTCGTGAAAAAGATATGATCCGTGGTCTGGACGTGCGTACTGGCGTTCTGCCGCGTACTCACGGTTCCGCACTGTTCACCCGTGGTGAAACTCAGGCGTTGGTTACTGCGACCCTCGGAACCACGCGTGATGCGCAGAACCTTGATGAACTGATGGGCGAGCGTACTGACAACTTCCTGTTCCATTACAACTTCCCTCCGTACTGCGTAGGCGAAACTGGCATGGTCGGTTCTCCGAAACGTCGTGAAATTGGTCACGGTCGTCTGGCGAAACGCGGCGTGCTGGCAGTAATGCCGGACCTGGACAAATTCCCGTACACCGTACGTGTTGTGTCTGAAATCACTGAATCTAACGGTTCTTCTTCCATGGCTTCCGTGTGTGGTGCTTCCCTGGCGCTGATGGATGCAGGTGTGCCAATCAAAGCCGCTGTTGCGGGTATCGCGATGGGTCTGGTGAAAGAAGGCGACAACTTTGTTGTTCTGTCTGACATCCTGGGTGACGAAGACCATTTGGGCGATATGGACTTCAAAGTGGCGGGTTCCCGCGACGGTATCTCTGCACTGCAGATGGATATCAAAATTGAAGGTATCACCAAAGAGATCATGCAGGTTGCTCTGAACCAGGCTAAAGGTGCGCGTCTGCACATCCTGGGAGTGATGGAACAGGCGATCAACGCGCCGCGCGGCGACATTTCTCAGTTCGCTCCGCGTATCCATACTATCAAGATCAGCCCGGACAAGATCAAAGACGTTATCGGTAAAGGCGGTTCTGTTATCCGTGCTCTGACCGAAGAGACCGGCACCACCATCGAAATTGAAGATGATGGTACTGTGAAGATCGCGGCGACCGACGGTGAAAAAGCAAAATATGCTATCCGTCGTATCGAAGAGATCACCGCAGAAATCGAAGTAGGCCGTATCTACAACGGTAAAGTGACCCGTATCGTTGACTTTGGCGCATTCGTTGCCATCGGTGGCGGTAAAGAAGGTCTGGTACACATCTCTCAGATCGCCGACAAGCGCGTAGAGAAAGTGACCGATTACCTGCAGATGGGCCAGGAAGTACCGGTTAAAGTTCTGGAAGTTGATCGGCAGGGTCGCGTACGTCTGAGCATTAAAGAAGCAACTGAGCAATCTCAACCCGCAGCTGCACCGGAAGCACCGGTGAGCCAGCAGGGCGAGTAAGGTTGCCATTGCCCTCCGTGTGAGCGGAGGGCCTTTAACCCGGCAGGACGCCTTGTTAGCAACCGGGGAACTGGACGTTCATTCAATCGTTGTCTTCGGGAGTGGGAAATGAAGCCTTTTTTGCGCTGGTGTTTCGTTGCGACAGCACTCACGCTGGCTGGATGCAGTAATTCCACCTGGCGTAAGAGTGAAGTCCTCGCAGTACCACTGCAACCGACTTTACAGCAGGAAGTGATTCTGGCACGTATGGAACAAATTCTTGCCAGTCGGGCTTTAACCGATGACGAACGCGCACAGCTTTTATATGAGCGCGGAGTGTTGTATGATAGTCTCGGTCTGAGGGCACTGGCGCGAAATGATTTTTCACAAGCGCTGGCAATCCGACCAGATATGCCTGAAGTATTCAATTACTTAGGTATATATTTAACGCAGGCAGGCAATTTTGATGCTGCCTATGAAGCGTTTGATTCTGTACTTGAGCTTGATCCAACTTACAACTACGCGCACTTAAATCGCGGTATCGCATTGTATTACGGCGGTCGTGATAAGTTAGCGCAAGATGATCTGCTGGCGTTTTATCAAGACGATCCCAATGATCCTTTCCGCAGTCTGTGGCTTTATCTCGCTGAGCAGAAGCTCGATGAGAAGCAGGCTAAAGAAGCGTTAAAGCAGCGCTTCGAGAAATCGGATAAAGAACAATGGGGATGGAACATTGTCGAGTTCTACCTGGGCAACATTAGCGAAGCAACGCTGATGGAACGCCTGAAGGCGGACGCAACGGATAACACCTCGCTCGCTGAGCATCTCAGTGAAACCAACTTCTATTTAGGTAAGTACTACCTAAGTCTGGGGGATTTGGACAACGCTACGGCATTGTTCAAACTGGCGGTGGCTAACAACGTTCATAACTTTGTTGAGCACCGATACGCATTGTTGGAATTATCGCTCCTGGGCCAGGACCAAGATGACCTGGCAGAATCGGACCAGCAATAGCTGACGTACACATCAGCCCGTAATCTTTTTGATTGCCATCACCTTCGCGGGTGAGGGCGTTGTTGTTCGTTAATACACCTACTTTGAGCCGGTTCACACTTTTCAATGAAAATTGCAGATCAATTTCATGATGAGTTATGTAGACTGGCCGCCATTAATTTTGAGGCACACGTACTACATGGCTGAATTCGAAACCACTTTTGCAGATCTGGGCCTGAAGGCTCCTATCCTTGAAGCCCTTACCGATCTGGGTTACGAAAAACCATCTCCAATCCAGGCAGAGTGCATTCCGCATCTGCTGGGCGGTCGCGATGTTCTGGGTATGGCCCAGACCGGTAGCGGCAAAACTGCAGCGTTCTCTTTACCGCTGCTCAACAATCTTGATCCTGAGCTGAAGGCACCTCAGATTCTGGTGCTGGCACCGACCCGCGAACTGGCGGTTCAGGTTGCAGAAGCCATGACGGATTTCTCTAAACATATGCGCGGCGTGAATGTGGTTGCCCTGTACGGCGGCCAGCGTTATGACGTGCAATTACGTGCCCTGCGTCAGGGCCCGCAGATCGTTGTCGGTACGCCGGGACGTCTGCTGGATCACCTGAAGCGCGGTACTCTGGATCTCTCCAAACTGAGCGGTCTGGTGCTGGACGAAGCTGATGAAATGCTGCGTATGGGCTTCATCGAAGACGTTGAAACGATTATGGCGCAGATCCCGGAAGGTCATCAGACCGCTCTGTTCTCTGCAACTATGCCGGAAGCGATTCGTCGTATTACCCGCCGCTTTATGAAAGAGCCGCAGGAAGTTCGTATTCAGTCCAGCGTAACCACGCGTCCTGACATCAGCCAGAGCTACTGGACTGTGTGGGGCATGCGTAAAAATGAAGCTCTGGTACGTTTCCTGGAAGCAGAAGACTTTGATGCGGCGATTATCTTCGTACGTACCAAAAATGCGACCCTGGAAGTCGCTGAAGCACTGGAGCGTAGCGGCTATAGCAGCGCTGCACTGAACGGCGACATGAACCAGTCTCTGCGTGAGCAGACTCTGGAGCGTCTGAAAGATGGCCGTCTGGATATTCTGATTGCGACCGACGTTGCTGCTCGTGGCCTGGACGTTGAGCGTATCAGCCTGGTTGTTAACTACGACATCCCGATGGACTCTGAGTCTTACGTTCACCGTATTGGTCGTACTGGTCGTGCGGGTCGTGCGGGTCGTGCGCTGCTGTTCGTTGAGAACCGCGAGCGTCGTCTGCTGCGTAACATCGAACGCACCATGAAGCTGACCATTCCGGAAGTAGAACTGCCGAACGCAGACCTGCTGGGCAAACGTCGTCTGGAAAAATTCGCCGCGAAAGTACAGCAACAGCTGGAAAGCAGCGATCTGGATCAGTACCGTGCTCTGCTGGCAAAAATGCAGCCGGAAGAAGAACTGGATATCGAAACTCTGGCCGCAGCACTGCTGAAAATGGCTCAGGGCGAACGTCCGCTGATCCTGCCGCCAGATGCTCCGATGCGTCCGAAACGCGAATTCCGCGACCGCGATGATCGTGGCCCGCGTGACCGCAACGATCGTGGCCCGCGTGGCGACCGTCCAGAACGTGGTGGTGAAGATCGTCCACGTCGTGAACGTCGTGACGTTGGTGATATGCAGTTGTACCGCATTGAAGTGGGCCGTGACGACGGTGTTGAAGTTCGTCATATCGTTGGCGCGATTGCTAACGAAGGCGATATCAGCAGCCGTTACATTGGTAACATCAAGCTGTTTGCTTCCCACTCCACCATCGAACTGCCGAAAGGCATGCCGGGCGACGTGCTGCAGCACTTTACCCGTACCCGTATCCTGAACAAACCGATGAACATGCAACTGGTTGGCGATGCAGTACCGCACACCGGTGGTGAGCGTCGTGGCGGTGGTCGCTTCAGCGGCGAACGTCGTGAAGGCGGTCGTGGTGAAGGTCGTAGTGAAGGTCGTAGTTTCAGCGGTGAGCGTCGTGAAGGCGGCCGTGGCGATGGTCGTCGTTTCAGCGGTGAGCGTCGTGAAGGTAACCGTGGTCCGCGCCGCGATGATTCTTCTGCGCCGCGCCGTGATGACTCTGCTGGCCGTCGTCGTTTCGGTGGTGACGCATAAGCCTTACGGTTTAAAAGCGTAAAGTAAAATATACAGCCCCGATCTAAACAATCGGGGCTTTTTTTATTTCATTTGTACTCGTGTACTGGTACAGTGCGACACATTAAAATGTAGTCACAATATAATTGACTGGAGAGATGGCTGAATGGCAACACTAACCACCACCCAAACGTCACCTTCGCTGCTCGGCGGCGTAGTGATTATCGGCGGCACCATTATTGGCGCAGGAATGTTTTCTCTGCCAGTGGTCATGTCCGGGGCGTGGTTCTTCTGGTCTATGGCGGCGCTCATCTTTACCTGGTTTTGTATGCTGCATTCCGGGCTGATGATCCTGGAGGCCAATCTGAATTATCGTATTGGATCCAGTTTTGACACCATTACTAAAGACCTGTTGGGCAAGGGCTGGAACGTTGTTAATGGTATCTCGATTGCTTTTGTACTCTATATTCTGACCTATGCATACATTTCTGCGAGCGGTTCGATCCTGCATCACACCTTCTCGGAGATGTCGCTGAATGTTCCGGCACGTGCGGCAGGATTTGGTTTTGCTCTGCTGGTAGCGTTTGTGGTGTGGTTGAGTACTAAAGCGGTCAGTCGCATGACCGCCATTGTACTGGGTGCGAAGGTAATAACGTTCTTCCTGACCTTCGGTAGTTTGTTAGGGCATGTGACACCGACTACGCTGTTTAACGTGGCGGAAAGTAATGCTTCATATACGCCGTATTTGCTGATGACGCTGCCGTTTTGCCTCGCCTCATTTGGCTACCACGGCAACGTACCGAGTCTGATGAAGTACTACGGCAAAGACCCGCGCACCATTGTTAAATGCCTCGTTTACGGCACGCTGCTGGCGTTGGTGCTGTACACCGTATGGTTGCTGGGGACGATGGGCAATATTCCGCGTCCTGAATTTGTTGGTATTGCACAGCAGGGCGGTAACATTGATGTGCTGGTGCAGGCGCTGAGTGGTGTGTTGAACAGCCGTAGTCTGGATCTGCTGCTGGTGGTGTTCTCTAACTTTGCGGTAGCGAGTTCGTTTCTTGGAGTGACGCTGGGGCTGTTTGACTATCTGGCGGATCTGTTCGGTTTTGACGATTCTGCAATGGGCCGCTTTAAAACGGCATTACTGACTTTTGTTCCGCCGATTGTGGGTGGCCTGCTGTGGCCGAACGGTTTCCTGTATGCAATTGGTTATGCAGGATTAGCAGCAACGATTTGGGCGGCAATTGTCCCGGCATTACTGGCGCGTAAATCCCGTCAACGCTTCGGTAGCCCGAAATTCCGTGTATGGGGGGGCAAGCCGATGATTGCTCTGATCCTGGTCTTCGGCGTCGGCAACGCGGTTATCCACATCCTGTCGAGCGTGAATCTATTGCCTGTGTACCAGTAGCCTTTTAGTGCCGGATGGCGCTATGCTTATCCGGCCTACACGATCTCGTAGGTCCGGTAAGCGAAGCGCCACCGGGCAAGACAACGCCCTACCCAACCAACTCTTCTTTCACCTGCATCGCTAAATCAAACGAATGTAAACGTGCCTGGTGGTCGAAAATCTGCCCATTGACCATAATTTCATCCGCTTGTGTTTCACGCAGAATCGACTCCAGTCCATGACGTATTTTCACTTTATCTCCCACCAGCGACATACTCAGTGCCTGCTGAACGCCATACTGCTCAGAAGCGGACCACAGCTGATGCATATTTTCTACCGGAGGTGGTAACTGTCCGGTTTCACCCCGACGCAATTTTACGAATGCCTGCTGCATCGAGGTAAAGAGAAATTCGGCATCACGATTGCTGTCAGCGGCAATGATATTGATGCACACCATGGCATACGGTGTTGCCAGCCGTGCTGAAGGTTTGAACTGAGTGCGATACAGATGCAATGCCTGGTGCAGCATATCTGGTGCGAAGTGTGAGGCGAAGGCAAACGGCAAACCAAGCTGTGCTGCCAGTTGTGCGCTGTACAGGCTGGATCCCAGTAACCAGACCGGAATTTGCTCACCATAGCCGGGAACCGGGCGTACTTGTGGATTAGGATCGCATGCGTCAAACCAGTCCACCAGTTCCGCCACATCGCGCGGGAAGTTATCGATATCACCGCTCATATGACGGCGCAGTGCGCGCATGGTGGGTTGATCGCTGCCTGGCGCACGTCCAAGGCCCAGGTCGATACGGCCAGGATACAGCGTATTCAGCGTCCCGAACTGCTCAGCGATCACCAACGGTGAATGGTTAGGTAGCATGACCCCACCGGACCCCAGACGCAGGGTGGTGGTATTGGCTGCCAGATAACCTATCAGTACAGAGGTTGCTGCACTGGCGATACCGGTCATATTGTGATGTTCAGCCAGCCAGTAGCGATGGTAGCCGCGCTTTTCAGCCAGTTGAGCGAGATCCAGAGAGTGCGTAAAAGCCTCTTTTGCACTGGAACCTTCGGGGATCGGTGCCAGATCCAGCACCGAGAACGGAATAATTTTGTCAGTCATAACGGCTCACTTTGTTACCGGTTAATCTTTTAATACTGCATTAAAATTTGATTACCGTTGTTAACAAAGTGAGCTTTTTTACGCCTGAAGCTCCAGACCTGCCAGACGTTTCCAGTAGCCGTTACAGTCGCTGTGGGCAGTAAGTGGTAATGGGGCACAGCCATTCTCATTGGCACGGAAGGCATCAAGCATCGCGAATGTCTCGGTTCCTAATGGGGACAGACGGACGATATCAACCAGGCCCTGCATGGACGTCAGTTCATTACCGAGGTTGTAGACATAACCGCTCATGGTCTGAATCCCATTCAGGACAAAGACCTGCTGGTTCTCTTGCGACAGGACATCGCGGCCATTTGGATATTTGATGCAGCAGGTTTCGCATTCGTCTTTTGGTCGGTCCTCAGAGCGTGCGGTAAAGCAGCGGGCAGAGTACGCTAAAGGTAGATGCCCGTAGCTCAGAACTTCGACTTCAAACTGGTTGCGAATACCCAAGTCATCACACTGGTTGAGCAGATTCACCAGCCAGTCGCGGGATAGTTCTACTGGCATACACCAGCGCACCATGCCTTGTTTAAGCAACAGACGAAGGGTCACGGCGTTGTAGCAGTTGAGCGCATGCCCGGCGACAAATGGCAGTTTACGTTCGGCGCACATGTTCACAACGCCCAGATCGCTGGCTTCCAGTAGGAAGTCGCCATTTTCTACATAGCGCTTCAGCTCACCCAGCTCCGATGATGCCTGAACCAGCGCCAGCGTGGACAGCACCACCTGTTTCCCGCTACTGGCGAGTGATTTTGCCATATCAATCCAGTCACCCGTTTTGGTGGCGCGGCGTTTGCTACACACAGCTTCCCCAAGATAGATAACGTCGGCATTACTGGTAGCGGCCTGCTGATAAAAATCTTCCAGCGTTTCTTTCGACCAGTAGTAGAGCACTGGTCCTAAGGAATATTTCATTGCTTTTCTCACTGCCATTTACGGTGATACGCACCAAGCGTAGTCTGCGTGCCTTCGGACATTGAACCGAGTGTTTCCATCCAGGCGCTTTGCGGAACAAAGTTCTGCGGATCGGCTTTGCAACGGTCAATCGCCTGGCGCCACACTTTCGCTACCTGGCTGACGTAAGCCGGGCTACGCTGACGTCCCTCAATTTTCACCGAGGCGATGTTGGCTGCCATCAGATCGGGTAGCAGTTCTAACGTATTAAGGCTGGTCGGCTCCTCCAGCGCATGATAACGCTCACCGTCCACAAGAT
Source organism: Citrobacter sp. Marseille-Q3906 (assembly GCF_916618775.1). Classification (NCBI taxonomy): domain Bacteria; kingdom Pseudomonadati; phylum Pseudomonadota; class Gammaproteobacteria; order Enterobacterales; family Enterobacteriaceae; genus Citrobacter; species Citrobacter sp. Marseille-Q3906. Next base: position 598,631 of record NZ_CAKAKA010000003.1, read on the forward strand.
AGCGTCCCTTACAAAGCGTTGGATAACCTGCGTTTTCACCGTCCTGATAGCGGTCAATCAGCACTTCATTCAGGCGAGATTCAAGGCCTGCCGGGGTTTGCTGCCAGCGAACAAATCGGGCAGGGGAGCACGCACCAACGGTGTTGGGGGATTCACCCGTCAGATAAGACGAAAGATAGCAGCGACCTTCCGCCATAATGCACAGACTGCCAAAGGCAAACACTTCTAAAGGAACTGGTGTTACGCGAGCGAGCTGTTTTACCTGATGGATTGATAGCACACGTGGTAGAACAACGCGTGCGACGTCAAAGTTGCGATGGTAGAAATTAATCGCTTCCTCGTTGGTTGCGGATGCCTGAACGGAGACATGGCGCTCAATATGCGGGTAGCGCTCTGCGGCATACTCAAGCATAGCGAGATCGGCGAGGATCAGCGCATCAGCACCCAGTTGCGCCGCCATATCAACGGCTCGTTGCCAACGTGCGTAACCATCCGGGTGCGCAAAGGTGTTAATTGCGATGTGCAGCTTACGGCGGTGTTGATGGACAAAATTCACCGCTTCCTGCAATTTTTTCTCGGTAAAATTAAGGCCGGCGAAATGACGGGCGTTGGTGTCATCTTTCAGCCCGATGTATACAGCATCAGCGCCGTTCTCGATGGCCGCCTTAAGCGCCGGGAGATTTCCGGCAGGGCAGAGCAGCTCCATAATTTATCCTGAAAGTTGCGCCACCAGGGCGCAAAAATGTTAACGAAGAGGGATTTTAGTTAACCTTGCTGAGACAATTTTTGATTTGAGGCAGTTAAAGTCGTATTGGTGACACCAATAAAGAGGTAACAATTTCGCATCGAATTGTTGATTTATGCCGCTATGTCGTTTATTTGATATGGCAAAATAGCAGGACTATTGAAACAGGGAGTAAAGCTCGTGTTGGAAAAACTGCGTTCACGCTTAGTACATTTTGGTCCTTCTCTGATGAGTGTACCGGTTAAACTGACGCCCTTTACGCTGAAGCGCCAGGTCTTGGAACAAGTCTTGAGCTGGCAATTTCGCCAGGCGCTGGCCGATGGAGAACTTGAGTTTCTCGACGGTCGCTGGTTGAGCATAAATGTTCGCGATATTGGCCTCAGATGGTATACCTCTGTTGAGAACGACAAACTTATCGTCAGTCAGGACGCAGACGCTGATGTGAGTTTTAGCGCAGATGCCAGCGATTTATTGATGATTGCAGCGCGCAAGCAGGACCCGGATACGCTTTTCTTCCAGCGTCGCCTGGTGATTGAAGGCGATACAGAATTAGGGCTACATGTGAAAAATCTGATGGACGCCATTGAACTGGAGCAGATGCCGAAACCGTTGCGTGTCATGCTGCTGCAACTGGCGGACTTTGTTGAGGCGGGTATGAAACATTCGCCAGAAACCAAACAGACCTCGGTAGGTGAACCATGCTGATTCGAGTTGAAATTCCCATTGATGCCCCTGGTATTGATGCGTTGCTGCGCCGCTCATTTGATAGCGATGCAGAAGCGAAGTTAGTACATGACCTGCGCGAAGATGGCTTTCTGACGCTGGGTCTGGTTGCGACCGATGACGAAGGCCAGGTTGTGGGCTATGTCGCGTTCAGTCCTGTTGATGTACAGGGTGAAGACCTGCAATGGGTCGGAATGGCTCCACTGGCGGTTGATGAAAACTACCGCGGACAGGGTCTGGCGCGTCAACTGGTTTATGAAGGGCTGGATTCGCTGAACGAGTTTGGTTACGCCGCGGTGGTCACACTGGGCGATCCAGCATTGTACAGTCGCTTAGGCTTTGAACTGGCCGCTCACCACGATCTTCATTGCCGCTGGCCTGGTACCGAAAGCGCATTTCAGGTGCATCGCCTGGCGGAAGATGCGCTGAATGGTGTGACGGGTTTGGTGGAATACCACGATCACTTCAATCGTTTTTAAGCGCCGGGGTTTGCAGGCTGCTCAGTAGCGCCTCAAACCCTTCGCCTTCTACAAGGCGTTCTTTCTGACGCTTTGTAAGCTGTTTAATACGATATTCTATGCGCAGGGCCAGCGAACGGTCGCCGACTTGCGCCGCAAATGCCAGAGTTAATTCCCCCTTCCCGCGCAGTGCTTTTGCGCCTTTTCCACTCTGATGCTGCTTATAGCGGCGTTGCACATCGGTTGTTATTCCGGTGTATAGGGCGTTGTCTGCGGTACGGATCAGGTACAGATACCAGGGTGTCATTGTCACCATCGACGTGATAATTTTCAAACTTACAGTATAAAAGAGAACAGAAATGGAAACACTGACTGCGGTGACTCGTTGGCTGGCAAAACAGCACGTCGTGACCTGGTGTGTGCACCATGAGGGTGAATTGTGGTGTGCCAATGCATTTTATCTGTTTGATGCACAAAAGATGGCGTTCTATTTGCTCACCGAAGAGAAGACGCGCCATGCACAGATGTCCGGCCCGCGCGCACCCGTTGCTGGAACGGTAAACGGCCAGCCCAAAACGGTGGCGCTGATCCGCGGTGTGCAGTTTAAAGGGGAAATCAGGCGTCTGGAGGGAGAAGAGAGTGACTTAGCGCGTAAAGCTTATAATCGCCGCTTCCCTGTCGCCAAAATGATGCCTGCGCCCGTCTGGGAGATTCGGCTGGATGAAATCAAATTCACTGACAACACATTGGGTTTTGGTAAAAAAATGCTTTGGCTACGTGATCTATAGTTAGATAAATGATAGTGGGCGCAAAGGAAGGAGAAGCGATGAGTCAGGTGTTAATTACAGGTGCAACGGGGTTGGTGGGGGGGCATTTATTGCGTATGCTGCTGAATGAACCGCGGATCCACGCCATTACTGCTCCAACACGCCGCCCACTGGCCGATACGGTTGGGGTTTATAACCCGCACGATCCGCAACTGACAGATGCGCTGGCACAGGTGAACGATCCGATAGATATCGTTTTTTGCTGCCTGGGAACCACCCGACGAGAAGCGGGCAGCAAAGAGGCATTTATTCACGCAGACTATACCCTAGTGGTGGATACCGCCCTGACGGGTCTTCGCCTGGGGGCCCAGCATATGCTGGTAGTCAGCGCTATGGGAGCCAATGCCAACTCCCCATTTTTTTATAACCGGGTTAAAGGTGAAATGGAACAGGCGCTGATTGCTCAGAACTGGCCACGGTTAACGATTGCACGGCCTTCAATGTTGTTGGGGGAACGGGATAAGCAGCGGGCAAATGAAATGTTCTTTGCACCGTTATTCCGGCTGCTGCCCGGAAACTGGAAATCGATTGAGGCGCGTGATGTTGCGCGGGCAATGCTGGCGGAAGCTATCTCACCTGCTCATGAAGGGGTGTCAGTTCTTACTTCATCCCAGCTTCGGGAAAGAGCGAAATAACCCGGCGAGTATGGCCTCACCGGGCTATTTACGCGTTATTTGATGAACGTAAAGGCTGTGGTGACGCGCTTCACGCCACTTACCCGGCTGGCGATATCTGCTGCAGCCTTCGCTTCACGCTCGGTGACCAGACCCAACAGGAATACTTCTCCATTCTCGGTTGTCACTTTAACGTTAGAGGATTTCACCTGATCGCTGGTCAGCAACTGGGAACGAACTTTGGTGGTGATCCAGGTATCGTTGGATGCTTCGCCAAGACCGATTGGCTGGCCCTGACGGATCTCGTTAAATACTTCCGTCGTGCCTTCTACGCCCATAGCAATTTGTTTTGCTCGTGCAGAAAGCTCGCTATTAGGAGACTGACCGACCAGCAGCACCTTACCCTGATAGGCGCTGACGTTGATGCGCGCTTCTTTCTTAATTTGGGCATCTTTTGACAACGCCGTATTGACGCGTAATTCCAGGGTACCATCATCTACCTGGGTGCCGACACTGCGAGGGTCTGTTGCGGCTTTAGTCCCTACAGCTGCAGTTCCGACAACGGCGGCAGCTACACAGCCTTGCAACAGCAACGCAGAAATAACGACTGCGAGCGGCGAAAATGCCTTCATGTGTACTCCTTAATCATCCTGGTGAGGGAAAAGCGTGTTATCGATGAGATCGCAAAGGCAGTTTACCGTCAGCATATGCATTTCCTGAACGCGGGCGCTGTGGTGTGAGGGAATGCGGATTTCGACATCCTGTGGCCCCAATAATCCGGCCAGTTCACCCCCGTCATAACCGGTCAGCGCTACGATCGTCATGTCACGCGTGACGGCAGCTTCAACGGCTTTAACGATATCGCGGCTATTACCACGCGTAGAGATAGCCAACAGAACATCACCTGCATGTCCCAGCGCACGGACTTGTTTTGCATAAACTTCGTCGTGCAGGCGATCGTTGGCAATCGCAGTTAAGACCACATTATCAGTATTTAGTGCAATAGCAGGTAAACTGGGGCGTTCTGTTTCAAAACGGTTGATCATGCTGGCAGCAAAATGCTGTGCGTTGGCAGCGGACGTCCCATTACCACAACAGAGAATTTTGTTGCCATTGAGCAGGGATTGAACCAGCGTCATGGCTGCACGGGAAATCGCATCCGGAAGCGCTTCAGCCGCAGCAATCTGAGTTTGAATGCTTTCTGTAAAGCAGACTTTAATTCTATCTAACACGCTAATCCTTAAGAACCAGGCTCTGTATCTTCAATTATGAGTGGTCATTAAACGCATCCTTAAACCACTCAACATCATTTCCGGTGAAGGCTAACACATCGAACCGGCAATCCACAGTATCAAAACTCCCATTATGACGGGCGAGCCACAAACGGGCGGTCTGTAATAATTTGTGTTGTTTGCTACGGGTCACACTTGCTGCCGCGCCGCCAAAAAGGGCTGAACGGCGGAAACGGACTTCAACAAAGACGGTCGTTTTGCCTTCACGCATTATCAGGTCAATTTCGCCGCCACGTTCACGTACGTTGGCGGCAATAAAACGCAGTCCTTTGCGTTCCAGCCAGTCACGCGCGGTAGCTTCCCACGCGTCACCGGTCTCTTTACTCGTTAACTGGCGGGGACGACTTGCCCTTGCTGGTATTTGAGCCATGATAACTTCCTGTTAATCACGCAATCCTGAGTCGCGGTTAATGCACCGGTGTTGCCATTAATTTCGAAGCCCTGCACCTGACGCATTTGCGAAAAGTGGTTAGCCAGCGACCAGGCATCGACACCCATTGCGTACATGCGCGCAAGCGAGTAGTCGTTATGCACCGCGCTTAGCGCTTGTTGCATGAGAGGCTCGTTACCGCCGGCCAACATCGGGATTTCGCTGTACTGCAAGCCTTCCATTTCCAGTCGGAAGTCAGGGCCGGCTGTGCCTTGTGCGCTACGAGAGCTGGCGTAAAGGGTTGCACCGCTCTGGCTGCCGTTACGCATAGCAATCATCGGTTTAATAAACGCGATTTCTTCTGGCGTTGCCAGAATATACACGGCATCAACGCGACCACCGCCACCGGTGATTTGCGCATCGCTTGGTGGAGCTGGAATTGTCAGGCCACCAATCGTCACGCCAGGCTGCGAAGGTATAGAGGATACAATAGGGCTACCCGTCAGGGAGATCCCTGAACCGCCGTTGACGCCCATTTTCAGTTCCGCGGTGGAGCCGAATTTCTGCTGTAACACCACGCCGCCACCAAGCGCCTGCCACTCCTGAGCAAAGGCGTTGGACACGCGATCGCCAAGCGCGCTACGAGGGATAAGCAGCAGCGGGGCCTGCTTACCCTGCGAGTGAATATGGCGTGCGGCATCGCGAGCTTCGTCTTCTGGTGACAGAGCGAAATAGCAAATATTTGCCAGATTCTGCACCGCCTCAGGTTGGTTAAGCGCCAGCACATTCAGCGGTGTGTTGCTTTTCATCAGTTCTTCAACATTGTTTTTCAGCAGCGGGCCGACAACAATGCTGGCGCCATCCTGCTGAACCTGGGCCAGGATTTGATTTAGCGGTTGTGATGAGGTGTCGTAGATTTTCAGCTCAGCGGATGGATTCGCTGGCGTGCTTGCCGTCGTCGCCGGGGCTGGTGCAGTTTGCGGTGTGCTGACAGCAGCTTCTGGCTGTGCTGGCGCATCCTGTGTCAGATCGCTCACCGAGGCCTGAGAAGGGCTGGCAACACCGTCGGCAGTCTGCGGTTGAGTATTCGCTTCAGTGTTGCTCGTAGCCAATGCGGTGGGGGCTGCAACAGGAGTAGCTACGGGTTGCGTGCCCATATTTTTAGCCGCTTCAAAGCCCTGTTGAATAGTACGACCAAAAACAGCAGCCTGGCCATTCAGAGGCAGCAACAGCGCAATTTTACTGGTGGATGCTGGCTTAAAGCTCTGGACGTTTATCAACTGAGTGGGTAGTAATTTCGCACCAGGGTTTTGCGGATAACGTTTTTGCCAGTCGGCAATACCCGCTTTCATCATATCCGGGTCGCTACGGTTATCGAACCACACGCGTTGCAGATCCAGCCAGCCTTGCAGAACGTTTTCATCCGCATTGATGACCAGTGTCTGTGCCTGCTCTTTCGTCATTGACGAGAGAGCCTGCCAGGTGGCGTCGATGTTTTTCTGCTTGTCCTGTGCTGACAGTAGCGGTTCCTGAGCAATCAGAGCGCGCAGCAGTGTTAACGATGGGCGCCCCTGGCTGGCATCGATCTGCGCTTGCCAGTAGCGAGCCTGCTGGTTGTGATCGAAATCGGCCGGAGTGAGTTTATCCAGCAGCGCCTGCGCGCCAGCAATGTCTTTTTGTGCCAGCTTGATTTCAACAGCCAATAAAGACTGTTCGCGACGTTGTGTATCGTTCAGACTCTGTGGGAGTTGCTTGAACAATTCGACAGCCTGCTGGGTCTTGCCTTCTTTCAGCAGCGCACGAATGGCGAGTAATTGCCAGTTGGTCTTGCTATCATCTGAGCTTTGCTGCATTTGCTGCAGATAAAAGCCGGAATCAGCCTGTGCGGTGCCCTGCATGTGGGCTGCACTTTGGTCTGGCGCCTGGGTGCCACAGCCGGCGAAGATCAATGCTGCCAGGATTACTGGCAGAGCGCGCGCGGCTTTCAAACGAGAAAATGTTGAGGGTACCATACTGTATCCAGTGATATTTTTTACGCAATGCTCAATATTAAATCGGCAATACGGACGACACAATGAAACAACACGAATCGGCGGATAATTCTCAAGGCCAACTCTTTATTGTACCTACTCCTATCGGAAATTTGGCTGATATTACCCAACGAGCGCTCGAAGTTTTACAAGCCGTTGATTTAATTGCCGCAGAAGATACCCGTCATACGGGATTATTGTTACAACACTTCGCGATCAGCGCGCGTTTGTTTGCACTGCATGACCACAATGAACAGCAAAAAGCTGAAACGCTGGTGGCGAAGCTCAAAGAAGGGCAAAACATTGCGCTGGTTTCCGATGCCGGAACACCGCTGATTAACGATCCGGGTTATCACCTGGTGCGGACCTGTCGTGAAGCGGGTATACGCGTTGTGCCGCTGCCTGGCCCTTGCGCTGCAATTGCCGCATTGAGCGCCGCCGGGCTGCCCTCTGACCGTTTTTGCTACGAAGGTTTTTTGCCCGCCAAATCCAAGGGCCGACGCGATGCGATGAAAGCCATTGAAGCGGAACCACGCACGCTGATTTTTTATGAATCCACGCATCGTCTGCTCGACAGCCTGGAAGATATGGTCGCCGTATGGGGAGAGTCCCGTTATGTGGTGCTGGCGCGCGAGTTAACCAAAACATGGGAAACCATTCACGGTGCGCCGGTGGGTGAACTGCTGGCGTGGGTAAAAGAAGATGAAAACCGCCGTAAAGGCGAAATGGTGCTGATTGTCGAGGGCCATAAAGCCCAAGAAAACGATCTTCCGGCCGACGCATTGCGTACGCTGGCGCTGTTACAGGCTGAATTACCGCTGAAAAAGGCCGCCGCGCTGGCTGCTGAAATCCACGGTGTGAAAAAGAATGCATTGTATAAGTATGCGCTGGAACAGCAAGGAGAGTAAGGGTGAGTGTCGGGCGGAACTGGCTTGGCTATTGAAACGCTGAGCCGCTACCCTCCTGAAGCACAAACCACGCTAATTTTGGATTTGCCATTGGATTATCTTTAATAAAAAGGCAGATAACGTTAATTATCTGCCAGGGATTATTAATATTACTTTTGCATCCGTTCTAATGCCTGTTCCAGCCAATACCGTTGGGTACCAAAATTGATTCGGATAAAGTGTTCACCATCCTGAACATAATGGCTACCATCTTCAATAATCACTCCGGCGTTGTGGGCAAAATGGTTCACTACCTCTGTCGCAGTATGTCCACTACCACTTACATCGATCCATGCGAGGTAGGATGACTCTGGGGTCATCATTTTCCAGTCAGGGTAATGAGTCTGGATTGCATCGGCGAGATAATGAGCGTTGCCGCGTAAATAAACGTTGAGTGCATCCAACCAGGGCAACCCTTGCTGGTAGGCCAGAATAATCCCCCACACGCCAAACATATTGGGGGAAGTGATGGAGTTTTTTTCCAGTTGTTGGCGAAAGCGATGTCGTAGAGTATCGTCCGGAATAATCGCGTAAGATGTTTTTAACCCTCCGAGGTTAAAAGCCTTATTTGGCGACGTTAGCAGAATAAGGTTGTCCTGTGCTGCTCCTCTGGAAGCCAGGCAACTGGTAAATTCCCCTTCCAGCAGGTGTTCTGCATGGACTTCATCTACGACCAAAATGACGCCATAGCGCTTGCATAAGTCTGATACTTGCCGAATCTCATTCAGCGTCCAGATGCGACCAGATGGATTATGTGGAGAACAGAAGAACCAGAGCTTAGGTTTGTGGTTCTTCAGTTGTTCTTCTACTAGCGCGAAATCCAGCTGGTAGCGGTTATTTTCAACGGTTAACGGATTCGCCAGCACCTGTACGCCTTGACGCTGAGTCGCCATTGCAAAAGGATCGTAAACGGGAGTGTTCATCATCACGCAGTCTCCGGTCTGGCAAAATGCCTGCACCATGTAATGCAGCGTGGAGACGGTACCATAGGTCAGGGTGATCCAGTCGCGTTCAATATTGACATGGTGACGATCGCGCTGGAACCCGATTACCGCATGGTAAAATTCATCAAAAGAGTACGTATATCCGAAGGTTCCATGCTGAACTATACGTTGGAAACCCTCAATCACCGCAGGGGGGGAAGTAAAATCCATATCTGCAATCCAGAGAGGAATAAAATCCTGCGGGACTGCCCCAAAGCGTGAGCAGACAAACTGGTGATCCCATTTGCGACACTTATCACTTTTACGCTCGATGATTTTATCGAAATCGAACATGTCTGACTCCCGTTAAATTAAGGCTTCAATGCCAGTTTTTACGCTTTGTACCTGCGGACCGATGATGACCTGTACACTATGTTGATCCAGCACGACGACAGAAAGTGCCCCCGCGCTCTTTAATGCCTGCTGATCGAGTTTTGACATATCTTTGACGACCAGGCGAAGACGGGTAATACAGTTATCTAATGATTCTATATTTTCCTTTCCGCCGAGGGCATTTAAAATAACCCCATGATCATATTTTGATTTACCTCTAGCTTTGGTATTCGCTACGACAGCTTGCGCTGTGCTATCAGATGAATCTTCGCGTCCCGGCGTTTTTATATCGTGTTTAATAATATACCAGCGGAATACAAAGAAATAGACTGCAAACCAAACAACACCAACAGGAAATAATAAATACCATTTGGTGGAAGTACCTTGCATTACACCAAATATAAGTAAATCCAGAATGCCACCGTCTGTATTACCTATTGTGACGCCCAGAATAGCCATTACCATTAATGCTAAACCAGACATAATAATATGGAATATATATAGTGCTGGTGCAATAAAAAGGAATAGGAACTCAATGGGTTCGGAGATGCCGGTGATAACAGAAACTAATACACCAGAAAGTAATAACCCTTTAATAATTGGCCGGTTTTCAGGTTTTGCTGTTCGGTAAATAGCAAAGGCAACAGCTGGCAAACCAAAAATAAATGTCGGCATAAAGCCTTGAGATAAGAATGCAGTTACATGTGGACTAAATGGAAGGCCCGCTTTGAGTTCGGCATAGAATATATTAAGTGCACCTGCAATTTCATGACCATTAACTATTTCAGTCCCGCCAGCGGGCGTGAAACGAACCATTGCCAACAAAATATGATGAAGGCCGAAAGGTTTGAGCAGCAGAACACCTACGCCATAAAGGAAGGGGCCAAAAACGCTGGTACTCTGAATAATATGCCCGATACCGGCTATCCCCATCGCAACATAGGTCCATAGTAAGGGGATGGCAAGGCCAACAATCGACAGGGCCAGAGAGGTGATGATGGGTACAAAGCGGATGCCGCTAAAGAAAGCAAAAGCATCATGTAATACCGTATCCTGAAAGCGTTCATGCAGAAAATAAGTAATTACACCTGCAATGATACCACCCAAAACACCCATCTCTAATGTCTGTATACCTAATACAACTGATTGCCCCACCTGTTTCATTGTCGCAGTATCAGCAAGTTGGTGGGTCACGGTTAGATAGTAGTTAATGCTCATATTCATCAGCATATAGCCGATAAAACCGGAATAAGCACCTACTGCTTTATTTCTTTTAGCCATGCCTAATGGAATAGCAATGGCAAACATAACGGGTAAATAAGTAAAGGCAAACCCACCGACCATGGCAATAAAGCCAAAAGTTAATTGTGTCAGTTCTCCCCCAAGAAAGGGAAAACTTTTAATCGTGGAGGGGCTGGTAATTGAACTCCCTATGCCTAATAACAGTCCCATAAAAGCCAATAACGATACGGGAAACATAAATGTCTTGCCAAGACTTTGAAAAAACTCCCATACTCGTGACTTAAAAGACTTTTCCTGTGTCATGTAGAGTACTCCATTATTTTTTTCAGTATAATCTGAAGGTCATGAATGTCTCATCATGACCTTTATAAATTGAGAGGTAAGTAGTAATTATTTTATTATTTTATTTCATTCGAGAATGGACGTTAACAGTGCAATACGGGTAGCAATTTTTCGTATGAACCACAAACGTTAATTTTACTGCGTACCACTTCTTTCATGGCATCCATACCGACTCGCATGTAGTAACGCGGATCGTTACCCTGCGGATTTTCAGCAAACCACGCTTTAACCGCATCGGCAAACGCGATTTTCAGTTCGGTGGCGACGTTCACTTTACACACACCCAGTTCAATGGTGCGGCGGACGTATTCGTCAGGAACGTCACTTGCGCCATGCAGTACCAGTGGGATATCGACCACTTCACGAATTTCTGCCAGACGCTTGAAATCGATTTTAGGGGTTTTGGTGTAGAGGCCGTGCGCGGTGCCGATAGCGACGGCGAGGCTGTCTACGCCAGTACGTTCGACAAAACGTTTTGCTTCCTGTGGGTCTGTCAGGAAAGCGCTCTCTGCATCAACGCTCATGTCATCCTCAACGCCGCCCAGACGACCTAATTCTGCTTCAACGCTGCAATCTTTGGCGTGGCAAAAATCCACGACGGACTTCACCAGCTTCACGTTTTCCTCAAACGGGAAGTGGCTGCCGTCGATCATTGCACTACGAACCCCTGCATTGACTTTACGGCGGATATCATCCAGCGATTCATGGTGATCGAGATGCAGCGCCAGGGGCATGTCGTAGGTTGTAGAGTAGGCGTTGCACAGCGCGTAGATCTCCTCCAGGGCAATGTGCTTAAAGGTGCCAGGCGTTCCGGCGAGGATCACTGGCGATCGCATTTCATTACACACTTCGAGGATCGCCTGGATCGTTTCGGCATTGTGAATATTAAAAGCAGGTACGGCGTAACCCTTTGCCTGAGCATCCTGCAGGAGATATTTCGTAGAAATAATGCTCATGATACGTTTCCTCTTAAGCCTGCCATGGGTGAATAACGACGCCTTGCACTACGCGATTAACCGTACCGCTGGCAGATGGTGTATCCGGTGTATTGCCGATATTGATGGATTGCGTAAGAGCGAATACCTGGGCATACATCAGGAAGCAGAACGCTAATTCCATATCGATGAACGTGCGTGAAGGTGGCAGCAGGATATGCGGACCTGCTTCAATGATGACATCGGTTTTCTCGGCAATGGCGACAACGCGTAGCGCCTGTTGATCGCGGCGCAACTCCGCCAGCAGATCGAGATCGTACTGACGCGTATAAGGATGGCTGGAGACAAATACCACCACTAACGTTTCGTTATCGACCAGTGATTTAGGGCCATGGCGAAAACCGGTTGGAGAGTCATAGAACGCAGCCAGTTTCCCTGCAGTCAGCTCCAGAACCTTCAGTGCAGATTCACGCGCTGCTCCCTGCAACCCGCCGCTGCCGAGGTAAACGATCCGTTTCCACGGTTCGTTGCCAAACACGCCGTGGCTGAAATCACCCAGTGATGTCAGGATCGCCTGACAACGATCGGCCACGTCGCGGAACGTCTGGCTGTTGATTTTCTGTGGTGCAAAGACCGCGAGGCAGCTGGCCATCATGGTGGTAATGCTGCTGGTCATCGCGAAACCACGATCGTGTGTCTCTGCTGGCATTAACAGGGCAAACGCGTTATCGCTATCGGCTGCGTTTTGGTACAGGCTGCCAGCTTCATTACAGGTTATTGGGAGGTGATAGCACTCAGGTACAAACTGATTCGCCAGCTCAACTGCCGCAACGCTCTCTGGGCTATTACCAGACCGGGCAAAAGAAACCAGCAGTAGCGGATGGGCAGGATTCAGATAATCCATCGGATTGGTAACCAGATCGGTTGTCGGCACGGCGCTGATATTTTTGCCAGTATGGCTTGCCAGCCAGGGGGCGATGATGTCGCCAATGAATGCTGAGGTTCCGGCCCCGGTCAGAACGATCCGCAGATCGCTTTTACGCAACAATGGTGCGAGAAAGCTGTCGATAGAGGATCTGATTTTTTCGATATTGCTGAGAGAGCGGATCCAACTGGTAGGCTGCTGACGGATCTCTTCTTCTGTCCAGGTGCCCGTTACCGCAGTAACAGGGGTGTAGGTTTCTGGCATAACTTAAGTCCTTAGTCTCGTAGATTCCACATAAAACGCTGGTGAAAATGTTGCTATCTTTCGTTTCGTTTCATTTGTTCATATGATCGATTGATTAAAATCTATATGAAAGAAATCGAAAGTTCAATGATGTAAAATGAAATAAAACGAAATTTGTGATCGCGAGAACGAAGGTTCTAACTATCTTGTTGATATATAAATAAGATATTTGATGTAGTGTGATTCAGTATTTTCTTAATCGAAAGGAAAAGAAAGGCCTTGCGGTGTTTAACCGAAGGCCAATAGCATGCAATATGAAAGGTCTAGAGAGGGAATGTGCGACCCTGGATCCAGATTTGCTGTAAATGTAGTCCGCCATTAAGAGCAATAATGCTGGCATGCTTGCCAGTCTTTAACGATCCTAACTGGTGATCAATACCTAACAAGCGTGCAGGATGCAGTGAAGCCATATGGATAGCATCTTCTGGCGTGCTTCCGGTTAATTCGACCATATTGCGAACGGCCGTATCAACGGACAACGTGCTGCCTGCCAAACCACCAGAAGCGGTTCGCACGATACCGTCGCGCATTTCTACCTTTTCGCCACAGAGCGTATAGCGTCCATCGGGCATACCGGCGGCCTGCATCGCGTCGGTAATCAGCACCACCCGATCTTTTGCACAGTTGCAGCATAGCGTCATGGCTGCCGGGTGAACGTGGTGTCCGTCGGCGATAAGCTCCAGCCAGGCGCGAGGGTCGGTTAACCCTGTGCCAACCATACCGGGTTCACGGTGATGTAGGCCGGTCATACCGTTGTAGCAGTGTACTAACCCGCTTGCACCTGCATCAAAGGCGGCGCGTGTTTGTTCCCAGGAGGCTGCGCTATGGCCCAGCATCACCCTGACATTCTGTTGCCTGAGGTGTTGAATAGCCTGCAGTGCACCGGGTTTTTCTGGTGCCAGCGCAACCACGCGCAACGTCTGTTGGGAAATCGCGATCAGTTCATCCAGCTCGCTGAGCTCCAGTTCCCTGAAAAGCTCAGGTGGATGTGCGCCTTTGTTCTGTGGCGTGAAATACGGCCCCTCTAGATAGCTGCCCAGTACTTGCGCTCCGGGACCACCTGAATGACAGCGGTGGGCAATGCGTTTCAGCGCTCCATGAATCTCCTGTAATGGAGCGGTGACGGTAGTGGGTAGCCAGCTGGCCACCCCTTCACGCGCTTTGTGCATCGCCAGCTTGTCGAGCGTGTCCTCTGCTTCATCCATGACATCAACACCCCCACCGCCGTGGACATGGGTGTCGATATAAGCAGGGCACAGCAGTTCGGCATCGCGACCCATCACGCCAGAGGGGATAGGCTCAATCGCCGCGATTACGCCTTCTTCTATACGTAATTGATGATCGTCCAGCCAGCCCTGTTCAGTCAGTAGACGTCTGGCGCGCAGCAGTTGTGTCATATCCCTTCCTCAACGGGGTTTTCTTCGTGACAACGTCCCAGTTCATCGACCAGGCTGGTCAGGCCACGATGCCCGCACTCCAGAGCTTGCAAACGAAATTCTTCACTGCTCAAACCTTCACGCTCCAACGCCATCTCCAGCAGCAGCTGCAGATTGGTGCCGGTGATCACTTCAGTTCCTTGCTTTTGCATGGCCAGCGTAGAAGCGACGCGAAATGGCGTCCCGCCCAGTAGGTCAGTCAGAAACACAATGTCTTCCTGAGCATCCAGTTGACTCACTGCCTGCTCGAGTTGTGAAGTGAGCAAGGCGGTCGTTGACGTTTCTGGAAAGTCGATGGCGATAAACTGCGATTGCTCTCCCAGAATCTGTTTCATCGCCTTTTCCATTCCGCTGGCAAACCCGCCATGCCCCGTCAAAATAATACCTAACATCTACAGCCCCTTGTATTTACAGGAAATGACAGAATTTACCGACCACGCCGAGTACCACGGTAATGGCAATAAGGCGCAGAGGGCTCCAGCCACGACGGACCAACCAGAACATGGTTAATGTGTAGACCAGCGGCAGAAAAGCCGGCATCAGCTTGTCGATAACGTCTGTTTGCAGTTTCACAACCGCATCGCCAGCAGTGATTTCCAGCGTAGTGCTCAGGCGAACATAGGTCGCAACCAGCGCACCAATCACCGTCATGCCAACGATAGAGGCAGCGTGCCCAACTTTCTTGGTATTGGCTTTAATTAGAGGGATGGCCGCGACGCCCATCCGATAAGCGTAGTGTGCCAGACCAAAGCGCAGGCCCAGGTGAACCACGTTGAAAAATACGATAAACACAACGGCGCCAAGAATTGAACCTTGCAAAGCGAGGCTGGCCCCGATCCCCCCACAAATGGGTAGCAGCGTTAACCAGAACATCGCATCACCAATGCCGCCGAGCGGTGCGCCCACGGCAATCTTGGTACTTTGAATACTGTTCACGTCCTGCTTGGAGCGTTCCATCGCGAGGATGATGCCAATGACAAATGTCACCAGAAACGGATGGGTATTGAAGAAACCCATATGGCCTTTCATTGAACGCGCGAGGTCGCGTTTATTGGTGTGAATTTTTTTCAGTGCGGGCAACAGGCCGTACAACCATCCTGATGCCTGCATACGTTCATAGTTAAAGGATGCCTGTAACAGCATGGAACGCCAGGCTACGCGGTTAATGTCTTTTTTCGTCAGCTCGGCACCGATGCTCTGGTCTTCATAGATGTTTTCATTGGTGCCGGTAAGCAGCGTATCTTCAGTGTCGGAAACGTTCGGCAGAGTCGTTTGGTTAGATTCCATCTTCGAATTCCTCTTTTTGTTCTGCAGGGGCCGTAGGTTCAGGTGATTTACGCAGAAAATCGATCAGTGCCATTGCCAATGCGGCAGCAGCGATAGCCAGTACAGGGAGCTTGAGCCAGGCTGCGGCAACAAAACCCAGGATGAAGTAGGGGATGTAGACGTTTTTCATCATGATTTTCAGCAGTACGGCAAAACCGATTGCTGGCATAATGCCGCCGGCGACGCCAAGGCCATCAATCAGGCGGGTTGGCAGCACGTCAATGGCGGTTTTGGCATGTTCTGCACCAAAGTAAATCGGCAGGAAGGCGCATAAGAAGTAGAACGTCCCCAACGCCAGTAACGCCAGATAGTTCACTCGCTCAATTCCGGCTGTATCGGCATTCGCCGCCATCCGATCGCAGCGAGCCATAACCCCTGACATCACGGAGAACAGGAAGGTAATGCCCATCTGAACCGCCACGGCGAACGGCACCGCTACGCCGACGGCGACCTCTGGTTTTACACCAGTGGTAATGGCAAATGTTGTCCCGACAATGGTTCCGATGATGACGTTCGGTGGTTGAGCTCCTGCCAGCGGGGCCAGACCCATCCAGACCAGCTCCAGCGTACCACCGGTTAAAATGCCGGTATGCAGATCGCCCAGTATCAGCCCGACCAGAGGTCCAAGAACCACCGGGCGGTGCATATGCGTTAACCCGTTGAACATATCCAGGCCTGCGATAAAGGCGAGAATACCCAACGCAAAAGCCTGCAACAGACTAATTTCCATTGTGAATTCCTCAGAGAAGTTTAAAGAGGTCCTGGGCTGGTTCGGTTGGAACGCCCTGAACGAAGCATTCCACACCGGCGGCTTTCAGCCCGTTAAACGCCGTAATATCGTTAGCGTCAACAGAAACGGTTTTAGCGATTTGCTGCTTGCCGTTGGCGTAGTGCATATTGCCAACGTTGATACGCTCAACAGGAACGCCGCCTTCAACCAGCCGGAAAAAATCCGCTGGCGATTTGCAGACCAGGAGAATTTTCTGTCGATCGGCGGCCCGATGAATATTGTCGATCACCTTTTGCAGTGACCAGAAACGCACGGCGATCCCTTCCGCGAGCACCATTTCCATCAGGTTTTGCTGAACCTGATCTTCAGCGACCTCATCATTGGCAACCAGAACCAGATTTGCCCCCGCAAATCCGACCCATTGCACACCGACCTGACCGTGAATCAAACGTTCGTCAATGCGACTTAATACAATGTTTGGCATAGTGTTTTTCTCTTTCTTTTTATGCGTTATGGGATGATGTGCCCAGGCCGGCACAGTGGTATTGCTGCAGTATGTCCTGAATATGATTAATGATGAGTTCTCGTGGTGTGGCGTTGAGATCTCCCTCGCGCACTTTTACGTACTGCAAAGGTAAGTACTGGCTGATGAGTGGCAGTGGAATAGGATCGTCCGCCAGGTTGCGAACCAGTCGGTCAAATGCCTCATCAATCTGGCTGTCCGGCCAATAGTAACGAACCCGATCGGAGTAGCTATAACCACGCGCCAGACGGCGTGCGTTGCCATCTCCGTGGTAATGGCTCTGCCAGTATTCCGGGCGATCAAGCATCACGCTTTCCAGAACATGGCGCAGACCTGAACAGGCTTTCGCTGGCAGTAATTCTTCTTCAATAGCGGCCAGTGAGAACAACGCTTCACGCAGGGCGAAGGTCAGGGCTGGGCCAACTTTCAGGATCGCAAAGTGGTCTTTGACCAACTGACGCAGCGACTGTGGTGTTTGATAATCCGTGGAATGCGCTTCAAAGACTAATGTGTCGTAGGCTTCTACCATCTTGCTCAAGGCGACAGCTTTTTGTGGCTGATAATCAATGATATGTGTGTGGTCAAACTCAACGCCGGGCTGCACCACTAGCGCGATAATGCGTGGCCAGATAGCGTCCAGCCCCTGTTTTTCGAACGCATGATGGTGAGCTTCCAGCGTGGCGCGTGCGGCGTCAGGCGTAGTGACCTCCAACTCCGTTAACGTTTCGTGGGCACCGCCAGGAACCGGAACCTCCGTACCAATCACGTAAACCAGATCAGACTCGCCAAAATGTATCGTACAGGTTTCTTCGGCGACCCTTGCCAGACGGGCAGCGCGCTCAGCGACGATGGCATCCGTTAATGGAACAGGATCGCCCTTGCAGGACATGCTGCAATCCAGGTGGATTTTTTTAAATCCTGCCGCCACGTAGCTTTTGATGAGATCGTCGGCATTGGCCATTGCCTGCTCTGCAGGCTGGTTTTGCCAGCGATTAGGGCCAAGATGGTCTCCGCCCAGAATCAATTGATCGTGGGGAAAATTAAACGAGTCGGCCAGACTGTAGACAAAACTGCGAAAATCAGCTGGCGTCATACCCGTATAACCGCCAAACTGGTCAACCTGATTGGAGGTTGCTTCAATCAGCAGCGGTGTCTGGTTTACGTGGGCATAACGTATTGCGGATTCCAGAACCAGTGGGTGCGCGGAACAAACGGCGTAAATCCCGTTTGCCTTCCCCCGTTTGTGCAGCTCCACCATTGTAGTTAGATGTTTCACTTTCCTCTCCAGGTCAGATGGCAACAACATTAATCTTTCGTTTTGTTTCATTTGATACTGCTTCATGTCGCTATAAAAATAAAACGAAAGATACTTGTTTTCCGATCTGTTTCACAAAAGAAACATAATGAAAGGTTTCAGCGGTGATGCTACCGATAACTGAACCGGTTGTGGCGCTTGCATTCCGGTAAAAGAAAGGCGTTAATAGGTAAAACGAAATGAAACGAAAGAATTAACTAAAGGATCTCTTATGAGCAATACCGATTCTGCAAGTAAGCGGGTGACAGGTACCAGCGAGCGGCGTGAGCAGATCATCCAGCGGTTGCGGCAGCAAGGAAGCGTGCAGGTGAACGATCTTTCTGTTTTGTTCGGCGTCTCTACGGTGACGATCCGCAACGATTTGGCTTTTCTGGAAAAGCAGGGTATTGCCGTTCGAGCTTATGGTGGTGCCTTGATCTGCGATAGCAACACGCCGGGTGCTGAACCTTCAGTTGAAGACAAAAGCTCACTGAATACCGCGGTAAAACGCAGCATTGCCAGAGCCGCTTCTGAACTGATCAAGCCAGGGCATCGTGTAATTCTTGATTCTGGCACCACAACCTATGAAATTGCCCGTCTGATGCGACAGCATACTGATGTGATTGCGATGACCAACGGTATGAACGTCGCCAATGCCTTGCTGGAAGCAGAGGGTGTTGAATTGCTGATGACCGGCGGGCATCTGCGTCGCCAGTCGCTGTCTTTTTATGGCGATCAGGCCGAGCAGTCTTTGCAGAATTACCACTTCGATATGTTGTTTCTCGGCGTCGATGCTATTGATTTAGAACGCGGCGTCAGCACGCACAATGAAGACGAGGCTAGGCTTAACCGTCGGATGTGTGAAGTGGCTGAGCGGATTATCGTGGTGACTGATTCCAGTAAGTTCAATCGATCCAGTCTGCATAAGATCATTGATACACAACGTATTCATACCATTATTGTTGATGAAGGTATTCCAGCGGAATGTCTGCAAGAATTACACCGTTGCGGTGTCGAAGTGATCATTGTTCAGGAATGACGCCCTGCTGTTAAAATTCAGAAATGTGATTTCCTTCAATTAAACAGAAATAAAAAATAAGCGGGCATTTTATGAGGGTCCGCTTTCGTTTTTCCGCCTCTTTCTACCACATCATTTAATCTACTCCTTTTCATTCTTTCGCTTTTTGCCTTTTCGGTTTGTCTACAATGAAAGAAAAATCCTGTTTTTTTTCGAAAATCAACGCTGGAATAGTGTTCACAAATTCACCTTATGGCTTCTGATGTAATATATTCAAAACAAAACGAAAGTGCTAAAGCGCTAAAACATAACAACATGAATATTTGATGGAGCAATAAAAATGCTGGATAACTTAAGACGTCGCGAACAGATTATCGATCTACTGTGCGATCAGGGCAGTGTTCGTGTGGAGCCACTCAGCGTCCATTTTGGTGTGTCATCTGTCACGATCCGCAACGACTTGCGTTATCTGGAGCAGAAAGGGTGCGTCATGCGATCTTATGGCGGTGCGGTATTAAATCAGCACTTTGCGCTTGATCGCCCATTGCAGGATAAAGATCGACTCAATCGCGATGTGAAATCACGAATTGCGGAGAAGGCTGCCAGCTTTGTGAAAGATGGCGATACGTTAATTCTTGATTCTGGTTCGACGACCACGCTGATTCCCCCGCTGCTCAAAAATCGCCGCGATCTGGTGGTGATGACCAATGCGCTTAACATAGCCTGGGAACTCGCGAATTTTGAACGTGTGGATGTCATGATTCTGGGCGGAAATGTCAGACAAAGCGTGTATTCACTGTATGGGCCTTCGGCTGAGCACCAGCTCAGACAATATCGGTTTGATAAACTGTTTTTAGGTGTGGATGGATTCTGTCTGGAGGCGGGGATCACCACGCCACATCCGGGTGAAGCACATCTCAATCAGGTGATGTGTCAGGTTGCACAGGAAGTTACTGTGGTGGCAGATTCCAGCAAGTTCGGGCGCAAAAGTTTTTGCATGATTAGCGAAATCAGTGGGATTGATCGGGTCATTACCGACAGTGGTATTCCGGAGCATTACCATCGGACCTTGACCCAACTCGGTATTGATGTGGTGATTGCCGACGAATAAGAGTCTGGCGAGACGTGCTCGCCAGCTCTGTTTTAGTGGACTGGCGTTACTTGCTCCACCAGTAACAATGCTGCGCCACGTACGCCGCTCGATGCGCCATGGATGGCCGGGAACACGCGGGCAGGCTCTAACCCTGGGAAAAGATAACGCGACATGGCGGTTGGCAATAACGTATAGATTTCCTCAATATTGGAAACGCCGCCGCCGAGAACAAAAGCATCAACATCCAGGATCAGCTGCAATTGTGCCAGCGTGCAGCCCAGCATATCTATCCACGCCTCAACGGTTGTTACCGCACTGGCGTTGCCATCGCGATACTGCTCCAGCAGGGTCTCCATTTTGAGCTGCTTGCCGCTGAAGTGTTTGTGCAACCAGAGTAGGCCAGGACCGGATTGATAACGTTCCAGGCACCCTTGTAGGCCACAGCCGCACTTCAGTTCAGGTAGGTGATACCGACGCATAAACGTTGCTGGCAGCGGTAAATGACCAAACTCACTGGCCATTCGATTACGACCCCGATACAGCTGACCGTCGATGACAAGCCCGCCTCCCATACCGGTACCAATGATGGCTCCAAAAATTCTGGAGAACTGACGAGCCTGCTGGGTATGGGCTTCCGACAGTGCGAAGCAGCAACAGTCATTGTCCAGCTCAACCGTTCGGTTGAGCCGGTGGGCCAGGTCATCCATCACCTGACGCCCTGTCAGGCAGGGGACGTTAGATGACAGCAGTTTTCCGGTATGTCTGTCCATCAATCCAGGCATGCCGATGCCAATTTTACCCTGCGAGCCCGTTGCCCAGTCGGCGGTATCAATAAGAGAGGTAAAAGTCGAAAGAAAGAGTTCATAATCCTGAACCGGCGTGGCAACGCGCTTGCGCCAGCAAACCTGCATTTCCTTATCAAAGGCGACAATTTCAGTTTTTGTTCCGCCAATATCAACACCGTAAAACATGCCTCATCTCCTCCGGCTTTACAGCTTCACCAGACAGTTTTCCTTGCGTGCGCGCTCTGCGGCAAAGACCATTAAGTGGCTTTCCAGTGACTCATCCGGGCCGGAGAGGATCATGCTCTGATCTTCCGCCATCACTGCGTGGATAAAGCGATCCATCAGATAGTAGTCACCGCCACCATGGCCCCCCATCTGCGTTTGCGTCCCTTCGGCGATCTCCTCGATTTCATGGACAGTTTCTCTGTCGGTCAGGAAATCAAACACCCGAATCTGCTCGCCATCCCCTTCCAGATAGCCTCTCGTACCAAACAGACGCGTTTTTCTGTCTTCCATTTTGGTAAACGCGGTCATGGTAAATGTCACAGTCTGCTGGTGTGCAAAACGCAGATTAACGACCTGGTGATCTACGACGTCGTTATCACAGCGATAGACACAGCGACCGTAGGGTCCTTCGCGCAATGCTTGACGGACATTCTCTTCGCTGGGATCGGCGGTCAGTACGCGACGGAAGTGTGGGGTACATTTGTGATTTTCACCCAGATAAATTTTGCAAGCGGACCAGGGACACGTTGTCTCAACCTGGCAATCGAGGCAGCGATCTGCCGCTCCTGCCGGTTGGTTTTCTTTCACGAAATGGCTCAGGCTGCCAAACGAACCTACATCCCGGCAGTTGTCGCTCATGATGTAGCGGATCCAGTCCATATCGTGACAGGATTTTTGCAGCAGCATAAACGAGGATTCTGCCTCGTTACGCCAGTTACCGCGCACGAAGGAGTGGGCCTGATGCCAGTAACCAACCGGTTCGAGGTGTTGCATGCTGACAATGTCGCCAATCGCACCGTCATCGAGCAGGGATTTCAGTTTTTGCGTATAGCGTGTGTAACGCAGAACATGGGCGACGGCCAGCAGGACGTTATTGCGTTTGACGGCATCAATGATGATGCGACAATCTTCAGGCGTCGGGGCAAGTGGTTTTTCCAGCAAGATATGGTAGCCAAGGTTGGCAAACGCCACGGCGGGATCTTTGTGCATATTGTCTTGCGTACAAATAAGCACTACGTCAGCCATTTTGGGCTGGGATGCGGCTTCTTGCCAGTCGCAAAATACGTTATTTTGGTCAATGTTGTGCTGCGCCACAAATTGTTGGCGATAAGCTTCTCTGGGCTCAGCAACGCCGATTACCTGCATTCTGTCTGGATGCTCAAGTGCATAGCGTGAATATATTTCACCGCGTGCACCAGCCCCTACCACTAAAACGGTCACTTTATTCGCACACATATAAACCTCTCATTTTGTACCCAGTCCGCAATGCGGTCAGGCTAAATTCTCTTCATGTTGCTTATCAAATAAAAAGGCGGCTTCAAGATTAAATTTAACGTTGATAGATTCGCCTGGCAGAGGGTTCCAGTCCGGTGAGGAATTCATTCGCAAAATCATATGTTGCTCACCAATATCAAAATGCAGGAGATCTTCATTACCCATTCTTTCGACGTTGGTAATTTTTGCGTTGAATGCAGAATTATCATTCTGTGGCGCTAACTGAATAGCCTCCGGACGGATGCCAAACCAGACGCTGGTATGCGGATATTGCTCCAGCAGACCAGACAGTCGCGTATTCAATGGCAGGATCAGATTTTCAGCCAGGTGGAGTCCCCGACCTCCGGATTCGACATTGAGAAGCAAAATATTCATTGCGGGATTACCAATAAAACCGGCCACGAATTTATTCTTAGGATGGTGGTAAATATTACCGGGAGTATCGACCTGCATAATTCGGCCACCGTTGAGTACGCAAATTCGATCCCCCATAGTCATTGCTTCAATTTGATCGTGGGTGACATACACCATGGTTGCACTGACGCCTTCATTACGTAACTGACGATGCAATTCCGTGAGGCGCACACGCATGGAAACGCGTAGTTTGGCATCAAGATTGGACAGCGGTTCATCAAATAAAAATACCTCAGGCTTGCGCACAATGGCTCTGCCAACGGCAACGCGCTGGCATTGTCCACCTGAAAGCTGCCCAGGTTTTTTATCCAGTAGCGTTTCGATTTCCAGCTTGTGTGCCGCTTCACGTACTCGCGCATCAATTTCCTGCTTATTCATTTTGCCCTGCAGACTGAACGCCATATTTTTATAAATCGTCATATGGGGATAGAGGGCATAGTTCTGGAAGACCATTGCTACACCGCGTTCTTTCGGCAGCAGATCGTTCACGCAGCGTTTCCCGATGGCGATATGACCCTGCGTGATCTCTTCCAGGCCGGCGATCATGCGCAGCAGCGTTGATTTTGCGCAACCGGATGGCCCAACAAAAACCATAAATTCGCCATCGTGAATTTCAAGGTCAACACCGTGAATCGCCTGAAAGCCATTGGGATAGACTTTACTTACCGCCTGTAACTGAATGCCTGACATAGCACTGCCCCTTATCCTTTAATTCCGGCACCTGCGATGCCGCGAATAAAATAGCGCTGGAAGAAAATATAAAG
Source organism: Citrobacter sp. Marseille-Q3906 (assembly GCF_916618775.1). Classification (NCBI taxonomy): domain Bacteria; kingdom Pseudomonadati; phylum Pseudomonadota; class Gammaproteobacteria; order Enterobacterales; family Enterobacteriaceae; genus Citrobacter; species Citrobacter sp. Marseille-Q3906. Next base: position 622,583 of record NZ_CAKAKA010000003.1, read on the forward strand.
TAACAACATAGGGATAATCGCTAACAACGCACCCGCCATTAACATTGGATATTCCACGCCGGAGCGGCCGGAAAGTGAGGCCAGTCCTACCGGTAGCGTCATTTTATCCATCGAGGTATTGACGATCAGTGGCCACATCAAATTATTCCAGCTCCATAATCCGTTAATAATGACGCAGGCAATCAGTCCTGGTTTTATTAACGGCAGCATAATTTTGAAAAATATCGTCAGATGGTTATAGCCATCCATGATGGCAGCTTCTTCAAGTTCTTTCGGTACGGACAGAAAAAACTGGCGTAATAAAAAAGCACTATAAATACTGAATAACCCAGGAAGCACCAATCCTGGAATAGAGTTCAGCAAACCCATTTTCTCAATGGTTAAAAACTGCGGGATTAAAAAGATCTGCCCGGGCACCATCAGTATGGAAATGCACAACATGAACAAGACGTCACGGCCTTTAAAGCGTAGGCGCGAGAAACCATACGCCGCCATGGCGGCAATCAGCGTCTGTAAAACGACGATCACCAGCGTGGAGACGATCGAGTTCACGTAAAAACTGCCAAAGGGCATTTCATTTAAGATTTTGTAGTAAGCCTGAAACCCAGGACTGGCGGGCAGCAGGACCGGAGGAAAGGCGATACTTTCTGCCTGGGTTTTAAAAGAGGTGACGATCATCCAGATAAAGGGAACCACCGTGACCAGTGTCGCCAGGGTCATCAGTCCGTAAATAAGCCATTTTTCACGTTTTGTCATAAACATAGCGGTGCCTTACTGTGCTTTAAGCCGTTTGCCGAGCCATACCTGCAGCAAGGTCAGTACCATCGTGATCACAAATATCACTACGGCAATGGCTGAGGCATACCCTTTCTCATGGTAGATAAAGGCGTATTTGTAGAAGAGATAGGCGATAGTCATCGTCTGATCGTCAACCATGGACGAGCTGCCAAACAGCAGGTACACGACATCGAAAATTTGCAGCGTTTCGATAAACGAAATCACCAGAACGAAAAACAGCGTCGGGATCATCAACGGTAAGGTGATAGACCAGAATCCGCGTAATTTACTAATGCCGTCCAGGGACATTGCTTCATAAATCTGTTTGGGGATCCCCTGTAGCCCAGCGAGCAGAATGATCATCTTTAGCGCAATCGCCGACCAGATAATGACCAGCGAGGCGCTCAGACGAACGACCTCCGGATCGGATAACCAACCAATGGCAGGAATATCGAAGAAGGCCAGAATCTGATTAATTAAACCGAAGTTACGATTCATCAGCCATTGCCAGACCATGGCTATAGCCGCAGGCATAGTGACAGCTGGCAGAAACAGCAATGTTCGAAACAACCACTGACCGCGTATAGCCTGATTCAGGCCAATGGCGAGCAGTAATGACAGTACCGTGATAATCGGTACGCAAATAAAGACATAGGCCAGCGTGTTATATATTGCCGCACGAAACTCATCATCACTGAATAAATTAATATAGTTATCTAAGCTTAGCGTCGTCCAGATTTGAAATTCACCAAGGTCGGTGAAACTATAAAAAACGTTCTGAAAGAATGGTGTAAAGTAGAAAATGATTAATCCCGTCAGCAGGGGAAGAATCATTATCCAACCCCAAAATCGTTCCTCTTTCTCCAGCTTCGAAAGTTTTTTTCTCCGTACTTCCCTGGCCGGTAATTGCGGGGATGCAGCTTCATCTGAATAGCTCATACAGACTCCGGGATGCTCACTTTACAATAAAAAATATGGCTAAAGGTGAGAGGGAGCAGTGCTCCCTCAGGATTACTTCTGCATTTCACGTTCAACACGTTTTGCGACACTTGGCATGACTTTCTCCGGGTCATTACCCGTCCAGACTTTTTTTAACCCATCATTCAAGATGCTATTCCATTTAGCCGTATTTGAGCCTGCTGTTGGATATTTATGCGAAAAGGCCAGTGAGTCGATATAGGCGGAAACGTCAAGACCTTTAAAGCCTTCAGCCCACTCTTTAGCCACTTTTTGGTTAGCAGGAATAACAATTTTCCCTGTCGCCAGCGTTTTTTGCGCATGTTCAGAGCTCATAAACTCAATGAATTTCCAGGCTGCATCCTTATGCTGGCTTTTGGCTGACATGGCAAAGGCCAGACTATGAGATACGCCAGCCTGTTCTGCCATTTTGGGCATTGGAACTACACCAATATGATCTTTAATCAATTCGTTTTGCGAGAATGGCAGTGCCCACCATGATCCTGCATAGACCATGGCGACTCGGTTGGACTGGAAGACATCTGATGCTTCCATTTCACCTGGAGGCTGGATCAGGTCAGCATTCAGCATACCTTGGACATCGCGATACATCGCAATTGCTTTTTCATTGGCAACGTCAGTTTTGCCGTCCGGCAGGACTATCTTATCCCCGGCCTGTAATAGCAGGTTAAAGTAGCTGTCCTGTCCACTACTGAATTCCATGGCTAGCGGATAAGACTGCTTATCCAGCTCTTTACGCAGTTGCTCTGTTTTTTGTTTTAAATCGTCCCATGTCCAGTTTTTATCTGGATAGGTAACGCCAGCTTGATCGAAAAGTTTTTTGTTGTACCAGACGGCAATGGCGTCAATATCACGAGGAATGGCATACTGTTGAGACTGGTATTGATAGGCATCAACCGAGCTTTTAACAAAGTCATCAAGATTGGGTGATGACTTATCTTTTAAATATCCGCTCAGTGGCTCAAGCATACCGTTCTTAACGTATTGCTGGAAATTAGGCATATTCATCCAGAATACATCTGGAGCCACATTTCCACCCACCGCCGAGCTCAGTTTTATAAAATACTGATCGTAAGGGGTTAACTCAATTTCAACTTTAATATCGGGGTTGTTTTTTTCGAACTCATTAACCAGTTGTTGTTCGCCGGGAAGCTGATTTCGGTCCCACAGCGTGTAGCGTAATTTAACAGGCTTAGTGTCAGCCTGGCCTTCAGCGCTCGCGACGACAGGTGTAGCCATTACACATGAAATAAGGCACGCCAATACGATGTTATTTTTATTCAGGGTAGACATAACTTCCCTCTTTATTCAGGTCAGAATGCTTGGGAGGTAAATTACAGGAGCCATTGAATAATCTGTATAACCAGTGGGAAAGTCAAAGGGGCAAAAAAGAGGGGATTATCATATAAAAACAGGAGCATCTTTCGGTAGGTTTCTCTTTTATCAAAACGAAAGTACGATATCAATCGACGTTAATAACATTTCCTTTTATTTCATGCAGTTAGAAAAATTTTTTGCTATAGAATCGAAAAAAAGAGGGGAGAAAAAAAACCGTTGAAAATGCGAAGGTTATCACTTTATCTCTTCATGAACAGAGAAGAGAAACGGGGATAAATCCCCGTTTCGTTTTTGGCTTTCGCTTCGAAAATCAGGTTACCGGCGCGGGGTTAAACACTGCCAGCTGGTTATGCAGCCCCCACTGATCCGAGAAGGTTTTCTTACGCCCGCTGGCGACGTCGAGAATAAATTCGAACAGCTTCAGGCCCACCTCTTCGATGGTTTCTTCTCCGGTGGCGATGGTCCCGGCGTTGATGTCCATCAGGTCAAACCAACGATTAGCCAGTTCGGTGCGGGTCGCCATTTTAATTACCGGTACTGCCATCAGGCCGTACGGCGTGCCGCGACCGGTGGTGAACACCTGCACGGTGATCCCGGAAGCCACCTGTTGCGTACCGCAGACAAAATCGCTGGCAGGCGTTGCGGCATAAATCAGGCCGCGTTTGGTGGGGCGCTGACCTGGCGACAACACTTCCACAATCGCACTTTTGCCTGATTTCGCAATGGAACCCAGCGCTTTTTCGACCACGTTCGCCAGACCTCCTTTTTTATTGCCCGGAGAAGGGTTAGCACTGCGGTCAGTTTTGCCCATATCAAGATAGTTATCGTACCAGGCCATCTCCTCCAGCAGACGTTTGCCCACTTCTTCGTTGATCGCGCGCGGGGTCAGGAGGTGGATCGCATCACGCACTTCGGTCACTTCTGAGAACATGACGGTTGCGCCGCAGCGTACCAGCAGATCGGAGGCGTAGCCTACCGCCGGGTTGGCCGTTACGCCGGAAAACGCATCGCTGCCTCCGCATTGCATCCCAACCACCAGTTCAGATGCTGGACAGGTTTCACGCTGGCGCAGATTGAGTTTCGCCAGATGACGCTCGGCGACCTGCAAAATGTCATCAATCATGGATTTAAAGCCAACGTGTTTTTCATCCTGTAGGCTGACGATACTGGCGCTGTCCACCGGAATACTTTTTACATCATGAGTACCTTCCAGCAGTCGCTCCGGCTGGAGCTTTTCGCAGCCCAGGCCGATAACCATCACTTCGCCGCCGAAGTTCGGGTTCAGGGCGATGTTGTGAATAGTTCTAATGGGCACAATGGCTGCTGGCGCGTTGATCGCTACACCGCAACCATATAAATGGTTCAGACCCACAACACCGTCTACGTTCGGGTATTTTGGCAGCAGATCGCGCTCAATAATTTTCACCACATAATCCACAACGCCTGCCACACAGTGCACGCTGGTGGAGATGCCGAGCAGGTTCTTGGTGCCGACGCTACCGTCTGCATTGCGGTAGCCTTCGAAGGTGTAACCTTCAAGAGGTGGAAGTGGCTCTGGTACTTTGGTTGCCAGCGGCAGTGTCTCCAGTGGCGGGGCTTTGGGCAGCTCAACCATCGACTCATCAATCCAGCTACCGCGTGCGATGTCGCGAACGGCATAGCCGATCACTTCGCCATAGCGCACAATTTCACCGTGAACAGCAATATCCGTGAGCGCCACTTTATGACCCTGGGGAATATGTTCAATCAGCGTCAGTCCGTCCGGGAAACGCGTCCCGGCTTTCAGACCATTGTCATTGACAATAATCGCCACATTATCCGTGTCGTGTACTTTAATATAAAACGCCGTAGGCGATTCTTGCCTAATTTCGATGTCGGCCATTGTCCAGTATTCTCCAGCCAGGTGGTGATAATAGTGCGAATATGTATATTGAATCTAATTATAAGTAATAAAGACTCTTTGTCGTTAAATAAGAATGTCAGGAGTTTAATTTGAAGAATGTGACCAGGATCACTTAACATCAGGAAAGCCTTGCCATCGGGGATAGCAATACGTAAATGTGTGCATTAGCGCCCATGATTATGTGCATATGACCAAAATAATCTTTTAACAGTATGTCTTAAATGAGCTTTTGCACAATGATTAACAACGCGCAGCTGATTATACTGAATCACGGTTTTATAGCGTCTGATAAATTATCGTATATCTTTTTATCGGTAATTCATCACCACGAATACCCACCAAATAATAATAAAATGTTTTTATGTACCCGAGGTAAATAGAATGATGTTGGATACGGTAGTAGAGGAAAAGAAAGGTACGCATACCAGATATTTAATATTGCTGATAATATTTATTGTTACAGCCGTTAACTATGCGGATCGTGCGACGCTATCTATTGCTGGTACCGAAGTGGCAAAAGAGTTGCAGTTAAGCGCCATATCCATGGGTTATATTTTCTCCGCCTTCGGCTGGGCCTATTTGTTGATGCAAATCCCCGGCGGCTGGCTGCTTGATAAGTTTGGTTCGAAGAAAGTCTACACCTACAGTCTGTTCTTCTGGTCGTTGTTTACCTTCCTGCAGGGCTTTGTGGACATGTTCCCACTGGCCTGGGCAGGGATATCAATGTTTATCATGCGTTTCATGCTTGGTTTTTCTGAAGCGCCTTCTTTCCCGGCTAACGCCCGTATTGTTGCGGCCTGGTTCCCGACTAAAGAACGTGGCACGGCATCGGCGATTTTTAACTCGGCGCAGTATTTCTCTCTGGCGCTATTCTCGCCATTGTTAGGTTGGTTGACCTTCGCCTGGGGCTGGGAACATGTTTTTACCGTGATGGGTGTGATTGGTTTTGTCCTGACCGGGCTGTGGGTCAAGCTTATCCATAATCCAACTGATCATCCGCGTATGTCGCAAGAAGAGCTGAAGTTTATCTCTGATAACGGCGCGGTAGTGGATATGGACCACAAGAAGCCTGGCACTGCGGCTGCGAGTGGCCCGAAATTGCACTATATCAAGCAACTGCTGACCAATCGCATGATGCTGGGGGTGTTCTTCGGACAGTACTTTATCAACACCATCACCTGGTTCTTCCTGACCTGGTTCCCGATTTACCTGGTGCAGGAAAAAGGCATGTCGATTCTGAAAGTCGGTCTGGTTGCCTCTATTCCGGCGCTTTGCGGGTTTGCTGGCGGCGTACTGGGCGGAGTGTTCTCTGATTATCTGATTAAACGTGGTTTCAGTATCACTCTGGCACGTAAGCTGCCGATTGTGCTCGGAATGCTGCTGGCTTCGACCATTATTCTGTGTAATTACACTGATAATACCGTCCTGGTCGTTGCATTGATGGCGCTGGCGTTCTTTGGTAAAGGCTTTGGCGCTCTGGGGTGGCCGGTGATTTCCGATACTGCACCAAAAGAGATTGTTGGCCTGTGCGGTGGAGTCTTTAACGTATTTGGTAATGTCGCTTCTATCGTAACCCCTCTGGTAATTGGGTATCTGGTGAGCGAGTTGCACTCATTTAATGCTGCGCTGATGTTTGTAGGGTGTTCGGCGCTGATGGCGATGGTTTGCTACCTGTTTATTGTCGGTGACATTAAACGTATGGAATTGCAGAAATAAACAAAGGTATAGGCGATGAATAACACAATCTTCCCGAACAAGTTTAAAGCGGCCCTGGCGGCGCAACAAATTCAGATTGGCTGCTGGTCCGCGCTGGCTAGTCCCATCAGCACCGAAGTATTAGGTCTGGCTGGTTTTGACTGGCTGGTACTGGACGGTGAACATGCGCCAAACGATGTTTCGACGTTTATTCCGCAACTGATGGCGCTGAAAGGCAGTTCCAGCGCGCCGGTAGTGCGCGTACCGACCAACGAGCCGGTGATCATTAAGCGTCTGCTGGATATCGGGTTCTATAACTTCCTGATCCCGTTTGTGGAGACGGAAGAAGAAGCCGTCAGCGCGGTGGCGTCTACCCGCTATCCGCCAGAAGGTATTCGCGGTGTATCCGTTTCTCACCGTGCCAATATGTTCGGCACCGTACCGGACTACTTTGCGCAGTCGAATAAGAACATCACCATTATCGTACAGATCGAAAGTCAGCAGGGTGTTGATAACGTTGATGCTATCGCTGCAACTGAAGGTGTTGACGGTATTTTTGTTGGCCCAAGCGATCTGGCTGCTGCGTTAGGGCATCTGGGCAATGCGTCCCACCCCGATGTGCAGAAGGCTATCCAGCACATTTTTTCCCGCGCTAAAGCGCACGGTAAGCCAAGCGGTATTCTGGCACCGGTAGAAGCGGATGCCCGTCGTTATCTGGACTGGGGCGCAACGTTTGTTGCCGTGGGCAGCGATCTCGGCGTGTTCCGTTCTGCCACGCAGAAACTGGCTGATTCCTTTAAGAAATAACCACCATCGACAGTATAGAGAGATAAATATATGACAATGAAAGTTGGTTTTATTGGCCTCGGTATTATGGGTAAACCAATGAGTAAAAACCTCCTCAAGGCAGGTTACTCGTTGGTGGTTGCTGACCGTAACCCTGAAGCGATTGCGGAAGTCATTGCCGCAGGCGCAGAAACCGCTACCACGGCGAAAGCCATTGCTGAACAGTGCGATGTGATCATCACCATGCTGCCAAACTCGCCGCACGTGAAAGAGGTAGCGTTGGGTGAAGGCGGCATTATTGAAGGTGCTAAGCCGGGGACTGTGCTGATCGACATGAGCTCTATCGCACCGTTAGCAAGTCGTGAAATCAGCGAAGCGCTGAAAGCGAAAGGCGTAGATATGCTGGATGCGCCGGTCAGCGGTGGTGAACCGAAAGCGATTGATGGCACGCTGTCAGTGATGGTCGGCGGTGATAGAGCGATTTTCGATAAATATTACGATCTGCTGAAAGCGATGGCGGGTTCTGTGGTGCATACCGGTGACATCGGTGCGGGTAACGTAACCAAGCTGGCAAACCAGGTTATTGTGGCGCTGAACATCGCCGCTATGTCTGAAGCACTGACGCTGGCGACCAAAGCAGGCGTTAACCCGGATCTGGTATACCAGGCCATCCGTGGCGGTCTTGCCGGGAGTACCGTGCTGGATGCTAAAGCACCGATGGTAATGGACAGAAACTTTAAACCAGGCTTCCGTATTGATCTGCATATAAAAGATCTGGCGAATGCACTGGACACCTCCCATGGTGTGGGCGCCCAACTGCCGCTAACTGCTGCAGTCATGGAGATGATGCAGGCGCTACGTGCAGATGGGCTGGGCACTGCTGATCATAGTGCTCTTGCATGCTATTACGAAAAACTGGCGAAAGTGGAAGTCACTCGCTAACAAGAAGGGCGCCTTCTCGCGCCCTGTAATTCTTGCCTTGCGCGGCACTGTCAGGCTACATAACTATGAAAATCGTAATTGCCCCAGACTCTTATAAAGAAAGCCTCTCCGCCATTGAGGTCGCTCAGGCGATAGAAAAAGGATTTCGGGAAATCTTTCCCGATGCGCAATATGTTTCAGTTCCCGTTGCCGATGGTGGTGAAGGGACGGTTGAAGCCATGATTGCCGCCACCCATGGGACTAAACATTCAGCCCTGGTGACTGGCCCGCTGGGCGAAAAAGTGAATGCCTGCTGGGGCATGTCCGGGGATGGTAAAACTGCTTTTATCGAAATGGCGGCAGCCAGTGGGCTGGCTCTGGTTCCTCCTGAAAAACGCAATCCATTAGTGACTACATCGCGTGGCACTGGAGAATTGATTCTGCAAGCACTGGAAAGCGGCGCGAAAAGCATCATTATTGGCATTGGCGGCAGTGCAACCAATGACGGTGGAGCGGGCATGGTGCAGGCTCTGGGGGCAAAACTGTGCGATGCCAATGGGACTGAAATTGGCTACGGCGGCGGTTGCCTGAATAGCCTGAACAGCATTGATATTACAGGATTGGATCCGCGATTAAAAAACTGTTCTATCCGTGTTGCCTGTGATGTGACTAACCCTCTGACCGGTGACAAGGGTGCTTCCCGTATTTTTGGCCCTCAAAAAGGGGCAACCGAGGAACGTATTATTGAGCTGGACCGTAATCTTTCTCACTATGCCGATATCATTAAAAAATCGCTGCGAGTGGATGTGAAGAACGTTCCTGGTTCAGGGGCTGCGGGGGGGATGGGGGCGGCATTAACGGCATTTTTAGGTGCAGAGCTGCGCAGCGGTATTGAGATTGTTACCCAGGCCCTCAATCTGGAAGAACATATTCACGACTGTACTCTGGTGGTCACAGGAGAAGGCCGTATCGACAGCCAGAGTGTTCACGGAAAGGTACCGGTTGGTGTGGCCAGTGTGGCGAAGAAGTACCACAAACCAGTAATTGGTATTGCGGGCAGCCTGACGCGGGATGTAGGCGTCGTACATCAATATGGTATCGATGCGGTATTTAGTGTATTGACCAGCATAGGTACGCTGGAAGAGGCATTTCGCGGAGCATTTGACAATATTTATCGGGCGTCACGAAACATCGCAGCTACGCTGGCGATAGGAATGCGTAGTGCGGGGTGACATTGGCCCGCAAACCCTCTATACTGCGCGCCGAAGCTGACCAGACAGTCGCCGCTTCGTCGTCGTCCTCTTCGGGGGAGACGGGCGGAGGGGAGGAAAGTCCGGGCTCCATAGGGCAGGGTGCCAGGTAACGCCTGGGGGGGAAACCCACGACCAGTGCAACAGAGAGCAAACCGCCGATGGCCCACGCAAGTGGGATCAGGTAAGGGTGAAAGGGTGCGGTAAGAGCGCACCGCGCGGCTGGTAACAGTCCGTGGCACGGTAAACTCCACCCGGAGCAAGGCCAAATAGGGGTTCATAAGGTACGGCCCGTACTGAACCCGGGTAGGCTGCTTGAGCCAGTGAGCGATTGCTGGCCTAGATGAATGACTGTCCACGACAGAACCCGGCTTATCGGTCAGCTTCAACTTTTAAGAAAACCCCGCCTCGGCGGGGTTTTTGCTTTTGCAGCATGGACAAGCCGTTTACACCATTATCCTGCAGGTCGATTTACGGGCAGGCGTTGCAAACGCACTACATTAATTCTTTGCGAATCTATTTTTTATTTCTGCTTATTTCCGTATCGGGATTCCTCTATTAGAGAGAGATGTATCGAGGGAGATTTCTGATTTTGTGATGGCTAACACAAAACGCTACCTTTGGTAATTTTTGATAGAGAAAACGAACGCAATCGATCGCTATCACAAAATTAGTTGCTGATAAACTGCGCAAAAACCGTGTTAATATATTGTTGCGCATGATAATTGATTGTATGAATAAGTTTAAATATCAATAAATGCAATGTTTCTTTACAAACATATGGGGCAAAAAAATGTGACCCATAACATTATTTAACCACAATTATGATATAAATATAATTATATTTGATAAGTTACTCATTAAATTTAAGCGTAATTCAGCCCGATAAATACTCTGTAATTGCTTGAAATATAGCCTTTCACGATCTTTTGAAATATCTAAGAAACCTGGTGTGTTATTGCCATAAATTTTTGTTATCCCCCCATCTTTTTTTGATTAAAATCAGGTTAAAGTGAGATCGCGTTTTTGTATTGCATTGATTAATAAGTGATTAATAGATTTATAATAATCTTACAAAATGTAAGTGAAGGGGATTTGTGAGTGGTCGCACATATCCTTGTTCACTTAATTTGGTACACTCCCTGCCGTCAACAAAGTAATTAACGCAGGTCGATATGAATACTATTACTCTCCCTAAAACACAGCACTTAGTGGTCTTTCAGGAAGTCATTAGAAGTGGTTCTATCGGCTCAGCTGCAAAAGAATTAGGATTAACTCAACCTGCTGTCAGTAAAATCATTAATGATGTTGAGGCTTATTTTGGTATTGAGTTAGTGGTTCGTAAAAATACAGGTGTTACGTTGACTCAGGCTGGTCAGGTGATGCTCTCGTGGTCTGAATCCATTACCCGTGAAATGAAAAACATGGTGGATGAGATGAACAGCATGACGGGCAATGCAGTTGTTGATGTGTCGTTTGGCTTTCCTTCACTGATTGCCTTTACCATCATGTCTGGCATGATTAAGAAGTTTAAAGAGGTGTTCCCGAAAGCGCAGGTTTCCATGTATGAGGCTCAGCTATCCTCATTCTTACCAGCGGTTCGTGACGGGCGACTGGATTTCGCTATTGGTACACTGAGTGATGAGATGAAACTACACGATCTACATGTGGAGCCGCTCTTTGAGTCAGAGTTCGTTCTGGTAGCCAGTAACTCCCGAACATGCACCGGCATCACCACGCTGAAAGCGTTGAAAAACGAACAGTGGGTGTTGCCACAAACGAATATGGGGTACTACAGCGAACTTCTTACCACGTTACAAAAAAATGGCATCAGCAGTGAAAACATCGTTAAAACAGACTCCGTCGTCACGATTTATAATCTTGTTCTCAATGCTGATTTCTTAACAGTAATTCCCTGCGATATGACCACTCCATTTGGTTCAAACCAGTTTATTACTATTCCGGTAGAAGAATCCTTACCGGTTGCGCGTTATGCCGCCGTTTGGTCTAAAAATTATCGAATAAAAAAAGCAGCATCAATTTTGGTTGAATTAGCCAAAGAATATTCATCTTACAATTCTCATAGACGAAAGCAGTTAATTGAAATTGATTAATGATTGAATTTGTTTAATACGGAATTAACGCCATCTGTCTATATCAGACGTTGGTAACGGCTATCTATTTACTTTAATACCCAGGTAAGAGGTTCTAATGCACATTACATACGATCTCCCAGTTGCAATTGAAGATATCCTCGAAGCGAAAAAAAGACTGGCGGGGAAAATTTATAAAACGGGAATGCCTCGCTCTAACTATTTTAGTGAACGTTGCAAAGGGGAAATTTTCCTCAAGTTTGAAAATATGCAGCGTACTGGCTCATTTAAAATCCGTGGTGCTTTTAATAAGCTCAGTTCATTAACAGAGGCGGAAAGACTGAAAGGTGTGGTGGCTTGCTCCGCAGGTAACCATGCGCAAGGGGTGTCTCTCTCCTGCGCAATGCTCGGTATCGATGGCAAAGTAGTGATGCCAAAAGGTGCGCCGAAGTCTAAAGTGGCTGCAACCTGCGATTACTCAGCAGAAGTTGTGCTGCACGGCGACAACTTCAACGACACTATCGCGAAGGTAAGCGAGATTGTAGAGACTGAAGGCCGTATCTTTATTCCTCCTTATGATGATCCGAAAGTGATTGCCGGTCAGGGCACCATTGGCCTGGAAATTCTGGAAGATCTGTACGATGTCGATAACGTGATTGTACCAATTGGCGGCGGTGGTCTGATTGCTGGTATTGCTGTAGCAATTAAATCCATCAACCCGACAATTAAAATTATTGGCGTACAGTCTGAAAACGTTCACGGCATGGCGGCATCTTTCCACGCTGGAGAAATAACCACGCATCGAACGACCGGCACCCTGGCGGATGGTTGTGACGTTTCCCGCCCGGGTAATTTGACTTATGAAATCGTTCGTGAATTGGTAGATGACATTGTCCTCGTCAGCGAAGATGAAATTCGCAACAGTATGGTGGCATTAATTCAGCGAAATAAAGTTGTGACTGAAGGTGCCGGTGCTCTGGCATGTGCAGCATTATTAAGCGGGAAATTAGATAGCTATATCCAGAATAGAAAAACAGTCAGCATTATTTCTGGTGGTAATATCGATCTTTCTCGTGTATCCCAAATTACTGGTTTAGTTGACGCTTAATATTTTCGTTGAGGATAGGATATGAGTACTACTGATAGCATTGTATCCAGCCAGACAAAACAATCGTCCTGGCGCAAATCGGACACCACCTGGACACTGGGTTTATTTGGTACAGCCATCGGCGCCGGGGTGCTGTTCTTCCCTATCCGCGCAGGTTTTGGCGGGCTGATCCCCATTCTGTTAATGTTGGTGTTAGCGTACCCCATCGCGTTCTATTGCCACCGTGCACTGGCACGCCTGTGTCTTTCCGGCTCTAATCCTTCCGGTAACATCACAGAAACGGTTGAAGAGCACTTTGGTAAAACAGGTGGCGTGGTTATCACGTTCCTCTACTTCTTTGCGATTTGCCCACTGTTGTGGATTTATGGCGTCACCATTACCAACACCTTTATGACCTTCTGGGAAAACCAGTTGCAGATGCCAGCGCTTAACCGTGGCTTCGTGGCACTGTTCCTGCTGCTGTTGATGGCATTCGTCATCTATTTTGGTAAAGATTTGATGGTTAAAGTGATGAGCTTCCTGGTATGGCCATTTATTGCCAGCCTGGTGCTTATCTCTCTGTCCCTGATCCCTTACTGGAACTCAGCGGTTATCGATCAGGTGGATCTCAGTAATATAGCGCTGACCGGGCATGACGGTATTCTGGTCACTGTATGGCTGGGTATTTCCATCATGGTGTTCTCCTTCAACTTCTCGCCGATTGTCTCTTCCTTCGTAGTTTCTAAACGTGAAGAGTATGAGAAAGATTTTGGTCGTGAATTTACCGAGCAGAAATGTTCAAAAATCATCTCCCGCGCCAGTATGTTGATGGTTGCGGTGGTGATGTTCTTCGCCTTCAGCTGCCTGTTTACCCTCTCTCCGGCTAATATGGCTGAAGCGAAAGCGCAGAACATTCCGGTACTTTCTTACCTGGCGAACCACTTTGCTTCACTGTCCGGCACGAAATCGACTTTCGCAACCATTCTGGAATACGGTGCTTCTATTATCGCACTGGTTGCCATCTTCAAATCTTTCTTCGGCCACTATCTGGGCACGCTGGAAGGTCTGAACGGTCTGGTACTGAAGTTTGGTTACAAAGGCGATAAAACCAAAGTTTCAATGGGCAAGCTCAACACCATCAGCATGATCTTCATCATGGGTTCCACCTGGGTCGTGGCTTATGCCAACCCGAATATCCTGGACCTGATTGAAGCGATGGGCGCGCCAATTATCGCCTCACTGCTCTGCCTGCTGCCGATGTACGCCATCCGTAAAGCGCCGTCACTGGCAAAATACCGTGGCCGTCTGGATAACGTGTTTGTTACCGTGATTGGTTTGCTGACCATCCTGAACATTGTCTACAAACTGTTTTAATCCTTAAGCTCAGGATGAGCGGAGTAGTGAAATGAATGAGTTTCCGGTAGTACTGGTTATTAACTGCGGTTCATCTTCAATAAAATTCTCAGTGCTGGATGCAGCTAACTGTGATGTTTTAATGGCGGGAATTGCGGACGGTATTAATTCTGAAAATGCGTTCATAGCAATTAATGGAGGAGAGCCAGCTAAGCTGGCTCACCACAGCTACGAAGATGCATTAAAAGCAATTGCAGTTGAACTGGAGAAACGTAATTTAATGGACAGCGTGGCCTTAATTGGCCACCGCATTGCCCACGGCGGAAGTATCTTTACGCAGTCAGCAATAATTACTGATGAAGTTATCGATAATATTCGCCAGGTATCACCTTTAGCACCGTTACATAATTATGCGAACCTGAGCGGGATTGAATCCGCGCAACATCTTTTCCCGGGAGTGCAGCAGGTTGCTGTATTTGATACCAGCTTCCACCAGACGATGGCACCTGAAGCCTATCTGTACGGTTTACCGTGGAAATACTTTGAGGAGTTGGGGGTTCGTCGTTATGGTTTTCATGGCACCTCGCACCGCTATGTTTCTCAGCGCGCACATGAGCTTCTCGGCCTCCAGAATGATGATTCTGGTTTAGTGATCGCTCACCTAGGTAATGGCGCTTCCATATGTGCGGTCCGGAATGGGCAAAGCGTTGATACCTCAATGGGTATGACGCCGCTGGAAGGTCTGATGATGGGGACGCGCAGCGGTGATGTGGATTTTGGTGCGATGGCATGGATTGCGAGTGAAACCAACCAGACACTGAGCGACCTTGAGCGCGTGGTCAATAAAGAGTCTGGCTTACTGGGTATTTCCGGTTTGTCTTCTGACTTACGTACGCTGGAGAAAGCCTGGCACGAAGGACACGAGCGTGCGCAGTTGGCAATTAAGACGTTTGTACATCGTATTGCACGTCATATCGCCGGGCATGCCGCATCGCTTCATCGTCTTGATGGGATTATTTTCACCGGTGGAATTGGTGAAAACTCGGTCTTAATTCGCCGTATGGTAATTGAACATCTGGCCGTATTCGGAGTGAATATCGACAGCGATATGAATAGCCTGCCTAATTCCCACGGTGAGCGAATTATTTCAGGTAAAGATGCCCGAGCTATTTGCGCTGTTATTCCAACGAATGAAGAGAAAATGATTGCACTCGATGCCATTAATTTAGGCAAAGTTAACGCACCAGTGGAATTTGCATAATTAATTTTCAGTAGAGAGATTATTTTTCATGAAGGTAAATATCGATACCAGCGATATGCTGTATGCCGAAGCATGGCTTGGCTTTAAAGGTACGGACTGGAAAGAAGAAATTAATGTCCGTGATTTTATTCAGCATAACTATACGCCTTATGAAGGGGATGAATCTTTCCTCGCCGAAGCGACGCCAGCGACCACAGCATTGTGGGAAAAAGTGATGGCGGGCATCCGTATTGAAAACTCGACGCATGCGCCGGTTGATTTCGATACCAACATTGCAACAACGATTACCGCACACGATGCGGGTTATATCGAACAAGAACTGGAAAAGATCGTTGGTCTGCAAACGGATAAGCCGCTCAAGCGTGCCCTGCATCCGTTTGGCGGCATTAACATGATCAAAAGCTCTTTTGATGCCTATGGTCGTGAGATGGACGCGGATTTTGAATACCAGTTTACTGAGCTGCGAAAAACCCATAACCAGGGTGTATTCGACGCTTACTCCCCGGATATGCTGCGCTGCCGTAAGTCTGGTGTATTAACCGGTCTGCCGGACGGTTATGGTCGTGGCCGCATCATCGGTGACTATCGCCGCGTCGCACTGTACGGGATCCGCTATCTGGTGCGTGAACGTGAATTGCAATTTGCCGATCTCCAGTCGAATCTGGAGTGGGGGCAGAATCTGGAAGCTACGATTCGCCTGCGTGAAGAGCTGTCTGAACATCGTCGTGCACTGCTGCAAATGCAGGAAATGGCGGCGAAATACGGTTGCGATATTTCCCGTCCGGCGCGTAATGCGCAGGAAGCTGTGCAGTGGGTCTACTTTGCTTATCTGGCAGCGGTGAAATCTCAGAACGGCGGCGCAATGTCTTTGGGCCGTACCGCATCGTTCCTCGATATTTATATTGAGCGCGACTTCAAAGCCGGGATCTTAACCGAGCAGCAGGCTCAGGAACTGATCGACCACTTCATTATGAAGATCCGCATGGTGCGTTTCCTGCGTACACCGGAATTCGACACCCTGTTCTCGGGCGATCCTATCTGGGCAACGGAAGTCATTGGTGGTATGGGGCTGGATGGTCGTACGCTGGTCACGAAAAACTCCTTCCGCTACCTGCATACACTGCACACTATGGGGCCAGCACCTGAGCCGAACCTGACGGTACTGTGGTCTGAAGCTCTGCCGATTGCGTTCAAAAAATATGCTGCACAGGTCTCTATCGTCACTTCATCTTTACAGTATGAAAACGACGATCTGATGCGTGCTGACTTTGACAGCGATGACTATGCCATCGCCTGCTGTGTCAGCCCGATGGTTATCGGCAAGCAAATGCAGTTCTTTGGTGCACGTGCCAACCTCGCCAAAACGCTGCTGTACGCAATCAACGGCGGTGTGGATGAGAAGCTGAAAATCCAGGTGGGTCCGAAAACGGCTCCGCTGATGGATGATGTGCTGGATTACGACACGGTGATGGAGAGCCTGGACCACTTTATGGACTGGCTGGCAGTGCAGTACATCAGTGCGCTGAACATCATTCACTATATGCACGACAAGTACAGCTACGAAGCCTCACTGATGGCGCTGCACGATCGTGATGTCTATCGCACGATGGCATGTGGCATGGCGGGTCTTTCCGTCGCGGCGGACTCCCTGTCGGCTATCAAATATGCGCGAGTGAAACCGATCCGTGATGAGAGCGGTCTGGCAGTCGATTTCGAAATTGAAGGCGACTATCCGCAGTACGGTAACAATGATGAGCGCGTAGACAGTATTGCCTGCGATTTGGTTGAACGCTTTATGAAGAAAATTAAAGTGTTACCGACCTATCGTAACGCGGTACCGACGCAGTCTATTCTGACCATCACCTCCAACGTGGTGTACGGACAGAAAACCGGCAACACGCCGGACGGACGTCGCGCAGGTACTCCGTTTGCACCAGGGGCAAACCCGATGCACGGTCGCGATCGCAAAGGTGCCGTTGCGTCGTTAACCTCAGTTGCCAAACTGCCATTTACCTATGCCAAAGATGGTATCTCGTACACCTTCTCCATTGTGCCGGCGGCGCTGGGCAAAGAGGATAGCGTACGTAAAACCAACCTGGTCGGTCTGTTGGACGGTTACTTCCATCATGAAGCGCATGTCGAAGGCGGGCAGCACCTGAACGTTAACGTCATGAACCGCGAAATGCTGATGGATGCGATTGAGCACCCGGAAAACTATCCGAACCTAACGATCCGCGTGTCTGGCTATGCGGTGCGCTTTAATGCGCTCACCCGTGAGCAGCAGCAGGATGTTATTTCACGTACTTTCACCCAGGCGCTTTAACGCCGGAGGGGCTATGAGAAAAATTATTGCAACTGAATGTGCGCCAGGGGCCATAGGGCCTTACGTGCAGGGTGTGGATCTGGGCAGCATGGTGCTGACCTCAGGTCAGATCCCGGTGTGTCCACAAACGGGTGAAGTGGCAGAAAACGTGGCCGATCAGGCGCGTCAGAGCCTGGAAAACGTTAAAGCGATCGTGGAGTCTGCGGGTTTGAAAGTGGGCGATATCGTGAAGACCACCGTATTTGTTGCTGATCTGAATGACTTCGCCACGATTAACCAGGTGTATCAGCAGTTCTTTGATGAGCATAAAGCAATCTACCCAACGCGCAGTTGCGTGCAGGTTGCTCGCTTGCCGAAGGATGTGAAGCTGGAGATTGAAGCCATCGCCGTACGTGGCGACACGTTGTAATCCCCCCCGCGGGGCGATCGTCAGGATCGCCCCAATCCTGTAATGAGTGTGAAACCTGGTCTTCACTGAACGGCAATCCGAGGGTGTGGATATGATTAGCGCATTCGATATTTTTAAGATTGGCATTGGACCTTCCAGCTCCCATACCGTGGGACCAATGAATGCAGGTAAACGTTTTATCGACCAACTGGTCAGTACCGGAGAATTACCTCAGACCACGCGCATTGTCGTCGATCTTTATGGTTCGCTTTCCCTGACCGGAAAAGGCCATGCGACCGATGTCGCCATCATGATGGGGCTGGCAGGTAACAGCCCGCAGAGCGTGAATATTGACGCAATTGCTGGTTTTATTCAGGAAGTGACCCGCTCCGGACGTTTGCCGGTTGCCGGGGGTACACATGTGGTCGATTTCCCTCCAGAGAGCAACATTCTTTTCCATACAGAAACGCTACCACGTCATGAAAATGGAATGCGGATTACTGCATGGAATGGCGAAGAGAAGTTGTTAAGTAAAACCTATTACTCCGTTGGCGGTGGTTTTATTGTTGAAGAGGAACATTTTGGCCTGGCGCACGATACCGAGGCGCATGTGCCGTACAACTTCCATTCCGCCAGCGAATTGCTGAAGCTGTGCGAGAGAAACGGGCTTTCTGTTTCCGGCCTGATGATGCAAAACGAACTGGCGATGCGCAGTAAAGAAGAGATTGATGCGGGCTTCGCTCAAATCTGGGACGTCATGCATGCCGGTATAGAGCGTGGCATGAACACTGAAGGCGTCCTGCCTGGTCCTCTTAACGTTCCACGTCGCGCTGTGGCGTTACGCCGTTTGCTGGTTTCCAGCGATAACCTGTCCAGCGATCCGATGAACGTCATCGACTGGATCAACATGTTCGCTCTGGCGGTGAGCGAAGAAAATGCGGCCGGGTGTCGGGTCGTTACCGCACCGACGAACGGCGCATGTGGGATTATCCCCGCGGTGCTGGCCTATTACGACAAGTTCCGTCGCCCGGTGAATGCGAATTCAATTGCTCGTTATTTACTGGCCGCAGGGGCGATAGGTGCGCTTTATAAGATGAATGCGTCTATTTCTGGTGCTGAAGTGGGCTGCCAGGGAGAGATTGGTGTGGCGTGTTCAATGGCAGCAGCCGGGCTGACTGAATTGCTTGGCGGCAGCCCATCACAGGTCTGTATTGCCGCTGAAATCGCGATGGAACATAACCTCGGGCTCACCTGTGATCCGGTGGCGGGGCAGGTACAAATTCCATGTATTGAACGTAACGCGATCAACGCTGTAAAAGCCGTAAACGCCGCGCGTATGGCGCTGCGTCGCACGTCTGAGCCACGTGTATCACTCGATAAAGTTATCGAGACGATGTACGAAACCGGTAAAGACATGAACGATAAATACCGTGAAACTTCTCGTGGCGGTCTGGCGATCAAAGTGGTTTGTACCTGAGGTGATAGCTGTGCCTGATGCTACGCTCATCAGGCCTGCGGTTTACGCGCGCTTGTGACTTTTGTCGATCAGATAAGGCGCAAGCGCCGCCATCCGACGGTGAATTAATCAAAATGGCATGATAAAAAAGGTGCACTTAGGTGCACCTTTTTTGTTGTGATCTGCTTCAAAAATAGAAACTCAATTCTTAATTTTCCTATAAAAGAGAAAATATTTCTTAACTTTTAGAAATTACAGGGGCTTGTTTGTGAAGTTTTTCTCTGACCCTGCGCGTATGATTTCTTCATTCAAACAACTCGCCTGCATCTCATGTACTGCGTATCGCCTTGAGGCAGTACGACAAAAATAAAAAAACCTCTACCTACACATTGAGCGAGAAATTATGGAAACGGCAACGAATAATAGCGTAATACTCGATGCATCCGCTCCGGCGCGTCGGGCTGGCATGACCGAAAGCGAATGGCGGGAAGCCATTAAGTTCGACAGTACGGATACTGGCTGGGTCATTATGAGTATTGGAATGGCGATTGGTGCGGGGATTGTTTTTCTTCCCGTTCAGGTGGGCCTGATGGGGTTATGGGTTTTCCTGTTATCCTCTGTTATCGGCTACCCCGCCATGTATTTGTTCCAGCGTTTGTTTATCAATACGCTGGCTGAGTCTCCTGAGTGTAAAGATTACCCGAGCGTCATTAGCGGCTATTTAGGCAAAAACTGGGGCATCCTGTTAGGTGCTCTGTATTTTGTGATGCTGGTTATCTGGATGTTCGTTTATTCCACCGCCATTACTAACGATAGCGCCTCATATCTGCACACGTTTGGCGTTACAGAAGGTCTACTGTCTGACAGCCCGTTCTATGGTCTGGTGCTGATTTGCATTCTTGTTGCCATCTCGTCACGCGGCGAAAAAATGTTGTTTAAAATCTCCACCGGTATGGTGTTAACCAAACTGCTGGTGGTGGCGGCGTTGGGCGTTTCGATGGTCGGGATGTGGCATCTTCACAACATTGGCGCGCTGCCGCCGATGGCGCTGTTGATTAAAAACGCGATTATCACACTGCCATTCACCTTGACCTCAATTCTGTTTATTCAAACCTTAAGCCCGATGGTTATTTCGTACCGTTCTCGTGAAAAATCCATTGAGGTCGCACGTCATAAAGCCCTTCGCGCTATGAATATCGCGTTCGGTATTTTGTTTGTCACCGTCTTTTTCTACGCAGTTTCTTTCACTTTAGCAATGGGTCACGACGAAGCAGTTAAAGCGTATGAGCAGAATATTTCCGCTCTGGCGATTGCCGCGCAGTTTATCAGCGGGGATGGCGCTGGTTGGGTGAAAATCGTCAGCGTAATTCTGAATATCTTCGCCGTTATGACCGCTTTCTTTGGCGTTTACTTAGGCTTCCGTGAAGCGACCCAGGGTATCGTGATGAACGTACTGCGCCGCAAAATGCCGGCCGAAAAGATCAATGAAACACTCGTTCAGCGCGGCATCATGGTATTCGCCATCTTACTGGCCTGGAGTGCGATTGTGCTCAATGCGCCGGTACTGAGCTTCACTTCTATTTGTAGCCCAATCTTCGGCATGGTGGGTTGTTTGATTCCGGCCTGGCTGGTCTACAAGGTTCCTGCACTACACAAATATAAAGGCGCATCTCTGTATCTGATTATTATCACAGGTCTGCTGTTGTGCGTTTCTCCGTTCCTGGCATTTTCTTGAGTTATCTGAGCAAAGGTCGTTGTTATGTTTGAGACTACATTGAATCCAATATGGGATAGTTTTATCCGCGCGGTGCAGGAAGAGGTTAAACCTGCACTGGGTTGCACCGAACCTATCTCTCTGGCTCTGGCCGCAGCGGTGGCATCCTCTGAACTGAGCGGCGCGGTTGAACGCATTGATGCCTGGGTATCACCGAACCTGATGAAAAACGGTATGGGCGTCACCGTGCCGGGTACCGGAATGGTAGGTCTGCCCGTCGCGGCTGCACTGGGTGCGCTGGGGGGAAATGCTCGCGCAGGTTTAGAAGTGCTGAAAGATGCATCCGCTGAAGCCATTACGGATGCAAAAGCCATGCTGGAGGCCGGGAAGGTTGCGGTGATGCTGCAGCAACCTTGCGAGGATATTCTCTTTTCGTGCGCTAAGGTTTATAGCAGTGAAGGGTGGGCGTGCGTCACCATTGTAGGCGGTCACACTAACATTGTGCACATTGAGACTAACAACGGCGTGGTGTTTACCAAAGAAGAGTTGGCGCAGGACGACGAGCAGATATCACCGCTGGCAGTGTTATCCCATACTTCGCTGGAAGAGATTTTAGCGTTTGTGAATGCGGTACCGTTTGAGTCGATTCGCTTTATTCTGGATGCGGCAAAATTGAACGGTGCACTGTCCCAGGAAGGATTACGCGGAACCTGGGGATTGCACATCGGTGCCACACTTGAGAAGCAGTGTGCTCGTGGTTTGCTGGCAAACGACCTTTCAACCGCCATTCTGATCCGTACCAGTGCGGCATCGGATGCGCGTATGGGGGGGGCGACACTGCCTGCGATGAGCAATTCAGGATCTGGTAATCAGGGCATTACCGCCACGGTACCGGTAATGGTGGTTGCTGAACACTTTGGTGCCGATGATGAAAAACTGGCGCGGGCGTTGATGCTGTCACACCTGAGCGCGATTTACATTCATCATCAGCTTCCACGCTTGTCGGCTTTGTGCGCGGCGACCACTGCGGCGATGGGCGCGGCGGCAGGTATGGCATGGCTGGTAGACGGTCGTTACAACACTATCGCGATGGCTATCAGTAGCATGATTGGCGATGTAAGCGGGATGATTTGCGATGGCGCTTCAAACAGCTGCGCGATGAAGGTCTCTACCAGTGCGTCTGCGGCGTGGAAGGCGGTACTCATGGCCCTGGATGATACAGCCGTGACCGGTAACGAAGGGATTGTGGCGCATAACGTGGAGCAATCTATTTCGAATCTGTGTGCGCTGGCATGTCGTTCGATGCAGGAAACCGACAAGCAGATCATAGAGATTATGGCCAGTAAAGCGCATTAACTACCCGGCCGGATAAGGTGCGTTAGCGTCGGTATCCGGCAAGGTGATCCTGTATCAGATGCCGCCTTATCAGGCGGCATCTTCCTCTTCCAGCCGGATCTCGGCATCGGCAACAATCGCTTCCAGTTCAGTCAGCATTTCTTCGTAGCCGAAAGTGACCGTTTCCTGTGGTTTGGGCTCTACTTTCGTTTGCCGTTTTTTTGACGATTTTTTGCTCATAGCCGCACTCCCTTGTTTTCCCTGACTATACGGGCAAATCTATCAGCAAAGCGCGTAATGGCGTATCGGCAACCAACGTTATGTTAGCTTCGTCACGAATAAATGCGCCATCGCCACAGGTCAGTGCTTCTTTCTCCGCTCCAGACGTTAACGCATGGAAAGTACCGTGGATTGACTGCAAATAGGCCCGTGGTCCATGTAACTGAAAACTTAGCGATTCACCTTTTTGCAGTTCAACATGGTGTACCCATACCTGCTGGCGAAGATGCAGGCTGCCTTGCTCACCGTCCGGGGATGCAATTAACTGATGTTTACCTGCGCTCAGCGTAGTTTTCTGTACACAAGCATTTTCCCGCTGTGGGCAGGCATCCAGCCACAGCTGCATTCTGGTTAATGGCTTATCTTTGCTGAGATTGTGCTCGCTGTAGCTTATTCCTGGCTGCGTGGCGAGCAGTAAGACTTCACCGGCTTTAGCCTGAATATGGTTGCCTTCGCTGTCGCGATATTCAGCTTCCCCTTCGAGGATCAGGTTTACGATATCAACCTTCGGATAGGTACGTGGCTGGAAAGAGGCTCCCGGTGCCAGAACTTCCTGGTTCAGAACACGCAGTGAGGCATAACCCAGCAGTTTAGGATCAAAATAGTGTCCAAAGGAGAAGGTATAACGGGCCTGCAGCCAGCCGTAGTCTGCTTGTCCGCACTGTTTGGCTGTTCGGGTAGTAATCATAGTTCTTGACCTCTCTTTACTTCCTTTTATGTTAAATGGCTAGACGCTGCATTGTTAGCCAGATATTCTGCCCGGTATGTTCAAATTTCCTGAATGAGAACGAAATGGCCAAAGAAAGGGCTTTAACG
Source organism: Citrobacter sp. Marseille-Q3906 (assembly GCF_916618775.1). Lineage (NCBI taxonomy): Bacteria > Pseudomonadati > Pseudomonadota > Gammaproteobacteria > Enterobacterales > Enterobacteriaceae > Citrobacter > Citrobacter sp. Marseille-Q3906. Next base: position 646,336 of record NZ_CAKAKA010000003.1, read on the forward strand.
CTTGAAGCGCTACGCGTTATGGATGCAATTGACAGACGTGGCAGCTTTGCCGCTGCGGCAGACGAACTGGGGCGTGTACCTTCCGCACTCAGCTACACGATGCAAAAACTGGAAGAAGAGCTGGACGTCGTATTGTTTGACCGTTCAGGTCATCGTACAAAATTCACCAATGTGGGGCGGATGTTGCTTGAGCGTGGGCGCGTGCTGCTGGAAGCGGCAGATAAGCTCACCACCGATGCTGAAGCGCTGGCTCGCGGCTGGGAAACGCATCTGACGATTGTCACCGAAGCGCTGGTGCCAACGGCCGCATTTTTCCCACTCATCGACCGGCTCGCTGTGAAGGCGAATACTCAGCTTTCCGTTATTACCGAAGTATTGGCAGGGGCATGGGAGCGTCTGGAACAAGGGCGAGCAGATATTGTGATTGCCCCGGATATGCATTTTCGCTCATCGTCAGAAATTAATTCCCGCAAACTGTACTCGCTGATGAACGTCTATGTAGCTGCACCGGATCATCCTATCCATCAGGAGCCAGAGCCGTTGTCAGAGGTCACTCGTGTGAAATACCGTGGTATTGCGGTCGCAGATACCGCCCGAGAGCGCCCGGTGTTAACCGTTCAGCTTCTGGATAAACAACCCCGCCTGACGGTGAGTTCGATAGAAGATAAGCGCCAGGCGTTGTTGGCCGGGCTGGGGGTGGCGACCATGCCGTATCCGCTGGTGGAAGAGGATATCGCGGCAGGCAGACTGCGGGTTGTTAGCCCGGAATCCACGAATGAAATTGATATCATCATGGCGTGGCGACGGGACAGTATGGGTGAGGCGAAATCCTGGTGTTTACGGGAAATTCCGAAGCTGTTTGCCGGAAAGTAGCGCAAGCACCGTTACAGGCCTGCAAATATAGCCATTTGTAGGCCTGATAAGCGTTACGCTATCAGGCATCCACATATACCGCGTCAGGACTGGTTTTTTGGGTCCGACCCGAAGCGGTTACTACCCGGCGTACCGTTTTGACAGTTGAAAATGACGATTATCAACCAGCCAATGATAGGGATCAGCAGCACTAACAGCCACCATGCTGAGCGATCGGTATCATGCAGACGGCGGAACTGCACTGCCCACCACGGTATAAATACCAGAACCCCATAAATTGTCGTTAATATGCCTTCTCCCCCGGCGCGTTGCCAACCAAACATTCTGTCCAGAATGCCCAGTACGAACGTAAAGATGATGTTGACCAGAACAAACATCCAGTACTCTTTGCGGCGTGCACGGCCGCTAAAGCCAAAGTAGTTCTTTAATACGTTTAAATACCAATCCATTTTTGCCTCGTTCTGCATTCAATTACTTGTTTTTAAAGCAATCAAAATAAGAATAGCTGTGATTGGTTCGTGGGTAAATATTTACGATGTTAATTAATAAGGCACCCTGAAGGGTGCCTGTGTAAATTATGCGAAACGGCTATCACGTCCGTGTGGCTCGTTGAGGTCCTGCCATGGCCCAATGGAAATAATACCGGTCGGGTTGATGGTTTTGTGGCTACGGAAATAGTGATTACGGATATGGTCAAAGTTAACGGTGTCCGCAATGCCCGGCATCTGGTAGATATCGCGCAGGAAACCGTAAAGATTCAGATAGTCACTAATACGGTGTTTGTCGCACTTAAAGTGGGTGACATAGACCGGATCAAAGCGCACCAGCGTGGTCCACAGGCGAATATCAGCTTCTGTTAACTGGTCACCGATCAGGTAGCGATGCTGACCGAGAATTTGCTCCAGCCGTGCCAGGGATTCAAACACTTTTTCCACTGCGTCGTCATACGCCTGCTGGCTGGTGGCAAAACCGGCTTTATAGACACCGTTATTAACGCTGTCATAGATCCAGCTATTCAACTCGTCAATTTTACTTTGCAGGGCTGGTGGGTAGTAATCACCGGCTTTTGCGCCCAGCGCATCAAAGGCGGTGTTAAACATACGGATAATTTCTGCCGATTCATTACTGACAATGGTGTGATTTTTTTTATCCCACAGTACCGGAACGGTAACCCTGCCGCTGTAATGCGGATCGGCGTGTAAATACAACTGATAGAGAAACTCGTGCTGGTAAAGCGTATCGCCTGTCGCTGCCGGGAAATCGTCATCAAACGTCCAGCCGTTTTCCAGCATCAGCGGATTTACAACAGAAACGGAAATAAACGGCTCCAGCCCTTTGAGCTTGCGCAGAATTAGCGTGCGGTGCGCCCACGGGCAGGCAAGAGAAACGTACAGGTGATATCTGTCTTTTTCGGCGGCAAACCCACCTTCGCCAGTTGGACCCGGCGAGCCATCAGCGGTGAGCCAGTTACGGAAAGCCGATGCAGAACGTTGAAATTTTCCTCCGGTAGATTTGGTGTCATACCAGGTGTCATGCCAGACGCCATCAATCAGTTGTCCCATTATCTCTCTCCCGGATAGCAAAACGAGGAGCTAATCCCCTCGTCTTTTTCTTTGAGTATATACCCTAAATAATTCGAGTTGCAGGAAGGCGGCAAGGGAAGAAATCCCCAGGAACATTAATAACTATGTGACTGGGGTTTCTGAGTGTAGCCAACACACCGGCAATTTATAGCTTGCTTACCACTTTTTATTCAGTACGCGGTCGATGCTGAATGCGCCCGGACCGGTGATAGCCAGCAGCAGGAAACCGCCTGCAATGGTCAGGTTTTTCATGAACATCAGCGAGTTCATGCCTTCCGCAAAGTTGCTATGGAAGATGAACGCGGTCAGCAATGTGAAGCCTGCAGTGAACAGCGCGGTAGTACGAGTCAGGAAGCCAAACAGAATGGCCAGACCGCCGCCGAACTCAAGCAGGATTACCAGTGGCAACATAAAACCAGGGACGCCCATGGCTTCCATGTACTGTTGGGTACCCGCATATCCGGTGATTTTTCCCCAACCTGCAGAAATAAACAGGATTGGCATCAGAATGCGCGCTACCAGTACACCAACATCTTCTAATTTTTTCATCGTACTCTCCAGGAAACCACTCAGGCGGTATATTTTGTTTTTTGTGCATCAACGCTGTATAGCGCGTCATTGCTGTCGATGGAGAGAATAATAAACGTGGATAATGACAATTGTTAGCAAGGAAAACTGTCAGTAATTTTCAAAAAATTTGAGTGATGAGAGGCGAGAAATGTGCAGCCTGAAAGCGATGCGCCATCAGGCATGGGAGTGAGGAGATTAACCGCGCAGCTGCTGCTGTCTGATTGTTGCCTTCACCAGCCGCCATGCGCTCCAGACGCTAAAACCACGTTTGGCCCAGCGTACGAGCAGGTTAGGATTACGGATCGTGCGAATCGCTATGATGCTGCTGCCGACCAACACCCAGGAGCGCAGGTTCAGTAGTGTATTCCAGCCGCGATCGTACGCACCAGTTGCCTCGAGCCAGTCGCGTCGGGTGGCTGTCAGATCCAGCCGTTGCTGCTGGATCTGACTAAGCAGCAGTGCCTTACGTTTTTGACGCTCGACTTTACTGCTCATTATGCATCATCCTCCAGGGCCCGCCTGTCGTTAGCGAGTTCATTGCGGGTATGGCGTAACAGTGTTGACTTGCGGGCCTTACGTAATGTCCATAAGCCGCCAATGAGGGCCAAAAGCAACAGCACCACGGTGGTGGCAATCATCGCGTTGAGGCGGTACTGAGGGTCAATGGCCCAGATGATAAGTACCATCAGGCTCATCAGACCAAAAGCAGCGAACAGCATGGTCAGCCCCAGCATCAGCAGAAGCTGAAAGAGGTTGGCTTTTTCCTCTTCCAGTTCAACGACGGCCAGCCGCAGGCGGGTTTCGACTATTTCAACGAGGATCGTGATGATCCGTTGTCCGATACCCAGTACGCTCTTGCCTGGACCTTGTGCGTGATGAGAATCCGCCATTGTTAACGGCGCGACAGCAGTACGCCAAGTACCACACCGACCGCAGCGCCGATGCCGACGCCTGTCCATGGGTTTTCGCGCACATAGTTATCGGCACGGGCAGCGGCTTCACGGGTTTGCTTGGCAATCACGTCGCTGGTTTCTCCCAGACGATTACGGCTCTCTTTCAGTGCTCGTTCAGCCTTGCTGCGAATTTTACTCAACTCTTCTTTCGACTTATCGCCAGAGGAGCTCAGTACCTCTTCAAGCGTATCCGCAAGGGATTTCAGCTCAGCGCGCAGGTGTTCCGTAGCATTATCTTTTGACATAGTTCTCTCCAGGTGAGTGGGTAGTTACCGTACTTAGTAATCGCGAGATTCAAGTTCTTTCAGCTCTTTCTGAGCTTCCGCTAGCTTATGTTCGCGCTTTGCGATTTTATCCGCATCGCCTTTTTGCTTCGCCTCGGCTAAATCACGCTGACGCTCAGCTATCTCATCTTTCTGTTCTGAGATTTTTTTCTGATGGTCGGCGCGCAGTTTACTGTCAGTACAGTTTGCCCGGACTTCGCTAAGTGCCTTGTTCAGGCCATTGATGCGGTTCTGATTATTGTGCTTTTCGGCATAGCTAATCTCCCGCTGAATATCTTGCTCTTTTTCCTGACAAAGGGTGTTGGCGTAGCTGCCGGCACTGAGTGTGAAAAGGGTAATAGCCAAAGCGATGCGGTATTTCATTCTTGAACCTTCCATTGTGATTCGACCCTGTTACTTTGGGGTCGTTGCTCCAGGTAATAAAGCATGGGCCATAAACCCAGTTTATTAATCATAGGCACTAAACGGCGAAATCACCAAAGTGAGTGATATAATTCAGATTCCTGGAAGTTAACCAAAACGATGCGGATTATCACGTAAGCGCGACAACCACTGCACTGCCTGATTGCCATCATCCTGCTGAGCGATGACGAAGCCATGCGGTAATGTTCTGTCCAGCACGACCTTAGCTGCTGCACTTTGCGCGCTGGAATCAAAGGTGATCAGCAGCGCGTCTTTCTGTGGAGTGATACTTTTAAAACGAATTCCGTTAGCATCAAGATGATGCCAGATGGAGAAACCGTCAGGGATGCTGGCGCCCTGGTTAACGGCGCGAATGGCGAGTGTCGATTCCTGATGACGAATGGCTGACCAGGTCAGGATCAGCCCACCTACAAACAAGATAAAGGTGGTTGTCCAGGCCAGCCGTCGAAGTGTTATGCGTGGTTTCAGCATAATTTACCCTCGGTTCCCGTATTTCTTCTTCCATAGCACAACCAGTGAACCTGCCAGACCAAACACCAGTAAAACGACCGGAAGCAGCATCAGGCATGACATGAGCTGATCTTCGTACTTGAGGAAAACCGGTGTTTTGCCCAGCAGATAACCCAGCGATGTCAGGATGAGCACCCACAACAGCCCGCTCATCCAGTTGAAGAACTGAAAACGTGCATTATTCAGGCCCGACAATCCTGCAATGGTCGGCAGTAACGTTCTGACAAAGGCAATAAAGCGGCCCACCAACAGCGCAGACAGGCCATGTTTGTGGAAAAGGTGATGCGCACGTTGATGGTAATGGGCGGGAAGATGAGAAAGCCAGTTCTGTACGATACGGGTGTTACCCAACCACCGTCCCTGTATATAGCTAACCCAACAGCCGAGGCTGGCCGCGGTAGTAAGTAACAGTACAGTTTGCGGAAAGCCCATTGCTCCTTTGGCAATAAGCACGCCGACCAGTACCAGTAAACTGTCACCAGGTAAAAAGGCCGCAGGAAGCAGCCCGTTTTCCAGAAACAAAATTGTAAACAGGACAAAATACAGCATACCAATCATAGAGGGATTGGCCAGAGTTTCAAAATCCTGAGCCCACAAGGCATTCAGTAATTGAGTCAGTAGTTCCATTCAGTATTCCTGGAGAATCGGTTGTCGTCACGCCGGTTGTCTGGAGTTTGTAATGCCGCAATTTTATTAATGTTTTTACATGGGGCGCGGTCTGACACAAATTCACGGCCTGAACTGTTCCCTGTTAAGTTGTGAAGTAAGCAAGCACTAACACACAAAAATTCAAAACGCTTTTAATTGTAACAAAGGTCAACGTAGTCCGTTATAGAAATTACGGTCGTTGAACTCTGATTTTGCTTATCGCAAAGGAGGGTGGCGAGAGGATTTACACAGGCTGACACTTTATACCTAATGCTTACCGAGCGTTATTCACAGGCACCGCCCTGATGCGCCTGTGAATATAAGAGCGTTTATTTTGCTGCGTTCGCGGCGGTATCCAGATGAACGACCGGATTTTCCGTGAAAAGATAACGGTCAGCGTTGAATTCAAAATCATCGCTGGTTTCGTTGAACAGCATCTGCTTCGTGTTCTCAAGGTGTTGCCACATCGCCAGTTTGGCCGCATGAGGATCTTTACGGATTAATGCCCGCAGGATCTGGTCATGGTCATCACACCAGTTATCTACCGTGCGGAGATCGATGTGATCGTGCAATTTCTTCCAGTAGGGGTTGTGTACGCGCTGAGTCCACATCTTTTCAACAATGGCGGCCAGAGCGGTGTTCTGCGTTGCCAGCGCGACCTGCACATGGAACTGGAGATCCCACTCAGAGTCACGGAAGCTTTTCTCGTTACGCGACTTCTCCTGGATTTCCACCAGTTTCATGATGTCCTGCTTGGTCACCTGGGTCGCGGCAAACTCAGCAATGTTGCTCTCAATGAGCTGGCGAGCCTGGAGAAGCTCAAAGGGACCATAGCTGGCAAACTCCAGGCTTTCATCCGGCGCGACATAGTGTTTTGGCTGGTTAGAGATGACGTGGATCCCCGACCCTTTACGCACTTCAACGTAGCCTTCAACCTCGAGCATGATGATGGCTTCACGGACCACGGTGCGGCTGACATTTTTTTCATCGGCGATAAAGCGTTCGGCGGGAAGTTTATCGCCCACCAGATAGACGCCCTGCTCAATGCGTTCTTTAAGATCAGCAGCAAGTTGTTGATACAAACGTCGTGGTTCGGTGATTTCCATATGCGCTCCAGGCATGATACGGCAGACTATATTTGTTATACCACTTTTGCGACTATGGCTCTACTCGCGACGATAAAAAAGCCGCCAGTTAGCTGGCGGCTTTGCAATTTATAACCTTGCTAAAAAGCGTCAGGTTAACTTTGCGTCGCGGGGTTGTTAGTTTGTGGCCCCGAGTCTATCTCGCTGGCCGGTTTGTTTTGCAACACCGTCCAGATAACCAGCGCACCGAGCAGGTCAAATACTGCCAGCACGGCAAACAGTGGGCTAAAGCCAATGGTGTCAGCCAGGGCGCCAACGACCAGCGCAAACAGGGTACTCGCAAGCCAGGCAGACATACCGGTCAGACCATTCGCGGTTGCCACTTCATTACGGCCAAACACGTCAGAAGAGAGGGTAATCAGCGCACCGGACAGTGCCTGGTGAGCAAAACCGCCGACGCACAGCAGGGCGATAGCAACGTACGGGCTGGTGAACAGACCAATCATCCCTGGGCCAATCATGAGGAATGCCCCCATGGTGACGACCATTTTACGTGAAACGATCAGGTTCACACCGAACCAGCGCTGGAACAGCGGCGGCAAATATCCCCCGACGATACAACCCAGATCGGCAAACAGCATTGGCATCCAGGCGAACATCGCAATCTCTTTCAGGTTAAAGCCGTAGACTTTAAACATGAACAGTGGGATCCAGGCGTTAAAGGTACCCCAGGCTGGTTCTGCCAGAAAACGCGGCAGCGCAATACCCCAGAACTGACGGTTACGTAGGATCTGGCCGAGCGACATTTTCTTCGCGGTGCTGTTTTTATGCTGTGATTCCTGACCGTTGAGGATGTAATCGCGCTCTTCATCAGACAGTTTTTTCTGATCGCGAGGATGTTTATAGAAGACAAGCCAGGACATGGCCCAGATGAAGCTCAGAACACCAGAGATAATGAACGCCATCTGCCAGCTGTGCATGACAATCGCCCAGACTACCAGCGGCGGAGCGATCATCGCACCAATAGAAGATCCGACGTTAAAGTAACCAACTGCAATAGAACGCTCTTTTGCAGGGAACCATTCAGAGCTGGCTTTCAGACCCGCAGGGATCATCGCGGCTTCAGCGGCACCGACAGCGCCTCGCGCGAGTGCCAGACCACCCCAGCTTCCGGCCAGTGCAGTTGCACCACAGAAGACGGCCCACAGAACGGCGAACATCGCGTAGCCCACTTTTGTCCCGAGTACATCCAGAACATAGCCAGCGACGGGTTGCATAACGGTGTAAGCAGCAGAATACGCTGCGATGATATAGGAGTACTGTTGAGTGGAGATGTGTAACTCTTCCATCAGAGTTGGCGCAGCTGCCGCCACAGTGTTACGCGTCAGATAACCCAGCACGGTGCCAAGCGTCACCAGTGCTATCATGTACCAACGTAACCCTTTAATTTTACGCATGTAAAACCTCATCGTTTTGTTATTTCCGCAAGAAGCGCGGTCATCTTCCTGTGTAGGGCGGAGGATGTTCTTTTACGAAGGGCGTAACCGATAAAAACCGGTACTCCCCGAACTTTGCCATGTAAATAATCTTGCTAATTCGGTTTCCGTACCGGTCAATCCGATGGTGGACCATCGGTAATTTGCATTCCGTCGGCTTATGTATTGCGACGGCAAAAAGATAACTTGTCATACAGCTTTAAAAGGTGAGTGCCATCACAAAAGTGTGAATCTTCGTGTGGTCATTATTTCGATTCAGCAAAGCCAGTGCTGGAGCGGTCTGGCGCACGATTTACCTCTTTGAGAGTAATTTTTTTGTCATCATTAGTTGATCTAACTCACGAAAATATCTTCAGTATATGGAAATTGGTGTGATAACTTTGACAACATCAAAACATAAGCAATCTGACGCACTCGCTGAGAGGAAGACGATAATGACCCCGTTTATGACTGAAGATTTTCTGCTGGATACCGAATTTGCCCGCCGTCTCTATCATGATTACGCTAAAGACCAGCCAATCTTCGATTACCACTGCCATTTGCCGCCGCAACAAATCGCGGAAAACTACCGTTTCAACAACCTGTATGACATCTGGCTGAAGGGCGACCACTATAAATGGCGTGCTATGCGTACCAACGGCGTCGCTGAACGCCTGTGTACCGGCGATGCGTCCGATCGTGAAAAGTTTGATGCCTGGGCAGCAACTGTGCCGCACACTATTGGTAACCCGCTCTACCACTGGACGCATCTTGAACTGCGCCGTCCATTTGGTATTACAGGTAAGCTGCTCTCACCTGCTACGGCGGATGAAATCTGGAATCAATGCAATGAATTGCTGGCGCAGGATACATTTTCCGCGCGCGGTATCATGCAGCAGATGAACGTGAAAATGGTGGGTACCACCGACGATCCGATTGACTCGCTGGAGCATCACGCCTCAGTCGCAAAAGACAGCACCTTTGCTATCAAAGTGCTGCCGAGCTGGCGTCCGGATAAAGCCTTCAATATTGAACAGGCGACCTTTAACGACTATATGGCGAAGCTGGGTGAAGTGTCTGACACTGACATTCGCCGCTTTACCGATCTGCAGACCGCGTTGACTAAACGTCTGGATCACTTTGCTGCTCACGGCTGTAAAGTGTCTGACCACGCCCTCGACGTGGTGCTGTTTGCGGAATCTAACGAATCCGAACTGGATAGCATTCTGGCCCGTCGCCTGGCGGGTGAAACCCTGAGCGAGCATGAAGTGGCTCAGTTTAAAACGGCTGTACTGGTGTTCCTTGGCGCTGAGTATGCACGCCGCGGTTGGGTACAGCAGTACCACATTGGCGCGCTGCGTAATAACAACTTGCGTCAGTTCAAACTGCTGGGGCCGGATGTAGGCTTTGACTCCATCAATGATCGTCCTGTTGCAGAAGAACTCTCCAAACTGCTGAGCAAGCAGAACGAAGAAAACCTGCTGCCCAAAACGATCCTGTACTGCCTGAACCCGCGCGATAACGAAGTGCTCGGCACTATGATTGGTAACTTCCAGGGTGAAGGTATGCCGGGCAAAATGCAGTTCGGTTCCGGATGGTGGTTTAACGATCAGAAAGACGGGATGGAGCGTCAGATGACGCAACTGGCCCAGCTCGGCCTGCTGAGCCGCTTTGTCGGCATGCTGACTGACAGCCGTAGCTTCCTGTCATACACACGCCATGAGTATTTCCGCCGCATCCTGTGCCAGATGATTGGTCGTTGGGTTGCCGCTGGTGAAGCTCCGGCAGATATCCAGTTGCTGGGTGAAATGGTCAGAAATATCTGCTTCAACAATGCGCGCGACTACTTCGCCATTGAACTGAACTAAGGTCCGGGGTTGATATGCAATACATCAAGATCCATACGTTGGATAACGTTGCGGTCGCGCTGGCAGACCTGGCGCAAGGTACGCAGGTAAGTGTCGATAACCATACCGTAACGCTACGACAGGATGTTGTACGTGGACATAAATTTGCACTGAGCGATATTGCGCAGGGTGAGAACGTCATTAAATACGGCTTGCCGATCGGCCATGCTCTGGCGGATATCGCAGCGGGTGAGCATATTCATGCTCACAATACGCGTACCAATCTGAGCGATCTGGATGAATACAGCTATCAACCCGACTTTCAGGAGCCAGAAGCACAACCGGCGGATCGCGATGTGCAGATCTACCGCCGGGCCAATGGCGATGTCGGGGTGCGTAACGAACTGTGGATCCTGCCGACTGTTGGCTGTGTCAACGCCATGGCGCGTCAGATGCAAACTCGTTTCCTGAAAGAGACTAACGATGCTGAAGGCATTGACGGGGTTCATCTCTTTAGTCATACCTACGGCTGTTCGCAACTGGGCGATGATCATATTAACACCCGAACTATGCTGCAAAATATGGTGCGTCATCCGAACGCGGGCGCGGTGCTGGTGGTTGGCCTTGGTTGTGAAAACAACCAGGTTGATGCCTTCCGTGAAACGCTGGGCGAGTTCGATCCAGAGCGCGTCCATTTCATGGTCTGCCAACATCAGGAAGATGAAGTGGAAGCCGGGATCGAACATCTTCGTCAGTTGTACAACGTGATGCGTAATGATAAGCGCGAGCCGGGTAAACTGGGCGAGCTGAAGTTTGGTCTGGAGTGCGGCGGGTCGGACGGCTTGTCTGGCATTACCGCTAACCCGATGCTGGGGCGTTTTTCCGACTACGTCATTGCTAACGGCGGTACGACTGTACTGACCGAAGTGCCGGAAATGTTCGGTGCTGAGCAACTGCTGATGGATCATTGCCGCGACGAGGCGACCTTCGAGAAGCTGGTGATGATGGTCAATGACTTCAAACAGTACTTCATTGCCCACAACCAGCCGATCTATGAGAACCCATCGCCGGGTAACAAGGCGGGTGGGATTACCACGCTGGAAGATAAATCGCTGGGCTGCACCCAGAAAGCGGGTTCCAGTAAAGTCGTGGATGTACTGCGTTACGGCGAACGTCTTAAAACACACGGCCTGAATCTGTTAAGTGCTCCGGGCAATGATGCCGTTGCGACCAGCGCACTGGCGGGCGCAGGCTGTCATATGGTGTTGTTCAGCACTGGTCGCGGTACGCCTTACGGTGGTTTTGTTCCAACGGTAAAAATCGCCACTAACAGTGAGCTGGCTGCGAAGAAAAAGCACTGGATTGATTTTGACGCCGGACAACTTATCCACGGTAAGGCCATGCCTCAGTTGCTGAACGAGTTTGTCGACACGATCGTTGAGTTTGCTAACGGCAAACAGACCTGTAACGAGCGTAATGACTTCCGTGAGCTGGCTATCTTTAAGAGTGGCGTAACGCTGTAATTATCCTTCATCTTTCGCACCACGATGGTGTTGGCTGTGTTCACTCACCCCGGTCACTTACTTCAGTAAGCTCCGGGGGATACCTGAACTTGCCACCTTGAGGTAGAACGAAATCTTTTGGGTAATTAATCTCGACTGGATTAAAAAAACGGCGTTTCATAATATGGAGCGCCGTTTGTTTTTGTGTTTCCTGACAAGGATCTTCCATGACCGCGTATTGGCTGGCCCAGGGCGTAGGTGTCATCGCCTTTCTGATCGGCATTACCACTTTCTTCAACCGCGATGAGCGCCGATTCAGGCTGCAGCTTGCTGTCTATAGTGCCACTATCGGCGTGCATTTCTTCCTGATGGGAGCGTATCCGGCGGGGATGAGCGCAGAGCTTAACACCATTCGAACGCTTGTCTCGATGCGCACCCGTAAACTGTGGGTGATGACCCTTTTCATTATCCTTACGCTGGTTCTGGGGCTGGCGAAATTACAGCACGCAATGGAGCTTCTCCCTATTGTCGGTACGCTGGCCAGCACCTGGGCGCTGTTTCGCTGTAAAGGTTTAACCGTCCGCTGTGTCATGTGGTGCGCAACAGCCTGCTGGGTTATTCACAATTTCTGGCTGGGATCAATTGGCGGCACGATGATTGAAGGAAGTTTTCTGGTGATGAACGGCCTGAACATTATTCGTTTCAGACGCATGCAAAAACGCGGAATCGATCCCTTCAAAATTGAAAAAAGCGTACAGCAAGAAAACCCCTCCGCACGATGACGGAGGGGAGGAGAGGTTAGCCACGCAGGGCGTTGTTTGCCAGACGCTCGTCTTCAGCCTGGCAAGCTGCGGCGGTAAACAATACATCTGTTGATGAGTTCAGTGCGGTTTCACAGGAGTCCTGTAATACACCGATGATAAAGCCGACGGCAACCACCTGCATGGCGATATCATTCGGGATACCAAACATATTGCACGCCAGTGGGATCAGCAGCAGAGAACCACCCGCCACGCCTGATGCGCCGCAGGCACAGAGTGAAGCCACCACGCTAAGTAACAATGCTGTCGGTAAATCAACAGGGATCCCCAGCGTATTGACCGCCGCCAGCGTCAGGACGGTGATGGTAATTGCTGCCCCCGCCATATTGATGGTTGCCCCGAGCGGGATAGAAACAGAGTAGGTATCCCGGTCCAGATTCAGCTTCTCGCACAGCGCCATATTCACCGGAATATTGGCGGCTGAACTGCGGGTGAAGAATGCATAAACACCGCTTTCACGCAGACAAGCCAGTACCAGCGGGTATGGGTTACGGCGAATTTTCCAGAACACCAGCAGCGGGTTAATTACCAGCGCCACCAACAACATACACCCGACCAGCACGGCCAGCAGTTGTGCGTAGCCCCAAAGCGTTGCAAAACCGGTGGTTGCCAGAGTGGAAGAAACCAGACCAAAAATCCCGATCGGCGCGAAACGAATCACCAGTTTCACCATAAAAGTAACGGCATTGGACATATCGTTGACGAGATTTTTGGTCGTGTCATTACCGTGGCGCAGTGCAAAACCCAGCCCGACAGCCCATACCAGAATACCGATATAGTTCGCGTTGAGCAGAGCATCAATCGGGTTAGAAACCATGCTCATCAACAGACCACGCATGACTTCGACAATACCTGATGGCGGCACAATATCGTTCGCACTACTGGAAAGATGCAGTGTGGACGGGAAAGCGAAGCTGAACACGACGGCGGCTAATGCCGCAGAAAATGTACCGAGCAGGTAGAGAAACAGAATGGGACGGATATTGGTTTTTTGTCCATGCTGGTGGTTAGCGATAGAGGCCATTACCAGCATCAGAACCAGGATTGGGGCGACGGCTTTTAATGCGCCGACGAACAGAGTTCCTAATAAGCCAGCGGCTTCTGCCGATGGTTTTGAGATCAGCGCCAGCAAAATCCCCAGTATTAAACCCACCAAAATTTGTTTAACCAGGCTCCCTTGCGCCAAACGCGAGATCAGCCCCGATGAACGTTGCGTAGTCATTTCATAATCCTTTCATTGTGTTGTTGCCCGGTCTTTGTGCGTTCAGTCGACGCATCTTTCAGAATGAGGCAAATGTTTGCATAGCTGAGTATAAGGAAAGAAAGAGGTTGCGGAAGAGAATTATCCTTGATTTCGCGGCGAGATCATATTTTATAACTTTGAATTAACATTTTGATGACATGTTAAACAAAAAGCCCGACGCGTACAGTGCGCATCGGGCCTTGTCAGATAGCTGGATGAACGTTACTGCATTTGCTGTTTTTTATCGTGCTGGTGGTTGACCCACGCATTTACAATCAGCGTCACAAACAGAATACCGAACACCACGCCTAACGAGATAGCGATAGGGATATGGTAGAAATCAACGATCAGCATCTTGATACCGATAAATACCAGAATGACAGACAGACCGTATTTCAGCATGGAGAAACGCTCCGCCACACCAGCCAGTAGGAAGTACATTGCGCGCAGACCAAGGATCGCAAACAGGTTAGAGGTCAGCACGATGAACGGGTCCGTGGTGACGGCAAAGATGGCTGGAATACTGTCGACGGCAAAAATCACATCGCTCAGCTCAACCAGAATCAGTACCAGCATCAGCGGCGTTACGAACAGCAGGCCGTTTTTACGTACGAAGAAATGCTCGTTCTCGATGGTATCGGTCATGCGTAAATGACCGCGCAGCCAGCGAACTAACGGCCTGTCGCCAATGCCGGAAGCATCCTCTTTTGCCAGCGCCATTTTCACACCGGTAAACAGCAGGAACGCACCGAACACATACAGTAGCCATTCGAATTGGGCGATAAGCCAGCTGCCGGCGAAGATCATAATCGTACGCAGGACAATCGCGCCCAGTACACCATAGACCAGTACCCGACGTTGTAGCGCCGGCGGTACGGAGAAGTAACTGAACAGCATCAGCCAGACAAAGACGTTATCAACCGCCAGCGATTTCTCGATCAAATAGCCGGTAAGGAACGCCAGAGCCTGTGGATCGGCGACGGCACGGCCCTGGGTTTCAGCCAGATACCACCAGAATGCGGCGTTAAACAGTAACGACAGTGTTACCCAGACGATTGACCAGACAGCCGCCTGCTTCATTGACATCGTATGCGCGCCACGACGGCCCTGCAGCAGCAGGTCGATGGCCAGCATAATCACCACCACAACAGCGAAGCCACCCCATAACAACGGTGTGCCGACAGTATTCATTATATTTCCCCATGCATAAAAAAACGGCCAACGCCGAATGACGTTAGCCGCTGCTTTTTATGCATAGACCTTGCCATTCGGCAAGGTCTCACTTACAACAACAAAGGAATACGGTAGCGTATTCCTTTGTTATCGCCCGGTGACCGGATGTGGTTTTTCACACATCGTAATGACGATCAACCGACAACGAAGTTACTCCCCTTTGCGGGTAACAAAGTATTACAGGCCACGTATTCAGTCAATGGCCTGTAACATCTGTTTTACATAATTTTACGCAGTCAGCGATGTACCCGCATGGTCTGCAGGGAAGATGACGCCAGTCTGACGACGAATTTCCGTTTGCAGTTTAGCGGTAATACGGCTGACGGCCAGTGCCGGGTGATCCACTTCGCCAGTTTCTACCAGATGAGCAAAAACCTCTGCCTCATAAAGCATAGTATTGATGTGTTGAGGCACAGTAAGATCCTGCGTTTTACCGCCACGTGGAACAAAGCACACCTTCTGGCACTCAGAGATTTTCTCAATAACCAGAGATCCCGATTCGCCCTGAATTTCACTGTCCAGCGCAGAGTCGCTCACTTTGGAATGCTGCAAGGTGACGCTAAAATCACCGTAGTTCAGTACCACAACGCCGTGGGCATCGACGCCGCTATCCAGCAGACTGGCGCTGGCCTGCACACTTTGTGGCTCACCCCAAAGCGCAATCGCTGAGGCCAGACAGTAAAAACCGATATCCATAATCGAGCCATTAGAGAACGCCGGATTAAACGTGTTCGGATTTTCACCGTCCAGGTAACGCTGGTAGCGCGACGAGTACTGGCAGTAATTGATAAACGCCTTCCTGATTTTTCCCACCTTTGGCAGGGATTGCTGCAACTGCAGGAAATTGGGCAGGCTGGCGGTCTTGAACGCTTCAAACAGCACGACCTGATTTTCGCGCGCGCAGGCGATTGCGGCATCGACTTCAGTCAGATTTGATGCCAGCGGTTTTTCGCAAATCACATGCTTTTTGTGCGTCAGAAACAGCTCTGTCTGCGGAAAGTGTAGAGAATTTGGGCTGGCAATATATACAGCGTCGATCGCGTCGCTTTGTGCCATTGCTTCCAGTGAGGTAAACAGATGCTCGACGAGATAATCGTTGGCGAAGGTTTGTGCCTGTTCAAGGCTACGGGAATAAACAGCGGTTAACTTATATTTGCCGGTTTCATGGGCGGCATCCACAAACTGGCGGGTGATCCAGTTTGTGCCAATCACTGCGAAACGTATCATAAAGGCCTTCAGGCTGAGAAAAGGGATCCTTTCGCCAATTTAGCATGCCTTGCGGTCAATGCCAGTGCGCTACTACGCAGTTTGCTTGAGTGATTGTTGCGTTAACCACAAACGGGTATCGAACTCCAGTTGATGATACTGAGGTTCCATATGGCGGCACAGTTGGTAAAACGCTTTGTCGTGCTCTTTTTCTTTCAGGTGTGCCAGTTCATGGACGACGATCATGCGCAGAAATGGCTCCGGGGCGGTGCGAAACACGGTTGCGACGCGGATCTCTGCTTTGGCTTTTAGCTTGCCGCCCTGTACGCGCGACACTGCAGTATGCAACCCAAGCGCATTCTTTAGCACGTGGATCTTACTGTCATACATCACTTTATTGAGCGGTGGGGCATTACGCAGAAACTGACTTTTCAGATCCTGAGTATATTGCCAGAGCGCTTTGTCGGTCGCGAAATCATGTGTGCCCGGATAGCGTTTTTCCAGCACTGCGCCCAGCCGCTGCTCGCTAATTAACGTGCGAACCTGGGCCAGCAGGTGTTCCGGGTAGCCCTGGAGATAAGTTAGTTGGTTCATTCATGTCCACGCAAATCATAAAAGTGTATACTCACGCACCCTTTTCAGGGATACGCCGAAATTTTACCATTCAGGAGGGCCGATGAGCCACATAGACAACGGTTTCCGTTCGCTGTCACTTAAACGTTTCCCGGAAACGGATGACGTTAACCCGCTGCTGGCGTGGGAAGCTGCAGATGAATATCTGCTGCAACAGCTGGATGATACCGAGATTAGCGGCCCGGTGATTATCCTGAATGATACTTTCGGCGCGCTGGGCTGTGCGCTGGCGGAACATACACCTTACAGCATTGGCGACTCCTATTTAAGCGAGCTGGCGACGCGTGAAAACCTGCGTCACAACGATATCGCGGAATCCAGCGTCAAGTTTCTTGATAGTACCGCTGAATACCCGCAAGCACCGGGTGTGGTGCTGATTAAGCTGCCAAAAACAATGGCTCTGCTGGAACAGCAACTGCGTGCACTGCGTGAGGTTGTTACGCCGCAAACGCGGATCATCGCTGGTGCGAAAGCGCGTGATATCCACACCTCGACGCTGGAGCTGTTTGAAAAGGTATTAGGCCCAACCACCACGACGCTGGCATGGAAAAAAGCCCGTCTGATCAACTGTACCTTTAGCAATCCTGAGCTGGCTGAAGCCTCACAAACGTTAAGCTGGAAGCTGGAAGGCACCGACTGGACTATCCACAACCACGCTAACGTGTTTTCACGCACCGGACTGGATATTGGCGCGCGTTTCTTTATTGAGCATCTGCCGGAAAATCTGGAAGGCGAAATTGTCGATCTCGGCTGTGGTAACGGCGTGATTGGCCTGACATTGCTGGAGAAAAACCCGCAAGCGAGCGTAGTGTTTGTTGATGAATCGCCAATGGCAGTGGCATCAAGCCGTCTGAACGTTGAAACCAACATGCCTGAAGCGCTGGATCGCTGTGAGTTTATGATCAACAACGCGCTCTCTGGCGTGGAACCTTTCCGTTTTAACGCCGTACTGTGTAACCCGCCGTTCCACCAGAAACATGCGCTGACTGATAACATCGCCTGGGAGATGTTTCACCATGCCCGCCGCTGCCTGAAGATCAACGGTGAGCTGTATATCGTGGCCAACCGCCACCTGGATTACTTCCACAAGCTGAAGAAGATTTTTGGCAACTGCGTCACCATCGCCACTAACAACAAATTTGTGGTGTTGAAAGCGGTTAAAACGGGCCGCCGCCGCTAAATTCGAGTGCCGGATGGCGGCGTAAATGCCGTATCCGGCCGACAAAAGCTTAAATCTCCAGCGCTACCCTGGTGCCTTGCGCAATAGCGCGTCGGGCATCCAGTTCCATCGCCACATCGCACCCGCCAATCAGATGCACCGTTTTACCTGCCGCATTCAGCGGATCGACCAGTTCGCGTTTGGGTTCCTGACCGGCGCAGATCACCACATGATCCACGTCGAAGATCAGCGGTTCACCGTTGATCAGTACGTGCAGTCCGTCATCGTCGATCTTTTGATAGCTCACTGATGGGATCATTTTTACGCCGCGTGAAAGCAGGGTGGCGCGATGGATCCAGCCCGTTGTTTTACCTAAGCCTTGTCCTGGTTTACTGGCCTTGCGTTGCAACATGACTATCTGACGTGGGCTGCGGGATAAATGCGGCCCTTCCAGGCGTAAACCGCCTGCCTGTTGCAGACTGGTGTCGATCCCCCATTCCACACAGAATTCAGCAATATTTTGACTGGTAGGGGAGCCCGGTTGGCTCAGATACATGGCGGTATCAAAACCGATCCCACCGCAGCCAATAATCGCGACGCGTTTGCCCACCGGCGCTTTATCGCGCAGGACGTCAAGATAGGTCAACACTTTTGGGTGATCAATACCGTCGATCGGCGGCATGCGTGGCTCGATCCCACTGGCGAGGATCACTTCATCAAATGCGTGCAGATCGTGTGCGGTGACAAAATGATTCAGTTTCAGCGTCACGCCGGTCACGTCGATCATTCGGCGGTAGTAGCGCAGCGTTTCATAAAACTCTTCTTTGCCGGGGATCTGTTTGGCGATATTAAACTGTCCGCCGATCTCACCATGCGCATCGAACAGCGTCACGTGATGCCCACGTGCAGCAGCGTTAATGGCAAAGGCGAGCCCCGCAGGGCCAGCACCGACAACCGCCAGGTTTTTCAGTTGAGTGGCCGGAAGGATCGGCATTTTGGTTTCATGGCAAGCGCGTGGGTTCACCAGGCAGGAAGTGACTTTGCCAACGAAGATCTGATCCAGGCAGGCCTGGTTGCAGCCGATACAGGTATTGATCTCATCCGCTCGTCCGGTTTGTGCTTTTGAAAGAAGTTCGGCATCGGCAAGGAACGGACGCGCCATCGATACCATATCGGCATCGCCGCGAGCCAGAATGTCGTCGGCCACGGTTGGATCGTTGATACGGTTCGTGGTGACCAATGGGATCGTCACATGGCCTTTCAGCTTACGTGTCACCCAGCTAAAAGCACCGCGTGGAACCGGCGTGGCGATGGTAGGTATACGTGCTTCATGCCAGCCAATACCAGTATTAATTATGGTGGCACCTACCTCTTCTATTGCCTGCGCCAGCTGGACCGTTTCGTCAAAGGTTCCACCATTTTCCACCAGGTCGAGCATCGACAGCCGAAAGATAATAATAAAGTCATTACCGGCACGTTGGCGTACCGCCCGAACAACCTCCACAGCAAAACGCATGCGATTGGTATAATCGCCTCCCCACTCGTCATTACGCTGGTTGGTGCGCAATGTCAGGAATTCGTTGATTAGATACCCTTCCGAACCCATCACTTCTACGCCGTCATAACCTGCTTCCCGCGCCAGTTGTGCGCAGTGAGCAAAATCCTCAATCAGTTGTAGAACTTCATCATGGGTCAGTTCATGCGGTGTAAAGCGGTTGATCGGGGCCTGAATGGCTGAAGGCGCGACCAGATGTGGCTGATAGCTGTAGCGCCCGGTATGCAGGATTTGTAGCGCAATTTTGCCACCTTCGTCGTGAACGGCATCAGTAATGATGCGATGGTGCGGCAACTGGCTGGTATCGTTCAGCGTCGCGCCACCCTCCATACCGACGCCAGATAATGCAGGAGCAATACCCCCGGTCACAATCAGGGCTACACCGTGGCGGGCGCGTTCGGCGTAGAACGCGGCCAGCCGTTCTGCACCATCGGGATACTCTTCCAGCCCGGTATGCATCGAACCCATCAGCACACGGTTTTTAAGCGTGGTGAATCCCAGATCGAGCGGGGCGAACAGCGACGGATAGCTCATAAAGGTGTCCAGTATGTAAAATTATTGTTATGTGGTCGGATGAGTTACTAATTTAGCTGGCGCTGCGTAAAAGGGAAAAGGGGAATGGCGTGATTGTGATGGGATTCAAAAAAGATGCGTATGCCTGCGAAGAAATTGCCGGATGGCAGTACTAACGCATCTACTCCGACCTACGGTATGGTGCTGCTGTAGGCTGGAGAAGGCGTAGCCGCCATCCGGCATCTGTCACACTTGCTCCACGCTCACCCGTAATGCAGCCAGGGCTTTGCGCGTTGATCGTATTACCAGTTCGCATTGCTCGATTGTTAATGTTAACGGCGGTTCGATACGGATCGTCTTTGCGTTATTCAGTGTTCCGGCCACCAGTACCCGCTGGCGGAACATCTCACTGGCAAAGTTGTAACCTATCTCATTATCGACAAATTCAATCGCCATTAGCATGCCTTTCCCACGTACGTCATGCACAAGGTCCGGGTATTCCCGCGCCAGCTGTCGGAAGCCATCCAGCAACATATCGCCTTTCTGTTCTGCCTGGGCTGGTAAATTTTGCTCCAGCAGAACATTGATAGTTGCCAGCGCCGCTGCACAGGAAAGCGGGTTGCCGCCAAAGGTGGTGGTGTGCAGGAAGGGGTTATCAAACAAAACGGAGAACACCTCTTCAGTCGCGATTGTCGCCCCAATGGGCATTACACCGCCGCCCAGCGCTTTTGCCAGACACATGATGTCGGGCTGCACGTTTTCGTGTTCGCAGGCGAACATCTTACCGGTACGCCCCATGCCTGTTTGTACTTCGTCGAGGATCATCAGCGCGCCAAACTCATCGCAGAGTTTACGTACGGCGGTCAAATACCCCTGCGGCGGTAGGATCACTCCGCCTTCACCCTGAATCGGCTCCAGAATAACGGCAGCCACATCGTCACCTGTTTTTTTACACTCGCTGAGTACGGTGCGCATCGCGTCAGTATCGCCAAAAGGAACATGACGGAAGCCCGGCAGCAGCGGCATAAATGGTTTACGGAAGGTGGATTTAGCCGTGGCGGACAGCGAGCCCAGCGATTTTCCGTGGAAAGCGCCACTGGTGGCAACAAACGTAAATTTGCCGCGCGGTGACTGGTACGCTTTCGCCAGCTTCAGTGCCGCTTCGACTGACTCGGTCCCACTGTTGCTGAAGAAACTGTATTTCAGCTTTCCGGGTGCCAGCGCGGCAAGCGTTTTTGCCAGCATGGCTCGTAATGGATCAAGCAATTCCTGGCTGTGCAGAGGTTGTTTCGCGAGTTGATTCTGTACGGCGGAGACCACTACTGGATTACGGTGCCCCACGTTGAAAATTCCAAAACCCCCCAGGCAATCGACAAACTCCTGTCCCTGGGTGTCGACAAGCGTATTCAGGCTTCCCGCTTGCCACTCTACGGCTCCGTAATCCCCGCCGGCAGTTACAGATTTTCGATACTCTAAAAACCCTGGATTAACATGCTCTTTGAAGTAATCAATCACCTCTCGGTTAAGTGCTTTCATCTCCTCATGATCAAGCGTTCGCTTCTCAATGAGATTCAGTGCGTGTGCGCTGCAGGCCAGAGCCGATGCGCTGGAAGGTAACCTGTTCAAAATATGCTCCCGGAGCTCGCGTATCACATGATACTGAATTAAGTATTGCAGGGATTGCGCCATCCCGGCGCGCTTAACGAAAATCGGGATAAACGCCAGGAAATAACTCGCTTGTGCAACATTTAATCTCAAACATTAACATTTGCTGGTATTTTGCCCAGGTTTACAGCCAGAAAACAGACGGGAAAAGTGGCCTACTGCGCTAAAAGTGGGCAAAAATTGCACTATTGCAGTGCGTGGAGTGAAGTGTTGTTGAATAGTTTCGTTACGAAAGTATTTTAAATCAATGAATTAGAAAACATACAGATTTTGAGGTTTAATCGCAAATTGCGATCTAAATCAAATTTAACAACTAAAGTTAAAAAGATTAGCGCCGAAATAACATAAGCCGAAAGAGTTAACAACCAGATAACCTGCACAGGACGCAACCATGTCTTCTCATCCCTACGTTAGTCAGCAAAATACACCGCTGGATGATGATATCACCCTCATGTCGACCACCGATTTACAAAGCTATATTACCCATGCGAACGATACCTTTGTTCAGGTCAGCGGCTATCAGCTGAATGAATTGCTCGGTAAGCCGCATAACCTGGTTCGTCATCCGGATATGCCAAAAGCGGCGTTTGCGGATATGTGGTACACGCTGCAGCAGGGCGAGCCGTGGAGTGGGATTGTGAAAAACCGGCGTAAAAATGGCGATCACTATTGGGTGAGAGCCAACGCGGTGCCGATGGTGCGGGATGGACATGTTACCGGGTATATGTCCATCCGGACCCGGGCGACGGATGAAGAGATCGCGGCGGTAGAGCCTTTATATAAGGCGCTGAATGAAGGGCGTTGTAACAGGCGTATTCATAAAGGGCTGGTGGTGCGTAAAGGCTGGCTGGGTAAACTCCCGTCGCTTCCGGTGCGCTGGCGGGTACGTAGTGTGATGGCATTGATGTTTGCCGTGCTGGCCGTTGCGTTGCAGCAGATGGGGGCTGAATGGCCGCTACTGCTGATGAGTGCGCTGGTGATGCTGGCTGGAACGACGATCTTCGAATGGCAAATTGTACGCCCAATCGAGAATGTTGCCCGTCAGGCGCTGAAAGTCGCGACCGGAGAGCGCAATAGCGTGTCGCACCTTAACCGCAGCGATGAATTGGGGCTGATGTTACGGTCAGTGGGGCAACTGGGATTAATGTGTCGCTGGCTTATCCATGATGTTTCAAGCCAGGTTTCCTGTGTGCGTAACGACAGCGAAACGCTGGCAAAAGGCAGTGATGATTTGAACCGGCACACGCAACAGACGGTAGAAAATGTGCAGGAAACGGTGACGACGATGAACCAGATGGCGGCGTCGGTGAAGCAAAACTCCGCGACAGCATCCGCTGCCGACAAGCTCTCCATTGCAGCCAGCAGTGCGGCAACGCAGGGTGGTGAGGCGATGGACACCGTCATTAAAACGATGGACGATATTGCTAATAGCACCCAGCGGATCGGCACTATCACTACTCTGATTAACGATATTGCCTTCCAGACTAACATTCTGGCGTTGAACGCAGCGGTTGAAGCCGCGCGAGCGGGTGAGCAGGGGAAAGGGTTCGCCGTGGTGGCGGGAGAGGTACGCCATCTTGCCAGCCGTAGCGCCAGTGCGGCGAATGACATCCGCAAATTGATCGATGCCAGCGCTGACAAAGTGCAGTCCGGTTCCGATCAGGTTCACGCTGCCGGGCGCACAATGGACGACATTGTGGCGCAGGTACAAAACGTTACCCAACTGATTGCCCAAATCAGCCACTCCACGCTGGAACAGGCGGATGGGCTTTCCAGCCTGACTCGCGCGGTGAATGAATTGAGCAGCATTACGCAGAAAAATGCAGAACTTGTCGAAGAGAGTGCCCACATTTCAGCGATGGTGAAACATCGTGCCGGGCGTCTGGAAGATGCCGTAACGGTCCTGCATTAACCTCAGGTGTGAAGGCGGAACAACGGGTTCCGCCTTTTGACCGGTTTGTTTTAATCTAACTGGGTGATGTCCAGTGAGGCACGATCGATAATACCGATGATTTTTTTGATCTGCGCATCGCTGGTATCACCATGATTAACCCGCAGATCCAGTACGGCCTTGAAGTTATCCAGCGCCCGTTTCATTTGCGGGTTTTTACGTAATTCAAAACCCACACAACGCGCTTTAATGCGTTCGTGGATATGTTCCAAATGCTCACGGTTTTCATCAAGCCACTGCTGACCTTGCGTGGTGATCGTTATCTGTTTACGTCCGCTTTCTTCATCGTTGATGACAATCAGTTCCTGGTCCTGCAAAAAATCCAGCGTCGGATAAATCACGCCGGGGCTTGGTGTGTAATTACCCTGGGTCAGTGTTTCGATGGCTTTGATCAGTTCATAGCCGTGGCTGGCATCGCGGGTCAAAATATCCAGAATCACCAGGCGCAATTCGCCGTGGCCGAAAAAGCGCTGACGACGGCCGCCGCCGCCCCGGCCATGGCGATGTCCGCAGCCGTGCTCGTGGTGGTGCTCTTTGTTACAACCTTCGTGGCGATGTTCTTCACTTTTGCAGCAACCCTGATGGTGATGCTCGGTGTCATGGCCTTCGTGGTGATGCCCTTCACCTTTGCAGCATCCTTCGTGTTGGTGTTCTGCATTTTTGCAGCAACCTTCATGTTGGTTTTGCATCATCTTCTCCTGATGTTATTTAGATATATCTAATTTATATCTAAAAATTGATGCTTTGCAAGAGTGTTATTTTTATTTATCATAATATATTGATTTTTATAGTTTTTAATTCGGTGTTGTCGTTCTGATAAGCAGAGCGAGACTATATCAAAAAAAGTGCTTGCAATATTTGTAACTAGCAATCATTATCATTTAAAAATTAAATTAGATATATCGTATTATTTTCACGAAGGCGGAAAAATGACAAAAAATACCCCACGCTACCCACAGCGCGTTCGTAATGAACTGCGCTTTCGCGAACTCTCAGTCCTGCGCGTTGAACGCATAAGCGCGGGTTTTCAGCGTATCGTTCTTGGCGGTGACGCACTGGATGGCTTTAGCTCACGCGGTTTTGATGATCACTCCAAAGTCTTTTTTCCTGAACCGGGTACGCATTTTGTGCCGCCAGTGGTGACGGATGAGGGCATTGTCTGGGCAGAGGGAGTCCGTCCTGCATCCCGGGATTACACGCCGCTGTATGATGAAGCGCGTCATGAGCTGGCGCTGGATTTCTTCATTCATGATGGTGGCGTGGCGAGTACCTGGGCGATGAACGCTCGTGAAGGTGACAAGCTGACAATCGGTGGACCACGCGGTTCTCTGGTGGTACCAGAAGACTATGCGTATCAGGTTTACGTGTGTGATGAGTCGGGAATGCCTGCTCTGCGCCGCCGCCTGGAAGCGCTGAGTCGTTTAGCGGTGCGTCCAGAGGTGACTGCACTGGTGAGCGTGCAGGATGCAGCCTGCCAGGATTATCTTTCCCACCTCGACGGGTTTGCTATCCAGTGGTTTGTCGGTCACAACGAGCAGGCGGTGAACGACGTGCTGGCGCAACTAAATGTACCTGCAGAAGATTATTTCATCTGGATAACAGGCGAAGGAAAAGTGGTGAAAAACCTGAGTGCCCGCTTTGAAACCGAGGAGTTCGATCAGCAACTGGTACGTGCAGCTGCTTACTGGCACCAACGCAAAGCCGCTGATCAATAATTAGACGGAGGAACGCCAAAGGCCTGGCGAAACGCGTAGCTAAATGCCGCGGTGCTCGAATAACCCACGTCGAGTGCGGCGGCGGTCACGCTTTTATTTTTTTTAAGCATTAATACGGATTCCAGAATCCGCATTTTTTGCTTCCAGACGCTGAAAGGTAATCCCGTTTCTTTTTTGAAATGGCGCGAAAATGTGCGAGGCGACATGCCGAGATGCTGCGCCCAGTACTCTAACGAATGCTCCAGCGCGGGGGATTCCTGTATTGTCCGGCAGATTTTTGTTAATTCGCGATCCTGTGGCCAGGGTAATACAAAGGCAACTTCCGGTAACTGCAAAATAATATCGACCAATACGCTGACCAGCTTCCCTTCTTTTGACTGACGATCGTAATGGCCCGAAATTAAGTTGGTCGCGTAATGAATAAACTCTCGGGCGAAATCACTGATGGCGACCACTTTACACTCATCAATACGTTTCTCCAGAAAGTCCGGTTTAATATCCAGATTCTCTAAATGAACATCATCCAGCGCCCACACCGCATGTTCAATATTATGAGGGATCCAGATTCCATAATGCGCGGGGATTATCCAGCATTTGCCGGCGACATCAATACGCATGCTTCCCTTGCGGGCAAAATGAAACTGGGTAAAAGAGTGTGAGTGCTGCGGTACATGGTTATTCGCTTCAAGGACATATGAGCGAAAGTAAACATCCTGCGGCAGTTCTGCCATTGAGTCATCCGGGAAGGAATTCCACTGTTTATGCTTGATGGTTTCCATAAAGAAATACGTAATGCTCCCGGTTATGTGGCCTCTACTCGATAGATCTTGTCCGCAAATCATAATACATACACTCTGTTTTCCATAATAATCTTGCCTAAGAATTATTAGCCCACTTTTGGTAAAGACCATGGACACGCTTTGTTCAGATGCTGTAATCGTAAATGAAACAAATGATAATTGGACGCGGATGGGGAAAGAGCTGCTCCAGCAGGCTGATATCCAGATCAATGGTTCGCGTGCCTGGGATATTCAACTTCATCATGCCGGTTTCTTTAAACGGGTACTGCAACAAGGTTCTTTAGGGCTTGGCGAAAGCTATATGGAAGGCTGGTGGGACTGCGAACGGCTCGATATTCTGTTCTGCAAGATCCTCAAAGCAAAACTCGATCAAAAAATGCCGGGCAATCTGAAAGATATTTTACGCATTGCCAGTGCACGCCTTTTTAATTTGCAGTCGCGCAGCCGGGCCTGGATTGTCGGCAAAGAGCATTATGATATTGGTAATGATCTCTTCGCCCTGATGCTTGATCCGTACATGCAATATTCCTGTGGCTACTGGAAAGATGCGACCTCATTAGAGGATGCGCAAAATGCCAAATTAAAAATGATCTGCGAGAAGTTGCAACTGAAGCCGGGGATGCGTTTACTGGATATCGGTTGCGGATGGGGTGGCCTGGCAGAATATGCAGCGCGCCATTATGGCGTGGCGGTAGAGGGTGTCACCATCTCGAAAGAGCAACAGAAAATGGCGCAGCAGCGCTGTGACGGGCTGGATGTCACCATTCTGCTTCAGGACTATCGTGACCTTGATAAGCACTACGATCGTATTGTCTCCGTGGGGATGTTCGAACATGTGGGGCCGAAAAACTACGATACCTATTTCAGTATCGCTGACCGCTGTTTAAAACCTGATGGCCTCTTTCTGCTTCACACCATTGGCAGCAATAAAAAAGGGATGAGTGTAGATCCGTGGATCAATAAATATATTTTCCCGAACGGATGTTTACCGGCGATATCGCATATTGCCGAGGCCAGTGAGTCGCGGTTTGTAATGGAGGACTGGCATAACTTCGGTAGTGATTATGATAAAACGCTGATGGCCTGGCACCAGCGTTTTAATCAGGCATGGCCAGAGTTGTCTTCACATTACTCCGCCACTTTTAGAAGAATGTTCAATTACTATTTATGCGCATGCGCCGGAGCTTTCCGCGCCCGAGACATTGAGCTTTGGCAGGTACTGTTTAGCCGTGGCGTCGAGGGCGGTATTCGCGTTTATCGCTAATAGGGTTAGTAGAGAGATTCATGCGAACTCGTGCCAACGCCTGTCGCATTTATCGAGAACATTTGATTCCTGAATCGAGTTCCGCTCACCGTAAAGCGCGCCCTGAGCCAGCATTCATGCTGGCTCTCCTGGCCTTACGGAAACGCGTCGGCAATTTTCAGCCGGACCCGCCACACCTCACCACCTGAGTTTTTTGAAGGACTATTTGAGAGCATTCTCTGCCAGCGCTTTAAACACCATCGCGACAGCATGTGCGCCGGGGTCCATATTACCGAGCAGGCTTTCGCTATTGAGGTAAGACGCGCGACCCGCGTTGGCTTTGCTCGACAGACAAGTGCGTTCTGCGCCAGCTTGTGCAGCCTCAAAAGCAGCTTGCAGGTTTTGCGGTTGTGCCAACAGAGAGGTTAGTGCGGGCTGCAACGCATCAATCATCGTGCGATCGCCTTCATCCGCGCCACCGTAAAACTTCATCTGAGCCAGACCCGTATTCAGCGCTTCGGCAACCTCAGCACCTTGTTCCAGTTTCTGCCCGGCTGCGGTAAAGAAGATGGACATCAGCACGCCGCTGGAACCTCCCATAACCACAGTCAGACGCTCCCCAATCAACGCGAACAGCGTGGCCAGATCAGCAAGCGGTAGTTGCTTACGCTGTAGCTGGTCGGCAATTTCACGTGCGCCTGCCGCAAAGGTTGAACCGGTATCACCATCACCCACTTTGGCATCCAGCGCGTTGAGATGTGCTTCCAGGCCGGAAAGCGTCCCGGTGACCTGTTCAATGATTCCGGCTACCAGCGCGTTCTCTGAAGGCTGGAATTCCACGCGTGCACTGCGCTGAGATGATGGCACGGTAGTGATTTCACGTGGTGGTACGGGGGTTGGCCAACTGGTGGTTTCCACCTCGGTTAACAGCGCTTTTTCGATGCTCTCTTCCAGCACGATGGCCGTCAGCGAAAAGCCTTTCATATCCAGAGCTGTGACCAGCGAGGCAGGGCCAATCAGCCAGTCGATGCGCGAGTGCAGTGGGCTGGTTGCCAGTTCGTGGGTCAGAATAGCCATTTCCGCAATCGACACGCCGCCGAGGTTATTAATCATCACTGCCAGGCGACCGGTTTCAGGCAGCACGGCAATCAGCTTATCTACCATCAGATTGACAATCTGCGCACTGTTTTGGGTGGAGATCACGGATGCGCCCGGCTCACCGTGAATACCCATTCCCAGTTCTGCATGCCCCGAATGATGACGTGGTGCAGTCTCGGTTTCCTGCGGCAGATGACAACTGGAGAGCGCAACACCAAGGCTGAAGGTGTTGTTTGCCGCATATTGCGCTTCACGCAGGACGGTGGCGAGGTTATAGCCGCGCTCGGCAAAATAGCCGGCAATTTTATGTACCAGAATAGTCCCGGCGATACCGCGAGGATGTTTGTTATCCGGCAGCGAAATGTCATCACCGACGATCAGCATCTCGACGTTATAGCCAAGCCGACGGGCTTTCTCTGCCGCAAGACCAAAGTTAAGACGGTCGCCAGTGTAATTCTTAACGATCAACAGGCAACCTGCGTCACCGGTTACCGCCTGAATGGCTGTCAGTACCGCATCCACGCTTGGCGAAGCAAATACGTCGCCACAGACAGCTGCGGTTAACATGCCCTTGCCGATAAACCCGACATGAGCGGGTTCGTGCCCTGAGCCACCGCCGGAGATCACTGCCACGTTATTTTTATTGAGGTCGCGACGTACCACGATACGAATGGCTGGATCGCTCTCCAGACGTGCCAGGTTGTTCCACGGGCTGGAGATGATCGTACCGTCGATAACGTCGTTTACGAGATGGTTGCGCTGATTAAAAAAGAATTGAGACATAACGGCTCCTGGAGATTAAGAGTAAAACAAACCCCCGGATGCATTGACATGGTGCGGAGGCGATGGAGAGATTTTGGCTGAGTCAGTGCGGAAAAAAACACATGCAAAATGAGTTTCATTACGGAACGTGAATGTTCTTTTTTGTTCCGAAATGGTACGTAATTGTGCGAAAAAATTACACAATGCGAACCCGAACAACTTTTTTCTCTTTGTATTAGAGAGGGTAATACGTTGCAGGATGCTATTTTCGGATGGTTACGACGGTGGTGGGGAGGAAACACAAAACCTGATTTTAGTTACCCGCGCGGCATCGGCGCTAAATGAGCGGATCGGGATCGCAAACCTTATTAATTTCAGGGCTAATCGTTCCAATATGGAACGTCAGTCATTTTTATCTGTTTCATATCAGAACAAAAAGACGAAAGATTTTTTTGTTCACGCCTCGCCATACAGTTATTGCATCGCTCCGGTACCCCTTCGTTTTGCTATCTACATCAGGCTAAACAGGTGAACGCCAGGGCTCATCATGTAAAAACATGTACTTATTTGAGGATGAAAGGAATGCTAAAAGTTATTCAATCTCCAGCCAAATATCTCCAGGGTCCTGACGCTTCTATCTTATTTGGTCAATACGCTAAAAATCTGGCGGACAGCTTTTTCGTGATTGCAGATGACTTCGTGATGAAGCTGGCGGGGGAGAAAGTGCTCAACGGCCTGCACAGCCACGACATTAGCTGTCATGCGGAACGCTTTAATGGTGAATGCAGCCATGTGGAAATTAATCGTCTGATTGCCATTTTGAAACAACATGGCTGCCGTGGCGTTGTGGGGATTGGCGGCGGGAAAACGCTGGATACAGCCAAAGCGATTGGCTATTACCAGAAGCTGCCGGTGGTGGTGATTCCGACTATTGCCTCTACTGATGCACCAACCAGTGCGCTGTCCGTTATCTATACTGAAGCCGGTGAGTTTGAAGAGTATCTGATCTACCCGAAAAACCCGGATATGGTGGTGATGGATACGGCGATTATCGCCAGGGCGCCGGTGCGTCTGCTGGTTGCCGGAATGGGCGATGCGCTTTCAACCTGGTTTGAAGCGAAAGCCTGTTACGATGCCAGAGCGACCAGCATGGCGGGCGGGCAGTCCACGGCGGCGGCACTGAGCCTGGCACGCCTGTGCTATGATACGTTGCTGGCAGAAGGCGAAAAGGCACGCTGCGCAGCGCAGGCTGGCGTGGTGACGGATGCACTGGAGCGTATCGTGGAAGCGAATACTTATCTCAGCGGCATCGGCTTTGAAAGCAGCGGTCTCGCGGGCGCACATGCGATCCATAACGGCTTCACGATTCTGGAAGAGTGCCACCATTTGTACCATGGTGAAAAAGTTGCGTTTGGTACGCTGGCACAACTGGTCCTGCAAAATAGCCCAATGGAAGAGATAGAAACCGTGCTGGATTTCTGCCAGAAAGTTGGCCTGCCGATCACGCTGGCGCAAATGGGCGTAAAAGAAGGCATCGACGACAAGATTCATGCCGTTGCCAAAGCGACCTGTGCGGAAGGTGAAACCATTCACAATATGCCGTTCCCGGTGACACCAGAAAGTGTTCATGCCGCTATTCTGACGGCGGACCTGCTGGGGCAGCAGTGGCTGGCACGTTAATCAGGCGTCGGTAAGCCTCTTTCCGGCATCTTTTCTCCCCTCTGACAGTCTCTGCCGGAGGGGTTGTCTATGGTAAAACAGCGGAAATGGATATGACGGCGCACACTCAGGACATCGGGAAGGAAGTCTCTTCGGTCATCGCCCAGTCATGGCATCGTTGCAGCAAGTTTATGCAGCGGGAAACGTGGCAGGCGCCGCATCAGGCGCAGGGACTGACTTTTGAGTCGATTTGTCGACGCAAGACCGCGCTGCTGACGATAGGCCAGGCTGCGCTGGAAGATGCCTGGGAGTTTATGGACGGACGTCCCTGCGCGCTGCTTATTCTGGATGAGTCTGCCTGTATTCTCAGCCGTTGCGGCGATCCACAGACGGTAGAACAACTGGCGGAACTTGGGTTTCTGGATGGTAGCTACTGTGCTGAGAGCATCATTGGCAGCTGTGCATTGTCGCTGGCGACAATGCCAGGACAACCGACAAAAACCAGCGGGGATCAGCACTTTAAACAGGCGCTACATCCGTGGTCATTTTGCTCAACGCCGGTGTTTGATAACCACGGGCGACTGTTTGGCTCGATTTCGCTTTGCTGCCTGGTGGAGCATGAATCCATTTCTGATTTATCGCTGACGCTGGCGATTGCCAGGGAAGTCGGTAATTCTTTGCTGACCGACAGCCTGTTAGCCGAATCTAACCGACATCTCAATCAGATGTACGGATTGCTGGAGAGTATGGATGATGGCGTGATGGCCTGGAACGAGCAGGGCGTACTGCAGTTTCTCAATGCACGCGCCGCCATGCTGTTGCATCTGGATGCCCAAGCCAGCCAGGGGAAAAACATTAATGACCTGGTCAATTTACCCACCCTGCTGCGTCGTGCGATTAAACATGCCCGCGGCCTGAATCACGTCGAAGTCACCTTTGAGAGTCAGCATCAGTTTGTTGATGCGGTCATTACTCTGAAGCCGATTGTAGAAGAACAGGGCAACAGCTTTATTTTGCTATTGCATCCGGTTGAGCAAATGCGTCAATTGATGACCAGTCAACTGGGCAAGGTTAGCCATACTTTTGAACAGATGTCGACGGATGATCCGGAAACCCGGCGTTTGATTCATTTTGGTCGCCAGGCGGCCAGGGGAAGTTTCCCGATCCTGTTGTGCGGTGAAGAGGGGGTGGGTAAAGAGCTTCTCAGTCAGGCCATTCACAATGAAAGCGAACGTGCCAGCGGCCCTTATATTGCCGTGAACTGCCAGTTGTATGCCAACAGCGTACTGGGGCAGGACTTTACGGGCAGTGCACCAACCGATGATGAAAATGGTCGACTGAGTCGCCTCGAACTGGCGAACGGTGGCACGCTGTTTCTGGAAAAAATTGAGTATCTGGCGCCGGAGCTACAATCTGCTCTGTTACAGGTGATCAAGCAGGGGGTGTTGACTCGCCTCGATGCCCGTCGGTTGATCCCGGTTGATGTGAAAGTGATCGCCACTACCACGGTAGATCTTGCTAATCTGGTGGAGCAAAACCGCTTTAGCCGCCAGCTGTATTACGCACTACACTCCTTTGAGATTGTTATTCCACCGCTGCGGGCGCGGCGTAACAGTATTCCGGCACTGATTCATACGCGCCTTAACAGCCTGAAGAAACGCTTTTCATCCTGTCTGAAACTGGACGACGACGCGCTGGCACAACTGGTAGCTTATTCGTGGCCGGGCAATGACTTCGAGCTAAACAGCATTATCGAGAATATCGCCATCAGCAGCGATAACGGCCATATTCGCCTGAGCAATCTGCCTGATTATCTGTTTGCCGAACGTCCAGGTCTGGAGGCCGCATCGTCGCTGCTTCCTGCCAGCCTGACGTTTACCGCCATCGAAAAAGAGGCGATCATCCACGCTGCTCGTGTTACCAGTGGGCGTGTGCAGGAGATGTCGCAACTGCTGAACATTGGGCGTACCACGCTGTGGCGCAAGATGAAACAGTACGACATCGATGCCAGCCAGTTTAAACGCAAACATCTGGAGTAGTTTCTTCAATTCTGGCCATTGAGAAGAGTGCATCCGATAAGCGATTGATGTAACGCTTAAGCTCTCCGCGTACGGCAATTGTTCTGTCCATTGCTGTGAGAATACGCTCCAGTCGTCGTGTCAGCGTTCGCGCAACGTGCAATTGCGCAGATGCCAGATTTCTCCCTGGAGTCACAAACTCTTTAAGCGGGCCACTTTGCGCCATATTGCGGTCAATCAGTTGCTCCAGTGTCTGAATATCCCCTTCGCCAATGGTCTGTTTTAAACGGGAAAGACCTTTTTCATCACTGGCTAGCTCGGCGCCCAGCACAAACAGTGTTTTCTGGATGGCGTGTAGATCCTGCTGTAGCTCTGTTTGCCGGGTCGTAGCGTAGCAGACGCCAAGCTGGGAAATCAGCTCATCTACGGTGCCGTAGGCATTAACGCGGATATCATCTTTGTCGATACGACTGCCGCCAAACAACGCGGTAGTGCCCTTATCGCCGGTTCGGGTATAGATGCGATACATTTATGTTATCTCACTGAAGGGAAGAACTTTGACCAGTTGACCGGCGTTGGCGCCAAGGGTGCGAACCTGTTCGATTCCGGCAGCGATATGCCCACAGACCAGCGCCCGACCCTCGGGTAACTGGGCATGGGTTAAGGCAATATCCCCCGTCACGCTGAGGCCGAGACCAACGCGCAGCGCCGAGCTTTTTGCTGCCCGTTTGCTGAGCGCCAACGCGCTCTCATTCTCGTCGTAACTGATGGCCTTGCAGGGGACGCCTTGCTCTTCCAGTCCCCAGCACAGCTCATCAAGCACGCGAGTATCCTGCCAGCGCGAGTGATAAAAAAGATGCACACCTGGAGATGAAAGTGACATTGCGTCCCCCCTTTTTCAGTCAGAACGCCTGGCGGAAGATTTCGGCAACCTCTTTCTCATTCCCTTTACGCGGGTTCGAGAACGCGTTGCCGTCTTTCAGCGCCATTTCCGCCATATACGGGAAATCTTCTTCTTTTACGCCAAGCTCGCGCAGATTCTGCGGAATCCCGATATCGGCAGAGAGGCGGGCAATCGCATGAATCGCCAGTTCAGCGGCGTCCATGGTGGACAGGCCATCTGTGTTCTCGCCCATAAAACCGGCGATATCAGCGAATTTTTCCGGGTTGGCAATCAGGTTATAACGCGCCACGTGTGGCAGCAGAACAGCATTTGCCACGCCGTGCGGCATGTCATACAGGCCACCTAGCTGGTGTGCCATGGCATGCACGTAGCCGAGGTTGGCGTTGTTAAAGGCCATACCCGCCAGCAGAGAGGCATAGGCCATATTTTCGCGGGCTTTCAGGTTGCTGCCCAGCGCGACGGCCTGACGTAAATTACGGGCGATCAGGCGAATCGCCTGGATAGCAGCGGCATCGGTGACCGGGTTGGCATCTTTTGAAATATACGCCTCAACGGCGTGAGTCAATGCATCCATCCCGGTGGCGGCGGTGAGTGGTGCAGGCTTTCCGA
This sequence comes from Citrobacter sp. Marseille-Q3906, assembly GCF_916618775.1. Taxonomy (NCBI): domain Bacteria; kingdom Pseudomonadati; phylum Pseudomonadota; class Gammaproteobacteria; order Enterobacterales; family Enterobacteriaceae; genus Citrobacter; species Citrobacter sp. Marseille-Q3906. The sequence continues at coordinate 680,876 of NZ_CAKAKA010000003.1, forward strand.
GCATCAGCAGTGGATCATTAATAGAGACAGACGGCAGGTTGCGCCAGCTGACAATAACGAATTTCACTTTTGTTTTGGTGTTAGTCAGCACGCAGTGGCGGGTCACTTCGCTGGCGGTACCGGCGGTGGTATTGACCGCAACGATTGGAGGCAGCGGGTTGGTCAGTGTTTCAATTCCGGCATAGCTGTAGAGATCGCCTTCATGAGTGGCGGCGATGCCAATGCCTTTACCGCAGTCGTGCGGGCTACCGCCACCGACGGTGACGATAATATCGCACTGCTCTTTACGAAAAACTGCCAGGCCATCACGTACGTTGGTGTCTTTAGGATTCGGCTCGACGCCATCAAAAACCACTACCTCAATACCTGCTTCACGCAGATGGCTGAGGGTTTTATCTACCGCACCGTCTTTAATTGCCCGCAGGCCTTTATCAGTAACCAGCAGTGCTTTTTTCCCACCCAGTAGTTTGCAGCGTTCGCCGACGACGGAAATAGCATTAGGGCCAAAAAAGTTCACATTTGGCACCAGGTAATCAAACATACGATAGCTCATAATATACCTTCTTAAGTTTAATTTATAATTCAGAGAAGCAATTCAGTGCGCTTTGGGCTAATAACATATCCTGTTCAACAGTGCCGCCACTGACGCCGACAGCACCGATTGTTTTTCCGTTTGATATGACAGGCAAGCCGCCGCCAAAAATAACTATTCGCTGTTGGTTGGTTAGCTGTAAACCATATAGAGAAGCACCAGGCTGTACCGCATCAGTAATTTCGTGAGTACCTTGTCGCAGGCAGCAGGCGGTATACGCTTTATTGAGAGAAATGTCACAACTGGTGATAAACGCCTCGTCCATACGTTGCATCAGCAGCGCATTTCCGCCGTGATCAACAACAGAAAAGACCACCGGAACGTTGATTTCATGCGCTTTCGCCTCGACTGTGGCTGCCATTTTCTTTGCTGCCGCCAGTGTGATGGTGGCGATTGGTTGGGTCTTATTCACATTATCTCCTGACAAGATTGTAGGGCTGAGGTCGCGAAAAATATTGTGCGTCAGCTATTTTTTTTAGTGGGTTTTCTTTATTCTCGCGCTGCGTGTTATTAAGTCAATAGGGTGAGGTTTTCTAAAAAATTAAGTTTATTTACTGCTTTTGGCATTTGTTGATAATGATCATTTAACCCTGTCACAATTCGCTGTGAATATTTCAGATAGCCGTTTCAATGTGGAACGGAGAAGTTTAATTACGTACCAAATTGGAACGAAATTAATTTAATTTTTTTATTGGTCTGCTCATTTAAAGTTCGGCTATTGCTGATGAAAGGCGATTGCCGGGGATTTAATCCTCCGGCGATCTGGCCCAGCGTCTCTATTCTTTATCTTTTGAGTCTATAAATTATGAGAAGATCAAAACGATTCGAAGCCCTTGCCCGGCGGCCTGTAAACCAGGATGGGCTTATTGGCGAATGGCCGGAAGAAGGGCTAATCGCCATGGAAAGCCCCTACGATCCGGCGTCGTCGGTGAAGGTGGAAAATGGTCGTATTGTTGAGCTGGACGGCAAGAGCCGCGCACAGTTCGACATGATTGACCGTTTTATTGCCGACTATGCCATTAATGTCTCCCGGACAGAGCAAGCGATGCAGCTCGATGCGCTGGACATAGCCAGAATGCTGGTGGATATCCACGTCAGTCGGGAAGAGATTATTGCGATTACCACCGCAATCACCCCGGCGAAGGCGGTGGAAGTGATGGCGCAAATGAACGTGGTGGAGATGATGATGGCGCTGCAAAAAATGCGTGCCAGACGGACTCCCTCAAACCAGTGCCACGTCACCAACCTGAAAGATAATCCGGTCCAGATTGCCGCCGACGCTGCCGAGGCGGGGATCCGTGGCTTTTCCGAACAGGAAACGACAGTGGGTATCGCTCGCTATGCGCCGTTTAACGCACTGGCGCTACTGGTTGGCTCACAGTGTGGTCGCCCTGGCGTGCTTACGCAATGTTCTGTTGAAGAAGCCACGGAGCTGGAACTGGGGATGCGTGGATTCACCAGTTACGCCGAAACGGTATCGGTATACGGGACTGAGTCGGTGTTTACCGATGGCGATGATACCCCATGGTCAAAAGCCTTTCTCGCCTCGGCTTATGCTTCTCGCGGACTGAAAATGCGCTATACCTCCGGTACTGGATCTGAAGCGCTGATGGGTTATTCAGAAAGTAAATCAATGCTCTATCTCGAGTCGCGCTGCATTTTTATCACCAAGGGAGCGGGCGTTCAGGGGCTGCAAAACGGTGCGGTTAGTTGTATCGGGATGACCGGCGCGGTGCCGTCGGGGATCCGCGCGGTGCTGGCGGAAAACCTGATTGCCTCGATGCTCGACCTTGAAGTGGCATCAGCGAATGACCAGACCTTCTCGCACTCCGATATTCGTCGCACCGCGCGCACCTTGATGCAGATGTTACCCGGCACCGACTTTATCTTCTCCGGCTACAGCGCAGTACCGAACTACGACAATATGTTTGCCGGCTCGAACTTTGACGCCGAAGACTTCGATGATTACAACATTCTGCAGCGCGATCTGATGGTTGACGGTGGTCTGCGTCCGGTCACTGAAGAGGAAACCATCGCTATCCGTAATAAAGCCGCCCGCGCCATTCAGGCGGTATTCCGCGAGCTGGGCCTGCCGCTGATTAGTGATGAGGAAGTTGAAGCCGCGACCTATGCCCACGGCAGCAAAGATATGCCTGCGCGCAATGTCGTGGAAGATCTGGCAGCGGTGGAAGAGATGATGAAGCGCAATATTACCGGGCTGGATATTGTTGGTGCATTAAGCGCCAGTGGCTTTGAAGATATCGCCAGCAATATTCTCAATATGTTGAGACAGCGTGTCACCGGCGATTACCTGCAAACATCTGCCATTCTTGACCGTCAGTTCGATGTGGTTAGCGCCGTCAACGATATCAATGATTATCAGGGGCCTGGCACCGGCTATCGCATTTCCGCTGAACGCTGGGCGGAAATTAAAAACATTGCGGGCGTGGTTCAGCCCAACTCCATTGAATAAGGCGGTACTCCTGTGGAATGCACAACTGAACGTAAGCCAGTTTTCACATTGCAGGTCAGTGAAGGAGAGGCGGCAAAGGCAGACGAACGCGCAGATGAGGTGGTGATTGGCGTTGGTCCGGCCTTTGATAAATACCAGCATAAAACCCTGATTGATATGCCGCACAAGGCGATCCTGAAAGAGCTGGTTGCCGGGATTGAAGAAGAGGGACTGCATGCGCGGGTGGTCAGGATCCTGCGTACCTCGGATGTTTCGTTTATGGCCTGGGATGCGGCGAACCTTAGCGGTTCCGGCATTGGTATTGGTATCCAGTCAAAAGGAACAACGGTTATTCATCAGCGCGATTTACTGCCGCTGAGCAACCTTGAGCTTTTTTCTCAGGCACCGCTACTGACGCTGGAAACCTACCGGCAGATCGGCAAGAACGCTGCGCGTTATGCGCGTAAAGAGTCACCCTCGCCTGTTCCGGTGGTGAATGATCAGATGGTGAGGCCGAAATTTATGGCTAAAGCCGCGCTGTTTCATATTAAAGAAACCAAACATGTGGTGCAGGACGCCTCTCCTGTCACGCTGCACGTTGCATTAGTAAGGGAATGACCATGAGCGAAAACATCATGACCGCGCAGGATTATCCGTTAGCGACTCGTTGTCCGGAGAAAATCCTTACGCCTACCGGTAAACCGTTAACTGACATCACCCTTGAGAATGTGTTGGCGGGGCGTGTGGGATCGCAGGATGTGCGTATTTCTCAGCAAACGCTGGAGTATCAAGCACAGATAGCTGAGCAAATGCAGCGTCACGCCGTTGCGCGCAATTTCCGTCGTGCGGCGGAACTGATTGCCATTCCGGATGCCCGTATTCTGGAAATTTACAACGCGCTACGCCCGTTTCGCTCTTCAATGACGGAATTACTGGCTATTGCTGATGAGCTTGAACACACCTGGCACGCTACGGTGAATGCCGGTTTTATCCGTGAGTCAGCAGAGGTGTATCAGCAGAGAAACAAGCTGCGGAAAGGCAGCCAATAACGGAGGCAGTATGTCGTTAGTTGCGGGGATTGATATCGGCAACGCCACGACAGAAGTGGCGCTGGCACAGCGTGGCAGGTTTGTCGCCAGCGGGATTGTCGCCACGACGGGTATGAAAGGCACGCGGGACAACATCGCCGGGGTGATAGCCTCTTTGCAGCAGGCGCTGGATAAAACGCCATGGTCACTTAGCGATGTGGTGAAAGTTTGCATCAACGAGGCCGCACCAGTGATTGGCGATGTCGCGATGGAAACGATCACTGAAACCATCATTACAGAATCGACAATGATTGGCCATAACCCACAAACTCCGGGTGGCGTTGGGGTAGGGATGGGTACCACTATCGCTCTGGAAAAGTTGGCTTTGTTAAACAAAGATCAGTTTGCGCAGGGCTGGATCCCGTTGGTTGGTGAAAAGATAGATTTTCTCGAGGCGGTCTGGTTGTTGAATGAGGCACTGGATCGTGGTGTTAACGTCGTGGCGGCGATCCTAAAAAAGGATGATGGCGTGCTGGTTAACAATCGCCTACACCGAACATTGCCGGTAGTCGATGAAGTGACGCTGCTGGAAAAGGTACCGGAAGGTGTGCTGGCTGCGGTGGAAGTCGCTGCGGCAGGGCAGGTTGTTCGGGTGCTGTCGAATCCCTACGGTATCGCCACCTTCTTTGGCCTGACGCCTGAGGAGACCCAGACGATCGTGCCGATCGCCAGGGCGCTGATTGGCAATCGTTCCGCCGTGGTGTTGAAAACGCCGCAGGGGGATGTTCAGTCGCGAGTGATCCCGGCAGGAAAGATCTTTATCAGCGGAGAAAAGCGCAGTGGCGAAGCCGATGTGTCGCAAGGGGCACAGGCGATTATGCAGGCGATGAACGGATGTGCTCCTGTACGCGATATTCGTGGTGAGGCTGGTACGCACGCGGGCGGTATGCTTGAGCGCGTGCGTAAGGTGATGGCCTCGTTGAGCGGCCACGATATGAACACAGTACATATCCAGGATCTGTTGGCGGCAGATACCTTTATCCCCCGTAAAGTCCTGGGCGGTATCGCCGGGGAACATTCGATGGAGAATGCCGTTGGCATTGCGGCGATGGTGAAATCCGATCGGTTACAGATGCAGGCGATCGCCAGCGAACTGAGTACGCGACTGGGTACGTCCGTTGAAGTTGGCGGTGTGGAGGCCAATATGGCAGTAGCTGGGGCGTTGACCACTCCCGGATGTGCAGCACCACTGGCGATCCTTGATTTAGGCGCAGGATCTACCGATGCCGCCATTATTAATGGTGATGGTGTCGTTAAGGCGGTGCATCTGGCAGGAGCAGGAAACATGGTCAGTTTACTGATTAAAACGGAGCTGGGGCTGAACGATCCTTTTCTGGCTGAGGAGATTAAGAAATACCCGCTGGCGAAAGTGGAGAGTCTGTTCAGTATTCGTCACGAGAATGGTGCAGTGGAGTTTTTTCGCGAGCCGCTAAGTCCCTCTGTTTTCGCCAAAGTGGTATATCTGAAAGATGGTGAACTTATCCCTATTGATAACCAGACGTCGCTGGAGAAAATCCGCCTGGTGCGTCGTCAGGCAAAGGATAAGGTCTTTGTGACTAATTGCCTGCGCGCGTTGCGCCAGGTCTCACCCGGCGGCTCTATCCGCGATATTACCTTTGTGGTGCTGGTGGGGGGCTCATCGCTGGATTTTGAAATCCCACAAATGATCACCGAAGCGCTGTCGCATTACGGCGTCGTTGCCGGTCAGGGCAATATTCGAGGCACAGAAGGGCCGCGCAATGCGGTGGCAACCGGGCTGGTTTTAGCCGACGAAGCGTAACAATAGTGCAGAAAATCGCCACCGCAAGCGTTTGGCTGAGGCATGAATCAAATAAAGGTAACGTTCTCTTTGATATCCCGGCTGACTTGGGTTCATATTATAAAAGTGTTTATTACGCGGTTAATTTTAAGGATAAGAGCATGCCAACAGCAATTGAGAAAGCATTGGATTTTATTGGTGGTATGAACACATCGGCGTCAGTACCACATTCAATGGATGAAAGTACGGCCAAGGGAATTTTAAAATATTTGAATGAGTTAGGTGTGCCAGCTAGCGCAGCCGATATTATGGCTCGCGGTGAACAAGAGGGATGGAATCCAGAGTTCACGAAAAAAGTGGCCGGATGGGCAGAAAAAATTGCCTCCGGTAATCGTATCCTCATCAAGAATCCTGAGTTTTTTACAGCCTACATGCAGGAACAGCTCCAGGCGTTAGTGTGAGCTGATCGTTTGAATTAGACGCTAACCGGACGTTTCCACTTTCAGAGTGGTGGCGTCCAAAAGCGTTATCAACATGCTGGTGAGTACGGATTATCACTGTACTGCTCAGGACTCCATCGACATCCCCCAGTTTTTTCCGATCGTCATTACCTGTTCAGGTATACAAATTTCAGTTTCGTTATTGATTAGCGCCTCCTCTGGGGACTTGCCCAAATATTCAGAGAGCACACAAAACAAAAAGGACCTGCGATTGCTCGCAAGTCCTTGAAATTTGGTGGCCCCTGCTGGACTTGAACCAGCGACCAAGCGATTATGAGTCGCCTGCTCTAACCACTGAGCTAAGGGGCCGTGGCGGTGGATTATAAAGTAACTCTGTGCTGCAATCCAGCCATAAGCGTACGGATGCTGTTTTTATAAACAATGTATTTTCAGTCCGTTATACTTGTCCATTGATGTATTGCTGGGAGTGATTATGGTTAAGGACATACTGGCGCCGGGGCTGCGAGTGATTTTTTGCGGCATCAATCCGGGGCTATCTTCGGCGGGGACAGGGTTTCCATTTGCACATCCTGCAAACCGCTTCTGGAAAGTCATCCATCAGGCGGGATTTACCGATCGCCAGCTAAAGCCGGAAGAGGCGGAACATTTGCTGGATTTCCGCTGTGGTGTTACCAAATTTGTCGACAGACCGACGGTACAGGCCAATGAAGTGAAACTACAGGAAATGCGTAGCGGTGGCCGTAAACTCATTGAGAAAATTGAAGACTATCAGCCTTCGGCGTTAGCTATTCTGGGTAAACAGGCGTTTGAACAAGGTTTCAGCCAGCGTGGAGCGCAGTGGGGAAAACAGACGTTCACGATTGGTGGTACGCAGATCTGGGTGTTGCCAAACCCCAGCGGGTTGAGCCGGATTTCGCTGGAAAAGCTGGTGCAAGCGTATCGGGAATTAGATGATGCCCTGGTTGTTCGCGGGCTGTAAAGAAAAACGCCACCTTGCGGTGGCGTTTGTGCTTATACGGCGAGATTAATCGTCGAGGAAGCTACGCAGCACTTCAGAACGGCTCGGGTGGCGCAGTTTACGCAGCGCCTTCGCTTCGATCTGACGGATACGTTCGCGGGTAACGTCGAACTGTTTACCCACTTCTTCCAGCGTGTGGTCGGTGTTCATATCAATACCGAAGCGCATACGCAGGACTTTCGCTTCACGTGCGGTCAGGCCAGCCAGTACGTCGTGCGTAGCGGCACGCAGGCTCTCAGTAGTGGCAGAGTCCAGCGGCAGCTCGAGGGTGGTATCCTCGATGAAATCACCCAGATGCGAATCTTCGTCGTCGCCGATTGGCGTTTCCATGGAGATAGGCTCTTTGGCGATCTTCAGCACTTTACGGATTTTGTCTTCCGGCATCAGCATGCGTTCAGCCAGTTCTTCCGGCGTCGGCTCGCGACCCATCTCTTGCAGCATCTGGCGGGAGATACGGTTGAGCTTGTTGATAGTCTCAATCATATGTACCGGGATACGGATGGTACGTGCCTGATCCGCGATCGAACGGGTGATCGCCTGACGGATCCACCAGGTTGCATAGGTGGAGAACTTGTAACCACGACGGTATTCAAACTTATCTACCGCTTTCATCAGACCGATGTTGCCTTCCTGAATCAGATCCAGGAACTGCAGACCACGGTTGGTGTATTTTTTGGCGATAGAGATAACCAGACGCAAGTTTGCTTCAACCATCTCTTTTTTCGCACGGCGGGCTTTCGCTTCACCGATTGACATACGACGGTTGATATCTTTGACCTGCTCAATGGTCAGTCCGGTTTCTTCTTCAATCTGCTGCAGTTTTTGCAGGCCGCGGTGAACATCATCTGCAACGTCGTGCAGTTTTTCAGACCACGGCTTGTTCATTGCGATTGCTGCGTTGAACCAGGTTTCGCTGGTTTCGTTGCCGGTGAACAGAGTAATGAAGTTTTTCTTCGGCATTTTGCACTGCTCAACGCAGAGCTTCATGATCAGACGTTCCTGAGTACGCACACGGTCCATCATGACGCGCATGCTGTTTACCAGGTAGTCGAACTGCTTCGGCACCAGGCGGAACTGTTTGAACACTTCAGACAGCTTCTGAATTTCTTCCTGCGCGGCTGCATGGCTGCGGCCTTTCGCTTTGATAGTGTCACGGGTGATTTCGTACTGAGTACGCAGCTCACCGAATTTCTCACGCGCTAATTCAGGATCGATGCTGTTGTCGTCATCGCTGCTGTCGTCGTCTTCTTCTTCATCTTCGTCTTCGTCGTCATCCATCTCTTCCTGAGAGAGTTCAGAGCCAACGTGCGTCGCTGTTGGTGCCAGGTCTTCTTCCGCGTTCGGATCAACAAAGCCGGTGATCAGATCGGAAAGACGCGCTTCTTCAGCTTCAACGCGATCGTATTGTTCAAGCAGGTAGGTGATGGCTTCCGGGTATTCGGCAACGGAGCATTGAACCTGGTTAATCCCGTCTTCAATACGTTTAGCGATGTCGATTTCGCCTTCACGGGTTAACAGTTCAACGGTACCCATTTCACGCATATACATGCGTACCGGGTCAGTTGTACGGCCGATTTCGGACTCAACGCTGGACAGAACCTGGGCAGCCGCTTCTTCCGCGTCTTCATCGGTGCTGTTGGAGGTTTCGGCAAGCAGCAGATCATCGGCATCCGGTGCTTCTTCCATCACCTGAATACCCATGTCATTGATCATTTGGATGATGTCTTCGATTTGATCTGAATCGACGATATCTTCCGGCAGATGGTCATTGACCTCGGCATAGGTCAGATAGCCTTGCTCCTTACCACGTTGGACAAGAAGCTTCAGCTGTGACTGCGGGTTTTGCTCCATAAGACGGTATCCACACTTAATTCGTTTGATTGGTGTTGGGCGGTAAAACCGCCAACGGCAAAACGAGGGCATACTTATATTTGCCGCTGCCTCTCCGTGCGGCTGTCGGGGTCTTCCCGAACGATATTCGGCAGTTAAGCCGTTAAATACTTCATCCTTCACGTTGTCTCTGCGTTAGCTGCGTTCACTCATCCTGGTCATGTACTGATGTACACTCCCTGGAGTTCGTTCACTTACTGCCTTGATACAACGCGAATGATTTTGTCTTTCGCTTATTTTTTAGCCAGCTCCTGGTTCAGTGTCCAGAGTTCCCGGCGTTCTTCGCTGCTTAAACCGTGTGTGCGCTCACGAGCTATCAACTCTTCCTGGCGCAGTTCAAGCATCGAATCAAACATATGGTTGAGTGAGTCGGTGAAGGTTTTTTCTGCGATATCTTTATCTGCTATATCGTCCCACATCGACAGTTTTTCAAGGGTTGCAGCATCATTTGTGCCGCGATAGTGCTCTAAAAGTTGTCCGGTGGTCAGACCTGGCTGAGACAGACAAGTGTTGACCAGTTCTCTAAATAAGCCAAGTCCGGGTAGCTTATTTTGGTCCAGGGCGCCTAACGGCGGAACCAGCGGTGCTAAGTCCGGGTTTTGCACCAGTAACCCTATCAGTATACGCATGGTAGTGCGTTTTAGCTGTGGAACAGGGCGGGAAGCCCCATTTTCTGCCAGTTTTGGCATTAAACGTTCAAGCTGGCTGTCATCCAGAATGCCGAGCTTGTTCCCTAACTCCTGCCGCAGATAAATACGCAGCGTTTCGCCTGGAACCTGAGTGATCAGCGGCAGTGCTAAAGTGCTTAGCTGTGCACGTCCATCCGGAGTACTCAAATCCACCTGGGGCAGCAGGCTGTTAAATAAAAACGCGGAGAGCGGTAAGGCCTGCTCCATCCGGGTTTCAAATGCCTCTTTCCCTTCTTTACGCACCAGCGTATCGGGATCTTCGCCATCAGGTAAAAACATAAAGCGCAGCTGACGTCCGTCTGTCATGTAAGGCAGTGCGGTTTCCAGCGCGCGCCAGGCAGCATCGCGTCCGGCACGGTCTCCGTCGTAACAGCAAATGACGTTGTTCGTCGCACGGAACAGCAGTTGAATGTGATCGGCGGTGGTTGACGTCCCAAGGGATGCCACGGCGTAGTTAATGCCGAATTGTGCCAGCGCGACCACATCCATATAGCCTTCAACCACTAACAGGCGCTGTGGATCGGCGTTATCCTGTTGGGCTTCATAAAGGCCATACAACTGACGACCTTTATGGAAAATATCGGTTTCCGGGGAGTTCAGGTACTTCGGCAGGGCATCGCCCAGCACGCGTCCACCAAAACCAATCACCCGACCACGTTTGTCGCGGATGGGGAACATAACCCGTTCACGGAAACGATCGTAACTGCGTCCCTGATCGTTGGTGACCAACATACCCGCGTCGATCAGCGATTTGCGATTTTCAGGATTACCGCCAAACCGTTTCAGGACGTTGTCCCAGCCGGGGGGCGCAAAACCAATAGCAAAACGGGTGATCACGTCGCTACTGAGTCCTCGCTTTTCCAGATACTGGCGCGCAGGTGTAGCGGCGGGTTGCATCAGAGACTGTTGATAAAACGTGTTCAGGCCATCCATCAATTGATAAAGACTTTGCCGTTGATGGCGCTCTATCTGACTGGGGCCACTGCCTGCTTCATAAGGCACTTCGAGGTTGTGCATTGCGGCAAGTTCTTCGACGGTTTCCACAAACTCGAGCTTGTCGTAGTTCATGAGAAAATCGACGGCGTTGCCATGCGCGCCACATCCAAAGCAGTGATAAAACTGTTTTTCACCGTTTACGGTGAAAGAGGGGGTTTTTTCGTTATGGAACGGACAGCACGCATGATAATTTTTGCCCTGCTTTTTCAGCTTCACCCGCGCATCGATCAGATCGACAATGTCGGTTCTTGCTAGCAGATCATTAATAAAAACACGTGGAATTCGTCCAGCCATAAGCCCCGTTATTTCTGATGACTATAAACGAAAATAAGCCGCGCATTCCTTTCGGAAGCACGGCCTTACAACTACAACTCGGTCTGAATTGAGAGACTTAGCTCTCAGAAGACTTAGTACAGACGAGTGCGGCGTGCGTTTTCGCGAGCCAGTTTCTTCGCGTGACGTTTCACAGCAGAAGCTTTAGCGCGCTTACGTTCGGTAGTCGGTTTTTCATAGAACTCACGACGACGAACTTCCGCCAGAACACCTGCTTTCTCGCAGGAACGCTTGAAGCGACGCAGTGCTACGTCGAACGGCTCGTTTTCACGTACTTTAATTACCGGCATGTAACTCTCACCTTTAATAAATTCGGTTTGCCGCTGGCATCAACGCCAGCTTATTTCAAAATGGTGCGGAATTTTACTGCAATTGCTGCTGCTTTGTAAAGCACCGACACGATATTGAAAGGGACTTTTATAAGGGTGAGGAGTATACACGACGCTTCTTCCTGGGGCGAACAAAGTTTTACATCAACCCGCATTCGACCTACACTGCGCGGTATTAGAGCGAGGTAAAACAAGACATGCGTGTACTGGGAATTGAAACATCCTGTGATGAAACCGGCATCGCCATTTACGACGATGAAAAAGGTCTTTTAGCCAACCAATTGTATAGTCAGGTGAAATTGCACGCTGACTACGGTGGTGTTGTGCCTGAACTGGCCTCGCGCGATCACGTGCGTAAAACTGTGCCGCTGATTCAGGCTGCGTTAAAAGAAGCGAACCTGACGGCAAAAGATATTGATGCGGTGGCCTATACTGCAGGCCCAGGTCTGGTTGGCGCGCTGCTGGTTGGGGCAACGGTTGGGCGCTCGCTGGCGTTCGCATGGAACGTGCCTGCAATTCCTGTTCACCATATGGAAGGCCATCTGCTGGCACCGATGCTGGAAGATAATCCGCCAGAATTCCCTTTTGTAGCACTGCTGGTTTCCGGTGGACACACACAACTGATTAGCGTTACTGGTATTGGCCAGTATGAACTGCTGGGCGAATCGATTGATGATGCCGCAGGCGAAGCGTTCGATAAAACGGCCAAGCTGTTGGGGCTGGATTATCCTGGCGGCCCGATGCTCTCTAAGCTGGCATCGCAAGGCGTGGAAAAGCGCTTTGTCTTCCCGCGCCCGATGACCGATCGTCCGGGACTGGATTTCAGCTTCTCCGGTCTGAAGACCTTTGCTGCGAACACCATCCGTAATAACGAAAATGACGATCAGACTCGCGCGGATATCGCTCGTGCCTTTGAAGATGCAGTAGTCGATACGCTGATGATCAAGTGCAAACGCGCGTTGGATCAAACCGGTTTTAAACGTCTGGTGATGGCGGGTGGAGTGAGTGCGAACCGTACTCTGCGTGCGAAACTGGCGGAGATGATGCAAAAACGCCGTGGTGAAGTGTTCTATGCGCGCCCGGAATTTTGTACTGATAACGGGGCGATGATCGCCTATGCCGGCATGGTGCGTTTTAAAGCCGGTGCTACGGCAGACCTTGGCGTAACGGTGCGCCCACGCTGGCCGCTGGCGGAATTACCGGCAGCATAAGTTGATATAGTGCCGGATAGCAGTATCCGGCCTACAGATTCCGTAGGCCCGGTAAGCACAGGTTACCGGGCAAGAAAACTACTCCCGCAGCATCCCTTTTTCTTCCAGAAATGTGATTATTTTTTCCAGACCCGCGCCCGTTTTTAAATTAGTAAACGTCCACGGACGCTCGCCGCGCATGCGCATAGTGTCGCGCTCCATAACTGCCAGTGAGGCTCCGACGTAAGGGGCGAGATCGGTTTTGTTGATCACCAGAAAATCAGATTTAGTGATCCCTGGCCCGCCTTTACGTGGGATCTTTTCGCCTTCGGCGACGTCGATCACGTAGATCGTCAGATCCGCTAATTCCGGGCTGAAGGTTGCGCTCAGGTTGTCGCCGCCGCTTTCCACAAAGATCAGCTCCAGATTGCCAAACTTTTTGCTCAGCGCTTCCACCGCAGCCAGATTCATCGAAGCATCTTCGCGGATCGCCGTATGTGGACAGCCGCCGGTTTCCACTCCCACGATTCTTTCCGGCTCCAGCGCCCCCGCTTCGGTGAGAATGCGCTGATCTTCTTTGGTGTAAATATCGTTGGTCACCACAGCCAGTTGGTATGTGTTGCGCATGGCTTTGCATAATGCCTCCAGCAACGCCGTTTTACCGGAACCGACCGGACCACCCACGCCAACGCGCAGGGGATGTTTGTATTCACTCATTTTTTCTCCTCAGGAGCGGAATAATCGGCAATATTGGGTTTCATGTCGGGCAGAGGCGATAGCGGCCAGCGGTGTTGCGGATCCCAGTCCGTCATCAGTACATGTCAGTGCTTGATCCAGGCCCTGCGCATATCGATCGCAAAGCAAAAGAATCAATCGCTGCGCCGCCTGTTGCCCAAAGGGAACCAGTTTGACCCCGGCCATGACGGCGCTCTCGATCCAGCTGTAGCCGAAACTCAGAGCGAGACTAATCAGAGGGATTTTCCAGCGCACGCCCAGCCAGGCCAAACCGCAAAGCTGGCTGTCGGCGAAGATCGCGCGCCATTCCTGGACGCAATCCGGTTCCCAGTCGACCACCAGGCGTGCGAAGGCTGCACCTCTGCTGCGTTCTTCCTCACGCAGTTCTCGGGTTTCCCGACAGGCCAGCAGATATGCCGTCCAGCGGCGGGCGGTACTGATATCATCCAGCTCACAGGCATGGTAAAGGCGGGCCAGCAGTGGTAAATCGACGGAAAAAAAGTTCTGTTCCATCTGTTGGATTTGCCACTGCGCGAAGGTTTCGGTATCTGTTACCCAGCCGATTTCCACCGCCCACTCCAGACCCTGGGACCAGGTAAACGATCCCACCGGTAAGCTACTGCTGGCGAGCTGCATCAGGCGCAGCTGTTGGGTTTCACGCATCAGTGTGCATGACTGTGATGGTGCCCGTGGGACTCGCTGGCATACGCGCCCGCTTCCGGCTCAAAGGGCAGGTGGGCAAACGTGACCTGTAGATCGAACTGGCGCAGCATGTCATCCAGCACATGATCGTGGTGATAGCGCAGTTCATCGGGCAGAATTTGCAGCGGTACGTGACGGTTTCCCAGGTGATAACAGGCTTTAGCGAGCAGAAACGGATCGGCGCAGTGCACGACGGAGACTGCTTCGTTTGCTGCGATAATTTCTACCACTTCTGTACCTTCTGCCGTGCTCAGACGATCACCCCCGCGTAACAACAGACCACGTGGCAGCAGTAAACCCGCCTCACGCCCGTCGTTCAGCCGCACTTTCGCGCGGCTTTTGACGCGAACATCGATGGGCAGCGTCAGCGTGGCGGTTACAGCGGCAGAGGTTTCAATACGTTGCGTCAGAAACAGCATCTCGACTCCTTAAAATAAAAAGTAACGTTGCGCCATCGGCAGCACGTCTGCCGGTTCGCTGGTAATTAATTCACCGTCGATGCGTACCTCATAGGTCTGGGCATCGACGGTAATATTGGGTTGCAGACAGTTGTGGATCATGTCGGCTTTTTTTACCGTCCGGCAGCCTTTTGCCACCGCGATAGCGCTTTGCAAATTGAGCTGCTGTGGGATGTTATGTGTAGCAGCAGCTTGCGAAATAAACGTCAGGCGGCTGTGATGGCGTGCTGCGCCGAGTGCCCCGAACATCATGCGGTAATGCACCGGCTGTGGAGTGGGAATCGAGGCGTTGATATCGCCCATCGGCGCGCAGGCAATCATGCCCCCCTTAATGATCGTGGCGGGCTTCACGCCAAAAAATGCGGGTGACCAGAGCACCAGATCCGCCAGTTTTCCGACCTCTATCGAGCCAACCTCATGGGCGATGCCGTGTGTCAGCGCCGGGTTGATGGTGTATTTGGCGATATAACGTTTAACACGCTGGTTATCGTTGTCGCCGGTCTCTTCCGCCAGCGCGCCGCGCTGGATCTTCATCCGGTGGGCTACCTGCCAGGTTCGCAGGATCACTTCCCCGACACGTCCCATCGCCTGGGAATCTGATGACGTCAGAGAAAACGCGCCAATGTCATGCAGGACGTCTTCGGCAGCGATCGTTTCCCGGCGAATGCGTGACTCGGCAAACGCCACGTCTTCGGCAATATCCGGGTCGAGGTGATGGCAGACCATCAACATGTCCAGATGTTCATCGATCGTATTGACGGTATAAGGCAGCGTCGGGTTGGTGGAAGAGGGTAAAATATTGGCATATGCGCAAGCAGTGATGATATCCGGTGCATGCCCGCCGCCAGCACCTTCAGTGTGGAAGGTATGAATAGTGCGATCGCCGATCGCTGCCAGTGTATCTTCGACGAAGCCGGACTCATTCAACGTATCGCTGTGTAGCGCGACCTGAATGTCCATCTCTTCGGCCACGCTTAACGCACAGTCGATCGCTGCAGGTGTTGCACCCCAGTCCTCATGGATCTTCAGACCGATCGCACCTGCCATTACCTGTTCGCGTAGAGCATCAGGACTCGAGCCGTTGCCTTTGCCCAGAAGACCAATATTGACCGGTAGCGTGTCTGCCGCCTGTAACATCCGGGCGATATACCACGGACCTGGCGTGCAGGTTGTCGCATGGGTCCCGGCAGCAGGACCTGTGCCGCCACCGATCATTGTTGTCACGCCGGAGACCAGCGCCTCTTCTGCCTGTTGTGGGCAGATCCAGTGAATATGGGTATCCACGCCGCCTGCGGTGACGATCTTTCCTTCACCGGCTATCGCTTCCGTCCCCACACCGATCGGGATCGTGACATCGGGCTGTATATCCGGGTTGCCCGCTTTGCCTATAGCGACGATCCTGCCCTCTTTTATGCCGATATCTGCTTTGACGATCCCCCAGTGATCGATGATCAACGCGTTAGTGATCACCAGGTCCACGCACGCCTGAGCGTTCATTTGCCCCTGGCCCATACCATCGCGGATCACCTTTCCACCGCCGAATTTGACCTCCTCACCGTAAGTGGTGAGATCGTTTTCTACTTCGATCCACAGTTCGGTATCTGCCAGACGGACTTTGTCACCAGTGGTGGGGCCAAACATGTCGGCGTAGGCCTGCCGGGATAGATCACTCATTGCCTGCCTCCAGCGCGCCCATCACGTCGCCGCGAAAACCAAAGATCCGCTGTGCACCCGCCACGCGAACCAGTTCGACTTCCCGCTTTTGACCAGGCTCGAAACGTACTGCTGTACCTGCAGGAATATTCAGACGAAAACCTAATGCTTTTGGACGATCAAAACGCAGCGCCGGATTGACCTCATAAAAGTGATAATGCGATCCGACCTGAACGGGGCGATCGCCATGGTTCTCCACCACGATCGTGCGGGTTTCTCTTCCTGCGTTGATGACGATATTTCCCGCCAGAATTTTATATTCACCAGGGATCATGACCGCTCCTTATATGATCGGGTTGTGAACGGTGACCAGCTTCGAACCGTCCGGGAAGGTGGCTTCAACCTGAATGTCCGGGATCATTTCCGGCACCCCCTCCATCACCTGATCGCGGGTCAGAACGTGGCGACCGTCTTCCATCAGTGATGCAACGGTTTTGCCGTCACGCGCACCTTCCATGATGAAGGCGCTAATCAACGCTACCGATTCCGGGTAATTGAGCTTCAGTCCGCGGGCCAGGCGGCGCTCCGCCACCAGCGCAGCAGTAAAGAGCAACAACTTGTCTTTTTCTCTGGGAGTCAGTTCCATAGTGGTTCTCTTATGTTTGCCAGATTCGGGGTAGTACAGGGGGTTTTTGAGTCAGCAGCGGGCGCAGAAACTGCCAGAGGTTGCGCATTACGCGCTGAACGACCAGGTTGTCATTGGCGAGAACGCGTACCGTCAACAATGAGTCGACCACCGTTGCCCCGGTATAATCACCGAGAGGCGCAAGCCGTTCGCGAATGCCATCCAACATGTTTTCTGTGGCCGGATAGCACAGCAGCGTGCCAACCCAGGGCTGACAGGCAAGGGCATTCAGTTCACCGTTTTGAATATGTAGCCGTTCTATCAGCAACGGCAAACCCTCTCGCCACACCTCCAGACGGCTGTGTAGCGAGCCGTGGTTGAAGGCTTCCTGCATCACCGGTCGCCCCAGACAGTAGAGATCCCAGGCCAGCAGACGGCTGTTACTGGCAAGATGAAACGCGGACTGAAGGTTCGCGTGTGCGCCGGGAAAGAGGATCGTATCCTGCGGGAGCCATTCCAGCGTGCTTTGCGGAGCGAGTGTAAAATCCTGGCGCAGTACAGCCAGTGGACCCGAACTGCGATAAAACTTCCCTGCACCGGGCATGGTGATTAACGCGTGGCTTTTGTTATCCAGAGCGACGGAGATATGTAACTCATCGCCTCCGACAATCCCGCCGGGCGGATGAAGTAAATAGAGGTGGCACACGTCTTCTTCCGGGTAGAACGGGCGTTGTACCGTTAGTGGACCAACATGGCGAGCTGAAGCGAGCACTGTTTTGTGCGCGGAACGGGTGAACCGCAGGTCCAGTTCAGCCTGCCAGCCCCGTGTGAGTGTCTCGTGCGCCGCGGTGTCCAGAGCGTTTCCCTTATCAACGTGAGGATGTGTGCATACCAAAAAGTATGCCTCAGCGCACAGGTAAACGGTCATACAAGAAGCTTATGGAAAAAAGGGGCGGCATCATGTCGCCCCAACGAGGTTTACAGCAAAACGAGAGGCATCCAGACCAGACCGGTTATCACCAACAGCACCAGGAAGATCAGGCCGAAAATTGCGCCCAGCCGCCAGTAATCAACCGTTGGTAAATAGCCGCTGCCGTAATAGATCGGGCTTGGACCTGTTGCGTATGGTGTAAGAATACTGCCCAGACCAATTGCAGCCCCTACCATCAGGCAGAATACTGGCAGCGGGATTGCCGGCATTGCCAGTGCGGCAGCAATCATCATTGGAGCCAGTGCGGAGGTATAAGCTGTGGCACTGGCAAAGAAGTAGCGCAGCAGGTAAAACACCACGATCAGTGCCACCATTACCATGATGGGCGAGTAACCGCTTAGTCCGTTCGCCAGTAATTTACCAAACCAGGTAATAAAGCCGGTGTTATTTAGCCCGGTCGCCAGGGTAATCAGTGAGGCCAGCCAGAAAAAGACGTTCCATGCTGCTTTATTACTGACAATGTCATCCCAGGATATGATACGTAGCACCAGCATCAGTGCGACGACGCTGTAACCGACCATTGCGGCATCGATATAATCGCCGCCAAAGATCCACAGCACCAGTGCCCCGACCATCAGTACCAGCATTTTCTTTTCTCGCGAGCAGAGGGGGCCCATCGCGTTAAGTTCCGACTCTGCCCAGAGAGGAACCTGATTGCCTGATTTTAGCACCGGTGGGTACAGCACATACGCCAGCCATGGCACTAACAACACCAGTAAAATGCTCAGCGGCAGCATACCTAAGAACCAGTCGCCCCAGCTTAGTGCGGTATGAGAAGCGCCTTTCATCAGGCCAATCAGCAGCAGGTTTGGCGCCATTGCCGTTAAGAAAATGGCGCTGGTGACGCAGTCAGCGACGATTCCCATCCACATAATATAGGAACCAATAGAGCGAGAACTGGAATCATTCGGCTGTGAATTATACAGCGGCGGCAGGTTACGAATAATCGGATAGATAATTCCTGCACCACGCGCAGAGTTGGAAGGGGTGACGGGAGCGAGGATCAGCTCAGAAAACATCACCGCATAGCCGAGAAACAGCGTGCGATGTCCCATCCTTTTCACCAGCCATAGCGCAATACGCCGACCCAGACCGGTTTTCTCATAACCGGTACCGAACATAAATGCTGCGAAAATCAGCCAGATAACCGAGTTTGAAAAACCAGAAACTGCCCACGACAATGATTTGGCGGTAAATTTAAAACCGTCCTGGGCAAGTTGTTCAGGGCTAAATAACAGCCATGGCGAAAGTACAGCGATGATCGAGATCCCGATCATTGCCACCACAGCGCCTGGTACAGGTTCCAGAATGAGTCCCACAATCACACCGGTAAAGACGGCAAAATAGAGCCAGGTATGACTCTCAAGACCAGTGGGAACGGGCAGAACAGCAATAATGGCGATGACCACCAGCGGAGCCAGGTATCGCCACCAACCAGCTAAAGGTGCCATTGTTGTATCCCTGCGAAAAGAGGAGAGGCATCACGCCTCTCCGGGAGGGTTATTTGATGTAGTGCACGTGCTCGCAGATCTCGTCCACGATAGGGTCGCGACGTTCAGCGAACAGCTTTTTGTTTTCAGCGATCAGGTTGTTACCGTGGGTATCGATGGAGACAATCAGCGGACCGAACTCTTTTACCCGACAAACCCATAGCGATTCCGGCATCCCAAGCTCCGTCCAGTGCACTTCTTCGATCTCTTCAACCTGCGTTGCGGCAACTACCGCACACCCTGCGGGGAAGATCACATGCAGCGCTTTAAACTGCTTACATCCTTCTTCAGTCAACGGCCCCATGCCACCTTTACCGACGACCAGTTTCACGCCAGTTTGCTCAATGAACTCTTTCTCAAAGGCCTCCATACGCATGCTGGTGGTTGGACCGACGGAGACCATCTCCCATTTTTCCCCGTTCTTACGCACGATAGGCCCGGCGTGGAAGATCGCTTTACCGTTGAGGTCGAAAGGAATAGGACGTTTAAGCTCGATCAGGCGGCGATGACATACGTCACGGCAGGTGACCAGCGTACCGGTAAGGTAAATCACATCGCCAACGCGAATATCTTCCAGGTCTTCGGCTTTGATCGGGGTTGTCAGGATCTTTTTCATAACGCGCTCCGGGTGTGAGACAGATTTTCGAAGGAGAGATCGGCATGAACCAGCAGCGTGCCGCGACGATGCGCCCAGCAGCCGGTAGAAACGGCGACACCAATCGTCGATGGATGACGTGCAGCGGATTCAATATGTACACCCATGACGGAACTATTGCCGGTTAGCCCCTGTGGACCAATCCCCAGACGGTTAAGTCCCTCTTCCAGACGCAGTTCCAGCTCAGCGGCTTTTGGATTTGGGTGGCGTGTTCCAATAGGACGCAGAACGGCCTTACGTGAGAGCACGGCAGCGGTTTCCACGGAAGTGGCGATACCAACGCCTACCAGCACTGGCGGGCAGGCGTTTACCGCCAGTGTTGAAATGTTTTCGAAGACAAATTTCACCACGCCTTCATAACCTTCGGAGGGCATTAACACTTTGGAACGTCCTGGTAACGTACAGCCTCCACCTGCCATATAGACTTCGATTTCAGCATCATCACCGTCAGGGATGATGTCCCAGGTCACCCACGGCACGCCGGTACCGGTATTTTTCCCGGTATTTACTTCGTCAAAAATCTCTACTGCGTTATGGCGCAGCGGTGCTTTTACCGTGGCATCTTCAACGGCCTGCTTAAGAATGCTTTGCAGTTCACCCAGGAGAGGAAAACGTGAACCGACCTTCACAAAGAACATGATCTCACCGGTGTCCTGACACGCCGGGCGATTCAGGTCGATAGCTTTTTGCATGTTATCGAACATGGTGTGATAGATAATTTTGCCCATGGGCGAGGTTTCGCCTTCCCGTAGCTGTTTTAATTTATCCACAACGTCATCGGGCATCCGGGTAGAAATCATGGCGGTAAAATCAGCGACAATGTTAGTCAACGTCTTTATCGCATTTTGGTTATTTTGATTGCTCATCATGTCAACTCCAGTTCTTTTATTTATCTGGAAATAAATTCTCCGCCACAAACTACCACTAAAAATGTGGTTTTATATTTTTTGCTGCTGTGAATATCTAATTAACAGTTCGTGAATGATGTCAAAATAAGGCGCTGAAAATTGCGCAAGGGCAGGGTTTAATTTGTTACGGGGAATTACACTGCGACTAACACTATCCACGGATATTCAGAACATGCTGAACACTTATCCCTTAGCCAAAGACCTGCAGGTACTGGTGGACATTGTTCATACCGGAAGCTTTAGCGCTGCCGCCGCGACGCTGGGGCAAACACCTGCGTTTGTGACGAAACGCATTCAGATCCTTGAGCAAACGTTGGGGACTACACTGCTGAGCCGCTCTGCTCGGGGTGTGACACTAACGGAAAGTGGGCAGCGATGTTATGAACATGCGCTGGAGATCCTCGCCCGTTATCAGCACCTGGTGGATGACGTCACACGAATCAAAACACGCCCGGAAGGGATGATCCGTATCGGCTGTAGTTTTGGGTTTGGGCGTAGTTATATCGCCCCGGCTATTACCGAATTAATGCACAGTTATCCCGAATTACAGGTACATTTTGAGCTTTACGATCGGCAAATTGATTTAGCTCAGGATAATATCGATCTGGATATTCGTATTAATGATGAAATCCCAGACTATTATATTGCGCATTTGTTAACGAAAAATAAAAGAATATTGTGTGCAGCACCGATGTATTTACATAAATACGGTCAGCCGATGACGCTACAGGAATTAAGCCACCATGATTGCCTGGTGACGAAAGAACGCGATATGACGCATGGGATATGGGAACTTAATAATGGGCAGGAGAAAAAATCGGTTAAGGTCGCAGGGCATCTGTCTTCTAACAGCGGTGAGATTGTGTTGCAGTGGGCGCTGCAAGGAAAGGGAATTATGTTGCGCTCCGAGTGGGATGTTCTGCCATTCCTGAAAAGCGGCGAGCTGGTACGTGTGCTACCGGATTATGCGCAAAGCGCCAATATTTGGGCGGTATATCGGGAGCCGTTATACCGTAGCACCAAGCTAAGAGTGTGTGTGGAGTTTCTGGCGACATGGTGTCAGCACCGATTGGGTAAACCTGGTGAAGGATATCAGGTTCCTTAGGCCGGATAAGACGCGCTAGCCTCGCCATCCGGCAGCAATTACTCGGGATCTTTTTCGCGTTTTTTCTTCAACTTGGTCCAGATTTTCGGTTCCTGACGACGCCACAGACGCTGGATATTGTCATGATGGCGCAGCAGAATTAAGCACGACAACATAGAGACCGGGAAAGTGAACTGGGGTTTGAACCACCAGACATAAAACGGGGCAATCAGGGCGCTGACGATAGCCCCTAACGAAGAATAGCCGCTCAATAATACGGTTAGCAGCCACGTTCCCGCCATTACGCCAGTAAGGTCCCAGCCTATTGGCGCTATCGCACCAAACGCAGTGGCTACGCCTTTACCGCCTTTAAAGCCAAAGAATACCGGCCAAATGTGGCCCAGACAGGCGGCGATAGCGATCAATCCCAACCAGAAGGGACTGACGCCTAGCGCATATGCGCCCCACACGGGTAACATACCCTTCAGGACGTCGAAAATCAGCACGGCTACGGCTGCTCCCTTGCCACCTATACGCAACACGTTTGTTGCGCCGGGGTTACCGGAGCCGCTGTCGCGTGGGTCGGGTAAACCCGCGAGGCGGCAGACCAGAATGGCACTGGAAATTGAGCCGCAGAGGTACGCGAAGATGATCATTCCAGGCGCGATTGCACTCATAAGCTGTTCCGTTTTGAAAATGTCGTGTAAAACGCTACTTCTGTGGATAATACGCATATTTCGCCGGAAGTGGTATCCGGGTTAGCCAAAAAGCAGGCAGGTCGTGATGGATATTGTATTTATAGAGCAACTTTCGGTAATCACCACTATCGGTGTTTACGACTGGGAACAAACCATCGAACAAAAACTGGTGTTCGATATCGAAATGGCGTGGGATAACCGCAAATCGGCCAAAAGCGACGATGTTGCTGATTGTCTAAGCTATGCTGATATAGCTCAAACCGTTGTCAGCCACGTGGAAGGCGGGCGATTTGCGCTGGTCGAACGTGTGGCAGAAGAAGTGGCGGAGTTGCTATTGAGTCGTTTTAATTCTCCATGGGTGCGTATCAAACTCAGTAAACCTGGGGCGGTGGCACGCGCGGCAAACGTTGGGGGGATCATTGAGCGTGGCAATACTCTGAAAGAAAATAATTAACTTAATAATATATAAACCAAACGTGTATAAAAGGGTCTTAAAGCAGGCTCTTTTTTTATTGTCCGTTTTTTTTATTTAGGGGTTTATTGATGAGCGATATGCACTCGCTGCTGGTGGCGGCCATTTTGGGTGTGGTTGAGGGGCTGACGGAGTTTTTACCTGTCTCCAGTACAGGCCATATGATTATTGTTGGCCATCTGCTGGGGTTTGAAGGTGATACCGCAAAAACATTTGAGGTGGTGATCCAACTGGGATCTATTCTGGCAGTTGTGGTGATGTTCTGGCGGCGTTTGTTTGGCCTGATTGGCATCCATTTCGGCAAGCCCCCGCATGAAGGCACTGGCAAAGGACGTCTGACGTTGGGACATATTTTGCTGGGGATGATTCCGGCAGTCGTGTTGGGATTAGTGTTCCACGACATGATTAAGTCGCTGTTTAACCCAATTAACGTTATGTACGCACTGGTGGTCGGCGGTTTGTTGTTGATTGCTGCAGAATGCCTGAAACCCAAGGAACCGCGAGCACCGGGGTTGGATGATATGACTTATCGTCAGGCATTTATGATCGGTTGTTTCCAGTGTCTGGCTCTGTGGCCGGGCTTTTCGCGTTCTGGTGCGACTATCTCTGGTGGGATGCTGATGGGGGTGAGTCGATATGCCGCATCTGAATTTTCGTTCCTGCTGGCAGTACCGATGATGATGGGCGCAACGGCGCTGGATCTCTACAAAAGCTGGTCGTTCCTGACGACAGCTGATATTCCTATGTTTGCTGTGGGCTTCGTGACGGCTTTTGTCGTGGCGCTGGTGGCGATCAAAACCTTCCTGCAATTGATTAAACGTATTTCGTTCATTCCGTTTGCGATTTACCGCTTTATTGTGGCTGCCGCTGTTTACGTTGTGTTCTTCTGAGTTTGCCATGGTGCCGGATGGTGACGCTTACTCGTCTTATCCGGCCACGCCTGCTGGGTAAGCGCTGAACGCTGCGTCAGTTATTACGTTTTCGGGCAACGTTGCTCTTTCCAGGCCGCTACTGCGGCAATGCGACGTCGGGTCAACTCTTCGCGAATTGCCGGTCCTTTAAATCCTGCTTCGACGACATCTTTTGTAGGAACTGCCTGCGCTGTCAGCCAGGCTTCGCGCAGCCAGCGGCCTTGCGGGTAATCTACCGCTTCGAAACCGGTTCGACCACGCACATCGGCCTCACTGGTCAGAGCTATTTGTTCCACACGATGTGGTTTACGCCAGGCATCGATGGAATCGAATAGCTTAACGATGGTTTTCGGCTGCAGTATCGGGAAGGTATGAATGAGATCGTGAAACTCGGCCACCAGTTTGGCTAAATCACGAATGTCATTTGGTACGCGCAAACGCTGGCACAATTGCTCTACCAGCTTAACACCTGCCGGGCCATGGCCGTGATGGCGAGGCCAGAGTGAGGGCGGTGTGAGTGATTTACCAAGATCATGACAAAGCGTGGCGAAACGCACGTCAACTTCCTGGCTCAGCATGGCGGCCATCGACAGTGTCATTAGGGTGTGTATTCCGGTATCGATTTCTGGATGCCATTTTGCCGGTGCCGGTACGCCAAACAGAGCGTCTATTTCAGGAAACAGTACGCGTAAGGCACCGCAATCGCGAAGCACCTGGAAAAAGACCTGCGGATTGCGGGTGGTTAAGGCACTCTCAGTTTCTTTCCACACACGTTCTGGCGTAAGGTGCTCCAGTTCCCCTGCGTGGGTCATCTCCCGCATCAGCGCCATCGTTTCGTCGGCGATACGAAAACTAAGATGTGCATAGCGGGCAGCAAAGCGCGCCACACGCAGCACACGCAGCGGATCTTCGCTAAAGGCTGGAGAAACATGGCGCAACAGGCGGTTTTCGAGATCGCTACGTCCGTTATACGGGTCGATAATTTCCCCGTCATCGTCGCGAGCCAGGGCGTTTATCGTCAGGTCTCGTCGTTGGAGATCAGCTTCCAGCGTCACGTCTGAAGCGGCATAACAGGTAAACCCGGTATAGCCTGAGCCTGATTTTCTTTCGGTACGCGCCAGCGCATACTCTTCACGAGTTTTCGGATGGAGAAAAACAGGAAAATCGCGGCCTACCTGCTGGTAGCCCGCGTCAAGCATCTCTTGTGGCGTGGTACCGACAACAACCCAGTCTTTATCTTTAATCGGTAGCCCTAATAACGCATCCCGAACAGCACCACCGACCAGATAAATCTTCACGCCACTTTCCTTTTGAAAAAGTTAATCCCTTAATAATATGTCAGTGTGGCAGAGAAGGCGATTCAGTTCATCCAGCGATCTTTGCGTTTACGTGTTGGGATCATATGTGGCAGCACCAGACCGAGCAGCAGACCGAGTCCTAGCACGCCGCCGCCATACATAAACCACTGCATGATGATGGTACGCTGCTTGTCATCAAGCTGCAGGTTGGCTGCGCTGACTTTCTTTTGTGCCACAATAAGCTCGTTCTTCAGCTTCTGGTTTTCTGCTTTCAATCCATCGATCACGCTGTCGCTTTGCGCCACTTTTTGCTGCATATCGGCGGTGCGCTGATTCCAGGTGGTATCGATATTAGTGAGCTTATCGGTCAGAACTTTAACCTGATTTTCTAAGTCCGGGACGCGGGTGCGCAGGCTTGGCGTACTGTTCAGCTCTTTCAGTGGGATCCAGGCGGTACGCCCGGTACTGTCTTTGACCTGCGCGTAGTTGGTGCTGGCGTCGGTCTGTAATAGCGTAACTTCCTCGCCGGCGTTAACCGTACCCACGAGGCGATAGTTATCTCCTGGACCACTGCGGACCCAGGTGTTCAGTTCGTCAGAAACATAGCGCTTTTCTTCGGCATGGGAGACGGCAGTGGCGCTAAGTGCGAGTAAAGTTAATCCAATCAGGCGTAATTTTGGCATCAGGCTGTCGTTGTTGTCATAGAAAGTGGAACGATAGTAGTGGCAACAGTGTCTCTACGCAAAGCATTAGACATCAATCGGAATCATCTGTGTCCTTTTTGCCACCACTCGAAACTTTTACGCCCGTCAAATTGTCCGTTGCATGGCAATTTGGCGCAAAATACTATCTACTGACAATTAAGAAAGCACTTAGTTCGCAGTCTGTCTTCTCAACTGTGACATAACCCATAAGTACAAGATCATGGCCCAGGAAATCGAATTAAAGTTTATCGTCAATAGTGATGCCGTAGATGCGCTACGTGAACATCTGAATACGCTGGGGGGAGAGCACCATGCGCCCAGCCAGTTACTGAATATTTATTACGAAACGCCGGATGCGTGGCTGCGTGCTCACGATATGGGGCTGCGTATTCGCGGTGAGAATGGTTGTTATGAAATGACCATGAAAATTGCCGGAAGAGTGACGGGCGGCCTGCATCAGCGACCGGAATATAACATTGCGCTGAGTGAGCCAGTGCTGGATCTCGCACAGTTTCCTGTGGAAGTCTGGCCCAATGGCGAGCTGCCAGCCGATCTCGCTTCCCAGGTACAACCGCTGTTTAGCACCGATTTTTACCGTGAGAAATGGCGCCTTGATGTTGACGGTAGCCAGATTGAAATCGCCCTTGACCTTGGGGACGTGAAGGCGGGAGAGTTCGCTGAGCCTATCTGTGAGCTGGAACTTGAGCTCTTAAGCGGCGATACCCGTGCAGTGCTGAAGCTGGCGAACCAACTGGTTTCGCAAACGGGTTTACGCCAGGGCAGCCTGAGTAAGGCGGCACGCGGTTATCATTTGGCTCAAGGAAATGTGCCACGCGAACTCAAACCCACGAGCATTCTGAAAGTGCCTGCGAAGGCGAGCATTGAACAAGGGTTGGAAGCTGCGCTGGAGCTGGCGCTGTCACAATGGCAGTACCATGAAGAGTTGTGGGTTCGCGGTGTCAAAGGGGCGAAAGCCGAGGTGCTGGCGGCTATGGGGTTGGTTCGTCACATCCTGATGCTGTTTGGCGGTAATGTTCCGCGTAAAGCGAGCGCTCACTTACGTGATTTACTGACCCAGTCGGAAGCGACCATTGCCTCGGAAGTTTCTGCTGTTTCAGCGGTGTATAGTACGCAAACGGCGATGGCAAAACTGGCGCTTACCGAATGGTTAGTGACCAAAGCGTGGCAACCGTTTCTGGATGCTAAGGCGCAGGGCAAAATTGCCGATTCCTTCAAGCGTTTTTCCGATACCCATCTTTCACGTCATGCGGCTGAGTTGAAAACTGTTTTTGGTCAGCCGTTGGGCGATCAATATACCGATCAGATCCCGCGTCTGAGCCGCAACATTGATAGCGTTCTGATGCTGGCGGGATACTACGACGAACATGTCGCGTCGGAATGGATTGCCAACTGGCAGGGTTTACTTCATGCCATCAAAACCCGTCAACATATTGAAATTGAACACTTCCGCAATGAAGCGATCTCTCAGGAGCCGTTCTGGCTGCATAGCGGAAAACGCTAATCAGAGCCGAAGCAGGGATGCCTGGTGGCGCTCTACTTATTCGGCCTACGCGATAGGTGCATGTATCATGTAGTCCGGATAAGGCGAAACATAGCCATCCGGCATCATTGAAAGGATAAGCCTTAAATGAAGCAGCTCTCTTCACCATTACAGCAGTACTGGCCGACCGTTGTTGAGCGTCTGCCAACAGCACTTCCTGAGGCATCGCTGAGTATTCAGGCGAAGTCAGTACTTACATTCAGCGATTTTGTCCGCGATAGCATTATTGCTCATCCTGAGTGGCTAAAGGAGCTGGAAAGCGCGCCAGTCCAGGCTGATGAATGGCAGCACTATGCCGCCTGGTTACAGCGCGCGCTGTCAGACGTACACGATGAAACGGCGTTAATGCGCGAGCTTCGACTGTTCCGTCGTCGCATCATGGTGCGTATTGCCTGGGCACAGACGCTGTCGCTGGTGGCTGAAGAGAGTATTTTGCAACAGTTAAGTCATCTGGCGGAGACGTTGATTATCGCAGCGCGTGACTGGCTGTATGACGCCTGCTGTCGAGAATGGGGAACACCCTGTAATTCGGACGGCGTTGCGCAACCGCTGCTGATTTTAGGCATGGGGAAACTGGGCGGGGGCGAGCTGAACTTTTCCTCTGATATCGACCTGATTTTTGCCTGGCCGGAACATGGATCTACGCAGGGCGGGCGGCGTGAACTGGATAACGCGCAGTTTTTCACCCGCATGGGACAGCGCCTCATCAAAGTGTTGGATCAGCCAACGATGGATGGTTTTGTCTATCGGGTGGACATGCGTTTACGTCCGTTTGGCGACAGTGGTCCGCTGGTACTGAGTTTCTCTGCGTTGGAAGATTACTACCAGGAGCAGGGGCGTGACTGGGAACGTTACGCGATGGTTAAAGCGCGTATTATGGGGGATGCTGACGGCACCTACGTCAGCGAGCTTCGCGCTATGCTGCGGCCTTTTGTTTTCCGTCGCTACATCGATTTCAGCGTGATTCAATCTCTGCGTAACATGAAAGGGATGATTGCCCGTGAAGTCCGCCGGCGCGGCCTGAAGGACAACATAAAGCTGGGGGCGGGCGGCATTCGTGAAATCGAATTTATCGTTCAGGTATTCCAGCTCATTCGCGGCGGGCGCGAACCCTCGCTGCAATCCCGCTCGTTACTCCCTACGCTTAGTGCGATCAATGCACTGCATCTGCTGTCTGATAATGATGCGGAACACCTGCGAACCGCCTATCTCTTTTTACGTCGTCTGGAAAATCTGCTGCAGAGCATCAATGACGAACAGACCCAGACGCTGCCGGGTGATGAGCTAAATAGGGCCCGCCTGGCATGGGGTATGGGGGCGGATGACTGGCAGCAGTTAACCGATACGTTGGCAATACATATGGGCAACGTGCGTCGGGTATTTAACGAATTAATTGGCGATGATGAAACTGATACACAGGAAGAGTCGCTGTCGGAACAGTGGCGTGAACTTTGGCAGGACGCGTTGCAGGAAGATGACACCACACCAGTGCTGACGCATCTGGCGGATGACGATCGTCGCCGCGTGCTGGCTCTTATTGCGGATTTTCGCAAAGAGCTGGATAAACGTACGATTGGCCCACGGGGGCGACAGGTGTTGGATCATTTGATGCCGCACCTGCTGAGCGATGTCTGTTCCCGCGATGATGCTTCCGTACCGTTGTCGCGTATTACCCCGCTACTGGTGGGCATTGTCACTCGCACCACCTATCTGGAGCTGCTGAGTGAATTCCCTGGCGCGCTGAAGCATTTGATTTCGTTATGTGCCGCCTCGCCGATGGTGGCCAGCCAGCTGGCGCGGTATCCGTTGCTGCTTGACGAGCTGCTTGACCCTAATACCTTGTACCAACCAACCGCAACCGACGCTTATCGTGACGAGTTACGCCAGTATTTACTGCGTGTGCCGGAAGATGATGAAGAACAGCAACTGGAAGCGCTGCGTCAGTTTAAGCAAACGCAACTGCTGCGTATCGCAGCGGCTGATATCGCTGGTACGCTACCGGTGATGAAAGTGAGTGACCATCTGACCTGGCTGGCGGAAGCCATTATTGATGCCGTGGTGCAGCAGGCCTGGATGCAAATGGTCGCCCGTTATGGGCAACCAACCCATCTTGGCGATCGCGATGGTCGTGGTTTTGCCGTTGTCGGTTATGGCAAGCTGGGTGGCTGGGAGCTGGGTTACAGCTCCGATCTGGATTTGATCTTCCTGCATGATTGCCCGATGGATGTGATGACTGACGGTGAACGTGAGATTGACGGTCGGCAGTTTTATCTGCGTTTGTCGCAGCGCATTATGCATCTTTTTAGCACCCGTACTTCTTCCGGCATTTTGTATGAAGTGGATGCTCGGCTGCGCCCATCCGGTGCTGCAGGAATGCTGGTAACATCCACCGAAGCCTTCGCCGATTATCAGCGCAACGAAGCCTGGACGTGGGAGCATCAGGCACTGGTACGCGCTCGTGTGGTTTATGGCGACCCGCAATTGACCTCTCAGTTTGACGCGGTGCGCCGCGATATCATGACACTCGCTCGCGACGGGAAAACTTTACAGACTGACGTGCGCGAAATGCGTGAGAAAATGCGTGCACATTTGGGCAATAAACATCGCGATCGTTTTGATATCAAAGCCGATGAAGGTGGGATCACCGATATTGAGTTTATTACGCAATATCTGGTGTTGCGCTATGCCCATGAAAAACCGAAGTTGACGCGCTGGTCGGATAATGTGCGCATTCTGGAATTACTGGCGCAGAACGACATTATGGATGAGCAGGAAGCACTGGCGCTTACCCGCGCCTACACGACGTTGCGTGATGAGCTTCACCACCTTGCTCTGCAGGAGCTTCCGGGACATGTCGCGCTGGAGTGCTTTAGTGCAGAGCGCTCACTGGTTCGGAGTAGCTGGCAGAAGTGGCTGGTTGCTGAGTGAAGTGTGCTATTATCGCGCGCAAATTTTAAGACCCTCAGAGAATCTCTCAGGAGACAGGAATGAAAGTAACGCTGCCAGAGTTTGAACGTGCAGGAGTCATGGTTGTCGGTGATGTGATGCTGGATCGCTACTGGTACGGGCCTACCAGCCGTATTTCGCCAGAAGCGCCGGTGCCGGTGGTCAAAGTGGATACCATTGAAGAACGTCCAGGCGGTGCGGCAAACGTGGCGATGAACATTGCCTCTCTGGGAGCGAATTCTCGTCTGGTTGGGCTGACCGGTATTGATGATGCGGCTCGTGCGCTGAGTAAAACGCTGGCTGATGTGAACGTGAAATGTGACTTTGTTTCCGTGCCGACGCATCCGACAATCACTAAACTACGCGTACTTTCCCGCAACCAACAGCTGATTCGCCTGGACTTTGAGGAAGGCTTTGAAGGTGTGGATCCGCAGCCGCTGCATGAACGTATTAACCAGGCTCTGGGTTCAATTGGTGCTCTGGTACTTTCTGATTACGCCAAAGGCGCTCTGGCCAGCGTACAGCAGATGATTGCACTGGCGCGTAATGCTGGCGTTCCGGTGCTTATTGATCCGAAAGGCACTGATTTTGAGCGCTATCGTGGTGCGACGCTGCTGACGCCGAACCTGTCTGAGTTTGAAGCTGTTGCCGGTAAGTGCAAAAGCGAAGACGACCTCGTTGAACGTGGTATGAAGGTGATTGCTGATTTCGACCTTTCCGCACTGCTGATAACGCGCTCTGAGCAGGGCATGACCTTGTTGCAGCCGGGTAAAGCACCGCTGCATATGCCAACCCAGGCACAGGAAGTGTATGACGTTACCGGTGCGGGGGATACGGTTATCGGCGTGCTGGCGGCAACGCTTGCAGCAGGTAACACGCTGGAGGAAGCATGCTATTTTGCTAATGCCGCAGCGGGTGTTGTCGTTGGTAAGCTTGGGACATCAACCGTTTCACCGATTGAGCTGGAAAATGCCGTGCGTGGTCGGGCGGAGACCGGTTTTGGCGTGATGAGTGAAACAGAATTGAAACAAGCCGTAGCCAGCGCCCGTAAGCGTGGTGAGAAAGTGGTGATGACCAACGGTGTGTTTGACATCCTGCACGCAGGCCATGTCTCTTATCTGGCGAATGCGCGTAAGCTTGGCGATCGTCTGATCGTTGCGGTGAACAGCGATGCTTCCACCAAACGTCTGAAAGGCGAAACCCGTCCGGTCAACCCGCTCGAACAGCGAATGATCGTGCTGGGTGCGCTGGAATCCGTCGACTGGGTGGTCTCTTTTGAAGAAGATACTCCGCAACGCCTGATTGCTGGCATTCTGCCGGATCTGCTGGTGAAAGGCGGTGATTATAAGCCAGACGAGATTGCGGGCAGTGAAGAGGTGTGGGCTAACGGTGGTGAAGTTCTGGTGCTGAACTTCGAAGACGGTTGCTCAACAACAAATATTATCAAAAAGATCCAGAAAGACAGCGATAAGTGATGAATGCCGGAAATGCGCCGAACTTTTCGTTGCGGTGCGCTTCCTCCTGTTGACGCTGCTGTTTTTTCAACCTGAGTGCAGGAATAAGGGTGAGAGGGGATTTTTCCCCCTCTGATTGACTGTTAATGAGCCTGGAAACTTATCAGTAACAGCACAACCAGTATGATGACTCGCTTCATCATAACCCTTTCCCTATTAAAGCCCCTTGCTGACAAGGCGATTGTTGGTGTGCGTCTATGCGGCGCAAGGGCTTCCTCGTCTCACTTTTCTATTGCTGGATCGGTTACGCAAAACAGAGATTTTCCTGGAGAACTGTTCGTGATCTTAATACCGTCGTTGGACTTCATTGGCTCAACGATTATCCCCTCACAGATTTTGTAGAAAAGTGTGAAGCAAGGCCTTTAATGTGCGCACTTAATGCACAGAACAGCTTCGCATATAGGTAAATACTGAGATCAGAAAAAGCATATAGCCTTAACAGATATTCAATAACTGGAGGGTATGCTCATGAACAGCAATATGTATTCACTGAACAATTTTGATTTCCTGGCCCGGAGTTTTGCCAGGATGCAGGCTGAGGGCCACGCTGTTGATATCCAGGCGGTGACTGGAAACATGGATGAGGAACATCGCAGCTGGTTTTGCAAACGCTACGCACTTTATTGCCAGCAGGCCAGAGAGGCGAAGAAATTAGAGCTGGAACACTAACAGATCAACGGGCCTTGCGGCCCGTTGCCATTTTTACTCTTGTGGATCGACTGGCGGGATCGCCGGAGCAGGCTTAACTTCGGCCGGTTTTTCACGTGCTTCCAGCTCAGTAAGACGTTGCTCAAGCAGCGCCAGCTTTTCACGGGTGCGCAGTAAAACCTGGGTTTGTACGTCAAATTCTTCGCGGCTAACCAGATCCAGACGCGTCAGCTGTGACTGCAGTGTTTGGCGGATTTTCTTCTCGACGTCTTCCCCAAACTCGCGGATCCCTTTCGGCATCGACTCGTGAACCTGACGAGCAATCTGCTCAATTTTTTTCGGGTCAATCATGGTGGTTTCCCTGAACTGGTACGTGTTGCTGCCTATTGTAGTGCGATATGGCACAGGCATAAACCAGAATTGTGTGAAGCTAAGTCGAGTAAAGGCGTTGATGACAGTAATCAATAGCGTTATAGTTAACCCGCTTATTCTCAGGGCGGGGCGAAATTCCCCACCGGCGGTAAATCAACTGATGTTGAAAGCCCGCGAGCGCTTTGAGTGCAAACTCAAAGGTCAGCAGATCCGGTGTAATTCCGGGGCCGACGGTTAGAGTCCGGATGGGAGAGAGTAACGATCCAGCCGGGCATGGACCCGCTCACGTTATTTTTTTGCCGCTTAAACGGTACTCCTAAGACTGCCCTGATTCTGGTAACCATAATTTTAGTGAGGTTTTTTTACCATGAATCAGACGCTACTTTCCTCTTTTGGTACGCCTTTCGAACGTGTTGAACATGCGCTGTCTGCGCTGCGTGAAGGACGCGGTGTAATGGTGCTTGACGATGAAGACCGTGAAAACGAAGGCGATATGATTTTCCCGGCAGAAACCATGACCGTTGAACAGATGGCGCTGACCATCCGTCACGGCAGTGGTATTGTCTGCCTGTGCATCACTGAAGACCGCCGTAAACAGCTCGATCTGCCTATGATGGTGGAAAATAACACCAGTGCTTACGGTACTGGTTTTACTGTGACTATCGAAGCTGCAGAAGGCGTAACTACCGGTGTTTCCGCTGCTGACCGTGTCACCACGGTTCGCGCTGCGATTAAGGATGGTGCGAAACCTTCTGATCTGAACCGTCCGGGACACGTTTTCCCGCTGCGCGCTCAGGCAGGCGGTGTGTTAACGCGTGGTGGTCATACTGAAGCCACCATTGATCTGATGACGCTGGCAGGTTTTAAACCGGCTGGTGTGTTGTGTGAATTGACCAATGATGATGGCACCATGGCGCGTGCGCCAGAGTGCATCGAATTTGCAGGCAAGCACAATATGGCAGTTGTCACTATCGAAGATTTAGTGGCTTACCGTCAGGCGCACGAGCGTAAAGCCAGCTGAGTTTTTGGCCATGCCTGTCGTGGCGATGCATAAAAAAACCGAAGTCAGTTTTCTGACTTCGGTTTTTTGTTACTGCGGCCAGGCTATTTTGCGCTGATCAGCTTGAGTATCCACGCACAACTCATCACCAGTAAAAACGCTAAACATAAACCAAAGGCCAGCAAACAGGATTGCGCCATATTCATAAATTGCCATGGCGGGATCAAATACCAGCCTTCGGATTGCTGGTAGAGATCGATAAACCATTGCTGTGTGCTACTAAGCGTTACGCCATCAGGAACGACAGGCGCGTCATACCCGCAATCTCCAGTGGGTTTAAACCATTCTGGTGCCCAGTTTGCCAGTGGCAAATTGAAAGGGAATGTCGGATCGGTGGAACATCCCTGCACACCAAACAGTGAATCCGGGTCTGGGTTATGTACTGCATGATGAATGCTATTAAGCTTGATCGAGAACTTAACACCCATGATGCTGCCGTAAAACGCCGCGATACAGCCAATGAGCTTCAGAATGATATTTCTCGGGTTTACTGCCGCAATCAACCCACCAAAAACCATCACGAACATGGCAAAGCGAATGTAAACACACTGCTCGCAGGGTGCCATGTAGAGATAGATCTGGAAGAAAGAGTGCGCCAGTATAATTAACCCACCCATTGCGAGTGCCATAAACAACCACAGAAAGCGGTGTTCCTGCCATCTCACCAGAGTATCAACCGGCGTAGTACGTAAATTCCGCCACAATCCCTTTATGAAAGCCATAGCCTTATCCCTGTTTATTTCGCTGCCAGTTCCCTGACAAGTTCAGCCATAGAATCAATGGATTTGATGCTCTTGGTGTAGATCAGGTATTTACCATTGACGACGTAAGCCGGAACGCCCTGAATTTTGGCAACATCATAGGCCGCTTTCCATTTCTCTAGTGTTTCCTGAACGGCAGGTTCTTTTAAGGTGCTTTCAAAGTCTGCCTGGCTCATACCTGCAGCATCCAGACCTGTTTTGATGAATGATGCTGGATCTTTGCCATCTGACCAGCGTTCTTTCTTGTCATGATAAGCTGCGTAGTAAGCAAATTTCGCTTTTTTGAACTGTGACTTCGCATCAAATAATGAAATACCTGCTGCTTTATCTTTGGATATCATCACGGCAAACACTTCGCTGGCTTGTTTGCCATATTCACCTTTAGTTTCCAGATGGAACGGCGTAAAGGTGACGAGATCTGCAACCTTATCTGATACAGGGCCGGTGACGGCTTTATCGTATTTGTAGCAGAACGGACAGGCGTAACTAAATACTTTGATTAATGTTTTATCGGCATTAGGAATAGGTTTTTCCAGAACCATATAATCGGTACCTTCGGTAAAAGCGGATGCCGTAAAAGGCGCGACAAGCGCTGCAGTTAACACCATGCTTTTAAATAATGAAGTAATCCATTTAGCTGACATAGTTTATCCTTAATACAACGATTTTATTTAAATATGTGTTGTGGACGAATCGGTAATGCCCGGTAGTGGGTCTGGTTGGGTTTATCTGATAGGACATCAATTTCAACTTTGACTTCTTTTGTTTTGTAGTCAATTTCATTGATCTTGCCGATTGTCGGTTTGCCAACATCAAATAAATTAATAGAACCGCCGAATCCAAACATTGTGTCACGGTCTTTTTGATATTCGATAACGGAAGTTATGGGACTATAGAAATCATAACCACGCTCTTTACCGTATTCCCAGATTTGTTGGACGGTTCCTTTTTTCTCGTCAATTTTATATTCGACGAAACGGGAGTACTTCATGGTTGGTAATGCTGGTTGCTCAAGCCCTCGGCCATCACCATTATCAAAGATGGTTAATGTTCCTTTACTGGATAGCCAGGCGGTATGTTGGGTATAGGTAAAATCGAAATCGGTGTTTTCGCACTTGCCATTTTCGTCACACTTCAGTGCATTACCTTTCGCATCTACCGGTTTTAACAGCTTGCTCGCCAGCTTTGTATTCCAGCCTTTAGATGGTGCGAGGATCCACTTAACCTGCTTATCACGACCAATTTTGACGACGCCCTGGTGGCGAGAGGAAAGAATAATCGAGTCATCCTTGGCGTCGTAGGCGATAGAGTTGACGTGCGCCCAGTTACGGCCAGCCCCCACACCCAGAGCATCGCCGTAAGGGGTATCTGGCTCCAGTTTTGCTTGTTGACCGGCATGAGCGAGGTCGACATTCACGCATACCGCACCTGCGTCCAGTGCCCCCAGTAACGCATCGCGTAGCGGGTCGAGAATTTTTGTCAGGTCCCATACGTCAACAACGCGGCCGGATCTGTCGACTTCGAGGATTTGGTCACGGATGGTATGTACATGTACTCCATCTTCTTTACGGTAATTGCGTTTTCCTACGCGCAGTAATACCGTACCCTTAACCGTTTCGATAGACTCATGCGTAGCGTCAAGGAAGCCGCGCGGCAGTTTATGATCTTCCAGAATCTGCCCCATCATATCGAATTCGTACCAGTGTTGCCCCTGTACAGCTGTGAACGTTCCGCGAGGCGTTTCACGAATCCCCATCAGGTAACCACGTTTATTGATATTAACATCATGCCCGTCATAGAACGTCTCTTGATCCAACCACCAGCGGTACTCACCTTCTGTGTCAACGACGAAGGTAAACGGAGCGATGTCGAAGGGAAGTGCGCCTCCGGCAGGTCCTGCATCAAGAATGCCGGCATTTTTATCTTTTTCGCCATGCCAGTGAATATCTGATCCCTGGGAAGTAAAGGTGTGGGTATTTACAAGATAAAGGCGATCTTCAAAACCTGGCGCGACTTTAATAACCTTGGTTTGTTGCAGATCGGATATAGAACGGTTATCCATATAATGATTAACGATGGCAGAAGTTTGCACTACATAATCATCTTTCATCGGTTTACCATTTTCTTTATATTCAACGGTAACATTATTGGCGAACTTTTGATAAAGGCCAAAAATAGGTACGCCATCATAAGTGATTAACGATTCTTTGCCTACGTTATAGGTAATGGGAACTCCTTTTTCACCTTTACCGTGTACGGTTACTTTGACATCTGAAATGACATGGCTGTCTAATTCAACCAATGCGGTCAGCGGTGCATTTCCATAAGGGTCAACAATTACCGCGCCCAGATTTCCTGCTGGTTGTGCCGGTTTAAAACCTGCAGCAAAAGAATTTGCTGAGGTTAATCCGCATGCCAGGGCAATAGTACCGACCAGTAGTTTTTTACGGTATTGCTTAAACATGGATATATCTCCTTATATTACCTGTAAATATAATGACGATGAATATATTATGTTTGTAGTGATGTATGACTTGATTAAAATATAGGGGAGAGCATAGTTTTATAATTTATTTGTTTTTTGAAATATATAAATTATCAATATTCGATGTCTTTAATACTTTTGATAGTAAGTGAGTGATATTTTCAGAACAATAAATATTATTATGGAGTGTGATCGTTTCGACATTGTTTTCTTTTTAATACATGTTCTGTGATTGACCTTGTCTACTGGTTTATATGATCGAAATCATATATTTGTTTCTGCATTATGCCACTATAGGGGTAGGTCAAAATAAGGTTATGTGAAATTTTAACGTTAAATGTTTAATGATGTTAAATTTTAAGGGTAAAAGAATGTTTATTGCCTGGTATTGGATTGTATTAATTGCACTCGTTGCTGTTGGTTATTATTGCCATATGAAGCGTTATTGCAAAGCGTTTCGACAAGACAGAGATGCATTACTGGAGGCACGTAACAAGCTCTTTCGTCGCACGGGCGAAGATGGCAGCACGGTCAGGGATCAGGAATAATTTCTGCTGTAGTTGAGGCGGATGGGCTGAACTACAGCGTAACATCCGCCATCTGTATTACCCGATGCCCATTGATTGCAGGATCACCAGGCTCAGCCCCATTACTGACATTCCACAGAGCACGCCATAGCTCGGATTATTATTGGGGTCGATTTCTTTAGCCAGCGGCATCAATTCATCTACTGATAACGCGACCATAATACCGGCTACAGCGGCCATAATTGCTGCCATCACAACCGGTGAAATCAGACTACCCAGAATTAACCACGCCAGTACCCCACCCAGTATTTCCGCCATACCTGAGATCCCTGCCCAGAATATCGCTGTGCGTTTGGAGCCGGTTGCGGCATAGACTGGTCCGGCAACGGCTAGACCTTCAGGAATATTATGTAATGCAACAGCCAGGGCGATGCCAAAACCCAGTTCGAGATTGCTGCTGGCGGTAACAAAAGTAGCAATCCCTTCCGGGAAGTTGTGCAGACTAATGCCAAGAGTTAATAAAATTGCGGTACGTTTTATGGAGCTGGGTAAAGGCAGTTTTGTTTTTTGCACCAAATCCTGAGGATGTGCGTGTGGCAGAAGGCGATCCAGACCAAAATAGCCCAGCAAACCAACAATAAACATCCCGTAGCCGAGTACTGGCGACATCCCTTCAGCGGCCAGCGCGGCGGGCAGCATTTCCATCAGGGAGATAAGCAGCATAATACCTGCGGCAAAACCCAGAGAAAAGGCGAGGACGCGATTAGAGGGTTTTTGTCCCAGAACGCCAAGAAACGCGCCAATAAAGGTGGCAGCCCCCGCCAGCAAAGTCAGAAGTAAAGGTACTGACATCGACAAATCCAACTCCTTATCAATCTGCTATCCGGCCAGATCGTCAAAATAACTGATGATCTTCATCATGGTTATCTGAGTTCTTCATCAACCGAAAAAGCGTATTGTGGTGATATCAAAATGACTCCCTCAGTAAGGATATCATCATGTCTTCAACTCGTATGCCAGCATTGTTTTTGGGTCATGGCAGCCCGATGAATGTTCTGGAAGATAACGTTTATACCCGTGCCTGGCAGCAACTGGGGGAAACGTTGCTGCGTCCAAAAGCCATCGTTGTGGTATCGGCGCACTGGTTCACTCGTGGGACTGGCGTGACCGCCATGGAAGCACCAAAAACGATTCACGATTTTGGTGGGTTTCCACAGGCATTGTATGACACCCATTATCCGGCTCCCGGTTCACCCGAACTGGCGCAACATCTGGTGGATTTGCTTTCACCCGTACCGGTTACGTTAGACAAAGAAGCCTGGGGTTTCGACCACGGCTCATGGGGTGTGTTGATCAAGATGTACCCGAATGCAGATATTCCGATGGTACAGCTAAGCATCGACAGCACTAAGCCTGCTGCCTGGCATTTTGAAACAGGACGCAAACTGGCGGCGCTGCGTGATGAGGGCATCATGCTGATTGCCAGCGGTAACGTGGTGCATAACCTGCGGACAGCACGTTGGCACGGCGAGAATACGCCATACCCATGGGCGACCTCATTTAATGATTATGTGAAGGCAAACCTGACCTGGCAGGGACCTGTTGAGCAGCATCCACTGATCAACTATCTCGACCATGAAGGCGGTTCGCTGTCGAACCCGACGCCGGATCACTATCTGCCGCTGCTGTACGTTTTAGGTGCATGGGATGGCAAAGAACCTGTCACGATCCCGGTGGACGGTATTGAGATGGGTAGCCTGAGTATGCTGTCGGTGCAGGTAGGCTGATTTTTACCCGCAGTAATTGAGTGAAGGCCGGGTCAGGCGAAATCGCCACCCGGCACACGCACATTACTCGACAAAGATATGCGGATAGAAGCGAGAGAGATCCTGAGTGATCAATGCCCGATCTTCGCGAATGCCGATCCCGGCAGGTTGATCGTTAATCAGCCAACTGCCGATCAACATGTAGCTGTCGCCAAACTTCGGTAGCTGATGGAACTGTTGTACGATCATTCCTTCTTCACCGTACGGACCTTCTACCGCTTCGATCGTTTTACCGTTCTCAATGATGGACACGTTAGCGCCTTCACGGGAGAAGATCGGCTTCACGACGAATTTTTCCATCTGCGGATAGTCATCTTCGGCGAAATACGCAGGCAGCAGGTTCGGATGGTTGGGGAACATTTCCCACAGCAGAGGCAATAGCGCTTTATTAGAGATAATGCTTTTCCAGGCCGGTTCCAGCCAGCGGACACCGGCGTCTTCCAGCTTGGTGGAGAACATCTCGCGCAGCATAAACTCCCACGGATAGAGCTTAAACAGGTTGGCAATAACCTGATCCTCTAAGTCTGTGAACTGACCTTTTTCGCCAAGGCCAATATCTTCGACATAGAGGAATTCGGTCGCGATTTCCGCCTCGGCCGCGCAATCCTGCAGATACTGAATAGTCCCGCGATCTTCGACGGTATCGCGACAGCAGGTCAGGTGCAGCAACTGAAAACCATACTGTTCGCGCAACTCGGTAAAGCGCTCAATCAGCTTTTCCTGCAGGCTGTTGAACTGATCGCTACCTTCCGGCAGGTTCCCTGCATTTAGCTGGTCTTCCAGCCAGATCCACTGGAAAAATGCGGCTTCGTACAGAGACGTTGGCGTATCAGCGTTGTTTTCCAGCAGCTTGGGTTCACCAGTGCCATCCCACGCCAGATCAAGGCGCGAATAGAGCGATGGTTGCTGGGTCTGCCAGGACTGGCGGACAAAGCCCCAGACATGCTTGGGAATGCGAAACTTCGTCATCAGTTCATCACTGGCGATGACTCTTTCAACCACTTTGAGGCACATTTGGTGCAGCTCAGCAGTGACATCTTCCAGCTTTTCAACCTGAGCAAGCGTGAGCTTGTAGTAGGCGTCTTCACACCAGTATGGCTCGCCGTACATGGTGTGGAAGTTGAAACCGTATTCGGTGGCCTTATCGCGCCAGTCCGGGCGCTCGACAATACTGATTCTTTCCATGTAGATCAGCCACCCATTGAACGTGTGGTGGTACCGCTTGCGCTACGCTGCATGGTGCTCTGTTTTGCCACAGACTCACCAAAACCACCGCGAGTTACGGTTGATGTGGTTGCCGGTTTTGGCGCCATTGCCGTTTTCGGTACGGTCATCGTGCGGCCTGGCTGTGCAGCGCCGTAGTTCTTACCACCTGCATCCGTATATTTGCCGTATGCCGGGCTGGCTGGGTTTTTCGAGCTGAAGAGAGGCTGCTGAGCGCCCATTCCGCCGCCCATCATACGACCCATCATATAACCCGCCATCAGCGGCATCCAGAAGCTGCCACTGCTTTGGTTCTGCGCCTGAGCCTGGCCTTCACCGGTCGGTGCCATACCTGCCTGTGCAGGTGCTTGCTGGCACTGGCCTTCGCCAAATTCAGCGATACAGTCTTCGCGAGTGGCGTATTTAGGCGCGGTACGTTCTGCTTCTTTCAGCGCGTTGTTGAATGCGGTAGTACATTCGGCGCTTTTACCCGGATTCGCTGCAGAGCAGTCATCTGCGTTTTGATAAAGCGAAACTGTTTCGTCACTCTTCTCACAGCCCGCCAGCATAAAGACAGCGGTCACTGCCAGAGCGACAGGAGTTAAATGGCGTGCGCTCCAGCTTTTGCGGAATGACGCGTGATGTATAGATTTTGTCCGTTTCATTTATGTCTTCCAGGACCCAGTAGTAAATACTGCTCAGAATAGTGGATGACTGGTCGAAATTGAAGCGGGAAGAGGCGAGAATGCGGAAGAAGGGGCGGATCTTTACGTTGCCTTACGTTCAGACGGGGCCGAAGCCCCGTCATCAGCATCAGTTACGGAACGGGTTGTTGCCGTTACTGCTGCTGGTTGTACGTGCTGCAGTCGGCTGGGCCGCTGGCGCCGCGTTATTCGCGGTATAGCCATCAGCAGCTGCGTCTTGCTGTGAGTTTTCCGGTGCAACCGCTTCGGGCGCGGTAGAAATCGGTTTGCCCAACGTATTATTCAACGCTACCAGATCCTGCTCGTTTAACGTACCGAGCGCAGACTTGATGTTTAACTGGTTGATCAGATAGGTATAACGCGCATTAGCTAACTGTTGCTTAGCGTTGTACAGCGTGGTGGTTGCGTCCAACACATCCACGATAGTACGTGTACCCACGGAATAGCCTGCTTCCATCGCATCTAAAGAGCTTTGCGCAGAGACAACCGCTTGTTTGTACGCATTAATGCTACTGATAGAAGCATTGATGTTGTTGAAGGATGAACGGACGGTCTGCACCACGCTACGGTGTGCGCTCTCCAACTGCTCACTCGCGCCAACAAAGTTGTACTGCGCTTGTTTCACCTGAGAGTTAACCATCCCGCCCTGGTACAGCGGCAGTGAGAAGCTCAGACCGATTTTGTTCTGGCCCATATTGCTATCGTCGTACTGGGAACCAGTAGCACCACGGGTTTTAGAACCGCTGTAAGAGGTGTCGGAAACACCGGTAGAGGCGGTTAAATCCAGGGTCGGTAAATGACCGTCCTGCGCAAGACGAATTTGTTCACGTGCCAGGTCCTGGCTTAAACGCGCCTGCAATAAGGTCAGGTTGCGGTTTTCCGCTTCTTTCAGCAGGGCATTAACCGCCTGCGGTTTGTTGGTTTTAAAGCCATCAACGTTCAGCGAAGCCAGTTCCGGATAGTAGTTACCGGTTACCTGGCGCAGTTGTTCTACCGCGTTATCCAGATTGTTACGTGCGGTAACTTCATTTGCCAGTACGGTATCGTATTGTGAACGGGCGTTCTGCACATCAGTGATGGCGACCAGACCAACATTAAAACGCTGAGTGGTCTGATCTAACTGACGGTAGACGGCATCTTTCTGTGCCTGGGTGTAAGAAAGCACGTCGATTGCGTTCAATACGTTAAAATAGGCTGTGGCAGTGTTCAGGATCAGCGTTTGCTGATCGGTCTGATAAGTTACGTCCTGGATGCCTGCTGATTTTTCTTGCAGCGTCAGGGCGCGCCATTTCGACATATCGAAAAGAGACTGAGTCAACTGCAAGGACGCGCTGGTGGCGTTGGAGTTAACGCCGTTTGCGTCACGGTAGCCATTGCTGTAGGTGTAATCGGCACCTAAACCCAGTTGCGGCAGTAAAGGACTACGCGCTTCGTTAATTTTTTCGAATGCAGCATCGCGATCGGCGGCGGATTTACGTAATTCCGGGTTGCTCAGGCGTGCTTGCTGATAAACCTGCATCAGGTTTTCTGCCTGGCTCAAAGCACTGAACCCCGACAGGCTCAGGCCGATAAGGATGGGGAGCAATTTCTTCATTTGCATTCCTTGTTGTGAAGCAGTATTTAGCGCTGATCAAATTGTAAAAATAATTGCTGATTCTAGCAGAATCCGCCACTTCAAAAAGTTGGCGTTACGTGCCATACGGCGTTAATTTGCATCAATTTAACACAAGGGCGCTCA
The DNA here is from genome assembly GCF_916618775.1 of Citrobacter sp. Marseille-Q3906. Lineage (NCBI taxonomy): Bacteria > Pseudomonadati > Pseudomonadota > Gammaproteobacteria > Enterobacterales > Enterobacteriaceae > Citrobacter > Citrobacter sp. Marseille-Q3906. The sequence goes on from NZ_CAKAKA010000003.1 coordinate 724,402, forward strand.
AACAGCAGTCAAACGACCTTGAAATTCACATTTTAATCACTATTGGTATCAGGACAGCACGATGCGTAAACCAGACAACTTGCCAATGACTTTCACTAAAAATGATGTAGAAATTATTGCACGAGAAACGCTATACCGCGGTTTTTTTTCACTGGATCTTTATCGGTTCCGCCATCGACTGTTTAACGGCGGAATGAGTGAAGAGGTAAAGCGCGAAATTTTTGAGCGCGGACATGCGGCAGTCTTGCTACCCTTTGACCCTAAGCGGGACGAAGTTGTACTGGTTGAGCAGATTCGTATCGCGGCATATGACACCAGCGAAAGCCCGTGGCTACTGGAAATGGTGGCCGGGATGATCGAAGAAGGTGAGACCGTTGAGGATGTTGCCCGCCGTGAAGCAATGGAAGAAGCTGGACTGGATGTGAAGCGGACGAAGCCCGTTCTGAGCTATCTGGCAAGCCCTGGTGGCACCAGTGAGCGCCTGTCTATTTTGGTAGGTGAAGTGGACGCCACGACCGCAAGCGGGATCCACGGTCTGGCGGATGAAAACGAAGATATTCGTGTTCATGTGGTTAGCCGGGAACAGGCTTACCAGTGGGTAGAAGAGGGGATAATCGACAACGCGGCCTCTGTCATCGCTTTGCAATGGTTACAGCTGCACTATCAAGAGTTAAAAACTGAGTGGAAAAAATGAAGCGTTACACACCTGACTTCCCTGAAATGATGCGTCTGTGCGAGACCAACTTTTCGCAATTGCGCCGCCTGTTGCCGCGCAATGACGCAGCCGGCGAAACAGTGAGCTATCAGGTGGCAAACGCACAATATCGGTTAACGATTGTTGAATCGACCCGATACACTACGCTTGTTGCGATCGAACAGACGGCGCCAGCCGTTACTTACTGGAGCCTGCCATCGCTGACCGTACGCCTGTATCATGATGCGAGGGTGGCTGAAGTGTGTTCAAGCCAGCAGATCTTTCGCTTCAAAGCGCGGTATGATTATCCAAATAAAAAGTTGCATCAACGCGACGAAAAGCATCAAATTAATCAGTTTCTGGCCGACTGGTTACGGTACTGTTTAGCACATGGAGCGATGGCGATTCCGGTTTATTAGCGTCGTGAAACCTAAGGACACCATTTGGAAAGCCTGTTAACCCTTCCTTTGGCTGGTGAGGCCAGAGTCAGGATCTTACAAATTACAGATACTCACCTGTTTGCCGAAAAGCATGAAACGCTGCTGGGTGTGAATACCTGGGATAGCTATCAGTCCGTACTGGATGCAATACATGCTGAGTCGCCTGAATACGATCTGATCGTGGCGACTGGAGATTTGGCGCAGGATCAATCCGCTGCGGCTTATCAGCACTTTGCTGAGGGCATCGCAAGTTTTCGTGCGCCCTGCGTTTGGTTGCCAGGCAATCATGATTTTCAGCCGGCAATGTACAGCGCCCTTCAGGAGGCAGGAATTTCCCCTGCCAAGCGCGTCTTCATTGGCGAACAGTGGCAAATTTTGTTGCTGGATAGCCAGGTTTTCGGCGTCCCACATGGTGAGTTAAGCGAATTTCAGCTCGAATGGCTGGAGCGCAAACTCGCTGATGTGCCTGAGCGTAATACCTTGCTGCTTTTACATCATCATCCACTTCCTGCGGGATGCAGTTGGCTCGATCAGCACAGCCTGCGTAACGCTGCCGAACTGGACAACGTGCTGGTGAACTATCCGCGCGCAAAGTACCTGCTCTGTGGGCATATTCATCAGGAACTGGACCTTGACTGGAACGGACGCCGCCTGCTGGCTACGCCGTCGACCTGCGTGCAGTTTAAGCCTCATTGTTCCAATTTCACGTTAGATACGATAAGCCCAGGCTGGCGTACGCTGGAACTTTTTGCTGACGGTACACTGCAAACCCAGGTCTGTCGTCTGCAGGGTAATCGGTTCCACCCTGATACAGCTTCAGAAGGTTATTGATGTCTACGCTCCTCTATCTACACGGATTTAATAGCTCGCCTCGCTCTGCGAAAGCATGCCTGCTGAAAAGCTGGCTGGCGGAGCATCATCCGCACGTTGAGATGATCGTACCGCAACTGCCACCGTATCCTGCCCAGGCGGCAGAAATGCTGGAATCTATTATCCTTGAGCATGGCGGAGAGTCGCTGGGGATTGTCGGTTCTTCTTTGGGGGGCTATTACGCCACCTGGCTGTCGCAATGTTTTATGCTGCCTGCAGTGGTGGTGAACCCCGCTGTGCGGCCTTATGAACTGCTGGTTGACTACCTCGGCCAAAACGAGAACCCCTACACCGGGCAGCAATATGTGCTAGAGTCTCGCCATATTTACGATCTTAAAGTCATGCAGATTGACCCGCTGGAAGCGCCGGATTTGCTCTGGTTGCTACAACAAACGGGCGATGAAGTGTTGGACTACCGCCAGGCGGTGGCGTATTACGCCTCCTGCCGTCAGACAGTTATTGAGGGCGGGAATCACGCATTCACGGGCTTCGAAGATTATTTCAACCAGATTGTCGATTTCCTTGGACTGCACAGTTTCTGACGATCAATTCGAATTGCTAATTTAAACCATGACGCAAACTTATAACGCTGATGCCATTGAGGTACTCACTGGGCTTGAGCCGGTACGCCGTCGCCCAGGGATGTACACCGATACGACCCGTCCTAACCATCTTGGGCAGGAAGTTATTGATAACAGTGTGGATGAAGCACTGGCGGGCCACGCAAAACGCGTGGACGTGATTTTACATGCCGATCAATCACTGGAAGTCATTGATGACGGACGCGGCATGCCGGTGGATATTCACCCTGAAGAAGGCGTTCCGGCGGTCGAACTGATCCTGTGCCGCCTGCATGCGGGCGGTAAGTTCTCCAATAAGAACTACCAGTTTTCCGGCGGTTTGCATGGGGTCGGTATTTCCGTAGTCAACGCGCTTTCAAAGCGTGTGGAAGTGAATGTGCGCCGCGATGGGCAGGTCTACAACATCGCGTTTGAAAACGGCGACAAAGTACAGGATTTACAGGTGGTCGGTACCTGCGGTAAACGCAATACCGGTACCAGCGTGCACTTTTGGCCGGATGAAAGCTTCTTTGACAGCCCTCGTTTTTCTGTTTCTCGCTTAACGCATGTGCTGAAAGCTAAAGCGGTTCTGTGCCCTGGCGTTGAAATCACGTTTAAGGATGAGGTCAACAACAGCGAGCAGCGCTGGTGCTACCAGGACGGTCTGAATGATTACCTGTGCGAAGCCGTTAATGGTTTACCAACGCTGCCAGAAAAACCGTTTATCGGTAATTTTAGCGGTGAAACAGAGACCGTTGACTGGGCGCTGCTCTGGCTACCGGAAGGCGGTGAGCTGCTGACTGAAAGCTACGTCAACCTGATCCCTACCATGCAGGGTGGTACGCACGTCAATGGCCTGCGTCAGGGGTTACTGGATGCAATGCGTGAATTCTGTGAATACCGCAATATTTTGCCGCGCGGCGTGAAACTGTCGGCGGAAGATATCTGGGACCGTTGTGCTTACGTGCTGTCGGTAAAAATGCAGGACCCGCAGTTCGCCGGCCAAACTAAAGAACGCCTTTCTTCGCGTCAGTGCGCGGCATTTGTCTCTGGCGTGGTGAAAGATGCCTTCAGCCTGTGGCTGAATCAGAACGTGCAGTCAGCAGAACTCCTGGCCGAAATGGCCATTTCCAGCGCCCAGCGTCGCCTGCGCGCAGCGAAAAAAGTGGTGCGTAAAAAGCTCACCAGTGGTCCGGCGTTGCCGGGTAAGCTGGCGGACTGCACCGCGCAGGATCTTAATCGTACAGAGCTGTTTCTGGTGGAAGGGGACTCGGCAGGCGGATCGGCCAAGCAGGCGCGCGATCGTGAATACCAGGCGATCATGCCGCTGAAAGGCAAGATCCTCAACACCTGGGAAGTCTCTTCTGATGAAGTGCTGGCATCCCAGGAAGTACATGACATTTCGGTGGCGATCGGTATCGATCCGGACAGCGACGATCTGAGCCAGCTGCGCTACGGCAAGATCTGTATCCTGGCGGATGCGGACTCCGATGGCCTGCACATTGCGACGCTGCTTTGCGCGTTGTTTGTGAAGCATTTCCGCACGCTGGTCAAACATGGACACGTCTATGTGGCGTTGCCACCGTTATACCGTATCGATCTCGGTAAAGAGGTCTATTACGCTCTGACGGAAGAAGAGAAAGCAGGCGTACTGGAGCAGTTGAAGCGTAAGAAAGGCAAGCCGAACGTTCAGCGCTTTAAAGGTCTGGGTGAAATGAACCCGATGCAGCTTCGTGAAACTACGCTTGATCCGAACACCCGTCGCCTGGTGCAACTTATCATTGATGACGAAGACGATCAGCGTACTAACGCGATGATGGATATGTTGCTGGCTAAGAAGCGTTCTGAAGACCGCCGCAACTGGTTGCAGGAAAAAGGCGACCTGGCGGATCTCGAAGGGTAGAGCGGCATTGTGTAGGCCGGATTAGGCGGTTTAAGCCGCCATCCGGCAATATGCTAATGCCTGATGGCGCTGTGCTCATCCGGCCTTGCGGCCATGACGAAAAATTAAATACCAGATTCCAGAATACGAATATTCATGTCCAACACATCGCCTTTTACGGCTTCGCTGTAGGCTTTCATATGTGGGGTTTGCAAATGTGCTTCAAGATGCGCGATGCTTTCCCACTGTTCAATCATCACGATGGAATCAGGTGCCATAGTCTGAAAACTCACACCTGCGGCATGATCCACCATCGGTGCATAGCCGTGGCAACCCTCTTCCTTCAGTACGGTCGGAACGATTTTGGCAAACTGGTCCAGTACCGCCTGACGGTGATGTTGACCTGGACGTGTGCGGATTTCTGCAATGACTGTAAGCATGGTTAACTCCTTCTATAACCGGCATTCTTCAGGCTGTAGCTGCGTTTACTCGTCCAAATCACATACTTGAGTAAGCTTATCGGGACTCGCTCGTTTACCGCCTTGCTGCAACTCGAATTATTTGGGTCTAATTTTGAATAACTAGTTAACCAAAAATCTCGGTCAGATGCTTGCGATATTCTGCGATATAACGCGGGACATCCGGCATTTTAATCACATCATTGGTGATAAACGTCGGCAGCGATTCCATTCCCAGGAACTGGTTTGCTTTATGGAACGGCAAATACACGCCATCAACGCCAACGCCATGGAAGAACTGGTCTTTTTCAGTGAAAGCTTCCATTGGCGCGTTCCAGGTCAGGGACAGCATGTATTTTTTTCCCTGAATCAATCCACCAGAACCGTACTTTTTAGAAGCATCTGAACGTGTGCGACCATCGCTTGCATACAGCGTACCGTGTCCTGCAGTGAAAACATCATCGATGTATTTTTTCACCGTCCATGGAGCACCCATCCACCAGCCCGGCATTTGCCAGATAACCGCATCTGCCCATACGAAATTCTGCACTTCTGTTTGTACGTCATAATCGCTGTCAGCGCGTACAACTTTAACATCATGCCCGAGGTCGCGCAGGATGCCGTCCGCGACCTCGGTCAGGGTGTCATTCAGTTGACCATTGGAATGGCCGAATTTTTTCGCACCGTTGATAATCAGAATGTTGCTCATTTTTCGTCCTCAAGAATATACGTTTGAAGGCGATTTTACCTCCACCAGTGGCGCGGTGAAATTAGCAAAATGTGCAAAGTCTTTTGCATTATTAGCAATAATATTGTTGCTACCAGCTGATTTTTGCTTCAAACCCGCCTTCCGGAGCGTTGCCAAACGAGGCTGACATCCCGTGTAAAGTCGCAATACGACGGACGATCGACAGACCCAGACCGCTACCAGTAACGCTTTGTCCTGGCGGGCGATAGAAACGCTCACCAATGTGCGTCAGGACTTCCGCTGCCACGCCTGGACCGTTATCTTTGACGCTAAAAAATCGGGCATTGAGCGTCACTTCCACAATGCTACCCTGGGGACTATAACGAATCGCATTATCCAGCAGATTGCGTACCATCAGGCTGAGTAAGAGTGGCTGACCGGTACGCTTAACGTTGTGTGCGTTAATCTGCAAACGCACGTCGATATGAGCCTGCTGAGCCGGGTGGTAAATGTCCATAACTGCGGACTGCAACAACTCCTCCAGTGGGATGTCTGCTACATCCTGCAGATTGTTGAGGGAGTCGAGTCGTGAAAGCGTCAGCAGCTGATCAACCAGACGCGTGGCGCGCTCAATGCCTGCGTGAAGCTGCAGGAGCGCTTTTTCTCGCGTTTGCGGGTCATCATCTGACAGTTGCACCACTTCAGTTTGCACCTTCAACGCGGTTAATGGGCTGCGTAGCTCATGGGCTGCGTCGGAGGTGAAGCGCCGTTCGCGGACCATCATAGAGTGTGTGCGGGTAAATAGCTGGTTGAGGGACTCGACCAGTGGTCGCACTTCGCTTGGCACGCCTTTAGGATCGAGCGGTTCTTGCGATTCAGGGGAACGCCAGCGCAGGGCCTGCGCCAGTTTTTTTAACGGCCTGAGTTCACGGCTGAGCATGACCACCAGAATAAGCAACATCAGCGGGAGCGCAATAAGCCACGGGGTTAATTGTGCGGTAACAATCGCCAGTGCCATATCCTCCCGGTATTCCCACTCCTGACCGACCACGATGCGATATTTACCATCCGCAGAGTTCAGCCACAGAAAGCGCCATCGGTCGTTGTCCCCATTGAGCTGACCATCACTAAACCCTTCCCGGCGGTAGCTGTAGGGAATATCCTGGCCATTGTCGCCATCGTGCAGCACCATTTTTCCGTCGGTGGAGTAGATAGCAAACGCCAACGCGTCGTCATCAATATGACCGTGCTTCAGCTTCTTCGGCGTGCGGGCCATATCACGCGAGGCGGTGACGTCGCTGATATCCAGCGTACTTAGCCGTTTGGCGAACAGCATCAGCTGTGTATCAAACAGTTCGTCTACGTTATCCGTTGTCTGTTTCCAGGCGACAAAGCTGGAGATTGCCCAGGTTATCGAGGCCAGGATAAGGAAAATAAGTGTGAGCCTGACGCGCAGACTGAGACGTTGTGTGAGTTTCATGCGTCACCCAGGGTGTAGCCAATGCCATGCACCGTTCGGATAAAATCGCTGCCGAGTTTACGGCGTAAATGATGGACGTGTACTTCAACCGCATTACTGGAGACGTTTTCGTCCCAGTTGTACAGTTTCTCTTCAATAAGTTTGCGCGGCAGTACCCGACCTTTGTTGCGCATGAGCAGTTCCAGCAACGCGAACTCTTTTGGTTTGAGCGACAACGGCTCCCCCGTCAGCGTGACGGTCAGTGCGCCGGGATTAAGCGTTACCTGTCCGTGACTCAGTTCGCTACTGGCCTGGCCGCTGGCGCGACGCACCAGAGCTTCCAGACGGGCAGCAACTTCGATTAGCGCAAAGGGTTTGCACAGATAATCATCCGCGCCCAGGCGTAAGCCTTCAACGCGTTCTGCCAGCGCATCGCGGGCCGTCAAAATAAGTACCGGCTCCTGTTTCCCTTTTGCGCGCCATTCACGCAGGATATCGCGCCCGTCTATACCCGGCAGCGTCAGATCGAGGATCACAGCATCATAAGGGGCGCTGTAGAGCGCTTCTTTACCCTGACGACCTTCAGTAAACCAGTCGATACTGAAACCCATTTTACTCAGACCTGTCTTAAGACCATCGCCAATCAACGTGTCATCTTCTATCAGTAAAATACGCATATGTTCTTCCCTGCGATAACTCTGTTGCCTGTCAGTAAACCTTGTGGCAGCGGATGCTGTACAGCAAAAAAGAATCTTTTTTTGGCTTAAGAAGTTGTTAAGGATTAACTTATTAAATAGTCGTGAAACAACATGAAAGGGAGACATGAACATGAAAAAATTAGCTGCAATGGTTGCCGTGATGGCATTGTGTTCCGCACCTGTTTTGGCAGCGCAGCAGGGCGGCTTCTCTGGCCCGACCGCGACGCAAAGCCAAAGCGGTGGGTTCGTTGGTCCGAACGGCAGCAGCACGACGGTAGAAAGTGCCAAATCCCTGCGTGATGATACCTGGGTAACCCTGCGCGGTAATATCGTCGAGCGTATTTCCGACGATTTGTACCTGTTTAAAGACGCCACCGGTACGGTGAATGTAGATATTGACCATAAACGCTGGAATGGCGTAACCGTAACACCGCAGGATGTTGTGGAAATCCAGGGGGAAGTTGATAAAGACTGGAACTCCGTCGAAATCGATGTGAAACAGATTACTAAAGTCGCCAAGTAATCAGCATCAGGGCCGCATTCGCGGCCCTTTTCTTTGTCCTAAATGTGATACAAATCAGCCTGTAGAGGGCCACAACATGTAAAGTAGCGGTATCATTTTTATCGACAGAGAAATCATGAAAACGCATCCATTATTATGGCTGGTCAGCCTGATGTGCAGTCCCTCGCTTTTTGCCGCAACGATCCCAGACGGAACACCTCTCGCCCCACAACAAATTTTTCGTTACAACAACCACAGCGATCCGGGCACCCTGGATCCGCAAAAAGTGGAAGAAAATACCGCCGCGCAAATTGTACTCGATCTCTTTGAAGGGCTGGTCTGGATGGATGGTGAAGGGAAAGTGCAGCCTGCTCAGGCTCAGCGCTGGGACGTTCTGGATGGCGGTAAACGCTATATTTTTCACCTGCGTAAAGGGCTGCAATGGTCAGATGGTGTGGCGCTGACTGCACAGGATTTCGTGGCGGGATGGCAGCGAGCGGTTGACCCGCATACCCTCAGCCCGTTTGCCGGATATCTGGCGGCGGCGCATATTAAAAATGCGCAGGCGATTGTTGACGGTAAATCCCCCGTTAGTTCGTTGGGGGTGAAGGCTGTGGACGATGTTACCCTTGAAGTCTCTCTCGAACAGGCTGTACCGTGGTTCACTACCATGCTGGCGTGGCCCACGTTATTTCCCGTCCCGCAGCACACCATTGTGCAATATGGTGATGCGTGGAGTAAGCCTGAACATCTGGTTTCCAATGGTGCATTTGTGCTGGATAAATGGGTGGTGAACGAGAAGATCGTTGTGCGTAAAAATCCTCGTTACCGTGATGCACAACATACTGTTTTACAGCAGGTCGACTATCTGTCGTTAGATAACGCCGTGACGGGGTACAATCGCTATCGTGCCGGCGATGTTGATCTCACTTGGGTTCCGACTCAGCAAATTCCGGCGATAAAAAAGAATCTGCCGGGCGAGCTACGGGTGATCCCTCGCCTGAACAGCGAGTATTACAACTTCAACATCCGCAAAGCGCCGTTCAACGATGTCCGGGTGCGTCGGGCACTGTATTTAACGGCCAATCGACAGCTTATTGCTGAGAAAGTCCTTGGATTGCGTACACCTGCAACGACGCTAACACCGCCGCAGGTTACCGGTTTCACGCCGCCTGTGCTGACCGATCTTCAGGCACCGTGGAATGAGCGGGTTGCCGAAGCGAAAGCGTTATTGAAACAAGCCGGATTTGACGAGCAGCATCCGTTAACGTTTGAGCTGTTTTACAATAAGTACGACCTGCATGAGAAAACGGCCATTGCCTTGTCCTCAGAGTGGAAAAAATGGCTCGGGGCTGATGTTAAGTTGCGCACCATGGAGTGGAAAACATATCTGGATGCACGTCGCGAGGGGGACTTCATGTTGTCTCGCCAGTCGTGGGACGCGACGTATAATGAAGCGTCAACGTTCCTGAATACGTTGCAGTCAGGCAATGCAGAAAATGTCGGTCAGTGGCGCGATGCGCGCTATGACGCGTTGTTGGCGCAGGCGGCTCGTACGCCCGATGCTGCACAGCGAAACCAGCTGTATGCGCAAGCGGAAGGTATTATTAACCAGCAAGCCCCCATCATCCCTATCTATTATCAGCCGTTGATCAAATTACTTAAACCCTATGTGGGAGGGTTTCCTGTGCATAATCCCCAAGACTATGTGTATAGCAAAGAGCTCTATATCCGGGCGCATTAAGAGCGAAGTACTAAGGAGACGATTGCCGTCGCTATCTGCGGCGGTAAAACCACTGAACTTTGTGACTCAACACGCCAGATAGGGTAGTATCTGCGGCAATATTGCCTGACAGATACTGGGTATTGCTCGGGCTTACAGTTGAGGAACCACGATTAATGAGCGATATGGCAGAGCGCCTTGCGCTGCATGAATTCACGGAAAACGCCTATCTGAACTATTCCATGTACGTCATCATGGACAGGGCGTTGCCGTTTATTGGCGATGGTTTGAAACCCGTTCAGCGTCGCATCGTTTACGCGATGTCCGAACTGGGGCTGAATGCCAGCGCCAAATTTAAAAAATCCGCGCGTACCGTCGGTGATGTGCTGGGTAAATACCATCCACATGGTGACAGTGCCTGCTATGAAGCCATGGTACTGATGGCACAACCGTTTTCTTACCGTTATCCGCTGGTTGACGGGCAAGGGAACTGGGGGGCGCCGGACGATCCGAAATCCTTCGCGGCGATGCGTTATACCGAATCCCGACTGTCCAAATACGCGGAAATCCTGCTGGGTGAGCTTGGTCAGGGGACGTCGGACTGGGTGCCTAACTTTGACGGCACCATGCAGGAGCCGAAGATGCTGCCTGCGCGCTTGCCGAATATTCTGCTTAACGGCACCACCGGGATTGCCGTCGGGATGGCTACGGACATTCCTCCGCATAACCTGCGCGAAGTGGCGAAAGCGGCGATTACGCTGATTGAGCAGCCGAAAACAACGCTGGATCAACTGCTGGATATCGTACAGGGACCGGATTATCCGACCGAAGCGGAAATCATCACTCCTCGCGCAGAAATTCGTAAGATTTATGAAAACGGGCGCGGCTCTGTACGTATGCGTGCAGTATGGACGAAAGAAGACGGCGCGGTGGTGATCTCTGCGCTACCGCACCAGGTTTCCGGGGCAAAAGTGCTGGAACAGATCGCTGCCCAGATGCGCAATAAAAAGCTACCGATGGTGGACGATCTGCGCGATGAATCGGATCACGAAAATCCGACCCGTCTGGTGATTGTGCCGCGCTCTAACCGCGTGGACATGGAGCAGGTGATGAACCACCTGTTTGCTACCACCGATCTGGAAAAAAGCTACCGTATCAACCTGAACATGATAGGTCTCGACGGTCGCCCGGCGGTGAAAAACCTGCTGGAGATCCTGACCGAGTGGCTGGCGTTCCGTCGCGACACGGTGCGTCGTCGTCTGAACTATCGTCTGGAAAAAGTACTCAAGCGCCTGCATATCCTCGAAGGTTTGCTGGTGGCGTTCCTCAACATTGACGAAGTGATTGAAATTATTCGTCATGAAGATGAACCCAAACCCGAGCTGATGTCGCGGTTTGGTATTTCCGAAACGCAGGCTGAAGCCATCCTTGAGCTGAAATTGCGCCATCTTGCCAAACTCGAAGAGATGAAAATCCGTGGCGAGCAGGATGAACTGGCTAAAGAGCGCGATCAGCTGCAGGGCATTCTGGCCTCCGAACGCAAAATGAGTAACCTGCTGAAGAAAGAGTTGCAGGCGGATTCAGACGCTTATGGTGACGATCGCCGTTCCCCTCTGAAGGAGCGCGAAGAAGCCAAAGCAATGAGCGAGCATGACATGCTGCCGTCTGAGCCGGTCACCATTGTGTTGTCTCAGAGTGGCTGGGTACGTAGCGCGAAAGGGCACGATATCGATGCGCCGGGATTAAGCTATAAAGCGGGTGACAGCTATAAAGCTGCGGTGAAAGGTAAGAGCAACCAACCGGTGGTCTTTGTTGACTCGACCGGGCGAAGCTATGCTATCGATCCGATTACTCTGCCGTCAGCACGTGGTCAGGGTGAACCGCTGACCGGTAAACTCACGCTGCCGCCAGGTGCGACGGTTGAGCACATGCTGATGGAAGGCGATGACCAGAAACTATTAATGGCGTCAGATGCTGGCTACGGCTTCGTCTGTACTTTCAATGACCTGGTAGCGCGTAACCGTGCGGGTAAAGCGTTGATTACGTTACCGGAGAATGCGCATGTCATGCCACCGGTAGTGATCGAAGATGAAACCGATATGTTGCTGGCGATCACCCAGGCCGGACGTATGTTGATGTTCCCGGTGAGCGATCTGCCGCAATTGTCGAAAGGCAAAGGGAATAAGATAATCAACATTCCTTCTGCGGAAGCGGCAAAAGGTGAAGATGGTCTGGCATTGCTCTATGTATTACCGCCGCAAAGCACGCTGACAATTCACGTCGGTAAACGCAAAATTAAACTGCGTCCAGAAGAGTTGCAGAAGGTAACCGGCGAGCGTGGTCGTCGCGGTACGCTAATGCGCGGTCTGCAGCGCATTGATCGTATTGAGATTGACTCGCCTCGACGTGCCAGCAACGGCGACAGCGAAGAATAACGCTGTCGTTTGGCTCTCCCTTCTTTTACGGAGGGAGAGCAAACGTTAAAAATTCCCGTGAAACCGTTGTTTATTCGTGCGTTGCGATTAACAATACGCTTTTCCAGAGAGCCGCTCTTAACAAAGCCCTAACCTGATACTGTGTTCTGGATCAGGTGACGTAAAATGCCAGGCTCTTAGGCCTTAGAGGTTGTTATGCTATATATTTTTCGTTTATTCATTACTGTTATTTACTGCATTCTGGTCTGTATTTTCGGTTGTATATACTGTCTTTTCAGCCCGCGAAATCCAAAACACGTCGCGACGTTCGGCCATATGTTTGGTCGGCTGGCTCCTCTTTACGGCCTGAAGGTTGAGTGCCGTATGCCAGCGGACGCGAAGGACTATGGTAATGCCATCTATATTTGTAACCACCAGAATAACTACGACATGGTTACTGCCGCGAATATTGTTCAGCCACCGACAGTAACGGTTGGTAAAAAAAGCCTGCTGTGGATCCCTTTCTTCGGTCTGCTGTACTGGCTCACCGGTAATCTGTTGATTGACAGAAATAATCGTGCGAAAGCGCACAGTACGATTGCAGCGGTGGTGAACCATTTCAAAAAACGCCGTATTTCCATCTGGATGTTCCCGGAAGGAACGCGTAGCCGTGGCCGTGGCCTGTTGCCATTTAAAACTGGCGCGTTTCATGCGGCAATTGCTGCTGGCGTCCCTGTTATCCCGGTATGTGTTTCAACGACTTCGAATAAGATTAAACTTAACCGGCTGAATAATGGTCTGGCGATCGTTGAGATGTTACCGCCGGTGGATATCAGTCATTTTGGTAAGGATCAGGTTCGTGAACTGGCAGCGCATTGCCGTACGCTGATGGAACAAAAAATCGCCGAACTCGACAAAGAAGTTGCCGAGCGGGAAGCTGCCGGTAAGGTTTGATTCGCGCAATTCGAGTTTTTTACAGGAAGTGATTTCCTGCGTGTTAATAGCCAGTTTTACATGGAGCTTATATGTCACTCAGTCGGCGTCAGTTCATTCAGGCATCGGGAATCGCACTGTGTGCAGGTGCTGTTCCGCTGAAGGCTAATGCTGCCGGTCAGCAACAACCTCTACCTGTTCCGCCACTGCTGGAGTCCCGCCGGGGACAGCCGTTATTTATGACCCTGCAACGCGCTCACTGGTCCTTTACACAAGGTACGCGCGCGCCTGTCTGGGGAATTAACGGGCGCTACCTGGGGCCGACAATCCGCGTCTGGAAAGGGGATGACGTTAAGCTTATCTACAGCAACCGTCTGACTGAAAATGTCTCGATGACCATCGCCGGATTGCAGGTACCTGGCCCACTGATGGGGGGGCCGGCACGAATGATGTCGCCGAATGCGGACTGGGCGCCGGTCCTGCCGATTCGCCAGAGCGCCGCGACGTTGTGGTATCACGCCAATACGCCAAACCGTACCGCACAGCAGGTCTATAACGGTCTTGCCGGGATGTGGCTGGTCGAAGATGAAGTGAGTAAATCACTGCCTATTCCCAACCATTATGGCGTGGATGATTTTCCGATCATTATTCAGGATAAGCGTCTGGATAACTTTGGTACGCCGGAATACAGCGAACCGGGCAGTGGTGGTTTTGTCGGTGATACGTTATTGGTCAACGGGGCGCAGAGTCCTTATGTGGAAGTGTCTCGTGGCTGGGTACGTTTGCGTCTGCTGAACGCGTCTAACTCTCGTCGTTACCAACTACAAATGAGCGACGGGCGCGCACTGCATGTTATTTCCGGCGATCAAGGTTTTTTACCGGCTCCGGTGTCGGTGAAACAGCTATCGCTGGCGCCTGGCGAGCGGCGTGAGATTCTGGTGGATATGACTAACGGTGACGAAGTGTCGATCACCTGTGGTGAGGCAGCCAGTATTGTTGACCGGATCCGGGGATTCTTTGAACCTTCCAGTATTCTGGTCTCCACACTGGTATTAACGCTGCGACCCACAGGCCTGCTACCGCTGGTGACTGACAGTCTGCCGATGCGTCTTTTGCCAACAGAAATTTTGAGTGGAACGCCGATTCGTAGCCGCGATATCAGCCTCGATGACGACCCTGGTATCAATGGTCAACTGTGGGATGTAAACCGCATGGATATCACCGCTCAGCAGGGAACCTGGGAGCGCTGGACAGTACGCGCGGATATGCCGCAGGCGTTCCATATTGAAGGCGTCTCTTTCCTGGTCCGTAATGTGAATGGCGCAATGCCGTTCCCGGAAGACAGGGGCTGGAAAGATACCGTCTGGGTGGATGGTCAGGTGGAGTTGCTGGTCTATTACGGACAGCCTTCCTGGGCCCATTTCCCGTTCTACTTCAACAGCCAGACGCTGGAAATGGCGGATCGTGGCTCCATCGGACAGATGCTGGTGAATCCGGCACCGTAATGCGCAGGTGGGCCTGTTAGGCCCGCCAGAACATGCGCGAGAAAAGGATCAAAATGGGGTAAATCTCCAGACGCCCCATGATCATAGCTGCGCACATCAGAAGCTTTGCCTCGTCGTGTAAAGTGCCAAACGTTGTAGCGGTTACGCCAAATCCCAGTCCCATATTATTGATGCAGGCGGCGACGGTGGCGAAAGATGAGAAGAGATCGTAGCCCATCAAATTGAGTGCCCAGATGAAAAAGCTGGTAAACAAAACATAAAGAAAAAAGAAGCTCCATACCGAGCGAACCACACGGTCGGTAACCACGTTGTTGCCAACTTTGATATTCAGCAATGCGCGAGGGTGCGCGAGTTGGTGTAACTCCTGACGACACTGCTTGAACATAATTAGAAAGCGCAGCACCTTAATTCCTCCGCAGGTCGAGCCCACACAACCGCCAAAGAAACTGGCGCTGAGTAGCATGAAAATTGTGTGTGAGGGCCACTGTGCGTAATCCGCCGTCGACAGGCCATTATCTGTCAACATGGAGCTGGCCAGAAAAAAGGCGTGCACCAGACTGTCTGATATACCGTACATGCCCGCTCGCCAGACCTGCCAGGTGCTGACCAGGGTGATAACCAGCGCAATAATCAAGAAGAATTGCAGTTCGGCATTACGGCGAAATGGCTTGAAGGTACGTTTTACGATAGCGACGTACCAGAGGGTGAAGTTAAATGCAGATAACAGCGAAAACAGCCCGGCGACAAGCTCAATAGCATGGCTGTTATAAAAGCCGATGCTCTCGCTGCGGGTGGAAAATCCGCCAAGGGAGACCGTCGAAAGCCCGTGGCATACAGCGTCGAAAAACGACATACCGGCAATCCAGTAAGCCAGAGTGCAGATAAGTCCCAGAATGAAATAGGTTAGCCACAGCGTGCGTGCAGTGTCAGCAAGTCTTGGCGTGAGGCGTTCTTCTTTAAAGGGGCCGGGCATTTCAGACTGATAGAGTTTCATACCCCCGATACCCAGCAGCGGCAATACCGCTACGGCGAGGACAATAACCCCCAGGCCGCCAATAAAATTGAGCTGAGCCCGATAGTACAGATAGGACTTTGGCAAGGAGCTGACGTCGCCAATCACCGTTGCTCCGGTAGTGGTAATGCCGGAGACCCCTTCAAACAGAGCATCGGAAAAGGAGAGATTTAAGCCATCGTCCATCCACATCGGCATCGCGCTGATAAATGAAAAAAGCAGCCAGAAGAGAACGATGATGACGAAACCATCCCGGGTTCGTAGCTGAATACCGGCATGTTTTGTTACCAGCCATGCACCGCCGCCGAGGGTAAAGAAAGTCATAAATGTACTGAAAAAAGCGAAAAAGCTCCGCTCTTTATGCAACAGAGCGATGGCCATCGGTGGCAGCATAGAGAAGCTGTACAGAAGAACCAAAAATCCGCACAGATGAACAACAACCCGTAACTGGGAAATATGCAGTGAATCGTTGAGTTGCAATGAAAAATCCCCCGCCGAAAAAGAGATATCTCAACAGGTCGGCATGGTGTTAATTATGATTGAAAAAAATGGGTGTAGTAAAATTTAACAATTTATAAAGCTTTCTACCCGTCTGGCTCAGACTCCACTTCATTTCTTGCGGACATACAGCGTATAATCCCCGGCCTTTGATTATTTTTTTACCATTTTTGGAAGCACTATGAGCGCAATATCCCTGATCCAACCGGACAGAGACCTTTTCTCCTGGCCG
This sequence comes from Citrobacter sp. Marseille-Q3906, assembly GCF_916618775.1. Lineage (NCBI taxonomy): Bacteria > Pseudomonadati > Pseudomonadota > Gammaproteobacteria > Enterobacterales > Enterobacteriaceae > Citrobacter > Citrobacter sp. Marseille-Q3906. Next base: position 740,970 of record NZ_CAKAKA010000003.1, read on the forward strand.
CAGTACTGGGCCGCCTGTTTTGGTCCCGCGCCGTTTCTGCCGATGTCGCGAGAAGAGATGGACCAACTTGGCTGGGATAGCTGCGACATTATTCTGGTTACCGGTGATGCCTACGTCGATCACCCAAGCTTTGGTATGGCCATTTGTGGTCGTATGCTGGAATCCCAGGGATTTCGTGTCGGGATTATCGCGCAGCCGGAGTGGAACAACAAAGACGATTTTATGCGTCTGGGTAAACCGAACCTGTTCTTCGGCGTGACTGCCGGCAATATGGACTCGATGATCAACCGTTATACCGCCGATCGCCGACTGCGCCATGACGATGCCTATACGCCGGACAACGTTGCAGGCAAACGCCCGGACCGCGCTACGCTGGTTTATACCCAGCGCTGTAAAGAAGCCTGGAAAGATGTTCCGGTGATCCTCGGTGGTATTGAAGCCAGCCTGCGCCGTACTGCGCATTATGATTACTGGTCTGATACCGTGCGTCGCTCTGTGCTGGTGGATTCCAAAGCGGATATGCTGATGTTTGGCAACGGCGAACGTCCGCTGGTAGAAGTGGCGCACCGTCTGGCGATGGGCGAGACAATTGATCAGATCCGCGACGTGCGTAACACCGCGATCATGGTCAAAGAAGCGCTGCCAGGCTGGAGCGGTGTGGATTCCACGCGTCTGGATACGCCGGGGAAAATTGATCCTATCCCACATCCGTATGGTGAAGATCTGCCTTGCGCGGATAACAAGCCTGTTGCACCTAAAAAGCAGGAAGCAAAAGCGGTCACCGTTCAGCCGCCACGTCCAAAGCCGTGGGAGAAAACCTACGTGCTGCTGCCGTCTTTTGAGAAGGTAAAGGGCGATAAAGTGTTGTATGCACATGCATCACGAATCCTGCACCACGAAACAAACCCTGGCTGCGCGCGCGCCCTGATGCAAAAACACGGCGATCGCTACATCTGGATCAACCCGCCAGCGATCCCGCTGTCGACTGAAGAGATGGATAGCGTCTTCGCGCTGCCGTATCAACGTGTTCCTCATCCGGCGTACGGTAACAGCCGCATCCCGGCTTATGAAATGATCCGTTTCTCGATCAACATTATGCGTGGGTGTTTTGGCGGATGTTCTTTCTGTTCGATCACCGAGCACGAAGGACGCATCATCCAGAGCCGCTCGGAAGATTCGATCATCAACGAGATCGAAGCGATTCGTGACACCGTTCCGGGCTTTACCGGTGTGATTTCCGATCTTGGCGGCCCAACGGCCAACATGTATATGCTGCGCTGTAAGTCGCCGCGCGCGGAACAGACCTGTCGTCGCTTGTCTTGCGTCTACCCGGATATCTGCCCGCATATGGATACCAACCACGAGCCGACCATTAATCTCTATCGTCGTGCGCGTGATTTAAAAGGTATTAAAAAGATCCTTATCGCCTCTGGTGTGCGTTATGACATCGCGGTTGAAGATCCCCGCTATATCAAAGAGCTGGCGACCCACCACGTGGGGGGCTATCTGAAGATTGCGCCGGAACACACCGAAGAAGGCCCATTGTCGAAGATGATGAAGCCGGGCATGGGCAGCTACGATCGCTTTAAAGAACTATTCGATACCTACTCTAAACAGGCCGGTAAAGAGCAGTACCTGATCCCATACTTTATCTCTGCGCACCCGGGTACGCGTGACGAGGATATGGTAAATCTGGCGCTGTGGCTGAAACAGCGTCGTTTCCGTCTGGATCAGGTGCAGAACTTCTACCCATCGCCGCTGGCGAACTCGACAACCATGTATTACACCGGGAAAAATCCTCTGGGTAAAATTGGTTATAAGAGTGAGGATGTGGTGGTGCCGAAGGGCGACAAACAACGTCGTCTGCATAAAGCGTTGCTGCGTTATCACGATCCAGCCAACTGGCCGCTAATTCGTCAGGCGCTGGAAGATATGGGTAAAAAGCATCTGATTGGTGGTCGTCGCGAATGTCTGGTTCCGTCTCCTACGCTGGAAGAGATGCGTGAAGCGCGTCGCCAGAACCGACATACACGTCCGGCGCTGACCAAACATACGCCAGTGGCACATCAACGCCAGACACCGGCGGCGAATAAAAAACGCGGGAAAGTGGCAGGGCGCTAAATGTGTAGCCCGGTGGCGCAACGCTTACCGGGCCAGTTTCACTTCAGCTTAGTACAGACCCAACACCTTCCACCACATCAAACCCACGGTCAAGAAGACCGCCTGGTTAAACAGGCTGATGACAAATCCTGTTCGCCACCAGACTCCCGTTGGTACATATCCCGCGCCAAACAGGATCGGACCACGGGCGTGAGTATACTGAGTGAGAGAACAGTACAGGCTGCTGGTGAAGGCCAACATTAATGCTGTAGGAGCAGCCGGAATATTCAGATGCAGGCCGACGCCAAGGAATACGGCATACAGTGCGGCAATCTGCGCGTTTCCGCTGGCAAAAAAGTAGTGGGTGTAGAAGTAGGCGGCGTTAAGCAGCAGCAGAACGATCACCCAACTGGTACCGTGCATGGTGCTGCTAAGGCTATCGCCAATCAGGTTACCAAACCAGGTGGTAAAGCCGAGTTTTTTCAACTGGTTTGCCATCATCAGCAACGCGGCGAACCAAATCAGTGTATCCCATGCGCCTTTTTCGCTTTTCACATCTTCCCAGCTCAGAACGCCGCTAAGTAATAAAATCGACAGGCCAACAAACGAGGCCGTAGTGGCATCGACACCTAACGTATCACCGAAGATCCACAACACCAGCAGAACGCCGACGGTCGCCAGCATCAACCACTCGCCGCGTGACATGTGGCCCATTTCTGCCAACTCTTTACGGGCCAGATTAGGGGCATCAGGCGTATGTTTAATTTCCGGGCGCACCAGCCAGTACACCAGCAGCGGAACCAGCAGCAGTGACACCAGGCAAGGCAGCAGCGCCGCCATAAACCAGCTTCCCCATGTCAACGTGATTCCTGCGTTTGCCGCCAGTTTCACCGCCAGCAGGTTACCGGTATACCCAGTCATAAAGAGCGCGGCGGTGACGTCGTTGACATTGCCGATACAAGTGATGAGAAAGGTACCGATTTTGCTGCGAGATTCATCTTCCGGGTTTGAGTTAAAACTGCGTGCCAGAGAATCGGCAATCGGATAGATAACGCCGCCGCAGCGCGCCGTATTACTTGGCATGGCGGGAGAGAGGATCAGATCGGCAAAAGCCAGACCGTAGGCGAGCCCCAGCGTGCGTTTACCGAGCAGTCGGATCATCTGTAACGCAATACGCCGACCCAGACCGGTTTTGATAAATCCACGGGCAATCATAAAAGCGACGACGATAAGCCAGATAAGCGAACTGTTCAGCTCGCTTAGTGCTGTAGTTATAGCACCACTGGCCGTTTTATCCCCCGCGGCATAGGCGAGTGCAAAAACGGTAATGCCAATAATGCCGACAGCGCCAATCGGCAGAACTTTTGCCACGATAGAGGCGATAGTGGCGACAAATATAATCGCCGAATGCCAGGCTGGGGCACTTAACCCTGTTGGTGGGGTGAGTTGCCAGAGACCAGAAGAGATTAATATTATAAGAATCAATGGGAGCCATTTAACTCCCTGGGATTTGTTTTCCGCCACAGTTTGACACCTATAAAAAATTGATATGTGTATTCTTTAAGTATAATAACCATTAATAATTAGGTGGTTATTTGGTAGTAATGCTGCGCTTGTGAACGCAGGAAATACACATATAAACAGGTGTTTTATTGTTTCCTGATATTTCATGAAATGAAAAGGCCCAGCAGAATGCCGGGCGGGAGAGGGGAATTAACCGCCGAATTGGTCTGGATCAGGACCCAGGCGTTTACTCTGATCGAGTTTAGCTATTTCACCTAATTCATCTTTGTCCAGGCGGAAGTCCCAAACATCAAAGTTCTCTGCGATACGGGAAGGGGTTACCGATTTCGGGATAACCACCAGACCGTTATCCAGATGCCAGCGGATAACTATTTGTGCCGGAGATTTGCCGTATTTCTCAGCAAGGTCGCGAATAATCTTTTGATCGAACACATCTTTCCCACCTTGTGCCAGTGGACTCCAGGACTCGGTCTGGATTTTATGCGTCGCATTCCATGAATGTAACTGACGTTGTTGCAGCAGTGGATGAAGCTCGATCTGGTTGATCACCGGCGAAACGCCCGTTTCATCCATCAGACGCTGGAGGTGGTTGATCTGAAAGTTGCACACGCCGATGCTTTTAATCAGACCCTGTTTTTGCAGGTCAATCATGTTTTCCCACGCTTCAACGTAATGGTCGATAGCCGGGACGGGCCAGTGCATCAGGTAAAGGTCAAGGTAATCAAGCTGGAGTTTCTCCATACTTTCGAGCAAAGCTTCACGGGGACGTTTCTGATCGTCATTCCACAGTTTGGTGGTGATGAACAACTCTTCCCGGGGTACGCCCGAATTACGTAACGCTTTCCCAACACCTTCTTCATTTTTATACGCGGCGGCAGTATCGATAGAGCGATAACCCACTTCCAGCGCTTTATGAATAGCGGAGATTACTTCCTCATTACTTGCCTTCCAGACGCCCAGGCCCAGCTGTGGCATTACGTTACCATCCTGTAGCTTGATAACAGTTGGATTAGTCATAATTCCCCCCATACACTTAATCCTTCAAGCTGCCTCTTTGTTGGCTGCTTTCGTTTACCCCAGTCACGTACTTATGTACGCTCCTGGGGATTCTCTCAATTGCCGCCTCGATGCATCATGAATGATTAGGTGTAAATTGAGTTCACCGGAGCAGGCTCCGGTGAGGTTTGTGTGACTTAAGTCTGGACTAAATGACCAAAAACGAAAGTCAGAGGTGAAAAAAGCTTAGCGTGCTGCTTCGTAAATCCGGCGACTGACGTCAAGTGTAATGTCCTGATGTTCGCCCAGTTTAGTACCACCGTGTGCCTCCAGTTTTTCCAGCAGCGCCGGGATGGAGCTACCATCCAGACCGTAGTCAGACAGACGCGTTGGTACACCCATTTGCTCGAAGAAACGACGGGTGGCAGCGATGGCAGCATCAATACGCTGGTCATCGGAACCTTCGGTGATATTCCAGATGCGCTCTGCGTACTGCAGTAATTTGGCTCGCTTGGTATCGCGTTTTTCATTCCACAGTGCAGGCAGGACGATCGCCAGCGTTTGAGCGTGGTCGAGACCGTGCATCGCAGTCAACTCGTGACCCAGCATATGGGTTGCCCAGTCCTGCGGTACACCTGCGCCAATCAGACCATTCAGTGCCTGCGTTGCCGCCCACATGACGTTAGCACGTACGTTGTAGTTTTCTGGTTCCTGCAACGCTTTCGGACCATCTTCTACCAGCGTAAGCAAAATACCTTCGGCAAAGCGATCCTGAATTTTCCCGTCTACCGGGTACGTCACGTACTGTTCCACGGTGTGGACAAATGCATCTACCACACCGTTAGCGACCTGACGCGGCGGCAGGGTGTAGGTGTAAACCGGATCCAGTACGGCAAATACAGGCTGTACAAACGGGGTCATAAAAGCCAGTTTATCGCCGGTGGTTTTGCGGGAAATCACGGCCCCGGAGTTAGACTCTGAACCGGTTGCTGGTAGCGTCAGTACAGAGCCCATTGGTACTGCGCTTTTCACGTCGTTACCGCGGGTTTCCAGAATGCGCCATGGGTCGATACCATCAGCGTAATGCGCTGCAGCTGCGATGAATTTTGTGCCATCCAGTACAGAACCGCCGCCTACAGCCAACAGGAACGTCACTTTCTCATCACGCACAATTTTTACTGCGTTCATCAGGGTTTCATAAGACGGGTTTGGTTCAATTCCGCCAAACTCAAGTACGTCCAGTCCTTTCAGTGCATCTTGTACCTGCGCCAGAACGCCGGTTTTTTTAACGCTGCCGCCGCCGTAGGTAATTAACACGCGAGCGTCCTGAGGGATTTGATCGCGCAGCTCTGCGATAGCGCCTTTACCGAACAAAATGCGAGTAGGGGTATGTAGATTAAAGTTGTTCATTGCTCGTTCCCTTATGTGGGTAAAAAAGAGGGCAGGCGAGTGTCTGCCTGATGGTGAACATTGTGGTCGCCAGAAGCGCTCCTCTCAATGCTCATTTCTGCCAATGTCTTGCCCATTTCTACAGACTGCTGGAGAAAACGGATAAATATGCGCACTATATCAAGGTCGAAAACCGATAATGAAATGGTGCTCTATGAACCGCGATGAGATCTGTCTTCTGTTGACAGATAAAGTTAACAAACTGAAAAACAATGAAAATAGATTAAACGAACTACTGCCTGATGTGCGCTTACTGTATGGCACTGAGCCGGGACAGCGTACGCCAGTGATGTATCAGCCTGGCATCATATTTCTCTTCTCGGGGCATAAAATCGGTTACATAAACGAACGTGTATTTCGTTATGACGCCAACGAATACCTGTTACTGACAGTACCTTTACCCTTCGAATGTGAAACTTATGCGACACCGGAGGTTCCGCTGGCCGGTATCCGCCTGAATGTTGATATTCTGCAATTGCAGGAGTTGCTGATGGATATTGGTGAGGACGAGTTGTTTCAACCCTCAATGGCGGCAAGCGGAATCAACTCTGCCACGCTTTCGGACGAGATTCTCTGCGCAGCTGAGCGTTTACTGGATGTAATGGAGCGACCGCTGGACGCGCGCATCCTGGGGAAACAGATTATTCGCGAGATCCTTTACCATGTGCTGACCGGGCCACGTGGTGGCGCATTACTCGCACTGGTCAGCCGCCAGACGCATTTCAGTTTGATAAGCCGTGTGTTGAAGCGGATTGAGAACAAATACACCGAGAACCTCAACGTCGAGCAACTGGCGGCAGAGGCCAATATGAGCGTATCGGCGTTTCATCATAATTTTAAATCGGTAACCAGCACTTCCCCGCTGCAATATCTGAAGAGTTATCGCCTGCATAAAGCGCGGATGATGATAATTCATGACGGCATGAAAGCCAGTGCGGCGGCGATGCGGGTAGGCTATGAGAGTGCATCGCAGTTTAGCCGCGAGTTCAAACGCTACTTTGGTGTGACGCCGGGTGAGGATGCGGCAAGAATTCGAACGATGCAGGGGAGTTGATTTTGAGGATGTCGCAGAAGCGCCATCCGGTAATGTGTACCGGATGGCGATGGCTGTTACTCAGGCACTACAGTATTTTTTTTTAATCACCACAAATAAGGTTCCCAGCAGACCTGCGGTTAGCAGTGCAATCGGCAGGATCATCAAAAAGGTCATGACCTGGTCTTCATGGCGTTTAACGAACGGGATCATGCTGAGCGCATAGCCAAAGCTGGTGACGACGCTGACCCACAGCAGACCGCTCAGCCAGTTAAAAAACTGGAATCGACGGTTAGGAAGGCCTGAAATTCCCGCCATCGTAGGCAGCAAAGTGCGAACAAACGCCAGGAAACGCCCGGCGAGCAGCGCCATTAGTCCATGTTGGTCAAACATACAGGTGGCACGTTGGTGATATTTTTCGGGTAGTTGTGCCAGCCAGCCTTTTACCGTGCGCGTGTTGCCCAGCCAGCGTCCCTGAATGTAGCTCAACCAGCAGCCCAGACTGGCTGCAGCTGTCAGAATAGCGATGGTGGGTAAAAAGCTCATCACGTCCTGTGCAATCAGTGCCCCTGCCAGCAACAGCAGGCTGTCTCCGGGTAAAAAGGAGGCAGGCAGCAGGCCGTTTTCTAAAAACAGTGTGGCAAACATTACAAAGTACACAACGCTCACAACGTGCGGATCTGCCAGCGCGGCAAAATCGTGTTGCCAGAGCGCGGAGATAATATCTTGAATGACGACCATGAACTTTCCTGTGGAACAGCGTTTATGAGTGGATTGTACTCCTGAATTGTCCGGGATGCCTTGATCCCGGACGCAACAATTGCAGACTTTTCCACCAGAAGTGTCTGCATATATGTCCATCTGCGGCAATGTTACTCGATTCGGGCAAATCCTGCGGCTAAATCCACAATCAGATCATCAACATTCTCTAAACCGATGTGTAAACGAATGAGTGTCCCGCTGAAGTCCACTTCTCCTTCCGGACGGATTGCCGCAATGTGTTCAGGTTGATTCGCCAGAATCAGTGATTCAAACCCCCCCCAGGAGTAAGCCATGCTGAACAGGCTAAAGTGGTCAAGATATGCCGCCAGCTCTTCATTATTCAGTTTTTTATTCAACACGAATGAGAACAGTCCACTGCTGCCCGTGAAATCACGTTTCCAGAATTCGTGGCCTTTGCTGCCCGGTAGCGCAGGGTGATTTACGCGGGCAACCTGCGGATGGCTTGCCAGCCACTCGGCAACTTTTAAACTGCTTTCATGATGTTGGCGCAGGCGAACGCCCAGGGTACGTAATCCACGGCTGGTCATATAGGCGGTATCTGCATCCAGCATTTGTCCCATCAGATAAGCGTTCTCGCGCAGTTGATCCCAGCAACGGGAATTTGCCACCGCCGTACCGACCATCGCATCGGAATGGCCAATCAGGTATTTGGTGCCAGCCTGAATCGAGATATCGATACCAAAATCCAATGCTTTGAACAGTACTCCGGCAGCCCAGGTGTTATCGATCATAATGATTGCGTCAGGTGCCGCGCTTCTGACCGCGGTAACGATGGCCGGAACATCATGTACCTCCATCGTGACTGAGCCGGGTGACTCCAGAAATACGACTTTGGTGTTCGGCCGGATGTGTTTCACAATATCGGCGCCCACCAGCGGATCGAACCAGCCGGTTGTGACGCCGAGCTTGCCGAGAATTTTGGTGCAGAAATCCTGGCTTGGTTCATAGGCCGTGTTCGTCATCAGCACATGGTCGCCTTGTTCAACAAAGGCCAGAATTGTGTTGGCGACGGCTGCTGCACCGCATGGGAAAAGGGCACATCCCGCACCGCCTTCCAGTTCACACATTGCTTCCTGTAGTGAAAAATGTGTCAGCGTTCCGCGACGACCATAGAAAAGAGCGCCGTTAGCACGGTTGTGCGTAGCCTGTTTTTTTGCCTCAACGGACTCAAACACCAGCGAAGAAGCGCGCTGGATCACGCTATTAACTGAGCCCAGCGTGTACTTTTTACTGCGCCCTGCCTGAACAAGTTTGGTCTCAAGATGCTTGTCTGCCATGTTTTAATACCTGTTTTTATACGTCTGGATGTCTAAACTAGCATGGATCCAGCATCATGCACCCTGCTCGGCGGTCATAAAGTAGAAAATAATCTCAAAATGATTCTGGTGACTTTTTTACTGCGTAAGCGCAAGGAAAAGAAACCAAAGGTGCGGCACTATGTAAATAGTAATGAGAACGACTATCAATTCGACGTCGTTTTGATATGATTACGCTCAGATTTTGTGATTTGCGTCCTGGAGATACAGAGTGGGTAATAATTTGATGCAGACGGACCTTTCCGTCTGGGGTATGTATCAGCACGCCGATATCGTGGTTAAGTGCGTGATGATTGGGCTGATTTTGGCATCAGTGGTCACCTGGGCTATCTTCTTTAGCAAGAGCCTTGAGTTCTTTACACAGAAGCGCCGCCTTAAGCGTGAACAGCAAATGCTGGCTGAAGCCCGCTCTTTAGATCAGGCAAGTGAGATTGCCGCTGGATTTGATACCAAAAGCCTGGGCTCACTGCTAATTAACGAAGCACAGAACGAGCTGGAACTGTCAGAAGGCAGTGATGACAACGAAGGGATCAAAGAGCGTACCGGATTCCGCCTTGAGCGTCGTGTCGCCGCAGTCGGCCGTCAGATGGGCCGCGGTAATGGATACCTGGCGACCATCGGGGCCATTTCTCCGTTTGTGGGGCTATTCGGTACGGTATGGGGCATCATGAATAGCTTCATCGGTATTGCTCAAACTCAAACGACTAACCTGGCCGTTGTTGCACCGGGTATTGCAGAAGCTCTGCTAGCGACTGCAATTGGTCTGGTAGCGGCAATTCCTGCAGTTGTTATCTACAACATCTTCGCACGTCAGATAGGCAGCTACAAAGCTATGCTGGGTGATGTCGCGGCACAGGTGTTGTTGCTGCAAAGTCGCGATCTGGACCTGAGCGCAAGTGCTGCTGCTCATCCGGTACGTGCTGCGCAGAAATTACGTGTAGGATAATGTTCCATGGCAATGAGTTTTAATGAAAACCTGGACGATAACGGTGAAATGCACGAAATAAACGTGACGCCGTTTATCGACGTGATGTTGGTTTTGTTGATCATTTTTATGGTGGCAGCGCCATTGGCAACTGTGGATGTGAAGGTGAATCTCCCTGCATCCACCAGTACGCCGCAACCGCGTCCGGAGAAACCGGTTTACCTGTCAGTGAAAGCCGATAACACCATGTTCATCGGTAACGAGCAGGTGACGGATGAAACCATGATTAGCGAGCTGAACGCGCTGACGGAAGGGAAGAAAGATACCACTATCTTCTTCCGTGCTGATAAGACCGTCGACTATGAAACCATGATGAAAGTAATGGATACGCTGCACCAGGCAGGGTTCCTGAAGATTGGTTTGGTTGGTGAAGAGGTTGTGAAAGCAAAATAACCTCTTTGTTGCCGGGTGATGCTGTTAGCCTTACCCGGCCTTCCACTTCCGCGTTTTCTTCCCCCGTTATCACCTTAGACTATCTGTCTTCGTCCAATGCAACTGTAGTGATTCTGGTCGCTTCGTAGTTCCCCTCTGACAGCTTGCGTGTCAGGCGTAATGTGGCTGTTTCGCGAGCGAGTATATGTTGATATGTGCTTTCCAGGCGTGCCATGATTTTGTCGCGCAACTCTGGTTGCCGGGCAATGATGGCTTCAATAGCGGCCCCGTAGATCTCTTCTTTAGCCTGCAGGGCATAGATTTCACGGCGATTTTGCCATTTCATACGTACCAGCGCTGCGGGTATTGAGACCATATCCTGAGCTACGCTTTCCAGTGTCGCGTTCTTATTGGCAATTAACACCGCCAGATTTTGCTTTAAGACAAACTCATCACTTTTATGGTTATCTAAAGCTAAATAAACATTATTATCCTCAACATCTTTCATCTTATTTTTCTACCAGAGAATAAAAAATGGGGGCGTCGGTTTCACGAGTAATTAAATTAAGCCAAATTTTATTGCCATGTTCATTTATCATGTTCGTTTTTTGGGTCAGAATTTCACTTAATTCTTGAGAGTTAATGTCACCCTCTGCCTGTAAGGCATTTAGCAAGCGCGTGAACGATTCAATTTTTGCTACGTGAAAAAGGCGTTCTTTTAAATGACGATCGCGCTCTTCAAACAGCATATTTCGTGACTGTCCGGTCGCTGCGGAACTGATCAAAATATCTTTTTCATAATCGTTTAACGTAATCTTTCCCTGAGTCAAATTTTCACTATTTTCTGTGGTGCTGGTATTGCTCGGGGAAGTGGATAAATGAAAGTGAGAGGGAACAAGATGCTCGGGAAGCATGTTGATATATCCTTTGCTGCCAATGATAGGATGTTTTTAATAAGATAGGCCGCGTTGACAATAACATGGGGTAAATTTAAAATCAAAAAAAACGGAGCCTGCATATGAACAGTATATTTTATTCTGTTATTACCCTGCTATTACTTACCTGCGGTGTACTTTTTCTGATGCGTAGTACAAATAAAAACCGATATGCAGAGGATTTTACATCAGCAAACCAACCAGAAATACTAAGCAAAGAAGAGGGTGAAGATCATTTTGCGGTACTGATGAATTCGATCACCCCAGTATGGTACTGGCGGGTTAACCACGAATATATTGATTTTATTCACTCGACGATAAAACGGATGACAATGGTGGAATTGAATGAAACTCCTGGGCTATTTGACTCACAGCGACGCTGTAGCGATCTCAACTCTGCGGTGTATAAATATTACGACAACATCAAAAAACGCTGTCTGAGTGGGGAGAAAGTACCACATGCCGATCTGGACGTGCTCAATTTGCGACAATGCTTCAGGGAGTTCAGTCTGGAAGCCTACCCCACACTCGTCGCGCTGGTATGGCCGGAGTACCAGCGTCCGCAGATCAAAGCGGAAGAGATTTGAGGCGTCTGTTATTTCAGTACTGTACTACATCATCATGCCTCTGAACTTTGTGCTCTCGGTAGTTGTGATGACCAGCTGATACGACATAAGTACTGAAACATTCTGGCCGGGGCCGGCAACGCCGCCACCCGGCACAGTATTAAAGACGATTATTTGTCTGATGACGCCTGCCACAGATTAAGCTGACCATCGGCGACGTGTTTATCAATCTGCGCCAGCTCTTCTGCACTGAATGTCAGATTGCTTAATGCCTGAACGTTTTCTTCCAGTTGTTCAGGTCGGCTGGCACCGATTAAGACTGACGTCACCCGGTTATCTTTCAGTAACCAGCTCAACGCCATCTGCGCCATTGACTGTCCGCGTTGTTGCGCCATTTCGTTCAGCAAGCGCAGGCTATTAATATTCGCCTCCGACAGCATATTTTCCGTCAGTCCACGGACCTTTTTCCCTTCACGCTGCATGCGCGAACCTTCCGGAATGCCGTTGAGATATTTCCCCGTCAGTAATCCCTGGGCCAGTGGCGTAAAAGCTATGCAGCCCATGCCGTTGGATTCCAGCGTATCGAGCAAACCACTGCTGTCTACCCAGCGGTTAAGCAGGTTGTAGGAGGGTTGGTGGATCAGCAGCGGAATTTTCCATTCCCGCAGCAGCTCTGCCATTTTTTGTGTTCGTTCGGGCGAATAGGATGAAATACCGACATACAGCGCTTTGCCACTTTGCACGGCATGGGCCAGCGCAGCAGCGGTCTCTTCCATTGGCGTGTTTTCATCCACGCGGTGAGAATAGAATATATCAACGTAATCAAGTCCCATCCGTTTCAGGCTTTGGTCAAGGCTGGCAAGCAGGTACTTGCGCGATCCGCCCGAACCGTATGGTCCCGGCCACATGTCATAGCCTGCTTTGGTGGAGATGATCAATTCATCACGATACTGAGCAAAATCTTCGCGCAGTAATCGGCCAAAATTCTCTTCCGCGCTACCCGGAGGCGGCCCGTAGTTATTGGCTAAATCAAAATGGGTGATCCCCAGATCAAATGCTTTGCGCAGCAGGGCACGCTGTGAATCCAGTGCTTGAACGTGTCCAAAACTATGCCATAAACCCAGCGACAACGCGGGTAAGCGCAAACCGCTACGGCCACAGTAGCGATAGAGCATCTGCTCATAACGTTCAGTATTGGCAAACCAGGCCATGAGATCTCCTTAGTGCAGGTGAATTTCGAAACAACGTTTCTATTCTAGCGGGTTAGCGATGAATATCCCGTTCACAAGTCACATTGGGATGAAAAACTGGGCAAAAACAGGCCGCTGTGCTTTGCTTAAAAAAACATCATGCAGGAGTGGAACTATGCCGCGTTTGACAGCCAAAGACTTTCCACAGGAGCTACTCAATTACTATGACTATTATGCTCACGGTAAAATATCTAAACGAGAGTTCCTCAATATAGCGGCGAAATATGCAGTTGGCGGCATGACGGCGCTGGCATTATTTAATTTGTTGAAACCGAATTATGCCCAGGCGGTGCAGGTGGAATTTACCGATCCCGATATTCTGGCAGAGTACATTACCTACCCGTCACCTGAAGGGCACGGCGATGTGCGGGCTTATCTGGTTAAGCCTGTGAAAGTGTCGGGGAAAATACCTGCGGTCATTGTTGTACATGAGAATCGTGGGTTGAATCCGTATATTGAGGATGTCGCCCGGCGGGTGGCTAAGGCTGGCTATATGGCACTCGCACCGGATGGATTAAGTTCAGTAGGGGGCTATCCGGGGAATGATGATAAAGGCCGGGAATTACAGCAACAGGTTGATCCTGTTAAGTTGATGAACGATTTTTTTGCCGCAGTTGAATTTATGCAGCGTTATCCGACAGCGACGGGGAAGGTCGGCATAACCGGATTTTGCTACGGAGGTGGCGTATCAAATGCAGCGGCTGTCACCTTTCCTGAACTGGCCTGTGCCGTTCCCTTTTATGGGCGGCAGGTGCCTGCGTCAGATGTCCCTAAAATCAATGCACCTTTGTTATTACACTATGCAGCATTAGATGAGCGTATTAATGAAGGCTGGCCAGCTTATGAAGGAGCGCTGAAGGCCAATAAGAAAGTCTATGAAGCATTTATCTATCCTGGGGTTAATCATGGTTTTCACAATGATTCAACGCCGCGTTATGATAAAGCCGCTGCCGATTTAGCCTGGGAGCGGACTATCTCATGGTTTAAAAAATATTTACAATAAAAAACAAGGCATTATTTAGTTAACCTGGTTAGTTATCTGAATAAGAATGCTACCTGGTTTCATTAGCATTCATATTGATATGGCCGGAAAAGACCAAGATGTACTTAAAAAAGTAAAAAAATAACAAACGCATTATATCTTCTCTGCTCTCTGCCGATAACAAGGGTAAGTCTCGCCTGATGGCGAATCCCCTCATCAACGGCAAGGAAATTATTATGCGTTTGCTGAAAAACTTCACTATTCGTATTGTTATGTTGGCAATACTTGGACTTTTTTGCCTGCTCTGGTCGGGCGTGGGTTTATTCAGTCTCCATTCTTTATCAAAAATCTCAGAAGGGAATGATATTGATCGCCATCTGGTACAGCAGATGACGATTCTCAGCCAGGGAAACGATCAGTATTTCCGTTTTGTGACGCGTTTAAGTCGGGCAATGGATGTCAAAATTAGCGGGGGAACACCTGATTTTGCTCCTGCCCAACAATCGCTGAATAACATGAGTAAAAAGCTTGAGGAGATGAAGAAACTGTCTCCAGGGCCGATGGATCCGGAAATTGCTGCCGCAGTACTGGCGAAGTGGCAAGCACTGCTGGACAAAGGCGTGACCCCACAAATGCAGTTGGCGCAGCAGGGAACCCTCACGGCATGGTCAGAACATGCCAGTACCGTCACACCAGCACTGAGCCGTGAATTTGGCGCCAGCGCCGAGCGTTTTAATACCACTGCGGGTGAGAGGCTGGATACGACACGTGTTATGGTTGACAGCAAGACGTCTATCATCCGGACGTTAATTATCACTGCCGTCATCCTGGGGATTGCAATCCTTATCTTTACCGACCGTTACCTCGTTTCAATGATGGTGAAGCCGCTGGCGCGTATTCGCCAACAGTTCCGTCAGATTGCGCAGGGCGATCTCAGTCATCCAATTGAAGAATTAGGGCGTAACTGCGTGGGCCAACTGGTGCCTTTACTGTCCGCGATGCAGGACAGCTTACGTGAAGCTGTGAGCACGATTCGTTCGGGAAGCGACAACATCTGGCGTGGGGCAACAGAAATATCCAGCGGCAATAATGATCTCTCTTCACGTACTGAAGAACAGGCAGCTGCGCTGGAAGAGACCGCAGCCAGCATGGAACAGCTGACCGCAACGGTAAAACTGAACGCTGAAAACGCGCGCGAAGCCAGCCAGCTTGCCGACACTGCGACAGAAACGGCGGGTAAAGGTAGCACGTTAGTTTCGCAAGTGGTCGACACAATGGATGGTATTGCGGCCAGCTCGAAACAGATCGCTGAAATTACCTCAGTTATTAATAGTATCGCCTTCCAGACGAACATTCTGGCGCTCAATGCTGCAGTCGAAGCTGCCAGAGCTGGCGAGCAGGGACGTGGTTTTGCGGTGGTCGCCGGTGAGGTTCGCAATCTCGCCAGTCGTAGTGCCGGGGCGGCGAAAGAGATAGAGACATTAATTGGCGAATCGGCGCGCCGTGTCGATCAGGGGGCTCGTCTGGTTAAAGAGACTGGCTCGACGATGGAAGCAATTCTGCGCGGTGCGACCGAAGTGACCGTCATTATGAAACAAATCGCTTCTGCTTCTGAGGAACAGAATAAAGGTATTTCGCAGGTCAGCGTGGCGATTACGCAAATGGACAGCGTTACCCAACAGAACGCCGCGCTGGTGGAACAGGTTTCTGCAGCGGCGGTTGCACTGGAGCGGCAGACTGAAGATCTACAGCGCTCTGTACAGCAGTTCCGGCTTTCTGCAAATGATGTGCAATACGCTTCAACTAACACCGCTTCCTCTTCAGAAGAAAGCAGAACACCTGCGACACCTAAAACGGACGAATGGGTGGCCTTTTAATCTGGCACAAAAAAGTGCGTGATACCTCTGGTCTTTGCTTAAAAAATCGCTATATAATTTGTTATATAGCGATTGGAGAATATGCATGGACAACCATTTTGGTAAGGGCCTGATGGCCGGGTTAAACGCCTCAAGTGCGGACAGTGCACGTAAAGTGGCTGGTTTTTGTGCTGACTATAAGCGCGGATTTGTGCTCGGTTTTTCGCATCGTATGTTTGAAAAAACGGGTGATCGACAGCTTAGCGCGTGGGAGGCGGGGATCCTGACGCGTCGTTATGGACTGGATAAAGAGATGGTGATGGATTTCTTTAAAGAGAACCAGTCGAGTACAACAATTCGGTTTTTCATGGCCGGCTATCGGCTCGAAGCTTGATCCAAAAGGGGTATTATCTTGCTTTAATTAATTACACTATTGACCTACGCCTTCGTTTTGTTGCTCCGCCGAAGTATTATAATGCACATAACCATATAAAAAGTGTGGTAAATGGCGCGCCGATCGCAATATGCAACATGCGAATGGTGCAAAATAAAAAGCCAGGTCTTCGCAACGGAATAACAATAAAATGACTGGAGATAATTCTCTCATCAATTCGAACGGCATCAATCGCCGTGATTTCATGAAGCTTTGTGCAGCACTGGCCGCTACCATGGGGCTCAGTAGCAAAGCCGCCGCAGAAATGGCAGAATCAGTTTCCCGTCCTCAGCGCCCGCCAGTTATCTGGATCGGTGCTCAGGAATGTACGGGTTGTACTGAATCTCTGCTTCGTGCGACACACCCTACAGTGGAAAACCTCGTCCTTGAGACAATCTCTCTGGAATATCATGAGGTGCTCTCCGCCGCCTTCGGCCATCAGGTTGAAGAGAATAAACATAACGCTCTGGAGAAGTACAAAGGGCAATATGTTTTGGTGGTAGATGGTTCTATCCCACTAAAAGATAATGGTATTTACTGCATGGTTGCCGGTGAGCCAATTGTGGATCACATCCGTAGAGCGGCAGAAGGTGCAGCAGCTATCATTGCTATCGGCTCTTGTGCCGCATGGGGTGGTGTTGCTGCCGCTGGCGTTAACCCAACGGGTGCCGTCGGTTTGCAAGAAGTTCTGCCAGGCAAAACCATCATCAATATCCCCGGCTGTCCGCCGAACCCGCATAACTTCCTCGCGACTGTCGCGCATATCATCACCTATGGCAAACCACCGAAGCTGGATGCGAAAAACCGTCCGACATTTGCCTACGGTCGTCTGATTCACGAGCATTGTGAACGTCGTCCGCACTTCGATGCTGGCCGCTTTGCCAAAGAGTTTGGTGATGAAGGTCACCGTGAAGGTTGGTGCCTCTACCATCTGGGCTGTAAAGGACCAGAAACGTATGGCAACTGCTCAACATTGCAGTTCTGTGATGTTGGTGGCGTGTGGCCGGTGGCAATTGGTCACCCGTGCTACGGCTGTAACGAAGAGGGCATTGGTTTCCATAAAGGCATTCACCAGCTCGCCCATGTGGAAAACCAGACTCCGCGTTCTGAGAAGCCTGATGTCAACATAAAAGAAGGCGGCAACATTTCAGCCGGGGCTGTTGGGCTGCTTGGTGGCGTAGTAGGACTGGTTGCCGGCGTCAGCGTGATGGCGGTACGTGAACTGGGGCGTCAGCAAAAGAAAGATAACGCTGACTCACGGGGAGAATAACCGTGAACAGACGTAACTTTATTAAAGCAGCCTCCAGCGGAGCGTTGCTGTTGGGCGCTGCGCCGTCCGTCAGCCATGCGGCTGCAGAAAACCGTCCGCCGATCCCGGGTTCTCTTGGGATGCTCTATGACTCGACGCTGTGCGTAGGCTGCCAGGCCTGTGTCACCAAGTGTCAGGATATCAACTTCCCGGCGCGTAACCCGGAAGGCGAGCAAACCTGGTCGAACAACGACAAATTGTCACCGTATACCAACAACATCATTCAGGTGTGGCGTAGCGGAACAGGCGTTAACAAAGATCAGGAAGAGAACGGTTACGCATACATTAAGAAACAGTGTATGCACTGTGTCGATCCTAACTGTGTCTCTGTTTGCCCGGTCTCCGCGCTGAAAAAAGATCCGAAAACCGGCATTGTCCACTATGACAAAGATGTTTGTACCGGGTGTCGCTACTGCATGGTTGCTTGCCCGTACAATGTCCCTAAATACGACTACAACAACCCGTTTGGTGCGCTGCACAAGTGTGAGCTTTGTAACCAGAAAGGTGTTGAACGGCTGGATAAAGGTGGTTTACCGGGGTGTGTTGAAGTGTGTCCTGCTGGTGCCGTGATTTTTGGTACGCGTGAAGAGCTGATGGCTGAGGCGAAAAAACGTCTCGCGCTGAAGCCTGGCAGCGAATACCACTATCCGCGTCAGACAGTGAAAGCCGGTGATACCTATCTGCATACGGTACCGAAGTACTACCCGCACCTGTACGGTGAAAAGGAAGGCGGCGGTACGCAGGTTATGGTGCTGACCGGTGTTCCTTACGAAGATTTGGATCTGCCGAAACTGGATGATCTTTCAACCGGTGCGCGTTCCGAACATGTTCAACATTCCCTGTATAAGGGCATGATTTTACCCTTGGCTGCGCTGGCGGGCTTAACCGTGCTGGTTCGTCGTAACACGAAAAACGACCATCACGATGGAGGAGACGATCATGAGTCATGATCCTAAACCGCTGGGCGGAAAAATAGTCAGCAAACCGGTCATTATTTTTGGGCCGTTAATCGTCCTGTGTATGCTCCTGATCGTGAAACGTCTGGTCTTCGGATTGGGGTCTGTCTCCGATCTGAACGGCGGTTTCCCATGGGGTGTGTGGATCGCGTTTGACCTGTTGATCGGTACTGGCTTCGCGTGCGGCGGTTGGGCGCTGGCGTGGGCAGTATATGTTTTCAACAGAGGGCAATATCATCCGCTGGTTCGCCCGGCGCTACTGGCGAGCCTGTTTGGTTACTCGCTGGGTGGCCTGTCGATCACCATTGACGTAGGTCGCTACTGGAACCTGCCGTATTTCTACATTCCGGGCCACTTTAACGTGAACTCGGTACTGTTCGAAACGGCGGTCTGTATGACCATCTATATCGGCATTATGGCGCTGGAATTTGCTCCGGCCTTGTTTGAGCGTCTGGGGTGGAAAGTCTCCCTCAAGCGTTTGAACAAAGTGATGTTCTTTATTATCGCCCTCGGTGCGCTGCTGCCGACTATGCACCAGTCTTCAATGGGTTCATTGATGATTTCTGCAGGCTATAAGGTCCATCCGCTATGGCAAGCTTATGAAATGTTGCCGCTTTTCTCTGTATTAACCGCCTTCATTATGGGCTTCTCGATCGTCATTTTTGAAGGCTCGTTGGTGCAAGCCGGCCTGAAAGGTAACGGTCCGGACGAGAAAAGTTTGTTCATCAAGCTGACAAATACGATTAGCGTCCTGCTGGCGATATTCGTCGTCCTGCGCTTTGGCGAGTTGATCTATCGCGACAAATTGTCGTATGCGTTTGCAGGCGATCTTTACTCCGTGATGTTCTGGATTGAAGTCGTGCTGATGGTCTTCCCGCTGGTAGTCCTGCGCATCGCTAAGCTGCGTAATGACTCGCGTATGCTGTATCTGTCCGCGTTGAGTGCATTGCTGGGCTGTGCGACATGGCGTTTGTCCTATTCGCTGGTGGCATTTAATCCTGGTGGTGGCTACCACTACTTCCCGACATGGGAAGAACTGTTGATTTCTATTGGTTTTGTGGCTATTGAGATTTGTGCATACATCGTACTCATTCGTCTACTGCCGATACTTCCTCCTTTAAAACAAAACGATCAAAATCGTCATGAGGCGAGCAAAGCATGAGCCAGAGAATTACTATTGATCCGGTAACCCGTATTGAAGGCCATTTACGCATCGACTGCGAAATCGAAAATGGCGTGGTATCTAAAGCATGGGCGTCCGGTACCATGTGGCGCGGCATGGAAGAGATCGTGAAGAATCGCGATCCGCGCGATGCATGGATGATTGTGCAGCGTATTTGTGGTGTTTGCACCACGACTCACGCTATCTCTTCTGTGCGTGCAGCAGAAAGCGCACTGAACATTGATGTTCCCGTGAATGCACAGTACATCCGTAACATCATTCTGGCAGCGCACACCACGCATGACCATATCGTGCACTTCTACCAGCTGTCTGCGCTGGACTGGGTGGACATCACCTCTGCGCTGAAAGCCGATCCAGCGAAGGCCTCGGCGATGCTGAACGGTGTGTCGACCTGGCACCTGAACAGTGCGGAAGAGTTCACCAAGGTTCAGAACAAGATTAAAGACCTTGTTGCCAGCGGCCAGTTAGGTATTTTTGCTAATGGTTGCTGGGGCCACCCGGCGATGCAGTTACCGCCGGAAGTGAACCTGATTGCGGTCGCACACTACCTGCAGGCGCTGGAATGCCAGCGTGATGCAAACCGCGTCGTGGCGCTGCTGGGCGGTAAGACACCGCACATTCAGAACCTGGCGGTAGGCGGGGTTGCGAACCCAATTAACCTCGACGGTCTCGGCGTGTTGAACCTTGAACGCCTGATGTACATCAAGTCCTTCATCGATAAGCTGAGCGACTTTGTTGAGCAGGTTTACAAGGTGGATACCGCTGTCATTGCGGCGTTCTATCCGGAGTGGTTGGAACGCGGTCAGGGTGCGGTTAACTATCTGAGCGCGCCGGAATTCCCGACTGACGGTAAAAACGGCAGCTTCCTGTTCCCGGGCGGTTACATCACCGATGCCGATCTGTCGACCTATCGTCCGATCACCTCTCACTCTGATGAATACCTGATTAAAGGGATCCAGGAGAGTGCGAAACACGCGTGGTACAAAGACGAAGCGCCGCAGGCACCGTGGGAAGGCACAACGGTTCCTGATTACACTGGCTGGTCAGATGATGGCAAATACTCCTGGGTTAAAGCACCGACCTTCTACGGTAAAACGGTTGAAGTGGGTCCGCTGGCCAACATGCTGTGTAAGCTGGCAGCGAAACGCGAATCTACCCATGCCAAGCTGAATGAAATCGTTGCAATCTATACGAAGCTGACCGGTAAAACGATCGAAGTAGCGCAACTGCATTCCACGCTGGGCCGTATTATTGGCCGTACCGTTCACTGCTGTGAACTGCAGAACGTTCTGCAGGATCAGTACAATGCGCTGATCGTGAACATCGGTAAAGGCGACCACACAACCTTCGTGAAACCGGATATTCCGGCAACAGGCGAATTCAAAGGTGTCGGTTTCCTTGAAGCGCCGCGCGGTATGCTTTCTCACTGGATGGTGATTAAAGACGGCATTATCAGTAATTACCAGGCGGTTGTTCCGTCAACCTGGAACTCTGGCCCACGTAACTTCAATGACGAAGTAGGGCCGTACGAGCGTTCGCTGGTAGGCACGCCAATCGCTGATCCAAACAAACCGCTGGAAGTGGTTCGTACCATTCACTCCTTCGACCCTTGTATGTCATGTGCGGTGCATGTGGTGGACGTTGACGGGAACGAAGTGGTCTCAGTTAAGGTTCTGTAATGCGGATATTAGTCTTAGGGGTCGGCAATATTTTGCTGACCGACGAAGCCATCGGGGTACGTATCGTTGAGGCATTAGAACAACGATACATCCTGCCAGACTATGTTGACGTTCTGGATGGCGGTACGGCTGGGATGGAACTTCTCGGCGACATGGCGAACAGAGATCATCTGATCATTGCTGACGCCATTGTGTCGAGAAAAAACACGCCGGGAACCATGATGGTCCTGCGGGATGAAGAGATTCCGGCGCTGTTTACCAACAAAATCTCACCGCACCAGCTTGGCCTGGCCGATGTTTTGTCGGCCCTGCGCTTTACCGGCGAGTTCCCGAAAAAACTGACTCTGGTTGGTGTTATTCCGGAATCGCTGGAGCCGCATATCGGTCTCACCCCGACGGTTGAAGCCATGATTGAACCTGCTCTTGAGCAGGTTCTTGCTGCGCTGCGCGAATCGGGTGTGGAAGCGATCCCTCGGGAGACGGCCCATGTCTGAAGAGTTTTTGGGCTTTCAGGCGGCCCCGAAGGAGCAGATTCAGGCTGCGTTTGAAGAAGTAGCCCGACGTTCGATGCACGATCTTTCTTTCTTGCATCCGAATATGCCGGTGTATGTTTCTGATTTTTCGCTGTTTGAAGGGCAGTGGACGGGGTGTGTTATCACGCCCTGGATGCTCAGCGCACTGATTTTCCCGGGGCCAGACCAGGTCTGGCCCGTACGTAAGGTCAGTGAGAAAATCGGGCTGCGTCTGCCGTATGGCGAGATGACATTTACCGTTGGCGAACTTGATGGCGTATCGCAGTACTTTTCCTGTTCGTTGATGTCACCGCTTTCGCACAGCATGTCGGCACAAGAGGGTGTCCGTCTGACTGACGATTGTGCACGAATGTTGTTATCGTTACCTGTTAGCGACCCGAATGCGCCGCAAATGGGACGTCGGGCACTGTTGTTGGGCCGCCGGAGTAGCGAAAATGCATGAGCTGTCTCTTTGCCAGAGCGCGGTTGAAATTATTCAACAGCAGGCAGAGCAGCACGATGTAAAACGTGTTACCGGCGTTTGGCTGGAAATTGGGGCGCTCTCGTGTGTTGAAGAGAGCGCCGTACGTTTCAGTTTTGACATCGTCTGCCAGGGCACGCTGGCGCAGGGATGTGAACTACACATTGATTACAAACCTGCCCAGGCCTGGTGCTGGGATTGCAGTCAGGTCGTGGAGATCACCCAGCATGATGCGCAGTGTCCACTCTGTCAGGGCGATCGTTTGCGGGTTGATGCCGGCGATTCACTGAAAGTTAAAAGTATAGAAGTCGAATAGCCCATAGGTTGCTATGGGGCGGAGTCAGATATGTGTATTGGAGTCCCGGGTCAGGTTCTGGCCGTTGGTGAGGATATTCACCAGCTTGCGCAGGTTGAAGTGTGCGGCATCAAACGAGATGTCAATATTGCCCTGATTTGTGAAGGTGATACAGCCGAGCTGGTTGGGCAATGGGTGCTGGTGCACGTAGGGTTCGCCATGAGCATCATTGATGAAGATGAAGCTAAAGCCACGTTAGATGCACTTCGCCGTATGGAGTATGACGTCACCAGCGCGTGACCACTTCTTAAAATGCCGGATAGCGAACAGGCTAATCCGGCATCTTATTTTAACCCTGACGTTTATCTTCGGTATTCGTGTCGAAGTCGCTGGCGTCATGGCGTTCATGCAACTGCTCGTTAAGCGGACCGTTAGTGCGGTTTACAATGCGACCACGCTTAACCGCCGGGCGTTTTGCAATCTCTTTTGCCCAGCGCTGAACATTTTTATAACTTCCCGCATCAAGGAATTCTGCCGCGTCATAGACGTTCCCCAAAACGACATTGCCAAACCATGGCCATACTGCCATATCGGCAATAGTGTACTCATCCCCTGCCACAAACTGATGATGCGCCAGCTGCTTATCCAGCACGTCGAGTAAACGCTTGGCTTCCATCGTAAAGCGATTGATCGCGTACTCAATTTTAACCGGTGCATAGTTATAGAAGTGTCCGAAGCCACCGCCGAGGAAGGGCGCCGCTCCTTGTAGCCAGAACAACCAGTTCAGCGTTTCGGTGCGTTTCGCCAGATCCTGCGGCAGGAAATAACCATACTTTTCCGCCAGATAAAGCAGGATGGCGCCAGACTCAAACACGCGAACTGGCGGGTTTTGCGAATGATCGCGCAAAGCCGGGATCTTGGAGTTGGGATTCACTTCCACAAAGCCGCTGGAAAACTGATCTCCATCGCCAATGCGGATAATCCAGGCATCGTATTCCGCGCCCTTCACCCCTTGCGCCAGCAGTTCTTCCAGCATAATCGTGACTTTCTGACCGTTTGGCGTACCCAGCGAGTAAAGCTGCAATGGATGCTTGCCGACTGGCAGCGTTTTCTCGTGTGTGGCACCGGAAACAGGGCGGTTGATATTGGCGAATGCGCCGCCGTTTGATTTATCCCACGTCCAGACTTTCGCGGGCTGATAAGTATTGTCTGACATGTTGACCTGCCTTCTGAGTGGTTGTGTTGAAGCAGTGTAGCAGTTAGGTAGAACTCAATTTAACAGATTGGGACTTTATGTCGCTTTGTGCTGAAAGGGGAAGATAAATATAACCCGTTCATTGTACTCAGACCGTACTCCATCAAGAGGAAATCAATGTAAGACGGAAATTGCTACCGTACTCACCATCAATCATTGGCGGTCAATAAGCAGTAATAATGAAAAAGGGTGTTCCAGGAGTAAGCGGTTATCAGGGACCGGCGGGTGGGTGGGGCGCGGTAAAAGCCGTCACTGCTTCAGTGTTTTCGCAAAAGGCAGTCGTGCGCGACATTATCGCGATGTTTAAAATGAACCAGGTGAAGGGGTTCGACTGCCCGGGCTGCGCATGGCCAGATCCGGGTCATCGTGCGCCGATGGAGCTTTGCGAAAACGGCGTAAAGGCAGTTTCCTGGGAAACCACCACGAAGAAAGCGTCACCGGCGTTTTTTAGCCGCCATCCGGTTTCAACCTTGTGGCAATACAGCGATTATAAACTGGAAAATACAGGCCGTTTGACGCATCCGATGAAATACGATGCCGGAACTGACACCTGGCAGGCTGTCGAGTGGGACATTGCGTTTCAGGAAATTGGCGAGCGCCTGCGCAGCTATAATTCAGCACAGCAAGTAGAATTTTACACATCCGGCAGAACCTCAAACGAGGCAGCGTTCCTTTACCAGTTGTTTGCCCGCGAATACGGCAGCAGCAACTTTCCCGATTGTTCAAACATGTGCCACGGCCCAACCAGTGCCGGGCTGACGCGGGCAATCGGTTTGGGGAAAGGAACCGTAGAACTTGACGATTTTAACCATTGTGATCTGGTGATTTGCATTGGACATAATCCTGGTACTAATCATCCGCGCATGCTCACCACGTTACGCGATGTCGCCAACCGTGGGGCCAAAATTATCTCCATCAATCCGCTGACCGAAAGAGGGCTTGAGCGCTTTAGCTTCCCGCAGAGTCCGAAAGAGATGTTCACCGGCCAGGCGACGGAACTCAGCAGCGACTACTACCAGGTCAAAATGGGCGGCGATGCCTCATTGCTCAAGGGTATTATGAAGGCGTTGATCGAAATGGATGAGGCGCGGATCTTGCTCGATCAACCGCCGACGCTCGATCATGCGTTTATTGATGAACATACCGCCGGATATTCTGCGCTGTATGAGGATTTACGCCAGCGTAGTTGGGCGGAACTGGAACTGGATTCCGGTCTGACGCGTAGCCAGATGGAAGATCTGGCACACAACTACAATAAGTCCCGCGCCACCATCATTTGTTACGGACTGGGTATCACCCAGCATAAAAACGGTACGGAAAATGTTCAGCAACTGGTGAACCTGCTGTTGCTTAAAGGCAACATCGGTAAGACGGGGGCGGGGATTTGCCCTCTGCGTGGTCATTCGAATGTACAGGGTGACCGTTCTGTGGGGATCAATGAGGCGGCATCAGAAGATTTCCTGCAGCGGCTCGAAGCACATTTTTCTATCACCGTTGCGCGTAAACATGGTCGATCCAGCGTGGAAAGTATTCGGGCAATCGAACGGGGCGAGGCGAAAGCCCTCATTTGCATGGGAGGCAACCTGGCGGTGGCGATGCCAGAACCGCAACGTACCTTCGCGGCGATAAAAAAACTGGATATGCAGGTCCATATCGCGACCAAGCTGAACCGATCGCATTTGCTGCTGGCAAAACACAATTACCTGTTGCCTGCGCTGGGCAGAACGGAACGCGATATACAGGCTACCGGTGTTCAGTCTGTAACCGTCGAGGATTCGATGTCGATGGTGCATGCCTCCTGCGGTGGGCTGAAGCCTGCCTCCAGATGGTTAAAATCCGAACCCGCCATTGTGGCTGGAATGGCACGCGCCACACTTCTTCATTCGCCGGTAAACTGGGAAGACTTAGCAGGTAATTACGCGCTGATCCGCGAGGCTATCGAAGCCGTTATCCCGGAGTTTCATGATTACAATGCACGTATCGCTGAGCCGGGTGGGTTTCGCATGGATACGCCAGCATCACGTCGCGAGTGGCGAACTGCGAATGGTAAAGCCAATTTTGTCGTCAGCCGTCAGCGCGCAATCGAACGTGAAAACCAACCTGCTGATGCGCTGGTGCTGGCCACGTTGCGTAGCCACGACCAGTACAACACCACTATTTATGGGATGAACGACCGTTACCGTGGCATTACCGGTCGGCGCGATGTGGTTTTTTTAAGTGAAGATGAAGCGACTGCTCGTGGTCTGATTCAAGGTGATGTTGTGAACGTTCAGGCACTGGACGATAGCGGGCAGCCTTGTGTTGAACGCATGATGTACGGGCTAACGGTGGTGATTTACGACATGGCGGCGGGTTCCATTGGTGCGTATTTGCCGGAAGCGAACGTGCTGCTGTCACTCGATGCGGTCGACACGGAAAGTTTGACCCCGGCATATAAAAGCGTACCGGTTATCCTGATGAAAGCGTAGTTCCTGATGTGAATTTTTCTCCTCTGAGCGCCAGTCGCTGCGTTGAGGTGTATGATAGGTCGACCTCTGTCCGGTTAGTGTCGCAGAGCAGGCAATCAGAGCGAAAATTCACGCCAGGCTGCTCAGGCTGTATTGTTTTGAGGTAAGGTGCATGAGCAAAGGAACGACCAGTCAGGATGCCCCATTCGGGACATTATTGGGCTACGCCCCAGGCGGCGTAGCAATCTACTCTTCAGATTACAGCTCCCTCGACCCGCGGGACTATGACGATGATGCCGCCTTTCGCAGCTATATCGACGATGAATATATGGGCCACAAATGGCAGTGCGTTGAGTTTGCGCGCCGCTTTCTTTTCCTCAACTATGGTGTGGTGTTCACGGATGTGGGCATGGCGTGGGAGATCTTCTCCTTGCGCTTTCTGCGTGAAGTAGTGAATGACAATATCCTGCCGCTTCAGGCATTCCCCAACGGCTCACCCCGGGCACCGGTAGCAGGTGCGCTGCTTATTTGGCAAAAAGGTGGCGAGTTCAAAGATACCGGCCATGTGGCAATTATCACTCAACTACTGGAAAACAAAATCCGCATTGCTGAACAGAATGTGATCCACACGCCGCTGCCTCCTGGACAGCAGTGGACTCGCGAACTGGAGATGGTGGTCGAAAATGGCTGCTACACGCTGCGTGATACCTTTGATGACACCACGATCCTTGGCTGGATGATCCAGACTGACGACACCCGATACAGCCTGCCGCAGCCGGAAATCGCCAACGAGTCATTGAAAATTGACGGTGCACGCCTGGAAGATAAAGGGCAATTTGATGGCAAATGGCTGGATGAGCGGGATCCGCTACAAAAAGCCTACGTGCTGGCGAACGGACACGTGATTAATCAGGACCCACACCAGTACTTCACCATTACCGAGAGTGCAGAGCAGGAACTGATAAAAGCGACCAACGAGCTGCATCTGATGTATCTCCACGCCACTGATAAAGTGCTGAAAGACGATAATCTGCTGGCTCTGTTTGATATCCCGAAAATCCTCTGGCCACGACTGCGCCTTTCCTGGCAGCGTCGTCGCCATCATATGATCACCGGTCGTATGGATTTTTGTATGGATGAGCGTGGGCTGAAGGTATACGAATACAACGCCGATTCTGCATCGTGCCATACTGAAGCCGGCCTGATCCTTGAAAGATGGGCTGAACGGGGTTACACGGGGCAGGGGCACAATCCTGCAGAAGGGTTGATTAACGAACTGGCGGGCGCCTGGAAGCACAGTCGTGCGCGTCCTTTCGTGCATATCATGCAGGATAAGGACATTGAGGAGAACTACCACGCGCAGTT
Organism: Citrobacter sp. Marseille-Q3906; assembly: GCF_916618775.1. Taxonomy (NCBI): domain Bacteria; kingdom Pseudomonadati; phylum Pseudomonadota; class Gammaproteobacteria; order Enterobacterales; family Enterobacteriaceae; genus Citrobacter; species Citrobacter sp. Marseille-Q3906. The sequence goes on from NZ_CAKAKA010000003.1 coordinate 769,032, forward strand.
TATGCAGCAGGCGCTACATCAGGCTGGTTTCGAGAGCAAAATCCTGCGTGGTCTGGACGAGTTGCGTTGGGATGAAGCGGGACAACTGATTGATGGCGACGGTCGTCTGGTGAACTGTGTCTGGAAAACCTGGGCATGGGAAACCGCGATTGAGCAGGTGCGCGAGGTGAGCGAAACCGAGTACGCCGCTGTTCCGATTCGTACCGGACACACCCACCAGGAAGTGCGCTTGATCGACGTGCTGCTGCGCCCGGAAGTGCTGGTCTTTGAGCCACTGTGGACGGTTATTCCCGGTAATAAGGCGATTTTGCCGATCCTGTGGCAACTGTTCCCACATCATCGCTATCTGCTTGATACGGATTTCACTGTCAACGACGAACTGGCACAAACCGGTTATGCGGTGAAACCTATTGCAGGACGTTGTGGCAGCAACATCGATCTGGTGAGTCATGAGGAAGAGTTACTGGATAAGACCAGCGGTAAGTTCGCAGAGCAGAAGAACATTTACCAACAGCTTTGGTGTCTGCCAAAGGTTGCTGGTAAATATATTCAGGTCTGTACGTTCACCGTAGGCGGTAACTACGGTGGCACCTGCCTGCGCGGTGATGAGTCGCTGGTGATTAAAAAAGAGAGCGATATCGAACCGTTGATTGTGGTGAAGGCGTAGCCTTGCTATCCCCGTGCTGGCTGATTTGCCATCGCGGGGTTTTAACGAGCGAGCCGTAATTGAAAATCCAAAAAGTAAAAACCGCCATCAGGGCGGTTTTTTTTGAATAGTGGTGTTGGGTCTGGACTTACAGTGCACACTGGCCATCGCTGCACCCTGATGTTACAGGTTCTTCTGAGGAAACAGACAGAGATTCGCTCAACAACGCGCCGATTTCTGCCCCCAGTGCCAGGTCGTCTACCTGACCAAAATATTGCTGGCGTAAGTATCCCTGCTGATCAATTAACGTCAGTGTCGGTGTACCGCGCATAGTGTAGGCCTGCATGGTTTGAGGAATGTCGCTTTCCGCAGACGGCATGTCCACTCCGACGGGAAAGGGGATACGGTATTCTGAAAGAAAGGTTTTCAGCGCTTGTGCGGTCATCACATCATGATGTTCGAAAACAGTGTGTAGCCCGATCACTGCCACCTTATCCTGCGGAAAAGTGGCGTAAACGCGAGAAACCTGCGGTAACCCGTGAGATACACAGCCTGGACACAGCATCTGGAATGATTCCATCACCACGACCTTGCCGCGCAGTGACTCCAGGGTTATCGGCTGTGGTGTATTAAACCAGCGTTCAACAGTCAGGGCTGGTGCGCGCGGATGACGAATCTTATTCATGTTCTCTCCAGAATCCGCATGGATCTGCGGGTTAGTATCAGTTACTGGTTTACTTTACCCGGCAGCATTGGTTTACGAAGGTAACTTTAAATACATCCTCGACGCAAAGCAGCAGCGCGTGAACGGATGCATTAGCCCGTCATACCGGCCAACCCGTGTGAAAGAAAATGGCGACTCTCCCTGTGGGATAATAGTATCGACTCGGTATCATTCGATTGTATGCGCAGGCAGAATCGCCTGTCAATGTAGTTTTGATTCGATACTATATGCAAGGCAAACTCCACACCCAGGCTGGAAGGTGTGCTTATCGGATATGTTTACTGGTAAACAGGAACGGGTTGAGGTGACCTTGAAAAGGGACAGGTCAGGATAAGCCGTTAGCTTTGGTACTCTGCTTTGCTGACACAAACGTTTGTCGGAGAAAAGGTATTCCCTAACAGATAAGCGTTGTTAATTTCATAAATCTGTACGCGTTTTTCAGGCATAGACAGGTCAAATATATTACGGGTAAACAACTTATCAGGAACGTCATCGATATTATGTTTGTTCATTTTCATCTCGTTCATAAACACAGTACCGTTTTCTTCAATTCGATAATCGAAGCTGACAGAACGTTGCAAGATGAGTTGTTTTTCGGGACGGTTGCCTGATTCTGCTTGCGTTGATATGACGCCAGCAAAATCCAAAATGCCAGTGTTATCTTTCTGGAGTTGAACCATCAGGCTGCCATTGTATTTCCCGCCTCCAGGTAGTTCAGGAAGCGAAAGTATGGAAATGCAGCGCACACTTATCCCGTGATGAGCAGGAATGACTGTCACACCATTAAGACTTAACAGGGCGCTGCATACCAGCAACATGGCTGAGGAAGAAAGCAATATTTTATTTTTAATATTCATGTATATATACATCCTTGCATCCGGCAAATTTCGTTTTTTCTGCATTTTTGAAAGTACAGCGGGACAGAAAAACACGCCCCTTTTCGCCGTAAACATACAGGTCGTCAGGCTGAAAAATAAATGATGCACCGGGCTGACATTTCAGGTGTAAATCAGCCATCTTTCTGGCCTGCTCAAGCTTGACTGGAGCCACTTCTTGCGAACTTTTATAAAGGGTATAAACCGGACATTGGTCAATGTTGCCGAGTTTGTGCAATGGCAGGACAGGAATGCTGTTTTCTTTGCCACTAAATAAAGACATTACCGGGTAAGAAAGCATAAACAGCGAGAGGCAGATGGTAGTGAGCAGCGCTATTTTTACTCGCTTCGAAATCGGAGGGATGATTTTAGCGATGTGAGGGGGGGAGAAGGAGACACGAGGATGCTCTTCTGCCACAGATATTAAACCCTCAGCAATAAAAAAGCCTACGCGTGGTACAGTCTGAATGATTTCTTGCTCACAACCAAGCTCCAGCAATCCTTTGCGAATCAGGGAAATATACTGGCTCAGTGAGTTATTTGATGCCTGCAGACCATTTTTGTCCCAGACATTGATGAACATCTCTTCTCTGGCGACGACTTTCCCTTCCTGCTGCAGCAGATAAGTCAGGATTCGGTTTGCTGTAATAGATAGCATTACTGAATTGTCAGGTATACTCAGGCTTGTCAAAACACCGTCATCACTTCTGAATGTAACTTCATTGTTAATAATATATTTCATTTTTTATTCATTAACAGAGTATCACTTAATTATAAACCATCACAATTCTTCTTTCTTGTTGCAGAATGATGAACTGCCTGATTGCCTAAAATGTAGTGTTTTATTTTTGTCTTTTGACATGAAAATTTAAAGTATCAGTTTAAATATCTATAGATGCGTATTTTTTTGATACAAATACCTGGTTTTTTTGAGGGGTTTTATTCTAGACTCATTTTTTTTTGATAAAAACTCCCTGAAACATACAGTTCCAATATGTCGTTATTCCCTTGGATATCCGGAATGTTAAGGCGCACAACAGTAGCTATCAGTTCTGCTAAACAGGAATTACTTCGTTCTTACTCATGGTTCTTACCTTCATTATTCTATTGATACGTTACTGAAAAGCGCTGATACGGACAAGGTTTTGTGTTTCTGCATCGCTATTCATTTGCTCAAGTTGATAAGGGATCAGGCGCGTTAATATCAACGTGTGGTGAGGTAATATTTATCTCATAACGATTAAGGTTCTCCAGAGTCATTAGGTCATTGATTGATTTGTAAATGACCGATGTTTTTAGAAGATGGTGTTTCACCCTTCATGAAAGGGCTAAAAAATCACACTAATAAAATAATAGAAAAATTGCAAAGCATCAAGAGACTTAAAACATTGGCCAGTAGCGTGTGATGCTTTTCGCTTATTATATACGACAAGCAAAGTCTTTGAACCTGCAAAATTGGCGAATTGTGAAGTGAAGTTTTTCCAACTGCAGTCGTAGTCATCGTCCATGAATGTAATTTTTTTGCAAATCAAGTGGATTGAATTTTTTATTATAAAGATTATAGTATGAGATTAGTCTTATAGATATCTTTGTCTATATTCAAATTCTCATTTTAAATGAATGGAGACTTATTATCATTTGAATTTTTACAGCCTTTTAATAAGCTGGAATTGTTTATTTGTTGTGATGTGAGTGTGTTGTGTAAATTACAAAATTTATACATATGATTATCAATCATTTGGTTGTTTTTTGTACTTTGTTAACATAAAAATCTTTACTTGCTTAAATTTATAGTCATATTATCTATATAATGTATCACTTTCGATATAAATAGATATTGCTATGCTTGAGTAATACCATCCGTCGAGTACAAGTTGCTCAATGTTTCAGCGGAAAACTTCCAGCGAAGAAGTCGTGTCCGTCCGCTGTATATTCATGAGTTCATCTACTGCTATGTGACCACGAAAATTTGCCAGTAAATAAAGGCATCGTGGAGTCTTTCGGAAAGGTAATTATGAATAAGATTTATAAAGTGGTATGGAGTGTGTCGCGCTCGTGTGCAGTTGTTGTTTCTGAATTGGCTAATCGATCTGGTGCTTCAGTAGAAACTAATAGCGACGTAGGTATTCGAGTTAATAACTATCGCTTTAATTTATCAACGTTGGCGTTAAGTATAATTGGTGCAGTATTCGCGACGCAGTCGGTAAATGCTCTGGCCGCTGATTATGTGCTGCCAGAATACACACCATATACCAATAGTAATGGTGTTGGTCAGCTTGTTGTTGGCGATGGTGAAACGATGAATATCGTCACTGGCGCTAAAGGATATGGCAGTATTGCTTCCGGGGCATCTGGTTTCCAGACGATGACAATTCAGCAGGCAATGGATAGCGGGTATATTTCATCTGGTAGTGAAAATATAAACCTGAAACAAACGACATTAGGTGGTCGTACGCACAGTATTCAATATGTCGATCCTGTCACTGGAGCCTCACGCACAATACAGGTTTACGACAGTAATAATTTCTCCACTAATAATATCGGCGATCTGACGACATATCTGGGGGTTGCAGTTGGCAACGGACAGTATGTCAATATGAAGCTGGCAACCGTAAAGTCGGGTGGTGAGCTTGATGTCAATATCGGTTCAAAGGGAAACGATTGGGCAGAACACACAGAGAACAAGTTTAATGCTGTCACTAAGGTTTCCGGGATTTATAACGTTGAGACCAGCGCCAGCGACACAAAAGATGCCGTACTGAACTACAACTCTAAAACTATCGTGCAAAGCGGTAGCATCGGTAATGTCGCGGATACTTCTGGAAAAACGTTTAGCTTTAATACCGCAACTTACAATGGCACCTTCTCCAGTGCGTTAGGCCAGTATACCGTTAACAATATTGATGATTTAAAAACCTATAATGATGCCCTGGTGAAGGCTGTTGAGGCGGGCCAACTCTCACCTGCAGACTATCAGGCGGAGTTAAACAAAGCCTATTCCACGGAACAAAAAAGCATCCACTTCGATACCAAGATCCCGGCCGGCGATGCTGTATTGCAGCTTGCAAACCGGGATGTGAATAGTTTCATAAAAGCTACCGGAGCGCACTCTGTCGTTAATATTTCTGCTGATGCAAATATTCAGGCTGTGTTCAGTGATACCTCCGTGGTGACATTGACCAAAGGCGCCACGCTGAACAACAACGGTACGTTAGGGACCGCTGCTGGTGCATCGGGGGGCGATTATGTCATTTCGGCACGGGACAGCATCGTGAATAACAACGGTGTTATTGACGGGGGTACCAGTCTTGATGTGAAAAACGCATGGGTCGGTGCGCATACCGCGATTCTGTCGACAGGTACCACGAAAGTGCAGAATGACGGCATTATCAACCTCGCTTCTCACCAGGATATTTATAACGCTTACGCTTTGCTGATGAACGACACGGCAACGTTTATAAATAATGGCGTAATGAATATTGCGACTGGCGGTGAACCAGTGCAATCCATCGATAGTGTATACACCTACGGTGTATTTGCTCAGCATAATGTCGTTGCGACAAACAACGGGACTCTCTATATCGGACGTACCGCCCAGGCGGTAAAAGATGAAACGACCAGTGAGGTTGTGGTGACGCTCCCCGCCATTGGTATGTATGTGAAAGGTGGGACTATCAATAACCCCGGCAACATTACTATCGGGGAAAAAGTAGAAAATGCTGTTGCTATCAAGGCGGATGGTAGCGAGTCGCCAGATGGCATCAGCGTTAAGCAAAATGGTGTTATCGATATCAATGGTACCGGGTCAGCGCAAAATACCGGGCTGATGGGTATTAACGGCGCGAAAGGTCTGGAAAACAGCGGCAAGATCAATCTGAATGGGTACAGTGCCAGCGGGATTGAGCTACAGGGAGGGAGCGAGGCGATTCACTCCGGCAGCATCAACATCACCAATGGCAGTACAACCGACAGTACGCAGAAAAACATTGGTGCCTGGGTTGAAGGATCGGGTTCACGACTGACCATGAGCGGGAGTGTCAGTCTTGCTGCAGATAACGCGATTGGTCTGCATGTTCGTGATGGCGGTACGATCGATATTACCGATACGGGTAAAATGTCTTTTGACAGTGGTAAGAACCAAATCGGTTATTTTGTTTACGGTAGCGGTTCTAAAGTCAACGCATCCTCTTCGACCCTGCAGGACGTATCGACTGAAGGGTCAACGCTATACCGTATTGAAGGCGGTGCAACCTTTGATGGTAGTGGGTCATCAGGTACGACAATGACGGCATCAGGCAAAGACTCCACTATTCTGCAAGTGACGGGGACGGGAAGCCATTTTGATTCCGGTTCGCAATCATTGAGCATCACGGGCGACGGTGCCACTGGCGTGCGTGTGGAAGGCGGTGCTGATGGTGTTATCACTAAAGATGCGGTGATTGTTAAGCTCTCCGGTAAAGGGACCACTGCCGGGATTGTTGATGGTAATTATTACGATCTGTCCGGGAATGTTGATGCGAGTCTGAAGGGCGACTCGGTACTTACCAGCTATGCCACATTGAATACCAGCAACACAGCGGATGGTGCCTTCGGCTACATCGCTCGCAACGGTGGTACGCTTAACCACCAGGGTACTATTGATTTCGCCCAGGCGGGCAGCACCGGCGTCCTGGTTTCTGGCGGCACGCTGAATAACGCTGGTGATATTAACGTTAATGGTGTCGCGGTCAGTATTGAAGGTGCTGATTCGGTTGTTAAAAACGATGCGACGGTAACCGCGACGGATGGCACAGCAGCCTATCTTGTTGGCAATGATGCCTCGCTGAGCTTGACCGGTTCGGGGGAAACCAAAGCAGCAGGAGACGCGCATGGCATCCTGCTGGCTAACGGCGCGAAAGGCCTGACTGTTGATGGCGCTACCATTACGATGGACAGTGCTGGCAAAGGGAGTGCTATTGAAAACGTCGCTAAAATTGCGGGCATCCAGTTAAAAGATACTACTGTAAGCGTAGGTAACGGTATTGGTATTCATACCGGCGCATCGCTGGCGCAAACCAACTCCGGTACTGTTACCGTAACGGGTAGCGGCACGGGGATTTTGTTTGAAAATATTGACGGTAGCGAAACCGATCAAACGCTGGATATGTCCGATTCACGCAACCTGATGATCAACGTCGAACAGGCTGCAGGCAAAGGGATTGTCACCAATGCGTCAACCGATCTGAAAACAGGTGTCAGCGTTAACGTGCTCGACAGTGATGGCGGTGAAGCGCTGATTATTGGGGGGACAACCAAAAATGTTGAGCAATCTGGTGAGCTAACCTCGAAGTCAACAAGCCATGCGGTGGTCAACGCTGATAATGGTGCACTGGAAAGTTTCATTAATAAAGGTGTGATTAAAGCGCTGGATGCCTCGCAAAAAGCAGTGGAAATGCTGACGGGGACCGGGGTTGTGTTTACAAACGCCGCAGGCGCGAGCATTGTCGGACAGGTTAATCTGATGAGCGGTGATAACACGGTTACGCTGGATTCTGGTAGTACGGCCACGGACGTCACGACCGGAAGCGGTAACGATTTGTATGTGCTCAATGATATTAAAGAGACGGAGACATCGCTGTTTACCAGCCTTAATGGTGGTGCGGGTGGAGATACACTTCAACTGAAAAACGCGCAATACATCCTGAATCGTACTGATGCTATCAGTGGTATGGAGCATATTGATCTCACTGCTGGCTCCGTATTTACCGTTGATAATGTCACATTTGCGCTGGGTGATAATCAAAACGATGCTGCTGATACTGGTTATAGCATCGACGAGACCAGTACGCTGTCGCTGAAATCCAATAGTGTGTATGCCTTTAACAGTCATCTGGCGGGTACCGGTACGGTAGAGGTGGATGCCAGCGGTAATGCGTTCGATTTTACCAGCAACAATGCAGCAGACGGATTCAATGGCACGCTGGCGCTGAGCAACAGCACCTTTGAACTGGCGGGGATGAATACTCAGGCGCTGAGCCAGGCGACATTAAGTGTGGGTACGGGGAGCGTGACGCACGTGGGCGCTGGCGAGCAGAAGATTGGAGGACTTGCCTTTAACGGCGGTACGGTCAGTTTTGACGGTGTGACCCCTGGGCAGAGTAACGCTGAAGGGACTATTCATTCAGGGAAGATGGATCTTTCCGGGCGCGGTACCGTGCAGGTTGATACTGGCACGATCAGCAATGATCGTCCGCTGGCTGATACCACGCAGTCACTGCTTGAACAGGACGATGCGCAGTCACTGATCCAACTGGCTACCTCAGATACCCCGGTTTCAGGCGGTGCGGGTAACCTGACGCTGACTGATAGCAATGGCAATATCATTAGTGATGGCGTGGAAGTCGACATCAGTCAAAACGGCGAGGTCGTGGCGAAAGGGACTTATGACTATCGTCTCACCGGCGGTGCGAGTGATGACGGCCTGTACATTAACTATGGCCTGACACAGGTAGATTTGCTGGCATCTGGAGATAATGCGCTGGTACTGGATGCAAATGGCAAGACCGGCAATGCGGCGGATCTCAGCGCCCGTGTAACCGGGAGCGGAGATTTGGCGTTTGATAGCCAGAAAGGCCAGACGGTATCACTGTCCAATCAGGATAACGATTATACCGGCGTTACCGATGTACGCAGCGGCAACCTTCTGATGCAAAATGATAATGTTCTAGGGCAGACCAGCGAACTGCGTCTGGCGACAGAGTCCGGGTTTGATATGAATGGTTATCGCCAGACTATCGGTAAGCTAGCTGCGGCAGCAGGCTCTTTGCTGAATATTAACGGTGGTAGCCTGACACTTGAGCACGGCGGCTCAGCAGACGGTGTGTTAACGGGAAGTGGTGAGCTGAACGTGAATGCCGATACGCTGACCATTACTGGTGAAAACAGTACGCTCACGGCGAAAACCACCATCGCGGAAGGTGCCCGCGTGTTAATGAACACGACTCTGGGTCTTGGTTCGGGTGATATTGTAGCGGCAGGAACGCTATCGATCGGTAAGGCCGCAGGCAATCTATACAATAATATCAGTGATGCCGGGCTGGTTGAACTCAACGGCAGTGATGTTGTGCTGGTAGGCAATAACAGCGCTTTCACCGGTCAGTTCTCTATCGATGCGGATTCCCAGCTCACCGCTTCTATTGCAGAAAACCTGGGCAGTGCGGATGTGAGTAATACGGGCTCTCTGGTACTGAACAGCGACACTGACTGGCAACTCAATAATGATGTCTATGGTAGTGGTCGAGTGACCAAACTGGGCGCAGGCTCCGTTACCGTAGGTGATAACGCAGCCTGGACCGGGCAAACGGATATTGAGCAGGGCGGGTTAGTGCTGGGCAACGCAACGTCGCCGGTTATCCTTGCCAGTTCACAGGTGAATGTTGCGACATCTGGCATGCTCTCTGGTGTCGGTGGTGTTGCTGGCAATGTGAATAACGCAGGGAGAGTGCAGGTTGGTACCGGGACTGGCGATAATCTTCTGTTTACGGTGGGAGGCAATCTCACTAACAGCGGTACTATTAAGACCGGCGTGAATGGCCAACTGGCGGGCAACCAACTGGTAGTTAATGGCAATTATGCGGGTAATGACGGCCATCTTTCATTAAACACTGCTTTGGGGAATGATGATTCCGTAACGGATAAGCTGGTTGTGAAGGGTGATACCAGCGGCACAACTTCAGTTAGCGTCACTAATGCTGGTGGGAAAGGGGCTGCCACGATCGACGGTATTGAAGTGATCCACGTAGACGGGCAGTCGGATGGTGAATTTACGCAAGCAGGTCGTATTGTGGCGGGCGCTTATGATTATACTCTTGGGCGTGGTCAGGATGAGAACAGTGGCAACTGGTATTTGACCAGTGGTAAAACAGATCCAGACCCGGATCCGAAACCAGATCCTGATACTGATAAAGATCTGCGCCCGGAGGGTGGGAGCTACACGGCAAACCTGGCGGCAGCAAATAATATGTTTGTTACCCGTCTGCACGATCGTCTGGGTGAAACCCAGTACATCGACGCGCTGACAGGCGAGCAGAAAGTGACAAGTATGTGGATGCGTCATGTCGGTGGACATAACAACTGGCGTGACGGTAGCGGCCAGCTGAAAACCCAGAGTAATCGCTATGTAATGCAGATTGGTAGCGATATTGCCCGCTGGAGTGGCGATGGACTGGATCGCTGGCATCTTGGCGTGATGGCCGGGTATGGACATAACAACAGCAATACGCGCTCCTCATCTACAGGTTATCGTTCTGATGGTTCCGTGAATGGTTACAGTGCTGGGGTCTATGCAACATGGTATGCCAATGATGAAACGCATCAGGGGGCTTATCTGGATACATGGGCGCAGTACAACTGGTTTAATAATAGTGTCAAAGGCCAGGGTATTCAGGGTGAATCATACAAATCGAAAGGGATTACCGGATCGCTGGAGCTGGGTTATACGCACAAGCTCGGTGAATTCACCGGAAGTAAAGGTTCTGAAAACGAATGGTTTATCCAGCCGCAGGGACAAGCTATCTGGATGGGGGTTGAAGCAGACGATCATCGTGAATCGAATGGTTCTCACGTCAGCGGCAAAGGAGATGGCAATATCCAGACTCGGCTGGGAGTCCGTACTTTCCTGAAAGGCCACAGTGCAATTGATGATGGCAACGCACGAGAGTTCCAGCCGTTTGTGGAAGTGAACTGGATCCACAATACCCGTAACTTTGGCACAACAATGGATGGGGTCAGTATCCGACAAGAAGGCGCACGTGATCTGGGTGAAATTAAAACGGGTGTTGAGGGGCAAATTAATCCGCAGCTCAATATCTGGGGTAATATTGGCGCGCAGATTGGAGATAAAGGTTATAACGATACTTCAGCGATGATTGGTATTAAATATAACTTTAAGTAACTCAAACTAACTAGATCGAATTCAGTCAGTCCTGGCAATTGACTGAGTTCGAGTTACTTTTTTGGTGCCAGAAAGCAAAAAACCAGCCCTAAGGCTGGTTTTTCTAAATAGTGGTGTCTGGAATCGGATTCGGGGAACTTAAATACTCGTGTCTGGATAGAGTATTTTATGCTAAGTTTTAGATAAATAATCTATCGCATGTTAGAGAGTGTCGATATTAATGGCTTCCTAAGGTAAATATTTAATACGTTATATTTATGTTTTGTTGCATTTACTGCGGTTTATAGCGAACTTGGTTTTTTTGTGTTCTAATATTATTTAGAACAGTTTTTAAGGAGTTATATATGGAATACATTCCAATTTTTCTGGCTTTCGGTTCTGCTCTGATAGCAATTATCGGTAATACATGGGACAAGAATGAGTCCGGCCTAAAAAAACTTACGATTCCAGGACGCTTCACACTCGCTTTAGTAGTTTTTGCACTCATTTACTCATTTGTTTCTACGTATCAACAGCGTGAAAATGAACAACATATTAAATTAGAAAAACAAAAGCTTGGCAAAATTATAAACTTAGAAATATCAAAAAGTTTGAATTCTATAGCATCACCTTTTCGAAGTCTTTACATTGAAAATAATGGTGGTAAATACATCAGTGATAACAACATCTCTTTTGATTTAATGCTTAAGAAGCCGATGCTGGAAAAGGCTCAGAACACATGCCTGGAATTGCGACCAAAGACTTTCTTCTCTGTGCCTGATGGCGGCACATGGAATGATATATTTCGTACTCATATAACATCTGGTATTAATCGTCTTGATAGACTGGTAGATCGCTATGGTTCCTCAATGAGCGTGGATATGCTGGATGCTATCAATGACCTCCAGGTCAATGGTTATTTCAGTTGGTATGCATATAGTATTCCTCGTCGGGAGAGTTCTTCCAGATCAGAAAATGCTATTCCTCCATGCGCTATTGGGCAAGCAATAGGGGTTCATAAAGTGTATCTGGAAATGCTAAAAAAAATTGAGGTTTTGAATGATAGTGAGACGCTTGTTCGTTGAACACGCGTTATGAACTATTTATATGCAGATATCAGTGGATATGTGAGCATACTCATTTTAATTATGCATACTTTTTAATAGTTCCGGGGCTTCAGTCACAAGCCGGTATTTCGTCCGGAAGCACCTACTGCTGAGCAAAACGTTGCCACACCTTGTATCAAAAAAACGAGCGCCGCTCAGCGAGAGGTTGGTGACATTTGCAGTCAGAACGACCACAAATCTACTGCATCCTTCAGAAAGCAAAAAACCAGCCCTAAGGCTGGTTTTTCTAAATTTTGGTGCCCGGACTCGGAATCGAACCAAGGACACGGGGATTTTCAATCCCCTGCTCTACCGACTGAGCTATCCGGGCAACGAGGCGCATTAAAACCGATTCGCTTCGTTTCGTCAACGAAATTTCTTCAATTCAATGCAGACTGCACAATCTATCACCAGATTGCTGGTATTGCACGCATTCTCAGGCAAAAAATGCAGTCCATGCAGCGGAAAGCGGCATTGCCAGTAGCAGAGCGGGAAGCATATTAACGACCGCGAACATTTTGATTCCACAAATGCGTAAGCCGGTTGCCAGCAGCAATAATCCGCCTACAGCGCTAAAATCGGCCATCATTGCAGGCGTTGTCAGTGGCAAAATCAACGCAGCACAGGTGACCAGAGTTAACTGGATTGCCAGCACCGGCACGCAAATGGCTGATACCGCAATACCCAGCGAGCAGGCGAAGATGGCGGCGGTGAAGAAATCGAGAAAAGACTTAGCGATTAAAATATTAGGGTCGCCAGTCATCCCTTCATGCATCGCCCCAAAGATCCCGGTACCGCTGGCGCAAAAAAGCACAATGATTGCTACATAGCTTTGGATAAAAGACTCATGCGTTGCATTTACATCTGATCTGGTGAAAACCTGTTGTGCTTTAGCTACAGCAGCGTTAATCCCTTTTTCCAGATAACAAATCTCGCCGATTAACGCGCCGACCAGCGTTGCCAGAACCATGACTGGCAGATTGGCGCACTTAATTACCGGTAAAATCCCAATACCCAGAGAGGCCAGCCCGAAAATAGAGGTCATTGAGACTCGAATACGTTCTGGTAAATGCTGGCTGAGTAGTGTGCCGAGAACACCGCCACATAAAATGGCGCTGGCATTAATAAAAGGTCCGATTACCACATTCGCTCCTGATTACCCGTTATCGTCTTGATGCTAAAGGCAATGGCCCGGGTGTGTTTATGTTTTCAGATTGCATTATTATGACGCTATCGATCGGAAAAATGGGTGTTTATCTGCAAGATATATGCATAGGATTTTGTCTTGCGCCTGATAGTTAAAGGTGCCAAAATTGCGCGAATTTTCTCCTGTCTGACGGGGCTGCCTGGGATGAATATATTCCCCCTACATCGCCTTCAACATCGCCTTTATGCGCGAAGATTGCCCCTTCCTGCGATATTTTTTCACTCTCCCACTATGCGGTGACGGCAACGCACGCTCACTGCAGGATAACAGTAAAATCAGAGGCTATCTGCTTTTACTGATGTCTGGCGGTCGGGGCTGGTTACCAGTTTGACCTGTCATTTCGTAGGGCGGAGCAATGCAGCTTTGCCCGGGGCTTTTGACTTTCCCGAAACGGGTTTTTGCGCTTATGAAATCAATGAATATTGCCGCCAGTGGTGAACTGGTCTCTCGCCTGTCTACCCATCGTCAGGTGGTGTCGCTGGACAGTACCGATTTTACTGATGTTGCGGCAGTCGTCATTACTGTTGCGGACAGCCGCAGTGGGATCCTTTCGTTGCTTAAACGCACAGGTTTTCATTTGCCCGTGTTTATTTTTTCAGAGACTGATGTGGATTTACCTGCAGGCGTTGAGGCAATTATTCGCGGTAATGCACAGGACTGGCTGGAGCTTGAGTCCGCAGCCTGTCGTTATGAGGAAGAGCTGTTGCCGCCGTTTTATGACACGTTGACTCAGTATGTTGAAATGGGGAACAGCACCTTTGCTTGCCCGGGACATCAGCATGGCGAGTTTTTCAAGAAGCATCCAGCGGGTCGTCATTTCTACGAGTTTTTTGGCGAAAATCTGTTTCGTGCGGATATGTGCAATGCTGACGTCAAACTGGGCGATCTGCTCATCCATGAAGGGGCGGCCAAACATGCGCAAAAATTTGCCGCTAAAGTTTTCCATGCGGATAAAACCTACTTTGTTCTGAATGGCACATCGGCTGCAAATAAAGTGGTGACTAATGCGTTACTGACGCGTGGCGATCTGGTGCTATTTGACCGTAATAACCACAAGTCGAACCATCATGGTGCTCTGATTCAGGCTGGAGCCACGCCGGTTTATCTGGAGGCGGCACGCAATCCGTTTGGCTTTATTGGTGGCATTGATGAGCACTGTTTTAATGAGGAATATTTGCGCCAGCAGATCCGGGAGGTTGCACCGCAAAAGGCCGAACAGCCGCGCCCGTTCCGTCTGGCAATTATTCAGCTTGGCACGTATGACGGGACGATCTACAACGCCCGGCAGGTGATCGACAAGATTGGCAGTCTGTGTGATTACATCCTGTTTGATTCTGCCTGGGTCGGATACGAGCAGTTTATTCCGATGATGGCCGATGGATCGCCGTTGTTGCTGGAGCTTAATGCTAACGATCCGGGGATTTTTGTTACCCAGTCGGTGCATAAGCAGCAGGCCGGGTTCTCGCAAACCTCGCAGATCCACAAAAAAGATAACCATATTCGTGGTCAGGCGCGTTTCTGCCCGCACAAACGTCTGAACAACGCGTTTATGCTGCATGCCTCTACAAGCCCGTTTTATCCGTTATTTGCCGCGCTGGATGTTAACGCTAAAATCCATGAAGGAGAGAGCGGGCGTCGTTTGTGGGCAGAATGCGTGGAGATGGGGATTGAGGCACGTAAAGCTATCATTGCCCACTGTAAGCTGCTCCAGCCCTTTATTCCCCCCGTGATCGATGGCAAACCGTGGGAAACCTATCCGACGAAAACCATCGCCAGCGAGCGTCGCTTCTTTAGCTTTGAACCGGGCGCGAAATGGCATGGTTTTTCCGGTTACGCGTGCGACCAGTATTTTGTCGATCCCTGCAAACTGTTGCTGACCACTCCTGGCATTGATGCGCAGACCGGGCAATATACCGAGTTCGGCATCCCGGCAACGATTCTGGCGCATTATCTGCGCGAAAATGGCATCGTGCCGGAGAAATGCGACCTCAACTCAATTCTGTTCCTGCTGACGCCTGCAGAAAGCGCAGAGAAAATGGCGCAACTGGTAGCTATGCTGGCGCGGTTTGAACAGCATATTGAGGACGACACGGCGTTGGCTGATGTGCTGCCTACCATCACCAACAAATACCCGGTACGCTATCGGGATTAC
The DNA here is from genome assembly GCF_916618775.1 of Citrobacter sp. Marseille-Q3906. Taxonomy (NCBI): domain Bacteria; kingdom Pseudomonadati; phylum Pseudomonadota; class Gammaproteobacteria; order Enterobacterales; family Enterobacteriaceae; genus Citrobacter; species Citrobacter sp. Marseille-Q3906. The sequence goes on from NZ_CAKAKA010000003.1 coordinate 784,653, forward strand.
ACGCTGCGTGAGCTGTGCCAGGAGATGCACGATCTGTACGTCAGCTTTGATGTGAAGGATCTACAAAAGGCGATGTTCCGTCAGGAGAGTTTGCCGGTCGTGGCGATGAATCCGCAGGACGCCCACAGTGCCTTTATCCGTGGTGACGTTGAGCTGGTGCGTATTTGTGATGCCGCGGGTCGCATTGCGGCAGAAGGCGCGCTGCCTTATCCTCCTGGTGTGCTGTGCGTGGTACCGGGAGAAGTATGGGGTGGGGCGGTTCAGCGTTATTTTCTGGCGCTGGAAGAGGGCGTTAACCTGCTCCCAGGATTCTCGCCGGAGCTGCAAGGGGTCTACAGTGAGACCGATGCTGACGGAATTAAGCGTCTGTTTGGCTACGTCTTGAAGTAAGCGCCATCCGGCAAAAAAAAGGTCACCGACAGGTGACCTTTTCCAATAAATGAAGATTAATGCGCGACGGGTTGAGAACCAGCCGGTACGCGAACGTGTTTGTATTTAAACAGTGCCACGAAAGCGAACGCCAGAACCAGTGAATAACCTGCGAAGATCAGCCACACGGTCTGCCAGTCAGTAATACCATTCAGTGTATAGTACTCAACCACTTTACCGCTCACCAGACCGCCCAGAATACAGCCGAAGCCGTTGGTCATCATCAGGAACATACCCTGTGCGCTGGCGCGAATTTCAGGTCGCACTTCTTTTTCCACAAATACGGAACCCGAGATGTTGAAGAAGTCGAAAGCACAACCGTAAACAATCATCGACAGAACCAGCAGCACGGTACCGAACGGAGTCGGATCGCCGTAAGCAAACAGACCGAAGCGCAGCATCCACGCCACGATACTGATAAGCATGACGTTCTTGATACCGTAACGGCTTAAGAAGAACGGGATGGTCAGGATAAACAGGGTTTCAGAAATCTGCGAAATCGACATCATCACCGAGGCGTGTTCAACGATAAAGCTACCGGAGAACAGTGGGTTGTTATCGAAGCTGTGCAGGAAGGTATTGCCGAACATATTGGTAATTTGCAGCTCTGCACCCAGCATCATTGAGAAGATGAAGAAAATAGCCATACGCTTGTTTTTAAACAGCGCGAATGCATCCAGGCCGAGCATTGACGTCCAGCTCTGGTTTTTTTGCTGATTGGCAACCGGAATATGCGGCAGTGTCAGAGTAAACAGTACCAGTACCACGGATAATGTCGCGCCGATGTAAAGCTGCATATGACTCAGTTCAAAGCCAGAGAAGCTTACCGCCCACATGGCCAGAATAAAGCCGATGGTGCCCCAGATACGAATTGGCGGGAAGTCGGTGACAATATCCATCCCGGCAGATTGCAGGCGATAGTAAGAGATAGTGTTGATTAGCCCTAACGTTGGCATATAGGCCAGTGAGTTAAGCAAGATCACAAAGAACATGGCCCCTGGCGTGGTGACCTCGGCGGCGGCGAACAGTGTTCCTGCGCCGACCAGGTGGCAAAGTGCATAAACCCATTTTGCACTGATCCATTTGTCAGCCACGATCCCTAACAGCGTTGGCATAAATACGGCGGCAATCCCCAGGGAGCTATACACTGCGCCAATGGATGCACCATCGAATTTAAGGGTGACAAACATATAAGAGCCGAGGGTCGTGAGCCAACTACCCCACAGGCAGAACTGCAGAAAGGAGAGGACTTTCAGCTGCAGCTTAAGATTCATGTTAATTTCCTCACACCGTAATGCGGATGAATGTTTTAAAAGGCACATTTGCCGTTGCAATATGATGTGATTCTATCAATGAGAGACACTCTTTTTTTGTTAGCTGTGACAAATATTTGCAAACAATTTCTAATTGCAAGGTAAAAGAGTGACGGAGTTAACATTTTTGCTCTCCTGACATCCGTTAGCGGAGGTGTCAGGAGAGGACGATGTTAACGTCGACGATAGGTTTTCTGTGCGGAATTAACCTTGTAAAGATAACGACGTGATTCTGCGGATGGATGTCGCGTAGTCAGGGTTTGATAAACATCCCCCGGGGACATGCTGTTGATAATATTTGCGGCCTGAATCTTATCGCTGGAGAAAACGCGCAGCACGCTACCCGCCCCGCCGTTATAGGCGGTGATCACCGCATAGCGGCGCGAGGTCGGATTATCAATACCGCCCAAATAGACATTGTTGAGCATCGCCAGATAGGCTGTACCCGTGTCAATGTTACTGGCCGGATCAAACAGGAAGCTGCGGCTTGGCGTACCCGAACGCCCCTGAGAGCGGAATACATCTTTCCCGGCGCTGTGTTGTACCACCTGCATTAACCCCAACGCATCGGCATGGCTGACAGCATACGGGTTAAAGGACGATTCGGTCTGCATGATTGCCAGAATCAGCGATTCGTCGACACCGTACTTCCGCGATGCCTGCCGTACCATGCCGATATATTTATGTGCTCGCTTATCAAGGTGGTTTGGCACCAGATTGATCGTCACGCTATAGATGATGCGCAGGCCGTTGCTGCGGCTCTTAAGTCGCGTTTGTAGCAGGTAATTCGCGAAGTTTGTTGCACGCCCCTCCCAGCGAATGGGCTGACCGGTATTATCAACCACCTGCCCATACAGGAACGGCTCTTTGGAAATCTTGATATCATCGACATCGGAATAGAGATCGATAGATCCGGGATCATCGCCCATTAGCAATGTCTTGATGATCGCCCGACGCAGGTGTCCGGCGGGATCTGTCCCGGCGATGGTCTCAACGGTTATCGTACCGTCATCAAAGTTGATGTGGCTGCGGGTTTGATACTGATCGGTATACTTTACGTAGTCTTTCGGACCCGCAATCAGTACTTCCTTGAATCCCCACAAATTCTCAATGTTATGAGCAAATTGCCCCATCAGAATATCAAAACCGTTGGTATCCTTGACCCAGGCTTCGTTATAGGTATCGCCTTTTTTGGTCGAACTGGAACAGGAGATGAGCAACGGCGCAATAACGGCAAGCGCGAGAAATTTTTTCATCATTCCGGGAGTGCGTGTTGTGTTTGTTGTTGTATCGTTTTGCCGGAGGGTGGTGTGAGCACCTTATCCGGCCTACGAAATTGTCAGCAAGAGATGCTTATTTTTTATCTTCCGGCGTATAGCCTTCAATATGCACGTCCTTACCTTCAAACAGGAAGTTAATCATTTCCTGTTCCAGCAGCTTACGGTGTTCGACGTTCATCATATTCAGTTTCTTTTCGTTAATCAGCATGGTTTGCTTATGCTGCCACTGTGCCCACGCTTCTTTCGAAATCTCGTTGTAAATGCGTTTTCCCAGTTCGCCTGGGTACAGCTGAAAATCCTGACCTTCTGCATCGCGTTGCAGGAAAGTACAAAAAATCGTTCTGCTCATAAAAAATCCTCTCTATTAACCGACACGTTAAACATGCGTACCGGTACGTAATTGCTGTAACAAACGCTCCACGGGAGCCGCCAGTCCTACCGACGGCGGTTGCGCTAAGTTATACCAGAGCGCATTGCCTTCATCCATGCATGAGGTGAATGAAGACACGGGAAGCCACATAGGCACAATATCTAAATGGAAATGGCTAAAGGTGTGGCGAAACGCATTAAGTTGGGTCAGATTATCTGCGTTAATGTGCCGTTGCGCCAGCCACTGACGTAGCCCATCTTCATCTTCAAACTGCGGAAAACAGTACAATCCGCCCCATAAACCGCTTGGTGGGCGCTGCGCAAGCAATACCTGATCATCATGCTGCACCAGTAAAAAATAGCCTGTACGTTCTGGTAATGTCTGTCTGGGTTTTTTACCGGGGTAAAGTGACCAGCTTGTGTTGGCACTAGCCACACAGCCATTTTCTAGCGGGCACAGGGAACATTTGGGCTTCGAACGCGTACAGACCATCGCCCCTAAATCCATCATTGCCTGATTAAACCGCTCAACGCCTTTAGCTGGCGTAACCTGTTCGCTCAAATCCCAGAGCTTTTTCTCGACCTCTTTTTTACCTGGCCAACCGCTGACAGCATAACAGCGAGCCAGCACGCGTTTAACGTTGCCGTCGAGAATCGGAAAATGCTGACCCAGAGAAAGCGAAAGGATCGCGCCAGCGGTAGAACGCCCGACGCCTGGCAGGGCTGCAACTTCATCAAAGGTTTGCGGAAACGTTCCGCCGTGTAGCGTCACTACCTGCTGAGCGGCTTTATGGAGATTACGAGCACGGGCGTAATAACCCAGACCGGTCCATAAATGAAGGACCTCATCCAGCGGTGCCTGTGCTAAGTCAGTAACCGTCGGGAAGCGCGCCATAAAGCGATCAAAATAAGGAATAACTGTCGCAACCTGCGTTTGTTGCAGCATGACCTCAGAGAGCCATACTTTGTAAGGCGTCTTGTCAATTTGCCAGGGCAGCGTTTTCCGTCCGTATTTGTCGTACCAGCCCAATACCTGAGCTGAAAATTGAGACGCTTGCATGGTTACCGTTTCATAATGACTGGGGGCAAGATTGCAGCACAGCGGCAACGGGGTGTAAACCGGAACTTTCCGCTGCTCACTTTCTTCCTTTACTTGCATCCGGCAACTAACTTTGGATAATGCCCGTTTTCAGAACTCAAACACAGCAGACTAAACTTTTATGAAGAACGACGTCATTTCACCGGAATTTGATGAAAACGGCCGCCCTCTGCGCCGGATTCGTAGTTTTGTTCGTCGCCAGGGGCGACTGACCAAAGGGCAGGAACACGCGCTGGAAAACTACTGGCCGGTGATGGGCGTTGAGTTTAGCGAAGAGCCTGTGGATTTTGCCGCGCTGTTTGGCCGTGAAGCGCCAGTGACACTTGAGATTGGTTTTGGTATGGGCGCTTCGCTGGTGGCCATGGCTAAAGCTCGTCCGGAACAGAATTTCCTCGGCATTGAAGTGCACTCTCCGGGCGTCGGCGCGTGTCTGGCCTCAGCTCATGAAGAGGGTGTCGAGAACCTGCGCGTGATGTGCCATGATGCCGTTGAAGTACTGCACAAAATGATTCCTGACAATTCTTTATCAATGGTTCAGCTCTTTTTCCCTGACCCGTGGCATAAAGCACGTCATAATAAACGCCGTATCGTTCAGGTACCATTTGCTGAGCTTGTTAAAAGCAAGCTGAAACTGGGCGGCGTTTTCCACATGGCTACCGACTGGGAAGCCTATGCGGAACACATGCTTGAAGTGATGTCCTCCATTGACGGATATAAAAACCAGTCAGAGAGTAACGATTATGTACCGCGCCCGGAATCGCGCCCGGTAACCAAATTTGAACAACGTGGTCATCGTCTTGGCCATGGCGTATGGGACTTAATGTTCGAGAGGGTGAAATAATGGCAAAGAACCGTAGCCGTCGTCTGCGTAAAAAAATGCATATCGACGAATTCCAGGAATTAGGATTTTCGGTTGCATGGCGTTTCCCGGAAGGCACATCTGAAGAGCAGGTTGATAAAATCGTTGATGACCTTATCAATGAAGTTATCGAGCCGAACAAACTGGCCTTTGACGGCAGCGGCTATCTGGCCTGGGAAGGTCTGATCTGCCTGCAGGAAATTGGCAAATGTACTGAAGAACATCAGGCGATTGTCCGTAAGTGGCTGGAAGAGCATAAACTTGAAGACGTGCGTACCAGCGAACTTTTCGATGTTTGGTGGGACTAAGTAGCAAAGGGTCGGCAAATGCCGGCCCGATTTGTATTGAGGGATAGATATGATGCGCAAAACGCTGCTGGCGGCACTCCTAACGTTCACGGCGATGGCCGCACATGCTGATTACAAGTGCAGTGTCACTCCACGAGACGATGTGATTTTAAGTCCGCAAACGGTGCAGGTGAAAGGTGAAAACGGCGATCTGGTTATTACGCCGACCGGCAATGTCACCTTCAACGGTAAACAATACACCCTGAGCGCTGCGCAGCGTGAGCAGGCGAAAGATTATCAGGCGGCGTTGCGTAGCAGTCTGCCGTGGATTGACGAAGGTGCCAGAGCGCGCGTTGAGAAAGGTCGCGTGGCACTGGATAAAATCATCGCCAAAGAAGTGGGCGAAAGCAGTAATATGCGCGGTCGTTTAACCAAGCTTGATGCTCAGTTGAAAGATCAGATGAACCGGATAATCGAGCATCGCTCCGATGGTCTGACCTTCCATTATAAGGCGATAGATCAGGTCCGCGCTGACGGGCAACAGCTGGTGAACCAGGCGATGGGCGGCATTTTGCAAGACAGCATTAACGAAATGGGAGCGAAAGCCGTGCTCAAAGGCGGCGGTAACCCGTTGCAGGGCGTGCTCGGTAGCCTCGGCGGCTTGCAAACGTCAATCCAGAACGAATGGAAGAATCAGGAACAAGATTTCCAGCAGTTTGGCAAAGATGTTTGCGCGCGCGTCGTAACGCTGGAAGATGACCGTAAGGCATTAGTTAACGGTCTGAAATAACATTCACTTCTCTTTAACGGTACAGAAACATTCTGTGCCGTTTTATTTTGTATTTTCCTGTTATTTTGATATCCACCTCTAAGAACGACAATTTCATGGAAATATAAATCTGGTTAATTGGACAATGTCACATTATTCATCTGTGAGATAGACATAATGCGGCAAATTCAAGTAACTGGAGAAATAACATGGAGTTTTTCAGGAAAACGGCACTTGCTGCACTGGTTATGGGATTCAGCGGCGCGGCGCTGGCATTACCTAACATCACCATTTTAGCCACTGGCGGAACGATTGCTGGCGGTGGTGATTCCGCAACAAAATCCAACTACACGGCAGGCAAAGTCGGTGTAGAAAATCTGGTAGATGCGGTGCCGCAACTGAAAGATATCGCTGTGGTCAAAGGCGAGCAGGTTGTGAATATCGGCTCCCAGGATATGAACGATGAAGTCTGGTTAACGCTGGCGAAGAAGATCAATGCTGAATGTGATAAAACCGACGGTTTCGTAGTCACGCATGGTACGGACACCATGGAAGAAACCGCATATTTCCTCGACCTGACAGTCAAATGCAACAAACCGGTGGTACTGGTAGGTGCAATGCGTCCATCTACTTCAATGAGCGCCGATGGTCCGTTTAACCTGTATAACGCGGTGGTAACGGCGGCAGATAAAGCCTCTGCAAACCGTGGCGTGCTGGTGGTGATGAACGACACCGTACTGGATGGTCGTGATGTGACCAAAACCAATACCACTGATGTTGCTACCTTCAAATCCGTTAACTACGGCCCGCTGGGATACATCCATAACGGCAAAATTGACTACCAGCGTACGCCTGCCCGTAAGCACACTACTTCTACGCCGTTCGATGTGTCTAAGCTGACAGAACTGCCGAAAGTGGGGATTATCTACAACTACGCTAATGCTTCTGATCTGCCGGCAAAAGCGCTGGTAGACGCAGGTTATGCAGGGATCGTCAGTGCGGGTGTAGGTAACGGTAACCTGTATAAAACGATTTTCGATACCCTGGCGACTGCCGCGCATAAAGGTACCGTGGTTGTGCGTTCTTCCCGTGTACCAACAGGTGCCACCACGCAGGATGCTGAAATCGATGATGCGAAATACGGATTTGTCGCTTCAGGTTCGCTGAACCCGCAAAAAGCACGTGTGCTGTTGCAACTGGCGTTGACGCAAACCAAAGATCCGCAACAGATCCAGACGATGTTTAATCAGTATTAATCTATAAAGATAGCTGCGCTTATCGTCTCTAAGCCCCCAGGCCTGATAAGCGCAGCGCCATCAGGCCTGGCTATTTTCAGTGTTATTCCGCTAAAAACAATTCCAGCAGAGAGTTTAAAAACAGCTTACCGTGTCGGGTAATCTGCCAGAACTCTTCGTTCTCTGTCAGATACCCCTGCGTGATAGCCTCATCAATCTCTTTACGAATAACGTCTTCGGTAAGCCCGGTATATTGGGTAAATTCAGCACGCGGCGCGGCTTCAAGTAAACGAAAACGGTTCATAAAGAACTCGAATGGTTTGTCGGTCTGCGCCACATCACGCTGGCTTTCCTGGTAGCGCCCCTGCATATATCCGCGCGGGTGTCGCGTTTTGGTGGTGCGCAGGATGCGTCCATCTGGAAAAGTGACTTTGCCGTGAGCTCCGCAGCCAATACCAAGATAGTCGCCAAAACGCCAGTAGTTCAGATTGTGCTGACACTGATAACCCGGCTTAGCATAGGCTGATGTCTCATACTGCTGATACCCGGCGGCGGTCAGCAACCGATGGCCCTGCTCAAAAATATCCCACAGCGCGTCATCGTCCGGTAATACCGGAGGGCGTGAGCCAAAGAGAGTATTGGGTTCAATGGTGAGCTGATACCATGATAGATGAGGCGGGTTGAGCGCGATCGCCTGCTGCAAATCGCCCAGGGCCTCTTCCAGGGTCTGATCCGGCAAGCCGTGCATCAGATCAAGATTAAAGCTGCGAAGCCCCAGACCGTTCGCCAGATTAGCGGCGCGTTTGGCTTCTTCCGGCCCGTGTATACGTCCCAGGCGCTCAAGTTTAGTTGCGCTGAAACTCTGCACACCTATGGAGATACGGTTCACCCCAGCGTGTTGATAATCGACAAAGCGATCGGCTTCTACTGTACCGGGATTCGCCTCCATCGTGATTTCTGCATCAGCCGCCAGATTCAGGCGTGCGCGCACACCATCCAGCAGCGTTTGCATTGCCGGCCCTGAGAGCAGGCTTGGCGTGCCACCACCAATAAAAATCGTCTTTACTTCACGACCTTGTGCGTACGCAACGTCGGCATCCAGATCGCTCAGCAGATGCTGAACATAGTCATCATGGGGAACTTCACCCTTCAGCGCATGCGAATTGAAATCGCAGTAGGGGCATTTCTGCACACACCACGGGATGTGAATATAAAGACTCAGTGGTGGAAGCTTAACCATTACGCAGGGCATCCAGCAGCAGCTTCAGCGCTTGTCCGCGGTGGGAGATGGCGCTTTTCTCTTCACGAGTCAGTTCTGCCGCGGTTTTACCTTCAGACGGTACAAAGAAGATCGGGTCGTAGCCAAAACCGCCGTTTCCGACAGGCTCGCGGGTAATCACGCCCGGCCAGGTTCCGTGACAAACAATTGGCGTTGGATCGTCCGCATGGCGCATATACACCAGCACGCAATGGAACTGTGCCTGACGTTTCTCTTCAGGGATATCCCGCAGGGTGTGCAGCAGCTTTTCCAGATTCTGTTGGTCGGTAGCATCTTCTCCTGAATAGCGAGCGGAATAGATGCCTGGTGCGCCGCCCAGGGCGTTGACAGCCAGACCCGAGTCATCGGCAATTGCCGGCAGTCCGGTGATTTGCGCAGCATGACGCGCCTTCAGAATGGCGTTTTCAATAAAAGTCAGGCCGGTCTCTTCAGCGGAGTCAACGCCCAGATCTGTTTGGGCGACAACATCAAGCCCGAAATCGCTCAGGAGAGAGGCGAGCTCACGCACTTTACCGGCATTGCCGGTTGCGAGGACAACTTTTTGCATGGGATACCTAATCAGTTAGTGCCGCAATTTCTGGCGGGATTTGTTGCGGATGAATGATTTTAACCTGTTTGTGACGGCCAAGCTCGCCCTTCTCAATAACAACCTGGCTTTTCGCCACGCGGAATTGTTTACCGAGAAATTTAACCAGATGACTGTTTGCCTGGCCATCGACCGGCGGGGCGGTAATGGCGACTTTTACTTCGTCGCCATGTAAACCCACAATACTGTCCCGGCTGGCTTTAGGCTGAATATAGAGCCGTAAAACCAGACCGTCATCGCAGGGTGTTACGGCACTCATAACGCCATCCACAGCCCCGGCAGCAGCATATTACCTGTCGCCTGTAATACCTCTGCAATTCCCATGTTGATGACATAGAGCAGCAGTACCAGGATCATCGGGGAAAAGTCGATTCCGCCCATGCCTGGCAGTATGCGACGGATAGGACGCAACAGTGGGTCCGCCAGTTGAATCAGCACGTACTCCACGGGGCTACGACCCTGGCTGACCCAGCTCATGATGGCCATGACCAACAGCACCCAGAAAATCAGCAGCCCAATGGTTTTCAGAACAATAAGTACGGCGGCGATCCAGATAATCGGCTGGAATGTGACCACTTTGAATAGCACTATTGCCTTGATAAAACTGAGAATGAACGCGATTACTAACGAGGCGCTGTCGATTGGTCCCATCGGAGGGATAATACGGCGTAACGGCCCAATAATGGGCTGCGTGATTTTCACAATGAACTGCGAGAACGGGTTGTAAAAATCACAGCGGGACCACTGCATCCATACGCGCAATAGCAGCGCCATGGTATACAGCTCAATTACCGTTGAGAGCAGGAAGGTCAACGTATTCATGGTGTTCCTTAGTTTTCCTTAATTTTTTGTGTAATCACGAGCACCAAAAATAGCAGTGCCAATGCGTACCATCGTGCTACCCGCCGCGATGGCAGCATCCATATCATCAGACATTCCCAGTGAGAGCGTGTCGATATTTGGGTAGCGCGTTTTCAGCCCGGCAAATGCTACAGCCATTTGCTGTGCAACTTCAAACTGCCTTACATAATCTGACTCTGGCGCCGGGATCGCCATCAGACCACGCAGGGTAATGCGTGGCAGTGCGGCGATCTCAGCGGCCAGGGTATCAAGTTCAGCAAGTTGAATGCCTGACTTACTGTTCTCATCGCTGATATTAATCTGAATCAGAACATTCAGCGGTGGTAAGTCTGTCGGGCGCTGTTCACTTAGACGGGTAGCGATACGCAGACGATCTATCGTATGGCACCAGTCAAAATGCTCAGCCACCAGACGACTTTTGTTGGACTGCAACGGGCCGATAAAGTGCCATTGCAGACCCTCTACGCCGCTTTCTTTGAAGTAGCGGATCTTGTCCACACCTTCCTGAACATAGTTTTCGCCAAAGGCACGCTGCCCTGCGGCAATGGCTTCTTCGATGGCGCTCGCAGGTTTGGTTTTACTTACTGCAAGCAACGTAACTTCTTCTGAAGACCGCCCGCAACGCGTCGCGGCGGCTAAGATTTTGTCCCGGACATGTGCCAGGTTATGCGCGATATCGTTCATTTTCCGAGGATGTTCATATGAATATGGAAGAAATAGTGGCCCTTAGTGTAAAGCATAACGTGTCGGATCTACACCTGTGCAATGCATGGCCTGCGCGCTGGCGCATACGGGGGAGGATAGAAATTGCGCCGTTTACTGCGCCAGATGTGGAACAACTGCTGATGGGCTGGCTCAGCGATCAACAACAGGTACAGTGGCGGGGAAATGGGCAGATTGATTTTTCCATTTCGCTGGCGGGCCCTCGTCGTCTGCGCGCCCGGGCATTTTCCCCCCCACAAAGGACTTCGCTGGCTCTGTGGGTGCTGCCGGCCGCCCGTCCGAACCTGGAGGCATTGCAGACACCTGACCTTATATCTGAACTGCTACATAGTGAAAATGGGCTGATTTTGGTGACGGGAGCCACGGGGAGCGGGAAGTCTACAACACTGGCGGCGATGGTGGAGTACCTTAATCTGAACGTTGAAGGACATATTCTGACGCTGGAGGATCCTATTGAATATCGCTATACCAGCAAGCGCTGTTTGATCCAACAGCGCGAGATGGGGGCGCATTGCAGCTCTTTTGCCGCAGGATTAAGAGCTGCGTTGCGTGAAGATCCCGACGTTATTTTATTGGGAGAACTACGCGACAGCGAAACCATCCGTCTGGCGTTAACCGCCGCAGAAACCGGGCATCTGGTGCTGGCAACGCTACATACGCGTGGTGCGGCGCAGGCGGTGGAGCGGCTGGTGGATACTTTTCCCGCGCAGGAGAAAGATCCGGTTCGTAATCAACTGGCGGGTAGCTTACGGGCGGTGCTCTCGCAAAAGCTGGAAGAAGATAAGCAGGGAGGGCGAGTGGCGTTATTTGAGTTGCTGGTAAATACTCCGGCTGTCGGCAATCTGATCCGCGAGGGGAAAAACCACCAGCTCCCCGGTGTTATACAAACCGGGCAACTGGCAGGTATGCAGACTTTCGCTCAGAGCCTGCAGCAGCGTCAGGCGCAGGGCAGGCTGTAATGGGCTGAGGGTTTATGCTGGAGCAAAATGAAACGATGACCTTTTAGTAACCCTGCTCGAAATAACTTTCGAGAATAACGACGGCAGAGGCGGAGTCCACTTTGCCTTTATTCAACGCACGGTATCCACCCTGCTCAAACAGACCGGAGCGCGCCTCCACTGTGCTGAGGCGTTCATCGTGAAGTGTCACAGTTACGCCAAAACGACCGTGAATTCGGTTGGCGAACTTGCGTGCGCGTGCGGTAAGGGGTTGCTCAGTGCCATCCATATTCAGCGGCAGGCCGACAATGACCTCATCCGGCTGCCACTCTTTAAGCAGGCGCTCAATCAAACTCCAGTCCGGCGTGCCATCCTGTGCTTTGATGGCGGGCAGCGGTCTGGCTGTACCGGTAATGCGCTGACCAATAGCCACGCCAATACTTTTGGTACCAAAATCAAAGGAGAGTAATGTTTCGCTCATTATGCATGCCCTGCCACGCCAGGCATGGTCAGAATATCTATCCCGATAAGTTTCGCTGCATCGCGCCAGCGATCAGCAATCGGTGTTTTAAATAAAATGTTGAGATCGGCGGGGGCTGTGAGCCAGGCGTTATCCAGCAATTCTTGCTCCAGCTGACCTTTTTCCCAGGACGAATAACCTAGCGCGACCAGTACTTCGGAGGGTTGTTCCTGTGTACCTAAGGTTTCTAATACATCGCGGGAAGTCGTGATGATGGTGTTATCTGAAATAAGAATACTGGATGCGAAGCGCGAAGGCGGGGTATGCAGAATAAACCCACGATCTTCTGCCAGTGGGCCGCCAAGCATCACGGCTTTATCCAGACGAATAGCCGGGTCACGCGCCTCTGGTGTAATTTTCAGTTTTTCCAGTATCCCATCAATCTGTAAATTTTCCAGGGGTTTATTGATAATAATCCCCATCGCGCCGTTTTCATTATGCTCACAAATGTACACCACGGAACGGCGGAAAATCGGATCCTGGAGAGCAGGCATGGCAATAAGAAAGTGATGCTGTAAATTCATTGTCAGAGGTTCTGTTTCCTGGTTCAAAAAAGCAACAGTGTGCAGTATGTGGGGAAAGCCCTTAATTGTCACTCATGTAAGGCGTCTTTTGCCGGAAAGTAGCGCTTTTCCGGTTTGTAGGAGGCGAAAAACGTAGGCCGGATAAGACGCTTTAGCGTCGTCATCCGGCATTAAACGCTTTATTTCTGCAGACGTGCCTCGATAGCATCCATCAACATACCGGTAATGGATACCGGGAATTCTGCTTCAATCTCACGAATACAGGTCGGGCTGGTGACGTTAATTTCCGTCAGGCGATCGCCAATGATATCCAGACCCACAAAAATCAAGCCTTTGGCTTTCAGGGTGGGACCAATGCGACGCGCAATTTCCCAGTCGCTGTCGGTTAACGGACGAGGTTCGCCACGACCACCGGCGGCCAGATTGCCTCGGGTTTCTCCACCTTGTGGAATACGTGCGAGGCAATACGGAACGGGTTCGCCATCAACCACCAGCACGCGTTTGTCACCGTCTTTAATCGCCGGCAGGTAGTTCTGTGCCATACAGTAGCGGGTGCCGTGCTCGGTCAGCGTTTCAGCAATTACGCCCAGGTTCGGATCGCCTTCCTTCACGCGGAAGATAGACGCGCCGCCCATGCCGTCCAGCGGTTTAAGAATGATATCGCTGTGTTTCTGCCAGAAGGCTTTCAGTTGTGCTTTGTTGCGTGTGACCAACGTTTCCGGCGTCAGGTCGGCAAACCAGGCGGTGAACAGCTTTTCATTACAATCGCGCAGACTCTGCGGTTTGTTAACGATCAGTGTCCCTTTCTCTTCTGCGCGTTCCAGAATATAGGTCGCGTAGATAAACTCGGTATCAAACGGCGGATCCTTGCGCATCAGAATGACGTCCAGGTCTGCCAGCGGCAGATCCTGCTCGCTGTTGAACTCATACCATTTGTCGTAGTTCTGCTCTACGCTCAGGGTACGCGTACGGGCGCGGGCTTCACCGTTAATCAGATAAAGATCGGCCATCTCCATATAGTGAAGTTCGTAACCACGGCGTTGTGCTTCCAGCAGCATAGCGAAGCTGGAATCTTTCTTGATGTTGATGCTTGCGATGGGATCCATCACGATGCCGAGCTTGATCATTGTTCTTCTCCGTTAAAAGCCCAACCTCTTAGGCTATTTTTCTTGCCAGTTTAAACCTGGGCAGTGCTCGCAATCCTCACGTACTGCGTGTACGCTCCGGTTGCTGTGCGCTGTGCGCTGTGCGCTGTCCATGTTCAAACTAGCTGCGACAATTACGCCTAATAGGGCGGTCTTAGCCCAGATCACCAAAACGCACCTGTAGCGCGGTAATGGCGGTGAGCGCAGTTGTCTCAGTACGCAGAACGCGAGGTCCTAACAGGATATCAGTAAACTGATAACGTGCGGTCATGGCAATTTCATCTGCCGACAACCCACCTTCCGGGCCAATCAGCAACCGGATGCGCTCTACGGGTAGCGGCAGAGTGTTGATGCTCGCGCTGGCGCGAGGATGAAGGTTTAGCTTCAATCCCTCATCCTGTTCGGCGCACCAGGCTTCCAAATCCATCGCCGGGCGAATTTCAGGTACCCGGTTACGACCGCACTGTTCACAGGCAGCAATAGCTATTTTCTGCCACTGCTGGAGCTTCTTGTTCAGGCGTTCACTATCCAGTTTAACGCCGCAGCGCTCAGAAAAAAGTGGCGTAATGAGGCTTACACCCAGTTCAATCGATTTCTGGATAGTAAATTCCATCTTTTCGCCGCGAGACATAACTTGTCCAAGATGGATATGCAGCGGTGATTCACGATCGTCGTGCTCAGCGCTAAGTACTTTCACATCCACACTTTTCTTGCTGGCATGGGTGATTTCGGCGTCAAATACTTGATTGCTACCGTCAAACAGTTGTAGCGCCTGGCCTGCGCCCATACGCAGCACGCGGCCGATATGGTTGGCGGCATCTTCACACAATGAAATTTGGCTGCCGGAAGAGAGTGGTTCAGGGTGATAAATGCGAGGAATGCGCATAGTTAACCATCCGCGTCATGGCCCTGAGCAACTTAAAGGTCAGGGCATGGGTTAAAAATATTGACGCTAGTGTAGGTTAGCTCTTTTGCGCCTGGCAAGCGCGTTGCACGTATGGGTTATGGTTACCCTGTACCTTAGCGATGCGTTCGTCGCGTTCACACTCCCAGTCCGTCACCGGATATTGCTTATTCCAGGCATTAAAAAGCTGGGTTTGCTGGCGGGAAAGCGTCAGATTGTACTGGTCGCGCATATAAAAATAGGTACGAGCAATGGCACCACGAGCGCGTGCAGGCGGCTCGGCCACTTTTTCTTTAAAGTCGACCTTCATGGCGCACTGTCCGTACTGACCTTCACCGCCGTTCCACTGGCTGTACATGAAGTTAGCTCGATCGCCATTCACTTCACCCACCGCCGGTTGCAGGTTATGCATATCGCTTTCCATTTTGCGATAGACCGGATCTTTGGCACAGTTTTTACGTCCGCCGTCTTGCCAGCACTGGCGTTGATGACCAAATTGCCAGGCTGGCACGACATGTTCCCATTCAATACGGCTGGCACGATTTTCATTTTTTCGCACTTTATAGCCGCAGGAGGCCAGGTCAACGACCCCTTTTTTTCCCTGCCAGTTAATTTTACATCCGCAGTAGAAATCGCCAGGCGCATCGGCGTTAACTTTTACTCCTGCCGTTTTCGCTTGTGAAAAACTGTTAATGCCTTCGGCTAAAACCGGACCAGATAGCGCTGTGGCCAGCAACGCCACGGCAAAAGAGAGATTACGGTACATCACGAACTCCGTGTCAAATCGAGCGCGCAACGTAGCGAAAGTTGTTCCTGTATGCAATCAGCAGGATCAGAAAAGTTCCTGATAATTCGCAGGATTATTCGGCAACCAACGGTTCACCGCAGTGGACGCAGCGATAAGTCGCTTCACCACGAACAACGCGATTGTGGCGACGGACAGTGAGCTGGTGCTCCTGGCACTTACAGTGGTAGGTATAAGTATTGCGTCGTACTGACTGAAGTTCGAACTGATGCGTGCGTCTGGCCGGTACGCCCAGCACATTCTCCATCATCCATTTCCACTCTTTACCGTGTGGCGGTACGCGGCCAAAGTATTTCCAGACCAGCAAATGCGCCAGTTCATGAGGAACGACCTCTTCAACGAACGCCTCGACGTTTTCCATCAACAGTACCGGGTTGAGGCGGATTTCATAGTTTTGCAGCCACGCCGTACCCGCTGCGGTGCCACGTTGTTGATAAACCAGCTTTGGTTCCGGGTAATTACGTTCCAGCTTTTGGTTTGCCTGGGCGAGTTTTTCCCGCAGGCTGCGCATTACGGCTTGCTGGATCGCGATGGGTAGACGGGAGGTTTTCATAACGCCAGAGGATAATGGGACAGGAAAAGGACTGCAAGAGGGAGGCTTCCCCCGGTGGGGGAGGAAGCCTCAGATGATTAGTCGTGTGCGCCGATTTCGCGCAGTTTACGGCCTTTCATCAGGTTACGTTCAATGTGTTCCAGAGAAACGTTTTTGGTTTCCGGAATCAGCCACAAGGTCAGGAAGATGAACAGGACGTTCAGACCACCGTAGACCCAGAAGGTATTGGCGCTTCCCAGCGAGTTCAGCATCGTCAGGAAGGTTGCGCCGACAATCATGTTGGCAATCCAGTTGGTTGCAGTAGAACAGGTAATCCCGAAATCGCGGCCTTTCAGCGGCTGAATTTCAGAACACAGTACCCAAATCAGCGGACCGGCACTCATTGCGAAGCCAACGATAAACATTAGCAACATCAACACTGCGAAGTACTGGGCAGCAGCAGAATGAATACCCACATGCATCATGGTACCCAGCACGTCCATACCAACGGCCATGACGATAAAGCCGAGGATCAACGTTGGTTTACGGCCCCAGCGATCAACCAGGCCAATGGCAATAAAGGTAGCCAGTACGTTGGTCAGGCCAACGATAACGGTGCCCCACATCTGCTCAGTGGTGTTGGTGTAACCCGCCAGTTCAAAGATTTTTGGCGCGTAGTACATGATGACGTTCATCCCGGTGAATTGCTGCATCACCTGTAACAGCACGCCGAGGAATACCGCGCGACGGAAGTTGCTGTTCTCTTTAAACAGAGCCCAGCCACTCTGTTTCACCTGCAGGCTTTCACGAATTTCATCCAGCTCGCGCTTGGCTTCTGCGCTGGTATCTCGCAGGCGCAACAGCACCCGTTCGGCATCAACAAAGCGACGTTTGGCGGCGAACCAGCGTGGACTGTCCGGCAGGAAGAACACGCCAACCAGTAGCAGCAGAGCAGGGATGATAATTACGCCCAGCATCCAGCGCCATGCACCGCTATAGCTAAATGCGGTATCGGACAGATAGGCGCCGAGGATCCCGATGGTGATCATCAACTGATACATGGAGATCATGCTGCCACGGATCTTTTCCGGCGCAATTTCGGACAGGTACAACGGTGCGGTGTAGGACGCGACGCCAACCGCCAGGCCCAGCAGTACGCGGGAGAGGAGCAGCACTTCAACATTCGGTGCGGCTGCGGAGAACAGCGACCCTGCGACAAACAGGATGGCGCCGATCATCAGGCTTTTTTTACGTCCCAGCTTGAAGGAGAGCCAGCCACTGCCGACAGCCCCTACGGCTGCACCAAACATCATGGAACTCACCACCCATTCCTGAGTGTGTGCGGAAATTTGAAACTCGTCGGTAATGAAAGGTAAAGCACCGGCAATAACACCGATATCCAGGCCAAAAAGTAATCCTGCCAGGGCTGCAAGAAAGCAGACAAAAAATGTCATGGCTTTGTTGGAACGCCCCTGTTTTTTATTGTCAGGCATGATGCCCTCCGGTTGGGTAGCTAGTTTTGTTGATGTTAAGGGTAGGTGAGTACGGAGTGAAAAAATGCGATTTTCATCACATTAGTGTAATCGCTTACACTAACATTCATATTGATTATGTATTATCCTATTGAAAATAAAGATTTTTAATAATGGTGTTTGGTGAGTGATTGCCTGGAATTAAGACGATGCTGAAAAAATATGTAACAGTATTGAAACTATAGAAATAAGGCAATGTGAATTCAGTGTGGGTTGATATTAACTGAATGTAATCGCTTTCATTTGTAGTGAAAGTCACGTGTAAAACGCATTGCCAGTGGGCTGAGTTGTGGGCGAGGCGAAGGCAAAAAAAAGACCAGCCTTCAGGCTGGTCCTAATTTGCTGTCTGTTGGCGGTGAATTACTTCAGACCGGCAGCATCACGCAGCAGTTGCGCTTTGTCAGTTTTTTCCCATGGGAAATGTTCGCGACCAAAGTGACCGTAAGCGGCGGTTTCTTTGTAGATCGGGTGCAGCAGATCCAGCATCTGAATCAGGCCGTACGGACGCAGGTCGAAGAACTCACGAACCAGCAGGGTCAACTGTTCAGAAGGTACTTTTTCAGTACCGAAAGTTTCCACCATGATAGAGGTTGGTTCAGCTACGCCGATAGCGTAGGAAACCTGAATCTCACAACGGTCAGCCAGACCTGCGGCAACGATGTTTTTCGCTACATAGCGGGCAGCGTAGGCTGCGGAACGGTCAACTTTAGAAGGATCTTTACCAGAGAATGCACCGCCGCCGTGACGAGCCATGCCGCCGTAGGTATCAACGATGATTTTACGACCTGTCAGACCGCAGTCGCCCATCGGGCCGCCGATAACAAAACGACCGGTTGGGTTGATGAAGAATTTGGTCGAAGCAGTCAGCCACTCGGTCGGCAGTACTGGCTTGATGATCTCTTCCATCACCGCTTCTTGCAGTGATTTTTGATCGATGTCTTCTGAGTGCTGAGTAGACAGAACTACTGCATCAATACCGACAATTTTGCCATCGTCATACTGGAAAGTGACCTGGCTTTTTGCATCCGGGCGCAGCCAGGATAACGTGCCGTTTTTACGTACTTCAGCCTGACGCTGAACCAGACGGTGAGCATAGGTGATGGGAGCTGGCATCAGCACGTCGGTTTCATTGGTTGCATAACCAAACATCAGACCCTGGTCACCCGCGCCTTGCTCCAGCGGATCGGCACGATCAACACCCTGATTGATATCCGGGGACTGTTTACCGATAGCACTCAGGACAGCGCAAGAGTTAGCATCAAAGCCCATGTCGGAATGCACGTAGCCAATTTCGCGAACGGTGTTACGGGTGATCTCTTCGATATCTACCCATGCGCTGGTAGTGATCTCACCGCCAACTAAAACCATGCCGGTTTTGACGTAGGTTTCGCAGGCAACGCGTGCTTTCGGATCCTGTTCGAGGATTGCATCCAGAACAGCATCAGAAATTTGGTCAGCGATTTTGTCAGGATGCCCTTCTGATACGGACTCGGACGTAAAAAGGTGTTTTGCCATATTTAATTTCACCTAAGGAGAATTTGGTTAGCTCAAACTGTTGCGTGGAATAGTCATGTGTAGAAGATTCTACCATGAGTCTGCATATTACTGACACTGGCAGTCTGAGTGTTAATCGGTATAGA
Source organism: Citrobacter sp. Marseille-Q3906 (assembly GCF_916618775.1). NCBI lineage: Bacteria > Pseudomonadati > Pseudomonadota > Gammaproteobacteria > Enterobacterales > Enterobacteriaceae > Citrobacter > Citrobacter sp. Marseille-Q3906. Next base: position 804,282 of record NZ_CAKAKA010000003.1, read on the forward strand.
TGGATTAACTTCTGGACGTCTATTTTAGGTTACTTCTCCGCACGATTTCCAGCTTTTTTTGAGTAAAGTCGTATTGCACTGAAAATGTAACTGGAAATTTTTCCTGACGGTGCTGGCAATGCGTGCATTTATCTTTTGCTTTTTCGCACTGTTGTCGGTATAAAACGCGGCGCGCGGCTCAAATATCCGTCATAGTTCAAGTTGCATATGCATTGGCTTCCTGCAACTCGAATTATTTAGGGTAGACAAAAAGCACACGACGTTTTCATCGTGTTGCCACTTCCAGCCGGGTTAAAACTTTAGCTTTGGCTTGTGGGTTCGTTCTTTATGGAGCGACCATGGAGGTGATACGAGATAATGAACCGTTGTATTCTGCTGAATCTGTCACACCGTTCTGGTGTACATATGTCCCCCGCAATCTGCATCTTGCATACCTGCCGATGTTATACCCATCTCGGCGCTTCTCAGGACTCCAGAGCCGGTAACGGCAACTAAGGACTGAACAAGGGCGCTCTTGTTAAAACAAGAGTTTTCTCGTGGTTTCGCCGAACCGTCATCTTTAAGTTCGGTTACGTGTTTACAATGAAATGAAAAAGAAACCGGTCGCACAGTCGGAGCGTCAGCACTATCTGCTGGAAAATCTGCCTGTTTATGGGTTGTTATCGCGTCTTCGGATTGCGATAGTAGTCAACTGTTTTACACTTGTTAATAAAATCTGAGGTTCGCTATGTCTGACGACATTTCTATGGGTTCGCCTTCGTCAGCAGGCGGACAGGGTGTACTACGCTCCATGCAGGAGGTTGCAATGAGTTCCCAGGAAGCCAGCAAGATGCTGCGTACTTACAATATTGCCTGGTGGGGTAATAACTACTATGACGTCAATGAGTTAGGACACATTAGCGTGTGCCCGGACCCTGACGTACCGGAAGCGCGCGTCGATCTCGCTAAACTGGTGAAAGCCCGTGAAGCGCAAGGCCAGCGCCTGCCTGCATTGTTCTGCTTCCCGCAGATCCTGCAACATCGTCTGCGTTCAATTAACGCCGCGTTTAAACGCGCGCGGGAATCTTACGGCTATAAAGGCGACTACTTCCTTGTTTACCCGATCAAGGTCAACCAACACCGCCGCGTGATTGAATCGCTGATCCATTCCGGTGAGCCACTGGGGCTGGAAGCGGGTTCGAAAGCCGAACTGATGGCTGTTCTGGCCCATGCGGGTATGACTCGTAGCGTTATCGTCTGTAACGGCTACAAAGACCGTGAATACATCCGTCTGGCACTGATTGGCGAGAAGATGGGCCACAAGGTCTATCTGGTCATCGAGAAGATGTCTGAAATCGCTATCGTGCTGGATGAAGCTGAGCGCCTGAATGTGATCCCGCGTCTGGGCGTGCGTGCGCGTCTGGCATCACAAGGTTCTGGCAAATGGCAGTCCTCCGGCGGCGAAAAATCCAAGTTCGGTCTGGCGGCAACGCAGGTTCTGCAACTGGTTGAAACGCTGCGTGAAGCAGGGCGTCTGGATAGCCTGCAGTTACTGCACTTCCACCTCGGTTCGCAGATGGCGAACATTCGCGATATCGCGACCGGCGTACGTGAATCTGCACGTTTCTACGTTGAACTGCACAAACTGGGTGTTGATATTCAGTGCTTCGATGTGGGCGGCGGTCTGGGCGTGGATTATGAAGGTACGCGCTCGCAGTCTGACTGCTCGGTCAACTATGGGTTGAACGAGTACGCCAACAATATCATCTGGGCGATTGGCGACGCCTGTGAAGAAAACGGATTGCCGCACCCGACGGTGATCACCGAGTCTGGCCGTGCGGTAACCGCGCATCATACCGTACTGGTGTCTAACATTATTGGTGTGGAGCGTAACGAATATACCGAGCCGACCGCACCGGTTGAAGATGCTCCACGTGCGTTGCAGAGTATGTGGGAAACCTGGCAGGAAATGCACGAACCAGGTACCCGTCGTTCGCTGCGTGAATGGTTGCACGACAGCCAGATGGATCTGCATGACATTCATGTTGGCTATTCATCCGGTACGTTCAGCTTGCAGGAGCGCGCCTGGGCGGAGCAACTGTATTTAAGCATGTGCCACGAGGTGCAAAAACAGTTAGATCCGCAAAACCGTGCGCACCGTCCAATCATTGATGAACTGCAAGAGCGTATGGCGGACAAAGTGTACGTCAACTTCTCACTGTTCCAGTCAATGCCGGATGCGTGGGGCATCGATCAACTGTTCCCGGTTTTGCCGCTGGAAGGGCTGGATCAAGTGCCTGAGCGTCGTGCGGTACTGCTGGATATCACCTGTGACTCTGACGGTGCTATCGACCACTACATCGATGGGGATGGTATTGCCACCACCATGCCGATGCCGGAGTACGATCCAGAGAACCCGCCGATGCTGGGTTTCTTTATGGTGGGTGCGTATCAGGAAATCCTCGGCAACATGCACAACCTGTTCGGTGATACCGAAGCGGTTGACGTGTTTGTATTCCCGGACGGCAGCGTGGAAGTTGAGCTGTCTGACGAAGGGGATACCGTGGCGGACATGCTGCAGTACGTGCAGTTGGATCCAAATACTTTGCTGACGCACTTCCGTGACCAGGTCAAACAGACCGATCTGGATGATGCGCTGCAACAGCAGTTCCTCGAAGAGTTCGAGGCAGGTCTTTACGGATACACATACCTGGAAGACGAGTAAGGCTGTCCCGGTTCGCTTGAACCGGGACAAATTAACGGCGATAATTCGCCCATATAAGTAGCTACGTAAATCAATCCCTTCCTCGTCGGGCTTAACGACGCGGAGGGGATTTTTTTTCACCGATTTTAAAAGAGGTCAGTACATGAGCACCTTAGGTCATCAATACGACAACTCCCTGGTTTCTAACGCCTTTGGTTTTTTGCGTCTGCCAATGAATTTCATGCCATACGACAGCGACGCCGATTGGGTGATTACCGGCGTCCCTTTTGATATGGCAACGTCCGGTCGTGCGGGTGGCCGCCATGGCCCGGCAGCGATCCGTCAGGTTTCCACCAACCTCGCCTGGGAACATAACCGCTTCCCGTGGAACTTCGATATGCGTGAGCGCCTGAACGTAGTGGACTGCGGCGATCTGGTTTATGCGTTCGGTGATGCTCGTGAAATGAGTGAAAAGCTGCAGGCGCATGCAGAGAAACTGCTTTCCGCGGGTAAACGTATGCTCTCCTTCGGCGGTGACCACTTCGTCACTCTGCCGCTGCTGCGCGCCCACGCTAAGCACTTCGGTAAAATGGCGCTGGTACATTTTGATGCTCACACCGATACCTACGCCAACGGCTGCGAATTCGATCATGGCACCATGTTCTATACCGCACCGAACGAAGGTCTGATCGATCCGAACCATTCGGTACAGATCGGGATCCGCACTGAGTTCGACAAAGACAACGGCTTTACCGTATTGGATGCCTGCCAGGTGAACGATCGTAGCGTTGATGACATCATCGCTCAGGTTAAGCAGATTGTGGGTGATATGCCGGTATACCTGACTTTTGATATCGACTGTCTTGATCCGGCGTTTGCTCCGGGAACCGGTACGCCGGTGATCGGCGGTTTGACCTCCGATCGTGCAATCAAGCTGGTGCGCGGTCTGAAGGATCTGAACATCGTTGGGATGGACGTCGTAGAAGTCGCTCCGGCCTATGACCAGTCCGAGATCACCGCGCTGGCGGCGGCTACGCTGGCTCTGGAAATGCTTTACATCCAGGCAGCGAAAAAGGGCGAGTAACCGGTATCGGACTATTTTGCTCGCCATTTTGAACCCGGGCAGTGCTCGCCATCCTCACGTACTGCGTGTACGCTCCGGTGGCTGTGCGCTGTCCGTGTCCAAACTGGCTTCGCCAATAACGTCCGATATCATTGCAGAATAGGGCTAAAACTATTTAATCCCATCCGCGCTCATGCGATCGCGAATATGTTGAGCTCGTTCTGCTGATGCCGGATGATCGTCAAACATCGTGCTTTGACGTCCTTCCTCCAGTTTCGCCAGCTTCTCAAAACTGGTTGCTAACCCTGCCGGACTGATGCCACGTTTGCGCAACAAATCATACGAGTAATCATCCGCTTCGGACTCCTGACGCTGGGAGAACTGCGAGTTCACCAGTTTTTCACCCAGATCGCCCAATTGTGATTGTGACAGGCTGCCGACGATCCCGCCCGCAGAGGCCGCCGCGGCACGTACGGCGTTGGTTCCCAGCGCAACCTGCATACCTTTTTTCACGTGACCCAGCGCGACGTGACCCATTTCGTGACCAATGACCGCCTCAACTTCATTATCGGTCATCATATCCATCAGACCGCTATAGACGCGGATACAGCCGTTTGCCATGGCAAAGGCGTTCACATCTTTCGCCATGTAGACTTTGTAGTTTACCGGCTGGCCGTTGATGTTATCGCCAAGCGCAGCGGAAATTTTACTTAAACGCGTCGCATATTCGCTGCCCGCCGGGGCGATGGTCGCTTTGCTGTCCATATCCTTACAGGCCTGATCGCTCAGCGCTTTAACCTGGGCATCGCTCAGGCTGTAGGCCTGAAAAGCCTCCGCACCTGAAGAAAGCAGTCCGTTGGAGTCCATATTCTGGCAACCGGTCAATGCCGTAGCCATGCTCATAGCAAGCAGTAAAGCGCGAATTTTCATTTTTTCTCTTCCGCACAAAGTCAGGATTATTCTAAAAAATGCGTGGCTTGCAGATAAACCGACGCTCGGCCTAAGTATAAAGAAAAGAACAATAAGCATGCGAGAAGATTGCGCAACTTACGAGCATGATCCGGAGATTTCTGAAGCGGTAAAAGGATGCTCCATGTACATGACACGCGGCTTGGGTTACATTGTTGGCACTTTTTTCCGGCGTAGCCCAAAACGCGCTGTCGTCAAGTCGTTAAGGGTATGGCCTTCATTATCCGATCTGGAGTCAAAATGTCCTCACGTAAAGAGCTTGCCAATGCTATTCGTGCGCTGAGCATGGACGCAGTACAGAAAGCCAAATCCGGTCACCCGGGCGCCCCGATGGGGATGGCTGACATTGCCGAAGTCCTGTGGCGTGATTTCCTGAACCACAACCCGAATAACCCATCCTGGGCTGACCGTGACCGCTTCGTGCTGTCCAACGGCCACGGCTCTATGCTGATCTATAGCCTGCTGCACCTCACCGGCTACGATCTGCCGATGTCTGAACTGCAGAACTTCCGTCAGCTGCATTCAAAAACTCCGGGTCACCCGGAAGTGGGTTATACCGCGGGTGTGGAAACCACTACCGGTCCGCTGGGTCAGGGTATCGCTAACGCGGTTGGTATGGCTATCGCTGAAAAAACACTGGCGGCGCAGTTTAACCGTCCAGGCCACGACATCGTTGATCACTTCACCTACGCTTTCATGGGCGATGGCTGCATGATGGAAGGTATCTCTCACGAGGTATGCTCCCTGGCCGGTACGCTGAAACTGGGTAAACTGATTGCGTTCTACGACGACAACGGCATCTCCATCGACGGTCACGTTGAAGGCTGGTTCACTGATGATACCGCGAAGCGTTTCGAAGCTTACGGTTGGCACGTAGTTCGTGGCGTAGATGGTCACGATGCTGATGCGATTAAACGCGCAGTAGAAGAAGCCCGTGCAGTGACTGACAAACCGTCTCTGCTGATGTGCAAAACCATCATCGGCTTCGGTTCTCCAAACAAAGCAGGTACGCACGATTCTCACGGCGCACCGTTGGGCGACGCTGAAATCGCACTGACCCGTGAACAACTGGGCTGGAAATACGCGCCGTTCGAAATCCCGTCTGAAATCTATGCTCAGTGGGATGCGAAAGAAGCAGGCCAGGCAAAAGAAGCCGCATGGAACGAGAAGTTTGCTGCTTATGCGAAAGCCTTCCCTCAGGAAGCGGCTGAATTCACCCGTCGTATGAACGGTGAAATGCCGTCTGACTTCGATGCGAAAGCGAAAGAGTTCATTGCTAAACTGCAGGCTAACCCGGCGAAAATCGCCAGCCGCAAAGCATCGCAGAATGCAATCGAAGCGTTTGGTCCTTTGCTGCCGGAATTCCTCGGTGGTTCTGCTGACCTTGCGCCTTCCAACCTGACGCTGTGGTCTGGTTCTAAAGCGATTAACGAAGATGCCGCCGGTAACTACATCCATTACGGTGTACGTGAATTCGGTATGACCGCTATCGCGAACGGTATCTCTCTGCACGGTGGTTTCCTGCCGTACACCTCTACCTTCCTGATGTTCGTGGAATATGCCCGTAACGCGGTACGTATGGCTGCGCTGATGAAACAACGTCAGGTAATGGTCTATACCCACGACTCCATCGGCCTGGGTGAAGATGGCCCGACTCACCAGCCGGTAGAGCAGGTTGCTTCCCTGCGTGTTACCCCGAACATGAGCACATGGCGCCCATGTGACCAGGTTGAATCCGCAGTAGCGTGGAAATACGGCGTTGAGCGTCAGGATGGCCCGACCGCGCTGATCCTCTCCCGTCAGAACCTGGCGCAGCAGGAACGTACCGAAGAGCAACTGGCGAACATCGCTCGCGGTGGTTATGTACTGAAAGATTGTGCAGGTCAGCCGGAGCTGATCTTCATTGCTACCGGTTCTGAAGTTGAGCTGGCTGTTGCTGCGTGGGACAAACTGACCGCAGAAGGCGTGAAGGCGCGTGTGGTTTCCATGCCGTCCACTGACGCATTCGACAAACAGGACGCGGCTTACCGTGAATCTGTACTGCCGAAAGCCGTTTCTGCTCGCGTTGCTATCGAAGCGGGTATTGCGGACTACTGGTTCAAATACGTGGGCCTGAACGGTGCTATCGTCGGTATGACCACCTTTGGTGAGTCTGCTCCGGCAGAGTTGCTGTTTGAAGAGTTCGGCTTCACCGTAGACAACGTGGTCGCGAAAGCGAAAGCGCTGCTGTAATTCTGATTACAACGGTAAACGGGTCGCTCAGGCGGCCCGTTTTTTTTGCTCATCAGGGCAGTTCCGTGATTAATTGACCGGATTCAAGACGCACTACGCTGGCAAAATGGCGCTGTGTGAAGGCAGCGTCATGACTGATTGCGACAACGCTGGTTCCCCTCTTGCGGCATACTGAAAGCCAGTTTTCAAATATGCTCAGCCAGTGCGTATCAAAATCCCGGCAGGGTTCATCAAGCAGTAAAATGGAGGGGGCGAGGGCTTCCAGGCTGGCGACGGCGACCATACGTCGCTGCGCTGTGTGCAAATCCAGTGGATGTGCGTCGGCGACGTCCTCTAACCCGCATAATTGCAGTGCTGCTGTGGTGCGTTGCGCAATCTCCGTTGCAGGGCGCTTCTGTAACCGTAAGCCAAAGGCCACTTCTTCAGCTACCTTGCTGTGAAAAATTTGATTTTCTGCTTCCTGAAACAGTACCCCGAGAATTTTGGCTCGTTCACGGTTTTTTAGTTGCGCAATGGGCATGTTCTGCAGGGTAATCTCACCCGGTGAGGGAGGCAAAAGCCCTGCCATTACACGCAGCAGCGTGGATTTGCCTGCACCATTATCGCCAGTTAGCGCCAGCCATTCACCTTCTCTAAGCACTAACGAAATATCGCGCAAACAGTCTTCATTAGCGTTTGGCCAGCGATAGGTGACCTGATTCAGCGTTAACATAAGGGGAATAAAGCTCCGTTGCGCAATTGCCAGGCCCGCTGGCACTGGCTCAGAAAAGGGGAGTGATTACGCTCGAAAAGTACGACCAGTGAATGTTGTATCTGTGCCCATTGTTGCAAGCGCTCCAATAGCATGTCGGTGGCCTGTGACGTCAGACGACTGAAAGCCTCATCCAGTATTAATATCTTAGGTTGCATCGCGAGGGCGCTGGCAATGACAACCCGTTGAGTTTCGCCGCCTGAAAGCGTAGCTGGATGGCGATGACGCAGTGATTGACATTCAGTCAGCGTAAGTGCCTTGTCAATTCGGCGCATTATCTCCGCTTCGTCCAGGCTGAGGTTTTCCGGGCCGAATGCCACCTCCTCCTCTACGCTGAAAGTACACCCGGAAAGCTGTAAATAAGGCGATTGCTGCACAAGCTGGATGGTGCAGGATTGCTCCACGAGCGACAGCTCCCCGACGGGATTACCCAGCAGTGTACCTTTGCCCTCAATTTCTCCGGGAAGAAAATCCGGGTACCAGCCCGCCATCAGCTGTGCCAGCGTACTTTTACCGCTGCCGTTATCCCCAAAAATCGCGATCATGCCAGGCGCTGAGTAGTGAAAGTCAAAGCAGGCTGGCGGACGCGTGGTGTGTGTTGGGATATAGCGAAACTGCTCTAGCGTAACCATATCCACACTCCTGCTTCTGTCAGCATGGCGAACACCATGGTGTACCGGGCGATGCACTGTAATGTACTGTCTTCTGGTGCCCAAAGCGTGGTCCGTCTGCGGTGCAGGCGAAATGCCCGCATGTCCAGCGCTGCGCCGCGTACAACCAGATCGTTTAGCGCATTATGTGTTAACGGCACAATAAGTGCAGGTATGGCACGCAAGCGCTGATACCAGCGCTCATCCAGCGGTACGCCGCGAGCACGTTGAGCCTCATTAATGATCGCCAACTGCCGTTTGAGCTGCTCGACGACCAGTAGCGGACCTGCGAACAGATAGGCGACGCCGGGGGGCAGGCGGGAGGCGAACAGGGCGCGAATAAACCGCGATACCGGTACGTACTGCATCCACATCTGTGACGTTGATACAATCGCCAGGATCCGTAGCCACAGCGTGACGGCTCCGGCCCAGCGTTCTGGCGTGCGTGGTTGACCGCTGATCCACTCCGTCAACCATCCTCCGTGTACCAGCCACAGCCCAAACCCTAAGGGGAGCATCAGCCAGACCACATATTTCGCCCGGGGGCGCGTTGCTTTTATGCTCAGCAAACAGAGAAACATCGCCAGGCTGTAAACGGTAAGCGGTATTCCTGCCGGCAGCAGTAACGTCGAGCAGGCGGCAAATGCCCATAAGGTCAACGAGGTAAACGGATGCATTTAACGCACTGCAGACATCGTTGGAAAATGACGCGTTGTGCGCAACGGAAGCTGACGCAACAGTATCCAGACGATCACCGCCGTCAGAATTTTATCGACCAGATTTGCACCGATGACGGTGATGGCAACGGACTCCACCAGGTTCTGACCGACGGAATGCATCCAGGCGACAAATAAATCGGCACCGCTGCCGGTGACACCACCAAAAAGAGTGGTGCGGATAGGTACGGCGACGATTGTGACGGCCAGGGTAATAATCACGCCACTGACCACCACTTTCGGTAAGGTACGGAACCATCCTGCCCGCGCCAGCCATCCGGCAACCAGTCCGATAACCATTGCCACGGGAGCAAAGGCTGCGGCGATAGGATCGGTCAATAAACCCCAGAGCAGATTGGTAAGTAAACCTGTCAGCATCCCTACAATCGGGCCTAACAGCACCGCGCTGATTAAGGTGCCAATGGAGTCGAGAAAAATAGGCAGTTTCAACATACTGATGAGCTGTCCACCGACCATATTGATCGCTATAGCAATGACAATCAGTACCAGTGACTGGCTGGAAAATTGGCGACGCGCCATAAAAGACCTCTTTAAAGTGAAGCGTTAGCGGGATGAGATAACCAGTTCGTCATAGCCGGAAACAACGCAGGGCTGACGGCTAAAAGCCAGACTTGTCAGCTCGCCAATAACCAGTTCCAACGTGGTACGCACGGTACAGCCAGCCATCATATGGCCTCCCAGCATCGCGCCTTGTGGGTCGGATACCGAGAGATGAAGGTGCTCTCCGGTGAGCTCAAGCGTACCGTTCAGGGAGATGACTTCCCATGTTCCGGTCACTAATGTAGTTTCTTCGCGCCCTGCATAGCGTAAGGCTATGTTGGTCAGACTCCCGGTACAACCGGCTATCCAGGCAGCCTGGAGCTGATGCTGTTGTACAAAAGCGTGCAGTTGGGCAAAAACTTCCTGACCGGGTAATAAACGCAGCGCGCGGAAGCGAGCTTCAGATGAGTGGGGGTAAAATGTGGCCATAGATTGGGGACTCCGAGACTCGGACGTAGCGCTGATAATATAGACGCAGGTAAGGGAGCTTTCTGATATAAATCAGGATTTGTGATACGGCAACGAAATTATCTTGCTACGCTTATTCACAATTCTGGGATATGGAATAAATTTAGCGATGAAGGGCTTTAAAATGTGACGTAAGTCAGATAACTGCGTTCTGTTGCTGGACAATCATTCCTTTTATTCCTTGTTTCGCTTATTCTAGCTGAAGCGTTTCAGTCGATTAAATGTTCGACAATTAATCAATCAGTCGCAGTTTGCGACAGGTAAGGTTTTCCTGAGCGGTTTGCTGCATTACTCTGTCAGCCACATCGTTTCTGAGAAATCCTTGCAGGAGACCTATGACCGTACGCGTAGCGATTAATGGTTTCGGTCGCATCGGACGTAACGTGGTTCGTGCTTTGTACGAATCCGGGCGTCGGGCGGAAATCACCGTGGTGGCAATCAACGAACTGGCGGATGCCGCTGGCATGGCGCATTTGTTGAAATATGACACCAGCCATGGACGTTTTGCCTGGGATGTTCGCCAGGAGCGTGACCAGCTCATTGTTGGCGACGACGCGATTCGCATCCTGCATGAGCGAACACTCGATGCGCTTCCATGGCGCGAACTGGGTGTTGACGTTGTGCTGGACTGTACGGGGGTCTTCGGTAGCCGCGAACACGGCGAGGCGCATATCGCCGCTGGCGCCAAAAAAGTGCTCTTTTCACATCCAGGTAGTCACGACATCGATGCAACCGTTGTGTTTGGCGTTAATCAGGAACAGCTGCGCGCTGAACACCGGATCGTTTCCAACGCCTCCTGCACCACGAATTGCATAATTCCCGTCATTAAATTGCTGGATGATGCTTACGGCATTGAGTCTGGTACTGTCACGACGATCCACTCTGCGATGCACGATCAACAGGTTATCGATGCCTACCATCCTGACCTGCGCCGCACGAGAGCAGCCAGCCAGTCGATTATTCCGGTCGATACCAAACTGGCAGCGGGTATCACGCGAATTTTCCCGCAATTTAACGATCGTTTTGAGGCGATTGCGGTACGTGTACCGACCATAAATGTGACGGCGATCGACTTAAGCGTGACGGTGAAAAAACCTGTAAAAGCCAGTGAAGTCAACCAGTTGCTGCAAAAAGCAGCACAAGGTGCATTTCATGGTATAGTTGACTATACGGAATTACCGTTGGTCTCTGTAGATTTTAACCACGACCCGCACAGCGCCATCGTTGATGGTACTCAAACGCGCGTAAGTGGCGCTCACCTGATCAAAACATTGGTCTGGTGCGATAATGAATGGGGCTTTGCTAATCGTATGCTCGACACAACGTTAGCTATGGCTGCTATTGGTTTCAGGTAAGGCGCGTGAGCGCTTGCAAAACTTTAAGAATCAACGAGAGGATTCACCATGTCTGTAATTAAGATGACCGATCTGGATCTTGCTGGTAAACGTGTTTTTATCCGTGCGGATCTGAACGTACCAGTTAAAGAAGGGAAAGTAACCAGCGACGCGCGTATCCGTGCTTCCCTGCCGACCATCGAACTGGCCCTGAAGCAGGGTGCAAAAGTGATGGTAACTTCCCACCTGGGTCGTCCTACCGAAGGCGAGTACAACGAAGAATTCTCTCTTCTGCCGGTTGTTAACTACCTGAAAGACAAACTGTCTAACCCGGTTCGCCTGGTGAAAGATTACCTGGACGGCGTTGATGTTGCTGCCGGTGAGCTGGTGGTTCTGGAAAACGTTCGCTTTAACAAAGGCGAGAAGAAAGATGACGAAGCACTGTCCAAAAAATACGCTGCACTGTGTGACGTATTCGTAATGGATGCTTTCGGTACTGCTCACCGTGCTCAGGCTTCTACTCATGGTATCGCGAAATTCGCTGACGTAGCATGTGCTGGCCCGCTGCTGGCTGCTGAGCTTGATGCGCTGGGTAAAGCTCTGAAAGAACCTGCTCGCCCGATGGTTGCCATCGTCGGTGGTTCTAAAGTTTCTACCAAACTGACCGTTCTGGATTCCCTGTCTAAAATCGCTGACCAGCTGATCGTGGGTGGTGGTATCGCCAACACCTTCGTTGCCGCGCAGGGTCACAGCGTGGGTAAATCCCTGTACGAAGCAGATCTGGTTGATGAAGCTAAACGCCTGCTGACTATCTGTGATATTCCGGTTCCGGCTGACGTTCGTGTTGCGACCGAGTTTTCTGAAACCGCACCTGCTACGCTGAAATCCGTTAACGACGTGAAAGAAGACGAGCAGATCCTGGATATCGGTGACGCATCTGCACAGCAACTGGCTGAAATCCTGAAGAATGCAAAAACCATTCTGTGGAACGGTCCGGTAGGTGTGTTCGAATTCCCTAATTTCCGCAAAGGGACTGAAATTGTGGCTAACGCCATCGCAGACAGCGAAGCGTTCTCTATCGCAGGCGGCGGCGATACTCTGGCAGCTATCGACCTGTTCGGCATCGCTGACAAAATCTCCTACATCTCCACTGGTGGCGGCGCATTCCTCGAATTCGTGGAAGGTAAAGTACTGCCAGCAGTAGCAATGCTCGAAGAGCGTGCTAAAAAGTAAGACACTAATGGGCAGGGATAACCTGCCCAATTTTTAGCGCGCTTTTAGAGCGCGCCCCCTTTCCAAGGCCGAAGATACAGGACTCGCAACATGTCTAAAATTTTTGATTTCGTAAAACCGGGCGTAATCACTGGTGATGACGTACAGAAAGTTTTCCAGGTAGCAAAAGAAAACAACTTTGCTCTGCCAGCCGTTAACTGCGTAGGTACCGACTCCATCAACGCCGTTCTGGAAACCGCTGCAAAAGTTAAAGCGCCGGTAATCGTACAGTTCTCCAACGGTGGTGCTTCTTTCATCGCCGGTAAAGGTGTGAAGTCTGACGTTCCTCAGGGTGCTGCAATCCTGGGTGCTATCTCTGGCGCGCATCACGTTCACCAGATGGCTGAACACTACGGTGTTCCGGTTATCCTGCACACTGACCACTGCGCGAAGAAACTGCTGCCGTGGATCGACGGTCTGCTGGACGCGGGTGAAAAACACTTTGCTGCAACCGGTAAACCACTGTTCTCTTCTCACATGATCGACCTGTCTGAAGAGTCTCTGGAAGAGAACATCGAAATCTGCTCCAAATACCTGGCGCGTATGTCCAAAATGGGCATGACCCTGGAAATCGAACTGGGTTGCACCGGTGGTGAAGAAGACGGCGTGGACAACAGCCACATGGACGCTTCTGCACTGTATACCCAGCCGGAAGACGTTGATTACGCGTACACCGAGCTGAGCAAAATCAGCCCGCGTTTCACCATCGCGGCTTCTTTCGGTAACGTACATGGCGTGTACAAGCCGGGTAACGTGGTTCTGACCCCGACTATCCTGCGCGACTCTCAGGACTATGTTTCTAAGAAACATAACCTGCCGCACAACAGCCTGAACTTCGTATTCCACGGTGGTTCCGGTTCGACTGCTCAGGAAATCAAAGACTCCGTAAGCTACGGCGTAGTGAAAATGAACATCGATACCGATACCCAATGGGCTACCTGGGAAGGTGTTCTGAACTACTACAAAGCGAACGAAGCTTACCTGCAGGGCCAGCTGGGCAACCCGAAAGGCGAAGATCAGCCGAACAAAAAATACTACGATCCGCGCGTATGGCTGCGTGCTGGTCAGGCAACGATGATCACCCGTCTGGAACAGGCTTTCAAAGAACTGAACGCGGTTGACGTTCTGTAATTGACCCCTGCTCAACGTGACATGAGGCCCGCAAACGCGGGCCTTTTTTATGATTACAATATGCTGACGACAAAAATTTTGTGATCAATTTGGCAACAATGACGTTTTTTGTTTAACCTTGTCTGATTGCCAGCTCCTGTGGGGCGGCTTTAGTTCTCCCAATTGGGTAAGCATAAAAGGAATATTGAATGGAAGATTTGAATGTTGTCGACAGCATAAATGGTGCGGGCACCTGGCTGGTACGTAACCAGGCTCTACTGCTGAGTTATGCCGTTAACATCGTTGCGGCTATCGCTATTATCATCATCGGGATGATTGTGGCGCGTGTTGTCTCTAACACCATTAACCGTGTGATGGTTGCGCGTCAAATTGATGCGACCGTTGCTGACTTCCTCTCTGCACTGGTGCGCTACGGTATTATTGCATTCACGCTGATCGCCGCTCTGGGGCGCGTTGGAGTGCAAACGGCCTCGGTGATTGCTGTTCTCGGTGCCGCGGGTTTAGCCGTAGGTCTGGCCTTGCAAGGTTCACTGTCTAACCTTGCCGCTGGTGTGTTGTTGGTGATGTTCCGTCCTTTTCGCGCTGGTGAGTATGTTGATCTCGGCGGTGTCGCCGGAACCGTGCTCAACGTGCAGATTTTCTCAACCACCATGCGTACCTTAGACGGCAAGATTGTCGTTATCCCGAACGGTAAGATTATCGCCGGGAATATCATTAACTTCTCACGTGAACCGGTTCGCCGTAACGAATTTATCATTGGCGTGGCGTATGACTCTGATATTGATCAGGTGAAAAAAATCCTTACCGATATCATCCAGTCTGACGATCGTATCCTGAAAGATCGCGAAATGACGGTGCGCCTGAATGAACTGGGAGCGTCCTCCATTAACTTTGTGGTGCGTGTCTGGAGCAATAGCAGCGATCTGCAAAGCGTCTACTGGGATGTGCTGGAGCGCATCAAGCGCGAATTTGATGCCAATGGTATCAGTTTCCCGTATCCGCAGATGGACGTGAATTTCAAGCGTGTTAAAGAGAACGCAGCAGAGTAATCAGTACAAGGCCGGTTTGCCGGCCTTTCTTTAAATTATCGTTATTAGCTGCTCTTATCACCAATTAAAATTATCAATTTCCGCTAATGATATTCCCGCGCTATAGTCTGCTTCTAAGAGAAACAGTTCGGGATGATTAACGTGTTATCGTATTATTTTCAAGGGCTTGTGCTTGGCGCAGCCATGATACTTCCGCTTGGCCCACAAAACGCATTCGTAATGAATCAGGGCATTCGCCGCCAGTATCACATCATGATTGCCTTACTCTGCGCCATCAGCGATTTAGTGTTGATCTGCGCAGGAATTTTTGGCGGTAGTGCATTGCTGATACAGTCGCCATGGCTGATGGCTCTGGTGACCTGGGGGGGCGTGGCGTTCTTACTCTGGTACGGTTTCGGGGCGTTAAAAACAGCAATGAGCAGTAATCTGGAACTGGCCAGTGCTGAGGTAATGAAGCAGGGGCGCTGGAAGATTATCGCCACCATGCTGGCAGTGACATGGCTCAATCCCCACGTCTATCTGGACACCTTTGTGGTGTTGGGAAGTCTGGGCGGTCAACTGGACGTTGAGCCTAAGCGTTGGTTTGCGCTGGGAACCGTTAGCGCATCGTTCCTGTGGTTCTTCGGACTGGCGCTGCTGGCAGCCTGGCTGGCGCCGCGACTGCGCACGGCTAAAGCTCAGCGTATCATTAATACGCTGGTGGGATTAGTGATGTGGTTTATCGCTTTTCAACTGGCGAAAGAGGGGGTTGGGCATGTTCACGCCCTGTTCAACTAAAAGTCTGGCCCATTAGGTTATTCTATTTGCCATTTTGACCATGGGCAGTGATCAAAATCCTCACTTACTATGTATAAGCTCCTGTTTTTCCGCGTTGTCTGTGCCCAGACTGGCTGTAACAAGGACACCTGAGGGGCCAGACTCTAAGTGTTGTCTGATGGACAACAGGCTGAGATCCGCTAAGCTTGCCTGCATGTGCCCTGAGTTTCGGGGTAGTTAATGTAACATGGAGGAACGAGAGTGAAGTTCAAAGTGATGGCCCTGGCGGCATTAGTCGGATTCAGTGCACTATCGGTACAGGCAAATGAATTGCCGAACGGACCGCACATCGTGACTTCAGGAACGGCAAGCGTAGATGCAACGCCTGATATCGCAACTCTGGCGATCGAAGTCAACGTGGCAGCGAAGGACGCTGCATCAGCAAAGAAACAGGCCGACGATCGTGTGGCGCAATATCTTTCCTTCCTTGAGCAGAATCAGATAGCGAAGAAGGACATCAGCTCAGCAAACCTGCGTACACAACCAGACTACGATTACCAGAACGGTAAAAGCGTACTCAAAGGCTATCGCGCGGTGCGTACCGTTGAAGTCACACTGCGTCAGCTGGATAAACTTAACGCACTGCTGGATGGCGCGTTGAAAGCAGGTCTGAATGAGATCCGTTCGGTATCGCTGGGCGTTGCCCAACCGGATGCCTACAAAGACAAAGCGCGTAAAGCGGCTATTGATGATGCTGTTCATCAGGCACAGGAGCTGGCTGCCGGCTTCAACAGCAAGCTGGGCCCGGTTTATAGCGTGCGTTACCATGTCTCTAACTATCAACCGAGCCCAATGGTACGGATGATGAAAGCTGACGCGGCACCTGCGCCATCAGCTCAGGAAACCTACGAACAACCGGTCATTCAGTTTGACGATCAGGTGGATGTGGTCTTTCAGATAGAGCCTGCAGCGAGCCAGCCAACGGCAACACCAACAAAGACGCAATAATCATTTCAGGCCCGGCTAATCAGCCGGGCTTTTTCTGTGAACAACTGTAAAAGTGAGACCGCGTCGCGAGTCTTTTATTTGTCTGCATGAGGATATGCCATAGTGATTTTATGAGGTGACTATGGATATTTTTATCTCGAAAAAGATGCGGAATTTTA
The DNA here is from genome assembly GCF_916618775.1 of Citrobacter sp. Marseille-Q3906. NCBI lineage: Bacteria > Pseudomonadati > Pseudomonadota > Gammaproteobacteria > Enterobacterales > Enterobacteriaceae > Citrobacter > Citrobacter sp. Marseille-Q3906. Next base: position 821,083 of record NZ_CAKAKA010000003.1, read on the forward strand.
TTCTGTTGGCGCAAACCAATAACATCGCCAGAGCAGCAGAAAAAATACACATGACCGCATCGCCCTTTGGTAAAAGCATTGCCGCACTGGAAGAGCAAATCGGCTATACGTTGTTTACCCGGAAAGATAACAACATCAGTCTGAACAAAGCGGGGCAGGAGCTGTATCAGAAACTGTTTCCCGTCTATCAACGTCTATCTGCTATTGATAATGAAATTAATAATTCCTCTCGTCGCTCGCGAGATGTCGTCATCGGCATCGACAATACCTATCCCACCATTATTTTTGACCAACTGATTAGCCTTGGCGACAAGTACGATGGCGTGACCGCTCAGGCTGTTGAGTTCAGTGAGAATGGGGTAATTGATAATCTGTTCGACAGGCAACTGGACTTTATTATTTCACCTCAGCACGTTTCACCTCGTGTGCAAGGACTGGAAAATATGACGGTCAGCGAGTTGCCACCGCTGCGCCTGGGGTTTCTGGTTTCCCGACGTTATGAAGAAAAACAGCCGCAGGATCTGCTGCGCGAGTTACCCTGGCTGCAAATGCGCTTTCAGAATCGGGCTAACTTTGAGGCGATGATCGATGCATATATGCGCCCGTGTGGGATCCACCCGACAATCATCTACCGTCCATACAGCTTTATGGCCAAGATAAGCGCAGTCGAGCGCGGGCAGTTTCTGACAGTGATTCCCCATTTTGCCTGGCGACTGGTGAATCCGGCGACGCTGAAATATTTCGATGCGCCCGGTAGTCCAATGTACATGCAGGAATTTCTCTATTCGCTGAAAAATCATCGCTATACCGCCACAATGCTACAGCACATTGTTGAAGATCGTGACGGCATGGCAAATTAACCCAGCATTGAGCCACTCTCTATTAAGTTGCGGTGCAGATCAAACGCATGACTGAGATCGTGATGGATATGCCCACCAGGCGCTTTCTCCAGATACTGGTGCAGATAGTCCCGATAAAGGGAATGCGCGCAGTTTTCGATAATGGTGTGCGCCCGTTGCAACGGTGATAACCCGCGCAGATCGGCGATTCCTTGCTCGGTAACGATCACTTTTACGCTATGTTCACTGTGATCAACGTGACTGCACATGGGGACGATTGTCGAAATTTTTCCGCCTTTGGCAATGGACGGAGCCATGAAGATAGACAGATAGGCATTGCGTTCGAAATCACCGCTGCCGCCAATGCCGTTCATCAGGTTCACTCCTGCGACGTGCGTGGAGTTGGCATGACCGTAGATATCAAACTCCAGCCCGACGTTTAGCGCGATTACCCCAAGTCTACGGATGATCTCAGGGTTATTGGAGATCTCCTGCGGACGAAGCACAATCCGGTTGCTGAAGAAATCCATGTTGTCGTAGATCTTCTCCAGCGAACTTGCGGAAACCGTCAGGCTTGAGGCACTGGCGCCAGTGATTTTTCCCGTTTCCAGCAGATGTACAACGGACTCCTGCAACACCTCTGAGTACATCATAAAAGGCGGGATATCCGGGTTCTCGCCAAGTCGTGCCATCACCGCGTTGTTAATATTGCCGACGCCGCTTTGTAACGGCAGGAACTCAGGCGGGATACGTTTGTGCGCCATTTCTGTCAGCAGAAAGGCCACTACATTATCAGCAATTTGCTGGCAGACTGGGTTGGTTTTATCCGATGCATTTCCGGCATCGGGAAGCTCAGTATCCACCACTGCGACAACCTTCTTCGGGTCAATCTGAACGCACTGGCTGCCTACGCGATCCATAGTATGAAAGATGGGAACGCTGTTACGGCGCGGCGGAGCGCCCGGAATAACAATGTCGGCCAACTCTGACACGCGTGGATTATGATAGTGATTCAACTCAATAATCACTTTTTTTGCTCGCAGCAGCCAGGTTGGCGCATTGCCAATTCCGCTGGAAAGCCAAATCCGACCATCCGGTGCGATAGCGGAGGCTTCAATGACGGCAACATCGATATCGCCAAAAAAGCCGTAATTTACCATCTGAGCGACTTCACTCAGATGGAGATCGACAAATCTCACCTGACCCTGATTAATTTTCTGACGCAGGCCGGAAGAGGTTTGATAAGGGGCGCGCCAGGAAACAGCATCAGCCTCTGATAGCGCATCGTCAGCTGCCGCGCTAATGGACGCCCCGGTCAGCAGGCGGATCTGAAAGGACTGTCCGTCCTGATGCAGCTCGCTGGCACGTCGGGCAATCGCAGCAGGTAACGCTTTTGGTGAACCTGCTGGCGTAAAGCCGCTGAACGCGACCATATCATCGTGCTGGATAATCTCTGCCGCTTTTTCGGCACTCATCCGTTTCATGGCGATCTCCTTTCCCCCGTGTGATTAATGACCTACAAAGTTAGGTTTGCGTTTTTCCATAAACGCATTCATCCCTTCCTGATAGTCCTCGCTGTCATAAACTGCGCGGCGCATGCCCTGGATCCGCTCAAATTCATCTGAATTCATGGTGTGCGCCTCGCCCAGCACGCGTAGCTCTTCTTTGATAACGGCTATTGCCAGTGGCGCCTTTTCCGAGATGTGGTGTGCCATTTGTAGAGTGAAATCTTCCAGTTCATCAGTAGGGACCACATGGTTAAGGATCCCGACCGCCATTGCGCGTTGCGCCGTGATAGGGGAGGCGGTAAAAATCAGCTCTTTGACGATATGGAATCCCGCATCGCGGGTCAGGTTGTGAATACCCACCAGGTTATACGGTACACCGAGGTTGACCGGCGTCATCGAGAAGGTGGAGGTTTCGGCGGCGATGATCAGATCGGAACTCATGATCATCTCAAACGCACCGCCCCAGACGCTGCCCTCGACCATGGAGATCACGGGTTTTGGGTATTTTTGGATCATGCGGGTGATCTGGCGCAGCGGATCGTCATAAGAGAGCGGATCGCGACGTCCGGCGGGGAGTTCATGAATGTCATGCCCGGCAGAGAACACTTTTGCCCCGCTCGGCGCGCGCAGGATAATACAGCGAATTTCCGGGCGGTTGAGGTCGCTCAGCGCCTGCATCAGATCATCGATAAACACTTTACTCAGGGCATTGAGCTTGCGGGCATAATTGAATTCGATGACCGCGACTTTCTGGATGATGACAACGTTGACGTATTGATAAGACATAATGTTCTCTTTATTCAAAGTAATGATGCTGGATAAATTCGCTGATATGCCGCAGGCCGGTGCGCGGCGAAAGATCATGGTTTTTGACCGACTGTAGCGTTTGCTGGAAGTAACGGTCGAAATCAGCGCGCGCAAACAGCAGGTGAAGCGCCTCTTCTTCGGCCTGTTTTTGTAACCAGTCCACAGACTGCTGTTGGCGAACTTTTTCCAGTCGGCCGCTGGCGGTAAGAGATGTTTTGAAGTCGGTTATCGCCTGCCAGATTTCCTCAATGCCTCGTTTTTCCAGTGCGCTACAGGCCAGAGCCTGCGGTTGCCACTCGTCGTACTTACGGCGCAGAATATGCAGGGCAGATTCATACATATGGCGGGCGGTGGCGACGCTGGCCCGGTTTTCACAGTCGTCCTTATTGATGACAATCAGGTCTGCCATCTCCATGATGCCTTTTTTGATCCCCTGCAGATCGTCCCCGCCACCGGCGATTTGTAGTGAGATAAAGCAATCGACCATGCGGGCCACTTCAGTTTCGGACTGCCCAACACCAACGGTTTCAACAATTACCACGTTGAAGCCCGCCGCTTCGCACAACAGCATTAACTCACGTGCGCGTTGGCTGGTCCCCCCCAGATGGCCACTGGAGGGGACCGGGCGAATAAACGCTGCCTCTGCGCGTGCCAGTTCCGTCATCCGGGTCTTATCGCCAAGAATGCTGCCGCCGCTGACCGGACTGCTGGGATCGACGGCAATCACCGCCACCCGCAGTCCCTGGCGGATCAGCAACATGCCGAACGCTTCCAGAAAGGTACTTTTGCCCGCGCCAGGAGTGCCGGTAATTCCCAGACGCAGGGCGTTACCAGTGAATGGCATAATGGCGTCCAGCAATTGCGTGCTTAGCGCCTGGTGTCGCGGATGGTGGCTCTCCACCAGCGTCATGGCCTGAGCGAGTGTGGCGCGATCGCCCATACGCAAGCGCTGGATGGTGTCTTCAAGCGTGGTGGTGTTAATCATGATGTTGACTGATACGGGTTAATACATCGCGGACGCTGTCGAGCATTGGTGTGCCGGGGCCATATATGGCCGCTACGCCGCGCTCTTGCAGGAAAGCGTAATCCTGCGGCGGGATAACACCTCCAGCCACCACGCAGATATCTTCTCGTCCCCAGCCTTTGAGTGCGGTGACCAGTTCCGGGATCAAGGTTTTATGACCCGCCGCCAGTGAAGATGCGCCGATCACATGCACATCATTTTCGATCGCCAGACGGGCTATTTCTTCCGGGGTGGAGAACATTGGACTGAGATCGACATCGAAACCGAGATCGGAATAGGCGCTGGCGATCACTTTCGCGCCGCGATCGTGGCCGTCCTGCCCCATTTTGGCGATCAGAATGCGTGGGCGACGACCATTGTCTGCCAGGAACTGTTCGGTTTGCGCAAGGATGGCATCAAATTCGCAGGCGGATTTATCGGACTGGTGGTAACTTTGCGCAATCACGCCAGTGACGCACTGGCTTGGCACCAGATAACGGTCAAAGGCGGCTTCCAGTGCGTCGGAGATTTCCCCGAGCGTGGCGCGAACGCGGGCAGCGCAGACTGCAGCGGCAAGCAAGTTTTCATTATGCTGCGCGGCGTGGGTGAGCACGTTTAGCGCCGCTTTGACTGCGGCATCATCGCGGGTGGCACGGATGTGCTCCAGAGACGCGATCTGTTCGTTGCGCACTTTGACGTTGTCAATTTCCAGTACCGACGTTTCATCCTCTTTATCCAGTTTGTACTTGTTAACCCCAACAATGACGCGCTTGCCCTGGTCGATCAGCGACTGCTCACGGGCAGAGGCTTCTTCGATCATGCGTTTCGGCAATCCGGCTTCGATCGCTTTCGCCATCCCGCCCGCCTTATCAATCTGTTGAATGATCGCGCGCGCCTGTTTGACGATTTGATCGGTTAACGACTCGACGTAATACGATCCGGCCAGCGGATCAACGGTACGGCAGATTTCCGACTCCTCCTGAATAATGATCTGCGTATTACGTGCAATACGTGCGGAGAAATCAGTAGGCAGACCGAGCGCTTCATCAAAGGCGTTGGTGTGTAAAGACTGTGTGCCGCCAAGTGTGGCGCCGAGCGCTTCAATAGTGGTGCGGACTACGTTGTTATAAGGATCCTGTTCGGTGAGGCTCCAGCCGGAAGTCTGGCAGTGGGTGCGCAGGGCTAATGATTTCGGGTTTGTCGCGCCAAAACCGCTGACCGCCTCGCTCCACAGATAGCGCGCGGCGCGTAGCATGGCGACGTTCATAAACAGATCCATGCCGATGCCGAAGAAGAATGACAAACGTGGGGCGAAATCGTCGATTTTTAGCCCGGCAGAGAGTGCGGCTTTGATGTATTCAATGCCATCAGCCAGCGTAAACGCCACCTGCTGAACGCAGTTGGCTCCGGCTTCGCCCATGTGGTAACCACTGATGCTGATGGTATTAAAACGCGGCATGTTGCCTGAGCACCAGGCGATGATGTCGGCGATAATGCGCATTGAAGGTTTCGGTGGGTAAATATAGGTGTTACGGCACAGGTACTCTTTCAGAATGTCATTCTGGATGGTACCGGTGAGTAGCTCCGGTGATACACCTTGCTCCTCTGCGGCCACAATATAAAACGCCAGCACTGGCAGCACCGCGCCGTTCATGGTCATCGACACTGACATCTTATCGAGCGGGATCTGGTCGAACAGGACTTTCATGTCTTCTACTGTATCGATAGCTACGCCTGCCTTCCCAACGTCGCCTGCTACACGTGGATTGTCTGAGTCATAGCCCCGGTGGGTGGCAAGGTCAAAGGCGACGGAAAGCCCCTTTTGACCCGCGGCGAGGTTACGGCGGTAAAAAGCGTTGGACTCTTTAGCGGTGGAGAAACCGGCGTACTGGCGAATGGTCCACGGTTGCGCGGTATACATGGTTGCTCTCGGGCCACGTACGTAAGGCGGCAGGCCGGGGAGTGTGCCTGTTACTTCCAGATTATCGAGGTCAGCCTCAGTGTACAGCGGCTTGATGGCAATCCCTTCCGCCGTTTGTCGTTCCAGCGATTCGACGGTTTTATCCCGTCGGCTGAGTTCTTTGTTGGCGAGTGTTTGCCACTCCTGTACGTTTGCCATTTTTTGCTCCGTATTACGCAATTAGTTGAATCTTTGCGAATACGGTGAGCTTTTTCATTGGGCTTGTCGCCAGCAAAAAATAGCCAACAGGGCGTCGTTTTTTGCCGCGTGGTGTGTTTTATTTTGTGATGAATTTCAAAGAAATGACGGAGATAATATGAAAGGTGTTAAGCCGGATAAACGAAGCGTCATCCGGCAATGAAATGAAAGGGTTAATCCTGGCGCAGCACGTTGTGCCCGTATGCCAGCAGTGCGTCAGTGACGTTGCGCATCATGCGACTTTCCGGTGCAAAGCGATGCCAGTACAGCATCCTGCGCTGGAATAAGCCCGGCGTTAAGTCGATAAGCTCACCGCTTTCCAGTTCTTTTTCTATCTGTAAGTGCGGGATCATGCAGCAGGTGGTGCCCTGGCGCGCTAATTGTACGAAGGCTTCGGACGAGTTAACGATATGGCATGGAACGCTGCCAGGCGGAAGATCGAAGTTTTGTTGCAGGAAGGCCTGGTGCATATCGTCAAGGTGGTCAAACGCCACCGCCGGCGCCTTCAGCAGGGCTGAGCGGGTGACGCCATTAGGAAAATAACGCTCGGCGAAAGGCTTTGATCCCACAAACAGGTAGTCAAGCGCGCCTAGCTTATCCACCAGACAGCTTGGCAGCGCCTGATGTTGAATACTCACCGCACCGACCACTTCACCGCGACGCAGGCGTTCCTGGGTGCGCGTTTCATCTTCAACCTGTAAATTCAGGCGAATCGGTGAGTTTGCCAGCACTGGTGCCAGCGCCGGGAGTAACCATGTCGCCAGGCTGTCGGCGTTCACCGCCAGAGAGAGCAACAGCGGGGTAGAGCCGGTTTGTTCATCGCCGAGCCACTCGTCTTCCAGCAGCTCAACCTGGCGCAGAAGCGCCAGCAGCTTTTGTCCCTGTTCAGTAGGACGAGGCGGTACGGTGCGCACCAGCAACGGTTGTCCGAACATATTCTCAAGCTGTTTTATGCGTTGTGAAACCGCGGATTGCGTGATGCACAGCTTTTGCGCAGCGCGCTCAAATCCTCGTTCACGAATAACCGCATCCAGTGCTTGTAGTGTTCTGTAGTCCGGACGTTTCATTGCTCTGACGTACTCCTGAAATTTTTGCGTGTTCTGCACTATGACACAATTTTGGGTTGGGTAAAGACGAAATCCGCCGCCTGCGAGCGGGTGTGGGGACATTTTTCTGCGCAATGTTCTATAATGCGCGTGAATTTTCACACCACAGGCGAAACGATCATGACGCAGGATGAACTGAAAAAAGCAGTAGGATGGGCGGCACTTCAGTATGTACAGCCCGGCACCATTGTGGGCGTAGGTACAGGTTCAACAGCCGCACACTTTATTGATGCGCTGGGCACAATGAAAGGCCAGATTGAAGGCGCGGTGTCCAGTTCGGACGCATCGACTGAAAAACTCAAAAGCCTCGGCATCCACGTGTTCGATCTTAACGAAGTGGATAGCCTCGGCGTATATGTTGATGGTGCTGATGAAATTAACGGCCACATGCAGATGATTAAAGGTGGCGGTGCGGCGTTAACCCGTGAAAAAATTATTGCTTCAGTGGCGAAGAAATTTATCTGCATCGCTGATGCGTCTAAAGAAGTCGATATTCTCGGTAACTTTCCGCTGCCGGTAGAAGTTATCCCGATGGCGCGTAGCGCGGTTGCTCGCCAGTTAGTGAAACTGGGTGGGCGTCCTGAATACCGCCAGGGCGTGGTGACGGACAATGGCAACGTGATCCTCGACGTGCACGGCCTGGAGATCCTCGACGCCGTTGCTATGGAAAACGCTATTAATGCGATTCCAGGCGTTGTGACCGTAGGTTTGTTTGCCAATCGTGGCGCCGATGTGGCGCTGATTGGCACGGCTGATGGCGTGAAAACTATCGTAAAATGATCTGACGGGAGAGTCTTCTACCGTTAAAAAAATTTTGGCAGGGCAAATTTGGTGACATCTGTCACGTTTTCAATCTTGTCCTGCCGATCCCTCCAAAGAAAAAGTTATCACCAGTATTTTACTCTGACATTTCCCACTGAATGACACTTCTTCAGAACGACGACGCAAACGTTCATATTGCCGCAATATTATTTTTTGATATGTTGAAGAGGAGGATGAAAATCCCACACACAACACATCAGTTTGAACAAAAAAGACAGGGTCGGGTAAATGGGAAAGGTATCGCTGGAGAAAGACAAGATTAAATTTCTGCTGGTTGAAGGCGTGCATCAAAAAGCACTGGAAAGCCTTCGTGCGGCAGGTTACACCAACATCGAGTTTCATAAAGGCGCGTTGGACACAGAACAACTGAAAGAGTCCATCCGTGATGCCCACTTCATTGGCCTGCGATCCCGTACCCATCTGACTGAAGATGTTATTGAAGCCGCAGAGAAACTGGTTGCGATTGGCTGCTTCTGTATCGGTACCAATCAGGTTGACCTGAGCGCAGCGGCAAAACGCGGGATCCCTGTGTTTAACGCACCATTCTCTAACACGCGTTCTGTTGCCGAACTGGTTATTGGCGAGCTGTTGCTGCTGCTTCGCGGCGTTCCGGAGGCCAATGCTAAAGCGCACCGCGGCGTCTGGAATAAACTGGCTACCGGCTCTTTTGAGGCGCGTGGTAAAAAACTGGGGATTATCGGTTACGGCCACATTGGTACCCAGTTGGGCATTCTGGCGGAGTCGCTGGGGATGCATGTCTATTTCTATGATATCGAAAATAAACTACCTCTTGGTAACGCTACACAGGTACAGCATCTTTCCGATCTGCTGAATATGAGCGATGTGGTGAGTCTTCACGTACCGGAAAATGCATCAACGAAAAATTTGATGGGCGCAAAAGAGATTGCACTGATGAAACCGGGGGCGCTGTTGATCAACGCTGCTCGCGGAACGGTGGTCGATATTCCAGCGCTATGCGATGCGTTAGCAACTAAACATCTGGCAGGGGCAGCAATCGACGTATTCCCAACAGAGCCGGCGACCAACAGCGATCCATTCACCTCTCCGCTGTGCGATTTTGATAACGTGATCCTGACGCCGCACATTGGTGGGTCAACGCTGGAAGCGCAGGAAAACATCGGTCTGGAAGTGGCAGGTAAGCTTACGAAGTATTCCGACAATGGCTCTACGCTGTCTGCTGTCAACTTCCCGGAAGTTTCGCTGCCGCTGCATGGTGGTCGTCGCCTGATGCACATTCACGAAAATCGTCCGGGCGTATTGACCGCGCTGAACCAAATCTTCGCTGAGCAGGGCGTTAACATTGCCGCGCAGTATCTGCAAACCTCCGCGCAGGTGGGGTATGTGGTTATTGATATCGAGGCGGATGAAGATGTGGCGGAGAAAGCGCTGCTGGCGATGAAAGCCATTCCAGGAACAATTCGCGCGCGCATGCTGTACTAATTATGCTTTTGACAAGCAGGCTGCGGCCTGCTTGTTGTTAATACAGCGTTGCCGCTGCTTGGTCAAAAAGGGGCAATCGCTGCATTTTAGCTTTGACATCACTTCTCCCATCGTCTCTTCCCTGACAACCCCTTTTCTCAATACTGTTAACTTTTCTACCGCTTACATCATTCACAAGAGCGTTTGCGAAGCTTGCCGCAGAAGGAGAGTAAAGGCTGTATAGCGCATTGTGTCAATACAGTGACAATTTACGATAGAGGGGCAGCATGGGGCTGAAACGGTAAAAGCCCTCACCGAAGGGAGGGCTTAAAGGAGAAGGGTTATGATGAAGTCAGTCATCATACTGATTGTACTGTTACTCGTAAGTTTCGCAGCTTATTAACAGTCAGTCACAGGGGAGGAGTAATCCTCCCTTACCCTTACTCACTAAACTAGGTTAAAGAATCAGCAAAGTCAATCCAGGTAATTTGGTTTTTGTCACCCTTACCATTCCCACACTTTTGACGGCGTCACCACCGCAGGCAGTGGGATATCCCACTCTTCGACCGGTAGTTTTTCGACTAACTGGCAATCATGTGCATAGCCCACGGGCTGGATCTTATATTGCTGCCAGTTTTGTAATGTGCGGTCGTAAAAACCTCCGCCCATTCCCAGACGCTGTCCGTCTTCATCAAATGCGACTAGCGGTGTGATAAGTACATCCAGTTTCGACAGCGGCAATACGTCGCGTACATCCAGTTTAGGTTCCTGGATTTTTAATCGGTTTGTCACCAGGTCGCTGTGCGGATGATAGTGCAGAAACAGTAAGTTACCAGGGCTGAACGGATGCAGAACCGGAAGGTAGACACGCTTGCCAGCCCGCCAGAGCTGTTCGATCAGCGGTTGGGTATCAAGTTCACCATCAAAGGAGAGAAAAACCGCTACGGTGTGTGCCAGTACAACAGGGGGATAGCTCAGCATTCTGGTCGCAGCCTGCTGACCGAACTGGATTTGTTGTTCAGAAGTAAGCGAACGGCGACGCTGACGGATCAGTTGACGAATTTCTTGCCGGGATAATGGAAGTTCAGGAAGTAGTGTCATGGCTGTAGCCAGGTAGAAGGGAATCTCCGAGATGCCGCCGCAGGCTGTAACCCTTGAACCCTTGGTTCAAGGTGAATGCGTCGTCACAGTTTTAAGGCTTCTCGGACGGGCCGAGCATGCTCACCAACCATGGAGCGCCACATTCTTGTGGTATGAAATATCGGCTCAGGGGACTGGCCCGCTTGCAAACATCTCAGAGAAATTTTGTCTTCACGGTCACTCTACCACAGTAAACCGAAAAGTGTTATTCAAAGTTTTGGGGCGTTTTTTCGGTAATGCGACCCTGATCAAGCAACGCCTGTTCAATGGTTTGTTGCAGCATCCGAATACGCTGTTCCATGCTCGCCGCGTAGTCACGCGTCTTCGCTTTTTCCTGAGTTAACTCATAGCTGATGTTCAACGCGGCGATGAAAACCAACTGCTCAGTATTTGTGACTCTAGTGCGAACTTTCAGATCTTGCAATCGCTGATTCAGATCGTCCGCAGCCTGATTCAACGCATCCCTTTGTTCAGGCGGGCAATTCACTCGCAGTGAACGGCCAAATATTTGGATATCGACGGGTTGTGCAGACATGCCACCTTCCTGCTGATTGACTGCGCTGCCTTCGTCTCCAGACCTTGGGTCTGCGAAGGGGCGACACTATAGCTACCCTGGTATCAAGATACAAGCCCTTTTCTGGTCCACCAGGGTCCAAAGTGGTAGCATATCATGAATATCCTCCCTTTGATGACGAATGCTTATGTCTATACAGAACGAAATGCCTGGTTACAACGAAGTTAGCCAGTTTTTGAACCAACAAGGGGCTGGATTGACCCCTGCCGAAATGCACGGTTTGATCAGTGGGATGATTTGCGGCGGTAACAACGACAGCTCATGGCAGCCGCTGTTGCACGACCTGACGAATGAAGGCCTGGCCTTTGGTCATGAGCTGGCCCAGGCTCTGGTTAAAATGCACTCAGCCACCAGTGATGCCCTGGAAGACGACGGTTTTCTTTTTCAGCTTTATCTGCCTGAGGGAGACGATGTCAGCGTCTTCGAACGTGCCGATGCGCTGGCAGGTTGGGTAAACCACTTTTTGCTTGGTCTCGGTGTCACCCAACCTAAGCTCGATAAAGTGACCGGCGAAACCGGCGAAGCTATCGACGATCTGCGTAATATCGCTCAGTTGGGATACGACGAAGACGAAGATCAGGAAGAGCTGGAAATGTCGCTCGAAGAGATCATTGAGTATGTGCGTGTTGCGGCTCTGCTATGTCATGACACATTTACACGTCAGCAGCCGACTGCACCAGAAGTACGTAAACCGACTTTGCACTAAGAACGAAACGCCAAGGAGAGTGTTATGACGCAGCAAGAGTATCTCCGCCGCCGCCGGGCTTTACTGGCACAAATGCAACCCGGCAGCGCCGCACTGATTTTCGCCGCCCCTGAAGCGACGCGCAGTGCGGACAGTGAATATCCATATCGCCAGAGCAGCGATTTCTGGTATTTCACTGGTTTTAACGAACCTGAAGCTGTGCTGGTGCTGATTAAAAGTGATGACACTCATAGCCATAGCGTTTTGTTCAATCGGGTACGTGACCTTACCGCAGAGATCTGGTTTGGCCGTCGTCTGGGGCAGGATGCTGCGCCGGAGAAACTGGGCGTTGACCGGGCGTTAGCCTTCAGTGAAATCAACCAGCAACTGCACCAACTGCTTAATGGTCTGGACGTGGTTTACCACGCACAAGGCGAATATGCGTATGCAGATGAGATAGTCTTCACTGCACTGGAAAAATTGCGTAAAGGTTCCAGACAAAATCTGAAAGCGCCGGTGGCTATTATTGACTGGCGCCCAATGGTGCATGAGATGCGCCTGTTTAAATCGCCAGAAGAGATCGCAGTGATGCGTCGCGCCGGAGAAATCACTGCTCTTGCGCACACCCGTGCGATGGAAAAATGTCGTCCAGGGATGTTTGAATACCAACTTGAAGGGGAAATTCACCACGAATTCACCCGTCATGGTGCGCGTTACCCGTCCTACAACACCATTGTCGGCAGTGGCGAAAACGGCTGTATCCTGCATTACACCGAAAACGAAAGTGAAATGCGCGATGGCGATCTGGTGTTGATTGACGCCGGGTGTGAATACAAAGGCTACGCAGGCGACATTACGCGTACCTTCCCGGTAAACGGCAAATTCACCCCTGCGCAGCGCGAAATCTATGACATTGTGCTGGAATCGCTGGAAACCAGCTTGCGTCTGTATCGCCCCGGTACTTCCATCCAGGAGGTCACAGGTGAAGTGGTACGTATCATGATTACCGGTCTGGTGAAGCTCGGTATTCTGCATGGTGAAATTGACCAACTGATAGCCGATAACGCACACCGTCCTTTCTTTATGCATGGTCTTAGCCATTGGTTGGGGCTGGATGTACACGACGTTGGTGTTTATGGTCAGGATCGCTCACGTATTCTTGAACCGGGGATGGTGCTTACCGTAGAGCCAGGGCTGTACATCGCACCTGACGCCGACGTACCGCCCGCTTATCGCGGTATCGGTATTCGTATTGAAGATGACATCCTCATTACCGAAGACGGTAATGAAAACCTTACTTCCGGTGTGGTTAAGAGGACGGATGAGATTGAAGCCTTAATGGCTGCGGCGCGACTGCAATGAGCGTAATTATCGTTGGTGGTGGTATGGTCGGCGCGACGCTGGCGCTGGCCATTTCTCAGCTTACCCATGGGACGCTACCGGTTCATCTGATTGAAGCGAGCGATCCAGAGGGCGATTGTCATCCGGGGTTTGACGCCAGGGCGATTGCGCTAGCGGCAGGTACCTGTCAACAGCTGGCGCGAATTGGCGTCTGGCAGGCAATAGCCGATTGCGCAACGGCGATCAAAACAGTACACGTCAGCGATCGTGGACATGCCGGGTTTGTTACGCTTGATGCGCACGAATACCGTATACCGGCACTGGGTCAGGTGGTGGAACTGCATGATGTTGGGCTGCGTTTGTTCGCACTGTTGCGCAAAGCGCGAGGTGTTACGCTGCATTGTCCTGATCGGGTTGCCAGCGTGTCGCGCACCCAGGAATGCGTTGAGGTCACGCTGGAGAATGGCGAAGTGATTACCGGTCGCGTGCTGGTAGCGGCTGACGGTACTCGCTCTGCGCTGGCTACCGCGTGCGGTGTTGAGTGGCAACAGCAACCTTACGAACAGTTGGCCGTGATTGCCAACGTCACAACCTCCGTTCCGCATAACGGACGGGCGTTTGAGCGCTTTACGCAACATGGCCCGCTGGCAATGTTGCCGATGTCAGATGGCCGATGCTCGCTGGTGTGGTGTCATCCGCTTGAGCGGCGTGATGAGATCTTGGCCTGGTCCGACGAACGGTTTTGCCGTGAACTGCAAACAGCATTTGGCTGGCGGCTGGGTCATATTACGCAAGCGGGTAAACGCAGTGCCTATCCGCTTTCATTAACCACAGCAGTGAAGGCAGTGACCCATCGTACTGTTCTGGTCGGCAATGCTGCACAAACGCTTCATCCGATTGCCGGACAAGGTTTTAACCTTGGAATGCGTGATGTCATGAGTCTTGCTGAAACGCTGACTCAGGCACATAGCACCGCCGAAGATGTAGGCGATTATTCGGTGTTGTCACGTTATCAGCGACGTCGTCAGACTGACCGTGAAGCGACGATTGGCGTGACGAATAGCCTGGTGTATCTGTTTGCCAATCGCTGGGCTCCGTTGATCGTTGGGCGTAATGCCGGATTAATGGCGATGGAATTATTTACCCCCGCGCGAGATGCGCTGGTAGAGCGGACCCTGGGGTGGGTTGCGCGTTAATGATGGCCTGTAGACCAGTAGGCCTTATCTGGCCTACGGTATTTGATCGTCCCGTTTTCAGGAGCAAACAGTGCAAAGTGTTGATGTAGCAATTGTTGGTGGCGGCATGGTAGGACTGGCGGTTGCCTGCGGTTTGCAGGGCAGCGGGTTACGCGTTGCAGTGTTAGAACAACATGTTCCACACCCTCTGGCGACGGATGCTCCTCCTCAGCTTCGTGTGTCGGCAATTAATGCTGCCAGCGAAAAACTGCTTACCCGTCTTGGCGTATGGTCAGACATCGTCGCCCGCCGTGCCTGTTGTTATCACGGTATGGAAGTGTGGGATCGAGACAGTTTTGGGCGCATCGAATTTGATGACCAAAGCATGGGGTACAGCCATTTGGGACACATTGTAGAAAATGCGGTGGTCCATTACGCATTGTGGCAAAAGGCACAGCAGTCGGCGGATATTACGCTTATGGCCCCGGCAGAACTGCAGCAGGTGGCATGGGGTGAGAACGATGCTTTTCTGACCCTGAAGGACGGATCGATGCTGACCGCACGCCTGGTGATTGGTGCAGACGGCGCTCACTCCTGGCTGCGTAATAAAGCAGATATCCCGCTGACCTTCTGGGATTACCGGCATCATGCGCTGGTCGCGACTATTCGTACGCAGGAAGCACATGGTGCTGTTGCTCGCCAGGCATTCCATGGTGAGGGCATTCTGGCATTTTTACCGCTCAGTGACCCGCATCTGTGCTCTATTGTCTGGTCACTCTCGCCGCAGGAAGCTGAGCGTATGCAGCAGGCAAGCGTTGAAGAGTTTAACCAGGCGCTGAACATTGCCTTTGATAATCGTCTGGGGTTATGCCAACTCGAAAGCGAACGTCAGACGTTCCCGTTGACGGGGCGCTATGCTCGCCAGTTTGCCGCCCATCGTCTGGCACTGGTTGGCGATGCGGCGCATACCATCCATCCGCTGGCGGGTCAGGGGGTTAATCTTGGCTTTATGGATGCCGCAGAGCTGATTGATGAGCTTAAGCGCCTGCAACGCCAGGGGAAAGACATTGGCCAGCATCTCTACCTGCGTCGTTATGAGCGTAGCCGTAAGCACAGCGCGGCGCTGATGCTTGCTGGTATGCAAGGTTTCCGCGAACTGTTTGCCGGAGAAAACCCGGCGAAGAAACTGCTGCGTGATATTGGTCTGAAACTGGCTGATACCCTCCCTGGCGTAAAACCACAACTCCTCCGTCAGGCAATGGGATTAAACGACCTTCCTGAGTGGCTACGTTAACGTCCGAAAGGACAATTTTAAGAGTTTGAGACCCGTCACACTTTCCTCTCCCGGCCTGCGCGCCGGGACACTTATCTCATTTGAAATAATCTAATTCCACACCTTTTTTCGCATTAGTTTTTTTAATATTACTATTTTCTCATAACGCCATTTTTAACATTTTTTCCATATTTAATATGGATTGATGCTGATTATTTCAACTTTTTCATATCAATTTCGCTGATTTAATGGCCTTTGTGTGGTTTTTTATTCTGGTGCATATCCTGTCATTTTTAGTCATAAGCTAATGTGATGGTTAATTTTGACTTATGGTTTAGCGTCTATTTCAGTGGTAAGTTCAAGGCAAAGAGAACGTTTGCGTCGCAGCCCCCGGAGCGGCTGCGGTGCTGGGTTTCGTGGCGAAGATTTCACCACGAAAGAGTTGGTAGCCCCGCTTATTCAACGAGGAAAAGATGGCTCAACAGACTCCTTTGTACGAACAACACACGCTATGTGGCGCGCGCATGGTTGATTTCCATGGCTGGATGATGCCCCTGCATTATGGTTCTCAGCTCGATGAGCACCATGCTGTCCGCACCGATGCTGGTATGTTTGATGTTTCGCATATGACCATCGTCGATCTGCGCGGAAGCCGCACCCGGGAGTTCTTGCGCTATCTACTGGCAAACGACGTCGCGAAATTGACGAAAACCGGCAAAGCCCTTTATTCCGGTATGCTTAACGCTTCGGGTGGCGTGATAGATGACCTGATCGTCTACTACTTCACTGAAGACTTCTTCCGCCTCGTTGTAAACTCCGCCACCCGCGAAAAAGACCTCTCCTGGATTACCCAACACGCTGAACCTTATGCCATCGACATTACCGTTCGTGACGACCTGTCGTTGATTGCGGTGCAAGGGCCAAATGCGCAGGCAAAAGCAACCACGCTGTTTAATGAAGAACAACGTCATGCGGTAGAGGGCATGAAGCCTTTCTTCGGTGTGCAGACTGGTGACTTGTTTATCGCGACCACTGGTTATACCGGCGAAGCGGGATATGAAATTGCCATGCCGAATGAAAAAGCGGCGGATTTCTGGCGCGCGCTGGTGGAAGCCGGTGTTAAGCCTTGCGGGCTGGGGGCACGTGATACGCTGCGCCTGGAAGCAGGTATGAACCTGTACAGCCAGGAAATGGATGAGAGTGTTTCTCCGCTGGCGGCCAACATGGGCTGGACTATTGCGTGGGAGCCTGCTGACCGTGACTTTATTGGCCGCGAAGCGCTGGAAATGCAACGTGAAAAAGGCCATGAACAGTTGGTTGGCCTGGTGATGACGGAGAAAGGTGTACTGCGTAATGAACTGCCAGTGCGTTTCACTGATGCTCAGGGCAACCTGCAGGAAGGAGTTATCACCAGCGGTACATTCTCTCCAACGCTGGGCTACAGCATCGCGCTGGCGCGCGTTCCAGCAGGTATCGGCGAGACAGCGATAGTGCAGATCCGCAACCGTGAAATGCCGGTAAAAGTGACTAAACCTATTTTTGTGCGTAACGGCAAAGCCGTCGCGTGATTCATCCTTTTTGGAGATTGATTGATGAGCAACGTACCAGCAGAACTGAAATACAGTAAAGAACACGAATGGCTGCGCAAAGAAGCTGATGGCTCTTACACCGTTGGTATCACCGAACACGCTCAGGAGCTGTTGGGCGATATGGTTTTTGTTGATCTGCCAGAAATTGGCGCGACTGTCAGCGCAGGCGATGACTGCGCTGTTGCAGAATCCGTAAAAGCGGCTTCCGACATTTATGCGCCGGTGGGCGGTGAAATTGTTGCGGTTAACGACGCGCTCAGTGATTCCCCGGAACTGGTGAACAGCGAGCCATATACCGGTGGCTGGATCTTTAAGATCAAGGCCAGCGATGAAAGCGAAATTGAGTCGCTGCTGGATGCGACTGCATATGAAGCACTGTTAGAAGACGAGTAAATACGCTTCATTCTTCACGTTGCAGGAAGCCGTTGTGTCCTGCAATGTGAATTATTTCGTGTATTCAGGTAAGTAGATACACCTACGATTCACTGCACGTTTCAGGAACCATCGCCCATGACACAGACGTTAAGCCAGCTTGAAAACAGCGGCGCTTTCATTGAACGCCACATCGGACCGGACGCCGCGCAGCAGCAAGAGATGCTGAATGCGGTTGGCGCCGAGTCGTTAAACGCGCTGATCGGCCAGATTGTGCCGAAAGACATTCAGCTTGCAACCCCGCCGCAGGTGGGCGAGGCGGCGACCGAATACGCTGCGCTGGCTGAATTAAAAGCCATTGCCGGACGTAACAAGCGCTTCACGTCATACATTGGCATGGGCTATACCGCCGTGCAATTGCCGCCAGTTATTCTGCGCAACATGCTGGAAAACCCAGGCTGGTACACCGCCTATACGCCGTACCAACCAGAAGTTTCCCAGGGTCGTCTGGAAGCGCTGCTGAACTTCCAGCAGGTCACGCTGGATCTGACCGGTCTGGATATGGCTTCCGCTTCTCTGCTGGATGAAGCCACTGCCGCAGCGGAAGCTATGGCGATGGCAAAACGCGTCAGCAAACTAAAAAATGCCAACCGTTTCTTTGTCGCTTCTGATGTTCATCCGCAAACGCTGGATGTGGTACGCACCCGTGCGGAAACCTTTGGCTTTGATGTCATTGTTGATGATGCGGCAAAAGCGCTGGATCATCAGGATGTGTTTGGCGTTCTGTTACAACAGGTTGGTACCACCGGTGAAGTTCACGACTACAGCAAACTGATTGCTGAACTGAAATCCCGTAAAGTCGTGGTCAGCGTTGCGGCTGATTTTATGGCGTTAGTGCTGCTGACTGCTCCGGGCAAACAGGGCGCCGACATTGTGTTTGGCTCTGCACAGCGCTTTGGCGTACCGATGGGCTATGGCGGCCCGCATGCGGCATTCTTTGCGGCAAAAGACGAATACAAACGCTCCATGCCAGGCCGCATTATCGGCGTATCGAAAGATGCAGCGGGTAACACTGCTCTGCGTATGGCGATGCAGACTCGCGAACAACATATCCGCCGTGAGAAAGCGAACTCTAACATTTGTACCTCGCAGGTTCTGCTGGCAAATATCGCCAGCCTGTATGCCGTTTATCATGGCCCGGTTGGACTGAAACGCATTGCGAATCGTATCCATCGCCTGACCGATATTCTGGCGGCAGGTCTGCAACAGAAAGGGCTGAAGTTGCGTCACGCACACTACTTCGACACCCTGTGCGTAGAAGTAAGCGACAAAGCTGCCGTACTGGCGCGCGCTGAAGCGGCAGAAATCAACCTGCGCAGTGATATTCATAACGCGGTAGGTATTACGCTCGACGAAACCACCACCCGTGAAAATGTCGTGCAGTTGTTCAGTGTCCTGCTGGGCGACAGCCACGGTCTGAACATTGATGCTCTGGATAAAGACGTGGCCCTCGACAGCCGTTCTATTCAGGACAGCATGCTGCGCGATGATGCGATCCTGAGCCATCCGGTATTTAATCGCTACCATAGCGAAACCGAGATGATGCGCTATATGCATTCGCTGGAGCGTAAAGATCTGGCGCTGAACCAGGCGATGATCCCGCTGGGTTCCTGTACCATGAAATTGAACGCTGCCGCCGAGATGATCCCAATTACCTGGCCAGAATTCGCTGAACTGCATCCGTTCTGCCCCCCGGAACAGGCGGAAGGCTACCAGCAAATGATTGGTCAGCTGTCCGACTGGCTGGTAAAACTGACCGGTTATGATGCCGTTTGTATGCAGCCGAACTCCGGTGCACAGGGCGAATATGCGGGCCTGCTGGCTATTCGTCATTATCACGAAAGTCGTAACGAAGGGCATCGTGATATCTGTCTAATCCCGGCCTCTGCTCACGGTACTAACCCTGCTTCCGCGCAGATGGCGGGTATGCAGGTGGTAGTAGTGGCTTGTGATAAAAACGGCAACATCGATCTGGCTGATCTGCGTGCCAAAGCTGAGCAGGCGGGCGAAAACCTCTCCTGCATTATGGTGACCTATCCGTCCACTCACGGCGTCTATGAAGAAACCATCCGTGAAGTGTGTGAGATTGTGCATCAGTATGGCGGTCAGGTTTACCTGGATGGCGCGAACATGAACGCCCAGGTCGGTATCACCTCGCCGGGCTTTATCGGCGCGGATGTATCGCACCTTAACCTGCATAAAACCTTCTGCATTCCGCACGGCGGTGGTGGTCCGGGTATGGGACCAATTGGTGTTAAATCGCACCTCGCACCGTTTGTACCGGGGCACAGTGTTGTACAGATTGAAGGTATGCTCACCCGTCAGGGCGCAGTTTCTGCTGCACCGTTCGGCAGCGCATCTATTCTGCCAATCAGTTGGATGTATATCCGCATGATGGGGGCAGAAGGTCTGAAACAGGCGAGCCAGGTGGCGATTCTGAATGCCAACTACATTGCCAGCCGTCTGAAAGATGCCTATCCGGTACTGTATACCGGCCGCGATGGCCGTGTGGCGCACGAGTGTATTCTCGACATTCGCCCACTGAAAGAAGAAACCGGCATCAGTGAACTGGATATTGCTAAGCGCCTGATCGACTACGGCTTCCATGCGCCGACTATGTCTTTCCCGGTGGCGGGTACGCTGATGGTGGAACCAACGGAGTCTGAAGGTAAAGTGGAACTGGATCGCTTTATTAATGCGATGCTTGCAATCCGCGCAGAGATCGATCGCGTGAAAGCAGGCGAGTGGTCACTGGAAGATAACCCGCTGGTTAACTCTCCGCACACGCAGAACGAACTGGTTGCTGAGTGGAATCACGGTTATAGCCGCGAAATAGCGGTGTTCCCGACAGGTGTTGCGAATAAATACTGGCCGACAGTGAAGCGTCTTGATGACGTTTACGGTGACCGTAATCTGTTCTGCTCCTGCGTGCCGATGAGCGAATATCAGTAATACCTGAGGTATGAACGACAGGCCGGGTAAGCGCATGCGCCACCCGGCTTTTTTATTTCTGGAGAATACGAAATGGCAATCGCATTAGTGACAGGCGGCAGTCGCGGTATTGGACGCGCCACTGCGCGGCAACTTGCAGAAGAGGGCTACACGGTCGCGGTTAACTTTCACCACAATATTCTTGCCGCAACAGAAGTCGTGAATAGCATTATCGCATCGGGTGGTAAGGCGTTTACCCTGCGGGCAGATATCAGTAATGAAAATCAGGTTATGGCGATGTTTGAAGCCATCGACCGCGAAGGAGAACCACTAACTGCACTGGTGAATAATGCCGGAATTTTGTTTGAACAGAGTACTGTGGAAAACTTAACCGCCGAACGTATTAATCGTGTACTGGCTACTAACGTCACTGGATATTTCCTCTGTTGTCGGGAGGCCGTAAAGCGGATGTCTTTAAAACATGGTGGTCAGGGTGGGGCAATTGTTAATGTCTCCTCGGCAGCATCGCGGCTTGGCGCCCCTTTTGAGTACGTCGATTATGCTGCGTCGAAAGGGGCGGTAGATACGCTCACCACCGGTCTGGCACTTGAGGTGGCGGCACAGGGGATACGTGTGAATTGCGTGCGTCCTGGCCTTATCTACACCGAAATGCATGCCTCTGGCGGTGAGCCAGGAAGAGTTGATCGTGTGAAGTCTATGTTACCGATGCAGCGTGGCGGGCAACCGGAAGAGGTCGCTCAGGCGATCGCCTGGCTGTTAAGTGAGAAAGCATCTTATGTTACGGGGAGTTTTCTGGAGCTGGCAGGAGGGAAGTAATGTGTTCATTGCCGGACGGCGTTGCGCTAATCGGAACACAGGTTCGCAACCCGTTCCGTAGATTTATGCAACGGACTGCCGTTCTCCACAGGTGTTGAACCAGCAGTGCCATGAATTGGTTTTCCTGATAATTTGCATTTACAAGGACGCCATCCAGTATTAGCCCTCTGAGAAAATACCGAATCTGGCGACAGAGATACGGAAGTAAATAAATTCTCTTTCAGCGAAACATATAAACTCTTAAATCGGAATTTGTATCTCAATTTTTCCGCATAATTTCCAGTACATTAAATTCGCTTGGTTTTAAATCCTCTTTGATTTATAGCGTATTAAATTCCATAAGTGATTCAAATGTATTTATTGTGAAGTTATTTCGGTGTTTTTATTTTTCATTTCAGGAAGGAATGATGAAGAGATTAAATTTATTATCATTAATAATATGTTTTGTATCTATGAATTCACTGGGGGCGGAAATAATGGATAAGCCATCACCCCCCAGTAAGTTGTTAGGTGCTCCTGTTAATACAGCAATTTCAGGAGGAGCGTTACTCCCGCAGGGAATGTTACTGACAGCAATAAACAGTTCATTCCGTGATAAGGATGATCAAATAAAAGGCAGTGGAAGCCCTGATATCTACTCACAAATATGGCTACTTAAAATTCGTTACGGTTTTACTGACAGGCTCGAAGGTGTGACTGTTGGGTCTTATATTAACAATCGACGCGACAATATGTCTCCCGAACACATAGAAGGGTTAGGCGATCAGTCAGTTGGTCTGAGTTATGCATTATTGAGCCAGCGGGCGGGGGCGCCATTTTGGCTAACAGTTGGTGGCGCGGTGTTGCTACCGACAGGACAGGATGGAGATAACCATTTACCCGGTAATGGGGCGTGGGGTGCTCGGGCATCAGTTTCTTTAACGACGTTTTTTACCCCGAATATTAAAGGTGATATGGATTTTATATTCCAGGGTCCGTTTGAACGGGGAAATCAGGAGGTTAAACGTGGAAATGAGTTTCAATGGAATACCCAACTCCGCTATATGTGTAGCGAAATGCCGTGGGATATTGGAGTGGAGAGTACATATAGCCATAATGATTCAGGTACCCGGGAACTCTCAACGGGCTATGTGATAAATAATCATTCAGGTACCACCGAGTGGGCTATCGGCCCCTCTTTTAATGTTGCTATTGATTCAATAAATGTATGGCTTGGTTTTGGTTCATTCTTCCCTGTAATGCAAGAAGCCAAATCGGCGACCAAAATGGAAAATGTACGTTGGGAATTTAAAATCGGTAAAACCTGGTGATCTCTTTGTTTACGTACTTACCTGGCATCACGCAGGTAAGTACGTTTTATCCTGTGTGGTTAAAGCTTCTCACCGTTGTTGGCAATTACTTCTTTGTACCAGTTAAAACTCTTCTTGCGCGAACGCGACATGTCGCCGGTACCGTCATCGTGCTTGTTCACGTAGATAAAGCCATAGCGTTTGCTGTATTGGCCGGTCGTGAAAGAGACGCAGTCGATGCAGCCCCACGGCGTGTATCCCATCAGATCCACGCCATCATACGTAACGGCTTTCATCATCTCTTCAACGTGGGCTCGTAGGTAGTCGATACGGTAATCGTCGTTAATGCTGCCGTCTTCTTCTACTTTGTCGTATGCGCCAAAGCCATTTTCTACGATAAACAGGGGTTTTTGATAGCGCTCATATAATTCGCATAAAGCATAGCGCAGACCTACTGGATCAATCTGCCAGCCCCAGTCGGAGGCTTTGACGTGTGGGTTAGGCACGCTGCCTTCGAAACCGGAAATCGCATCTCCGCTGCCGCCTTCCGCTTTCACGGCGTTGGTCATGTAGTAGCTGAAGCCAAGATAATCGCAGGTGCCTTCACGCAGGATCTGCTCATCTCCATCTTCCATTCTGATGGTGAATTCACGACGTTCCCATTCGTTAAGCACATAAGACGGGTAATAGCCGCGAAGTTGAACATCGGTAAAGACATAGCGTTCACGCATTGATTCCTGCGCGAACATCACATCTTCCGGCTTACAGGAGAAAGGATACAGAGGGACCATCGCCAGCATACAACCGACTTTCATTTGTGGATTGATGCGACGCGCTGCTTTCACCGCCAGTGCACTGGCAATAAACTGGTGATGCAGTACCTGGTACATGGTTTCTTCCGGATTTTCATGCTCGGTGTACACCACGCCTGAACAGCAATAGCCGAACAATGGAGCGCGCCAGTTACGCTGGTTGTTTATCTCATTGAAGGTCATCCAGTATTTGACCTTATGCTTATAGCGTTCAAAGACGACTTCAGCAAACCGAACAAAGAAATCGACAACTTTGCGGTTGGTCCAGCTACCGTATTGCTGTACCAGATGTAGCGGCATTTCGAAGTGGGAGAGGGTAATGACTGGCTCGATCTTGTACTTAAGCAGTTCATCGAACATGTCGTCGTAGAACTTCAGTCCTTCTTCGTTCGGTTGGGTTTCGTCGCCTTTCGGGAATATACGGGTCCAGGCTATGGATGTACGAAAGCATTTGAAGCCCATTTCGGCAAACAGCTTAATGTCTTCTTTGTAGTGACCGTAAAAATCGACCGCATCATGATTCGGATAGTATTTGCCTGGTACAACGTCCTGGGTGATTTCGCGCGGAACGCCGTGGGCACCGCCGGTGAGTACGTCACAAATGCTGGGCCCTTTGCCGCCTTTGTTCCAGCCGCCTTCAACCTGATGCGCCGCAACCGCGCCGCCCCATAAAAAATCTTTCGGTAAGGTAAGTTTTTTCATCTGCGCTCAGTCTCAAATTAATACAATCTGATTTTGAGTCTAACAAAGGAAAGATAAATGTCACGATATAACAAAATAGCGCCAATGTGATTTGTTACATCAAAAAAACAGATTGTTTTTTTACACTAATTTTTTCGCCAGTTTTCGTCCGAGTGATTCCAGAATATAAATGACGGGGATTTGTGTAGTAATATCATATACGCCCGCAATTCGGGTCTGCGGGACGTGCCAGGAAAGATTAAAGTCAGCCAGCTTCGCCAGTCGTGAGTGTTCATGGCTGGTGACAGAGAGCACTTTACAGTTGTGCAGGCTGAACTGGCTGGCGAAACGCAGGATCTCTTCTGTTTCACCGGAAACGGAAAGGACGATTGCCAGTGCGTTTCGGGCCATATCATTGGTAACCGGGAAATAAGGATCATCAATATGGTTGCTGAATTTTCCTACATTAGAGAAAAAACGAGCGCCATATTTTGCTAAGGCTCCTGAGGTACCTGCGCCAACAAATATAATACGTTCGGAAGATAATATAATATCGACAGCTTGATTGAGTAGATTATCAAACTCGTCGTTATTCACGCCTTTAAAGAAGCTGATAATTTCGCTGGCACCAAAATTACTCTGTTGTGGTTCATTCTGTTCTAAATATAATTTAAAGCGTACGCGGAACTCCGAGTAACCTTCACACTTCAGTTTGCGACAAAAGCGCAGTACGGTGGTGGTGGAGACTCCAGCAGCGTCGGCCAGTTCGCGGATGGTCATGTACATGACTTTGTCACGGTTCTTGATGACATAGTTGTAGACCAGTATCTCAAGATTGTTGAGACTAGCGATGGCGGCGTGGGAGAACATACTCACAATGGCAAAACTCACTCATCAGACTTCATTTACAGGGATAATAACATGCAGCCAAATGACATCACTTTTTTTCAGCGTTTCCAGGATGACATTCTGGCCGGACGCAAAACAATCACTATACGCGATGAGTCCGAATCACATTTCAAAACGGGCGACATCCTGCGAGTTGGGCGCTTCGAAGATGACGGCTATTTCTGCACTATCGAAGTTGTCGGTACATCGACTATCACACTTGATACGCTGACGGAAAAACATGCCCGGCAGGAAAATATGACGCTTGATGAGCTTAAGCGCGTGATTGCAGAGATCTATCCGCATCAAACGCAATTTTATGTGATTGATTTTAAATGTCTTTGATTGCTTTGGTACGGCTGTTAGCTGAAAAATAAAAACTAATTATATGATTTATATTAATTATTTATTATCTGGTAAATATTTTAGCTAACAGGTGTTCACTGGAACCATTCTCAGTTACGCTAGAGACGCAATCACGAAAGTGTTCGTTTCTCCGGAGTAACTTATGGTTCAGAAACCATTAATCGCGCAGGGATATTCGCTGGCTGAGGAAATAGCCAACAGCATCAGTCACGGTATCGGGCTGGTGTTTGGGATCGTTGGACTGGTGCTGTTGCTGGTTCAGGCGGTGGATACCAATGCCAGCGCTATGGCCATTACCAGCTATAGCCTGTATGGCGGCAGTATGATCCTGCTGTTCCTCGCCTCAACCTTGTATCACGCGGTTCCGCATCAGAGAGCGAAGGTCTGGCTGAAAAAATTCGACCACTGCGCTATTTATCTGCTGATCGCCGGGACCTATACGCCATTTCTGCTGGTGGGCCTGGATTCACCGCTGGCGCGAGGGCTGATGGTTGTTATCTGGAGCCTTGCTCTGCTCGGTATTTTGTTCAAACTGACCATCGCCCACCGGTTTAAGATCCTGTCGCTGGTGACCTACCTGACAATGGGCTGGCTATCACTGATTGTGGTATATCAACTGGCGATAAAACTGGCGGTAGGCGGCGTGACGTTGTTGGCGGTAGGCGGTGTGATTTATTCGTTGGGCGTCATTTTCTACGTCTGCAAACGTATCCCATACAACCATGCTATCTGGCACGGGTTTGTGCTGGGGGGCAGCGTTTGCCACTTCCTGGCAATTTACTTGTACGTGGGGCAGGCTTAATGCCGGATGGCCGCTAACGCCACATCTGGCCTACGGGATAGTAGGCCATAAGTCTGCGTGCCAGCAGGCATTATTCTTTTATTCTTCCAGCGAATACGGCAGCGGTACAATATGCAATGTTTTGGCGTCGTCACGAACGCGGAACACGCTGTCGGCTTCCATGTCGTTATTCATCACAACCTGTACCAACAACTGACCATCTGCCAGTTGCACCGCAGCGAGAACGGTACCCGTACGGCGCCAGTTTTCACCCATTTTTAGTTCCAGGTCTTCACCGGCTTCCGGCACCCGACTGGCGGCGCCTGCCAGCGACCAAAGCGCACGTTTGTTGGCGCCGCGGAATTTAGCACGGGCGACCATCTCCTGGCCGGTATAACAGCCTTTTTTAAAGCTGATCCCACCCAGAGCCTGTAGATTAGTAGCCTGCGGAATAAACTGCCCGCTGTTGACGGAATCAATCACCGCAATTCCTGCTTCGATATCCAGCGCCAGCCACTGTTGACTGTTATTTAACTCTGCTTCGCCGCGAAGTTTCTCGACGAGCATTTCTGCCGTTGCGACATCGACGATCAGCAGGAAACGTTCGGCTGGATGTTCGAACCATAATACCGTGGATGTGCCTTCGGTAATTACCTGTTTATCGCTGCCCGGTAGTTCATTAAAGAGGCCAGTCAGCGCTGCACGTGCCTGGAACCCAGCGACGCCCAGTAGAACGCGCTCGTCGTCAGGGGCAATCACCACTTTGGAGAAAACGGCGTATTTTTTCAGCTCAGTAAGCTGAGTGTCGCGCAGACTGCGGCGTTCAAGCCACGCAAATCCGTCACCGTGACGGAACAAACGTAGGTTGCTCCACATTTTGCCTTTGGCATCACAATGAGCTGCCAGCACATGCTGGTGCTCGGTCAACTGGCTGACATCCGCAGTGACTTGACCCTGAATATACTTCTCACTGTCGGCACCCGTAATGGTGGCGAGAGCCCAGTCATCAAGCGTCATCAGCGTCAGAGGCAAACGAGTTGACGCACAAGGCTGGCGAGGAGGAAAAGATGTAAAAGCCATAATAATGTCCTGATTTGCTTAACGCAGTAATAATGACTAATGGTAAAAGAGCTATAGCCCATTGCAAGCGGTTTAAACACCCTATTTGTGCCATATATTAAGCTTTGCGAAGAGACATCCAAAAATGGTGAACCCTTTAACTTAATGTGGTTTTATTTTGCGTTCGTGCTTCCGATTACTGATATTCCCGCAAAAGAGCGTGAAAAACACGTTACAATAGCCGAGTACTTCGTTTTCGTGAGACAGAGAGAAGAACATGGATATTAACAACAAAGCACGTATTCATTGGGCATGCCGTCGCGGCATGCGTGAGTTGGACATTTCAATTATGCCGTTTTTCGAACACGAGTATGACAACTTGAGTGACGACGAAAAACGGATCTTTATCCGTCTGCTGGAATGTGATGACCCGGATTTATTTAATTGGTTGATGAATCATGGGAAACCGGCTGATCCACAGCTGGAGCAGATGGTACGGCTCATCCAGACACGGAATCGGGAACGTGGTCCAGTGGCAATCTGATTTACGCGTTTCATGGCGCGCACAGTGGCTTTCGTTACTTATTCACGGGCTGGTCGCGGTGCTTATTTTATTGATGCCCTGGCCATTGAGCTACACCCCATTATGGCTGGTGTTGCTCTCTCTTGTAGTGTTCGACAGCGTGCGCAGCCAGCGTCGTATTAACGCCTGTCAGGGAGAGATCAGACTCTTGATGGATGGTCGTCTACGCTGGCAAGGGCAAGAGTGGACTATCGTCAGCGCACCCTGGATGATTAAAACAGGCATGATGTTGCGATTGCGTTCAGAGGCCGGAAAACGTCAGCATCTGTGGCTGGCGGCGGACAGTATGGATGACGCTGAGTGGCGGGATTTACGGCGGTTAATGTTGCAACAGGCGCCGCAGAAATAACACTGACGGTAAGGCTACAGACCTTAACCGTCAGTCAGAAGCAACTCAGGACCAGTGCTCGGCCATTTCTCCGAGAATTTGTTCACACCAGGCCTGGATACGTTCATCGCTGAGATCGTACTGGTTGGTTTCATCCAACGCTAAACCAACAAACAACTGCCCATCGGCAATGACGGGTTTATCGCTGGTGAATTCATAGCCCTCTGTTGGCCAGTAGCCGACAAACTTTACGCCTTTGGTGACGAGTTTATCATGCAGCATACCCAGCGCATCCAGGAACCATTCGCCGTACCCCAGTTGATCTCCCATGCCGTAAAGCGCGACAATTTTGCCTTCCAGGTTGAGGTTATCCAACTGATCCCAGACCGCTTCCCAGTCCTCCTGAATTTCACCGAAATCCCAGGTTGGGATACCCAAAATGAGCACGTCGTACTGCTCCATTAAGGTCGGGGAATCATCCTTGAGGTTGTGTAATGTCACCAGCTCGGGACCAAGGATATCGCGGATTTTTTCTGCTGCCATTTCGGTGTAGCACGTGCTGGAACCGTAAAAAAGACCCATGTTCATTACGTAAACATCTCAATTCTGCTGTAGCGTTGCGGGTAGTGTATCAGAATCGCCGCAATCGCGGCACAATGAGGCATAATGCATCAAAAGTGAGAATGATATAAGGGGCGCGAGTGGAACAAGATCTGGCGCGCATCGAGCAATTTCTTGATGCCCTGTGGCTGGAACGAAATCTGGCGGAGAATACGTTAAGTGCGTATCGTCGCGATCTGACCATGCTTGTCGAATGGCTACACCATCGTGGTGTATCGTTGGCGACAGCGCAAAGTGATGACCTGCAGGCACTGCTGGCCGAGCGGATGGATGGCGGGTATAAAGCCACCAGTTCCGCGCGATTATTGAGTGCAATGCGGCGTTTTTTTCAGCATTTGTACCGCGAAAAATTTCGCGACGATGATCCCAGCGCCTCGCTCGCCTCACCTAAACTGCCGCAGCGTCTGCCGAAAGATCTCAGTGAAGCACAGGTAGAACGGTTGTTGCAGGCTCCGCTGATTGAACAGCCGCTGGAGCTACGTGATAAAGCCATGCTGGAAGTATTGTATGCGACGGGTTTGCGCGTTTCAGAACTGGTGGGGCTGACAATGAGTGATGTTAGCTTACGTCAGGGCGTGGTGCGCGTGATCGGTAAAGGTAACAAAGAGCGGCTCGTACCACTGGGTGAAGAGGCTGTGTACTGGCTGGAAACTTATCTGGAACATGGTCGTCCGTGGTTGCTGAATGGCGTCTCGATTGACGTGTTATTTCCCAGCCAGCGTGCACAACAAATGACCCGTCAGACCTTTTGGCATCGTATTAAACACTATGCTGTGTTAGCGGGGATAGACAGCGAAAAGCTGTCACCACATGTGTTGCGGCATGCTTTTGCTACGCATTTGCTCAACCATGGCGCTGACTTGCGCGTGGTGCAGATGCTGCTTGGGCATAGCGATCTCTCAACCACACAGATTTATACTCATGTCGCAACGGAGCGCTTGCGTCAATTACATCAACAGCATCACCCGCGAGCGTGAGTGCTGACAGGAAAGGATAGGTTATGAAAAAACGTTTTATGATGCTCACCCTGCTGGCTACGGCGTTTTCAGGCATGGTGCATGCAGACGATGCGGCGATTCGCCAGTCATTAACTAAGCTGGGCGTACAAAGCACCGAAATTCAGCCCGCCCCAGTTGCGGGAATGAAAACCGTACTGACCAACAGTGGTGTGCTGTACGTCACTGAAGACGGTAAGCATATTATTCAGGGACCGATGTACGACGTAAGTGGCGCAAGTCCGGTGAACGTCACCAATCAGCTGCTGATGAAACATCTGAACGCGCTGGAAAAAGAGATGATCGTCTATAAAGCGCCGCAGGAAAAACACGTTATCACCATTTTCACCGACATCACCTGCGGCTACTGCCACAAGCTGCATGAAGAGATGAAAGACTACAATGCGCTGGGGATCACCGTGCGCTATCTGGCCTTCCCGCGTCAGGGACTGGAGAGCCAGGCCGAGCAGGACATGAAGTCTATCTGGTGCGCGCAAGACAAAAACAAAGCCTTTGATGATGCTATGGCAGGCAAGAGTGTGAAACCGGCGACCTGCGATGTGGATATTGCTAACCATTACGCGCTGGGCGTGCAGTTTGGCGTGAGTGGAACTCCGGCGATTGTCCTGAGCAACGGCTATGTTGTTCCAGGCTACCAGGGACCAAAAGAGATGAAAGCGTTCCTGGATGCGCACCAAAAACAGACCAGCGGTAAATAATTCGCGTGAAACAACAGATACAACTTCGTCGACGTGAAGCCGACGAGACAGCCGAACTGCCTGCAGAATTACCGCCTTTGCTACGTCGTTTGTACGCCAGTCGTGGTGTACGCAGTGCCCAGGAGCTTGAGCGTAGCGTGAAAGGGATGTTGCCGTGGCAGCATTTGAACGGCGTCGAAAAAGCGGTTGAGATCCTCTATAACGCATTTCGCGAGGGAACTCGCATTATTGTAGTGGGGGATTTCGACGCTGATGGCGCGACCAGTACGGCGCTGAGCATCCTGGCTATGCGTGCGTTGGGCTGTAGCAACATTGACTACCTGGTGCCCAACCGCTTTGAAGACGGTTATGGTTTAAGCCCGGAAGTGGTGGATCAGGCTCATGCCCGGGGCGCACAACTGATTGTGACTGTCGACAATGGCATCTCCTCCCACGCTGGTGTTGAACATGCCAGAACGTTGAAGATACCGGTGGTGGTGACCGATCACCACCTGCCTGGAGATACCCTGCCGGATGCAGAAGCCATCATCAACCCTAACCTGCACGACTGTGAATTCCCGTCGAAATCGCTGGCGGGTGTTGGTGTTGCCTTTTACCTGATGCTGGCACTGCGCACCTTCCTGCGTGATAAAGGTTGGTTTGATGAACGCGGTATCGCACCACCAAACCTGGCGGATTTGCTTGATCTGGTGGCATTAGGCACGGTTGCCGACGTTGTGCCGTTGGACGCGAATAACCGCATCCTGACGTGGCAAGGGTTAAGCCGTATTCGCGCAGGAAAATGTCGTCCTGGTATTAAGGCGCTGCTTGAGATTTCGAACCGCGATCCGCAAAAGCTGGCCGCCAGCGATTTAGGTTTTGCGCTGGGTCCACGCCTGAATGCGGCTGGTCGGTTGGATGATATGTCCGTCGGTGTTGCACTATTGCTGTGCGATAACATTGGCGAGGCGCGAGTGCTTGCCAATGAACTGGATGCACTCAACCAGACGCGCAAAGAAATTGAGCAGGGTATGCAGACGGAAGCGCTGACGTTGTGCGAGAAGCTTGAGCGTAGTCGTGAGGCGTTGCCCGGTGGATTGGCAATGTATCATCCTGAGTGGCATCAGGGGGTGGTAGGGATTCTGGCATCGCGCATAAAAGAGCGTTTTCATCGTCCGGTAATCGCCTTTGCTCCTGCCGGTGACGGCACGCTTAAAGGTTCTGGTCGGTCAATTCAGGGACTGCACATGCGTGATGCGCTGGAGCGGCTGGATACTCTCTATCCGGGCATGATCCTTAAGTTTGGCGGCCACGCTATGGCGGCTGGTTTATCGCTGGAGGAAGCACAGTTTGAACGTTTCCAGCAGCGCTTTGGTGAGCTGGTGACTGAATGGCTCGACCCAGCTTTACTGCAGGGGGAAGTCGTGTCGGATGGCCCGTTGAGTGCAGCGGAAATGACCATGGAGGTCGCGCAAATGTTGCGTGATGCCGGACCGTGGGGACAAATGTTCCCGGAGCCGCTGTTTGACGGGCGTTTTCGCTTGCTTCAGCAACGCCTGGTCGGCGAGCGTCATTTGAAGGTGATGGTGGAACCCGTTGACGGAGGGCCACTGCTCGACGGTATTGCGTTTAATGTTGATACCAGTTGCTGGCCGGACAACGGCGTTCGTGAAGTTACGCTTGCCTATAAGCTGGATATCAACGAGTTTCGCGGTAACCGAAGCCTGCAAATCATCATCGATAATATCTGGCCAATTTAGCGTCATCTTCTCTATAAAAAAGAGCGTGGATTGGGTACAATCCCGCTCTTATCACCGCATTTTGACTAGTCCAATAAAAGAAATCAGACCATGTTTGAAATTAATCCGGTAAATAACCGCATTCAGGACCTCACGGAGCGCTCTGACGTTCTTAGGGGGTATCTTTGACTATGATGCCAAGAAAGAGCGTCTGGAAGAAGTAAACGCCGAGCTGGAACAGCCAGATGTCTGGAATGAACCAGATCGCGCTCAGGCGCTGGGCAAAGAACGTTCCTCCCTTGAGGCCATTGTCGACACGCTCGACCAGATGAGCCAGGGCCTGGAAGATGTTTCCGGCCTGCTGGAGCTGGCTGTAGAAGCCGACGACGAAGAAACCTTTAACGAAGCCGTTGCTGAACTCGATACGCTGGAAGATAAACTGGCGCAGCTGGAATTCCGCCGCATGTTCTCCGGCGAATACGACAGTGCCGACTGCTATCTCGATATTCAGGCTGGCTCTGGTGGTACTGAAGCCCAGGACTGGGCAAGCATGCTGATGCGTATGTATCTGCGTTGGGCTGAAGCACGCGGCTTTAAAACAGAAATTATTGAAGAATCTGAAGGTGAAGTGGCGGGTATTAAATCCGTGACCATCAGAATTGCTGGCGATTACGCTTACGGCTGGCTGCGTACTGAAACCGGTGTGCATCGTCTGGTACGTAAAAGTCCGTTCGATTCCGGCGGTCGCCGCCATACGTCGTTTAGCTCTGCATTTGTATATCCGGAAGTCGACGATGATATCGATATCGACATCAATCCGGCGGATCTGCGTATTGACGTGTATCGTGCCTCCGGTGCGGGCGGCCAGCACGTTAACCGTACGGAATCTGCGGTGCGAATCACCCATATCCCTACCGGGATAGTGACGCAGTGCCAGAACGACCGTTCCCAGCACAAGAACAAAGACCAGGCCATGAAGCAAATGAAAGCAAAGCTTTATGAACTGGAAATGCAGAAGAAGAATGCCGAGAAACAGGCGATGGAAGACACCAAGTCCGATATCGGCTGGGGTAGCCAGATTCGTTCTTATGTCCTTGATGACTCCCGCATCAAAGACCTGCGTACCGGGGTTGAAACCCGTAACACGCAGGCGGTGCTGGATGGCAGCCTGGATCAATTTATCGAAGCAAGTTTGAAAGCAGGGTTATGAGGAACCAAAATGTCTGAACAACACGCACAGGGCGCTGACGCGGTAGCCGACCTTAACAATGAACTGAAAACGCGCCGTGAGAAGCTGGCCAACCTGCGCGAGCAGGGGATCCCGTTCCCGAACGATTTCCGTCGCGATCATACCTCAGACCAACTGCACGCTGACTTCGACGCGAAAGAAAACGAAGAGCTGGAAGCGCTGAACATCGAGGTATCTGTTGCTGGTCGTATGATGACCCGCCGCATTATGGGTAAAGCATCCTTTGTTACGCTGCAGGACGTTGGTGGGCGTATTCAGCTGTACGTTGCACGCGACGATCTTCCGGAAGGCGTCTACAATGAGCAGTTCAAAAAGTGGGATCTGGGCGACATCCTCGGTGCTAAAGGTAAGTTGTTCAAGACTAAAACTGGTGAACTGTCTATTCATTGCACCGAACTGCGTTTGCTGACCAAAGCTCTGCGTCCGCTGCCGGATAAATTCCACGGCTTGCAGGATCAGGAAGCGCGTTATCGTCAGCGTTACCTGGATCTCATCTCCAACGATGAATCCCGCAATACTTTTAAAGTGCGTTCACAGATCATGGCGGGCATTCGTCAGTTCATGGTTGGTCGCGGCTTTATGGAAGTTGAAACTCCGATGATGCAGGTGATCCCAGGCGGTGCCGCAGCGCGTCCGTTCATCACCCATCATAATGCGCTTGATCTGGACATGTACCTGCGTATTGCGCCGGAACTGTACCTCAAGCGTCTGGTGGTTGGCGGCTTTGAGCGTGTGTTCGAAATTAACCGTAACTTCCGTAACGAAGGGATCTCCGTTCGCCATAACCCAGAGTTCACCATGATGGAACTCTACATGGCTTATGCGGACTATAAAGATCTGATCGAACTGACCGAGTCTCTGTTCCGTACGTTGGCACAGGACGTTCTGGGTACGACTGAAGTGCCTTACGGCGATGAAGTTTTCGACTTTGGTAAACCATTCGAAAAACTGACCATGCGCGAAGCGATTCAGAAATACCGCCCGGAAACCAATATGGCGGATCTGGACAACTTCGACTCAGCTAAAGCTATTGCTGAATCTATCGGTATCAAGGTTGAGAAGAGCTGGGGCCTGGGTCGTATCGTAACGGAGATCTTTGAAGAAGTTGCGGAAGCGCATCTGATTCAACCGACCTTCATTACTGAGTATCCGGCAGAAGTGTCTCCGCTGGCGCGTCGTAACGACGAAAACCCGGAAATCACTGACCGCTTCGAATTCTTCATTGGTGGACGTGAAATCGGTAACGGCTTCAGCGAGCTGAATGATGCAGAAGATCAGGCGCAGCGTTTCCAGGATCAGGTTAACGCCAAAGATGCTGGTGATGACGAAGCGATGTTCTACGATGAAGACTACGTAACCGCTCTGGAACACGGTCTGCCGCCGACAGCTGGCCTGGGCATTGGTATTGACCGTATGGTTATGCTGTTTACTAACAGCCACACCATTCGCGACGTGATCCTGTTCCCGGCTATGCGTCCGGTAAAATAAGCATTACGCGAAAGCACGCAACCCCGGCATTTGTCGGGGTTTTTTACTTTTGCTGCGCGAAAGAAGACAACATATTTCTCGCTTCGCTATTCGTCGCCTGCATTACCATCCACGGACTGAACGCCCATGGCGTAGCATCAATTCCACGCAAAACACACGATAAATTGCACCATTGATAATCCATCACTTCATCACTGTTTGGCAGCAATTCACTGGTAATTCGTGCGGCAAAAACCGGGCACACTTCGTTTTCGACGATGCCATTCGGGTCGGTGGCGCGGTATTGGAAATCAGGATAGATTGACTCGGGGGGCGTTATTTCCACACCCAGCTCAAAGCGACAACGACGGATCACCGCCTCCTCATTACTTTCTCCCTGCTGTGGGTGACCGCAAACCGAGTTGGTCCACACGCCGGGCCACGCTTTTTTACTCAATGCGCGGCGGGTTACTAATAGTTGGCCTTCACGGTTAAAAAGCCAGCATGAAAATGCCAGATGTAATGGGGTATCAGCCGTGTGCGCGGTATATTTTTCCAGCGTACCCGAGGGAATTCCCTTTACATTCAGCAAAATGACATGTTCCGTTTGCATGATTTCTCACATTTAATTCTAGTCACTCGTCATTATAGATAACAGAAGAGTGAAATGATTAACCATGTGAGTGTTTATCGGCATCCGACGGTAGCAATGCGGATGCCGACAAGGAAAGGTAATTAAAAAAGCAGCATCATATATTTGAAACGGCTTTCAATGGCCATTGCAACGCAGTCAGAAATGACAGGAATAGAAATCAGAAAGAGCAACAGCAGACTGAATATTGCGCGTATTAAAAGATTCATATCATTCTCCATGCTCATTTTTCTTTAGCTTGCGCATCAGAAGCCACATACGGACTGTTCTGACTTTCAAATTTTTATCAGTAACAGATTCCTTAACCAGATCGGCATGATGCTGGTAGCCATTAAAGAAGACGTTCAGTACAACGGCGCTAAAGGTTGCCAACATAATGCCGCTATGTAGTAAGGGCTGCAGTACGGCCGGCAGCTTAGAAAAGAAGTCATGAGAAAGTGTCGGGGTCATACCCACGCCAAGACTGATTGCGACGATATACAAGTTGTAACGGTTGGTGGTGTAGTTACAACGCGACAGAATACGAATCCCGGTTGCAAGCACCATGCCGAACATCACCAGCCCCGCGCCGCCAAGAACGAATTGCGGAATAGAAGCCACCAGCACCGCCATTTTTGGCACCATGCCGAATAACATCAAAATGATGCCAGAAGCAATGCACACCCAGCGGCTATGAACGCGCGTTACGCTGACCAAACCGACGTTTTGCGAAAATGAAGTATGCGGAAAGCTGTTAAACGTACCTCCAATCATTGTCCCGACGCCATCTACGCGCAGCCCGCGAATAATATCTTGTGAAGAGAGTTTTCGACCGACGATTTCCCCCAGGGCCAGGAACATCCCCATAGACTCAATAAACACGATGATTAACACAGCGGTCATGGTCAGAATAGAGACGGGATCGAACACCGGTATGCCAAACGACATTGGCGTGACAATCGCGAACCACGACGCATCATATAATCCGGACAGATTAACTTCGTTCATCATCCACGACAGGAAAAAACCAAATACAATCCCCAGTAATACGGCGACGTTGGACATAAATCCTTTCGCATAGCGAGTGATGAGCAAGATGAAAATTAAAACGGCGAAGGAGATCCCCAAATAGACGGGATTACCATATTGCGGATTACCTTTACCGCCTGCGGCCCAGTCAATGCCAACCTGAATGATACTAAGACCGATAGAGGTAATTACCACACCAGTAACCAGCGGTGGGAACAATGGCATTAAGCGGCCGATGAGCGGTGCTAATAATGTGGTGATAAAACCCGCTGCGATGGTCGCGCCAAAAATCCCCAGCAGACCAATATCTGGGTTCATCCCGATGGCAATCATCGGTGTCACGGCAGCGAAGGTCACCGACATAATGACGGGCAGGCGAATGCCCATAAAACGACCGATGCCGATACATTGCAACAACGTGACGATACCGCAGCAAAAGAGATCGGAGCTTATGAGCATTGCGATAGCCTCTTTGGAGAGGCCAAGCCTGTCGCCAATCATCAGCGGTACAGCGACCGCACCTGCATACATAACAAGCACGTGTTGCAGACCGAGTATGATCAGCTTTCCTGGTGATAATATGCGGTCAACTTCATCAGTGGGGCGCTCTAGCCCTGAAGATGAGGGAGGTTGAGAATCTATGGCGCTCATGCGTCTCTCCTTAAGCTCGCCAAATTAAAAAGCAACCGTTTACCTTCATAAAACTGAATAAAGACATGCTCGTGGGATGCCAGTTTTAGCGAGGAGGCGAGGTTATAAGGTGGAAATGCGGAGGTAATCACATAATCGTAGTTAAACAGAATAGATGAGAAAATAAATGGGTAGTGAAATTATCTCTAATTTTCTCATATTGATATTTCTTTAATCATTCTGGCATACCGAGCTCTCGCATTTATTACTTTTAATCCTGAAGTCCCTATTTTTGGTTACGATGATCAATTAATGAAAGCGGCATAGATTGCGGCGCAATAATTTGATCTAAGTTCCAAAATTGCAATTAATACAGATACGCTACCTAATATATGCCCGTTTATTGCATCGCAACATTTGAGAAGACAAAAACTCATCAAGTGAAAGGGATACGAATGAATAAGTTTATCGCTGCTGATGCTGCGGAATGTATAGGCTGTCATGCCTGCGAAATTGCCTGTGCGGTGGCGCATAATCATGAAAACTGGCCACAGAGTCAGAGTGATTTTCGACCTCGTCTCCATGTTGTTGGGAAAGGACTGGCCGCAAATCCCGTTGCTTGCCATCATTGCAATAATGCCCCTTGCGTTACGGCTTGTCCCGTTAATGCTCTAACTTTTCAACCAGATAGCGTACAGCTGGATGAACAAAAGTGTATTGGTTGTAAAAGATGCGCAATCGCTTGCCCCTTTGGTGTCATTGAGATGAATAACGTGGTCGCATTGAAATGCGACCTTTGTTTTCAGCGAGATTCTGGCGCGCAAGCTTGTGTTGAAGTTTGCCCAACGCAGGCGTTACGGCTGATGGATGGCAAAGGGTTACAGCAGATAAAAATGAGGCGTCAGCGTAGAACCGCAGAGGGAAAAGCAGCAGAGGAACTACCATCATCCCGCCGCGCGGCGTTACTCCCTGTTAATCCGCGCAAAGGTGCAGATAAAATTTCAGCGAGCGAGCGGAAAACGCACTTTGGAGAAATTTATTGTGGGCTGGATCAACAACAAGCTGCTTATGAAAGTGACCGCTGTGTCTGGTGCGCCGAAAAAGCTAACTGTAACTGGCATTGTCCGCTGCATAACGCCATTCCAGACTACATTCGACTGGTGCAAGAAGGACGGATTATCGAAGCGGCAGAACGTTGCCACCAGACCAGCTCCTTGCCAGAAATCTGTGGCAGGGTATGCCCACAGGACCGGCTTTGTGAAGGGGCATGTACGTTGAAAGATCACACCGGCGCAGTCTCTATCGGTAATCTGGAACGTTACATCACTGATACCGCGCTGGCGATGGGCTGGCGCCCCGATGTCAGCCAGGTTATACCCCGCATGGAAAGAGTGGCGGTGATTGGCGCAGGGCCCGCAG
The DNA here is from genome assembly GCF_916618775.1 of Citrobacter sp. Marseille-Q3906. Lineage (NCBI taxonomy): Bacteria > Pseudomonadati > Pseudomonadota > Gammaproteobacteria > Enterobacterales > Enterobacteriaceae > Citrobacter > Citrobacter sp. Marseille-Q3906. Next base: position 860,008 of record NZ_CAKAKA010000003.1, read on the forward strand.
GGCTGGGCTGTGCCGATATTCTTGCGCGGGCTGGCGTGCATGCGGATGTGTTTGATCGGCATCCCGAAATCGGCGGTATGCTGACTTTTGGTATTCCGTCCTTCAAGCTGGACAAAACGGTATTAAGCCAACGGCGGGAGATTTTCACGGCGATGGGGATCGACTTTCATCTCAACTGTGAAATTGGCCGCGACATTTCCTTTAGCGATTTAACGGCGGAATATGATGCCGTTTTCCTTGGTGTTGGTACTTACGGCATGATGCGTGCGGAGTTGCCGAATGAAGATGCATCCGGTGTGATTCAGGCATTACCGTTCCTTACTGCGCATACCCGACAGTTGATGGGGCTGCCTGAATCTGAAGAGTATCCGCAGACGGATGTTGCAGGTAAACGGGTTGTTGTGTTGGGTGGCGGAGATACGACAATGGATTGCCTGCGTACCTCCATTCGTCTGAATGCCGCCAGCGTGATTTGTGCTTATCGTCGTGATGAAGTCAGTATGCCTGGTTCCCGCAAAGAGGTAGTCAATGCACGCGAAGAAGGGGTTGAATTCCAGTTTAATGTTCAGCCGCAATATATCGCCTGTGATGATGACGGGCACTTAACTGCGGTTGGTTTGATCCGCACCGCAATGGGAGAACCGGGGCCAGATGGTCGACGTCGTCCTTGCCCGGTGGCTGGTTCTGAATTTGAGCTGCCCGCCGATGTCCTGATTATGGCATTTGGTTTTCAGGCGCATGCGATGCCGTGGTTGCAAGGTAGCGGTATTAAACTCGATAAATATGGCCTGATTAAAGCCGGCGCCGCGGGACATTTATCTACCCAAACGCATCTGAAAAAAGTCTTTGCGGGTGGTGATGCCGTTCATGGCGCAGACCTGGTGGTCACCGCAATGGCGGCAGGAAGGCAGGCGGCGCGCGATATGTTAGCTATGTTTGATACGAAGGCATCGCAATGAAATCGTTAATTATTGTCAATCAAAATGACTGCATTGGTTGCCGCACTTGCGAAGTGGCTTGCGTGGTTGCTCATCCGTTAGAACTGGAGTTGAATGCCAGTTTTTTTCTACCGCGCTTAAAGGTACAGCGTCTGGATAGCGTAAGCGCACCGGTGATGTGTCACCAGTGTGAAAATGCACCGTGTGTAGGGGCTTGCCCGGTACAGGCGCTAACCATGGGGGAGCAGCTAGTGGAGGCAAACGCCGACCGTTGTATTGGTTGTCAGAGTTGTGCCTGTGCATGCCCGTTTGGCATGATCACCATTCAGATGTTGCCGGGAAATGCACGTCCACTGATCGTGAAATGCGATCTTTGCGAACATCGGGTTGAAGGGCCTGCCTGTGTCGAGTCCTGCCCGACGCAGGCGTTACAGTTGATGACGGAGGGAGAACTTAAGCGGATCCGCCAGCAGCGTATTGCTGCCAGCGGCGAGAATCTTCTCTGATAAAACCCCCGCGCTTGTATGGCGCGGAGCTTCTCTTAGATTGCCCAACCACCTGCGTAAAACACGACCAGGGCGACGGTAATGATAACAGTACCGATATTCAGTTTGTGCCATTCGCGCGCAAATACGCGGCCCACCACCAGCGTTACAAAGCCCAGCATAATACCGGTAACGATATTGCAGGTCAGGACGATGAATACCGCGCAAACCAGTCCTGCCATCGCATCAATAAAGTCATTGAAGTCCAGTTTCGAGACGTTACTTAACATCAGCAGACCAACGTACATCAGTGCGGGGGCTGTGGCATAACCGGGGATCAGAAACGACAACGGTGATAAGAACAGAATCAACAGGAATAGAAAGCCTACAACAGTCGCTGTCAGACCTGTCTTGCCACCGGCAGCAGTCCCAGCCGCAGATTCGATATAGACAGCTGCCGGGGCTGCGCCTACCAGGCCTGAAAATATCGAGCTTACTGAATCGCTGGTTAGTGCTTTACCTCCGTTAATAATCTGATTGTCTTTATCCAGAAGATTCGCCTGACCAGCGACTGCACGGATGGTGCCAGTGGCATCGAACACTGCGGTCATCACCAGTGCCAGTACACTCGGGAGCACGGTTGGCTGAAGCGCACCGATAATATCAAGGCTGAATATAAGGGATTTTCCATCTTCGCCAGTCAGGCTGGGCATGGCTACCAGACCATGGTATTTCACCGTTGGATCGAAAATTAAGCCAATGATCGAGATGGTGATAATGACCAGCAAGATCCCGCCTGGAACGCGGCGCTTTTCCAGACCGAAGATAACCGCTAATCCCAGCAAACTCATCAGCACCGGAAAAGAGGTAAACGTACCAAGCGCCACAGGTAAGCCTTCAATCGGATTTTTGATGACCATACCGACGCCGTTGGCGGCAATCAGCAGCAGGAACAGACCAATACCGATACCTGTACCGTGTGCAATACCCATTGGTAAATTACGCAATATCCAGGTACGAATACCCGTTACGGAGATGGCGGTGAAGATGAGGCCCATCAGAAAGACCGCGCCCAGCGCGACAGGCACGCTAATTTGTTGCCCTAGCACCAGGCTAAATGCGGTAAATGCGGTAAGTGAAATGGCGCAGCCAATCGCCATCGGCAAATTAGCCCATAACCCCATCAACAGGGAGCCGAAACCTGCGACCAGACAGGTGGCGACAAAAACTGCCGCAGGAGGAAACCCCGCTTTTCCTAGCATGCCGGGAACCACGATAACGGAATAAACCATGGCCAGAAAGGTGGTCAAACCCGCCAGCACTTCCTGACGAACGGTACTGCCACGAGCTGTAATTTTAAAATAATTATCCAACGCGCCTTGGGGCTTTGGTGCGTCCGGTGTTTGTAGGATGTCTCCAGACATAATGATGTCCTCACGAGGATGTTAAGGTTTTATTATTAGTTGCGTTCGTACACCAGACGACCATCAACGTAGGTGCGGTAGATAGAACGGTCATCGCCCAACGTCATCATCACGAACAATTTGTCGACTAAAGAAACAGAGTTGTCATAGCGCAGTTGCTGAAGCGGCGTTGCTGTCGGTTCCATCACCACGAAATCGGCTTCTTTACCTGGCATAAAGTTGCCGATCAGGTTGTCGAGCCCCAATGATTTCGCACCGCCCAGGGTGGCAAGATAAAACGCTTCATAAGCTGAGAGGCGATACCCCTGTAACTGCAACACTTTGTACGCTTCGTTCAGCGTCTGCAGCATGTTGAAGGTGGTTCCTGCGCCAATATCAGTTCCCATGCCGACTTTCACTTTTTTCTGCCATGCTTTTTGTAAATTGAATAAGCCGCTGCCAAGATAAAGATTGGAGGTCGGACAGAAAGCGATACTGGATTTTGTTTCGCTCAGGCGGTCCCACTCTTTTTCTTCCAGATGGACGCAGTGAGCAAAGACGCAGTTTTTACCTGTCAGACCGTACTGATGATAAACATCCAGGTAGCCATCGTGTTCAGGATAAAGTGATTTCACCCAGGCAATTTCATCTTTGTTTTCACACAGATGAGTATGTACCCACGTATCGGGATACTCTTCTTTCAGGCGTTGTGCCATCGCCATCTGTTCGGGCGTTGAGGTGGGGGCGAAACGTGGCGTAATGGCATACAGCAGGCGGCCATTTTTGTGCCAGCGTTCGATTAGCTCCTTACTTTGCTGATAGCTGCTTTCTGCCGTGTCGAGTAGATAATCTGGCGCGTTGCGATCCATCATTACCTTGCCGGCAATCATTCGCATATTGATATGACTCGCGGTTTCAAACAATGCATCCACCGACTGCGAATGAACAGTACCAAACACCAGCGCCGTGGTAGTGCCGTTACGTAATAACTGCTTGATGAAGAACGCCGACATTTCGCGTGCGTATTCTAAATCTTCATAACGACGCTCGGTGGGGAAGGTGTGTTTGTTCAGCCATTCCAGCAACTGCTCGCCATAGGCGCCGATCATTTCACTCTGCGGATAATGGATATGCGTGTCGACAAAGCCCGGGACTACCAGCTTGCCGCGATAGTCGCGGACACGAATGGAGTCAGGGATTTGATATTTTCCCTCTTCCCACTCGCCAAACCATGCCACTTTCCCCTGGCGAATCAGTAACAATCCATCTTCGATAAATCGCAACGCAGAGGAAATCTCTTCCGGGTTATCAACCGTACGGGTGACATCAATAAAACTGCCTCGAACTGCTTTTAACGTGTGTTCGCCTGACATCATTAACTCCTTTACTGTTAATCCATCTCTTCCGCTGAGGGAATACCTGGCAAAACGTTTTCTTGTCGGTAGCCTCCTGGGAGAATGATATTTAAAACAATTGCGGTTAACCCTCCGGCACAAATAGGATTTTCAACTAATACATAAATAGAGGCGGGTAAGATTTTAAAAATTTCGGGGTCATATGAAACGCCAAGACCCAAACCCAAAGAGGTAGCGACGATCAATGTTTCACGTCGTTTTAATCCGTTGGTGATAATGATGCGGATACCGGCAATTGCAATCATGGAAAACATTAGCGTCATTGCGCCACCCAGAACCGCTGAGGGAATGGTGGTGAAGAAGCCGCCGATCATTGGAAATAACCCGAGGATCACCAACATTACCGCGATGCTCCGTCCAATATAACGTGAGGCGACGCCAGTCATCTGAATCACGCCGTTGTTCTGTGCAAAGGTGGTTAATGGCAATGAACCGACCGCGGAGGCAATGACAGAGACTAGTCCATCCGCCAGCACGCCTCCTTTCAGACGCGACTGATATTCCTCCCCCTGAATCGGGCGGCGGGAAACCATCGCTGTGGCGGTGATATCGCCTACCGCTTCCAGCACACTAAGTAGATAAATCGTGCCGACAACCAGGAACTGATGAAAGCTGAAACTAAATCCGTATTTGAATGGATGTGGGATGGTGATGAGCGGCAGATTGCGCATGCTGCTGAAATCAACCATGCCCAGGCATAACGAAACGATATAGCCAACGCATAAACCAATGGCGATACCGCCCATGCGCAGAAGCGGACTGCGGCAGCAGTTAAAACCGATAACCACAATCAGAACCAGCAATCCGACGCTAAGATGTTCGTAACTGCCGAACGTGCCGCTACTTTTGGCGGCAAAGCCGCCACCAAAATCAATGATGCCGACTTTAATCAGACTTAAGCCAATCATCAACACGACGACACCGCTGACGGTGGGAGTAATCACTCTGCGTAAATAAGGGAGAATAAATGAAGCACCGACCACGAGAAATGCGCCCACGAAGGAGACGCCAAGTAGCGACGACATGATTAATTCTTCGTGGAAACCGTCGCTTTTCATGCTGCTGCCCAGAGCAATCATGACCGTAACAAATGAAAAATTGACTGACTGAATGGAGAGTAAACCGGAACCCACGATGCCATAACGGTTTACCTGTAACCAGGTGCCAATGCCGGAAGCGATCATCGCCATGGAAACCAGATAGGCAGTGGTTTCTACGGAAAGCTGTAATGCCGCACCCACAATTAGCGCGGGTGTCACCATCGGAACGAAAATTGCCAGTAGATGAGTAATTGCGCCAATGATTGCCTGATGAAAGGGAGGGCGGTCCTCCAGTTCAAATATAAGGTCGGAGCCTGCACGGTTTATATCAGACATCCCTTCACTCCTTTTAAAGTAAATTTGATCATCTGAATCAGTAAAATAAATTCCCACGAATTTGGGGCGCAGGACGCCTTGAGAACGGCTTATCTCATTTTCGCAGTCACTATTTAGTTATCTATAAAACAGGGAAACTGGCCGCCGGAGCGGCCATTTATGGTTTATATTTTTTCCAGTGCGGTGAGTATTTTCTCCGGAGTGAAATGCCATTCGCGTAACCAGACGCCGCAGGCATCGTGAATAGCAGTTGCAATCGCCGGAGCTGCGCCATTTACGCCAATTTCTGAGATCGATTTAGCACCGAATGGGCCGACTTTATCGTCACTTGGTACCAGAACGGCGCGGAAATCACGCGGAATGTCGCCAATCTTTGGCGCACCATAACTTCGCAAATCGCGTGTCAATGGGTGACCCTCGGCGTCGTAAATGATTTCTTCACTCAAGCTATGACCGATAGCACGCATGGTGGCGCCGTAGATCTGACCCAGCGCTAACTCTGGGTTGACCGGTGTGCCACAGTCCAGCAAAGCGTAGAATTTATCCAGACGGATTTCACCCGTACGGGTGTTTACGGCAACTTCGGCAAAGTTTGCCCCATACGGAAAGGCAAAATCAGGTGTGATATAGCAGGCGGTTCCCACCAGTGAACCAAAACCAGTACCGGTTTCTCCTTGATGAGCGATTTCTCCGAAACTGACTTCTCCTTTCTTCCCGCGGACGATGCCCGGAGTGGTCAGTTGGACATCTTCCAGTGGTTCACCCAGCATGTTGGCTCCGTGGAGGAGGATTTTCTCGCGCAGATTTTCCGCCGCCATACGTGCTGCATTCCCGGAGAAACAGGTGCCGGACGAGGCATATGCGCCTTTGTCAAATAACGCATGGTCGGTGTCGCCAGAAATAACATGTACGTCCTGTGGCGCGCAATGTAGCACTTCTGCCGCCAGTTTTGTCACCACGGTATCCAGGCCGGTGCCAATATCTGCACCGCCTGAATGGACAATAATCGTGCCATCAGATTCCAGTTTGATCATGCAGTTAGCCTGATCGATATCTGGTATCCCCGATTTCTGCATGATAATGGCGACGCCTCGCCCCACACGCCAGTCACCTTCCTGCGCTTTCGGCGAAGACCACTGGATCATCTCACGTCCCTGTCGCAGGATCTCTTCCAACGCGCAACTGGCGGCAGAAGGGACGGAGGTTGGCGCTTTGCCTTCGCCGATAGCGCCGAGGATCTTCAGTTCTTGCCCTTCGTGTACCCGGTTACGCTCAATAATTTCCAGTTGGTCAATCTGCAACTGTTCCGCCAGTTCTGCTAACGCCATGGTGATGGCGAAGTTACCTTTTGGCGCGCCGTAACCTTGATAAGCACCGTTTGGGCAAATGTTGCTGTAGTAGGTGGTGACCTGGAAATCGACGTTATCGCACGGATATAACGGCAACGACAGGGCCGGTCCGTTACACGGTACGGTGAGTGAATGGTTTCCGTAAGGTCCTGTATTGGCGCGGAAATCCATTTTCACTGCCGTCAGGCGACCATCTTTTTTCGCCCCCAGTTTAACGGTGACTTTCGCTACGTGCCGCGAGGTGTTGGCAATAAACTCTTCTTCGCGGGTGTAGCGGAACAGAACCGGACGTCCGGTCACGCAAGTTGCCCATGCGCATACTTCTTCCAGCAGAATGTCCTGTTTGGAACCAAAGCCGCCGCCAACGCGTTCTTTAATGACATGAACCTTATGCTGTTTCATACCGACGAGGCGCGCTACCTGACGGCGCAAATGCCACGGTACCTGAGTAGAGGCGTGGATCACCAGACGATCGCCATCCATACGGGTAAAGCAGATATGAGTTTCAGTAGGGCACTGCTGAGCCTGAGTTGAGTTATAGGTTCGCTCAATGATCACATCGGCATCGGCGAAACCTTTGTCCATATCGCCGATATGGCCATGAATGCTGGCCGCGATATTTTTGCGTGGGCGTGAACCGATTGGGAAGTTAATGATCATATGCTCGCCACGCTGGGCTGCATGGCTATTGTCTTCTTCCAGCGTATCTGGTGCGCCAGCGACATAAACCACCGGTTCGTCGTGTACTACTGGGGCATCTTCCGCCATCGCATCGTCAATTGATATCACCGGCTTGAGAACGTCATATTCAACGTCGATGAGTTTCAGTGCTGCCAGCGCAATCTCTTCGCTTTCGGCTACAACAGCGGCAACGCGATCGCCAACGTGACGCATTTTTTTGCCGAACATGCGACGGTCGAGCGGTGAAGGTTCTGGTGCGCTTTGACCGCCCGGGGTGTAGTAGATGTCCGGGCAATTCAGGTGAGTAATAACGTGAACGACGCCTGGCAAAGCTTCGGCTTTGCTGACATCCAGATGTGTAATCAGCGCGTGGGCGTGAGGGCTGCGTAACATTTTGATGATGCAGGCGTCAGCAGTCACGCGGTCTTCAACATAGCAGGGTTTTGCCTGCACCATTTTAGCGGCATCGGTTTTCGGATAGTGCTTACCAATGACCTCAAGGTCGTCGCGGAAAGTCGGGGCGATATCAATCGTCGCCTGTGGGTTATTTTTTCGCGCAACCGCCAGTTCAATGACCTGATAATATTGCTGCCAGCCAGCGTCGCGGCTGAACAGGCCAGAAAGCGCGTCGTCGATCTCTTCGCGGGTTGGTGCTGCAACGCGATCGAGTAGATCGCTGATAATCAGAGATGCTGCCGGATCGTTATAACCGGACTGGACTACGCCGACATCAACCATTGCCTGCTGAACCAGACTTAATTCGTTCCATTTACCTAAGGATTCAGCGGTGCGGATTTCTGCCTGATCTAACTGAGCAGCGATAAACAGGGAGGCGTTGACGATGTTGCCGTTATAAATAATCGCATCAGAACCGGCGAAACCGAAACCATCATCACTGTTGCGTACAGAGTGCATACCCATGTTAAACAACAGCTTTTGTGCGTTTTCAGCAGGATTAACCTTTAGTTCCCTGGAAGCGCCATTTAAAGTCAAGTGGATGATCATACGGCTTCCTCCCCAGCCTGTTGGCAGTCGGTATACAGGTCGGCTACTACAACTCCCGTGATATAGCGTTTATACGCGACGCTACCCCGAATATCCCCCACGGGGAAAATGGCCCTGGCGACGGCTTGCTCCAGTGCGCGACCTTCCAGATTTTGTTTTTCTACGTCGTGCAGGCGCAATGTTTTACTGGCGACACCATCCAGCGCGATCCGCAGACCGTCGTGATCTGTTAATGCAACTGCTGCGGTAACCACGGTTAACCCCGCCTGGGAACGGCTAATTTTGCGAGTAGCACAAGTGCGATACGGATCTTTTATGATAATTTCAGTCAGCAGTCGGTCGCGTGGATCGGCAAGATAGTTTTCAATCGACAGTGTTTCGCCGTTGCCAAAAACCAACTCAGCATCCAGCGCCAGCAGTACCGGAAGTAACACGGACTCTTCCTGCCTGGCGGCGATTTCACCACCGATAGTGGACTGGTTACGGACATGACGGGAGTAGACAAAACCGAGCGCTTCCCGCAGCGCCGCTGGAATGTAGCGTGCATCGCGCAGAGGCTGTAAGCGCGACATTGCGCCAATGCGCAGTGCCCCGTTATCCCAGTCAACCCAGCCCAGTTCCAGATCCTGCAAAGAAATGGCAATTTTTTTATCCGTCCGGGTTGGTGTAGCGTTAAGTTTGCTGCCCCCGGCAAACCAGACAGCTTCATCCTGGTAGCGGCGCTTTAGTTCCAGCGCCTGTTCTACCGAGTCGGGTCTGAAAAATTGTTCAATCATCTTCTTTCCTTAATTTCCCTTCTTCTCTGAAAGAAGAGGGGATCTGTCATTTATGCCAGCGCATCCATCCGACGCCACATACTGGCGGCAGCTTTTCTGGCTTGCGCATAAATGGAATCGCAGTCGAAGTTAAACTGATGGTCTTCATAAACCATCACGCCGTTGACCATCACACTGTGAACGCTGCCTGAACCCATACCGAAGGCGATATGTCCGGCGATATTGTCTGCCAGCAGTGGTGTCGGTGAGTTGTAATCGCAAATGGTTAAATCGGCTTTATAACCGACCTCCAGAAGGCCAAATTTTGCGCTGAAGTTGCGGCTAATCAGTTCGTTGCCGTTAGCCAGGGCTTTGGCAAAACTGTCAGGCCACAGCGAACCACCAGCGTCACGATGTTTAAAGAAGGCGAATTTCATCTCTTCAAACATGTCTGAACCGATGCCGTCAGTTCCCAACGCAAGATTGCGGATATCGCTAAGGTGATGGTTATAGCCGACATGGTTGTTCATGTTAGAACGGGCGTTATGCACCAGGAACGCATCGTGCTGATTAAGCCGATCGATATCCTCTTTCGACAGATACAACCCATGAGCGACCAGCGTTTTACTGTTGATGAGATCGTAGTCCGCCAGGCGTACCAGCAGGTCTTTGCCGTGCCAGTGGTGGCTGTGAGAGACGTCATACAAATCTTCCGCTGCGTGAATGTGTAAACCACGTCCCGTTGCTTTTACCGCCTCGCGAAGCATTTCCAGACCTGCATCTGGAACAGTAAATGGTGCGTGAGCGCCGATATGTGCTTCCACCAGATACGGCTCCATTGCGGATTTCTTCGCGTCGTCAATCTGATGGGCGAAACGGATGTTTTCTTCTACCCCTTCCTGTAACTCTTTGATGCCGTTGTTACGATCGGTGGTTTCAAAACAGGTCATCGCACGCAAACCAACTTTTAAAAATGCGTTGCGCAGTGTAGAGAGCGACCCTCCGATATAGGCAGGGGAAGCATGATGATCGATAACCGTGGTACATCCGCTCTTGATAGCCTCCAGTGAACAAATTAGCCCGCTGTAATAGAGCGACTCTTCATCAAGAGCGCGATCGAGCCGCCACCAGAGATTTTTCAGCGTCGAGATGAAATCCGGGCAGGGGGCGATATTCGCCATAATTCCTCGGGACAAACCCGAGTAAAAATGGTTATGCGAGCAGACAATGCCTGGCATCACAATTCGACCATGCATCTCTTTGTAGCGGGCGTCAGGATAGCGTTGCGTCAGGGTGTCGCCGATAGCGATGATGACATCATTTTCGATGGCGATATCGACGCCTTCCTGTACTTTTGCCGGGTGTAGCTGAACTGCGGTGACATTCTTCAGAATCAACATGATTACACCTCCACGTGGCCCAGCAGATAATGATGATGCTGGTGGATATGGCTGATAATGCGGCACATATTGTTTAGCTCCGGTGGCACGTTGTTAAACAGCCCTTCGCTGTCGATGTTCAGATTCCAGCTTTGGTTATTCAGACGTACGCGCACCCGGTCATTTTCCACCAGGAAGCCAGGGTTGCTGCTGTTATCAAAATCCTGCGACAGGCTAAAGACGGTGATTTTGTCTTTGTATGGTCTGCCATTCCATGGGCAGAACTGGGCACAGTTACCACATTCGTTGCAGTAGGCATCGAGGTGGAGCGTCTGGAAACGGTTCTGGAATCCTGGAACCGGAATAGAGACGTTGGCGCGGTTCGGGCAGACATCGACGCACTTGCTGCAAACATAGTTACATTCAAGGCAGCGTGCGGCTTCCTGAGCGACAAATGCGTCACGGTCGTCGCTATTTACCATGGAGATAGAGATATCGCCTTTGCGTAGATAGATTTCCGCAGGGTTGGTGTTGTTCCAGTATTTATCGCTCTGGTGTGAACGGATGTTTTCCCGGCTAAGGATGGCATCCGTTGCCCGACGTGCGGTTCCAACCGCTGCGACAATAGAGGACGGCCCGCGTTGAACGTCACCAATCATAAAGACGTCAGCGAGGCGAGTTTCACCGTTGTGATCGACATCTGGCCAGCCGTTTTTGTCCAGTGGTACGCCCATAGCATTCAAGGCTTCAGTGTCCTGCTGTTCGCCAATGGCGGTAATCAGGCTGTCTACATGCAGCGTCACTGTTTCGCTGGTTTCAACCGGACGGCGACGACCTTTCTCATCAGGTTCACCAAGCGACATGACGCGCAGTGTTAAGGTACCGTCGGCATCAAAACGTTCCGGGTTGTTCAGGAAACGGAACTCTACACCATCGTGCAGTGCTTCTTCATACTCTTCACGCCACGCTGGCATCTCTTGCAGTGAACGACGGTAAATGACGGTCGCTTTTTCGACGCCAGGTACGCGTAATGCGGCGCGCGCGCAGTCCATCGCGGTGTTACCGGCTCCGACAATCACCACATGCTTGCCCAGGTGGAGCGCTGCACCTTTGTTGTATTCGCGCAGGAAGGGGAGAGATTTCCAGACATGTTGATTGTCGCCCGCCAGTTTTACACCGCTGTTTTTATCGGTGCCGGTAGCGATCAGAATGTAATGGAAGCCCTGATTTTTTAATTGTTCGACGGTTAAAGTCGATGAACAGCCATACTCAAATTTCACCCCATGGTCAGCGACAAAATCGATATCGTGCTGAATTAACTCCGCCGGGATACGGAACTGGGGAATGATATTTTTCACCACGCCGCCCGCATTGGCTTCGCGTTCAAATAGCGTGACCGGATGACCGGCTCTGGCAAGGAAGTAACCTGCCGCCAGACCCGCCGGGCCCGCGCCAATCACGGCGACTGGGTGGCGTGAACCGGAACCCGCTGGTTTGTGCCAGCGCTGTTTATACTCATCCCAGCCTTTTTCCAGCGCGACTTTTTTCAGTTCGCGGATATTCAGCGCACTGTCGTAGTCCAGGCGGGTACAGTTGTACTGGCATTGATGATCGCAAATGTGACCGGTAATTGCGGGCAGGGCGTTGCGCTGATAGATAAGTTCCAGCGCGTCGGCATAGCGGTGCTCGCCCAGCAGGCGAATATATTCAGGGATATCCTGTTGGATGGCGCAAGCGGTGACACATGGTGCAACGTAGCAGTCGGTCAGCGGCAGATCTTCCGCCACTTCAATACGCTCTTCGGGCTTCCAGTGTTTCTGGGTGTACTCCATGGTTAACGCGTCTGCCGCCAGCTTGTTCAGCCGTTCAACATCAACATGGTCGAGACCCCAGGCATCTGACGCTTCCAGTTCACGCATGCAGGCGCTTAAACGCAGATAGCCGCCGGGTTTCAACAGGTCAGTTGCCATGGTGATCGGGCGAATACCAGTATCGAAAATATCGCGGATAGTCAGTTGGCTGGCGCCACCGGAATAAGAGATAGGCAGTCTGCCATCAAAGGCGCGGGACAGAACTGCTGCAACATTGATAGAGAGCGGGAACAGCGCACGCCCGGACATATACATCTCTTCACCAGGCAAGGCGCCTTTGTTGTTGATAGTGCCGAGAGTGTTAGTCAGTTTGACGCCAAAGCTGAGCGATTTCTCTTTAGCCAGCGCCATCAGGCGCTGCAGCATCTCCAGCGCCTGTGTCAGCTTCAGATCATGATCAAAAGACTCTTCTTTTAAGCCGATGTAATCGAACCCGCAGCCATCAAGAATTTCACGTACTCGTGTGTAGCCCAACAAAGTCGGGTTAAGTTTCACGAAAGTGTTCAGCTCTTTTTCTTCCAACATGTAGCGGCAAATGGCTTCGATTTCATGTGGAGGGCAGCCGTGCATAGTGGAGAGGGTTACGCCTTGCACCATGCTGGTAGGGATACGTGCCGGTAGTGCCTGTAAATGCGCGCGTTTACCCTGCAAACCGTGGCGGGCTAAAAACGCATCATCCAGGAGCAGCTTATTAAGCGTATCGCGGTATTGGGTGAATTTCGGATGCGCAGATGCGTCCATCATATTGTCGATGAATTGCTGCATTGGTGGCTGTTTAATACCGTCGAGGTTGTAACCGACGCTCATATTAAAGATGAACGATTTACCGGAGTTGGAAGGTTGGAACATGGCTTCAAGCAGATGCAAGGCAAACCAGGCTTTAAGGTATTCATCCCACGCTTTAAGCAGAGTGAATTCGGTAGACCATTCGGTGTTAAAACACTCGTCTTCTGCGTCGATACAGGGTTTTTCTAGCTCCAGACGGTCAAGAATTTGTACCGTTTTTAGTTCGATGAATCGTCCGCCGGTCAGCCATGAGGTGACGATATTTTGTGCGAGTTGCGTGTGCGGGCCAGCGGCAGGGCCGACGGGGGTAGCACAGGTTTCACCGAATACGTTGACAGATTTACCTTCTACGGGTGAGTAAAACTGCTGCTCAGGAATACCAAAGATAGAGCGTTGTTGTTGGTATTCATCAAATATGCGCGTCAAAAGTTCCTCAAACGGAATGGGACGCATAATATCCCCCATAACCCTCTCCTTAGCTTACACAGATATCATTGAGTGACCGGTATTGAGAAATCCGGTGGTTTAGAGGGATAGAGCAACAATCGCACCACTCTTGCCAACTTTGCCTGGTAATATAAAAAAATGTGAGGCGATTCGAAAGTTAAACGCTTTTTGTGAATTATCTCACAGTAGCCAAATGAGAATTAAAATCACTCCTGAGGTTTATTATTACCAGGGTTTTTATCACCTTTTCTCGTTTCTCAAAAACAGTGATTCCTTATCATTATGATAAAGACGTAGTGAGTGGGTTAAATATTTGAACGCAATCGTTTAACTGGGTTTTCTAAATTTAAGCATGCTTTTTTGTGCATTAATAAAATCTTCGGGAGTATCAATATCTAAAATTATTTCTTCATTTTCCATTTCGACGAAATAGTGTTCACCCATCAGCAATGCTTGACGCATATTGCTAACATTAGGTCGCTGGACCGCCTGCATCAGGCACGATTTCGACATTAAAATCGGATGTCCAGGTATGCCGTTGTGCTGAGGGAGTATTGCGCCATTGTTACGTAATGCCCAGATTTTTCGGAAAATATCGGTGTTCAGATTGGGCATGTCGCCATGGGTGATAAAACAATGCGCTGTTTCAACCGAGGGGACTGCGGCTTTCACCGAGGTCAGCAAGCCCAGCGCATAATCAGGGTTATAAATAATAGTGATATTGGCATTGTTTACGTAGCGATTATGCAGTTCATCAGCACGATAACCGGTTACTAAAATAATTCGACTACAAAACTGCAACGCATTTTTGATACTTGCATCAAGAATTGTTCCCTGTTGCCAGGGTAACATCATTTTCCATTGCCCCATTCTTGATGATAATCCGGCAGCGGTAATTATACAGTCGATGGCTGACATAGAGTTTCCATTATTTATTGGCAAGTCATACCTGAAAATTGTGTCACTTTCCTACAAATAAAGTGATGGGGCTAATTTACCTCAGAGAGGTCCCAGAAGGCTCGTGAAAAGTATAATTGACCCGGCAATGTTATTCATTGATTTAGGCGCAAAGAAACACCCCGCAGTCATTTCTGTTGTTGGTGCAGGGGGAAAAACCAGCCTGCTTTTTTGGCTGGCGCAGTTATTTCAGTCCAGCGGCAGGCGCGTTTTAATCACTACGACCACTCATATGTTTTTGCCCGATTCCTGCTGGCCTGTGATTTTCTGCCGCGATCCCGTAATGCTTCCTCATGTGTCTCTCACGTCGCCTGTTTCATTTTGTTTTAACCGCTGGAAAGCGCAGTCAGGGAAAGCCCAGGGGTTTGCACCAGACGTCATTGATGCGCTGGCGCAACGTCCGGAATGTGACGTGATTCTCGTTGAGGCAGATGGCTCGCGTGGATTGCCGTTAAAAGCGCCGGATGAGCACGAACCTTGCATACCACAAAGCAGTTGTTGCGTGATCGCTGTGATGAGTGGGCATTTACTGGGCACGATAATTGACGCAGAAAATATCCATCGCTGGCCGCAGTTTGCCGACATCACCGGGCTGACGTCGGGGTCGACCTTGCAATTTAGCGATCTCGTTTCGCTGGTTCGTCATCCTCTGGGCGCGTTTAAAAACGTGCCTTCAGGTTGTCGGAGAGTCTGGTTTATTAACCGTTTTTCTCAATGTGAGAATGTGATCGTACAAAGTGAGCTACTCAAGCCACTGCAACAACATGACGTAGAGGCAATCTGGCTGGGCGATATACAAGAAAATCCTGCAATCGCGCGCAGATTTGTGAAATAGCAGCCCGGGCATTCCGGGTAACTGAAAGGATATCCATTGAGGTTGGTATGAATATTTTCACAGAGGCTGCAAAACTAGAAGAGCAAAATTGTCCGTTTGTGATAGCGCAAATTGTTGATAGCCGAGGCTCTACACCTCGCCATTCTGCACAAATGCTAGTGCGGGCCGACGGTTCCATCGTCGGTACGATTGGTGGAGGAATGGTTGAGCGTAAGGTGATTGAAGAGTCGCTGGAGGCATTGCAGGAACGTAAGCCGCGTTTATTCCATGGACGCATGGCCCGTAACGGAGCGGATGCTGTCGGGTCAGATTGCGGAGGTGCAATGTCAGTATTTATTAGCGTACATGGTATGCGTCCACGGCTGGTATTAATCGGCGCGGGGCATGTCAACCGGGCCATTGCCCAGAGTGCGGCTCTGTTGGGGTTTGATATCGCCGTTGCCGATATTTATCGTGAAAGTCTGAATCCTGAACTTTTCCCGCCATCAACAACATTACTGCATGCAGATTCGTTTGGCGCAGCGGTGGAGGCGCTGGAAATTCGACCTGATAATTTTGTTCTTATTGCCACCAATAATCAGGATCGTGAAGTTCTCGATAAATTCATTGAACAGCCAGTCGCATGGCTGGGATTACTGGCAAGCCGCCGTAAGGTTCAACTATTCCTGCGCCAGTTGCGTGAGAAAGGTGTGTCAGAAGACCATATTGCCCGTTTGCATGCGCCGGTGGGCTACAACATCGGTGCCGAAACACCGCAGGAGATCGCCATCAGCGTGCTGGCAGAGATCTTACAAGTTAAAAATAACGCGCCTGGTGGGCTGATGATGAAACCTTCACATCCTTCCGGACATCAATTAGTGGTGATTCGCGGGGCGGGAGACATCGCCACTGGGGTGGCGCTGCGGCTGTATCATGCGGGCTTCAAAGTGATCATGCTGGAAGTGGAAAAACCGACGGTGATTCGCTGCAGCGTGGCGTTTGCCCAGGCCGTATTTGATGGCGAAATGACGGTTGAAGGTGTCACTGCTCGGCTGGTCTCCAGCTCTGCGGAGGCAACGAAGCTAACTGAGCGTGGGTTTATTCCGGTGATGGTCGATCCAACCTGTGCGCAGCTCGATGAACTTAAACCGCTCTGCGTGGTGGACGCCATTCTGGCGAAACAGAATTTGGGTATGCGTGCTGATATGGCACCAGTGACAATTGCACTTGGGCCTGGTTTTACCGCAGGAGTAGATTGTCATGCGGTGATTGAAACAAATCGCGGACACTGGCTCGGGCAAGTCATTTATTCTGGTTGTGCGCAGGAGAATACCGGCGTTCCTGGCAATATTATGGGACATACCACCCGGCGGGTTATTCGCGCTCCGGGTGCGGGCATGATGCGTTCGAACGTTAAATTAGGCGATTTGGTGGAGGAGGGGGATGTCATAGCCTGGATTGGCGAGCATGAAGTTAAAGCGCCGTTGACGGGCATGGTGCGTGGCTTGCTGAACGATGGACTGGCTGTGGTCGGTGGTTTTAAAATCGGTGATATCGACCCTCGTGGCAAAACGGCTGATTTCACCAGTGTTTCTGATAAAGCCAGAGCAATTGGTGGTGGAGTGTTGGAAGCGTTGATGATGCTGATGCATCAGGGCGTAAAAGCGACGAAAGAAGTGCTTGAAGTTGCTTAAATCAAGTTGGCCGGATGACATCGCATCCGGCCTTTGAATTACTGACAAATCACCGTTCCGGTTTTACCTTCAATTCCTTCTTTCGCTTTACTCAACACGGTAATCAGTGCTTCGCGACCCGCACGTGAGCGAGCAAATGACGCGGCGGCCTCCACTTTAGGTAGCATGGAACCTTTCGCGAAATGTCCTTCTTCAATAAAGCGTTCAGCATCGCTCAATGACAGACGGTCCAGCCACCGTTCATTTTCTTTACCAAAGTTAATCGCCACTTTTTCGACTGCGGTAAGGATTATCAACATATCTGCATCAATCATTTCTGCCAGACGTGCACTTGCCCAGTCTTTGTCGATAACGGCGCTGGCGCCGCGCAGATGGTTACCTTCACGAATGACAGGAATACCGCCACCACCAACGGTAATCACTACCTGGCCGGCGTCTACCAGTGCTTTCACCGTCTCTTTTTCAATAATATCAATCGGTTTAGGTGAGGCAACTACACGACGATAGCCGCGACCTGCGTCTTCTTTCAGAGTGTAGCCTTGTTTTGTCAGTCGTTCTGCTTCCTGCTCGGTAAAGAACGAACCGATCGGTTTAGTCGGGTTAAGAAAAGCCGGATCGTTGGCGTCGACTTCGACCTGCGTGACCAGAGTCGCAACGGGTTTATGAATGCCTCGGGAGAGCAGTTCTTCGCGCAGGGCGTTTTGCAGGTCGTAACCAATATATCCCTGACTTAAGGCGACACAGACAGACATCGGCAGCATTGGTGAATGCACTTCAGTTTTAGCTGCGGCTTCGAAGGCCTGGTTAATCATGCCCACCTGCGGCCCGTTACCATGAGTGACTATAACTTCATGCCCCTGGGCAATTAAATCAACAATTGCCTGAGACGTAATTTTGACCGCTTTCATTTGCCCGGCCAGATCGTCGCCCAGCGCATTCCCGCCCAGGGCGAGAACAATTTTCTTACTCATTTTTCCTCACTCATCATTCTTGATTGTGTATAGATCCCTGGCAGTGGTTAGATCACGGGAGGGACAAACGGTTTGCGTCGCAGGAAACGGCCTCGTCCGGCTTTGCCTGTAAAGGTGCCGTCACAGAAAATCGTTTCACCACGGGATAGGGTTCTGACAATTGCGCCCTGGCAGGTAAATCCTTCCCAGGGAGAGTAGTCGGCGTTGTCATGAAGATGACGATGGTGAATTTGCTGGCGTTTATTGGGGTCGATAATCACCACATCGCCATCTGAACCGGGTGCCAGTAACCCTTTTTGTGGCCACAGACCAAACAGTCGTGAAGGCATCGCGCTGGTTAATTCGACAAAACGCTCCGGTGAAATACGACCGCTCATTACGCCGCTGGAGAACAGTAACTGCATGCGATTTTCCACGCCGGGTAAGCCATTTGGGCAACGGCTGAAATCGCCTTTTGAAATCTGCTGGCGCTGAGCCATTGAGAAGGTGCAGTGATCGGTAGCGACCACGTCAATCGCGCCATCGTTGATGCCACACCACAGTTTGTCCTGCTCACGAACGTTGCGCAGCGGCGGACTAAGAATAAATTTCATGCCGTCTTCTGCATCATAACTGCGCTCGTCCAGCAGAAGATATTGCGGGCAGGTTTCCACCCAGACTGGCTGGTGATTTGCGCGGGCAAGACGTAAATAATCCAGGCCTAAGCCGTTAGACAAGTGGACGATATATAACGGGGCGTTACCGGCAAGCTGCGCCAGGTTAATCATGCGGGCTATGGCCTCCGCTTCGCATTCCAGAGGGCGACTCATCGCGTGATAGCGCGGCGCAGTTAACCCAGCGGCGATAAACTCGGCACGCTTACTGGCAATAGCGGCGTCATTTTCTGGGTGTACAGTAGTCAGTGCGCCAGACTGATGCAGACGGCGTAACGCTTGCAAAACTTCATCATCGTTGAGTTTGTATTGATAGGTTAGATAGAGTTTAAAACTACTGAGCCCTTCCTCAACCATCATCGGGATTTCGTCGAGGATGGCATGATTGATATGCTGGATAACACCATGAAAGCTGTAGTCGATGACTGCTTTATGGGCGGCATAACCGCGATACACTTCCAGTTGATGACGTAACCGGCAGCCACTCGGGCCAAATCCCATATGGTCAATAATGGTTGTTGTACCGCCACACGCGGCTGCGCGGGTACCGGTAAAAAAATCATCACAACTGCGCGCGATGCCGACATCAATATTGAAATGCGTGTGAACATCCACGCCGCCAGGGAGGATGTAACATCCAGTGGCATCAATTACTTCACATGGGAGCTGCGGCGAAATATCGCGACCCAACTGGCGAACAATACCGTTTTCAATCAGCAAATCCTGTTTTGCTTGTCCATCTGCGTTAACGACAGTGCCGTTTTTAATCAATACGCGCATAGCAAACTCCAGAAACCCTCCGGCGAACCGGAGGGAATTAAGTGAAGAGTAATTATTCTGTTGCCAGCCAGCTTAACGGGATTGCGGCGTACATGGCGGCGCAGGTCACCAGGTGAGCTTTCCAGGTTTTTTCGTTTGGCGCATGGGCTTCAGGTTCTTTACCCGGGCCAAAGCCGATGACCGGAATGCCGTGGCGACCCATGATGGATACGCCGTTAGTAGAGAAGGTCCACTTATCAACGACCGGCACTTTACCAAACAGGCCTTCGTAGGCATTAACCAGCGTTTTAACGGTGAAGTGATCTTCTTCCACTTTCCAGGTCGGGAAGTAGCATTCAGTTGGGTAAACCAGGCCAGTCCAGGACGGACGGTCGTAGTTGTACATAGAAACGACAGCATTCGCTTTCTGTACAGCTGGCAGGGCGCGGATTTCGTCCAGTGCGCCTTCCCAGGTTTCTCCCCAGGTCAGGCGACGGTCAATGGAAACGGCACAGCTGTCTGCAACAGCGCAACGGCTTGGGGAGGTGAAGAAAATTTCAGAAACGGTCAAGGTGCCTTTGCCGAGGAATTCGTCATAGCCCAGACGTTGAGACAGATCTTGTAATTCGCTAAGAATCGGGCCCATTTTGAAGATGGCGTTATCACCGCGTTCTGGCGCAGAACCATGGCAGCTAACACCCTGTACATCAATGCGAATTTCCATACGACCGCGCTGACCACGGTATACCTGGCAGTCGGTCGGTTCAGTACTGACCACAAATTCCGGGCGAATGCCGGATTGTTCAATAATGTACTGCCAGCACAGCCCGTCGCAGTCTTCTTCCTGTACAGTACCGGTTACCAGCAGAGTGTATTCATCTTCCAGACCCAGGTCTTTGATGATCTTACCGGCATAAACCATTGATGCCATGCCGCCTTCCTGGTCGGAAGTACCACGACCGCCAATCAGTTCATCGGTTTCCATGCCTTTGTATGGGTCGAATTCCCAGTTTTTGATATTACCAATACCCACGGTATCGATATGAGCATCCATAGCAACCAGGCGCGGACCATGGCCGATATAACCGAGAATATTACCCATCGGGTCGATTTCAACCTTATCGAAACCGACTTTTTCCATCTCTTCTTTAATACGATGCACAACGCGTTTTTCGTCGCAGCTTTCGCTGGGAATCGCAACCATATCGCGCAGGAAGCGAGTCATGTCTGCCTGATAATCTTTTGCTTTTTCAAGAATCAGTTTGAATGGAATATTCTTAGCCATTATTTTCTCCAGATTTTTTACTCCCTGTTTGGCAGGGAGTTGTTCCAATAGGGGGATCAAGGTGCTACAGCGTGTTTGCCTTCCCAGACAACTTCGCGGTAGTGCTTCACGTCGGTGTCGCCTTCAGTGCTGATCACCAGCACGATGGCATCTTTGTTTAGCGCCAGTTTTTCCATCAGGCTTTGACGTTGCGGGTGATAATGAACAGCCGCGAGAACACCCAAACCGACAGCACCAGATTCACCGGAGATGATGCGCGGATCGTTGCCGTATGGGTTACCCAGCACGCGCATACCTAATGCGGCAACGCTGTCCTGGCAGGAGATGAATTGGGTCGCGCAATTACGTAAGATTTCCCAACCCAGTGGGTTAGGTTCGCCGCAGGCCAGGCCAGCCATGATAGTGGCCATATCGCCGCCAACGTTGACGATGTTGCCTTTGACGCCAGAGCGATAAATACAGTCAGCTTTATCAGGCTCAACAATGATGCTGTGCAGATTTTGTGGGCTATAGACATCCACCAGATAACCCAGCACGCCGCCAGCCATCGCGCCAACGCCAGCTTGCAACAGAACGTGCGTCGGTGTTACGCCCATGTCGCGCATTTGCTCAACGGCTTCATCCGCCAGCGTGGCGTAGCCCTGCATGATCCAGGTTGGGATTTTTGTGTAGCCTTCCCAGGCGGTATCCTGTACCACTTCCCAGCCACGTTGCTGAGCGTGCTGCATGGTCAGCCGAACGGTGTCGTCATAGTTCATGTCGGTGACGATGCATTCGGCGCCGAGGTTCAGAATGGCATCCACACGCTCCTGAGCAGAACCTTTCGGCATATAAATCACCGCATGTTGGCCGAGTTGCTGGGCAGCCCATGCCACACCGCGCCCGTGGTTGCCGTCGGTAGTCGTAGCGAACGTCATTTTTTCGCCAATGGCATTTTTCAGATGCTCAAATGACAGTGTTTCGATATCAAGATGATATTTTTCGCACAGTAACTGAGCGATGGCATAGGCGCCGCCGAGCATTTTGAATGCATTCAGACCGAATCGTTTTGATTCATCCTTAACGAGAATTTTCTTCACGCCAAAAAGGTTTGCCAGATCGTCCAGTGCACAAAGTGGTGTTGGGCGATAGCCAGCGATTTTTTGGTGGAACTGGCGCGCCAGTTTTGCCTGGCTTTGCGAAAAGAGCGATGATGTTTCGCCGTTGAAAAATTTGTTATCGGCGATATCAATCTTCAATGAGAAAACGGACATATCCTATCCTTTGGCCTCTGGAAATAGAGTGCCGACCTGTCGATCGGCTCGAGGGGTTATTTCACGCGTTCTTGCGCTTCTTTCAGCAGTTGTTCGAGCAGTGCGCCAGGTTTTGAATATTTACGTGAAAGGATCATCGCGGCGATGATATAAGGCTTCCAACTGGCTTCTTTGTAGGTCGCGATACGGTATTTTTCGAATACGCCTTCAGTCACTTCACCTTCTTTGCAGGATACGCCGCTGATATCGGCCGGCAGACAGTGCATATACAGGGCTTCACCGTCGCGAGTGAGTTCCATCATCTCTTCGGTGCAATGCCAGTCTTTGTGGTGTGCGTTCTGTGCCAGACACTGTTTTTCCAGGGCTTTCAGGCCTTCATGATCGTTAGCGCGCAGCAGTTCAGTTCGCTGTTCCATCACTTTGTAAGGCGCCCATGACTTCGGATATACGATATCCGCGTCTTTGAATGCCTCTTCCATGCTGGTCACCTGACGGAAGCTACCGCCAGACGCTTTAGCATTGTTTTTAGCCACTTCAACCACATCTGGGATCAGGTCGTAACCTTCTGGATGTGCCAGGGTGACATCCATACCGAAACGGGTCATCAGACCTATGATGCCCTGTGGTACAGAGAGTGGTTTGCCGTAGCTTGGGGAATACGCCCAGGTCATGGCAATTTTTTTACCTTTCAGGTTTTCCAGTGAACCAAAGTGTTCACGCAACCATGCCAGGTCAGCCATAGACTGGGTTGGGTGGTCGATATCACATTGCAGGTTAACTAATGCCGGACGTTGCGGCAGTACGCCCTGCTTATAGCCATCGTCGAGCGCAGCGCCAACTTCACGCATATAGGCGTTACCCGCACCCAGATACATATCGTCACGAATACCGATAGCATCGGCGCAGAAAGAGATCATATTGGCGGTTTCGCGAACGGTTTTGCCGTGGGCAATTTGTGATTTACCTTCGTCGAGATCTTGCTGCGCAAGGCCGAGCAGGTTAAGCGCGGAAGCATAAGAGAAGCGAGTACGGGTGGAGTTATCGCGGAATACGGAAATACCTAATCCACTATTAAAGACTTTGGTCGAGATGTTTTCAGCACGTAATGCTTTTAACGCTGCAGCAACGTCCAGTACTTGTTTCAATTCGTCGGGTGTCTGTTCCCACGTCAACAAAAAATCTTTCTCGTGCAGGTGAGAGGTCAGCGAATTGATATCCTTTATCAGCTCAATAACAGTTTTCATCATAAAATCCCGGTAGTGGAATGACAGGCAAAGTGGTTTATTTCACTGTGACGTGCCAAATGGTTGGTGTTTTCACAGCTATACCTGGGACTAACAATAAACATGCCAGAATTATCTAACAGGGAGTGAAATGCTAATTTGACGGGTAATATGTGGATTGGATCACGAATTGGGGACTGTTGCTGAATGTTCAGAATATACGAAAACGTTTGGCTTTTTTGTGGCGTTATTTATTTACTGCTAATTATCAGGAATAAGATAACGGAACAGTTTATCCCTCGTCAGTTTGATAAATTCACCCATGTAATTCTCATATTGATATAGAAATGTGATATCTCTTCCATAATTTCATTAGAAAGTGATAAAAATCTTATGTTCTTATCAAAGCAAAATTTGCCTGAGTTAATATCATCATGATCCGTGAATCATCAACGTCTTCAACGATCAACCTATAAGCGATTCTGGAAGGTAAGGTTATGGAGCTTGCTACTACGCAGTCAGTATTGATGCAAATTCAACCAACAATTCAGCGTTTTGCCAGAATGCTTGCCAGCGTTTTGCAACTTGAGGTTGAGATCGTTGATGAAAACTTGTGTCGCGTCGCGGGAACTGGCGCGTATGGGAAATTTCTTGGCCGCCAGTTGAGCAGCAACTCCCGGTTGCTCCGTTATGTCCTCGAAACCAAAACTGAAAAGGTCGTGACACAGTCCCGTTTCGATCCTCTGTGTGAAGGCTGTGACAGCAAAGAAAGTTGTCGCGAAAAAGCATTTCTCGGCACGCCCGTCATTCTGCAAGATCGTTGTGTCGGTGTGATAAGTTTGATTGCTGTGACCCATGAGCAACAAGAACATATCAGTGATAATTTACGCGAGTTTTCCGATTATGTTCGCCATATCTCGACTATTTTTGTCTCGAAACTTCTGGAGGATCAAGGGCCGGGAGATAGCATCAGTAAAATATTCGCTACCATGATTGATAATATGGATCAGGGTGTATTAGTTATAGATGAAGAAAACCATGTTCAGTTTGCTAACCAGACGGTGTTAAAAACTCTCGGTGTTGTTCAAAATAATATAATAGGGAAATCTATTCGTTTTAGGCCATTAACATATGAGAGCAATTTTACCCATGGTCATATGCAACATATTGTCTCGTGGGATGATAAAAGTGAATTGATTATTGGTCAGTTACATAACATTCAGGGGCGACAGCTATTTTTAATGGCATTTCACCAGTCCCATACCAGTTTTTCCGTAGCAAACACCACAGACGAGCCGCATATTGAGCAACTGGTGGGTGAGTGTCGGGTTATGCGGCAATTAAAACGACTCATTAGCCGCATCGCACCCAGCCCATCCAGCATTATGGTCGTTGGTGAAAGTGGGACCGGGAAAGAAGTGGTGGCTCGTGCTATCCATAAATTGAGTGGACGGCGTAACAAACCGTTTATCGCGATTAACTGTGCGGCGATTCCGGAGCAATTGCTGGAAAGTGAATTATTTGGTTATGTCAAAGGCGCATTTACTGGCGCTTCAGCCAATGGCAAAACAGGGTTGATTCAGGCGGCAAACACGGGCACGCTATTTCTTGATGAAATTGGCGATATGCCGTTAATGCTGCAAGCAAAATTACTGCGGGCTATTGAGGCACGCGAGATCCTACCTATTGGTGCCAGTAGTCCAATACAAGTCGATATTCGTATCATTTCTGCAACTAATCAGAATTTGGCCCAGTTTATTACCGAAGGTAAATTCCGCGAAGACCTGTTCTATCGCTTGAATGTCATTCCGTTAACTTTACCGCCGCTGCGCGAACGTCAGGAAGATATTGAACTGCTGGTCCATTACTTTTTACATCTGCATACGCGTCGCCTGGGATCGGTTTATCCTGGCATTGCTCCTGATGTTGTTGAATTATTGCGTAAGCATCGTTGGCCGGGAAATCTACGTGAGTTAAGCAATTTGATGGAGTATCTGGTTAACGTTGTTCCTTCTGGTGAAGTTATCGACAACACGCTTCTGCCGCCAAATCTGCTAAATAATGCCACGATGGAACAAAGTGTAGTGACTGAAGCCAGCGAGGGGCATCTGGCTCTGGATGATGCTGGCGGTACGGCGCTGGAGGAGATGGAAAAACAGATGATCCGCGATGCGCTTTCACGTCATAACAGCAAGAAGCAAGTCGCTGATGAGCTGGGTATTGGAATTGCCACGCTCTATCGCAAAATTAAAAAATATGAGTTGTTGGATACGTAATTGTAAAAAATCCGACCTGAATTCAGGCCGGAGATTGTTTTATTTCGTTTCCTCGCAATCCAGTACTGTATTTACAATCATCTGATATCCGGTACAGCGACAGAGGTTACCCGCCAGACCGCGACGAATTTCCGTAATGGTTAACGGTTTTTCGCGTGGTTTAGCCAGCATTGCTGTAGTGGCCATAATAAGCCCCGGCGTACAAAACCCGCATTGCACCGCGCCTGATTTCGCATAAGCTTGTTGAACTCGCGAAAGTTTGCCGCCTTTTGCTTCGCCTTCCAGCGTGCGGATCTCTTTACCTTCAGCCCATGCGGCCAGAAATAAACAACTGTCGACTGCCGTTCCGTCAACTATTACTGTACAAGCACCGCATTCACCAACGCAGCACCCTTGTTTGACACTAAGCAGCCCTTGTTCGCGGAGCAGTTCAGAAAGCGGCATGCCCGGCGCTGCGTGAAGCTGAAAAGGCATGCCGTTAATAATGCATTCAATGGTAATCGTTTCGCTGTAATTCATTACAATTTTCCCCCCGCCGCGGCGACGGCTTCGCTAATCACTTTTTTGGTCATCGTCTGAATGAGATGTAGACGAAACTCTTTACTCGCACGCCAGGAAGAACGTGGGGCAACATCTTGCAGGACGGATTCGCTGATAGCTTCAAGCGTTTGCGGGTTTAATGGCGCATTTTGCGCAGTCTGTTCGGCATGCTGGCAGCGGATCGGCGTAGGGGCTGCAACCCCAAACGCCAGACGCAACTCACTGAAGTTGCCGTTATCCAGCCGACAATGGGCGGCACAACCGATCGTTGAAATATCCATCGCATCACGCATGGCATACTTAAAATGCGCGCTACCAGCATATGCTCTCGGCTGTGGAGGAAAATGAAAAGCGACCAGGATTTCATCATGCTCAAGGGAAACCTTACCTGGCCCGGTATGAAAGCCATTTATGGGGACGAAACGTACCCCGCGCGATGAATGGATCTCCAGTTTGGCATCATAAATGAGCGTCGGTGTGGCAGAGTCTGCGCTGGTTGCGCCGTTGCAAATATTACCACCATAGGTGGCGACATTACGGATTTGCGGACCAGCGATGGATGAAGCTGCGGCACACAGGGCAGGGAGATGGCGTTGGGTTAACGGATCTTCAATTAACTGTGTGAATGTTGTCGCAGAGCCAATTCGCAGTCCGCCATCTTCAGTCAGCGTAATTCCCCGCAGTTCTTCCATATTGTGGATATCAACAATATGGCGATAACGGCTATTGTGGTGGTGGAGCTGAATAAGCACATCTGTGCCACCCGCGAGCAGTTTTGTCTGCGGATTGTTGGTCAGCAGGTTGATAGCATCGGCAATCGTGGTCGCGCGATGGTAAGAAGCAAAATCAAACATGATGTTTTCCTCAAATCAATCCTGCCAGATGGAACTCTTCGTACAAACGTTTTGGTGTTAGCGGCAGAGTATTGATTGCAACACCGGTGGCCATTTTCACCGCATTACGAATTGCTGCGGCAACAGGAATAATTGGCGGCTCACCCAGTGACTTATGTCCATATGCGGATTGCGGCTCATTGATTTCGACAAACGCGCTTTCCAGCTGTGGTAAATCTGGCATGGTCGGCATTTTGTAATCCAGTAGATTTGGGTTACGTACCACGCCGCTTTTTGCATCGATGATCATCTCTTCAAATAATGCCCAGCCGATACCCATTCCCATTCCGCCGTGAACCTGGCCTTCTGCCAGCAGTGGATTAAGGATGTGACCCGAGTCGTGGACGTTGAGGATTCGATTAATGGTGACCTTACACAGCGCGATATCGACGGTCAGATCAACAAAAGTACAGCCAAATGCGGGCGGGTTGGTGGTGGTTTTGATCGAGCTTTCGGCAGAAAGCTGCCCGCCGCGCTCGGGATGGTAAAAAGCATCCATCGCCAGATCTTTTAACGACAGCAACGGTTCTTCTGGTCTTTCAACCAGCACGATATTGCCTTTCATCAGAGTCAGATTCATCGCTGACTGATGCAACATCACCGCTGCGTGAGCAATGATTTTCTCTTTTAATAGCAGTGCCGCACTGCGCAGCGCCGGCGCGGCAACGTAGCTTTGACGTGAGGCAAATGCACCGGGATCGAAAGGAGTAACATCGGTATCTTGTGTCGAAATTACGCGTACATCACTAACCGGAACCCCCACTGTTTCAGCTACCATTTGCGAGAATACGGTGTCGGCACCCTGGCCGATTTCCGTTGCGCCGCTTTGTACGTTGATCGTTCCATCCTGGTTCATCAACAGGCGCGCGCCAGCAATTTCAACACCGACGGGCCATGTGTTTGAGGTGTAACTAAAGCAGGCAACGCCGATGCCGTGCCGCAAATTACCTTGCTGGTTCTGGCACTCCGCGCGACGTTTATCCCATTCAAAGATTTCACGCCCTTTTTCCAGGCACTCAGGTAATCCTGCGCTGTAGATACGTTTGCCAGTGAGCGGATTTGCATCACCTTCACGGGCAGCATTGCGTAAACGAATTTCTACCGGATCAATACCTAATGCTTCGGCTGCGTCATCAAGCAGTGATTCTACGGCGAAAACCACTTGCGGCGCACCATAGCCACGCATCGCGCCAGCCGAGGGGAAATTGGTATAGCAGGTTTTTGAACTGTAAGCGTAGGCGCTGCGAGGATAAAGATAAGCGACTTTGTTACCGCCCGCAGAAGCAATGGAATGGCCGTGAGAGGCATAAGCACCGGTGTTGGAAAGAACATCCAGGCTATAGCCTTTCAACGTACCGTCACGGTTTATACCCATTTGTCCGTCAATGGTGAAGGCGTGGCGGGTACGTGTCGCCAGGAAACACTCCTCACGACTTAGGGAAACTTTCACCGGGATACCGCCAAGTTTGCTGGTCAGGAATGCCGCCATAGGTTCTTCCAGCACATCTTGTTTGTTACCAAAACCGCCGCCGACGAAGGGTTTAATTACCCGCACGCATGACCAGGGAATATCCAGCGCCTGACCGACAACCCGGCGGACAATATGCGGGATCTGGGTGCTGGAGACGATCGTAATCCGGGTGTCATCTTCCATCCACGCCAGCGATGTCACGCTTTCCATATGGCAATGTTGGATGACTGGTGTCTGGTAGTGTCCCTGGATTTGGTAATCCGCCGCATCGATCGCTTGCTGGACATTGCCTGTCGACATAGCACTTTGTTTAAGCAAATTGCCGCCGTTATGAATTTGTGTAGCGTCTTCTGCCAGTGCCGCTTCCGGTGAGGTGATAACCGGTAATTCTTGCCATTCAATATTGACTAGCTGCGCCGCGTTTTCTGCCGTAAGTTCATCCCGGGCAACAACGATGGCAACCGCATCACCGTGATGGCGAACGTGGCGTGTTAACAGACCGCGATCGGCGGTATCACGTTTATTCTCATCCAGTGTCCAGGCGTGTCCAGCTGTAGCAAAGGGAATGTCGGGCACATCTTCCCAGGTGAAAATGGCCAGCACGCCAGGCAAGCTTCGGGCTTCTTCATCATTAATACTCACGGCATAACCATGTGCAATTGGGCTACGTATATATTTCGCGTAGCACATGCCTGCCATAACATAATCATCAGTATATCGTGCCCGCCCGGTGACCTTGGCAATGGCATCTACGCGCATGCATGATTCACCTGTAGCAGTTGCTTCCCGCGCTTCCATTTAAATCCCCTTGATTTGAACATTTAGTTCTTATGGCAATGGTTAAGTCAATGCAGGCAAGAATTACGCCAGAAACGACTATAAGCGTGAGGGGGGGAGGGAAGTGTGATGTCGTTTAAAAAATGACAGAGGTGATGCGATTTTATCAGTAATGAAAGAGGGGCAGTGTATCAATATGAGTGTGATAAAAAATCATTGTGATAAATAAGCCTTTGGGATTATCTGAAAATTGTATTTATCGTTTTTGTTGGTCGGAGGTTAATCGGAAAGAGATTCATTAACAAAACTTGTATTGTACAGGCGTTTTCCAGAGCAATGGATTGGGGATCCGGCGGGGGACTGCTATGATATAGCGTCTTGTTTTTTGAGCGAGGAAAGATTTTGAGCGCAGGACGCCCGAATAAACACACTCTGGGTATCGTGATGTTGTTATCGATAGGGCTGCTTTTGGCGGGCTGTTCAGGTAGCAAATCATCAGAAACAGGAACGTATTCCGGCTCCGTTTACACCGTGAAACGGGGAGATACGCTATATCGTATTTCGCGCGCTACCGGGACAAGCGTAAAAGAAATTGCCCGCCTGAACAACATTTCTCCTCCTTATACCATTGAAGTGGGGCAAAGGTTGAAGGTCAGCGGTGGCGCGAAATCCACTACGACGTCTGGTAAAACAAAAAACAAATCCTCCACGAAAACCGCAGCGGTCAGACCGTCTTCATCCGTGCCTCAGTCATCCTGGCCGCCGGTAGGGCAACGCTGCTGGCAGTGGCCAGCCAGTGGTAAGGTGATATTGCCTTATTCAACAGCGGACGGCGGCAACAAAGGGATTGATATCTCTGCTGCGCGTGGTACACCGATTTATGCGGCCGGAGCAGGGAAGGTGGTCTACGTCGGTAATCAGCTACGGGGCTATGGTAACCTCATCATGATTAAGCACAGTGAGGATTACATCACCGCCTATGCCCATAACGACACGCTGCTGGTGAACAACGGACAAAGCGTGAAGGCCGGGCAGAAAATTGCCACCATGGGCAGCTCAGATGCGGCGTCTGTGCGTTTGCATTTTCAGATCCGCTATCGTGCAACCGCTATCGATCCGCTGCGTTATTTACCGCCACAGGGGAGTAAACCTAAATGTTGACGGTGAATTAATCGCCAGTCAGTCGGTTAGCACCTTGCCAAGAAGAGTGTAAGGTTTATAATCCCTTACGCACTTCAATGCGGGCGTAGTTCAATGGTAGAACGAGAGCTTCCCAAGCTCTATACGAGGGTTCGATTCCCTTCGCCCGCTCCAAACTCAACTCCCCTGAAGTCTACCAAACTCAACTTTCCCTTGATAAATCAGCAATTATAGCATTCTATTAGTCTATTGAACTCAATAGTACTCCCTCAGGGTCAAGCTCAATGTGGGGGTATGGGTGGGGGTATAATTGTACCCCCTGCTGAGAGGTACCCCCAATGAAGCTGACTGTTCGTCAGGTTGAAACTGTAAAACCTAAAGATAAGCCCTACAAACTCGCTGATGGTGGTGGTCTTTACCTGCTGGTTAATCCCAATGGCAAAAGATACTGGCGTCTCAAATACCGTTCACTAGGCAAAGAGAAGCTGCTCGCTATTGGCGTTTACCCTGATGTTTCTTTAGCTGAAGCCAGAAGTAAGCGTGAGGGTGCTAAAAGAACATTAGCTGCTGGCAATGATCCTTCTCTTGAACGAAAAATTGAGAAACTTAGCCGTCAACAGGACGCAGAAAACTCGTTTGAGGCTATCACGCGGGAGTGGTATCAGCGTCGCTATGACCGTTGGTCTGTCTCTTACCGTGAAGAGATGCTGAGAACCTTTGAAAAGGATGTGTTTCCTTATATCGGTCACCGGCCAATCAAAGATATCAAACCGATGGAGTTGCTTGCAGTTCTTTCCAAGATAGAAGCACGCGGGGCAACTGAGAAGGTCCGTAAGGTTCGCCAGCGCTGTGGAGAGGTCTGGAAGTACGCTGTTGTTACTGGCAGGGCTGAATACAATCCCGCGCCTGATTTAGCCAGTGCTGTAACTCCTCATGAGAAAGAACACTATGCTTTTTTAACTCAGGATGAATTGCCTGAGTTTCTTCGGACTTTGAACACCTATGCCGGTAGTGTGCTTGTTAAGATTTCGATGCAATTGCTTATTTTAACAGGAGTAAGGCCTGGGGAGTTGAGGCAAGCAGAGTGGCAGGAGTTTGATTTTGAGAAAAAGGTTTGGAATGTGCCAGCGGAACGCATGAAAATGCGCCGCCCTCATCTGGTTCCATTATCAAGCCAGGCAATTGACCTGCTTAATCAGCTTAAACCCATGACGGGGGCAGGATCGTTGTTGTTCCCTGGACGTAATGACCCTAAGAAGCCAATGAGTGATATGGCTTTAACTGTGTTAGTAAGACGCATTGGCTATGCTGGTCGCGTTACAGGGCATGGATTCCGCCACACGATGAGTACCATTTTGCATGAGCAGGGATTTAATTCAGCTTGGATCGAGCTACAGCTGGCTCACGTTGACAAAAACTCAATCCGCGGGACCTACAACCATGCCCAGTATCTAGAAGGGAGAAGGGGGATGATACAGTGGTATGCGGATCACATTGAAAAACATAAATAAATCATAACCTTATCTGGATGTTGTTATATTAGTAGATAGTGTTAAAACTCAACCATAACTCCTCCGTTTTGGAGGAGTTCAATATCAGATATTTTTTCGTGAGTTACATTTACGCTTACTTTATAAACGTTACATTTGCATCTGAAGGTCTGTTTGGTGCCAAAAACGGACAATCTTCGTCTGATGTGACTTTACAGTGCCCCAAAAAAGTTACAAAATCACTGGGGAAATAAATACTCAATAACTATGAGTTGATTTTCGAACACTCGAAAATAGACAGTCCCGGGTTGTTTGGATTGTTTTCTTTGTTTGAGTAGAAACCTATTGAAAGTCAGCAATGGACCACAAACCTAAACCTAAATTTCTTGCGAAATTTTGTGCCAGATTCTGAAGAAAATATTGCCAGTGTCATGCAATTGAGAAAAAATATGAATTTCCCAAAATATATCAAGACTAATTCTCAAGAAAGATTGGGTGTAAATGCTGTCGCGGAAGTAATGGCCAAAATTGGCCAGATTTGGCGTGAAACTCCGATGGCTGACGTTGGAATTGATGGCCAGATTGAGTATATCAGTCCCGAGGGTTTTGCTACGGGAAGGATAATAGCCGTTCAAATAAAGTCAGGGCTGTCCTTTTTTAAGGAAAGTAATGGGTGTTGGATTTTCCACCCGGAAGAGAAGCATCGATTTTACTGGGAAAGATTTCCATTGCCTGTCCTTATTATTATTCACAACCCAGAAACAAATTTAAGTTATTGGCAAGATGTTCGCCATGCATTAAGAGTTTCCAAGACAACTGATGCAAAGGGTATTACCATACCCAAATCAAATGTCTTGCAATCGACCAGTGCTAAAAACCTCTTTGAAGGATTTGCGATTTTAGATCAAGACATCATGTCAGTCGAAGATATCCTCGACTATTTGATTAAGGCTGAGAGTAACAATGCTTCATTTCCTGTCTCATATTTCAATCTTTTCTGTACTGGCCTAACTAATGCCGGACGTTCTTTATATTTTGGTATGGATATGGCATTAGGAATAGCAGAAATTGAAATGGATAATCAAAATTTACCTTTTGGAATCGGAGTCGGTGATTCAGAACAAAATTTTTTGTTTGAGTATATAAAATTCATCGTGCACCAACATATAGCCGATGTTGATTTTTCTGAATGCATGATTGAATGGTATGATCGTTATAGACAGCCATCTTTTATGGCACCACTCACCTCTAGGGGTAAAAAATTGGTACGGCTCATCCATAAATTAGAATGTGAGTTAAAGTCGCAGGGGAAAATAGAAAATACTGGTGGGTTACACGCTGCACAAGCAGGTTTTGTTAATTTGGTTTTTACCCAAAACGAGATTAACAGAATTGAACTTACAAATAATATTCAGCGAGAGTACTTAAAAAAGGCCTAACAACCGAATTTTGTCGGACTAGTTTTCTGCTACGCTCCAAACCAGCAGCAATTGCTAGTGTACGTCCGCAATTCGCTCACAGCGGACATAATACTTCTGAGGCTGCCCTGTCCGCTTAGTGCCAAAAGCAGACGTCTAAATATCCTATTGTCAGTTATAAAAAGCGATGAGTGTTCTACATATTAAATTTACAGAGACAGAAAGTCTGTGTTTAAATACGGTTCTTTCCACCCAATAAGTGTTAACAACTTAAGGACTCCATAAAAATGCCAATATTAGACTTCAAAGAAATACCAGAGGCTCATAAAGCAACAGGGCTGCAAGATACATTTGAACTTTTTTCTCGCGACTTCTTGGCTTTTCTGGGATATAAAATTATATCTGACCCAGATAGAGGTGCTGACGGTGGGGTTGATATTATAGCGGAAGAAAAAAGGACTGGTGTCGGCGGGGAAACAATTATCCGTTGGTTGGTAAGCTGTAAGCATAAAGCCCATAGTGGAAATTCAGTTAATCCAGTAGATGATGCAAATATTTTTGATCGAGTAATCGCGAATAACTGCCAAGGATTTATCGGGTTCTATTCAACTCTTGCTAGTACAGGTCTGTCTGGAATACTTGACGGGTTGAAGGGACGAATTGAATTTCAGGTTTTCGATAAAGAAAAAATAGAGAGGGAACTTTTACACTCTTCCAGAGGATTGGAGATTGCCGAAAGGTACTTCCCAAAGTCGTTATCTGAGTGGAAAACAGAAAACCCAAAACCCGCAAGAATATTTGCCGATGAACCTAGCTTAAAATGCAAAGTTTGTAAGAAAGAGCTTCTGTCTCAAGACGACAAGGGAGTTATCACTCTATGGCAAAGAATCCGCACCGACTACGAAAATGAACCAGAGTATAATGAACATACTTTTTGGACGTGTCGAGGTAACTGCGACCGAGCACTCCGGCAGTATATTAAAAAACATACAAATAATAGCCTTATTGATAGCTGGGAAGATATATCTGATGTAATGATGCCAACTGTATTTATAAAATGGGTCATGACAATAATGAATGAATTAAGATCTGGGACTCTATATTCAGATGAGGCATTTGACGAACTCAAGACATTTTTGATCAATATTTACCCATTTGCATGTCGTCATCTCACCGAAAAAGAAAAAGAAAGGGTTAAATCATTAATGATGATACCGTCGTATCTTGGCGGCATGAACTATGAAGGTTAAGAAAGGGTGGTTACGTTAGCCATCTTCGAGAGTATTCAGTAAGGATTTGATGAGGGAATACATAAATAGACCATATATACCTGAACAGAAGTCATACTGAGCTAGACGTTTCTGTCCAGTTTTTTGGTGTATTCATTATCATATATCACTCGAAAAATCTCTCCGAAAACTAGAGTATTTCCTTAATTGAAGTTGCTGTTGTCACCGCTGCGCATCTGAAACAGTTTACACGCTGCTTCGCTCTATTTCGGTGCAAAAAAGCAAGGAGTTAATGCCCGCTCCTCGCTCGCAGCGGACCTATAGTAGTTTTAAATGACACCTTATAAAGTGGCCAACCTTTATCGACACTACAATGATGTGTTAGAGATTTCTGGATCGATTGAAGTCTAAGGTTGTCAGGGCTGCAACAGCAGCCCTGTGTCAGAAGCGGAAGTAGCTAACAACAGCCTGTGTTGATTCACGGAGAACAGGTCACTGGGTTAATCTAATTATGTCCCTTTAGAACCTTTTTTCTCAAGTGTATATATTTTCTACTACCTCAACCATAGGGTTTATTTTTGGGCTTTTGACATCATGAGAAGGAAATATGAAGGGTGGCTCTTTATTTCTGAAGAATGGCTTGTGATATTAAAAACATCTTTTAGAATCGTAAAAGCTCCTGTAGCCAACGACACTGGATTTGGTGCACCAATAAAACCTATCAATGATGGCACACTGTTAAGAAAAAGTTCTTTATTACTTTTCCGCTTATAGGCTTGTATTTTTTGCTCAATATCTGTCAATCCTTCATCCCACACGCGCTCGACAAAATGTTGATTTATCAGTTGTCTCTTATATGGATCACTTTCTGCTTCTATGTCATACGCAGCTTCACGTAGTACAGAGCGGAAGGCATTAAAACTCGGCTCGTAGTCAGTTCTAATTTTGTAGAGTTCGCTTGGAGTCAGCCCCTCTAAGAATGGAACGTCAATAGAGAGTTTAACCCTCTGAACTTCATTCTTTTGATCAAGTTTACGAAGAATCTCTCCATGAAATGGGCAATATGCACCAAGGGATGCTCTACATGAATGCGCTTGGTTAAGGTCAGTAATAAGGTTTTTATAATGAAAGAGAACTGTACGGTTTTTTGCTCCCTGCACCCACCGTTCATAACTTTTTTTTCCGCTATGATTTCCCATGACAAGCTCCATAGACATGGTGCCGTCATCATTATCAATGGCATTTTTTATATGTTGATACATATATCCATTTGTATACGAACTTTCGCAGCCTTTAATTTCCAACATGATTTCATTCGGTAAAGCATTCTTGTTTAAGAACCGAATTTTATTTGTATTGCCCAAGCGTTCTATATTCTTTACGGATAGTCTATTTTCATAAAGACGGGCAACATTAGGGGGGAGATATCGAAATATAAAATTAGCATCAGAGTTGTCGCTAAAAATCCCATCGGCTCTCTCCGAATCATTACTATATGATTCGCTTCGTACAAAAACGATAAACTCTCCACGGATAAGGTCAAAGTTATCTTTAGCAAACCTGATAAATCTAGCAATTTCCTTCCTGAGATGTTCAACCTTATCTTTTCTATCGCTTACAATAAATTTTTCAAGTGCATTTTCTGCTAGATTCACCCTGTATCGTAGGCTCAATGAATACAGAACGTCATCAAGAATGACTCTGTCCATTGAAAATAATCCACTCTTATATCTTTCAATATTACGATTCCCCGCCATGTAAACATTTAGCCGAGACTCTTGTACAGAATTTGTTTGTTCGATAATCAGTGAATCTATTCTTTTATTATATTCAGCTAACTCAATTAGCAATTCATTCAATCCGATATTTTCATATTCCTGATCTAAAAGTCGATCAACCCAAAAAAGGCTTTCTGTGAGAGCATAGAGGTTGTTGTACATACTAGTTCCTTTTTACTAGGCTTCAGTACTGTGTTCCCAACGTTAGTCAGTGGTTTCACTGAGAGTGCACTATCATTTTACATTTAAATGTACTTCCAGGCATCATGCTGTTAGTGCCAGATTATAACACCTATCAACCGTATGTTTGGAAAACAAACTGCGTTTAATCCTTGTGAGTTGTGATGTCTGCTTCTCGCTCACAGCGGACCTTCGCCCCGTTGAACTCACAGGCAGGAGCAGACGTTCAGTTGCTGATTTTTTGGCATGTTTGCGCGCTCTTAGAACTTGTAGGTTTTTCTGTCCATTGCTGGCGTTTCGCTAACTGCAGCTGAGCGGTCATCTGAATAACTGCTGGCATAATCCGGAATCAGTGCGCCGATGCGGTCGCTGAACTGCTGACAAACACCTCGCTAACATTTACGCACTATCTGGATACAAAATTTACTCTGTCCAGCTCACCTCTTAACGAGTCCGTCGGCTAACTGCTTTACATAACAGTAAAGTTGATCCCCACTATCAGTCGCGTTATCGATGAAAAAATATTCTTCTTTAAAGGTAAGAAACTCGTCTTTTTTTACATCTCTCAGCAGGGTAGATATCGAACCATATTTATCTTCAATTAACACCCTGTTATTGTAATCGGCAAACTTGTTCCTCGTCAGGTCGATATAATAATCATGATATTTAACCACTACGTGAGTCTTTATATATTTATTAATTTCAGGTGAACATGAAAATCGTATAATCCACGCTGGGTATCCATGTTCAGTTAGGTATCTCGCTAGGAAGTTACTTGCCAGGTCGCAACCCCCGCTAGGGAAGCCATTCAGTTCTTTATGCCATCTCGGCATAAAGAAACACGCATGGGAATGTGTATCCGAAGCCATTACCAGAGTATTCCGGAAGGCCTGAATATTTTTTAATTTCTCGTTCCATTTTCACCTGCAAGCTCAATTTAAATAGTCATCATAACGTTTTAACGGAGGTATATCTAAAGACAATATTCTTCCACGATTAACAATATAAGTGTCCGGATAAAAATCAGCCAGCACTGTGAAATCATATTGTTTACAGAATGCCAGAAGATGTGGATTTTTTACATCCTCAATAACCACATCACTCCACGGATTAGATTCACAGCATAGTTTCAGAAATGATTTAAACCAGCCCCTATGCTGTATCTCTTCAGGAAGCTGAACATTGTGAATGGTCAGGCAGTCGCCGTCGTACAGGTTTGAACTCTGCCGTAGCACGACGATAATGCCATGCTCTTCAATCTGTACCCCAGCGCGGTGCTCCTTCATATCGCAGTTGTAATGCTTTGCTCTGTTGAGCCAGGCAAGAAGCTGCTGCTCCGTGGAAGGGGATTCAGCGGCTAGCCATTTCATATAACTTACTCTGTCCATTCTGCCCTCAATAAGTCAAAACGGTGTTCGTGAGGCTCCCGGAGGAAGCGGAACTTCGTAGCTGCCATGCGCGATTTCATATCGCCGGATGAATGCGGAAACCTGCCTGTCGAGTTGTTCAAACAGCGTGATTAGGTCAGTGATCAGGGCCGCCACGAACCCATCATCAATTATGATTCTGTTTCGGATCAACCTGATTTTTTTAAATTTGCAGTATCCGTCAATATGTGAAAGCCGGTCAGCGCGGTGATTCTCTATTTCACCTTCGGAGTGAACTAAAACGTGCCGTATTTGCTCCACTTTAAGCATATCTTCCCACAGTTCCCACAAGGTGCTTCCCTGATTGATATTAAAACCAGCTTCACGCCGAAGAAACTGGCGGTAACGCTTTATGCTTATTTCCTTTAAGTATTTATCGCTCACATCCAGCGGAAGGAGTTTGTTTATCTCCGTGCACAAAGTCTTTATCTGGTGTTCAAAAAAATTATAAAGCGCGATAACCATAGACTTTCGATGCATCGCTGGGTAAATGTCACCGAACTCCTGGAATTCCCGATTGTAACTACTGATAATATCCTCATGATGAATTTCATCATTATTTTTCAAATGTTGAGAAACTTCATCAGAAATCATTCTGTCACTTTGTTTTATATTGCTTTCTGTATATTGATTATATGCTGAGTAATCAAAAAGATCTGACTTAGTGAAATGACAAATATGGCAGAGTGTTGTGCCAAAAAAATCTATAATATTGGGGTAACAAAATTCACTATCTGGTTCCATACGCATCCTTCTTCGCATTTGACAGTTTTGACAGAGCCGGGAGCACTGCCGGAGCCTGCCTAATCATAATTCGCCCCTGAACTGGACGTACAGCGCTTTGTGTCCAGGTAGCGGGAAAATGAAGAAAGGACGGTCTGCCAGCAGTTCTGCGACCGCACCGGCGCACCGGGCGCAGAGTATGCCAGCAGATTTCCGACTGGCCGCGCAGCTGCGATGGCACATATGTCAGTAGGACGAAAAGTACTGAATGGTAGCGGCCAAACGGTGGTTTGAAAATGACCGGGCGACACGGTATTACGGGACTTTTACAGTACTGATAATGAGGAAATGTATATGTATCAGCTTATAAAACTATATGGCGGGCAGATGGCCCAAAATCCATCCGAATACCGGATTTTGTTTCAGGGCAATTATCTCGCCGCCATATGGATTTATGCTTAGAGCAATAATCTTGTAAGTAATTGATAATAATGCATTATTTAGCATGGTCCGCACTCTGAAATGCCGGGTGCGAGGTTTGGCGAAGATGGCCGATATTCGGGTGTTTTGCTCTGGTATCGACGAAATAAGACAGGCGTGGCGGAATTTTTTCTGCGATTCTTGGGAAAAAAATGAATAAAAACAGTGAAAGTACTGAATGGTAGCGGCCAAACGGTACATAAAATGTCCGGGCGACACGGTATTACGGGACTTTTACAGTACTGGTTATGTGTAAAGATGCCAGCTGCGGGCCGTGTTCACCGGCGCATCGAGCGTAAAGTATGCCAGCAGATTTCAGGCTTGCCGCGCAGCTGCAGCTTGCGGGATGCCAGCACTGGACAGAATCACTGCACCGTCTATGAACTGGCGCCCCTTCATGCCCTAGCCGGAGAGGCTTGGATGTCGCTTGTGTGCCAGTAGAGGAAGTTCGCTTGATTGATGTCTATGTCAGGCCATGGCTAAGGGCATGCTTTCCTTAACGGTTGTATAAGTTTGTCTATCGAACAATAAGCACACCAATCATTGCGAATGACTTGCCGTCCAACCAGAAAAGCTATAGAGAGCCAGAACTATACAGATACGAAGACACGGTAATATACTCAAAATACGGCTTTTATGACTAAAAGTCGGTCATGTCAGGTGGAATCTTTTATGACGGACAATGAATGTGTAGCTGGATTTCTGGGTACGCAACCTAGCGGAAAAAAATTGACAACATAAATCATTAAAACGTTTCCAGGAGGGGAAATGAAGCTTAACGTAGATTTGAAGAACTGCTATGGCATAAGTGAGCTGAATCACTGTTTTGACTTCACGAATAGTAGCGGGTATGCGATATACGCACCCAACGGCTTCATGAAAACCTCCATGTCAAAAACCTTTGATGACTATGCAAAAGGTAAAGAGTCTGGAGATTTGATTTTTCCAGATCGGGTGACGACAAGGATATTCACCGATGGTGCTGGAACTGCGATTTCGGCAGATTCGATCTTCGTCATAGAGCCATACAACCAAGAGTTTTCTTCAGAGCGCACTTCACTCCTACTAGTAAACGCGACTATCAAACAGCAGTATGACAATGCTCTAAAACAGATTTCCGAGAAACTTGGCATTTTGCTTAGTAAGTTAAAGCAACTATCTGGACTCACGGGCAGAACGATCACGCCAGAGACTGAAATTTTGAAGGTGTTTGGCTCTAAAGGTTTAGCTGATCTCCTTGATTCATTGGAGGAAACTGTTGGACAAACTCAACCGCGCAAACTTGCTAATCTTGTCTATGGTGAAATTTTTAATGACAAGACCATTGCCCTACTTGAGTCAGGGACGATCAAAGATCAAATTGAGGAATATATCAAACGGTATAACGACTTGGTATCCAAGTCGGATGTATTGAGTAAGCAGTTCAATCATTACAGTGCAGGAGCTGTTAATAAAGAACTTTCCGCCAACGGATTCTTTGCTGCAAAACACACCATTAATCTTCATACCAAAGATGGAAAGACAGAGATCACTTCCGCTGAGGAGCTGACGCAGAAAATTGAAGACGAACGGAAAAAAATTTTCGCGGATAAAGAACTTGCTACAAAGTTCGATGCGATTGACAAGAAAATTCAGAACACTGAGCTTAGGAAGTTTAGGGATTATCTATTTGACAATCAAGAAATTCTGCCAGAACTAAAAAATTATAAGCAGCTTCAGAAAGATATTTGGATCTCGTATCTAGTTAGTCAAAAGACTCTTTATGACGATTTTCTAGCTGAATTCAAGGCGGGAAAGGTAACGATTGAAGATGCAGTAAGACAAGCCAAAGAAGAAAGAACAGATTGGGAGAAAGTCGTAGAGACGTTTAACAAGCGATTCTTTGTTCCATTCAAGATGTCTGTCGCCAATCAAGATGATGTGATTTTGAAAGGAATGAAACCCTCTATTGCCTTCAAATTCTCAGACGGCGAGCGTGAGGGCGAAGTACCGCGTGACTCATTGCTTAAGGTCCTCAGTCAAGGCGAGAAAAGGGCGCTTTACATACTAAATATTCTTTTTGAAATTCAATCCAGGCAAAAGCAAGGTGGTGTGACCATTCTTGTTGTGGACGACATCGCAGACTCGTTTGACTACAAAAATAAGTATGCCATCATTGAGTACTTAAATGACATAAGCCATTCAGGAAGTTTCTATTGCATCTTCCTTTCGCATAACTTTGACTTTTATCGAAGCATAAGCGGAAGACTTAATTTAAAACGTGATTTTAAACTAATGGCTTCAAAAAGTGGGCGCAAGCTTACTCTCAGTAAAGAGCTATATCAGAATAATCCATTTTTGTATTGGAGAGACAACCTTACAGGGCCCGCTTATTGCATTTCAGCGATTCCTTTTGTCAGAAACCTTGCTGAGTACTGTGGTCATAAAGCTGACTACTCGACACTAACTGCGCTTCTTCATGTTAAAGCAAACACGGACACAATTACGCTAGATGATCTATGTGTGATCTACAAGCGCATCTTGGTTGATAAGGCGGCGCTAGCACTTACGCCTACCCATCGCACAGTGATAGATGTCCTTACTCAGGAGGCAGAGGCAATTGCTGCGGGAATCGATGATCACATAGAGTTAGAAAAGAAAATCGTTATTTCCATTGCGATTCGCTTGCTTGCAGAACGTCACATGATCAAGCGAATAAATAACCAGGCTTTTGTGGATGCGATAACCAGGAATCAGACGGTAGAGCTTCTTAAAGAGTACAAACGTGCTGCGCTAGGCAGTGCAGAGGAGATTGCGAAGTTAGAGCAAGTGAACCTCATCACACCAGAGAATATCCATCTCAACTCGTTTATGTATGAACCCATACTTGATATGGGTTCGGCTCACCTTAGGAGTCTTTATGTAGATGTGAAGGCATTAGTTTAGTTCAAGCTGATATAGAAAAATGGAGTTCTTCTTTTG
Source organism: Citrobacter sp. Marseille-Q3906 (assembly GCF_916618775.1). NCBI lineage: Bacteria > Pseudomonadati > Pseudomonadota > Gammaproteobacteria > Enterobacterales > Enterobacteriaceae > Citrobacter > Citrobacter sp. Marseille-Q3906. The sequence continues at coordinate 902,290 of NZ_CAKAKA010000003.1, forward strand.
TTCCTGGAGGCGTAAGGTTGGTCGGCAACCACCCCCCTTGATTAAGGATAGCGTTGCATCGACCCATTGAACTCACAGCTCAAAGCAGACCTTCAGTTCAGTCAGAAGGTCTGCTGAGTGCCACAAGCGGACATTGAAAACATTGAGATATGTAAATTTATAGGGAGCAGGTCAGCTCAAAATGTAGGATTGAAGTATTAATTGGTGAGATGTTTTTTCAATTCATAAAAACGCTAACTATCCAATTTTTATGGCTTTTATGCCTTATTTTTAGTATGATCTGTGCTCTTTTTAGATTATAAATTCATTAATCATGGGGCAATTTTCCATAGGGTTTATATGATTTTACTATTCGTTGTCATTTTTATATTAATCGGTGTTTTTTGGAGTTGGTTCCAAACTAATGTGGCAATAATAGGAGGGCTTGCTACAGCGCTTGCTTTTTTTGCAACAGCGTGGTCTGCTCATGAAGGTAGGAAAAGTGCTAAGGCAGCCCTTCGTGCTGTTAAAACATCAGAAAATGCATTAGAGGAAACCCGAGCTAACTATCGCATGGATGCCTTCAATCAGCGTTTTTCCTTGCTTCTAACGCAACACAACACTTATCTTGAAAAAGTAAATACCTATGTTCGTACTGATTCAGGATGGAGTTTTATAAAAAAGTTATTTGACTCTAAAAAACATTACGAAGCGTTTGATGCGATGAGTGGGCACATTACTCTCAGCCCTTATATGCGGATTTTGTACCACACTCTTAAATTTATAGAGGAAGATTTCTTTGGCTCAAAAGATGATATAGTAGGGAGAAAAAAGTATACATCGCTTATCAGATCACTTATAAGTAATGATGTGTTGTTTTTGATTGCAGTAAATTCTATTTACATTCGCAATAAAGGTGCATGCAATCAATATTACAAGTTTCAATATCTTCTTCAACGGTTTGATTTTTTTGAACACGCGGATTTTTTTACCATTTATCACCAAAATGATATTAATAAAAAAAACGAATTAAAAGAACCATTTCGAGGTTTGGAAGATTCTTTCAGATTATGCTTTCATGAATATTTAAGTGACGGGAATTATAATTCCATTATAGAATACAAACCTGAGGTGTGCGTACCTGTCATTGTTGCATACATCTATAAAAACCCGCTTCAAAACCTCGTGATAAATTGGTTCAACAACACTCCAAGAACGTTGGTAAATATATTTATAGATAGAATTGATAAAAGAGACTACAACGATATTTTTAATGAGTTTTTCTCTGGTCATTATCTTAAATGCTATGTCATTAGTTATAAACCTGATATGAACTCTCAATTTAATGTGAAAGGTAAACTAACTCTGGATTCGGCTATAATAAAATCCATTGTAAGAGCGGTTAAAGATGGACGTTTAAAGGTTACCGATTGTGATAATTTAAGGTTGGTTATTTTAAACGAAAATACTGGCCGCGTGTCATTTTATAACAAGTTTGAAACGCTTTACTATAGAATTAAAGATTACAGCAACGTGATTAATAGAAAAAACGAAATTTTATTTGGTAAAGGATTTTACCCAGTACAACAGATGGCTGGTAAAATTAGAGAGGTTGAAAAAAAATTACGCAGACAACGTGCTCAATAATTTAAGAGTTTTGGTTTGATGCATCAAGTTTCAGACCAATGGCATTACATCACTAAACTTAGCGATGTAATGAAGTAAAACCAATGGGGATCGGCTGTAAAAAAATCATATAGTTAGTTGTTAACTGTATTATTACAATAAATGTCGGAATTAGTACTGGTTGAATCAAGTTTCCTAAAAGTCATATAAAAGTTTCAGCTTCTCGCTCACAGCGGACCTTCAGCTCAGGTAACTTGTCCGCTTCGTGCCAGAAGCGGAAGTTGATGGCCTAGTGTAAGAGCTATCCTCGGCTTATATGAAAACAGTATTATCAACGGCTAGAAAGTGTATAGATTAGCCGTGGCGATTCACCCGAACGCTCTGGATCTGGCTTGCATTTAAGTTAAGGTATCATTTTGCGCAATGTGTCATCACGGATGGCTGGTCCCATTTCTCGGAGCTGCTGGGCCTGTTCACTCTGTACGTGAGACACCCGGACGCACTGGCGCACGGTCACCACGGTGAGCACGTGATGTTCTCCCCGCCTGGGAACTCCTCAAAAGACGGCTTTTTTGGCCTCGATGGCCTGTGCATCTTCCTGCCGGTAGACGACTTTGAGACGCTGGTTCGCGCGCTGGTTACGCGCTCCAATGACGGCGTACTGGCCGACGCCCTGAACGGCCTGTGTGGAGAATTATAAGTGACTGTAAGTAATGAACTTTCCCGGGCTGGATTTGAAGGCCCGGTATTGAAAACAGAAGATGACCGTTACGGATTCACGGCAATTGCTGACGGACTGGCCCGTAGCATCTGTGCCTTGGACGAGAATATCAGTACGGTGATAGGAATTGAGGGCCGGTGGGGATCAGGAAAATCCAGTCTGATGCACCTCCTGTCGACTCAGCTAAGAGCCCGTGTACCAAAAACAACACAGCTTATTCCTTTTTCACCATGGCTGAATTCACCTGATGAAAGTCCCGTATCGTCTTTATTGATGACAATTGCTGCCAGACTCGATAAATGGGACAACACCGCAAAAGTTTGCCCAACGCGTCTCTCACCACTGGCAGAAAACATTCTCACTTACGCGCAACAGACATCCCGCAGACTATCACCATTAACACGTTTTGCCGGTAACTTTATGCCGGGAGTGGGGCTTATTGCTGATGGTATGGATGCCATTGCAAGCATCGACCTGCAGCGGCGGGAGAAGACGACGTCAGAACTACGTGAAATTATTGAGAGTAAAATTTCAGCGCTCGGTGTCAGCTTCATTGTGATCATTGACGATCTGGACAGACTTGAGCCGGACCAAGCGGTGGAAATACTACGAATGGTGCGGTCTGTCGCAGATTTCTCACGCTTTCGCTACGTCATGTGCTACGACCGGGATGTCTTGGCCCACGCCGTGGAGAGAGGCCTCGGAGTACAGGAAGGCGCACTCTATCTTCAGAAAGTTATCCCGCTGTCATTCAGCCTGCCAAGACCTGAAAGTTTTGATCTACGCCGCGAATTCCGTCAGGGGGCACTGGCTCTATGGCGGGAAATCAATGGAAGTGAGCCGGATGATAAACTTATCCGCGTGCTAGCTCAGTATACAGGTATCTACGGCGAAGCCTTGTCCAGCCCCCGCGAAGTAAACCAGGTTCTGAATGCCGTCCGTTTTCGATATCCCGGCCTGCGGGATTACGTATATTTCCCGGATTTGTGCCTCATTCAGCTTCTTGTCACCGTCAATCCGGCACTTGCCAGTTGGGTCGAGCATTACCTGACGGACTGGTCGATTGTGGTTATGCATGATGGGCATGTCAGTGACGGAGAACGATTGCTCCTGACGGAAAAACTGATACAGGCTATCAACCAGTTTGGTGCTATCCCGGCGCGCTCCGTCTGGGAATTGCATGACTGGCTACCAGGCATTGACGGTATCGATGAGAAAACACTCAGACTTTTTGTTCCTGCACCGGAAAACAGCCAGGAGCAGTCTGACTCACTGCGCCGGTTGTCCAGCCCGGTGTACTGGCGATACTATTTTTCCTTTTCAGCTCCGCAGAACGTTATGTCTGATGCGGAAATTCGGGAAATACTTTCTCTCGCAAGTTTCGACTACGCAGCTCTCGAGAAACGGCTACTTAACAGCGTGACAGCTAACGGTGTGTCCTCCAGAACTTGGTTTGAACATATACTGGCCAGGCTGACGCCAGCCATGACGCTGAGTGCGGGCTATCGCGCTCAAAAAAATCTTCTGCGGTTTTTCTTCCACTGCAGTGATGCAATCTTTCCCATCTATCGTGAACGGAATTTATTTTTCCGGCCGGAAGAATTGGATATCAATGCCCTGGTTTCACAACTCATCAAACAACTGCAGCAAAAGCAACCTGTGCTGGCGACATCTTACCTTAGCCGACTTTTTTTCGATGCCAGAAGTTTTTCCTGGGCTACCACCTATTTACGCTTTCTGGCTCAACAAGGGGACGGTGAACCGGTTAGCCGCGAAGAAGTGTCTAATCTTCGTCTGATAATGAAAATCCGATTCGCTGATAAGAGCATCCAACAAGCCATGGCTGAAATTCCTTTTTTGACAAGCTTCCTATATGCCTGTAAGGATATGGTCAGTAAGGAAGAAATCTGCACGTGGATCGTGGGAGAGCATCTGAGCGACAGGGCATTTCTGCAGATACTGCTGAACTTGCGCTCCCCGGTCAGTAGTAGCAATCTAGGTACCTACCAGCGCCTCGACTTGGACGCTCTTCAGGCTGTATTTGGTATTGCCGGAATTGAGTCAAGGCTAGAAAATATCAAATTCGCAGGTGAGGATGCTCTTAAAGGTATGGTCGCTGAAATTGAAAATGCGATCAGGCTGAATAAGATGTGAATGATAAGGTTAGGGTGAAGAGCGCAAGCAGTTTTAGCATCTGTAATGTTTCAGGATTCTGCAATCGATGATATCCGTGGAGAGTAAGACGTCATGACTGTCGTGATATGGAAAGGTGGACGCTACACCCCGGCGTAAGAAACCACACTGCGCTAGACAGGCGGCTTCGTGGTTTACAGAGAGGCTCTGGCAAAAGTGTCTTTCTCTCTGAATGTTTCACAACCATCTATTATGGCCCCCGCGCAACCACTGGAGTACGGGGTCATTATATTTCCGTACATGCCATCTCATAGGCAAAATCTGCTAGGGGAATTGGCGGGGTGAATCTACATAATGATTCATGATACAGCTCCGGACTGATGGCGCGACTGGCAACCGTTAAAATGAGAACCGTTCCAGGAAGAAGGCTAACAGCTGCGCTCCAGTGCGGTAATGACAGGCAAATATGCCGTTTAAGCCCCTTCCTCATTAGCATTTTTTCAGCTTCGTCCATCGCATCCGGTAATTGTCCGAGCATCACATGCGGTCGATCGAGCCACTCTTCTAGGGTCAACTCTCTGTCTTCAGGCCGAAATTGTCGGTCCGCCAGACAAATAAATTGCTCAGGGAACAACTCTGATTTTTTAACCCCTATTTGTTCGTCCGGAAAAATTCCCATCGAGAGATCGATAACCCCTTCACTTAGCTGGGCAAGCATCATGTCATGGCCTGCCTGACTGATAACCAAATCGATAACGACATCGGCCATCTTCAGGCTATCGCGCCGTCAGCCATTGCGCCCGAGATAAAACTTCATACTGCATCAGGAATGAAGGATGTCCCTGTGCCACGGGAAATGACAACGGATGACATTCAGCGGACAGTACAGGAGTTCCGTCATGCTGCACGCTGCGCGATTGAAGCCGGTGCTGATGGGGTTGAGATTCACGGCGCTAATGGTTACCTCATCCAGCAATTTTTTGCGCCTAATGCCAACACCCGTGATGACTAATACGGGGGATCGATTGAGAACCGGACGCGTTTTGCTCTCGAAGTGGCAAAAGCTGTCGCTGAAGAGATTGGCGCGGCAAGAACGGGGTTCAGAGTCTCCCCAGGCGCATCGCTGGGAGACCTAGATGAAGGTGCAGAATCGACAGCATTGTATCGTTTTCTCGCCACTGAATTGAACAAACTTGGCCTGGCGTTCATTGATGTCATGCACTGGGGTAACGAAGAGTTGCTGAAAGAGTTACGAATGCTGTGGGACCAGACTCTCATTCTTAATCGTCCAGGGCGTTCTCGCAACGATATAGGCACTGATGTTGAAACAGGACTTGCCGATATGGAGTCGTATGGCGCTATGGTTCTGGCAAATCCGGATTTTGTACATCGTGTTACTGTGAAAGCCGAGATGAATGAAGCCGATAAAGCGACATTTTTTTGGGGGGGGGGATGCTCACGGATTTACGGACTACCCTTTACTGAAATAACACCTCCATAACAATCTCCGCTATCACGAGCGAACTTTATTCCAGCGATTGAACTTCATTATCCGTTCAATCGCTGGATATGGGAACAACTGGCCAGCAGTTCAGCCCCCGTTGTTCTACTTGCCAATGGAATCACAATTAAACAAGCTGCTTATCTCGATTCCGTTCTGAATACTCTATTCATGTTTTCTTACCGCAAGCTGAGATTAAGTCGCTTTAATCACTAGAGACTTTTTTGCTGCACTACTCATCTTTTACTCACTTCAGGTCAATTCACCTGCCTTCCGAAAACGTTCCTCATCAGATCATGCTGACATATAAAATACACTATTTTATTGATTTTAAAGAGTTGGTTTGTTAATGGTTATCGCGCGATCCTGTTTACGTTTTCCCGCCTTACCGGAAGGTGTTTGTGGTCGGTTCACAGTACATAAATGCTGGATTTATTTAATTAATCACTTGTGAGATGAGTTGTTGGAGCAAGCGATAGCTGTGTTGAAAGGATTCTGTGTCGGTACGATCCAGCTGTAGGTAAGAGGATACTGGCCACTTCACAGATTGATTTACTGTTATGAGCTTCCACACTTGGGAAAGAAGATAAACTATTGAGCTAATCGTGTCTGAGAGTTCACCATCTTTGCCGGTTTGCCAGATGCTGTTTTGGTTCAATAGCAATACGCCGTGAAGTGTTGATTGGGTCGTAAGCCATATATAGCGCAGCTGTGTAGGAGGCGCAGTCTTTCCGGCATCAATTCTTTCGTTTATGAATGCTTCCAATAGTGGTCTGAATACGGCCTGAAACCTTGAATGGGATGCTTCTAATTCATTGGCATCTGAACTAAGACTGAAGTTCAGTGCAATAAGTCTGGGATACTGGTCAATAGCAGCCTGAAGAGTTCGTTGTGCAGTGGTGAAATCCATGATGTTGTCCTGAAAAGAGCAATAATGGCGGACAGAGGCCGACACGGGAGAGTCCCGTTGATGCATATCAGCCTGATATTACAAGGTGTTAAAGTGATAACGCTTTAGCGCAGAGAAAGTTCGGGGAGAACTTGTGCTTCGCGTTCACAGGATACTGCTGATTTTCTGAATGGGCCTACCAGGCGCTACTTTCCAGCGCTCGCGCTTCAGGGGACGCTACGCCACGCCGGTCACGGACCATGTCACTCAAATGCCAAGTCAGCCTGTTGATCTCCTCCTGAATGAACGTATCGGACTCGTCCAGAAGAAAGATTCCGTCATGTGTTCTTTCATAAACAGGGGCGGTTATTGGTATGTCTGATAATCCAAGCGTTTTACTCCATGCCCCGCGAAGTAAGGAGTCCAGTACAGGAATCCTTGCATGCATAGGAAGGCTATTCCAGACTAGGTCTTGGTCCAGAAAGACGACCGCATGATAAAAAGGCCTGAGTTCATCGCTTGTCCACAGAAAGTCTGGTTTTATCGGTGGTGTATTCGCACCCCATGCCTTTTCCGATAATGATGTTCCCAATGATTCGATGAAACAGCGGGACAGTTCTCGGCGTCGGTTAACCAGAGTATCAATGTCAGACCACAACTCCATTCTGACCACCAGCAATCGTGAATGAGATTTCAATGCCTGTCTGATGACTGAGCTCATTTTGTCCAGATACGGAGGGTAGGATGGCTGATACTTTGAGTTGAGACTAAGAAATTGTTGCATTTAATTCTCCATAAACATCAGGTTAGTTTTTACTTTATAAGAGCGTGTAGTTAGGCGTCAGGGGTAATCATTACAGGGTCTGGACGGCTGCATCCGAAGGAGCGTTCGCCATCACCGGAGTACTTAGTTGACTCTTTGGCCATGTAGCGAGCTCGTTGAAATATCTGATGCTGATCCTGTTCGTTTGTGTGCTTGTCGATATGCATACAGGGCAGCCGAGGGGGAAAGGCAACAAGGGAAGCATTTTGTGGATACCATGGAAGGTTTAGGGCACTACACCATGCTCTTTGGATGAGGTTCGCTAGTGACAGATCTCCTTCCTGTGGAGCGGAGTATTCCCCCAAAGTGTAGAACGTATCTTTATTGAGCAGCAAAAGGACATGGTAGTGTTTGTTACCCGTGATACCTCCGAATTCGCGTACCCAGACATATTGGAGCGTAGTAGGGTGGACTCGTTTCCCTAGAGCAGACTTTCCCACCATCCAGGACCTGATTTGATATTTCAGCGCCTCAAAAAATCGGGATATCACTGCGGAATCCTGTCGTGAATCTCCTCGGACGGGAAAATGCAGCATGGTGAAAATACAGGATAATCTGGGGTGTCTGAGTAATGCTGATTCAATGGTCTGTTGAATACGTTCTTCGTAGTGAGAGTTATATGTGTATCGGGAAGACATGTTTTAATCCTTCTCCAGGTAAAGTGAATCCCCCGATGCCAGACGTAAGAGTACCCGCCATGGTTAATGTAGCAGGCGTATACGATCAGGGGATTAGTAGTGTGAGTTACTACTGATTGAATGAGATATGAATGTAGTGATTGAATTAACTTATTGAATACTAATAAATCTATACCGACATCAAATCCTTTAAACCTACTTGCTACAATGGGCGAAATGAAGCCACTTTCACGTTATCTGTGGCGGAAAATGATTCTGGAATTATCCTCTTCCTGAGGCATCAATTTTCTCTTGTAACCATGCCTCAACTTCGCTCTTACGCCATCGGGAGCATCTGCCCAGTTTAATGGGAGCAGGGAAGCGTTTATTTTTGACTAGCTGATAAATCCATTTGTCTGACACTTTAAGCAAAGTAGTAAGGAAAACCATGTCCACAAGCATGTCACTCATCAGATCCGGGAGTACAGATTTGTTATCTAGCATGTCATTTCTCCTGTTATGTTGATTAGTCAGGAGTTGAGTTCTGTTGCTCTGTATAGAGGAACGGTCATCTCCTTCACAGGATAGGGAACGATGTTAAAAAAGACTCCAGACAGGTTCCTTACTGGTATCGGAGAAAGATTCATACCCGCTTTTGCTTGTATGTTCTGGTAACTGTTCAATCAACCGAGAACAAGTCCAGTCTTCACAGAAAGGGCATTGTTTGTCGCCCTTATAGCGACGGTTGCATAAAACGCAGAACCATATTCCAGCCACAGTGGCTTGCTTCATCTGTCGTTTGTGCTCTCGGGGCCTTAAGGGGCAGTTGATAGCCTTAATAATGGCTACGTTATCATGAAGGGTATGCACAAATTGCTTGATCCCATTGTGGTTGGTGATGAGCTTTAGGGTGCTGCTACAGGCAGCGCATAGAAAAAACTCACCATCCTGCAGGCCTGGCGTTCGGGTATTTACCAGTTCGCCGTTGCTACTGACGGCATTACTTATAGTCGTTACATATTGCATGGTTAGAGCTCCACGTAAGAAAGGTGATAGATATTCGCTAACAAGTAGATTCTGTTCTGAGGCCATGCCTACCCATAGAGAATGAAACAGGATTGCCGCTCTCAACTCCCCCTGCGAAGCCGTAATGCATTTACACATCCACTACCATCTAGCCGGAAGTGACCCTGAATTGTTAATTTTGGTATGAGCACTGCACAGTTACATGAAGCACAGTCCCCAGAGGATTGGACCCAATTCGTAAACAATAACGTTGAATAGAACTCTAATCGTCTGCAAGTTTGTGGGGATGTAGTTTGTTGGATTTTATAATTTGGTTATTTAGTGCTTATCAAGCATTTATTTGATTTAATGTTTCATTATTTCATATGGTTGCATTGATGCTGTTTTGTTGTTTAGCTTCAACATTCATTCAGTTTTCTGTCAATAAATACTCTTTAAATCAACCTTTTTAATGCAATATTTAATGTGTTTATCATCACGTTTAAGACGATATTTTATGTTTAAATTTTCATTTATTAATCATACTGGCTATTCAATAACGAACTCGAACTGGTGAAATTTTAAACACAAAGGAAGGGGGATATGGATTCTGCAGTGCGGAGACTGGTTAGTTTTGAGAGCGAAAGAGAGTGTCAGTTTGCATTGAGCTGGTTGAGTAAAATTGAAAAATTTTCTCTTCCAGGTAAAACCGGAAACAACCTCGAAACTCTGAATCGGCAGATTAATCAGATTCTGAGTTCGTTACCTGCTGCAGGGACTCAGGGCATAAGGTTGGAGGACAAACTCCAGGAGTTGGAGGTTGCTGTGAAAGAAAATATTCTTACCGACGCTGACATAGCATGGCTTAGCAGAAATCCTGTTGCGACCCTTTATCTATGGTGGCGGCTCAAGGTGCAAAAACATGCGATATTTTTCCGTGATCCAAAACTTCGATGGGGAGATGAGGGTAGTATCCTCAACAGTCTAACTGAGGAGGAAGAACACAAATTATTAGATATGGCATGTACCAGCCAGTCTGAGCGTCTTAAGTGGGTCATTGACTATCTGGACAGTCTGATTATCGTTCATTCAGATCACGTGTACACAAAAGGGGAACTACTGGGCAGGCTAAAAAATGAGTTTATTAATGAGAGACGGATCAGGTTATCCCCAGCATGGTTAGTTGCAAAAGATGAAGGCGCATGTAAATGGGCATGGAATTATATTTCTGATTATCAAAGGAAATATTCAATAAAAAGAAATGAGGATAATTCTTCGACAAGCGTTACTGGCGGGAGTTTCACAAGTAATTATCGCCCTGATGAATCTGACTTGGGTGAGTATGTTCTGGCCGTTCAAGCCGCGTTTGAATTATGGGAGGGTGGAGACGACGCTCGCGAATTATTTGTCAATAAAATGAGCCGTTCATGGAGTCAGTATAGTCTCAGACGCTCTCGTAAGGACAAAAAACCCATTAACTGTTATGTAGACAGTGCGACGAAGAAGAAGCTGGAAAGCTATTGTGTGAAAACAAACAGTACTATCACTGAAGTCATAGAGACTCTGATTAACAATCATTGTAAGCCACCTTATTAATATTCCAGAAAATTTTGCATCTATATTACTCATGTGAATCGCTGGGGAATCGTTTCCCGGCGGGTATTTTCACTGGAGTACATGATGTCTGAAAATTACGAGTCCTGGCAGGATACTCACGATACCCTGTATGCCTGCCTTAGCCAGCTTCCGCCGCAAGCAACAAAACGAATCCTCTCTCACCTTAGTAAATCTATTCACTACCAGCCCGTGATAGGCATTATGGGTAAGACCGGCTCAGGCAAGAGCTCTCTCTGCAATGCGCTGTTTCAGCAGCCTGTTTGCCTGACTCATGACTTAACCGCCTGCACTCGTGAACCGCAGCGCCTTATACTGAAAGTGGGTGAATGTGGTATGACACTGGTTGATTTACCTGGTGTAGGTGAAACACCTGAATATGATGAAGAATACCAGTCCCTCTATCGAAGCTTACTGAACGAACTTGATTTGATTATCTGGGTGCTGCGTGCCGACGATCGTGCCAGAACTACAGATATCGATACATATCGTGCATTGATTGAATATGGCGCTGAGCCATCTCGTTTTCTGTTTGTTTTGACGCAAGCCGATCGTGTCCCTCCGTCACCTGCCACCAGCATGCCATTGCCTTCACCAGAGCAGGTGCTATCACTGGCGATACTTAGCTCGCAGACGGCAGGACAATTCCCTTCTTCATTTCCGATAATGGCTGTTTCATCGCACACCGGCTACAACCTGCCAGCACTTGTTGAGCTGATGGTGCATGCCTTGCCGGGACAGGCCAGTAGTGCTGTTTATCGTCAGTTAAAGTCAGAACATAAGACAGAAGAGGCTGAAGCCGCTGTCCGTCAGGCTTTTGGTGATGTTGCCGGGACTGCATTCGATACGGTATTTAACCCCGATGCGTATTCTTCTGGCTGGGCTGTTTTACTCAGGCGGCTTCGTCGGAAATTAGTCCGTCTCGCTGAGCGGCTTTGGGGCAAGATCTTTGGTTGAATGCGTTCACCTGGACAGGGTGTGTCATCGACAGGGGGAACATTTGGTCTATAACAGGCTTACTCATTTATAAACAATAAATTAAGCCTGGAAGATTATTTCACTTCACCGGTTTCTTCTGGACATAACCTGTCCAACCCCTCCGGCATAATAACCTCATGAAATATCAATCTATTTATCACCAGCGGAGACTGTATGGAATCGCCAACATCAGACTCGCGTCATGATCGGATGGCAGTCAGACTTTCAGTCATTATCAGTCGGTTGTTGAGTGGTGAGGCGCTGGTACTGAAATCTTTGTCAGAGGAGTTTGGTGTCTCTGAGCGCACTCTTCGCAGGGATCTGCATCAGCGCCTGATACATCTTGATATACGCAATGATGATGGTATTTACCGGCTAAGTGAGAGCAGGCTGCGCGATCGTTCTCCCGGTGCGCTTTCATTTATCCGGGCGTCAGGTATCGCCCGGATACTCCCCATCCAGGATAAGCAGTTGGTGAATATGCTGATTGATGAGAGCAGGGTGTCCCCTTGCCTTATCTGGCACGCCCCCTTGAAACCTCATGTCACGTTTCCAGAGTTTTTCATCCGTCTTGTTCAGGCAATTTGTCAAAGCCAGCAAATCTCAGTGCTTGCTGATGGACATCGGTATCTCTCGCTGGAGCCTTATCGACTCATTTACTACGGAGAAGAGTGGTATCTGGTTGCATGCCAGTTCAGTGAAATCCGTGTGTTTGCGCTGACTACTATCGGTGCAGTCACAGTGGCTTCAGAAAAGTTCATTCAAAGGGATGATATCAGCAGCCTGATTTCCGGTGAGGGCTTTATCACCGCACTACCGCATTTCCCGTTTATTAACGATGTCATCAATACCTTTCGGCAGTAAATCTGCCAGGAAAGCATATCTGCTTTCCGTTCAATACTTACGTTAAGGAGAAACACGAATGAGTAAATGCTTTTCAAAAAAGAGAATACTGCTTGCAGGCGTACTCAGTCTTGCAGCTTTCAATGCCTCTGCTACCTGGACGGTAAACGGTACGTTCTGTCAGACGAACAGTGATGACGGGCGTGTGATTGTCCGGGTTAAACCCTCGACCGTCGGTTTGATTGAAATGAAGCCTCAATGTAATGGGCGCGGTGCTTTTGGACTGACCGGCAGTAATTTTGGTGTTAACGACACAGTGTATCCCTCCAGCGTGATGTGTAATGCCCAGACGCAGTTCTACACAGTGCAAACGACGATGGCGACCAAAGACATCCGGTCGATCATTAAATCATTCAGTAAATCTGACTCGGTTTCTGTGAACACCTTTGGCGGTGCTTTTTCAGTAAATACGGCGGATTTTTCTAAAGCATGTGCTTCCATTATCGAACAACAGGTTGCAGAAAATGATCCGCAGGAGACATTAAAGCGGGATATGAAACGGATGGGCTATGAGCAGGGGCCTGATGGTCAATGGCATAAACGCAGCCTGACGGCAACACAGTAGGGATACAGGGGAATATAAATGAAATATAAAATGGTTACAGGTATGGCGCTGGCAATGATGCTCTTTATATCACCAACAGTGCATGCTGCGCTTAACCAGCAGGATCAGCTGTCAGCGCTGGAAATTGCTGAGAAGATCTATGATGCCATGCTGGGTAGCGGTGCAGCAGCGGATGCCCGCTGGGAGACACCGAAACAGTTAAAAGATATCAGTGACCCGGTTATACCCGGTAATAAACTCCATGTACTTGAATACACGGTGATGGACCCTGCTAACGGGGCTTATCAGCGTATTCATGTTTTGGTTAATGTCGATGGTGGTGTGGCTGGCGCTGAAATTATCTATGCTGGTCGCTAGCTCTCTCTAACGTCTTCACATAGTCAACCAACCACTTTTATTTGGGCCATGCCTCCTTCGGGACGCATGGCTTTTTGTTTTTATACCGCTTAGAAGGAATTGCCCATGAAACTAGCCAGCCGCTTTGGCCGCATAAATCAGGTCCGTCGTGATCGCCCGTTAACCCATGAAGAACTGATGCAATTCGTACCTAGCGTCTTTAGTGAAGACAAGCACGAGTCCAGAAGCGAACGTTACACCTATATTCCCACGATTACTCTGCTGGATAACCTCCAGCGTGAGGGATTTCGCCCATTCTTTGCCTGTCAGACCCGCGTTCGCGATGAAAGCAAACGTGAGCATACAAAACACATGCTCCGCCTGCGCCGGGAGGGACAAATCACCGGCAAACAGGTGCCGGAAATTATCCTGCTAAACAGCCATGATGGTTCCAGTTCTTATCAGATGTTGCCGGGATTGTTTCGGGCTGTCTGTAGCAATGGTCTGGTCTGCGGTGAATCGTTTGGCGAAGTGCGGGTACCGCATAAAGGCAACGTGGTGGAGAGGGTTATCGAGGGGGCTTACGAGGTTCTGGGGATTTTTGACCGTGTGGAAGAAAAGCGGGATGCCATGCAATCACTTATGCTTCCGCCACCAGCACAAGAGGCACTGGCAAAAGCTGCACTGACATATCGCTTTGGCGAGGAGCATCAGCCTGTGACGGAATCACAGCTGCTAGCCCCTCGTCGCTGGCAGGATGAGTCCGGGGATCTGTGGACAACTTATCAGCGTATTCAGGAGAACCTAATCAAAGGTGGTTTGAACGGTCGCAATGCAAAAGGAGGACGCACACATACCCGTGCAATTAAAGGTATCGATGGTGATGTGAAACTGAATCGTGCGCTGTGGGTAATGGCTGAAAATATGCTGCAACTTGCCTCATGAGCGATATCTCCGTGTTTGTTTATAGCCCTGTAGCTGGTTGTTACGGGGTTTTTTCTTTTAAGGAGCTACCATGTCCGAACTGAATTTGCCTTCGGTCTTCCCGATGAATGAGCAACGTACCATCCGTCGTGCCCTGAGATTACTGGAGAAATATCAGCGGCAGCCCGGTGAGTCGTTCCTTGCCGCTAGCTTCGCGAGGAATTGGTTACAGCTCTATTTGGCAAAGCAGGAGCGCGAAGTCTTTGTTGTTATCTATCTCGATAATCAACATCGTCTGTTGGAGCATGAAACGCTCTTCCTCGGCACGATTAACCATACCCAAATCCATCCTCGTGAAATTGTGAAATCTGCACTGCGTCATAATGCCGCTGCGGTGATCATCTCTCATAACCACCCATCTGGCATTACCGATGCCAGTAAAGCTGACAGAGCCATTACGTCCAGGATTACAGAGGCGCTGGGTCTGGTCGATGTCCGGCTACTGGATCATTTCATCATTGGTGATGGTGAAGTGTTGTCGTTTGCTGAGCATGGATGGTTATAAGAAGAGGAAGAGCTAATGAAAATCATCAGTAAGCGTCAGGCGATGGCAATTTATCGTCTGCATCCTGAATCCCGATTGTTTCGCTTCTGTACCGGAAAATATCGCTGGTCTGGGAGCGTCTGCCATTACTACGGTCGTGAAGTTCAGGATATCAATGGTGTTCTGGCTGTCTTTGCCGAGCGACGCCAGGATCGGAACGGACCTTATGTTTGTCTGCGCAGCGTCACTCTGAATTAACCTTATAAAAGGAGCTTAAGATGTCGAATAAGACACTGACAGTGAATGACGATACTGCTGAGCCCTGGTGGGGCTTGAGTCGTAACGTCATCCCTTGTTTTGGTGCACGTCTGGTCCAGGAAGGTAACCGCCTGCATTATCTGGCTGACCGTGCCAGCATAACAGGTCAGTTCAATGAAGCTGATTTACTCCATCTTGACCAGGCATTCCCGGTCCTGTTGAAGCAGGCAGAGTTCATGCTTACCAGCGGCGAACTGAATCCCCGACACCCGCATTGCGTCACGCTTAATGCAAAGGGGCTGACCTGCGAAGCTGATACGCTGGGTTCCTGTGGCCACGTCTATATCGCCATTTACCCCACTCAACGCTAATTGACTTTAGAACTCACTTTTACGAGAACAACTCATGAATACTTTACCTGCAATAAACCAGCGGGCTCTTCAGTCATGCCCATCGCCCGTGGTTGTCTGGCAAATTCTGATTGCTCGACTACTTGAGCAACACTATGGCCTGACGTTAAACGATACGCCGTTCAGCGATGAAGCTGTTATTAAAGGTCATATCGAAGCTGGCATCACGCTTGTCGATGCTGTTAATTTTCTGGTGGAGAAGTGCGAATTGGCCCGTATCGACCGCAGGGGGTTTAGCTGGCAGGAGCAAGCGCCTTACCTTACGATTGTTGATATCATGAAGGCTCGCCGCTATCTTGGTATCATTAACCGTAGCTAGTCTAGAGCAATTGCATTTCTACCTTTGAGTATGAAAGCATTTTGCTATCATCACGCTATCTGCTGATTTATCAATACGGGGTAAGAGGTTGTATTTCAAGCATCCTTGCTTTGGGGGTATGTGTGGGGGTATAAATTCACTTATAACTTAAAAAAATGTTTTAATTCAATTTAATAGGTTGTTTGTTCTAATCCCTTCGCCCGCTCCAAATTCATTTCTCCTGAAATCTACCGAACTCAATTTACCCTTGATAAATAAGCAGTTATTGCATTCTGTTCGTCAGTTGAGCTCTATTTTTCTTCCTGCTAACTGGTCGGTGACTGTGGCTTTCACCCGTTGCTTAACTCAGCAATAACAGTACAAGTGTTGCAATAGCATCCGTTGGGTGAAATGCTCGTTAACGCAAAACTAAAACCTGGACAATTTTCGGGTCGAATGTACAAATTCCTGTATGTTGACCAGGTCTTACTGAGGTAATGTCAATCAGCTGTAAACCTGTATCTGTTAATTAATTCCTTATTGTGTATAATAAATTTATAGTGACTTTTATCACATTAAGTTTATCTGCTAATAGACAAATTTTCTCCACACTATAATGATGTCAGCATGTTTAATAAGGGTTGACATATAATGATTAGCTTAATTAATACATACACGACTTCCAAATGGTTCAACATTGATACCATCATTGTCAATCATCGCCCATAAGTTCCCTTCCTCTTTATAAATGCAATGAAGGACAGAAGCAGATTAAAAAATCTGTCTGTTTTGCATGCCCTGAATAATCCATAAATTATTGTCTGCACAATCACGTTTCTCTGTCTGTATGCCTGAAAAAGGCCTGCGATAAGGGAATGCTTGGTGTGCTAATAATATCTCCATGGACTAATTTTGCGGGTTTTAAATAAATTATATCGGTAATTCATGTTTAATGAGTTGCTGCAGGCTGACATGTCTTTTATCTAATATAGGACTATTCCATGAATAACTTCAAACATTTGCCAGAGCCATTCCGTATTCGTGTTATTGAACCCGTAAAACGTACAATACGGGATCATCGTGAAAATGCCATTCTCAAATCAGGGATGAACCCGTTCCTGCTTGACAGTGAAGATGTATTTATCGATTTGCTGACAGATAGTGGTACAGGCGCAGTTACCCAAAATATGCAAGCCGCAATGCTACGGGGAGACGAGGCATACAGCGGAAGTCGAAGTTACTATGCACTTGCTGAGGCAGTGAAGAATATTTTTGGATATCATTATACTATTCCAACGCACCAGGGAAGGGGGGCCGAGCAGATTTATATTCCTGTATTAATTCGTAAACGTGAGCAGGAAAAAGGACTCGACAGAAGCAAAATGGTTGTTTTTTCAAATTATTTCTTCGATACCACCCAAGGGCATAGTCAAATAAATGGCTGTACCGTTCGTAATGTTTATATCAAAGAAGCATTTGATACTTCAGTTCGTTGTGATTTTAAAGGAGACTTTGACCTTGATAAACTGGAGAAAGGAATCCAGGAAGTAGGTCCAAATAATGTCCCCTATATTGTTGCCACTATTACATGCAACTCCGCAGGCGGTCAGCCGGTATCTTTGGCAAATTTGAAAGCAACGTACCAGTTAGCGAAAAAGTACGACATTCCGGTAGTAATGGACTCAGCGCGATTCGCTGAAAACGCATATTTTATCCAACAAAGAGAAGCCGCTTATAAAGACTGGAGCATTGAAGACATAACCCGCGAAACATATAAATATGCTGATATGTTAGCTATGTCGGCGAAGAAAGATGCAATGGTGCCAATGGGCGGATTGTTATGCATTAAAGATGACAGTTATTTTGATGTCTACACCGAATGCAGAACACTTTGCGTGGTCCAGGAGGGTTTTCCAACCTATGGTGGTCTGGAAGGCGGGGCAATGGAGCGTCTGGCCGTTGGTCTTTATGATGGTATGAATCAGGACTGGCTGGCATATCGCATCGCACAGATCCAGTACCTGGTTGATGGCCTTGAAGCCATTGGTGTCATCTGTCAGCAGGCAGGCGGACATGCCGCTTTCGTGGATGCAGGAAAGTTGTTACCTCATATCCCTGCCGAACAGTTTCCTGCACAGGCCCTGGCGTGTGAGCTTTACAAAGTTGCTGGGATTCGGGCTGTTGAAATTGGATCGTTCTTATTGGGAAGAGATCCTAAAACAGGGATTCAATTACCTTGTCCGGCAGAATTGCTCCGTTTAACCATTCCACGCGCTACATATACGCAATCACATATGGACTTTATTATTGAGGCGTTTGGTCATGTGAAAGAAAATGCCAATAATATTAAAGGATTAACATTCACCTATGAACCTAAAGTTCTGCGTCACTTTACTGCCCGACTGAAAGAAATCTGATAATTAGCAACCGAATATGAATGGCCATATTTAATGGCCATTCATGTTCTATCTCGCTCTATAAAAATGACATGACAATGAAGATATATAACTCAAGATAAGAGGCTCGCATGGAAGAAAATTCCAGTTCAAAGCATTCATCCTTTTGGGGAGTTATGGTTATTGCCGGAACCGTAATTGGTGGAGGGATGTTTGCTTTACCCGTTGATCTTGCAGGTGCCTGGTTTTTTTGGGGCGCGTTTATATTAATAATCTCCTGGTTTTCAATGTTACACTCAGGATTGTTACTACTGGAAGCAAACTTAAACTATCCAGTGGGTTCCAGTTTTAATACTATTACTAAAGATCTAATTGGTAACAAATGGAATATCATTAGTGGCGCTACGGTTGCCTTTGTTTTATACATATTAACGTATGCATATATTTCAGCAAACGGAGCTATTATTAGTGAAACGATATCTATGCATTCAGGAGAACATGTTAACCCCAGAATTATAGGTGTTTGTACCGCTCTGTTCGTGGCCGGGGTGTTATGGTTTAGTTCGCTAGCTGCGAGTCGGATTACTTCGCTTTTTCTCGGTATAAAAATCATTGCCTTCGTTATTGTTTTTGGTTCACTTTTCTTTCAGGTCGATTACTCAATTTTAAGTGGTATCAGTGGCGTAAATGAAACTAGTCATTCCTACTTCCTCTATATATTTATGGCGGTTCCAGTATGTCTGGCATCCTTTGGTTTTCATGGTAATATTCCCAGTCTTATCATTTGTTATGGGAAGAGAAAAGATAAATTAATAAAAAGTGTTGTATTGGGGTCTTTTCTGGCGTTGGTTATCTATTTGTTTTGGCTGTATTGCACAATGGGGAATATTCCGCGCGAGAGTTTCAAAGGTATCATTGCTTCCGGTGGAAATGTTGATGCTCTGGTAGGATCATTTCTTGGGACAAATCAGAGTGGCATGATTGAGTTCTGCTTACTCGTTTTCTCTAATTTAGCAGTGGCGAGTTCTTTCTTTGGTGTGACGCTGGGATTATTCGATTTTCTTGCTGATTTATTCAAATTTGACAACTCACATACTGGTCGTTTTAAAACAATCCTTCTTACCTTCCTGCCACCAACACTGCTTTATCTGCTATTTCCTAACGGTTTTATCTATGGGATAGGTGGCGCAGGGTTATGTGCAACGATATGGGCTGTTATTATTCCTGCGGTACTCGCATTGAAGTCACGTAAAAAATTTCCCAATCAGATGTTTACAGTATGGGGTGGGCGCATTATTCCAGCCGTAGTGATTATCTTTGGCATTGTCGTTATCTTTTGCTGGTTTGGTAACGTACTGAATATTTTACCAAAACTGGTGTAATTTGAGTTCGTGACGGACAGGTTTTTATGAAACCTGTCCTGATTTTACTATTACACACAATCATTGCTTCAAATTTCCTACAGATAAATAGAATCAATGGGGTTAGGGGATATCACGCTGGGTACTGCATTGGGCTTTCATCCCACCCGGGATCTTCACTATGTTTTGAGCTTTGATATGTATGTGCCAACAGGCGACTATAACCAGTTTGATCTTTCCAGCCTGGGGCGAAATTACTGGGTGGTACAACCGGTATGGGCGATCAGCTATATCCCTCAAAAAGGCGTCAATGCTGATATCAAAATGATGTACGACTTTAATTTCCGCAATGGTAAGACCCGTACGCGTTCAGGTCAGGCGTTTCATGCCGATTATGCCCTGGAATGGGCTTTTGACAATGGTTGGGTGATTGGTCTTGGTGGCTATAACTTCATTCAAACAACGGATGATGACGGGCCTAATGCAGCGCAGGCAAAGGTGCGGGCATTTTCAGTTGGTCCTTCTGTCCGTGACGCCAACGATAAGAACTGGTTACCTATATTGAAATGGCAGAAGGAAACGAATGTTCGCAATCGGCCAGTCGGCTCCCAGCTATATCTAAAAGCGACTATTCCGTTCTGAAAACCATATTCTCAAAAATAGTACGTGGTGTCTGAGTCGTTCTTCGGTTCGTTGAAAAAGAGCCTGCATGCTAGCAAGCCCAGAGCCATGCTAATTTTGGAATAATAGTATTCACTGTTTTGTATCTTTTAATTGTTTATCTTTTTTGTGGTTTTGGTAATCTTTGTGAACTGTTCTTGGATTCGGCCTTTTTCTAAATAAAGATAGCAATATGAAAACTATTGTAGTCTATCAAATAGTTTAATTAATCTGATGAGTTGGAGTTATTGTTTAAAATCACTGATTTATCTGAAATAAGTCACCTGGTCACTTAACCTTTTCCAGAACTATATGGCTCTAATCACTAACACTTATAGTGTTAGTGATTATTTGATTAATAATTTAAAATACTTATTTTTTGTATTGTTATATGAGACACTGATCAAGTGAATATTGATAGCGTTGAGAGTATAAGTATGCTTGAAAAACATGATTTTGAATGTATAAAGAACATTGATTTAAATTCAGCACTCTACTTTTCTGCGGTGATGAGTTATAAGACAATTTTTAATGCTAGTGTGGTATTAAACTGTTCTGCGCCAACAGTTAGCATCATGCTCAAACGCTTTTGTTCTTACTTTCCCGTTCCATTGTTTGAGAGAGAAGGTCGTTGCCTGAGCCCGACGAAATATGCGGTAGAACTGGATAAAATGATCGGAGAAACATTTTTGAAATTTTCTGTGGCTATGAGCAATGATCCTCGAAAAGTTACGATTTTTAAATGAGCATTGTCTTAATTATCACTCAGAGTAAATCTACAGGCATCTCATTTTTCTTTTGTCATTAGTTCAATTATATAATCCAACGATAGTTGTACTCGTAGCGGAAGATTTTTCCGGTTTCTGTAAATAACGTAGCAATCAATAAAAACTCCCCATTCTGGAGGAAGTACAGACATTATTCCGCTTGTGTCTTTGAGAAGTAGATGGGATGTCACCATATATCCCATTCCATTTCTGCAGCAGTTGATGGCTGTATAGATATTGTCAAATTTTAGTTTCCCCGTGACGTTGACTGATTTCACTTCAGCCGTTTTTTCATGGGTGAACTCCAGCGCATTTTCATAGCTGTTATTGGCCATCGAACTTAATAAAATGAAAGGATGGCGAGATAACTCTTCTGGCGTCGTGAAAGGGTGATGTTCAAAAAACGCTGGGGTAGCAAAAACATCCATCCGTATCCGCTTTACTTTTCGGGCAATCAGATTCTGATTATGTGGTGGGGAATAGGATATGAGCATGTCACAGGAGTTATTAAAGCTCACGCCCTTAAAGTAGTCCGCGTTATAGTGATTGGATGTTGTTATTGTCACGTTCAAATCGGGGAATCGTTGAAACAATGGCGGCAGAATATTCTCTGCAAGATAAGCCTGCATACCGGAAGGAGAAAAAATATTAACTTCACCAGATGGCGCTTTCTTATAATGGTCGACTAGTTCAAAGAGTTCATCATTTTCAATAATGTACTTTCTAATGTTAGGCAGAAGAGTTTCCCCGAATGCAGTCAGCCTGACCGGACGACTCTCTCGATCAATTATTTTGATTCCTAACGTTTCTTCTACTGCCGCAATACTTTTACTGATGCTGGCCTGGGTCAGGCCGACATTTTTAGCAGACAGACTGAAACTTTTCGTTTCAACAAGGTCCAGGAGTATTTTTAAATCTCTGATTTTTAATTGTTTCATCATGGCTGTTCTGTGAGGATAGTGCCTTGCTTTCAGTGTAGATGATCTACGTCCTGATATAATTACCCGATATCAACAAGGCACAATGAACGGCTTAATGGTCCAGATAGAGGTAGTGCATCCAACTGGTCATGCGTAGTAAAACTTTACGCATAATGGCCACATGAGAAAAATGATCCGAATAGACCGCAACTTGCGCATATATGCCATCTGGTAATGCATCAATATTCTCATCTGGATTCAGATCGATAAGAGCGAGAACCCCCTCGCTCCCTGGGGTAGCAGTCAAGGATTGAAGCGTCCCCTGGGCCTGATAAGAACCGCCAGGGATCACGGGAAGGACTCCAGCCAGTTTTCCTGTAAAGACCTGGCCGGGCAACGAATTAAAAACGATTTCTGCTTCATCACCAGCTTTCAGGCGCAACAATGAATTCTGACGGAATTGCGCCACAATCTGTCGCTTTTGTTTGGGAATAAATACCATAACCGGGCGCAGCGGCAGCGCTGCCGCAAAAGTACCGGGACGGATCAATACCTGAGTGGCGTAGCCGTCGCTGGGCGCACGGACAACGGTTTGCTCCAAATCGTATTTTGCTTCTGCCAGTTGAGCGCGCAGGCTGGCAACTTGTGATTGTTCGCCGTTGAGGATGCTATCAAGCTGGCTTTTGATTTGTGCTTGTTCGGCAACCGATGATTTTACTGCTGCATCCTGAGCGAGGTAGTTTTGCCGGGCATGATCAATATCACTTTCTGAGAACGGATTCACCTTTGCTTTACTGCCCTGTAAATATCGTTGGTAATCTTTGTATAACCGGTCACGTTGTGCAGTTGCTGTTAACGTATTGGCGATGGCTTCATCCAGTTGTGATTGCAGCGAGTCGGCACTATGGATCGCGGTGACAAGATCGGCCTCAAGTCGCGCAACACGAGCCTGATAACGCGTTGGATCCAGTTCAAAAAGGACTTCACCTTTTTTAATTAGCTGGTTTGACTTATTCGTGATGGTACGAACAATACCTGTCACTTGTGGCGTAACAGGAATGGAGACCACCGCTTTTTGTGCCTTAAAGGTATATGGGTGGTTATAGTTCATTAACAAAATCAGTGCCCCAACCAGAAAGATCCCGCCCAGAGCGGCTGTTGGGATACTCCATTTATTGACCGGTATTTTGAATATTTTAAAGACCAGCCATGCCAGGGCTACGTAAGTCAGAATAATTAATAAATCCACAATTAATTACCTTGAGTGTTATCTGAGTCAGCGTGTTGTTGTTTTTTGAATTGCCGTTCAAGTTCAGCAATACGTAATTGCAAATTTTCATACTGTGGTTGCTGTGCGTTCTGCATTCCCCATCCACGATCGGGGCGATACAACGTGGCCCATATCCACAGGAATGGCCACAGGACATGTAAAGTGAACAGGCTTACCCATCCAGCGACATGTATGGCATCGGCATGCGGGTGATTTCGCTTTTTGGCGATCTCGTAAGGAATATCATGGATGATGATGACACCGTAAAAAATTACCAGGAATACCAGGATTAGCACTCCAAGTGCAAAGTAATTAAGGAACATACTATTCCACCTCCCTTCGTCGGTTGGGTAAAACTAAGCTCGCCTCTCTGGTTATTGACGTATTCCCCCTTCGTGGCGTCTCCAGGGAATAGTACGCTGAGGACAGCGTGCTTGTGCTTCTTAAGGCAATGAACCTGATGCGTCGTTTTTATTTTGTGTTGTTTTAGTGGCTGTTTTAGTGACTTTTGGTTGTTTAAAAATGCCTTGTACATACATTAATGAATGTAGGATACCTTATTCACTTAGTCTCGCTAGTATTAATCGTTTAGATTTATGGAATGATTCCATTAAATGGAACTTAATTTTTATAAATAAATTGCATGGTGAATTTTTTGGTTTTATATTGAAATTGTTTTATAAGGTATCTCAAGTGAGGAGAAAAATCACATTGATGGTATTTATGAAACAAGCATGAATGTGTCTAAGAAATAAAATCATATTTTTGAAGTGTCATTTTGACCGCCACCCGTGCGGTCTTTTTTTATGTATTGCCTTGAAATTATTAAAGACACCAGCGTCATACGCTGTAAATAATCAGTGATATATTTACTCTTCATATTATAAAATCTTATGTGTCGCACCTGATTTCCTTAACTCATTGGGCGTTATTTTGTATTTTTTACGAAACGCCCGGCAAAATGACTGCTGAGAACCATATCCGGCATTTAAAGCAATAGTCAGAATAGTGCTCTGGGAGTTGATGAGTTCATGAGCTGCATGATTAAGGTAGGTATCCTTGATGAAACGGCCAAGTGGTATCCCGGTATGAGCTTTAAAAAAAGATTGCAGATAAAATTTTGAAAAGCCAGAAATAGCAGCCAGATCGTCAATCTGTAACTTGTCTTTCCGTCTTTCATTAATAAATATAATCAGTTGGTTAGATACTTCTTTGGTAAATAAATTATTTTTTGAACATTCCATATGTTTTTACCTCTATCATCGAGATGTTTATATACTGGCGAGTGTCTCTGCACGGTATGATGACTACGTTTTGATGTTACTATTCAACATCAGGAATAAAATTGTCTGGTGAAATCCTCCATGGGGATGGGCTTACCGTATAAATATCCTTGCAGAAAAGTAACGTTGTGTGCTTTCAAATAAGCTGCCTGAATTTCATTTTCTACTCCTTCCGCCACCGTTTGCAGGTGTAATCGGCGGGCGAGGTCAATAATATTGTCGATGATATGAACAGAATGCGAATCAATACCTATATTGCTGACAAAGCTTTTGTCGATTTTAAGAATATCGACCTCGAAGTTTTGCAGGTATTTAAGGCTGGAATTGCCGGTGCCGAAATCATCGATAGCGATAAGCACACCCAGTTTGTGCAGTTCTGCCACCAACCTTTCTGTCACACCATCTGTAACAAGTAATTCCCGCTCAGTTAACTCCAGAACCAGCTTAACAGGATTAGCCCTGAATGCCTGGATGAATACCCGGCAGTCTTCCACCAGATTGAAATTTCTTAAGTGACTGGCGCTGATATTGAAAGCGAAATGAAAATCCTTCGGCAGTAAATGTATTAATGGTAAAAACTGTTGACGTACCTGAACCATCAACGCCTGAGTCATCGGCATAATAAGGTTACAGCTTTCTGCCAGAGGAATGAAATTGTCTGGAGGGATGATACCGAGCGTTGGATGTGACCAGCGCATTAGAACCTCGCAACCGACCCAGTGAGTATGCTCTGCGGATACCACTGGCTGGAAGTAAGGAATAAATTCCTGCAATTCCAGAGCCTCATGTAATTCATGTTCTGCAGTTATCTGTCGCCCTGTCCAGCGAAATGCGCTGAAACCAAGAATAGCGGCCAGCAAGGCCCAGGAAACAAGAGAGAATCGTGAGAAGATCCAGAAGTAATGGGCATAATCGGCAGCGGAAATCACCGTAACTATCCGGAATGGATATTTGGTCGAGGCTTGTTCCAGATAACCAGACGTACCGGGGGAGAACGAAGGAATCTCTGGAGTCTGCCATTGCTGTTGTCCAACAACCAGGCCCAGGGGTAAATTGATGCTCATAACACTCAGTTCGGAAAGGATCCTCTCGCCATAGAGTCGGACCACAATACTGTTATTACCGACAACCATTCGGTAGATAATCAGTGGCTGTCCTTTCCTGACCAGCATGTCGCTCATCAGGTAGAGCATCCCGTTGGTATAACTATCAAAGTTAATATCTTCTTCATTGCTACCGTACAGAGATGAACAATAGATTTTATTCCCCTGTACCAGGTTTACGCTGCGCACATTCTGCGAGTACGCTACCTGCGTCCTGAGCTTCATCGCGACAGACTCAAGGCAGGGCCGACCAAGATTGTCTTTTACGGCGTAAGCAGCATGCCTGGCACTGTCCAGCGTTCCTTCCACCAGTTGCCGGGCATTTGTCATCCGGATATTAGTGGTTCGTTTGAGATTTGCTGCCGCCTGCCAGAAGGTGCTGATGAGTCCCAACAGGATGCAAAGCAGGCTCACAAGTATGGTGCGAACCATTCGGTACCTGAGTTGACGCTTCTTTAACAGACCAAATGGCATGACATTACCTCTATACCCTACATGAACTGCGCTTTAGCTTTACTGTTACGTCACCAGAAGGTGGTGCCAGATTTTAGTGTCGTTTAAAAGTACATGACGACCCTTGCTATTCAGTGATACTGGCTTAGCTGCGGTTATAAGAACGGTCAGCGAAGAATATTATATTCAATTTCCTGTAGAATATTTTATTTCGGGCTTAATACGCTACTATAATTTTTAGGCAGGTAAAGACATCAGTATTATATGCACTGGTGCATTCTTTTTTATATATAAGTTTGTTTGTAAAATATCCATATTTATCAATGAGATGAATTTTACATGCTAAAAAATATCTCATTATTATAATTGTTTTAAATAACATTAAAGTTTAAATAATATAAATCATTATTGATTTTTGTGGTTTTCAATTATTAATCGGTATTGATAGCCAGGATGCTTCCGGAACAGCTGTTGATAATATTAATACTGATATTCTAAGGGCCTGTTTTTGCATTTTGTAGGCATTTATTATTCACTTTCGTCTCAATGGCGAGAAAATACTTTTCGTTATTTCATTATTATGGATGTTTCCTCGCTGACTCATACTGGTTACCACTCCATGTAACGTCATGAGCGCTGTCATGATGGGTACACTGCTGGATAATGGTATAGATGAAGGCGCCGGGCCCCCTGAAAGGGATAAACTCTTTTAATAGTTAACAGGCATACAATTACGTTGTGTTTTTATATTTTAAAGTAATAGTAAACTGAGTTACATAACTTTCCGCCTGGTCTTAAAGCGAGTTCAGAATTCGATCCCAAGAGTATTAGGATATTCTGGTCTAAAATACTTTTTTTGCCTAAGGGTTTTCTTATCATGTAGCCACAGTGTACGCTGAGTGTTAAAATTTATGAGTTTTTGCCCCATTCCGGTAACTAGAGGATGAGGCGCAGGTAGTCAATAAGACGAAAGAATTAAAATGGTTTGCAACCCTATTACGAAATAAGCGGTAGTGCATATAAGATGGTCGACAATCGTTAAGAAATTAAGTTAACTTATTGAAAACGCTTATTTTTACTCTGATGTAAGACATAAGGGCAGATATGTTCAGTATGCGTCGACATACCAACTTCATTAAAAGCTTTAAGTCTGTAACCTGTTTATTTACGGCCTGCGTTCTTTTTCCTGTTCAAACTTCTGCGGCAGCATCTGATTATGACGGTTTGATTATTGAAGCTCGTGAAGGTAATAGTGCGCCGCTCATGCGCTACCTTCAGGAACAGGAAAAGAAATCCTCACTAACGCCAAATCAGGTCGCTGACTGGTTGCAAGTCTCCAGTTGGGCCAATAACAGCGATAAAGAAACGATTGATATTTGGCTGCGATATCGTGGGCAGATGGCTGTGCCTGCGCGTGGGCAAATCGCCGCTGCACGGGCTTTTCGCAATCAGAAAAAATGGAATGATTCGTTAGCCATCTGGGAAAACGTTTTGCAGGAAGATCCTGATAACGTGGATGTACGTACCGGCTGGATAATGACGCTTGCAGATGCTCGCTACAATCAGCAGGCGCTCACCGAAGCGAATAAATGGGCGCAGGCGCACCCGGGAGCTGACTCCGATGCATTGGTGGCCTATGTATACCATTCGCAGGGGAAAAACTGGGATGCATTGTTAGTCGCCAGCCAGGCCAATGATATCGATCCGAGCAACAAAAATGCAAAATCTACGTTGTTATCTGCCCTGTCAGCTAACCGTGTATCCGGGCCTGCGTTAGGGCTAACGGAGGTGGTTCCGACGTCAGATCCTGTTAAACGTCGTCTTGAACTTGATGCGGCAGCAGAAATCGTTCGCTCCTCATATACTTCCGCGCGTAATGAAGAAGAACGTTTTATCGTGGCAGATAAAGCGCTTGCCCGATATGCCCAACTGCTCGCGGCCTGGAAAGATGAACCGTCCGCTCAGGATGATGTTCGCCGGGCAAGGATTGACCGTATGGGCGCTTTGCTGGTGCGCAAGCGTACTGCCGAAGTGATTCAAGAATATGAGTCACTTGAAGCGAGCGGGGAGGTGCCTAACTATGCGAAACGTTGGGTCGCTTCGGCGTGGCTAAGCGAACGTCAGCCGGAAAAAACCGAAGCGATGCTGATGAGCATCTACTATCCGCATGGACCGCTTCCAGTCACTCCTCTCAGTCCTGAAGATCAGCAGGATCTTTTTTATGCGCATATTGATAATGAAAACTTTGCTGCAGCCAAAAAGCAGGTCGACAATTTAATCAAAGAGAGTCCGTATCTGCGACGGATTTATGGTTCACCTACGCCACAGCCTAACGATAACTGGCTGCTTGGTCAGACGTTGCTCACGCAATATCACATTGCTGCCAATGAATTGCCTGAGGCAGAAAAACTCGCGGAACATCTGGCGCGCACGGGATCTGGTAACCAGGGGCTGCGTATAACCTATTCTTCAGTGCTTGAAGCCCGTGGTCTGCCTCGAGCTGCAGAGAAAGAGCTTAAACTGGCCGAAGTTATTGAGCCAAGCAACCTGGAGCTGGAACGCCAGCAGGCCTATGTAGCGCTGGATCTTCAGGAATGGCGGCAGGCCGATGAACTTACCGATGACGTCATTGCCCGTAGCCCGGATGATGAAGCAACGCTGCGCCTGGCCCGCATACGTGATGTTCACAAAATGTCAGAGCTGCGGATCAGCGGCACGCAGGGGATTTCCTCCGATAGCCCGGTCAGTGGTAAGAATGACTTCAACATCAATACCGCCATTTACAGTCCGCCGATTAATGACAACTGGCGACTGTTTACCGGGTTTAACTTTGCCACCGGGGAATTTGAAGAAGGAAAGGGTATCAACCGTGACCTGGCTGCCGGTGCGGAATGGACCTCCCGTGACTACTGGGCGGAAATGGAAGTTTCGGGCCGTAACTATGGCGATGGTCAGAAAATTGGTGGGCGTCTTTCAGCCTGGCATGATTTTAATGATAACTGGCGCGTTGGCGGTTCGGCGGAGCGTCTTTCACGTAATACCCCGCTTCGCGCATTGCGTAGCGGTGTGTACGCAAACGGCGGGGATATGTTTGTCCGCTGGTATCAAAATGAACGACGAGAGTATCAGTTGTCGTTTGCCGCTTCACATTTCTCGGATGGTAACGATCGTATCGAGTACGGGCTGAGCGGAAAAGAGCGCATGTGGACGACGCCGCGCTTCACGCTGGACTTCACACCGGGCATCGGCGGAAGTACCAACACCAAAGAGAATGTGCCGTATTACAACCCTAAGAGTGATTTTTCCGTTGTACCAGGGCTTGCCGCAGAGCAGGTTCTTTACCGCCACTATGACACTGTGTGGACGCAGCAAGGCGTGGCTGGCGTAGGTGGCTACTGGCAGCAAGGTGAAGACGTGGGCGCCATCGTTCAGGTGGGATACGGACAGCGGCTTAAATGGAACAACGTCGTGGATGGCGGGGTGATGTTGGTGTGGGATAAACGCCCCTACGACGGTAAACGTGAGCGGAATATCTCCCTCGCTTTCGATTTGAATGTCAGGTTTTAAGGACTGTACATGTTTAAAAGATGCCTATGGGTTAGCGCATTAATCGCTGGCTGGTTGATGATCACTGCGTGCAGTAGCGCGCACAATACGACCCCGCGCTACGTTCCTCCGGCGGAGCGATCTCCGCTTGCTGCTGATCATCCATGGCCGAAAAATAGCTTCCTGGTGCTGGGCTATCACGATGTAGAGGACGGCGCGGCAGATCAGCGATACCTCTCTGTGCGTACCAGTGCGCTGAGCGATCAGATGGGATGGCTACGTGACAACGGTTATAACCCGATCAGTGTGCAGCAAATTCTGGATGCGCATGACGGAAAAATCGTGCTGCCGGAAAAAGCGGTATTACTCACCTTTGATGATGGTTATAGCAGTTTTTATACCCGCGTGTGGCCGCTGCTGAAAGCCTATAACTGGCCAGCACTGTGGGCACCGGTGGGCAGCTGGGTTGATTCTCCCGCCAATAAAAAAGTTGATTTTGGTGGGCTGATGACGGCGCGAGACAAATTTGCCACCTGGAAAATGGTCGAGGAAATGGGGAAATCGCCGCTGGTTGAAATTGGTGCGCATACATGGGCATCGCATTTCGGTGGTGAAGCGAACCCGCAGGGAAGTAAAGAACCTGCTGTGGCAAACCGTCTGTACGATAAAAAGACCGGCACTTACGAAACGGACGAACAGTACAATCGCCGTATTAACACTGATATCTCTTTAATCACAAACAAAATAAAATCTGTAACCGGGAAATCGCCACGCGCATGGGTCTGGCCTTATGGCGCAGCCAATGGCACGACATTAAGTCTGGCCAAAGAGCACGGTTACAAGATGGCGTTTACGCTCAACGAAGGGCTGGCAAATGCCGCGTTTCTGGATGATATCCCCCGTGTTCTGATATCTGATAACCCATCCCTTAAGCGCTTTGCCAGCCAGGTCGGCCAGGTGCGTGAACCTCAGACGATGCGCGTTATGCATATCGATCTGGATTATGTGTATGACAAAGATCCTGCCCAACAACGTAGAAATATCGACAAGCTGATCCAGCGTGTCTATGACATGCGTATTTCTCATGTTTTCCTGCAGGCGTATGCCGATCCACAAGGTGACGGAAATATTCACGAGCTTTATTTCCCTAACCGCTGGCTGCCGATGCGTGCCGATCTCTTTAACTATATCTCCTGGCAATTACAAACGCGGGCAGGGGTTACCGTTTATGCCTGGATGCCGGTGCTGGCTTTTGGTCTCGACGACGCTATTCCACGCGTGACGGCATGGGATCCGAAAACCGGACGTAGCGCGATTAATCGTGAGCAGTATGTTCGTCTTTCTCCCTGGGATAGCGAAGCGCGTAAGCGTATCACCGAGATTTATGAAGATCTGGCGAAGCATGCCAGTTTCAAAGGGATTCTGTTCCATGATGATGCTTTCCTGACGGATTTTGAAGATGCGTCGCCGGAGGCTTTAGCCGCATACCGTGCCGCAGGCCTTCCGGGCAGTATTGAGCAAATTCGTAACGATCCTCAGGCATTCGAACGTTGGACTCGCCTGAAAAGTAAGATGCTGACCGACTTTACAAAGGAACTGACCCGCGCGGTACGTAATATTCGCGGCCCACAGGTACAAACCGCACGCAATATTTACGCCATGCCGGTGCTGGAACCAGAAAGTGAAGCCTGGTTCGCGCAGAACCTGAATGATTTCCTCAATACCTATGACTGGACAGCACCGATGGCAATGCCATTGATGGAGAATATTCCGGCCAATGATGCCAACGCCTGGCTGGACAGACTGGTGAATGCCGTTGCACAAACGCCCGGAGCGCTGGATAAGACCGTGTTTGAACTGCAAGCACGAGACTGGCGTAAGTCCGGGGAACAGGCCGAAATCAGCGGTAAACAAATAGCCGAGTGGATGCGCCAGCTTAAGTTAAGCGGTGCGGGTAACTATGGTTATTACCCGGATGATTTCATCAGCGACAAACCCGAGATGTCAGAGATTCGCTCGACGTTCTCATCATACTGGTACCCGCAAAAATGACCGATCGCATTATTGCTTTCCTGATTCTTTGCCTGATGTTCAGTCTGCCGTTTGGCGTGGCTGTCGTTTTTACAGGTGAAGTGATGCTGAACTTCGTCTTCTTCTGGCCCTTGTTCATGTCGGCTTTGTGGATAAGCGGTGGGGTTTACTTCTGGTTTTACCGTGAACGCCACTGGAAATGGGGAGAGGAAACACCGCCGCCGACGCTTGAAGGAAATCCGCTGATTTCGATCTTGATCCCTTGTTATAACGAAGGGATCAATGCGCGTGAAACGATCGGTGCAGCGCTGGCGCAGCGTTATACAAATATTGAAGTTATTGCCATTAACGACGGTTCGACAGATGACACGCACGACGTGCTTGAACAACTGGCAACGGAATACCCGAGCCTGCGGGTGATTCATTTAGCCGAGAACCAGGGGAAAGCCCTGGCGCTCAGGACCGGCGCAGCGGCGGCCCGCAGTGATTATCTTGTCTGCATTGATGGTGATGCTTTACTGGATCGCGATGCCGTCGCCTATATTGTCGCCCCGTTGATACAGTTCCCGCGTGTCGGGGCGGTGACCGGAAACCCGCGCATTCGTACCCGTTCCACGTTAATTGGTCGTGTACAGGTCGGTGAATTCTCCTCGATTATCGGCTTGATTAAGCGCACTCAGCGAGTCTATGGGCAGATCTTTACCGTTTCTGGCGTCATTGCGGCATTTCGTCGTCGTGCTCTGGCTGAGGTGGGGTACTGGAGCCCGGACATGATCACTGAAGATATCGATATCAGTTGGAAGCTGCAATTGCGCCACTGGTCAGTATTCTTTGAACCACGAGCACTGTGCTGGATCCTGATGCCTGAAACATTAAGAGGATTGTGGAAACAGCGTCTGCGCTGGGCTCAAGGTGGTGCTGAAGTATTTATTGTTAACATGCGTCGCCTGTGGTCTTGGGAATTTCGCCGCATGTGGCCGCTGTTCCTTGAGTTCTGTTTTTCTACCGCCTGGTCATTTGCCTATGCGGTCAGCATTGTGCTGTTCCTTTGCGGGTTATTTTTCCCAATGCCAGACTCGCTATACGTGCAAAACCTGTTCCCGCCAGCATTTACCGGGCTAATACTCGGCGTGGTTTGCTTGCTGCAGTTTGCGGTGAGTCTGATGATTGAACGGCGCTATGAAAAAGGTATCGGCGCTTCGTTGTTCTGGATCATCTGGTTCCCGGTGGTGTACTGGATGCTGAGTCTGTTCACCACGCTGGTCGCTTTCCCCAAAGTGATGCTTAAACGCAAACGCGGCAGAGCGCGTTGGGTAAGCCCTGACCGTGGAATTGGGAGGATAGAATCATGAGCCAGCCACTCATCTTTACCGAACAGCGACTTCTGCCACGTGTAATAGACGTTCTGCTAACGTTTTTTGCCTGGGTTGGATTTCTGTACCTGATCTATAAAGGGCTGATTACGGCACTGGCTCATTCACCCTTTATGGGCGTGAGGCCGTTTTTCACAACTCTGGATACGGTCACTTTTTACATCCTGATCGCATTGATAAACGGTCTGGTGCTCATTGGCTGGGCGAAGTACAACCAGTATCGCTTCCGTGTGGAACGACGCAGTCGCAGGCCTGGGCTTGAAGATCATGAGCTGGCAGAAAGTTTGCGAATTACCCGAGAACTGGTTACCGAGCTGAATAAGGCGAGGGTGCTTACGGTTCATCACCATGAGAATGGTGAAATCGACTATGTGGAAGTGGACAGGCATATTGCCGATAACCGCTTGCCGCCGCCAACACCTGCAATGCTTGAGATGCTACCGTCAGCCAGGGAACGGTTGCACGAAGAAATGAATCGGTGACAGAGAACCTTTAACCCTTGAACTGGATTACGTTCACGGGTTGTATCGTTCCACAGAAGTGAAGAACATGAGGTGAACGTAATCGTGTGCCGGAGCTAATCTGCGACAATTTCAGCCGCCAGCAGCAGCCTTCAGACTCGCCTGGGTCTATGATTACTCCCAGGACAATAAAAATAACTGAGGTAATGTCGTGGATAAAGAGTTACTGGAAGCAGGTTACCGGGCCTATACCGGCGAGAAGGTTGATGTCTATTTCAATACGGCGATATGCCAGCATTCGGGTAATTGTGTGCGGGGAAGCGCGAAGCTTTTTAACCTGAAACGTAAACCGTGGATCATCCCGGATGAAGTTGATGTCGCGACGGTCATTAAGGTTATCGATACCTGTCCGAGCGGCGCGCTTAAATATCGCCAGAAATGAGTGAGAAGACCATGGATATTCTTGAAGGGCACAACAAGTTTTATGTTAACGATGCCGAGGGCAATCAGGTTGCTGAGATTGTCTTCGTGCCGACGGGCGAACATCTGAGCATCATTGAACATACTGATGTTGACCCCAGCCTGAAAGGTCAGGGAGTCGGCAAGCTGCTGGTGGAGAAAGTGGTGGAAAAAATGCGCCGAGAAAACCGTAAAGTGATCCCGCTCTGTCCGTTTGCCAAACATGAGTTTGATAAAACTCGCGAGTACGACGACATTCGTGCCTGAGTTTTACTTTTCACCGGATGACGCAACGCGCATCCGGTGCGTCCACAATAGTTCCCCTCATCGGGCATATTACTCCCGATGCAGCAGATCCTGATAAATCCCCGTCAGTACCCCTTGTGGGCCAAACTCCTTTTTAATCCACTGTGTCACCCGCCCGGTTGCCGAGTGCTGGGTCGCCAGTAGCATGCGCGAATCCTGGCGTGGGTTATGGATCTGTCGCGTCACCAGCAGCGATTTTTCCATTGCTTCGCGCACCATATAGTCGGGTAGAAAACCGATGCCTTCGCCGAGGATCTGACACTGGCACTTGGTATTAAAATCGGGCACCAGGATTGATTCCTGCCCGTGCAGCAGCCAGCCGACCTTCTTGTTAATAGTGTGCGCGGTATCTTCTACCATGATGTTCGGGTACAAACGCAGCTGACTCTCTGAAATCGGCTCAGGCATAAAGGCCAGCGGGTGATCAGGTGCGATGGCGAACGACCAGCGGATCGCGCCAATCTCGGTGTAATCGATCCCGCCACCGTCCAGTAGCGTGTCTGGCGCGCCAATGGCGATATTGGCCTGGTTATTGATGATGGAATCCCAGACGCCGTTATAGACCTCCGTGGTCACGGTTATCTGGCAGGTTGGAAACTGTTTCTTAAGTACCTGTAACAGTCGCGCGGTATGCTTCGGGGTATACAGCAGTTGATTAATACAAATGCGCACCCGAGCCTCAATGCCCTGGGAGATCGTATCAATGCTGCGCTTGATGGCGTGAAAGTCGTTGAGCAGGTCTGTCGCTTTACGAAAGAAATAGCGCCCGGACTCGGTCAGCTCAATGCTGCGGGTACTGCGGGTAAACAGCACCACATCCAGCCCCATTTCCATGCGCTTGATGGTATAACTGATGGCGGAGGTGGTTAAACCCAGCTCCTCGGCGGCCTTGCTGAAGCTGCTGTAGCGGGCAGCCATCGTAAACGCCAGCAGGTTTTCCTCGGTAAATATTGAATTCATTCCTTCTCCCCTGAGTCCACAACCCGCGATACGATGATTGTTGAATGTATTTGTAATCCTTATGGAGAGCAATCAGTTTTGAACAGAATTTAACACTAGGGTTACATTTGATTTGAAGGCAATCACACTTCTGTGTTTTAGTTGCAGGCCGCTATCCGTGCAGCATACCGCTTTATTTCCCCTATGACTGATTAATGGCTGAAAGACCGTTAGTCATAAGAGAAAGATTGCACTACAGCACATTTTGTTCTCATTATTAAATTTGTTTCAACAATCGACTCACTTACGATGAATGAAATTTAAGCGGATGTTATTCTCCGTACTCTGTTGCTATTCTCAGGTTATCGGATATTTAAAAAGTCTAAAAAACTGCAGGAGAGCGATTATGTCAGAGAAAGAACTCATTACTGAATTTCTGCTGGCGGCAGAACAGGGCAATGCCGAAGGATTAAAATCCTGTCTGGCAAATAATGTGGATATTAATGCTACTAACCGCCAGGGCCGTACCGCCATAATTATTGCCAGCCTGAATAAGCATTATGACTGCGTTTCTTTATTGATTGACGCCGGTGCCGATATTAATAAACAAGATCAAACTTGTTTTAACCCCTTCCTGATTAGCTGCCTGACTAATGATTTAACGCTGCTGCGTACGGTATTACCTGCCAATCCCGATCTCGAACGACTGAGCCGTTTTGGCGGCGTTGGTATTACGCCAGCCAGCGAAAAAGGTCACGTTGAGATCGTACGTGAATTACTGCAGCGTACCGATATCAATGTAAACCATACCAACTTTGTCGGCTGGACGCCGTTGCTGGAAGCCATCGTACTTAATGATGGCGGCGCGAAGCAGCAGGAAATCGTCAAGCTGCTGCTCGACAATGGCGCTAACCCGCACATGACGGATAAATACGGTAAAACCCCGCTGGAACTGGCGCGGGAGAAAGGGTTCCATGAAATCGCCGAGCTGCTGATTGCCGCCGGAGCCTGACAGAGGAGCGCCACTATCGCCACGCCATCACGGCGATGCGTGCGGGCGCTAACTGCAGACGGCGCGTTTCTTGCGTATCGGGGAACGGGGCGAGTTGAACAGGTTTTTTCCCGCGCGGTGAACCTGTTCATACCGGAACAGCAGCGATTGTTTACGTTATTGAGTGAGTGCTGCGATAACGCGCCTAACAGCTGTCGGCTGGCGCTGACGCATTGCGAAGATCTGTTTCAACCCGGTGAGCCGGTGAGTTTTACGCAGTCAGGGATCGCTGTTGGTTATGATAAATGGATAGAGACCTCTGGTTGCCTGATGTGGCAAATGCCTCGTGGGTCGCCAGATGCAGAGCGCTTCACCACAATATCCTGGCGCCACTGGGCAGAGGTTATCCGCCAACAGCTTAATCGCGACGACACATTATTTCTGTACCAGGGGGATAATCCGTTTTACCAGGAAATTACTCGTGAATTACAACTGCGCCGCCAAAGTTTAATAACGGCGCTGAGTACGGGAGAAAATATCTGTGTTGCGGTCAGCGATTTAATTGGTCTTGGAATAGGGCTGACGCCATCGTCTGATGATTATTTAGTAGGCCTGAGTACAATTTTATTTATTAGTGGGCATCCGCTGAATAAGTATCGACAAGATTTTTTAACGGCATTACAGATTGCCGGAAATAACACAACCTTACTCAGCAAAATAACGCTGGAAGAGGCGTTTCATCAACGTTATCGGGAAAGTGTCACGCGGTTGGTGACCCATATTATTACTGAGCAACCACACGTTGCTACGAAATTTATTACTGACATTAAAAATATCGGCTCAAGTTCTGGCTGCGACATGCTGTACGGCATGGCGGATGCCTGCGCCCTGAGCCAACGGTCCGGAGGGAATTATGTCGATCAGGATAGTTGTTAAAAAGAACACGTATTTTGATTCTGTCTCACTGATGTCTATCTCTACGCGCGCTAATAAGCTTGATGGTGTGGAGCAGGCGTTCGTGGCGATGGCAACGGAAATGAACAAGGGCGTGCTGAAGAATCTCGGTCTGCTTACGCCTGAGCTGGAAGAGGCAAAGAGTGGCGATCTAATGATTGTCATTAAAGGTGCGAGTGAGGCCGCGAACGAGCAAACGTTGGTGGCGATAGAGGAACTGTTCACGCATAAGGAACAAGGTGGGCAGCACGAAGCACGTTATGCCACGCTCGCCAGTGCTAAAAAACATGTCCCCGACAGCAACCTCGCGGTGATATCGGTAAATGGTCTGTTCGCGGCCCGCGAGGCGCGTCAGGCGCTGCAAAACAACCTCAACGTAATGTTGTTTTCTGACAATGTTTCCCTTGATGACGAACTGGCTCTTAAACAGCTGGCGCATGAAAAAGGGTTGTTGATGATGGGGCCTGATTGCGGTACCGCCATTATTAACGGCGCGGCGCTCTGTTTTGGGAACGCGGTGCGTCGCGGCAATATCGGCATTATTGGGGCATCTGGCACCGGTAGTCAGGAGCTCAGTGTGCGCATTCACGAATTTGGCGGTGGCATTTCCCAGTTGATCGGCACCGGTGGACGCGATCTGAGCGAGAAGATTGGCGGCCTGATGATGCTCGATGCGATAGATATGCTGGAGGCCGATCCACAAACTGAGATCATTGCGCTGATCTCTAAACCGCCAGCACCTGCGGTAGCCCGTAAGGTGCTGGAACGTGCGCGCGCCTGCTTTAAACCGGTGGTGGTCTGTTTCCTCGGACGTGAAGCTGCGCCTGCGGACGAAGAGGGTCTGCAGTTCGCTCGCGGCACTAAAGAAGCGGCATTGAAAGCAGTGCTGCTGAGTGGCGTGAAAAAAGAGAGTCTTGATCTGCATCCGCTCAACTGGCCGCTGATTGAAGAAGTTCGCGCCCGTCTGACGCCGCAGCAAAAGTATATTCGCGGACTGTTCTGTGGCGGCACGCTGTGTGATGAAGCGATGTTTGCCGCCATGGAAAAACATGCCGAGGTGTACAGCAACATTCATCCGGACCCGGCGTTCCGCCTGCAGGATCTCAACCGTAGTGTGGCGCATACCTTCCTTGATTTTGGTGATGATGATTTCACCAACGGCAAGCCCCATCCAATGATCGATCCGACCAACCGCATCAGTCGTTTGTTGCAGGAAGCGAGAGATCCTGAAGTCGGCGTGATCGTGATGGATTTCGTCCTTGGATTTGGATCGCATGAAGATCCGGTTGGCGTGATGATCGACGCGATCAATGAAGCGAAAGCCATCGCTGCCGCTGACGGTCGTCCTCTGGAAATTCTCGGCTATGTTCTGGGGACCGACCTGGATACGCCATCGCTGGAAAAACAGTGCCAGATGCTGACTGATGCCGGCGTTATCTGGGCGAGCAGTAGCACCAACACCGGATTGCTGGCGCGTGAATTTATCTGTAAAGGGGAGGAAGCCTGATGAGCCAGACACTGTTTAACCAGCCGCTGAATGTGATTAACGTCGGTATCGCGATGTTCAGCGATGACCTGAAAAAGCAGAACGTGCCCGTTACTCAACTCGACTGGACACCGCCAGGCCAGGGCAATATGCAGGTGGTTGCGGCACTGGATCAGATTGCTGATTCACCGCTGGCAGACAAGATTGCCGCCGCTAACCAGCAGGCGCTGGAACGTATTATTAAGTCGCATCCGGTGCTGATTGGCTATGACCAGGCCATCAATGTGGTACCTGGAATGACCCGTAACACGATTCTGCATGCCGGGCCGCCGATCCGCTGGGAAAAAATGTGCGGTGCGATGAAAGGTGCAGTCACCGGCGCGCTGGTATTTGAAGGGTTGGCGAAAGATCTGGATGAAGCCGCCGAGCTTGCCGCTTCGGGCGAAATTAACTTCTCGCCGTGCCACGAACATGACTGCGTGGGATCGATGGCGGGCGTAACGTCCGCGTCGATGTTCATGCACATCGTGGAGAACAAAACTTACGGCAACCGCGCATATACCAATATGAGCGAGCAGATGGCAAAGATCCTGCGCATGGGAGCGAACGATCAAAGCGTTATCGATCGCCTTAACTGGATGCGTGATGTGATGGGACCGATGCTGCGTGATGCGATGAAACTGGCGGGTGAAATCGATTTACGCCTGATGCTGGCACAGGCGCTGCACATGGGCGATGAGTGCCATAACCGCAACAACGCCGGTACGGCACTGTTAATTCAGGCGCTGACTCCGTGGATTATCCAGACCGGCTATCCGGTTGAGCAACAACGTGAAGTGTTCGAGTTTGTGCTCAGCAGCGACTATTTCTCCGGTCCAACGTGGATGGCGATGTGTAAAGCCGCCATGGATGCTGCGCACGGCATTGAATACAGCACGGTGGTGACGACGATGGCGCGTAATGGTGTTGAGTTCGGCCTGCGTATCAGCGGCTTACCGGGCCAGTGGTTTACCGGTCCGGCACAGCAGGTGATTGGCCCGATGTTCGCGGGCTATAAGCCGGAAGACTCCGGGCGTGATATCGGCGACAGCGCCATTACCGAAACCTACGGTATTGGCGGCTTCGCGATGGCCACCGCACCAGCCATCGTGGCGCTGGTGGGTGGTACGGTTGAAGAAGCCGTCGACTTCTCCCGCCAGATGCGTGAAATCACCCTCGGTGAAAACCCAAACGTCACCATTCCGCTGCTCGGTTTTATGGGCGTGCCAACCGCGATCGACATTACGCGTGTGGGCAGCACCGGTATTCTGCCGGTGATCAACACCGCCATTGCGCACAAAGATGCGGGGATCGGCATGATCGGCGCCGGAATAGTACACCCGCCGTTTGCCTGCTTTGAAAAGGCGCTCCTCAACTGGCGTGACCGCTACTGCTAATAACAACCACAGGGGCTAACACCGTTAGCCCCACGGTAGCGAAGAGAAAAACGTTGCTTACCTGCAGGGCTGGGCGATCTCCGTGATCGCAAACGATGCTTAACCTGTAAAGGATATTCCATGAACAACATAAAACTAGAATGGAAACGTGGTGACTGGGCGGCTTACTTCGGGCTGATGACCAACAACCTGACTAACCTGTTGACAATGATGGGGCTACTCATTTTTGTTGTCGGGATCCCTACTGAAATTGTCTACGGCCGAATTGCACCCGCCTTTGGTCTGGCGGTGCTGGTGGCCAGCATCTGTTATGCCTGGTTTGGCTTGCAGATGGCGAAACATACCGGGCGTAACGACGTGACGGCGCTGCCGTCCGGGCCAAGCGCACCGTCGATCTTTACTGTGACCTTCCTGGTATTAATGCCGGTGTATCAGCAAACGAAAGACGCCAACTTCGCTATTCAGATAGCGCTGGTATGGTGCTTTGTTGAAGCGTTGATCCTGGTCGGTGGTTCATTCCTCGGTGAGACCATCCGCAAAATGATACCGCGCACAGTGCTGCTTTCCTGTTTATCTGGCCTGGGTCTGTTGCTGTTGGCAATGAACCCGATGTTGCAGGCATTTGAAGCGCCAACTGTCTCTTTCATCGTCCTGCTGCTGATCTTCATTAACTGGTTTGGTAAGAAACCGATTTTTGCCCGCATTCCTACCGGTTTGCTGCTGCTGATTGCCGGTACGGCATTGGCGTGGATCTCCGGCTTGCAAAGCCCTGAAGCGATCAAAGCCTCAATGTCCTCTTTTGGCTTTAACCCGCCGGAAGTCCATGTCGACAGCTTCCTGCAAGGCCTGCCGCACGCGCTGCCGTATCTGGCTTCTGCGGTTCCTCTGGGTCTGGCGAACTATATTTTTGACCTTGAGAATATTGAAAGTGCGCACGCGGCGGGAGATGAGTACAACACCCGTAAGGTCATGATGGCGAACGGTTTTGCATCCATGCTTGGCTGTATGTTGGGGAACCCGTTCCCGGTCACAGTCTACGTTGGACATGCGGGCTGGAAAGCGATGGGAGCCAGTATTGGTTATACCCTCGCATCGGGTATCACCATGTTCCTGGTGCCGTTGTTTGGTCTGGGGGCGTTTATGCTCGCCATTATTCCGATGACCGCGATAGTGCCGATCCTGGTGTTTATCGGCGTAGTGACCGCCAATCAGGTGGTACGAGAAACGCCCAAAGTCGAGGTCCCCGTCATCTTCATCTGTCTGTTCCCATGGATTGCCAACTGGGCGCTGACCATCGTCAACAGCGTGATGGGCGCGGCCGGAACGTCAGCGGCGAAACTGGGTAGCAATCTGTTGCACAGCAAAGGCGTGTATTACGACGGGCTGGTTCATCTGGGAAGCGGCGCGCCGTTGGCCAGTATGTTGTGGGGCTGTGTCGCTATCTTCGCCATTATGAACAAGCCACTGCGCGGTGCGGTTGCCGCAGCCTTCGGCGCACTGCTGTCGCTGTTTGGTGTGATCCACTCCCCGGCGGTTGGCTTTGCGGAAGGCAGTTCGATGATGTTTGTTCTGGCCTACCTGATGATGAGCGGCATGTTTGTCATCAAACATGTTCTCGACAGCCGTGAAGCGGTAACTGCGCCTGAGCAGGAACCAACGAAAACTACCTGAATCGCCTGCAAGCGGAAGATGACAATATGAAAGAACTTGTGGTCGTTGCCATTGGCGGCAACAGCATTATCAAAGATAACGCCAGCCAGTCGATTGAGCACCAGGCTGAAGCGGTGAAAGCGGTCGCAGATACGGTGCTGGAGATGTTGGCATCGGACTACAACATTGTGCTGACGCACGGTAACGGGCCACAGGTTGGACTCGATCTGCGGCGTGCGGAAATCGCGCATGAGCGTGAAGGTTTACCACTCACCCCGCTGGCCAACTGCGTAGCCGATACCCAGGGGGGCATCGGCTACCTGATCCAGCAGGCGTTAAATAACCGTCTGGCGCGTCGCGGGGAGCAGAAAGCGGTGACCGTGGTGACGCAGGTGGAGGTCGACAAGAACGATCCCGGTTTTGCTAATCCGACCAAGCCTATCGGGGCGTTCTTTAGCGAAGCGCAGCGTGATGAGCTACAGCGGGTCAATCCGGGCTGGCGTTTTGTGGAGGATTCCGGGCGCGGTTACCGTCGTGTTGTCGCGTCTCCGGAGCCAAAGCGCATTGTCGAAGCGGAGGCGATTAAAACGCTGACCCAGCAGGGCTTTGTGGTGATTGGCGCGGGGGGCGGTGGGATCCCGGTAGTGCGTAGCGAGCAGGGGGATTATCACAGCGTGGACGCGGTGATTGATAAAGATCTCTCTACCGCGCTGTTGGCGCAGGAGATCCGCGCTGACATCCTGGTGATCACCACCGGTGTAGAGAAAGTGTGTATTCACTTCGGCAAACCTAACCAGCAGGCGCTGGACACGGTCGATATCGCGACGATGACCCGTTACATGCAGGAAGGGCATTTCCCGCCGGGCAGCATGTTACCCAAAATTGTTGCCAGCCTGACATTCCTGGCGCGTGGCGGTAAGCGGGTGATTATCACCACGCCAGAATGTCTTCCTGCCGCGCTGTGTGGTGAAACGGGTACCCATATTGTCCATTCCTGAGAGGAGATGCGAATGAAGGAAAGTAACAGCCGCCGTGAGTTTTTAAGCCAGAGCGGAAAAATGGTGACCGCTGCCGCGTTGTTTGGCGCGGTGGCCCCGGTCGCGTATGCTGCTAATCCTGTCGGGACAACCAGTGGCGCGAAAAGCACAATGACGATTAACGATAAACACTATTATCTGGATAACGTTCTGCTGGAAGCGGGATTTGATTACGAAAACGCCGTGGTGGTTCATACCCGTACCGCGCTACAAACTGTCGAAATTCAGGACGGAAAGATTGTTGCGCTGCGTGAGAATAAGCAGCATCCGGATGCGACGTTGCCACACTACGATGCAGGCGGAAAGCTGATGCTTCCTGCCATGCGAGATATGCACATCCATCTGGATAAAACTTTTTATGGTGGCCCGTGGCGCTCACTTAATCGTCCTGCGGGCACTACCATTCAGGATATGATCCGCCTGGAGCAAAAGCTGCTGCCTGAGCTACAACCGTACACCCAGGAGCGCGCGGAAAAGCTTATTGACCTGCTGCAGTCAAAAGGTACATCGATTGCGCGCAGCCACTGCAATATTGAGCCGGTTTCCGGACTGAAAAATCTGGAAAACTTACAGGCGGTGCTGGCGCGTCGTCAGCCCGGTTTTGCCTGTGAGATCGTGGCGTTTCCCCAGCATGGTCTGCTGTTATCAAAGTCTGAACCGCTGATGCGTGAAGCGATGCAGGCGGGAGCACACTACGTTGGCGGGCTGGATCCGACCAGCGTGGATGGGGCGATGGAGAAATCCCTCGATACCATGTTCCAGATTGCGCTGGATTACGATAAAGGCGTGGATATCCATCTGCATGAAACCAGTCCGGCTGGCGTTGCGGCGGTGAATTACATGGTGGAGACCGTGGAGAAAACGCCACAGCTGAAGGGTAAACTGACCATCAGCCACGCTTTTGCATTGTCTACGCTTAATGAGCAGCAGGTGGATGAACTGGCGACCCGCATGGTGGCTCAGCAAATTACTATTGCCTCGACGGTGCCGATTGGCACGATGCACATGCCGTTGAAACAACTGCGTGACAAAGGTGTGGTGGTGATTACCGGTACCGACAGCGTGATCGACCACTGG
This sequence comes from Citrobacter sp. Marseille-Q3906, assembly GCF_916618775.1. Taxonomy (NCBI): domain Bacteria; kingdom Pseudomonadati; phylum Pseudomonadota; class Gammaproteobacteria; order Enterobacterales; family Enterobacteriaceae; genus Citrobacter; species Citrobacter sp. Marseille-Q3906. The sequence continues at coordinate 946,373 of NZ_CAKAKA010000003.1, forward strand.
TCACCGTATGGGCTGGGGGACATGCTGGAGAAGGCGAATCTATACGCGCAGCTCTATATTCGTCCTAATGAGCTGAATCTGTCACGGGCGCTGTTCCTCGCCACCGGCGATGTGCTGCCGTTGAATGATAAAGGTGAGCGCGTCTGGCCAAAAGCGCAGGATGAGGCCAGTTTTGTGCTGGTTGATGCCTCCTGCTCAGCAGAAGCGGTTGCAAGGATCTCTCCACGTACAGCGACCTTCCATAAAGGGCAACTGGTGTGGGGAAATGTCGCCAGCTAGCGTCATTCCACGCGCAGTGGCACAGGTTGCTGCGCGTTTCCTCTCTTTTTCGTTCCTAACCCATGATGCCCATATAGCCGTGGATCCCCATATACAATCCGACCATGCCGATGAGTGCGCTGGAAAAATAGGGGGCTTTACGTGCCAGTGTGTTAAATCCGCTCCAGCGTTTTGCCGCCTGCTGCACGCTGATTGCCGCACCGACACCTACCGTCACCAGCGTCAGCGCCAGCCCGAGGCTAAAGCACAGCACCATTGTTGCTCCCAGCGTGAAGGCTTTGAGCTGGATGCAGATCAGCAAGACCGTAATCGCGGCTGGGCACGGGATCAGCCCCCCGGTCAGGCCAAAAAGTAAAATTTGCCCGTTAGTGACCTCTTTACCCTGAAAGCGACGCTGGATGTCGGTGGCATGTGCCCGTTCGTGAGCGTCCTGATACTCTTTCGAACCTTCGGTGAGTCCTGCCAGCGCGGCATGGTCATGATCGTGGTCGTGATGATGGTGGTGATCGTCATCATGGTTATGGTGCTCATGGTGCTCATGGTGCTCATGATGCTCATGGTGCTCATGGTGCTCATGGTGGTGATGTTCGTGATCATGGTCGTGCTCGTGATGCGTCTGGGTCAGCCAGTTCTGTTCGCCTTGCCATGTCCGCCAGAACATCCACAATGCTGTGCCCAGAATGATGATGGCAGAGACAAACTGCAGCCAGGGTTCGACGGCCTGGGCGGTAAACGCTTTGCTGATATACATCCCGCCGAGCGCAATCAACCACACCACAGCGGTATGCGACAGCGTGGCCGCCAGCCCCAGCATCACCGCCTGTTTGATGGTTCCTTTAATGGCGATAATAAATGCCGCCATCATCGTCTTGGAATGTCCCGGTTCCAGACCGTGTAACACGCCTAATAAAATCGCGCTGGGAATAAAGAACCAGGCATTACCTTGCTGAAGAAGCGTAGAAAACTCACCCATGAGAATGATTCTTAGTTGTTTTGTTTCGCCAGATTCTACTCCCCCCCAGTACAGAATACTACCCCCCAGTAGATCGGCGCGGTATAGTGAGCCGTGATTTATGCAACGGGGACAGGACGATGTCACATACGATCCGCGACAAACAAAAGCTCAAGGCCCGTGCCAGTAAGATTCAGGGGCAGGTGGCGGCGCTGAAAACCATGCTTGATGAACCGCATGAATGCGCGGCGGTGTTACAACAGATTGCGGCGATCCGCGGGGCGGTAAACGGGTTAATGCGAGAAGTGATTAAAGGTCACCTGACTGAGCATATTGTGCATCAGGGCGATGAAATAAAACGCGAAGAAGATTTGGATGTGGTGCTGAAGGTACTGGATTCCTACATCAAGTAAGGCGATATGCGGCTCATTCACCCACTGATGAATGAGCCGTTGCATAACATTTTTAGCCGAAAAACATCACCGAAACACACAGCAGACCCACAATCAGGGTAATCAAATTGCCCACTGAACGGTACGGCTTCAGAGCCGGGATCAAATAGGTCGACAGCGTCGGCATGATGAAAAGAATCATGGCGATGAGCGGCCCGCTAATTGCGTAAATCATTGAGATGGCATTCGGGTTAATGCAGCAAATGATAAACGTGATCGTCGAGACCAGCATAATCGACAGGGCGCGGTTAAAGGCCCGGCTTTTCTTCACTCCCACTTGATGCAACGACGTTTTTACGACTTCGGTTGCTCCTTCAATCACGCCAAAGTACGTACCCAGAAACGATTTTGACATCGCCACAATGGCTACGATAATCCCTGAAATCGACAGCCATGCAGGGGCGTTCGGCATCATTGAGAGCGCTGACAAAATCGTCACGCCTTCATTTCTTGCGTCTTCAATATAATTTACTGGAATAGAAAGTAAGCAGCTGAAGACGAAAAACAGCACGCTCAGACAGATGATTACGTAGGCTACTTTCATGATTTTTTTGCATTTACCCATGGCCTGCTCGCCGTATTTCTCGCGTCTGTCGATGGCAAACGTGGAGATGATTGGCGTATGGCTAAAAGCAAAAACCATCACGGGGATTGATATCCATACCTGATGAAGCGTGTGTTGATCGAAAGACATCTGGCCGGTGAGTAACGTAGGCTGCCAGCTTCCGGTCAGATAGAGCGAAAGGAACAAAAAGTAAGCGATGAGTGGGAACACCAGAAATCCCATCACCCGAATAGTGGCTTGTCGCCCCATCAGAAAGATGAGATTCAGTACCAGCACCACGCCAAGGCTGACGAGCATGCGGATGCGTAGATCCACGGTGATATGTTTTGCCAGCTGTTCTGTGAGGGAGTTGGTGATTGCCACGGCGTAGATCAGCACGACCACAAAGAAGGCAACAAAATAGAGAGTGGTGATTAAGCTACCAATCTTTTTGCCGTAGTAGTGCGTTACCGCACCGGTGATCCCTTCACCAGCTGACGTTTTCGATGACAGGATAAACTGGCACAGAGCCTTGTGTGGCCAGTAAGTTAAAGGCCAGGCAACAAGTGCGGTGATAAACAATACGACCGCCCCAGCAGAACCCAGTTGTATGGGGAGAAATAGGGTTCCTGCGCCGACGGCAGTCCCATATAACGCGAAGCTCCAGAGAGTCTCTTCTTTTGACCAAATTTTCGACATTATTTGAACGTATCAACTATAAAATAAACAAAAAGAAGCGCAATTTACCACAAATGAGAGGTGCTGGGGGAGGTGTGAACAAGTGGGCTGGTGAATGGATGAATAGCCGGAATCGGGATAATTCCGACTATTCGTTGAATTATCAGGCAGTAACGCGCTGTTGACGGCGCTTCATCACGCGTTCACGCACCGTGTCGTATGCCCAGTTATAAAACATGGTGTACGGCAGGAAGAACAGGAAGAAACCTATTTCTAGCGTGAATGCCTGCAGCAGACTGACGCTCAGCACATACGACACGATGGTTACCCCGATAACGATAAAACCACTTTCGAAACCTAAGGCGTGAAATGCCCGTACTTTCGCCGTACGTTTCACCAGGTGTGACGGCCACAAGCGATCAAACAGGGCGTTATAAATGATATTCCAGATCATCGCTGTGGTAGCCAGGAGTACGGTCAATCCGCCCATTTCCAGCACCGAACGTTGCATCAACCATGCGGTGGTTGGTGCGAGAATAGCGGTGGCAATGCCCTCAAAACAGACGGCGTGAAAAATACGTTCCAGTAACGAACGGCGTTGGACTGTATCGTGTTGCATAACGTAAAACCTTCTTTGATGCCCGGATAACGGAATGGTGGAAATTTTATCGTTTTATGTGATATCTAAAAGATAGAATCCATCGATAAAGTAGATAGGTTATGCGTTACTCTCCCGAAGCATTAACAGCATTTGTTGAGACCGTTTCCTGCGGTTCATTTTCTGCGGCAGCGCGGCGGCTGCGTAAAAGTCAGTCCACTATCAGTACGGCGATTGCGCATCTGGAAGCCGATCTCGGTTTTGCGCTATTTGATCGTTCCTCGCGCCAGCCGACGCTCACTGAACAAGGTAAACGGGTACTTGGCTACGTTCAGGCGATTTTGTCAGCGAGCGATCGTCTGGATGAAGCTGCTATTTCACTTTCAGGCGCAACGGAAGCGCGTTTGACGTTTGTGCTTTCTGACACGCTGCATCCGGATGTGCTGGAAGAATTGATGGTGCAGTTTGACCGCCTGTTTCCCCATACCGAGTTTGAATGTCTGATTGGCGAAGATGAAGATGTGATCGATCTGCTGCAAAAGGGACGTGCTCAGGTTGGGCTTATTGAGGCGCGCGAGGACTATCCAACGGATATGGGCGTCACTCGTCTGCCAATGCAAACCTGGATGGGGTTATATGTGGCGGCCTCGCATCCGCTGGCTACGCAAAACAACCTGCAATGGGAGCAGCTCCACACCTGGCGCGAACTGCGGTTGAATACCTATCTGGAAAGCGGCACTAACGTGGCGCGTGGTCCCGTATGGTCTGCTCCTAACTATCTGTTATTGCTGAGTATGGCGGTTCAGGGGTTTGGCTGGTGCGCGCTACCTTGCGCGCTGGTGGAAGAATTTGCGGCACAAAAACCGCTGGTACAGTTGAAGATGCCCGGCTGGCCAAAGGCTATCTCTATCGACCTGCTGTGGAATAAGAAATCGCCTCCTGGCGTGGCGGGAAGCTGGTTACGCGACCATTTACAGCAGAGTGGCGTTCAGATGACCAATAAATGATACGAAATTCCTTTGTGATAAAAATCACCATTTTTAAACAACTGTGATAACTATCTTTAACAATCATCTACTATTGCGATGTTATTTTGCGCTGAGGTGGTGATGAAAGAGGTTGTGATAGTGGGGGCGTTAAGGACACCCATTGGCTGCTTCCAGGGGACGCTGGCGCGTCACTCTGCCGTTGAGCTAGGCAGCATGGTGGTCAGGGCGTTACTGGAACGCACAGGCGTGGATGTCCATGCTGTTGACGAAGTGATCCTCGGGCAGGTGCTCACCGCAGGAGCCGGGCAGAATCCCGCGCGCCAGTCTGCTATCAATGGGGGATTACCCAATACCGTTTCTGCTATCACTATTAACGATGTTTGTGGTTCGGGCCTCAAAGCGCTGCATCTGGCAACGCAGGCTATCCAGTGTGGTGAAGCCGATATTGTGATTGCTGGTGGACAAGAGAATATGAGCCGCGCACCGCATGTTCTCACCGACAGCCGCACTGGCGCGCAACTGGGCAATAGCCAACTGGTGGACAGCCTGGTTCATGACGGTTTGTGGGACGCTTTCAACGATTACCATATGGGCGTCACCGCCGAAAACCTGGCGCGGGAATACGGAATTAGCCGCGAATTGCAGGATGACTACGCGCTTCGCTCTCAGCATAAAGCGCGTATGGCGATCGACGCCGGGCGTTTTAAAGATGAGATTGTGCCGGTCGTGACCCAACGTAACGGACAATCGATCGTTGTTGATACCGATGAACAGCCGAGAACGGATGCCAGTGCTGAAGGGCTGGCTCGACTGGATCCGACATTTGATCGTTCAGGCTCTGTCACGGCGGGCAATGCGTCGTCGATAAATGATGGCGCCGCAGCCGTGATGATGATGAGCGAAGCCAAGGCGCAGGAGCTGAATTTGCCCATACTGGCGCGTATTCGAGCCTTTGCCAGCGTCGGGGTCGATCCTGCGCTAATGGGGATTGCGCCAGTGTATGCTACCCGTCGCTGTCTTGAACGAGTCGGCTGGCAGCTGGCTGATGTTGATCTTATCGAAGCTAACGAAGCATTTGCTGCCCAGGCGTTATCGGTGGGAAAAGTGCTGGAATGGGATGAGAGGCGGGTCAATGTCAATGGTGGAGCCATCGCGCTTGGCCATCCTATTGGCGCATCCGGCTGTCGTATTCTGGTGTCGTTGGTACATGAGATGGTCAAACGTCAGGCGCGAAAAGGCCTGGCTACGCTGTGTATCGGTGGCGGCCAGGGCGTCGCGCTCGCCATTGAACGAGACTGAAGCGCTTTATACTCCCCTTTCAAACACGCTCTTCTGCTGCGCTGTCCCATGCAAATGTGACAGCGTCGGTGAGTGATATCTTTAATACAAGCACACAAGAATTCATGCTTGTATTCCCGTCATACTTCAAGTTGCCTGGGTGTTAGCTGTGCGTTACTTGGCTTACCATGAGTCTCGCCCTTACGGACCGCCGCTCCGCAGTGTTCAAAACGGCTCCTGGCCCTAGTCACTTACTTGTGTAAGCTCCCGGGGCTTCGCTCTGTTGCCACCTACAGGCCACCCGAATTATTTTGGGTATAGTTTTACCTTCCGCATGGGCTTTGACTTGGCGCGTACGCTACCGTCGTCTTTCTAACCTGCAATATCTCCTTCTTCGGTAGCCGTCCTGGTTAACTCTGTATTTTCAGTGCATTATCTCAACCACTGCTGAATCACTATTTAATTAATAATCTATTTTATTGTTTTATATGGTTTTTATATGCCTTTGCTATCATTTTTTCCGCTATTTTTGAGACCCTAACGTGATCGCAACTACACTTTTGATAATAAGATGCAGAAAAAGTGAAACATCGTTTTAGTTGTAATTGAAAACGTGTTCCGGGAGGGATATCATTAACCCATTAGTTAAAAACGGAACGGTGTTTTGTTATCCGTTCAAGAATTCACGGTCAATTTATCACTGGAGGTAAATGTGGACGTAAGACAAAGCATCCATAGTGCGCATGCTAAAACCCTGGACACTCAGGCGCTGCGCAATGAGTTTTTGGTAGAAGAAGTGTTTGTCGCTGACGAATACACCATGGTTTACAGCCACATCGACCGCATTATTGTTGGCGGCATTATGCCAGTGGCAAAAACCGTTTCCGTGGGTGGCGAAGTGGGCAAACAGTTGGGCGTAACCTACTTCCTGGAACGTCGCGAACTCGGTGTGATCAACATCGGTGGTCCGGGCACAATTACCGTTGACGGCCAGTGCTATGAAATCGGTCACCGCGATGCGTTGTATGTGGGAAAAGGGGCGAAAGAAGTTGTGTTTGCAAGCATCGATGCGACAAAACCAGCCAAGTTCTACTATAACTGCGCACCGGCACATACAACCTATCCAACCAAAAAAGTGACCCCAGCCGATGTTGCTCCAGTGACTCTGGGTGATGATCTCACCAGTAACCGTCGTACCATCAATAAATATTTCGTACCAGACGTACTGGAAACCTGCCAGTTGAGCATGGGTCTGACGGAACTGGCACCTGGTAATCTGTGGAATACCATGCCGTGCCATACCCATGAACGCCGCATGGAAGTTTATTTCTATTTCAACATGGAAGAAGACACCTGCGTTTTCCATATGATGGGGCAGCCTCAGGAAACGCGTCACATTGTGATGCATAACGAGCAGGCTGTAATTTCTCCAAGCTGGTCTATTCACTCTGGCGTCGGTACAAAAGCTTATACGTTCATTTGGGGCATGGTCGGTGAAAACCAGGTCTTCGATGATATGGACCACGTTGCAGTAAAAGATCTGCGCTAGTTGCGGGCGGCAACCCTGCCTGTCTGTGACAGGCATTATAAAAAGTAAGGATTAATAATGATTTTGAATGCATTCTCTCTTGAAGGTAAAGTCGCCGTTGTGACAGGTTGTGACACTGGTCTGGGGCAGGGTATGGCGCTGGGCCTGGCTGAAGCGGGTTGCGATATCGTGGGTATCAATATTGTTGAGCCGACTGAAACTATCGAACGTGTTACCGCACTGGGCCGCCGCTTTTTAAGTCTGACTGCAGACCTGCGTCAAATCGACGGTATCCCGGCGCTGCTGGAGCGTGCAGTTGCAGAATTCGGTCATATCGACATTCTGGTCAATAACGCAGGTCTTATTCGTCGTGACGACGCGATCGATTTCAGCGAAAAAGACTGGGACGACGTGATGAATCTGAACATTAAGAGCGTGTTCTTTATGTCTCAGGCTGCGGCTAAGCACTTCATCGCGCAGGGCAAGGGCGGCAAAATTATTAACATCGCCTCTATGCTTTCTTTCCAGGGCGGCATCCGCGTTCCGTCTTATACCGCATCAAAAAGTGGTGTGATGGGCGTAACGCGTCTGATGGCGAACGAGTGGGCAAAACACAACATCAACGTTAATGCGATTGCTCCGGGCTATATGGCAACCAACAACACGCAACAGCTGCGTGCTGATGAGCAACGTAGTGCAGAAATTCTCGATCGCATCCCGGCGGGACGTTGGGGATTACCAGACGATCTGAAAGGGCCAATTGTATTCCTGGCGTCCAGTGCATCTGACTACATCAACGGCTATACCGTTGCAGTAGATGGCGGCTGGCTGGCACGTTAACGGGTCTTCTTCCTGTATCGACAAACAAAAACCCTGCCAAACAGCAGGGTTTTTTATCTTTTATCCCTTACATTTCAGATAAGAAGCTAAAAGGGTGACCTGAGAACGGTGGAATTATGCTTTCAGGAAATCTTCGCGTACGGGGGTGAAAGTATCCAGTAATGTGCCTGGTTTTAAACAAACGCAGCCATGCATAATATTGGGTCGCTTGTACAGCGTGTCGCCTGCGCGGACAACATGCTTTTCTTCGCCAATGGTAAATTCAAACTCGCCGGATAACACATAAGTGAGCTGTTCGTGCGGGTGGTTGTGCATCGGACCAATTGCGCCTTGCTCGAAATTCACTTCAACAGCCATCATTTTGCCGTCGTGAGCCAGGATGCGGCGGGTAACGCCGTTGCCCAGATCTTCGAGGGTGGTTTCTTTATGAAAAATAAACATCCGGCGGTCCTGTATTATGTTGAAACAATGTTTCATTAAATTTATATCATAAATAATTAAAAGGAAACGCAGGCTCACAGATGTGGAAAGTTGATCACATCTTTGGTTCACTGGAGCGACAACAACGAACAAGGAAAAAAAGATGAAAACTATCGGTCTGTTAGGCGGTATGAGCTGGGAATCCACTATTCCTTATTATCGACTCATTAATGAAGGTGTGAAGAAACGTCTGGGAGGCCTGCATTCGGCGCAGATCCTGCTGCATAGCGTAGATTTCCACGAGATTGAAGCTTGCCAGTCAAGTGGCGACTGGCAGCAGGCTGGTGAGATTCTGGCGCAGGCCGCCATGGGGCTTCAGCAGGCGGGGGCTCAAGGGATCGTTCTGTGTACCAACACGATGCATAAGGTCGCCGGGGCGATTGAAACGGCCTGCGAGGTGCCGTTCCTGCATATTGCTGATGCAACGGGCAGGGCCATCAGCCAGCAGAAAATGTCTAACGTGGCGCTACTCGGTACGCGCTACACCATGGAGCAGGAGTTTTATCGTGGACGCCTACAGCAAGAGTTTGGTATTAACACGTTGATCCCCGAACAGGATGACCGGCAGAAGATTAACCAGATAATCTTCGAAGAGCTGTGCCTGGGTGAATTCAGTGACACTTCGCGAGATTATTACCTTAATGTGATTGATGGCCTGGCTCGTCAGGGCGCGCAAGGCGTCATTTTTGGCTGTACCGAGATTGGCCTACTGGTTCCGGCGCAGATGAGTCCGCTGCCGGTGTTTGATACGGCTGCGATTCACGCGGCTGATGCGGTGGAGTTTATGCTGTCGTAAGCGGATCCAAAATAGCATCCAGCGGATCGATCAGAGCAGGAAGATGGGCTTGCAAATGTGCCGTAAATGCATCGACCAGTGCGGATGCCGGTCGGTGTAACGGGCGAATCAGGCTAACGGTAAACGGTACGTCGATACTGAAACGTCGAACGACAACGCCGCTGGCGGCATAATCCAATGCAGTGAGTGGGTTTACGACCGAGATCCCTGCGCCGGCACGAACCATCGCGCAAACGGACGCGGCGCTGTGCGTTTCCAGGACCATTCGACGTTTAACCTGATGGTCATTAAACAGAGCATCCAGCAACTGACGGTAACTGTCTGTGCGTGACAGGCTGATGTAATTTTCACCCTGAAAGTCTTCTGGCGTTAGTATGGCTTTCGCACTTAGCGGGTGTCCTGAAGGTAGGACACACACTTCGTTAAGCGTCAGCAGTGCAGTACGTTCAGTGCCTGCGGGCGTGTGCAAGGTCTCCGTCAATCCCAGATCGTGGCGCTGGGCTGAAAGCCACTCCTCAAGCAGCGGTGACTCTTGCGGAACGATGTTCAGACTCACGTCCGGATAGCGGGCCAGAAACGGTTGCAGTAGGGTAGGTAAAAACGATTGTGAAAACACCGGCAGGCAAACAATTGACAGCTCGCCCTGGCGGAATTCTCGCAGGCTTTCTGCGGCATTAACAATGCGATCCAGACCATACCAGGAGCGTTGTACCTCCTCAAATAACCGTAGGCCCTGTACCGTTGGCTGCAGTCGACCACGAGTACGTTCAAACAGCGTTAACCCCAATACTTTCTCAAATCGCGCCAGTTCCCGACTGACTGTGGGTTGCGAAGTGTGTAGCATCCGTGCGGCTTCCGTCAGGTTGCCCGCTGTCATGATGGCGTGAAAGATTTCAATGTGTCGCAGGTTAACGGCAGGCATGGGCGTTCCTCGAATCGGGTAGTACATATCATTTTTGCATAGACTCGCGATAAAACGATATTTTTTATTCTCTTTAGCTTGTGGCGTAATCATAAAAAAATGAATACCGGAGTCCGCTATGCCACGCTCGCTTAATAACACCGATACTGACCTGACCGCCGACAACCTGCTGCGTCTGCCTGCCGAATTTGGCTGCCCGGTATGGGTCTACGATGCGCAGATTATCCGTGCGCAGATCGCTAAACTGAATCAGTTCGACGTGGTGCGCTTTGCCCAGAAGGCATGTTCGAACATTCATATTCTGCGTCTGATGCGCGAGCAGGGCGTGAAGGTGGACTCGGTATCGTTAGGTGAGATTGAACGTGCGCTGGCTGCAGGCTATGTCGCGGGTAAAGATGAGATCGTTTTTACTGCCGATATGATTGATGAAGCGACGCTGGCACGGGTGCATGAGTTACAAATTCCGGTTAATGCCGGGTCAGTGGATATGCTGGAACAGCTTGGTCAGGTATCGCCGGGTCACCGCGTATGGCTGCGCGTCAATCCTGGATTTGGTCACGGGCACAGTCAGAAAACCAATACTGGTGGAGAAAACAGCAAGCACGGAATCTGGTACAGCGATCTGCCAGCAGCGCTGGACGTCATTCAGCGTTATAAACTGAATCTGGTCGGTATTCATATGCATATCGGCTCTGGCGTGGACTACGGACACCTGGAGCAGGTATGTGGCGCGATGGTGCGCCAGGTGATGGAGTTTGGCCAGGATCTCGAGGCGATCTCTGCAGGCGGTGGTTTGTCGATCCCGTACCGCGAAGGAGAAGAGGCGATCAATACCGATCACTATTTCGGTTTGTGGAACGCCGCGCGTGAGCAGATCGCCAGACATCTTGGGCATCCGGTGAAGCTGGAGATTGAGCCGGGACGTTTCCTGGTCGCGGAAGCGGGCGTACTGGTAGCGCAGGTGCGCAGCGTAAAAGAGATGGGGAGCCGCCACTTCGTGTTGATCGATGCAGGTTTTAACGATCTGATGCGCCCGGCGATGTATGGCAGTTATCATCATATCTCCGCGCTGGCGGGGGATGGTCGTTCGCTGGAGCTGGAGCCTCAACGAGAAACCGTTGTTGCGGGTCCGCTGTGCGAGTCCGGCGACGTGTTTACCCAGCAGGAGGGCGGTAAAGTTGAGACCCGTCTGCTGCCTGCGGTGGCACCGGGTGATTATCTGGTACTGCATGATACCGGGGCGTACGGTGCGTCGATGTCGTCGAACTATAATAGCCGCCCGCTACTGCCGGAAGTGCTGTTTGATAACGGAGTGGCGCGGCTGATTCGCCGTCGCCAGACCATTAACGAACTCTTAGCGCTGGAACTATGACGCAATCCTGTTTAATCGTTTGACGATGAATTCCCTGGCTCTGTCAGCGTTGAAACGGAATGTCGGCGTACCAGAGTTGGGTTAAATACATTGGTAATTTCGGGCACCGGGCGTTTTTCCGCCAGCGCCAGCGCCAGTTCAGCGGCCTGCGTTGCCATCGTTACGATAGGATAACGTACCGTTGTCAGCCGTGGGCGCACGTAGCGTGAAACCAGCACATCATCAAAGCCAATCAGTGATATTTCGCCCGGTACATCAATACCATTATCATTTAATACGCCCATGGCACCGGCTGCCATTGAGTCGTTATAACAGGCTACCGCAGTGAAGCTTTTTCCACGACCAAGCAGCTCGGTCATGGCCTGTTCCCCGCCGCTTTCATCCGGTTCACCAAAGGTCACCAGCCGTTCGTTCACCGGTATATTGCTTTCTGCCAATGCATCGTAATAGCCTTTCAGACGATCTTCTGCATCCGAAATGGTGTGATTGGAGCACAGATAACCGATGCGTGTATGGCCTTGCTGGATAAGGTGCCGGGTGGCAAGCCATGCCCCGTAACGGTCATCCAGGGCAACGCAGCGTTGCTCGAAGCCGGGCAGGATTCGGTTGATGAGCACCATGCCGGGGATCTGCTGCATTAACGACGCAAGTTCAGCATCCGGAATGATTTTCGCGTGTACAACGAGAGCGGCGCAACGGTGACGAATAAGCTGCTCAATCGCCTGACGCTCCTTATGTTCGTTATGATAGCCGTTGCCAATCAGTAAAAAGTTTCCGGTGTTATAGGCCACCTGCTCGACAGCTTTTACCATTGCCCCAAAGAAAGGGTCTGACACATCACCTACCACCAGTCCGATGGTTTCAGTGGATTGTTGTGCCAGCGCACGCGCATTGGCGTTGGGGTGGTAGCTGAGTGATTCCATGGCACTCATTACAGCCAGGCGCGAGGCTTCACTGGCTTTAGGGGAATCATTGATCACTCGAGAAACGGTGGCGACTGATACACCAGCTAGTCGGGCTACGTCCTTTATGGTCGCCATGATAGTACCTGTTGTGGGTAAACGCTTACATTCCGCCAGTGTTACGGAAAATGGCTGGCTGTTCAAGCAGATTGCCCGCCAGAACGTCGCAAATGTGAGCGCGCACGAGCGAAGTAAGACAGAAAGGGGAAAATGAAAACCTTTGCTTACACTTTGCGATGGGCTGTTGCGATTGTTCGCTGGTGAGGGAACTGGCCACATTGCTAAAGTTGAGATCCCAGAGGTATTGATAGGTGAAATCAACTTTCGGGTTGATCACAAGATTTACACCAACCTGCGCAGATGCGCAGGTTTTTTTTTATCTCAGGCGTATCTGTAACAGTAACCGATAATTTACACAACTGGTTGCATTTACGTTCATTCCTTTGCGTTTTCGTACTGGCGAATCAGTCGGGTGACGACCACAATCAAGATCCCAGAGGTATTGATTGGTGAGATTATTCGGTACGCACTTCGTACCTGTCTCTTGCACCAACCTGCGCGGATGCGCAGGTTTTTTTTCGTCTTCTATTTACCTGTCGCACGCAATCCCCAACTCGTATAATCTGCCACCATTCATCTTTAGATAATTGATGGTACAGGGAGTTGAGATGCTATTTGGGTTATTTCGTATTCTGTTTCGCGTACTTTTTCGTGTTCGCGTCATGGGCGATGTTAGTACGCTACAGGGAGAACGCATCCTAATCACTCCCAATCATGTCTCATTTATAGATGGTATTCTTCTGGCGCTGTTCCTGCCCATTCGCCCTGTCTTTGCCGTTTATACTTCTATCAGCCAGCAATGGTATATGCGCTGGTTAACCCCATTGATTGATTTCGTTCCGTTGGACCCAACTAAACCGATGTCGATTAAACATCTGGTTCGCCTGGTTGAGCAGGGACGCCCGGTGGTTATCTTCCCGGAAGGCCGTATTTCAACGACCGGATCATTGATGAAAATCTATGACGGTGCCGGTTTTGTCGCGGCAAAATCAGGGGCGACGGTGGTACCTGTGCGCATTGAAGGGGCAGAACTTAGTCACTTCAGCCGGCTGAAGGGTCTGGTTAAGCAGCGATTCTTCCCACGTATCCGGCTACACATTTTGCCGCCAACGGCACTGCCAATGCCTGAAGCGCCGCGCGCGCGCGACCGTCGCAAGATTGCCGGTGAAATGTTGCATCAGATTATGATGGAAGCGCGCATGGCGGTGCGCCCTCGCGAAACGTTGTATGAATCCCTTCTGGCGGCGAAATACCGCTTTGGCGCAGGTAAAAACTGCATTGAAGACGTTAACTTTACTCCGGATAGCTATCGCAAACTGCTGACTAAAACGCTGTTTGTTGCCCGCATTCTGGAAAAGTACAGCGCGGAAGGCGAGAAAATCGGCCTGATGCTGCCAAACGCGGGTATCAGCGCAGCCGTTATCTTTGGCGCTATGGCTCGCCGACGCATCCCGGCAATGATGAACTACACGGCGGGCGTAAAAGGGTTAACCAGCGCAATTACCGCTTCTGAAATCAAAACCATTTTTACCTCCCGACAGTTTCTCGATAAAGGCAAACTCTGGCATCTGCCGGAGCAGATTACTCAGGTACGCTGGGTTTATCTGGAAGATTTAAAAGCCGATGTTACCCTGGGTGACAAGCTGTGGATTTTTTCTCATTTGCTGATGCCGCATCTGGCGCAGGTCAAGCAGCAACCTGAAGAGGCTGCAGTGATCCTCTTTACCTCTGGCTCTGAGGGTCACCCGAAAGGCGTAGTGCACAGCCACAAAAGTATCCTGGCTAACGTCGAGCAAATTAAAACTATTGCCGATTTTACCGCTGACGATCGCTTTATGTCAGCGCTACCGTTGTTTCACTCTTTTGGTCTGACTGTGGGGCTGTTCACACCGTTACTGACTGGTGCTGAAGTGTTTCTTTATCCCAGTCCTCTGCATTATCGCATCGTGCCAGAACTGGTATACGACCGGAACTGCACTGTGTTGTTTGGTACCTCAACGTTCCTCGGTAACTACGCACGCTTCGCACATCCTTATGATTTCCACCGCCTGCGCTATGTTGTGGCGGGAGCAGAAAAGCTGCAAGACAGTACCAGGCAGTTGTGGCAGGAGAAGTTTGGTCTGCGTGTCCTCGAAGGCTATGGGGTGACGGAATGTGCGCCAGTCGTCTCGATTAACGTGCCGATGGCGGCAAAATCGGGCACGGTAGGGCGTATTCTACCGGGGATGGATGCCCGACTGCTGGCGGTTCCCGGGATTGAGGAGGGTGGGCGTTTACAGCTGAAAGGCCCTAATATTATGAACGGCTATTTGCGCGTCGAAAAACCCGGTGTACTGGAAGTGCCGACGGCAGAGAATGCGCAAGGCGAGCTTGAACGCGGCTGGTATGACACCGGTGATATCGTGCGCTTTGATGAGAACGGCTTCGTGCAAATTCAGGGGCGTGCTAAACGTTTTGCCAAAATTGCCGGCGAGATGGTCTCACTTGAAATGGTTGAGCAACTGGCGTTGGCGGTATCCGCCGACAAAATGCATGCTACGGCTATCAAGAGTGATGCCAGTAAAGGCGAGGCGCTGGTGCTGTTCACCACGGATGGAGAGCTGACGCGAGATAAATTGCTGCAGTATGCGCGCGCCCATGGCGTTCCGGAACTTGCCGTGCCACGTGATATCCGCCACCTGAAACAACTCCCTCTACTTGGCAGCGGTAAGCCTGATTTTGTCACGCTAAAAAGCTGGGTTGATGAACCGGAAGAACAACATGCCTGAGTCAGTACACACTAACACTTCAATCTGGTCTAAAGGGATGTTGTCCGTTATCGCCGCGCAGTTTCTGTCGGCGTTTGGCGATAATGCGTTGCTGTTCGCCACGCTGGCGTTGCTGAAGGCGCAATTCTACCCGGACTGGAGCCAACCGATCCTGCAAATGGTGTTTGTGGGCGCTTACATTCTTTTTGCGCCTTTTGTCGGACAGGTGGCGGATAGCTTTGCCAAGGGCAGAGTGATGATGTTCGCCAACGGCCTCAAGCTATTGGGTGCGGCGAGTATTTGCTTCGGTTTTAACCCTTTTCTGGGGTATACGCTGGTGGGTATTGGCGCTGCGGCTTATTCACCGGCCAAATATGGCATTCTCGGCGAGCTGACCACTGGCGACAAACTGGTGAAAGCCAACGGACTGATGGAAGCTTCAACCATCGCAGCTATTTTGCTGGGATCTGTCGCTGGCGGCGTTCTGGCAGACTGGCATGTCATTGCCGCACTCTCTGTTTGCGCGCTGGCATACGCCGGAGCCGTCCTGGCTAACCTGTATATTCCAAAACTGGCCGCTGCTCGTCCCGGGCAATCGTGGCATCTGGGGAAAATGACGCGTAGTTTTTTCTGCGCAGCGTCTTCGTTATGGCGTGACGGTGAAACACGTTTTTCGTTAGTAGGTACTAGCCTTTTTTGGGGCGCAGGTGTGACGTTGCGTTTTCTGCTGGTGTTATGGGTACCGGTGGCTCTGGGCATCACTGATAACGCCACGCCAACCTATCTCAATGCTATGGTGGCTATCGGGATTGTGGTTGGTGCCGGAGCGGCAGCTAAGCTGGTAACGCTGGAAACGGTGTCTCGCTGCATGCCGGCGGGGATCCTGATTGGCGTGGGGGTGCTGTTTTTGTCTCTGCAACATGCGCTGCTTCCATCCTATGCGTTGCTGATGCTTATCGGTGTACTGGGCGGCTTTTTTGTTGTGCCTCTGAATGCGTTGCTGCAGGAGCGGGGCAAAAAAAGCGTTGGTGCGGGTAATGCTATTGCGGTGCAAAACCTGGGCGAAAACAGCGCTATGCTGCTAATGCTCGGCATCTACTCGTTAGCGGTTCTGGTGGGGCTTCCGGCGGTCGCGATTGGCATCGGGTTTGGCGGCTTATTTGCGCTGGCGATTACGGCGCTGTGGGTCTGGCAACGCCGTCATTAATTTGTGTGTCGGGTAGCGGTTTGGCTTTACCCGGCACACAATGCGCATAATCACGGTGCCGGGTAGGTATAAACCTGATGCACCGCTTCAATCTCCGCCAGTACCTCTTCGCTTAATTCCAGATGCAGGCTTTCGACATTGGTTTTTAACTGTTCCATCGTCGTGGCTCCCAGCAGAGTGCTGGCGACAAACGGCTGGCGACGAACAAACGCCAGCGCCATCTGGGCTGGATCCAGATTATGACGTTTCGCGATATCTACATAAGCGGCGACAGCCTTTTGCGTCTGTTCACCGCTGTAGCGCGTGAAACGGCTAAACAGTGTATTACGTGCTCCGGCAGGTTTAGCGCCGTTCAGATATTTACCGCTTAAGGTACCAAAACCCAGGCAAGAGTAGGCCAGCAGTTCAACCCCTTCATATTGGCTGACTTCCGCGAGCCCAACCTCGAAGCTGCGGTTCAGCAGGCTGTATGGGTTCTGGATGGTGACGATGCGTGGCAGGTCGTGTTTGTCAGCAAGGTGCAGATAGCGCATCACGCCGAATGCGGTTTCGTTGGAAACGCCGATATAGCGAATTTTCCCCGCACGCTGAAATTCAGTCAGAGCTTCCAGTGTTTCCAGCAGAGTAATTACCGGTGTGGAATCCGTCCAGTTGTAGCCAAGTTTGCCAAAACAATTGGTAGGGCGCTGAGGCCAGTGTACCTGATACAGATCCAGATAATCGGTTTGCAGGCGTTTAAGGCTGTCATTCAGCGCCTGGCGAATGTTTTTACGATCCAGCGCCTGATCGGGGCGAATACCGCTGTCATTGTTACGTGACGGACCGCTGACCTTCGAGGCCACGATCAGTTTTTCACGGCTACCATGTTTGGCGAGCCAGTTGCCGACGTAAGTTTCTGTGAGCCCCTGAGTTTCAGGGCGAGGCGGTACCGGATACATCTCGGCAACGTCGATTAAATTTATGCCTTGTGCAACGGCATAGTCGAGCTGTGCATGTGCGTCGGCTTCGCTATTTTGTTCACCAAACGTCATTGTGCCCAGCCCCAGTGTACTGACTTCCAGCGAGCTGTGGGGTATACGGTGATATTGCATAGCCGTTTCCTTTTTATAATCACGACATAAGGATTATAAAAATGGCTGAGGGAAGGGAAAAAGGGAAGCAAAAATTGTTAAGGCCAGCAGCATTGCTGACCTCAACCATCAACGTTCAATAATTTGAGACACATCGTCACGGTTAATTTGCATCGCGTTGCCTTGCTGATCGTGATAGCTCACCAGACCGGTATCGTCATCAATTTCCGGTTTACCGTCGGTCAGGATCATACGACCGTCTTTTGTCGCCATCACATAATCACTGCTGCATCCGGAAACTGCAAAAGCCAATCCTACGGCGGAAATTAAAACTGCCCATTTTTTCATCTGTTTATCCTCACATGGCCTGCGTCTGACAATAGTTTAGTAATAACGCGAAGTTATGCAGGACGAAAGAGGGAAAATCTTAATCTGTGAGAAGGGGAAGATGATGAGGTTATTCGCTCCCCTTGCGGGGAGCGACAGATTTTATCAGAGCGGATTTTTTTTATTGCGCAACAGGTTCAGGGTCTCTACCGCGATAGAGAAGAACATGGCGAAATAAATGTATCCTTTCGGTACATGGACATCGAAACTTTCCAGAATCAGCGTGAAACCAACCAGAATCAGGAAAGAGAGTGCCAGCATTTTTACCGAAGGGTGACGATCCACAAACTCGCCTATTGGGCGTGCTGCAAACATCATCACACCCACGGCGATGACCACCGCCGCCATCATGATAAACAGATGATCGGACAAGCCTACCGCGGTGATGACGGAGTCCAGACTGAAAATAATGTCTAACAACATGATCTGCACAATCGCACCCAGGAAAGAGGATACGCGAGTTTTCAGCCCCTCCTCTTCACCTTCAATCGACTCGTGGATCTCTTTGCTGGCTTTCCAGATCAGGAATAATCCGCCGAGCAGGAGTATGAGATCTCGTGCGGATATCGCCTCGCCAAACACCTCGAATAACGGGTTTGTCAAACGAGTTACCCAGGCGATAGAGGCCAGCAAAGCTAGACGCATGAGCATCGCTGCCGCCAGCCCAATACGTCGGGCGTGACTGCGTTGCGCGGTCGGAAGTTTGGCAACTACCAGAGAGAGGAAAATAATATTGTCGATCCCGAGAACGATCTCCAGCAGCGTCAGCGTACCGAGCGCAAGCCAGGCGTTAGGATCGGTTATCCATGCAAATAACATCGAACAAAGTCCTGCCAAAAAAAAGAAGCGCTAATTATAGGCCCGTAACGCGGCGGGTGAAAGGCCGGGCAGTGCCTATTAGGGCTGGAATAAAAAATGTCGCTCCAGTAAGGCACGAGTGAAGTTCTTTTTAAGGTAAAACCCGCGTGGCAAGGTCAGGATTGGTTCGCCATTGGCACCAATAGCCTCGGTAAGCGCTCTGGCATTGGCGGCTTTTGGACGTAGTTGTAGGACTTCCCCATGGCGAGCGGTAATGCGTTCGACGTGACCCAACACAATCATGTCCATTAACTCTTCCCAGTCCAGACGCAATTGTCGGTCCTCTTCTTCATTTGGGCTCCACAGTAGCGGAGAGCCGACGCGCCGTTCAGCCAGCGGTATATTGCGTTCACCTTCAACGGGGATCCACAGTACGCGTTTGAGTTTGTGCCGGACATGGCTGGTTTCCCACGTTACGCCTGTATTGCCGGTCAGTGGCGCTACGCAAACAAAGGTGGTTTCCAGCGGTCTGCCAAGACTGTCCACAGGGATTGTTTTCAGCTCCACGCCGAGCGCGGCAAAATCCTGTTCTGGCTTACTGCCCGCACTGGCACCAAGCCATATCTCCAGCAGCACGCCAATCCAGCCTTTGTCCCGCTTTAAATCCTTTGGCGTAACAAGACCCGCCATCGTCGCCAACTCTCCCAAAGCGTAGCCTGAGAGTTGTCGTGCCTGGGTAAGCAACTGAGTCTCAGATTCAGGAGGTAAAAGTAACGGATGGAGTTCTGGCATTGGGTTATACCTTAGGCGAAAAAATGAGCAATGATTTTATACCGTGTGGACAGAGTTTATCTTTTTCCACATGCTATATTCAATTATATGATTTATATTGGTTTTTAGATTTCAATTCGCGGAGTTGCGCAACAGCAATTCAGGTTTTCCAATTCTGGTCACTGACAATGAACAGGATCTTACACCATGTTATCCACAGAAAGATGGGATAACTGTGAAAAAACCCTACTACTGTTTCAATTTACAGCCTTGACGTGCGACGAAAATCGAATTTTTACACAAATTGTGCCTAACTTATTGGCATAATCTGTGGATAAAACCAACGCTGGTTGATCTTTCATCAGCTCGAAGATCGTATGCGTGATGATCGTCACGTTTCTGTGTGATTATCTCCTGATCCCGAGTTTAACTTAATGAATATATAAGACTATTTTTTATGTGTGACGGAGGTCTTATTCAGACTGTTCCGGGTTTTCCCATAGTAATTCCGTACTTCTTCACAACTATATCCACAGAAAAGGTGAATAAAATCGTCCTGGCAGTGCTCCCTCTGTTTATAACTCGGGCCTTTGCTGTGAGTTATTCAATTGTTATTAGAGTATCGTGTCCTTAACAGAGTGGTTTACCGCCTCCCAGGAGTGTGAAACAATCGTTTGTATATAAGGTTTATGTTGAGGTAGTCCGGTGATTGATGACGATGGCTACCGCCCGAATGTAGGGATAGTAATTTGTAACCGCCAGGGGCAGGTCATGTGGGCCCGGCGATTTGGTCAGCACTCCTGGCAATTTCCACAAGGTGGGATAAACGCAGGAGAGACAGCAGAGCAGGCGATGTACCGGGAACTCTTTGAAGAAGTGGGGCTCAGCCGTAAAGATGTACGGATCCTCGCTTCTACTCGTAACTGGTTGCGTTACAAGTTACCGAAACGTTTGGTGCGTTGGGACACGAAGCCGGTTTGTATCGGCCAGAAACAAAAATGGTTTCTTCTGCAATTGATCAGTAGCGATGCTGAAATCAATATGCAAACCAGTAGTACACCTGAGTTTGATGGCTGGCGCTGGGTGAGTTACTGGTATCCGGTTCGACAGGTGGTGTCATTTAAACGCGATGTTTATCGCAGGGTGATGAAAGAATTCGCAAGTGTTGTGATGGCGCTTCAGGAAAGTACTCCTAAGCCGCAAAGCCCGCCTGCGTACAGACGTAAAAGAGGTTAAGCTACGCAAATTATGCTCACCCGCCTGCGCGAAATAGTCGAAAAGGTAGCCAGTGCTCCACGCCTTAATGAGGCGCTGAATATTCTGGTTACTGACATCTGTCTTGCGATGGATACAGAGGTCTGCTCGGTCTATCTGGCCGACCACGACCGACGTTGTTATTACCTCATGGCGACCCGGGGACTCAAAAAACCACGCGGTCGCACTGTTGCACTCGCGTTTGATGAAGGGATCGTTGGCCTGGTTGGCAGGCTGGCGGAACCTATCAACCTTGCCGATGCGCAAAAACATCCGAGCTTCAAATATATTCCTTCGGTGAAAGAAGAGCGTTTTCGTGCGTTCTTAGGCGTCCCGATCATCCAGCGCCGCCAGCTATTAGGTGTGCTGGTCGTACAGCAGCGCGAGTTGCGCCAGTACGATGAAAGTGAAGAGTCCTTCCTGGTCACGCTTGCCACGCAAATGGCAGCCATTCTTTCTCAGTCGCAGCTTACCGCGCTGTTCGGTCAATACCGCCAAACGCGCATTCGTGCGCTGCCCGCAGCGCCCGGTGTGGCAATTGCTGAAGGCTGGCAGGATGCCACGCTGCCGTTGATGGAGCAGGTGTATCAGGCGTCAACGTTGGATCCTGCGCTGGAACGAGAACGACTGACCGGAGCGCTGGAAGAAGCTGCTAACGAATTCCGTCGCTACAGTAAGCGTTTTGCTGCCGGGGCGCAGAAAGAAACGGCGGCGATCTTTGATCTCTACTCGCACCTGCTTTCTGATACCCGTTTACGCCGTGAGCTGTTTGCTGAAGTGGATAACGGTTCAGTGGCAGAGTGGGCCGTTAAAACGATCATCGAGAAGTTTGCCGAACAGTTTGCTGCCCTGAGTGATAGCTATCTTAAAGAGCGATCCGGGGATTTACGTGCGCTCGGTCAGCGCTTGCTGTTCCATCTTGATGACTCCATCCAGGGGCCGAATGCCTGGCCTGAGCGTTTTGTGCTGGTAGCCGATGAACTCTCAGCTACCACTCTGGCGGAACTTCCACAGGATCGGCTTGTGGGGGTTGTGGTCAGGGACGGTGCCGCCAACTCCCATGCGGCGATAATGGTTCGTGCGTTGGGTATCCCCACCGTGATGGGGGCTGATATCCAGCCATCGGTATTGCATCGTCGCACGCTGGTGGTGGATGGTTATCGCGGCGAGGTGTTGGTCGATCCGGAACCTGTATTGATACAGGAATATCAGCGCCTCATCAGTGAAGAGAATGAGCTGAGTCGCCTGGCAGAAGATGATGTTAATCAACCTGCACAATTGAAAAGCGGCGAGCGCGTTAAGGTGATGCTCAATGCCGGACTTAGTCCCGAACATGAGCAGAAGCTGGGTAGTCGGATCGACGGTATTGGTCTGTATCGCACCGAAATCCCGTTCATGCTGCAAAGTGGCTTTCCATCGGAAGAAGAGCAGGTTGCGCAGTATCAAGGGATGCTGCAAATGTTTAACGACAAGCCTGTGACGCTGCGCACGCTGGATGTCGGGGCGGATAAGCAGCTGCCTTACATGCCAATCAGTGAAGAGAATCCGTGCCTCGGGTGGCGTGGGATCCGCATTACACTCGATCAGCCGGAGATCTTTCTGATCCAGGTACGAGCGATGCTGCGGGCAAATGCAGCAACCGGCAATCTAAGTATTTTGCTGCCGATGGTAACCAGTATTGATGAGGTGGACGAAGCACGACGTTTGATTGAACGTGCCGGACGCGAAGTGGAAGAGATGATCGGCTATGCGATCCCGAAACCACGCATCGGCATTATGCTGGAGGTCCCGTCGATGGTATTTATGTTGCCGCATCTGGCGAACAGGATCGATTTTATATCGGTCGGGACTAACGATCTTACTCAATATATTCTGGCGGTCGATCGCAACAACACACGTGTCGCCAGCATTTATGACAGCCTGCATCCGGGAATGTTACGTGCCCTGGCGATGATTGCGCAGGAAGCTGAGCGAAGTGGTATCGATTTGCGCCTGTGTGGTGAAATGGCGGGCGATCCGATGTGTGTAACTATTCTAATCGGTTTGGGCTTCCGTCATTTGTCGATGAACGGTCGTTCCGTGGCGCGAGTAAAATATCTGCTGCGACATATCGATTTTGATGAAGCGCAAACGCTGGCTCAGCGCAGCCTGGAAGCGCAGCTAGCGACAGAAGTACGCCATCAGGTGGCGGCATTTATGGAGCGTCGTGGCATGGGCGGTTTAATTCGCGGGGGATTATGAAACCAGGGCGGGAAACAGTAGCTACACCCAATGTATTTTGAGTGTATTGAACAGGTAAGTCCGTGACAAATTCGTCAGGAACGAATTTGAACAGCCGGAGGCTGCCTCCGGTGAGTGAACGCAACCAACAAAGATGCAGCTTGAAAGACGAGGGCGTATACATATCTTTTAACTGTAATCGGCATCCGCTGTGATCCCC
Organism: Citrobacter sp. Marseille-Q3906; assembly: GCF_916618775.1. Lineage (NCBI taxonomy): Bacteria > Pseudomonadati > Pseudomonadota > Gammaproteobacteria > Enterobacterales > Enterobacteriaceae > Citrobacter > Citrobacter sp. Marseille-Q3906. The sequence goes on from NZ_CAKAKA010000003.1 coordinate 969,777, forward strand.
TTGTGCTATCATTCGCAACTTCGGAGCGCCTGCATTATGCAGGCGCGCTTATCAATTGCTGTCTGACTTCAGCGAAATAACAAGAACTTGTGGTGACAGATGACCAGTAGCTATCTGCATTTTCCGGATTTCGATCCGGTCATTTTCTCAATTGGACCCGTCGCACTTCACTGGTACGGCATGATGTATTTGGTGGGGTTTATTTTTGCGATGTGGCTGGCGACTCGCCGTGCTAATCGCCCAGGGAGTGGCTGGACCAAAAACGAAGTAGAAAACTTACTCTATGCAGGCTTCCTCGGGGTTTTCCTCGGTGGGCGTATCGGCTACGTACTGTTCTACAACTTCCCTCTCTTCCTTGATAATCCGCTGTATCTGTTCCGCGTCTGGGATGGCGGTATGTCCTTCCACGGCGGTCTTATCGGTGTGATTCTGGTGATGATTATCTTCGCCAAACGTACCAAGCGCTCGTTCTTCCAGGTTTCTGATTTCATAGCACCGTTGATTCCGTTTGGCCTGGGTGCCGGTCGTCTGGGCAACTTTATTAATGGCGAGTTGTGGGGACGTGTCGACCCGAATTTCTCCTATGCCATGCTGTTTCCTGGTTCGCGTACAGAAGATATCTTACTGCTGCAAACTAATCCGCAATGGCAGTCTATTTTCGATACTTACGGCTCACTGCCACGCCACGCTTCCCAGCTCTATGAGATGGCGCTGGAAGGGGTTGTGCTGTTTATCATACTTAATCTGTTTATTCGTAAACCGCGCCCGATGGGGTCGGTCTCCGGGTTGTTCCTGATTGGCTATGGTGCGTTTCGTATCATCGTTGAATTTTTCCGCCAACCGGATCAGCAGTTTACCGGCGCATGGGTACAATACATCAGCATGGGGCAGATCCTGTCTATCCCGATGATTGTCGCCGGTATTATCATGATGGTTTGGGCGTATCGTCGCAGCCCACAGCAACACGTTTCCTGAGGAACCATGAAACAGTATTTAGAACTGATGCAAAAAGTGCTGGATGAAGGCACACAGAAAAACGATCGTACCGGAACCGGAACGCTTTCCATTTTTGGCCATCAGATGCGTTTTAACCTGCAGGAAGGGTTCCCGCTGGTTACAACTAAACGCTGCCACTTGCGCTCCATTATTCATGAACTACTGTGGTTTTTGCAGGGCGACACCAACGTTGCTTATCTGCATGAAAATAATGTCTCAATCTGGGATGAATGGGCCGATGAAAATGGCAATTTAGGCCCGGTTTATGGCAAACAGTGGCGCGCGTGGCCAACGCCGGATGGCCGCCATATTGACCAGATTACGACGGTTTTAAACCAGCTGAAAAACGACCCGGACTCTCGCCGTATCATCGTTTCCGCGTGGAACGTGGGTGAGTTGGATAAGATGGCGCTGGCGCCGTGCCACGCATTCTTCCAGTTTTACGTGGCTGACGGCAAGCTCTCCTGCCAACTGTACCAGCGTTCGTGCGATGTGTTCCTCGGCCTGCCGTTTAACATTGCCAGCTACGCTTTGCTGGTCCACATGATGGCGCAGCAGTGCGATCTTGAAGTTGGTGACTTTGTCTGGACTGGCGGCGACACGCACCTGTACAGCAACCATATGGAACAAACTCACCTGCAGCTTAGCCGTGAACCCCGCGCGCTGCCGAAGCTGGTTATCAAGCGTAAACCTGAGTCTATCTTCGACTATCGTTTCGACGATTTCGAAATTGAAGGCTACGATCCGCACCCAGGCATCAAAGCGCCGGTCGCCATCTGATCGAATGTCATGCTGCCACGACCGACGCCATAGCGCGTCGGTTTTTTTTTGCCTTCGCGTCAGTTTTTCGATGCTGATTCCTGCAAAAGTTGTAATACGCTGCAACATGGAAAATATTCCTCGCAGCCCGCCGAATAACCCGAATTCACTGCTCGTTATTTCATTCCCTCACGCCATACTGGCGACATGAAAAAACAACAAGGCTATACGCTAATTGAAACTCTGGTTGCGATGCTCATTATTGTCGCCCTAAGTGCCACAGGACTTTATGGCTGGCAACGCTGGCAGCAGCAACAACGGTTGTGGCAAACCGCCTGTCAGGTACGGGATTATTTGCTGCAACTTCGTGAAGATGCCAACTGGCATAACCGCGACCACGTTATCAGCGTTATCAGAGAGGAAGCGTCATGGTGTTTTGTTAGCTCTGCCGATGTTCATGAGTCATGTAAGCCTTCCTCGCCGTGGCTGTTTATGCCGCTCTGGGACGATATTGAGATGGTGGAGATAACGCCTTCGCTGGCTTTTTTTGGCCTACGGAACACGGCATGGGCTGGGCATATTCGCCTGAAAAATGCGGCTGGTGAATTGAATCTGGTGGTATCAGGTTGGGGGAGAATCAGACTTTGCGAGCGCGATGAGGCAAATCTATGTCGCTAAACGAACGCGGTTTTTCACTGCTGGAGGTGCTGATTGCGATGGCGATAAGCAGTGTTTTACTCCTGGGTTCAGCGCGATTTTTACCTGCCCTGCAGCGCGGTATTTTGCACAATACACACCAGTTAGTGCTTGAAGATGAGGTCTGGCAACGTGTTTATACCGTAGCGAAGCATCTCCAGCGGGCGGGCTACTGTCACGGACGCTGTCACGGTGAAGGGCTGGAAATATCGGGTCAGCGCGATTGCGTTATTGTGCAGTGGGATGCAAACAGTAACGGTATCTGGGAGACGAATCCAGCGAAAGAAGCCGAGCAGATTGGATTTCGCCTACAAAACAAGGCGCTGGAGACATTGCGCGGTGCGACGTCGTGCGCAGGAAAGGGCTGGGATAGCATGACCGATCCTGTAACCATTCAGATTGAGTCATTTCAGGTGGAACGCCAGAATGTTAGCGGGTTTGCGCCCGTCCTCATTCTGCGTCTGCGTGGCTCCAGTAAAGTCGAACCACAAAGAGTGATCGAAGCGCTTTACAGCGTGACAGGATTTAATCTGTGAACCGGGAACGAGGTGTATCGTCCCTTGCACTGGTACTTTTACTTCTGGTGCTCGGTAGTCTGTTGTTGCAGGGCGTTAGCAGGCAGGAAGCCAGTTTTGCCTCTCGTGTTGCAATGGAAAGCCAGTCTTTGCAACGCCAGGCCGTGGCGCAATCTGCGATGGAATGGGGGCGTATGCAACGCTGGCTTTTGCAACCCGATGTTCAGTGTCGGTCCTATGCAATGCAGAATGCAGACGTTTGTCTGCGACTGCTTGCTAATAATAACGTGTTGCTTATTGCTCAATACGAAGGGATATCTCTATGGCGTCAGGGCGAGGTTGTAGACGGCAATATCAAGTTTTCTGCACATGGCTGGAGCGATTTCTGCCCGTTAAAGACGCTGGCATTATGCCAGATCCCCTGAACCGGCAACGTGGATTTAGCCTGCCGGAAGTCATGTTGGCAATGGTGTTGATGATCATGATTGTGACCACACTGTCGGGGTATCAACGAGCATTGATGAACAGTTTCTTGGGCAGAAATCAGTACCAGCAGCTTTGGCGTTACGCGTGGCAGCAAAGCCAACTGCATGTGTTTTCGCTGCCTTTGAACTGGCAGGTAAACCGAATGCAGACAACGCAGGCGGGATGTGTCAGCATCAATGTTAAAATTACGTCCCCTATGGGCAGGCAGGGTCAAATGACACGTCTGCACTGCTCAAATCGTCAGTAGTCAGGAGTCGCTATGTTAAGGGTCTACCACTCCAATCGCCTGGATGTGCTGGAAGCGTTAATGGAATATATCGTCGAGCGGGAGCGACTGGACGACCCTTTTGAACCGGAGATGATCCTGGTTCAAAGTACCGGTATGGCGCAATGGTTACAAATGACCCTGGCACAGAAGTTTGGTATTGCCGCCAACATTGATTTTCCGCTACCTGCGAGTTTTATCTGGGATATGTTTGTGCGCGTATTGCCGGAGATCCCGAAAGAGAGCGCGTTCAGCAAACAGAGTATGAGCTGGAAGCTGATGACGTTGCTGCCGCAATTACTGGAAAAAGATGACTTCACGCTGCTGCGTCACTATCTGACTGACGATACCGACAAGCGTAAGTTGTTTCAGCTTTCTTCACGCGCAGCCGACCTTTTCGACCAATATTTAGTCTACCGTCCGGACTGGTTAACGCAGTGGGAGGAGGGAAGGCTGGTTGAAGGTTTAGGAGAGTCTCAGGCCTGGCAGGCACCACTGTGGAAAGCGCTGGTGGAATATACCGCTGAACTGGGACAACCACGCTGGCATCGCGCTAATTTATATCAACGGTTTATTCAGACCCTGGAAAGTGCAACAAGCTGCCCGGAAGGGCTACCTTCGCGCGTTTTTATTTGCGGTATTTCGGCGTTGCCGCCTGTTTATCTTCAGGCGTTGCAGGCGTTGGGTAAGCATATCGAAATTCACCTGTTATTCACTAATCCGTGTCGTTTCTACTGGGGTGACATCAAAGATCCTGCGTATCTGGCGAAGCTGCTGGCGCGCCAGCGTCGGCACAGCTTTGAAGAAAGAGAGTTGCCGTTGTTTCGTGATAGCCAAAATGCCGAGGGGTTGTTTAACAGTGATGGCGAGCAGGATGTCAGCAATCCGCTGCTGGCCTCGTGGGGAAAACTGGGGCGTGACTATATTTACCTGCTGTCTGAGCTGGAAAACAGCCAGGAACTGGATGCGTTTGTCGATATCACGCCCGACAATCTTTTGCGTAACATTCAGTCGGACATCCTTGAGCTGGAAAGCCGGGCTGTGGCAGGCGTCAATCTGGAGGAGTATTCGCGTAGCGACAATAAACGGTTGCTTGAGCCGAATGACACCAGTGTGAGTTTCCATGTCTGCCATAGCCCACAGCGTGAGGTGGAAATCCTCCATGACCGTTTGCTGGCGATGCTGGAAGCGGACCCTACGCTGACGCCGCGTGACATCATTGTGATGGTAGCGGATATCGACAGCTACAGCCCATTCATTCAGGCCGTTTTTGGCAGCGCGCCAGCTGATAGATATTTACCGTTTGCCATTTCTGACCGCCGTGCACGTCAGTCCCATCCCGTTTTACAGGCCTTTATCAGCCTGCTGTCGTTGCCGGACAGCCGTTTTGTCTCAGAAGATGTGTTGGCATTACTGGACGTCCCAGTACTGGCGGCGCGCTTCAACATCAACGAAGAGGGATTACGCTATCTTCGCCTGTGGGTTAATGAGTCAGGTATTCGTTGGGGAATTGACGACGACAACGTTCGCGAACTGGAACTACCACCGACAGGCCAGCACACCTGGCAATTTGGTCTGACGCGTATGCTGCTGGGCTATGCGATGGAAAGCACGCAGGGCGAGTGGCAATCGGTATTGCCGTATGATGAATCCAGCGGTTTGATTGCCGAGCTGGTGGGGCATCTGGCTTCGCTATTGATGCAGCTAAATCTCTGGCGCCGGGGGTTGGCCCAGGAGCGTCCGCTGGAGGAATGGCTACCCGTCTGTCGTGACATGCTCAATGATTTCTTCCTGCCGGATGCAGAAACCGAAGCGGCGATGACGCTCATTGAACAACAGTGGCAGGCTATTATTGGCGAAGGTTTAGGGGCCGAGTATCGCGATGCTATTCCACTTTCACTGTTACGCGATGAGCTAGCCCTGCGGCTAGACCAGGAACGTATCAGTCAGCGCTTCCTTGCTGGTCCGGTGAATATTTGTACGCTGATGCCAATGCGTTCCATTCCTTTCAAAGTGGTGTGTTTGTTAGGCATGAACGACGGTGTTTATCCGCGCCAGCTTGCGCCGTTGGGTTTTGACCTGATGAGTCAAAAGCCGATGCGGGGTGACCGAAGTCGTCGTGATGATGATCGCTATCTGTTTCTGGAAGCACTGATCTCGGCGCAGCAAACGCTCTATATCAGCTACATTGGGCGTTCAATTCAGGACAACAGTGAACGCTTTCCGTCGGTACTGGTGCAGGAGTTAATGGACTATATTGGGCAAAGCCACTACTTACCGGGTGATGAATTGCTCACCAGCGATGAAAGCGAAACCAAAGTAAAAGCCCACATTACCCGTTTGCACACCCGTATGCCTTTTGATGTACAAAACTTTCAGCCAGGCGAACAGCAAAGTTATGCGCGTGAATGGCTGCCAGCGGCGAACATGTCAGGTAAGGCACACGCTGATTTTGTTCAGCCACTCCACTTTACGATGCCTGAAACCCTGACGCTGGAAACGCTACAACGATTTTGGGCTCATCCGGTTCGGGCCTTCTTCCAGATGCGGCTACGAGTGAATTTCCGTTCTGAAGAGAGTGAGATCCCGGAAACGGAGCCTTTTACCCTTGAGGGGTTAACCCGCTATCAGCTTAACCAGCAGTTGCTTAACACGCTGGTGGAAGAGAACGACGCCGAGCGTTTGTTCCGTCGCTTCCGTGCGGCTGGCTCGCTTCCTTATGGGGCATTTGGTGAGATTCTTTGGGATACCCAACGTCAGGAGATGCAGTCGCTTGCCGATCGCATTATTGCCTCTCGCCAGCCTTGCCAGAGCATGGAAATTGATCTGAGCTGCAACGGTGTGCAAATCACGGGTTGGTTACCACAGGTCCAGGAAGATGGTTTGTTGCGCTGGCGCCCATCTTTGATAAGTGTGTCCCAGGGGGTGCAACTTTGGCTGGAACATCTTGTCTATTGTGCCAGTGGCGGAGCGGGAGAGAGTCGTTTGTTCCTGCGTAAAGACGGAGAATGGCGTTTCCCTCCACTGGAGGCAGAGCAGGCGTTACTGTATCTGTCACAACTTATTGAGGGGTATCGGGAAGGCATGTCATCGCCTTTGCTGGTGCTACCGGAAAGTGGTGGGGCGTGGATAAAAACCTGTTATGACGCCGTAAATGATGCCATGTTAGATGACGATGATACGCTGCAAAAAGCACGAAATAAGTTTTTGCAGGCTTATGAAGGCAACATGATGGTGCGTGGTGAAGGCGATGATATCTGGTATCAACGCCTGTGGCGTCAGCTGGCTCCTGAAACTCTGGAGACCATTGTGTCGCAGTCTCAGCGCTATTTGTTACCGTTATTTCGCTTTAATCAGTCATGATGATTGTATAAAAATTGCACAGATTGATGACTTCTACTATGATGCGCTTTCTGTCACGGACTGATTCTTACACATAAGATGCTGACTCGTTCAGCACAGAGTCTTGCCCTGTTCAGACCACGCTTAATGCGTGGTTTGTAGTGAACAGGTGAATACGTTAATGATGAGGTTTGTGAATGCCCCGCAGCACCTGGTTCAGCGCATTACTGTTGTTCGTTGCCCTTTGGGTACCCGTAAGTCAGGCAGATACTGGTTGGCAGCCTTTAGCTGAAACCATCCGTAAAAGCGATAAAGACACTCGCCAGTATCAGGCCGTGCGCCTTGATAACGGCATGGTCGTGTTGCTGGTATCCGACCCTCAGGCCGTTAAGTCTCTCTCTGCACTGGTGGTCCCGGTGGGGTCTCTGGAAGATCCCGACGATCACCAGGGGTTGGCGCATTACCTTGAACATATGTGCCTGATGGGATCTAAAAAATACCCACAGCCGGACAGCTTAGCTGAATTCCTCAAAATGCACGGCGGCAGCCACAACGCCAGCACTGCGCCCTATCGCACGGCTTTCTATCTCGAAGTTGAAAACGATGCGCTGGCGGGGGCCGTCGATCGTCTGGCTGACGCTATTGCCTCGCCGCTGCTCGATAAAAAATATGCCGATCGCGAGCGAAATGCCATTAATTCTGAGCTGACGCTGGCGCGTACCCGGGACGGTATGCGTATGGCACAGGTGAGCGCAGAAACAATAAACCCGGCACACCCTGGTTCGCGCTTCTCCGGCGGAAATCTGCAGACATTAAGCGACAAACCGGGTAACCCGGTACTGCAAGCCTTGCAGACATTCCATGAAAAGTACTACTCCGCGAACCTGATGAAAGCGGTGATTTACAGTAATAAACCCCTGCCAGAGCTGGCGCGGATCGCGGCTGATACCTTCGGGCGAGTACCGAATAAAAATGTCGAAAAACCGGAAATTACCGTACCGGTCGTGACTGACGCGCAAAAGGGCGTCGTCATCCACTATGTCCCTGCAATGCCGCGTAAAGTGCTGCGCGTAGAGTTTCGTATCGATAACAACAGCGCACAGTTTCGTAGCAAAACCGACGAACTCGTTACCTATTTGATTGGCAACCGCAGTCCGGGGACGTTGTCCGACTGGCTGCAAAAGCAGGGGCTGGTTGAAGGCATTCGTGCTGACTCCGATCCGGTTGTCAATGGTAACAGCGGTGTGCTGGCTATTTCGGCGACGTTAACCGACAAAGGGTTGGCGAATCGCGATGAAGTTGTTGCTGCTATCTTTAGCTATCTCAATCTGTTGCGTGAAAAAGGCGTTGATAAACGCTATTTTGACGAACTGGCACACGTACTGGATCTCGACTTCCGTTATCCCTCTATCACGCGTGATATGGACTACGTGGAATGGCTGGCTGATACCATGATCCGCGTTCCCGTCGAACATACGCTGGATGCGGTGAATATTGCCGATCAATATGATGCTAAGGCGGTTCAGGAACGTCTGGCAATGATGACACCGCAAAATGCGCGTATCTGGTATATCAGTCCGAAAGAGCCACATAATAAAACCGCTTATTTTGTCGATGCCCCTTATCAGGTGGATAAAATCAGCGAAAAAACCTTCGCCGACTGGCAGCAAAAAGCCCAGGGCATTGCGCTCTCTCTGCCGGAGTTGAACCCCTATATCCCTGATGATTTCACGCTGATTAAGACGGATAAAAAATACGCCCATCCGGATTTGATCGTTGATGAGCCTGATTTACGCGTGGTATATGCGCCGAGTCAGTATTTTGCCAGTGAGCCAAAGGCCGATGTCAGCGTGATTCTGCGCAACCCGAAAGCGATGGATAGCGCCAAAAATCAGGTGTTATTCGCACTGAACGATTATCTGGCCGGTATTGCGCTCGACCAGTTAAGCAATCAGGCTGCGGTGGGGGGGATTGGTTTCTCAACGAATGCTAACAATGGTCTGATGCTTAACGCAAACGGCTATACCCAACGTTTACCGCAGCTTTTTCAGGCGCTGCTGACAGGCTATTTCAGCTACACCGCTACGGACGAACAGCTGGAGCAGGCGAAATCCTGGTACGCCCAGATGATGGACTCTGCAGAGAAAGGCAAAGCCTATGATCAGGCAATTATGCCGGTACAGATGCTTTCTCAGGTGCCGTACTTCTCACGCGATGAACGCCGTAAACTGTTGCCATCCATTACTTTGCAAGAAGTGATGACTTACCGTGACACCTTAAAAGCCGGTGCGCGTCCTGAATTTCTGGTGATTGGTAACATGAGCGAAGCTCAGGCGAAAACCATGGCACGTGATATTCAGAAACAGCTTGGTGCGAACGGGTCGGAATGGTGCCGGAACAAAGATGTTGTAGTCGATAAAAAGCAGTCCGTCATTTTTGAAAAAGCGGGCAGCAGCACGGACTCCGCGCTGGCAGCGGTATTTGTGCCTACCGGTTATGACGAGTACACCAGTTCGGCCTACAGCGCGATGTTAGGGCAAATTGTTCAGCCGTGGTTCTACAATCAACTGCGTACTGAAGAGCAATTAGGCTACGCCGTATTTGCTTTCCCAATGAGCGTTGGCCGTCAGTGGGGAATGGGCTTCCTGCTGCAAAGCAGCGATAAGCAACCGTCTTACCTGTGGGAACGGTATAAAGCGTTTTTCCCGACGGCGGAAGCGAAACTGCGGGCAATGAAAGCTGATGAATTCGTACAAATTCAGCAGGCCATCATTGCGCAAATGCTGCAGGCGCCCCAAACGTTGGGGGCAGAAGCTTCGCAGTTAAGCAAAGATTTCGATCGAGGTAATATGCGCTTCGATTCACGTGATAAAATCGTGGCTCAGATTAAACTGCTGACGCCGCAAAAGCTTGCCGATTTCTTCCATCAGGCGGTGGTTGAGCCGCAAGGCATGGCGATACTGTCACAGGTTTCCGGCAGTCAGAACGGGAAAGCAGAGTATGTGCACCCGGAAGGCTGGAAAGTGTGGCCGACCGTCAGCGCGTTGCAGCAAACCTTACCCCTGATGAGTGAAAAGAATGAATGATGCCGCTGAGTCCCTTGATCCACTGCGCTTGCCCCTGACGGGCGAGCGACTGATTGAAGCCTCTGCGGGCACCGGTAAAACCTTTACCATCGCCGCCCTTTATTTACGTTTACTGCTTGGGCTGGGCGGCTCCGCCGCCTTTCCTCGCCCTCTGACCGTCGAAGAGCTGTTAGTGGTTACCTTTACCGAGGCCGCCACTGAAGAGCTGCGCGGTCGTATTCGTAGCAACATTCATGAGCTGCGAATTGCCTGCCTGCGTGAAACTACCGACAATCCGCTCTATGCCCGCTTGTTAGATGAAATTGCCGATAAAAAACAGGCCGCGCATTGGCTGTTATTGGCTGAAAGACAGATGGATGAAGCGGCGGTGTTTACCATTCACGGTTTCTGCCAGCGTATGCTTAGTCTGAACGCCTTTGAGTCAGGCATGCTGTTTGAACAGCAACTGATAGAAGATGAATCGCTGCTGCGTTACCAGGCCTGCGCGGACTTCTGGCGTCGACATTGTTACCCGCTCTCTCGCGATATTGCGCAGGTGATCTTCGAAACGTGGAAAGGTCCACAAGCGCTGCTACGAGATATCGACCGCTACCTACAGGGTGAAGCTCCGGTCATTAAAGCGCCGCCGCCAACGGATGAAACGCTGGCATCCCGACACGAAAAAATTCTGGCGCGTATCAACCAGATTAAGCAGCAATGGCGCGATTCGGTCGATGAGCTGGAAGGTCTGCTTGAAGATTCCGGAATCGACAGGCGTAAATTTAATCGTGGTAATCAGGGTAAGTGGATCGAAAAGATCAGTGCCTGGGCGCAGGAAGAGACACAAAGCTACCAGCTCCCTGATGCGCTGGAGAAATTCTCTCAACGCTTTTTAGAAGATCGCACCAAAGCGGGCGGCGTAACGCCCCGGCATCCGCTATTTGTCGCCATTGATGAACTGATTAGCGAACCGCTGACGATCCGCGATCTGGTGATTACCCGGGCGCTGGCGGAAATCCGCGAAGCGGTTGCGCAGGAGAAACGTCGACGCGGAGAGTTAGGCTTTGACGATATGCTCAGTCGGCTGGACGCGGCACTGGGTAGTGAAAGCGGCGATGCGCTGGCTACTGCCATTCGAACCCGTTTTCCGGTGGCGATGATCGATGAATTCCAGGACACCGACCCGCAGCAGTACCGTATTTTCCGTCGTATCTGGCAGCATCAGCCGGAAACCGCGCTGCTGTTGATTGGCGATCCCAAACAGGCTATTTATGCGTTTCGCGGTGCGGATATCTTCACCTATATGAAAGCGCGTAGTGAAGTTAGCGCACATTACACGCTCGATACCAACTGGCGTTCTGCGCCTGGGATGGTCAATGGCGTCAATACGCTCTTCAGCCAGATGAACGACGCCTTCATGTTCCGCGAAATCCCCTTTAGCCCGGTGAAATCCGCAGAGAAGAATCAATCGCTGCGGTTTGTACTTCACGGTGAAAAGCAACCTGCGATGAGCATGTGGCTAATGGAAGGAGAAAGCTGTGGCGTGGGCGATTACCAGAACTATATGGCCCAGGTGTGCGCAACGCAAATTCGTGACTGGCTTAAAGCCGGGCAGTCTGGTGAGGCGTTGCTGGTCAGCGGTAAAGCGTCCAACCCGGTACGCGCATCGGATATCAGCGTGTTGGTCCGCAGTCGCCAGGAGGCGGCGCTGGTACGCGACGCGCTAACGCAACTGGCTATCCCGTCGGTCTATCTCTCCAACCGTGACAGTGTATTTGAAACGCTGGAGGCGCAGGAACTGCTATGGGTCCTGCAGGCGGTGATGACGCCGGAACGTGAAAACACACTGCGTAGCGCGCTGGCGACGTCCATGATGGGACTTAATGCGCAGGATATTGAAGCGCTGAACAATGACGAGAATGCCTGGGATGCCGTAGTAGAGGAATTCGACGGTTATCGCCAGCTCTGGCATAAGCGTGGCGTCATGCCGATGCTGCGCGCGCTGATGTCAGCGCGTCAAATTGCAGAAAACCTGCTGGCAACGGCGGGTGGCGAACGCCGTCTGACCGACATTTTGCATATCAGTGAACTGTTGCAGGAAGCGGGATCGCAACTGGAAAGTGAGCATGCGCTGGTGCGCTGGCTTTCCCAGCATATTCTGGAACCTGACAGCAATGCTTCCAGTCAGCAGTTGAGGCTGGAGAGCGATAAGCATCTGGTTAAAATCGTCACCATCCACAAATCGAAAGGGCTGGAATATCCACTGGTCTGGCTGCCTTTTATCACTAATTTTCGCGTTCAGGATCAGGCGTTCTACCATGATCGTAGCTCTTTTGAAGCTGTGCTGGATCTCAGCGAAGCGGATGAGAGTATTGAGCTGGCAGAAGCTGAACGTCTGGCGGAAGACCTGCGATTGCTTTATGTTGCGCTGACGCGTTCGGTATGGCATTGCAGTCTCGGCGTTGCGCCGCTGGTGCGCCGTCGGGGTGATAAGAAAGGTGATACCGATGTGCATCAGAGTGCTCTGGGACGCTTGTTGCAAAAAGGCGAGCCGAAGGATGCCGCAGGGCTTCGTGCTGCTATTGAAGCGCTTTGCAGTGAAGATATTGCCTGCCTGACGCCGAATGAGCCAGACGGTGAGCGTTGGCTGGTTTCGCAACCCGCCAGTTCGGTATTGAGTGCAAGAACGCTGCAACGTGCTCCCGGTGACAGCTGGCGTGTGACCAGCTATTCCGGCCTGCAACAACGTGGACATGGCATCGCGCAGGATCTGATCCCCCGGCTGGACATTGATGCATCAGGCGTGGGTGAGGCGGTTGTGGAATCAGGGCTAACACCGCATCAGTTTCCACGAGGTGCATCGCCGGGAACATTTTTACATAGCTTGTTTGAGGACCTGGATTTTACCCAACCGGTTGAAACGCAATGGGTACAGGAAAAACTGGCGTTGGGTGGGTATGAGGCACACTGGGCGCCGGTTTTGACCCACTGGCTGGAGACCATTTTGCGTGCGCCGCTTAACGAATCGGGCGTGAGTCTGAGCGTTCTGTCTGCACGGGAAAAACAGGTGGAGATGGAGTTTTATCTGCCCATTTCGCAGCCGCTGATAGCCAGCCAACTGGACGCGCTGATCCGCAAGTACGATCCTCTCTCGGCGGGCTGTCCACCGCTGGATTTCATGCAGGTTCGCGGCATGCTGAAAGGTTTTATTGACCTCGTGTTCCGCCACCAGGGGCGTTATTACCTGCTTGACTACAAATCTAACTGGCTGGGAGAAGACAGCAGCGCTTATACCCAGCAGGCGATGGCCTCAGCAATGCAGGCACACCGTTATGACCTGCAATATCAACTTTATACTCTGGCGCTGCACCGCTATTTACGTCACCGCATTACAGACTACGATTATGAACGCCATTTTGGCGGCGTTATCTATCTCTTTTTGCGCGGTGTTGATAGCGAGGAACCTCAGCAGGGAATTTATGCGACCCGACCAGACGGAGAGCTGATTGCGATGATGGACGAGATGTTTGCGGGCGCAGCACTGGAGGAAATGCAATGACAATCCAGAAGCGATTACTGGAGGCTGTGGAGCAGAAACAGCTACGGCCGTTAGATGCCCAGTTTGCGCTGGCGGTTGCCGGAAACGACAACCCGGTCGTCACGCTGGCTGCGGCATTGCTTAGCCGCGAAGCGGGAGAAGGCCACGTCTGTTTACCGCTTTCGCGTTTATCTTTAAGCGAAGACGCCCATCCTTTGCTTACCTCCTGGATGAGTGAAAAAGGGGAGCCTGAAGACTGGGCTGAATGTCTGCTTGCCTCTGATGCGGTAAGTCGCGGCGAGCGCCCGACGCCGCTGGTGCTGTATGGCGATCGCCTGTATCTGAACCGAATGTGGAATAACGAACGCACGGTGGCTCGCTTCTTTAGTGAGGTTAACCAGGCAATCGAGGTGGATGAATCGCGGTTGACCCACACGCTGGGGACGCTTTTTCCGCATACGGAAGGAATTAACTGGCAGAAAGTTGCAGCGGCTGTAGCGCTGACGCGTCGTATATCAGTGATCTCTGGTGGGCCGGGAACGGGAAAAACGACAACGGTCGCCAGGCTGTTGGCGGCGTTGATTCAGATGGCGGATGGTGAACGCTGTCGTATCCGGCTGGCCGCTCCAACGGGAAAAGCGGCGGCGCGACTGACTGCGTCGCTGGGCGCTGCATTACGTGAGTTGCCGTTGACCGATGAACAAAAGAAACGTATTCCTGATGACGCCAGTACGCTGCACCGATTATTAGGCGCACAGCCGGGTAGCCAGCGACTGCGCCATCATGCAGGCAATCCTCTCCATCTTGATGTGTTGGTGGTTGATGAAGCCTCGATGATTGATTTGCCTATGATGTCGCGCCTTATTGATGCATTACCTCCCCATGGTCGGGTGATTTTTCTTGGCGATCGTGACCAGCTTGCTTCCGTTGAGGCGGGGGCTGTGCTGGGGGGTATCTGTGCTTTTTTGAATGCCGGGTTTACTGCGGAACGCGCAAAACAACTGAGCCGCCTGACCGGGAGCACCATTCCTGCGGGGTCAGGAACACAGGCGGCATCATTACGTGACAGCTTATGCCTGCTGCAAAAGAGTTACCGTTTTGGCAGTAATTCCGGTATCGGCCAACTGGCTTCTGCGATAAATCGGGGTGATAAAGCCGCGATCAAAACGGTCTTCCAGCAAGGTTTTAGTGATATTGAAAAACGCACGCTGCAAAGTAGTGAAGATTACGCAGCTATGCTTGATGAAGCGCTAGCGGGCTATGGGCACTACCTTGAGTTGCTCCATGAGCGTGCAGAGCCGGATGCTATTATTCAGTCATTTAATGAATATCAGCTATTGTGCGCACTGCGTGAAGGTCCGTTCGGCGTGAGTGGGTTGAATGAGCGCATCGAACAGGTGATGGTGCAAAAACGTAAGATTTCCCGTCTCGCACATACCCGTTGGTACGAGGGGCGACCAGTGATGATTGCGCGAAATGACAGTTCGCTGGGTCTGTTTAACGGTGATATCGGGATCGCGCTCGATCGTGGTCAGGGCTTAAGGGTGTGGTTTGCGTTGCCGGATGGCAATATCAAGTCGGTACAGCCCAGCCGTTTACCGGAACATGAAACGACCTGGGCGATGACGGTGCATAAATCACAAGGATCCGAGTTTGATCATGCGGCGTTGATTTTACCCAGCCAGCATTCGCCCGTTGTTACCCGCGAGCTGGTTTATACGGCGGTGACCCGCGCGCGCCGTCGCTTGTCGCTGTATGCCGATGAGCGGATATTGAGTGGGGCCATTGCCACTCGCACTGAACGTCGCAGTGGGCTGTCGGCGTTGTTTAATGATGGTATTGCACAGTAGGATTTGTTGGCCGGATAAGCGTTAACGCTATCCGGCAACTGTGGTTACCCCAGATCTGCCATTAGCACTTTTGAACGCCGCTGATAGTTGTACATCTGTTTCTTACTCTCTGGCAGCAGGTCAATATCCACGGGCGTGAAGCCGCGCTCCTGAAACCAGTGAATACTGCGTGTTGTCAGCACGAACAGTTTGCTAAGCCCCATTTGTCTGGCCTGCACGGCGATCCTTTCCAGCAAAACTTCTCCGCGTGAAGAACTTCGATAGTCCGGATGTACTGCCACACACGCCATTTCGCCAATTCGTTCTTCCGGGAAAGGGTACAGGGCGGCACAGGCGATGGTCAGGTTATCACGCTGAATAATGGTGAATTTGTCGATTTCCATTTCCAGTTGTTCACGTGAGCGACGGACCAGAATACCTTGCTGCTCGAGTGGGCGAATCAGTTCCAGAATACCGCCGATATCGTTAATGGTGGCGCGACGGATCTGTTCGGCGCTCTCCATCACGATTTGCGTCCCGATCCCATCGCGTGAGAACAGCTCCTGTAACAATGCGCCATCTTCCTGATAGCTAATCAGGTGGCAGCGGCGTACGCCACTGCGACAGGCTTTTACGGCACCACGCAGGAAGCGCACGGTGCCGGAGCTGTAGTCGCCTTTCTCTTCCTGTGACTCAACGCGAGCCTGGGCTTCGTTGGGGAAAAGTTCGGAAACAATATCGCCATCATCGTTAATAACTCCCTGGGAGGAGCAAAAACCGATCATCTTTTCTGCTTTCAGCTTGATAGCCAACTGAGTGGCGACCTCTTCTGAAGTCAGATTAAAGCTCTCTCCGGTGACGGAAACGGCTACCGGGCCCATCAATACAATGGCGCCACTGTCCAACTGACGGTGAATCGCCTCTTCATCAATACGACGGATGCGTCCGCTATGGCAGTAATCTACGCCGTCATCGACGCCAAGAGGTTGGGAGATAATAAAGTTACCGCTGACCACATTGATGTGCGCGCCCTGCAATGGTGTATTGTTCAGGCTCATCGACAGGCGGGCGGTGATATCAAGCTGGAGTAGCCCTGCAGCCTGCTTCACCAGCTCCAGCGTTTTGGCATCAGTCACGCGCGTATTTTTGTGGTACACCGGCTCATGATGATGAGCAGCAAGATTGGCATCAATCTGTGGCCGGGCGCCATACACCACAACGAGGCGGATGCCCAGGCTATGCAGGAGGCCAATGTCATTGACGATACTGGAAAAGTTTTCATGCTCGATGGCTTCGCCGCCCAGCATAATGACAAACGTTTTTCCCCGATGGGTATTGATATAGGGAACAGAATGGCGGAATCCCTGTACCAGTTCGGTTCTACGCTCCTTCACCACGGCACATCCTCATTGCATGATTATTCGTAATTTGTGTATTTTTATTCTGTTTTTGCTCCATGCGCAAGCGTAATTTTTACCCTTCCTGAAGATTTTTCTCAGTAATGCCGTGAATATAAAAAGAATGTTTACCCTTTTGTAGATGACAGATTATGCGTCATTCGCTAAAGTTTCCGGTCAATTAGGACGTTTTACCTATTACCTAAATAAAGATTTCTTTTGCTCGGGAGAAGCATGTCGGGATCCAATTCAGCAATCAGTCGCCGCCGTTTACTGAAAGGTGCGGGTGCTATGTGGCTTTTGAGCGTCAGCCAGGTCGGTCTGGCCGCCGTCAGTCAGGTCGTTGCAGTGCGCATCTGGCCTGCCTCCAGTTATACCCGCGTCACGGTGGAATCCAACCGTCTGCTGAAATACAAACAGTTTGCCCTGAGTAATCCTGAGCGTGTGGTTGTGGATATTGAAGGCGTTAATTTGAACTCGGTGCTCAAGGGGATCGGGACGCAGATCCGCCCTGACGATCCGTACATTAAGTCAGCAAGAGTAGGCCAATTTGACCCACAGACCGTGCGCATGGTGTTTGAGCTGAAACAAGATGTGAAGCCGCAGCTGTTCGCCCTGGCACCCGTTGCAGGATTTAAAGAACGTCTGGTGATGGATCTTTATCCCGCGAATGCCCAGGATGTGCAGGATCCTCTGCTGGCGTTACTTGAAGACTACAACAAGGGCGATCTCGATAAACAGGTGCCACCTGCACAAAGTGGCCCGCAGCCCGGTAAAGCGGGGCGTGACCGTCCAATTGTCATTATGCTCGATCCCGGCCATGGTGGCGAAGATTCCGGTGCCGTGGGGAAATACAAGACGCGCGAAAAAGATGTGGTGTTGCAGATAGCCCGTCGCCTGCGCGCGCTGATCGAAAAAGAAGGCAATATGAAGGTCTATATGACGCGTAATGAGGATATCTTCATTCCGTTGAAAGTCCGCGTGGCGAAAGCCCAGAAGCAGCGCGCTGACCTGTTTGTCTCCATTCATGCGGATGCTTTTACCAGTCGACAGCCCAGTGGTTCGTCGGTGTTTGCACTTTCCACTAAAGGTGCGACCAGTACCGCAGCAAAATATCTGGCGCAAACCCAGAACGCCTCGGATTTAATTGGTGGTGTCAGTAAGAGTGGTGACCGCTACGTCGACCACACCATGTTCGACATGGTGCAATCGCTGACGATTGCTGACAGTCTGAAGTTTGGTAAAGCGGTACTGAATAAGCTCGGTAAGATTAATAATCTGCATAAGAATCAGGTTGAGCAGGCAGGATTTGCGGTGTTGAAAGCGCCGGATATTCCCTCGATCCTCGTGGAAACGGCGTTTATCAGTAACGTTGAAGAGGAGCGAAAGCTCAAAACCGCGACCTTCCAGCAGGAAGTTGCTGAGTCGATTCTGGCTGGGATCAAAGCGTATTTTGCCGATGGGGCAACGCTGGCGAGAAGGGGATAATAAAAAAGCGCTGAGAAGCGCTTTTTTTACGGACCGCAGAAACAAAAAAACACCCGTCAGGGTGTTCAATGTATTGGTTGCGGGGGCCGGATTTGAACCGACGACCTTCGGGTTATGAGCCCGACGAGCTACCAGGCTGCTCCACCCCGCGTCCGTCTTTTGCTTCGTATTCAAACCACATCTGCGTTGGCTTTGCTGTGATTCGAACTACCTTGCAAAAATATCACATCAGATTTTAATTGGTTGCGGGGGCCGGATTTGAACCGACGACCTTCGGGTTATGAGCCCGACGAGCTACCAGGCTGCTCCACCCCGCGTCCGTCTTTCTGCTGCGTATTTCAAATCACATGTGTGATTCGAACTGCTTAACAGAAATATTACTGCTTCTGATTTTAATTGGTTGCGGGGGCCAGATTTGAACTGACGACCTTCGGGTTATGAGCCCGACGAGCTACCAGGCTGCTCCACCCCGCGTCCGTGGATGCGCACTATACTCTGCTAACGTTTTCATGCAACCCTTTTTTCACCTTGATCACGGTTTAAGGATGAAAATGAACAAAAACAAAGCATTTCGGTTTATTTTTTGCGCAAAATTTGCGATGGGGTATGCATTCGCATTTCATTAGGTTCGGGGGTTTGTTATCTTCATCTCGCATTCAGGCAACTTAAGACGAGAATAATGAAAGGACGTTGGGCAAAATATCTTCTGGCGGGGGCCGTAGTCGCGATGCTCGCTGCGTGTTCCTCTAAACCCACCGATCGTGGACAGCAGTATAAAGACGGGAAATTTACCCAGCCTTTCTCACTGGTGAACCAACCTGATGCGGTTGGCGCGCCAATCAATGCCGGTGATTTCGCCGAGCAGGTAAATCAGATCCGCAACGCCTCTCCGCGTTTGTATGGCAACCAAAGCAATGTCTACAACGCTATCCAGGAGTGGCTACGTGCAGGTGGCGATACGCGCAATATGCGCCAGTTTGGTATTGATGCCTGGCAGATGGAAGGGGCTGATAACTATGGCAACGTTCAGTTCACTGGTTATTACACGCCGGTAATCCAGGCGCGGCACACGCGTCAGGGGGAATTTCAATACCCTATCTATCGTATGCCGCCAAAACGTGGGCGTTTACCTTCCCGCGCTGAAATCTACGCAGGTGCGTTGAGTGACAACTATATCCTGGCATACAGCAACTCCCTGATGGATAACTTCATTATGGATGTTCAGGGCAGTGGCTACATCGACTTCGGTGATGGCAGCCCGCTTAACTTCTTTAGCTATGCCGGCAAAAACGGCCATGCTTATCGCAGTATTGGTAAAGTACTGATCGATCGTGGCGAAGTGAAGAAAGAAGATATGTCGATGCAGGCGATCCGTCACTGGGGTGAAACGCACAGCGAAGCTGAAGTGCGTGAACTGCTGGAACAGAATCCGTCGTTCGTCTTCTTTAAACCACAATCTTTTGCCCCGGTAAAAGGGGCCAGCGCAGTGCCGCTGATTGGCAGGGCCTCCGTTGCTTCTGACCGTAGTATTATTCCTGCGGGCACGACGTTACTGGCAGAAGTGCCGCTGCTGGACAATAACGGGAAATTTACCGGTCAGTATGAACTGCGTCTGATGGTGGCATTAGATGTCGGTGGAGCGATCAAAGGCCAGCACTTCGATATCTATCAGGGTATTGGTGCAGACGCAGGGCATCGTGCGGGCTGGTATAATCACTACGGTCGTGTCTGGGTGCTGAAAAGTGGCGCCGGAGCGGGTAACGTATTTAGCGGTTAATAGTCTTATCAGACCTGCCATTTTTCGAGCAGGCGGGATAAGCGAAGCGCCATTCGGCGCAAGAACGGTGTTGTCGCCACTATAGTGAGTGGCGATCACCGCTCTTTGAATTTTCTGTTCTGAGGTCGTATGTCTGTTGTGATAAGTGATGCCTGGCGTCAGCGTTTTGGCGGCACAGCGCGTCTGTATGGCGAAAATGCGCTGCACCTGTTCGCCGGATCGCACGTGTGTGTGGTCGGGATTGGCGGCGTGGGATCGTGGGCGGCGGAAGCGCTGGCGCGTACCGGAATTGGCGCAATTACGCTCATCGATATGGATGATGTGTGCGTTACCAATACTAACCGGCAGATCCATGCTCTGCGTGATAACGTGGGCCAGGCGAAGGCTGAGGTGATGGCTGAACGTATACGGCAGATTAATCCCGAGTGTCGGGTCAGTGTGGTCGATGACTTTGTCACGCCGGATAACGTTGCAGAGTATATGAACGCCGGCTTTTCGTATGTCATTGATGCTATCGACAGTGTACGCCCGAAGGCAGCGCTGATCGCGTACTGCCGTCGCAATAAAATTCCGCTGGTCACCACCGGTGGTGCGGGTGGGCAGATTGACCCTACGCAGATTCAGGTCGTTGATTTAGCCAAAACTATTCAGGATCCGTTGGCGGCGAAGCTACGTGAGCGGCTAAAAAGTGACTTTGGCGTGGTTAAAAACAGCAAAGGCAAGCTGGGTGTGGACTGTGTGTTCTCGACCGAGGCGCTGGTCTATCCGCAGGCTGATGGTTCAGTGTGTGCGATGAAGGCGACGGCAGAAGGGCCGAAGCGTATGGATTGTGCATCTGGTTTTGGCGCTGCGACGATGGTGACAGCGACATTTGGCTTTGTCGCGGTGTCACACGCGTTGAAGAAGATGATGGCGAAGGCGGCGCGTCAGACTTAATGATTGTTTGCCGGATGGGGCACCAGCGCTTATCCGGCAAAACAGCTATACAACCTGCTGCGCTGCTGCAAGAATCGCCGCGTTAAGGGCATTCAGTCCCTGGCTACGCGAAGCGCTGAGCTGGGCGCGTAAACCTAATTCATCAAAAAAATCCATTGGTGAACGTGTCAGTAATTCGGCGGCGGTTTTACCTTCTACCGCGGTGAGCAGCACTGCCAGCAAACCGCGCACGATACGGCCTTCGCTGTCGCCGAAAAAGTGCATAGTGCCATTCTCATGTACGGCATACCCCAGCCAGACGCGGTTTTCGCATCCCGCGATCTCTTTTGCCTGGGCCTTTAATGGCTCCGGGAGTGGCGGTAGTTGCTTCCCCAGCAGGATAAGCTGGCGATATTTATCTTCCCACTGAGTAAGTGGGACAAAGATAGCTCGTAAAGTCTCTTCGGTCACGGTTGTGCCAAACGGATGTTCGGCGAACAGAGGGTTTGTCATTAATCCACCAATATTTCCAGCGCGCGGTCAACCGCCGTCACCAACGCATCCACATCACTTTGGCTATTATAAGGTGCAAATGAGGCGCGCAGCGTCCCTGATACACCAAGTTCTGCCAGCAGCGGTTGCGCACAGTGTTGTCCTGCGCGAAGCGCGATGCCATATTCGGCCAGCAGTGTCACCATGTCGCTGTGGTGAACACCGGCAAAATCGAAGGCCAACAGGCTGGAGTCCTGGCAGCGGAAAGAACGGAATCCCGGGCGCTTCGCCAGTGCCTCTTCTGCCAGTGTAGCCAGACCACGGCTCCAGCTTTCTGCTTGCACGATGTCGACATCCGCCAGCCATTCCAGCGCAGCGCTCAGGCCAATAACACCCGCAACGTTAGGCGTACCTGCCTCCAGTTTCCAGGGAACCGCCTGGGTGGTAAACCCCGCAAAACTGACTTCATTAATCATCTTGCCGCCGCCGAGCCAGGGAGACATGGCATCCAGCAACTCTGGCTTACCATACAAAACGCCGATCCCGGTCGGCCCGTACAGCTTGTGACCAGAAAAAGCATAGAAATCAATATCCAACTGCTGCACGTCTGCGGGGAAATGTACAACGCCCTGGGCGCCATCAACCATCACCACCATACCCGCAGCGTGGGCGAGCGAAATGGCGCGAACCAGGTCCGGACAGCCGCCAGTTACGTTAGACATCTGCCCGAGCGCCAGTATGCGGCTGCGTGGTGTGATGAGTTCTGGTAAGCGTTCCACGTCCGGCAGTAAATGGGCGTTGAGAGGGAGCCTGATGACTTTTGCCCCCGTTTGTTCCGCCACCATCAGCCAGGGAACGAGGTTGGCATGGTGTTCCGCCACGCTGACGATAATCTCATCGCCTCTTTGTAAGCGCGGGCGTGCGTAGCTTTGGGCCACCATGTTGATAGCCTCTGTCGTACCGCGGGTCCAGACAATGGATTTATCATCCGGTGCATTGATCAGGCAGGCGGCCTTCTCCCGTGCGGCTTCATAGCGGGCGGTCAGCCGCTGGGCTTCGGCAAATTGGCTGCGATGGACATTACCGGCGCACAGGCTATAAAACTGGTGAGTGGCATCAATCACAGCCTGTGGTTTCAACGCTGTTGCGGCGCTATCGAGATAGACGCCAGCATCGCTGAGAGCGGGAAACTGTGCGCGAAACTGCGCGGGGTTAAAAGCGTTCATGGTATTCCTCAGTTCAATAAACCGATCGTGGCGCAAAAAGAGCGCAGACACAAGGGGAGGCTAACTATCAGAATCCTCTGGATATCCTGGTAAAGTCAGAACAGTGGCTTATGCTAAATAGTGTTAGGTGAGTATTTTTGCCTGTTATGGAATTCGTTTTATTTAGCATAAATCGCTTTAAGGAGAAGAATATGAAAAAGACTGCCGCAATTATCTCTGCATGTATGCTGACTTTTGCCCTGAGCGCCTGTTCTGGTTCGAATTACGTGATGCACACCAATGATGGTCGGTCGATCGTGTCTGACGGTAAGCCAAAGACCGATAATGAGACGGGAATGATTTCCTACAAGGACGCTAATGGCAACAAACAGCAGATTAACCGTACCGATGTGAAAGAGATGGTGGAACTGGAGAAATAGCCGGGCGTCATCGACAGAAACTCGGACAAAAAAAAGCACCGCAATTTGGCGGTGCTACATTAATCACTATGGACAGACAGGGTAAATGTACAGGAAGTGAAAAAGGGTAGCTTTGCTACCATGGTCTGAATCGCAGACCAATTGCAAACACAACAACACAACATCACAACCGTAAGCCAAAAGCCCACCAGAACACGCATTCCGATAAAACTTTTCGTTCCGGCTTCAGGAAGTGCCGCCACTATAGGTATTTGCTGGTAGAACCTCAACGGACAATTTATAATGGCTCAGATTAAAAAAACTAATAGGTTACAGGCTGTTATGTAACTGTTAAATTCTTTTAACATCAAAGCCTAAAAAGTCATGTCAAAACGATTACCACCCTTAAATGCGTTACGTGTTTTTGATGCTGCGGCGCGTCATTTGAGTTTTACCCGCGCAGCTGAAGAGCTTTTTGTGACGCAGGCCGCAGTAAGTCATCAAATCAAGTCACTTGAGGATTTCTTGGGACTTAAGCTGTTTCGTCGACGCAATCGATCTCTCTTGTTGACGGAAGAAGGTCAAAGCTATTTCCTCGACATCAAAGAGATTTTTTCGCAATTAACCGATGCGACGCGTAAACTTCAGGCACGCAGTGCAAAAGGCGCGCTCACCGTGAGTTTATTGCCCAGTTTTGCAATTCAATGGCTGGTGCCAAGACTCTCTAGCTTTAACTCAGCTTATCCGGGAATCGATGTCAGGATCCAGGCGGTAGACCGCCAGGAAGACAAACTGGCTGACGATGTTGATGTCGCTATTTTTTATGGGCGCGGTAACTGGCCTGGCCTGCGTGTGGAAAAATTGTACGCAGAATATTTATTGCCAGTCTGTTCGCCTCTGTTACTCACTGGCGATAAACCATTGAAGACGCCAGAGGATTTGGCAAAACACACTTTATTGCACGATGCTTCGCGGCGTGACTGGCAAGCCTATACGCGCCAGCTTGGCCTGAATCATATCAACGTACAGCAGGGACCTATCTTCAGCCATAGTGCCATGGTGCTTCAGGCTGCTATTCATGGACAGGGAGTGGCGCTGGCCAATAACGTTATGGCGCAGTCTGAAATTGAAGCCGGGCGTTTGGTCTGTCCCTTTAATGATGTTCTGGTCAGCAAGAACGCATTTTATCTGGTTTGTCATGACAGTCAGGCAGAACTGGGTAAAATAGCCGCCTTCCGTCAGTGGATACTGGCAAAAGCGGCCACTGAACAAGAAAAATTCCGCTTTCGTTATGAACAATAATTTACTTAGGGTATTAACATGACCAGCCGTTTTATGCTGATTTTTGCCGCCGTAAGTGGCTTTATTTTTGTGGCACTGGGCGCCTTTGGGGCACATGTTCTGAGTAAAACCCTCGGCGTCGTTGAAATGGGGTGGATCCAGACGGGCCTTGAGTATCAGGCGTTCCATACGCTGGCCATCTTTGGCCTGGCGGTCGCTATGCAGCGACGTATTAGCATTTGGTTTTACTGGAGTAGCGTGTTTATGGCATTAGGCACGGTGCTGTTCAGCGGCAGCCTGTATTGCCTCGCGCTGTCTCATCTACGCCTGTGGGCGTTTGTTACCCCTGTTGGTGGCTTCAGCTTCCTGGCAGGTTGGGTTCTGATGTTAGTTGGTGCTATTCGATTGAAACGTAAGGGCGTTAGCCATGAATAAGGTTGTATTGTTGTGTCGCCCAGGTTTTGAAAAAGAGTGCGCCGCAGAAATTACGGATAAAGCAACTCGTCGGGAAGTGTTTGGCTTTGCTCGCGTGAAAGACAATGCGGGTTACGTCATTTATGAGTGCTATCAGCAGGGTGATGCTGAAAAGTTGGTCAAAGAGCTGCCGTTCAGTTCGCTGATTTTTGCCCGTCAAATGTTTGTCGTCGGTGAATTGCTGCAATATTTGCCGCCGGAAGATCGCATTACGCCGATTGTCGGTATGTTGCAGGGCGTTGTAGAGAAAGGTGGTGACCTGCGCGTCGAAGTCGCAGACACTAACGAAAGCAAAGAGCTGGTTAAGTTTTGCCGTAAATTTACCGTGCCGCTGCGCGCGGCGCTGCGTGAAGCGGGCGTGCTGGCAAAATACGAGACGCCAAAGCGCCCGGTAGTCCATGTTTTCTTTATCGCACCAGGTTGTTGTTACACCGGTTATTCCTGGCCTGACAATAATTCACCGTTTTACATGGGCATCCCGCGTTTGAAGTTCCCGGCCGATGCTCCGAGCCGTTCAACACTGAAGCTCGAAGAAGCGCTGCATGTTTTTATTCCTGCCGATGAGTGGGATGAGCGTCTGGCAAATGGAATGTATGCGGTGGATTTAGGGGCTTGCCCCGGCGGTTGGACCTATCAGCTGGTCAAACGCAATATGTGGGTTTACTCCGTGGATAACGGTCCGATGGCGCAAAGCCTGATGGATACCGGACAGGTGACCTGGTTGCGTGAAGACGGATTTAAATACCGTCCGAATCGCAACAACATCTCGTGGATGGTCTGCGATATGGTGGAGAAGCCTGCGAAAGTTGCCGCGTTGATGGCGCAATGGTTGGTTAATGGCTGGTGCCGTGAGACGATTTTCAATCTCAAGTTGCCGATGAAAAAGCGCTACGAAGAAGTGTCGCAAAACCTGGCCTATATCCAGGCGCAGTTGGATGAACATAACATCAATGCGCAGATTCAGGCACGTCAGCTGTATCATGACCGCGAAGAAGTGACCGTGCACGTGCGTCGTCTGTGGGCCGCTGTCGGCGGTCGTCGCGACGAGCGATAAAGACCTCCCTGCAGGCCTGATGGCGCATGCGCTTATCAGGCCTGTGGCAGAACACCGTCAGTTTGCTGTTCATCCGAAATCACATGCGTCACCTCCTCCAGATGCCCGATCCGGGCCTCGCCAGAACGATGCAACTTACTTTTATCGATCAACAACAATGACTGTGATGCCCGTTTGAGCAGAATGGATTTAAATTCAGCGTTAGTAGCCGTCGAGTCCCAGAGAGTACCGTTACTGTCGATCCCCGCGCAGGAAAAAATAAACAGATCGATGTCGAGAGGTTTCAACTGCGAGATGAGCGACGGATTAATGTAGCAGCCATCTTTGCGCTCGAGTCGTCCACCTGAGCAGATGAGCTGAATATGTTCACGTTTGCCCAGTTCCTGACAAATTGGCTGGCTATTAGTAAACACATGTATGTTGATGTCCGGTAACTGGCGGGCCAGATACCAGCAGGTGGAACTGGCATCTAAAGCGATTACCATTCCTTCCTCTATCCATGCCAATGCGGCCCTGGCAACATCCGCTTTATGCGCATAATGGCTTTTACGTCGAATATGAAACGGTTCGCCGCTGTCCTGATTTTCCTGATGAATTATCCTGGCACGTCCGTGGTTGCGCAGCACTTTCCCTTGCATTTGTAGTTCATTGAGATCGCGGCGAATAGTCTCTTTGCTGACGTTAAGTTGTAAAGATAAGGCTTCGGTTGTCAGGTTTTTATGGGTAATTAGCAGGTTTGTTATTGCTTGCTGGCGTGCCGCTTTCACTGTTCTGATCCTCATCATTTGATGAATGCCCGTATCTGACGGGCATTCTGACCAGAGATTACGGCGTTACCCCTTTTTTCAAAAGAATATTTCCGTATTTTGCCTGCTCTCCGGTAATGACGATCGCAAACGCTTTTTGCGCCCGTTCATAGAATGCATAGCGATCGATACGGGTAATATCCGGTCCGGAAGTCGTTAAAGAGAGCGCATCGCGGTAACGCCTTTCAACGTTCGGATCGAGAGAATCTCCTTCTACGGCGGCCATCATCACCAACGGTGGGGCGTAGCTGTCCAGCTCAAACAACGGAATAATGGCCTGCAACAGATCGCTGACCTGCAAACCATCGGCACGGATAACCTGTGGTCCCATGCTGTGTGCCGGAAAGTGGGCATCGGAGAAAATTATCTCATCGCCATGTCCCATTTCCGCCAGCACTTTCAGCAGGTCAGGGGAAATTAAGGGGGAAATCGTTTTAAGCATTTCACTCGACTCCTGTGAGTTCGGATTCGGTTTGGGGATAGAAGTAGCGATATCGGTAGCGCACCTGTGCGCGGGCCTGTTCCGGGGTAGCAAACTCACCAATACCTGACCAGCCAAACATTGCAGCTCCGGCGACGGTAGTTTCGGCGTCATCCAGTACCTTGACGGGGATCCCGAGTACGTTGGCTTTTATCTGATTCCACAGCGCGTTGCGACTTCCTCCGCCAACTAACAGCAGCTCCGTCGCCTTGAAGTGGCTGATAGTTTCCAGCGTGTGTAGATTTTGCTGGAGCTGTACCGTTAATCCCTCCAGTGCTGCACGGTAAAAATGTCCGCGAGTGCTGTTCAATGTGACACCCTGCCAGCCTGCGTTAGCGTTGGTGAGCAAATCGCACTGCATCTTTACGCCTTCAGCGCCTGTTGGAATAGCTTGCGCCTCACTTATCAGCGTTTGCCAGGGCGTTTCTGCCGTCCACAGCAGTTTACGCACCCACTCGAGCACGCCGGAAGCCAACCATTGCATACCGGGGTTGTACAGTCCGTTCTGACTGTCCAGCTCGCAGGTGGAACCTGAATAATGGCTGAGCAGGGGAGTATTCACTTGTGCGCTGCGCACCATCAGAATTTCCCATGTGCCGGAAGAGAGCACCGGTTCATCCGGCTGCGCGCCTGCGCCAAACAGCGCAAACTGCGTGTCGTGCCCGGCGGAAATAACCGGAATACCTGGCGGAAGCCCAAGCTGCTTTGCGGCTTCGTTTTGCAGCGTTCCGATCTGTTCCCCTGCCTCGACTAAGCGTGGGAAAAGCCGGCGGGGTATACCAGTTGCCTGCAGAATGTCATGGCTGAAATCTCGCTGATGGATCTCCAGCATCTGGCTGGTTCCCGCCATCGTGATATCTGTGGTGAATTCGCCGGTTAAGCGGTGGTTGATAAGCGATGAAATAAAAAGCCAGGCGTGCGCCTGCTCCAGCAATCGTGGGTGGTTCTCTTTGAGCCACACCAGTTTGTACAGCGTGTTGAAGCTGAAAGCGCCGACACCGGAGATGTCCTGCAACTGCTGTGGTGATATCAGGCGATCGATACTGGCCATGACGGCGGCGGTACGCGGGCATTTCCAGCTGATCACCGGATAAAGCAACTCACCATGCTCATCAACCAGCGCGCCGTCAACACCAAATGTAGTGACCGTAATCCCGCGGATCTGGCAGGAGGCGAGTTCAGTTGCGAGTCGCTGGCAGCAGTCGGCAAAGCGCTGCAGAATGGCATCAAGGGACCACTGATGCCAGACACTGTTTTCAGCGGCAATATCACTGGCATTGGGGGTGGAGGCGCGGGCGATAATTTGTCCCTGACGGTCAACGGCAATGGCTCGCACGTTCGTCGCACCACAGTCGAGGACCAAAATAACGTCTTGTTTCATAATCGCTCCTGGCATACCCGTCATACCTCAAACTGCAGGACAAAAATGCTAATGTGTTTTTGTCCTGCGCTTGAATGACTTAGGGTATGAGAACCCTGTCGTTATGGAGATGGAACTCTTAACGCTTATACAGCGGCCCGTAGTTTTGGCAGGCACGATAGTCCTGGCCTTCGCTATCCATACCGTGGGCTGCCCAGGCTGAAGGACGGTAAATTTTCTCTTCTTCCACGTTGTGCATACAAACCGGGATACGCAGCATGGCGGCAAGCGTAATAAAGTCTGCGCCAACATGGCCAATCGTCAGTACGCCATGGTTAGCGCCCCAGTTAGCCATCACTGAATAGACATCGGTGAATGGTCCTTTTCCGGTTAAGCGCGGTGCAAACCAGGTTGTCGGCCATGTGGAGTTGGTGCGCTCATCAAGCTGCGCGTGCACATCCTTCGGCAACTCCACGCTCCAGCCTTCAGCGATTTGCAGTACCGGACCCAGACCTTTGATGATATTGATGCGAGTCATGGTGAACGGCACGCCGCCTTCGGTCAGGAAGCGCGAAGAGTAGCCGCCGCCACGGAAGTATTCGTGGATTGCCGGACACCATTCGGTAGCCGCCAGACAATCATCTGCTTCTTGCTGCGAGATCTCCCAGTGCGGTTTCATGGTTGGCTTGCCTTCGCTGTCGCGCTGTTTGCAGGAGCCGTCCAGTGCCGCAGATCCAGAGTTAATCAGATGGATGATGCCGTGTTCAGCAAGACCGGTCAGCGGTTTACCAGTTACGCGCTCTACCGCCTCGGGTGACCAGTAGGTGCGCACATCGGCAAAGACTTGCGCCGTTCCGGTGAGTTGGTGACCAAACAGCATCGCCACACCATTCAGGCTGTCGTTTTCGGTGGCGACAACATACGGCTGGCGTAAACCATTCCAGTCGAATGAGCTGTTCAGCAACGCTTCGGCGGTGTCGCCGTTTGGATATTGATCCGTCCAGTGGCGCTGCCCCTGGAAACCAGCAGCAATAGCGTTGTAGCCCAGAGATTCTTCTACAAGGCCTTTTTCTGCCAGTTTCTTATTCCCTTGCATCATGTCTCGGATGCACATTGCCATCAGCAGACTCTCTTTCAGTACCGCACGGCTTTGTTCCTCGTTACGCTTGTATTGCTGCGCATTCTGATCTTCGCCGTAGCGGAAGTTTTTGTCCGCCCACGTCAGTGCGATTTCCAGTTCAGCTTCGTCATAGATTTTTTTGTCAATGCGACGACGTAATTCGGTCATATCAACAGGCTGAACCTTCATTCCCAGCCAGGATTCGAAGAAGTTATGATCGACGATAGATCCTGCGATCCCCATCGAAACACCCCCTACGGACAGATAACTTTTGCCCTTCATGCTGGCAACGGCTAAGCCCGCCCGCGTGAAACGTAGCAGTTTTTCTTCTACATCGGTGGGGATAGTGGTGTCACCAGCATCCTGCACATCATGGCCGTAAATAGAGAAGGCGGGGAGACCTTTTTGGTTATGCGCAGCCAGAGCTGCCGCCAGGTAAACGGCGCCAGGACGTTCTGTTCCGTTGAAGCCCCAGATGGCTTTCGGACGCATAGGATCCATGTCGATGGTTTCGCTACCGTAGCACCAGCATGGGGTAACGGTAATCGTCACACCAACGTTCAGACCGCTGAATTTTTCTTCACAGGCGGCGGATTCAGCCATTCCGGCAATGCAGGTGTCTGCGATCACACATTCAATCTGTGCGCCACAGGCGTGACGAAGTTTCTCTGTGATAAGCGCGGCAGTGGCTTTCGCCATGTTCATGGTTTGTTCTTCGAGCGATTCACGTACACCCATGCGACGCCCATCAATCACCGGACGAATACCGATTTTCGGTAAACTGATTTTGTTCATTCGAGGTTCCTCATCTCACTTTATGCCGTGCAGCTGAAGTGGATATTGGATACCACTGCCGCAGTTGGCTGAATTTTTCATTTTTGCTAACTCGAGTTAGCTTAGGTATTAGAGAGTTTTTTGCACAACTTTTTTGTTGTGGAACTGTGAGAAGCTTCACGAGAAGTGGTTAAAATTCGATCTGCGTCAAATAAACAAAATCACTGATTTAAGATAATTTTATTTGTAATCAGAGGTATAGAATAAATTGTCTGCCCGGCATCACAATTTTAAACCAAATGATTTGGTTATTTTTGGCAGCTAAAATAGCTTTAAAAGGCAAATCGCTAACTCGAGTTAGCATTTTTGATAAAACGTATATGATCTTTAGGAAGTATTCGCATCAACGGTGACGATGGCTCCCTGACAACGCTGTTTTCGCCTGATTCACTGACTGCAGTTTCTGTATATTGAGGAAAGCAGCAATGTCCGAAACATTTTTACAGATGAGTCATATTACGAAACGTTTTCCCGGAGTATTAGCGTTGAGTAATGTGGATTTTGCTTTACGCAAAGGTGAGGTTCATGCGCTGCTGGGGGAAAATGGCGCGGGAAAGTCTACCCTGATGAAAATTTTATCCGGTGTTTATCAACCTGATGAGGGAGATATTGTTTTCGAGGACCAACCCGTTGCATTCGCGAACCCATTGAGCGCCCAGAAAGCCGGGATCACGATTATTCACCAGGAATTTAATCTTTTTCCTGAACTCACGGTTGAAGAGAATATATTTATTGGCAGGGAGTTTTGCAAAAATAACCGTTGGCGCCTTGATGAAAAACAACAGCGCCAGGCTGCTATCGATATTTTGCAAAAATTAAACCTGAATATCTCGCCAGAGACTCTGGTTGCCGACCTCACTGTCGCGCAACAACAAATGGTTGAGATTGCAAAAGCGATATCGGTGAATGCCAAAGTTCTAATTATGGATGAACCGACCGCTGCACTAACCG
Source organism: Citrobacter sp. Marseille-Q3906 (assembly GCF_916618775.1). Lineage (NCBI taxonomy): Bacteria > Pseudomonadati > Pseudomonadota > Gammaproteobacteria > Enterobacterales > Enterobacteriaceae > Citrobacter > Citrobacter sp. Marseille-Q3906. Next base: position 1,001,322 of record NZ_CAKAKA010000003.1, read on the forward strand.
AAACGGAGATCGACAGTTTATTTCAGGTTACCCGTTTACTTAAAGAGCAGGGTACTGGCATCGTTTATATCTCTCACCGGCTTGAGGAACTGGCGCTGATTGCCGATCGTGCCACCGTCATGCGGGATGGACAGTTTATCGCCACCGTTGATTATGATGCGGTAAAAATCAGCGATCTGATCGCGATGATGGTTGGCCGTGATCTCGGCAATATCTATCCTCGTCGCGAACCACAATCCCAGCGCAAACCGGTGCTGGAGGTGAGCGGCCTGACACGAAAAGGTGTACTGAACGACATCAACTTTACCCTTCACCAGGGGGAGATTTTAGGCTTTGCCGGTCTGATGGGCGCAGGTCGTACTGAACTGGCGCGTGCGATTTTCGGCGCTGACCCAATAGATAGTGGAACGATTAAGCTGCGCGGCAAAGAGACGGTGGTAAAAGATATCCCTGACGCCATCAGGCAAGGTATCAGCTATTTAACCGAGGACAGAAAAAAAGAAGGACTGGCATTAGGCTTGTCTGTTGAGCGTAATATTATGCTCGGCAATTACCCGGAGTATTCCGATCGCTATGGCAATGTTGATAGTAAACGCTGTCAGAAAATAAGTCAGGAACAGGTAAAAACTCTGCGAATTAAAACGCCGCATCTTGAGCAGGCTGCGTTGAATTTAAGTGGCGGTAATCAGCAGAAAATTATTATTGCCAGATGGGTATGTAAGGATACTGATATTCTCATCTTTGATGAGCCCACGCGTGGTATTGATGTAGGGGCTAAACTTGAAATTTATGAATTAATGAATCGCCTGGTGGCAAAAGGAAAATCAATTATCATGATTTCTTCTGAATTACCGGAAGTGCTGGGTATGTGCGATCGCATTTTAGTTATGCGCAATGGCCGTATTACCGGTGAGTTAGCTTCTGATGACGCCACACAAGAAAAAATCATGCAATACGCGACGTTAGAGGACTAATTTATGACTATCTCTGTAACCTCTTCAGACAGCAATAATAAGAAAATAAAAATTAACAAAGAACTTTTAATGCGCCTTGCGCCGCTTTTTAGCCTGATTATTCTGGTGATATTTTTTAGCTTTGGCTCACCTTTTTTCTTTAATACTGAAAACATTATGACAATTGCCCTGCAAACCTCGGTGATTGGCATCATGGCAATTGGCGTTACCTTCGTCATTATCACCTCAGGGATCGATCTTTCTCTCGGGTCTGTCGTCGCCTTTTCCGGGGTAGCGGTAGGGATATGCGCAACGCTGGGCCTGCCGTTGCCAGTGTGTATCCTGGCAGGTGTTCTGGCCGGAGGATTATGCGGTTATATCAACGGGATACTGGTAACCAAAATGACGATACCGCCATTTATCGCCACGCTGGGACTGATGATGTCTGTCAGGGGCATCAACATGGTGATGACTGACGGTCGCGCGATTTACTTTGCTGATTACCCTACGTTCAAAATGCTGGCGCAGGGACGCCTGTTCGATGTGCTGCCTTATCCTGTTTTTTACCTTGTTGTTGTCGCGCTGATTGCCGCTTATATCCTGAAGAAAACGGTCATTGGTCGTTATGTTTACGCTGTGGGCAGTAACGAAGTTGCAGCACATCTTTCCGGGATCAAAGTCCAGCGCGTCAAAATTTTCGTCTACGCCTTTTGCGGTCTGCTGACCGGGATTGCCGGGGTCATTCTGGCTTCTCGTCTGAACTCAGGACAACCTACGGTCGGTGTGGGTTATGAGCTGGAAGCGATAGCTGCGGTTGTGATTGGCGGTACCAGCCTGATGGGCGGGATTGGGACTATCGGTGGCACTATCATCGGCGCATTCATTATGAGTGTACTGAAAAATGGTCTGAACCTGATGGGTGTCTCTCAGTTCTGGCAAATGGTAGCAATGGGTGTCGTGGTTATCGCTGCGGTTTACCTCGATACATTACGCAAGAAAATTCGTTGATTAACGCTCCCGGTAGTCACGGGGCATCATAACCCTGACGTTTAGGGTGACTCACTCAGAACGGAGTACAACAATGAAAACCAGGCATTTTGTCTATGCGTTATCTCTGCTGGCCTGCATGACCTCCAGCGCATTGGCTAAAGATATGAATCTTCCGGTGGTCAGTAAAGGTTTCCAGCATGAATTCTGGCAAACCGTGAAAATGGGTACAGAAGCGGCAGCGAAAGAGCTGGGTGATAAAACCAGCTATGTCGGACCGGCGGATGAAACCCAAATTGCTGAGCAGATTCAGTTAGTTGAAAACGCAATGGCGCAAAAACCTAATGGACTGTTGCTGGCGGCGTTAGATGCCAATGCACTCGCACCGCTGGTGGAAACGGCCAACTCACGTGGCATTAAGGTCGTGACGTTTGACTCTGGCGTGAATTCCGATATTCCTGCCAGCTTTGTGGCAACCAATAACCGTAAAGCGGGGGCAGAAGCGGCAGATGCGCTTGCTGCTGAGGTGGGTAACAAAGGAAAAGTCGGCATTATTGCGCATGTGGCTGGCACCTCTTCAGCGATTGAACGCTCGGAAGGATTTATTACCCGCATGAAGGAAAAGTATCCGGATATCCAGGTTCTCCCTGTCCAGTACAGCGATGGCGATCCGCAAAAAGCGATGGATAAGACCATCGATATGATTCAGGCGAACCCTGACATCGCAGGGATCTATGGCACCAATGAAGGTTCAACTTTGGGGGTTGCTAACGCTATTGATAGTCAAAACCTGAAGGGCAAAGTGAAGGTGATTGGCTTTGACAGTACCGAGGCGATTATTGCCTTCCTGAAGTCCGGAGTTATCCAGGGCTTTGTGGTACAGGATGCCTATCAGATTGGCTATCAGGGTATCAAAACGCTGAATGCCGCAGTGTCGGGTCAGTCCGTACCGAAAGAGATCGATATTCCCGTGAAATTTGTTAACGCGAAGAACATTAACACGCCGGAAATAGAGAAGTTATTGCACCCATTCGGTAAGAAATAAGCCCGTTGGGGCGAAACTCTCGCCCCATTTTTAGCCAGCGTCAGGGAGTTACTATGAGCAGTGGATATTTCCTCGGTGTGGATGTCGGTTCCGCAAGTGTCAGGGCCGGTGTATTTGATGCCAGCGGCAAGCGCCTGGCCTTTGCGACTTTCCCTATCTCGCAGTTTCGACCAGGCCCGGAGCGAGTGGAGCAATCTTCTGCTGAAATCTGGCTGCAGGTTTGCAGTGCGGTGAAAGGGGCTGTGTCGTCAGCCGGCGTTCCTGCAGAGGAGATCCGTTCACTGGGTTTTGATGCCACCTGTTCTCTGGTCGCGCTGGATAAGCAAGGGCAGGGGCTGGCGGTTTCACCTGGGGAATCGCCGGACCATAACATCATCATGTGGATGGATCACCGTGCAGCGCAAGAGACCCAGTGTATCAATGCGACAAAGGATCCGGCTCTGCGCTACGTAGGTGGTGAAGTCAGTGTAGAAATGGAGCTTCCTAAAGCACTCTGGCTGAAGAATCATTTTCCCGCTACCTGGCAGAGTGCGCATCGCCTCTACGATCTGGCGGATTTTCTGGTCTGGAAAGCCACCGATAATGATGTGGCGGGACTGTGTACCCTGACCTGCAAATGGAACTATCTGGCACATGAGCAACGCTTTAGCCATTCCCTGCTCGACGCTGTTGAATTAACCGATCTACTGGGCAAAATTCCGTCTCGGATCCTGCCGCCGGGAGCTGCTGTTGGTACGCTTAGCCCAGAAGCTGCACAGGCGTTGGGGCTGACGACAGCAGTAGTGGTCGCTAGTGGAATGATTGATGCCCATGCTGGCGGAGTTGCACTTGCTGGTGCTCAGCCTGCGGGAACGCTGGCGCTGATTAGCGGAACGTCAAATTGCCATATGTTATGCAGCGCACAGGAAATTCATACGCCGGGTGTATGGGGGCCGTATTGGTCCGCCATGTTGCCAGGCTACTGGCTGACGGAAGGTGGGCAGAGTGCTGCCGGTGCGTTAGTTGACTGGACACTTCAGGAGTCAGGAGCCAGCGCCGAGCTGTTTCGTAAAGCCGAAGCGCGGGGCTGTCATCCGATCGTTTTAGTGAATGAATGGGTTGCTGCGCTGGAAGAAAATGAATCGGAGCCGGGGCGCTATCTGCATGTATTGGCCGATCACCACGGAAACCGTTCACCGCGAGCAAGACCCGATGCCAGGGGTAGCGTCTGCGGTTTGACTCTTGAGCGAGGAGAGGGACAGCTTGCCCGCTTGTATCTGGCGACATTACAGGCGATCGCCTGCGGTACGCGGCATATTATGGAAGTGATGCGCGAAAACGGCCATACCATTTCTCGACTGACGCTGTGTGGCGGCGCTACGCATAATCCTTTGTGGCTGCGAGAGTATGCCGATGCTACCGGATGCGATATCCATCTGATGCAGGAAGAAGATGCCGTGACATTAGGCGCGGCGATTACCGGCGCGGTCGCAAGCGGCGCGTGGTCGAATTTTCCAGCAGCGTGCCAGGCGATGGTTACGCCAGGTGAAGTGATTAAGGCAAATCCACAGCGGCAGGACTTTTATACCCGCAAATATCAGGCTTATCTTACAATGTGGGAACAACAGCAGACGCTTAACCAACTGATGCAGTAAGACAAAAGTTTAAAATACTTTTATGATTGTGAATGGACGTTTTGGATGTGGACTGGGGCATATAGATGGCTAAAACAGTAGAACAGATAGCCAGCGATCTGAATTTATCGGTTACGACCGTGCGACTGGTGCTGAATGGGAAAGCTGAGCAATATCGGATCAGCGTCAAAACCCAGACTCGCATTAATGAATACGTTGAGCGATATGGTTACGTGATAAACCATTCGGCCCGTAGCCTGAAACTCAATAAAACGGATACGCTGGGTCTGATTGTGCCCAATATTTCCAACGTCTTTTTTGCCACGCTCGCAGAAAAACTCGAGCAACGCTGTCGTCGCTCTGGATATCAGCTAACGATTAGCTGTACCTACGATGATGTGGATTACGAAAACAAATTAACCAAAGCGTTAATTGCACGCAATGTTGATGGTCTCTTTATTGTTCCTTCGACATTAGAAAATCAGCAACACCATTTACGCCAGGTCAGAAAACCAATGGTGTTACTTGACCGTGATTTTAAGTACACCGATAACGCGCTGGTTGAAAGTCATAATATTTTGGGTGGTGAAAAGCTGACGCAAAGTTTGTTTGACGCGGGGAAATCGCCAATCTGGTTTTTAGTGGGGGATACCGGTTTACCCAGTATCGGCGATCGTTTGAAAGGTTACCTAAATGCGTTGAGTAAAAATGGTATTTCTCATCAGGATTGGGTGCGTGAAGGCCCGGACAATACCCCGGATGGTGGCTATCGACTCATGGACAAACTGATCAACGAGCAGGGCTGCCCTCAGGCGTTTATCGCCTCGTCGTTACCCGTGCTGGAAGGTGCAGTTATCTCTATTCGCAACCGTTTTGGTGTTATTCCACCTGATATCAATATTGGGACATTCGATGAACATCCGATGTTGGGATTCCTGGCCAATAATGTCTGGTCAATGCAGCAGGACGAAAATGTCTGGGCAGAAAAAGCATTCGATATGATGATGAGTGCAATTGATGATCAGCCAATTAAAGAAACGGTAAAAGTTGAGATGAAACTTATTAAGCGTGTCAGACAGAAATAACACGTAGCTCTACACGTCATCCTTCAAGCTGCCTCCGCGTTGGCTGCGTTCGCTCACTTGCCGTCTTGACGCAATTTGAATGATTTTGTGTATGTACCAAAAATAATTCAGCCTACTGAATCTGAATAATAATATTCAGTGGCTGCTCATATCTGAAACCTGACCGCGTCTTATTCTGCGGGTGCATTATTTCGCAATAAAGACGAGGGGAAACTGTACCCGGAGATTCATTATGGAAAGAATGCGTTTATCTCGAGAAATTATTGAAACCTGCCTTGAAATGACCAGCCTTGGACTGAATCAGGGAACGGCGGGAAATGTGAGTGCACGTTATGAGAACGGAATGTTGATTACGCCCAGCGGTATTCCTTATGAAAGACTCACAGAAAATATGATCGTGTATGTCGATAACGACGGTAATTATGATAAAGGACAATTACCTTCCAGCGAATGGCGTTTTCATCTGGCAGCCTACCAGACACGGCCAGATGCTAATGCGGTCGTGCATAATCATGCGATTCATTGCACTGCGGTGTCGATTCTGAACCGTCCAATCCCTGCCATTCACTACATGATTGCGGCTGCCGGAGGTAACTCCATTCCATGTGCGCCGTATGCGACATTTGGTACTCGCGAACTGTCAGAGCATGTGGTTGTTGCCCTGCAAAACCGTAAAGCCACACTGTTGCAGCATCATGGGCTGATTGCCTGCGAGGCGAATCTGGAAAAAGCCTTGTGGCTGGCACAAGAAGTGGAAGTTCTGGCCCGTCTTTATCTGAGCACGCTGGCGATTGTCGATCCCGTTCCGGTACTGGATGATGAAGAAATCGCTATTGTGCTGGAGAAATTCAAATCCTATGGATTACGTATTGAAGAGTAATTTCGCATAGCGAAAGGAGAAAAACGATGGCGAACAGAATGATTCTGAACGAAACGGCATGGTTTGGCCGGGGAGCTGTTGGGGCGTTAACCGATGAGGTCATCCGCCGTGGTTACCGTAAAGCGCTGATTGTGACAGATGCTAATCTGGTGCAGTGTGGTGTTGTCGATAAGGTAACATCGCGGATGGACGCAGCTGGTCTGGAATGGGACATTTTTTCCGGCGTAATGCCCAATCCAACCATTGCGGTGGTACAAGAAGGGCTGAGTGTCTTCCAGAAAAGTGGTGCAGACTATCTGATAGCCATTGGTGGCGGTTCGCCGCAGGATACCTGTAAGGCTATTGGCATTATCCATAATAACCCTGAGTTTGCCGATGTACGCAGTCTGGAAGGGTTATCGCCAACGCGCTTCCCGAGCGTACCGGTTATGGCAATCCCCACTACGGCGGGGACGGCAGCAGAAGTGACCATTAACTACGTGATCACGGATGAGGAGAACAGGCGTAAGTTTGTTTGTGTCGATCCGCATGATATCCCGCAGGTGGCGTTTATTGATGCGGATATGATGGATGGCATGCCTGCCGCATTAAAGGCTGCGACCGGCGTTGATGCGCTGACCCACGCCATTGAAGGCTACATCACGCGTGCAGCATGGGCGTTAACGGATGCGCTGCACATTAAAGCTATTGAGATTATTGCCAGTGCGTTACGCGGTTCAGTTGCCGGAGACCTTCAGGCGGGGGAAGCGATGGCGCTGGGCCAGTACGTTGCGGGAATGGGGTTCTCAAACGTCGGTCTGGGGCTGGTGCATGGTATGGCGCACCCGTTGGGGGCGTTTTATAACACACCGCACGGCGTTGCCAATGCTATTTTGTTGCCGCATGTAATGCAGTACAACGCTGAATTTACTGGAGAGAAATTCCGTGATATCGCCCGTGCGATGGGGGTGAAGGTGGAAAATCTGACTCTGGAAGAGGCACGCAAAGCCGCCGTTGATGCGGTGTTTGCGCTTAACCGTGACGTGGGGATCCCGCTGCACTTACGTGACGTTGGCGTGCGTAAAGACGATATACCGGCGCTGGCGCAGGCGGCATTCGATGATGTTTGTACCGGCGGAAATCCGCGTGAAGCGAGCCTTGCCGATATTGTCGAGTTGTACCATACGGCCTGGTAGTTCTTATGTACGTATCCGGCTTACAGTTTGTTGGTTCTGTAAGCCGGATGAGCGCAGCCACACGGCAATTCATTTATCATCGTATCAGCCGAAGTTGCTGCAAATTCCCGTCGATATGTAAATCCGTTTGCAACCGGGCGATATCGCGGCAAAGAAATGCCATCTCTTTGTGCGCCTCCAGTTTCTTACGCCATTTTTCAGGCACATTATCGAGATGGGCGTAAATCCCTTCCAGATGTTGAAACTGAACTAACAACTGGGTTGCGCTTTTAGGACCAATGCCTGCGACGCCAGGTACTTTTGAACTGCTTATCCCCGCCAGTCCCCAGTAATCCGGTAACTGCTGAGGCAGTACGCCAAACTCTTTCTCAATGAACGGTGCATCCAGCCAGCGCTTTTGAAAATAATCGCGTATACGCAGCGTCGGGGAGAGCAACTGACAGTAGCCTTTATCGGTCGAGACAATGGTAGCCTGATGCCCAGCCTGGGTGACTTTTACTGCCAGGGTTGCGGCCAAATCGTCAGCCTCATTACCACTTGAGACCCAGCAGCAGACCCCACGCTGCTCAAAAGCGGTACGTAAGGCGGGCATTTCATTATGTAATTCGTCGGGCATCGGTGGACGGCCCGCTTTGTAGTCGGGCAGTCGTTGGTGACGCCAGCCGCTGTTACGTGCTTCATCATCAAATACTGCAACAGCATGCGTGGGCTGGCTGTGCACAATTAATTGATCGAGCGCGTGCTGGCATGTCTCCACACAGGGTGAACCCTGAACCGCATGAATGCGGCGGATGAGATTCAGTGCATCAACGATAAGCAGATGGACGGCCACAATGTTCTCCCTTACAAATCAGGGTGTAGGGTAACATTCACGGCGAAGCGAGGCTAATATCAGAAATCAACATTTTGCCGGATGGCGGTTAACGCCAGTCCGGCAATCTGAAGAGAATTAATCGCAGGTAACAATCTTCATTGCCAGGCCGCCGCGAGAAGTTTCGCGGTACTTGGCGTTCATGTCTTTACCCGTTTCGTACATGGTCTCGATAACTTTATCGAGGCACACGCGCGGCTCGCTGGTACGGCGCAGCGCCATACGTGCAGCATTAACCGCTTTCACGGAGGCAATGGCATTACGTTCAATGCACGGTACCTGAACCTGACCGGCAACCGGATCGCAGGTTAACCCGAGGTTGTGTTCCATACCGATTTCCGCGGCGATACATACCTGCGTTGGGCTACCGCCCAGCAGTTCAGCCAGACCCGCCGCCGCCATTGAACATGCTACGCCGACTTCACCCTGGCAACCGACTTCAGCACCTGAGATAGAGGCGTTCATCTTGTATAGTGAACCAATGGCGCTTGCGACCAGCATATAGCGTGCCAGTGAGTTAGCGTTCACTTCGCGGATGAACTTGTCGTAATACGCCAGCACAGCCGGAACAATCCCGCACGCACCGTTAGTCGGTGCAGTGACCACGCGTCCACCGGCAGCATTTTCTTCATTAACCGCCAGCGCGAACATGTTGATCCAGTCAACAACCGCCATCGGATCGGTGGTGGTTTTATCGCTGCTTACCAGCATACGACGCAGCGCTGCCGCTCGACGTGGAACGCGCAGTTTGCCCGGCAACACGCCTTCTGTGGTGATGCCACGTTCAATTCCGCTACGCATGACTTCCCAGACGTTGGCAAAGTGCTGTTCCAGCTCTTCTTTGCTGTGTAACGCCAGTTCGTTTTGCATCATCAGACCGGAAAGCGACAGACCAGTTTCCTGGCAATGTCTTTGCAGGTCGGCTGCGGATTTATACGGGTACGGTACGTTTACCGGCGAGTTATTCGGTAAACCAAAGTGTTCTTCATCAACGATAAATCCACCGCCAATGGAATAGTAGGTCTGGCTGTATATGGCCTTTTCACCCGCCAGCGCAGTAATTCGCATCCCGTTTTCGTGCAGAGACAGATTATCTGTATGGAAATTCATGCACTTATCGACCGGGAACTCAACTTCATGCTGACCGTCTGCCAGCAGCAAACGTCCATGAGTATTAACATCCTGGATGAATCCCGGGATGGAGTCGATGTCTACGGTATCCGGCAGATTACCCGCCAGGCCCATAATAATCGCGATGTCGGTGTGGTGGCCTTTCCCCGTCAGAGACAGAGAACCATAAACATCAACCACTACGCGGGTTACGTCAGTGAGTATTCCGCGCGCAATCAGGTCGTCCGTGAATTGTTTGCCTGCTTTCATTGGGCCTACAGTATGGGAACTGGAAGGGCCAATGCCGATTTTGAAGATATCGAATACGCTAATCATTAGGCGTCCATTGTGTAACGAGGTGCGCCGCCCGAGGGCGGCGCAGGGGATTAACTAAACAGCGAGTAGAAAATAGCGGAGATTGCAATCAGGCCCATAATCACAACGAAGACGTTGCTGATATGACCGCTGTACTTACGCATTGCCGGTACTTTCTGAATCGCATACATCGGCATCAGGAACAGAATCATCGCGATGATTGGGCCACCCAGGGTCTCAATCATACCGAGGATGCTCGGGTTCAGCGTTGCCACAATCCAGGTGGTTACCAGCATGAACAGCGCAGTGATTTTGTTCAGTTTGTTGATTTCGATGGATTTGCCTTTGCTACGCAGAGACTTAATTACCATACCGTTGAAACCTTCACGTGCGCCCAGGTAGTGGCCGAGGAAGGATTTGGTGATAGCAATAATCGCGATGATCGGTGCCATCCAGGCAATGATCGGCGCGTTAAAGTGGTTCGCCAGGTAAGACAGGATGGAGATGTTCTGCTCTTTCGCCGCAGCCAGATCCGCCGGGGTCAGGCTAAATACGCAGCTGAAGACGAAGAACATAACGGTCAATACCATCATGATGTGAGCGAATGCCAGGATCTTAGAACATTTCTTCTCAGCTTCATCACCGTACTCTTCACGCTTCGCTACGGCGAAGGAGGAGATGATCGGGGAGTGGTTGAAGGAGAACACCATTACCGGGATTGCCAGCCACAGGGTCAACAACAGGCCATTGCCGGTGGTTGCCGCAGAGTCAAAAGACAGAGTTTCCAGAACCGCACCGCTCCACTGAGGGATCAGGTACAGAGCCAGCAGCATCAATGCAGCAACGAACGGGAACACCAGGATGCTCATCGCTTTCACGATCATCTGCTCACCGAAGCGAACAATGGTCATCATGCCGACAATCAGGATCAGAGAAAGGATCGCGCGCGGCGGTGGGGTAATTGCTAGCTGATGGGTCAGGAAGCTTTCTACTGTGTTAGTGATAGCAACGCTGTACACCAACAGAATTGGGTAAATAGCGAAGAAGTAGAGCAGAGTGATCAGCTTACCCGCGCCAATGCCAAAGTGTTCTTCTACAACTTCGGTAATGTCTTCACCCGGATTTTTACCGGATAACACGAAGCGAGTCAGGCCACGGTGAGCAAAGAAGGTCATCGGGAAGGCAAGAATGGCCATGATAATCAGCGGGATCATACCGCCAACGCCTGCGTTAATTGGCAGGAATAATACACCCGCGCCAATCGCCGTGCCGTAAAGGCCCAACATCCACATGGTGTCTGTCTTGCGCCATGCGCTGCGGGTCTGGCCCGTAACGATAGTGCTGGTTTGCGTGTTTTCCATCTATTTCTCCTGGAGGAAGCTTAAAAAGTCAGGTTTGGGTTCAATCCAATGAAAAAAGACCCGACTGTAAAACGAAATTCGTTTAGCGATTTTTTATATAATTTTTCGCCGTAATAATTTTCGGGCGGAAAGATACATTTTAGTTATGAATGTATCAGTGATCGCGATCTCAAATGCAATAATCCACCTTTTATGTGGATAAATTTGGACCATTAATCTGTTAAAAAATAGTCAAAGCGAATTTACGGGCGCGAAGGCTACCATTAACGACATATGCCATGAAAGGTAAGGCGAGAAGATACGAGCGTTGCGCTGTAAAAACTGTCATTTTTAGTGAATTCTGGCGACTAATAATAATTTGCGGCGATAAATCACGGTCGGCTTCGGAAGGTAAACGTTTGCGTGTTGAGGCTTTTTTGAGGAGATATTATTGGTATTTATGTGTTGGAGTTGTGCTATGTGACTGGTATCACTAAAAAAGCCGGGAGGCAGAGGTGCCAATCCCGGCTTGTATATGGACAAATCTGTCACCGCGATAGCAGCGTCAATCTGTCGTTGGAGGTTAAGCGCAGATCTCGTAGCAAGGGATATACGCAGTACCAGGTAGCTTCATACGATGTTGCGCAACAAAGCCCTGCAGGAGATCGTCCATGCGCCGCATCATCTCGCGGTCACCGTGGATTTTGTACGGGCCAAACTCTTCAATGGCACGGATGCCAACTTCTTTCACGTTACCCGCAACAATACCGGAGAACGCACGACGCAGGTCAGCCGCCAGCACTTCAACGGGCTGGTCAGGATACAGTTTCAGATTGGCCATGTTTTCATGGGACGGCTCGAACGGCATCTGCAAGTCAGGTGCGATACGAATCGACCAGTTGAAACTGTAGGCATCTCCGGTGTCGCGGCGATTCTCTTTCACCAGCGGCATCGCTTTTTTCATCAAGCGCGCTACTTCCGAAGCATCATCAATGATGATGCGGTAGTGACGACGAGCATTTTCTCCCAGCGTGTGCACGATAAACTCATCCAGGACCCGGAAGTAATCCGCACTCTCTTTAGGACCGGTCAGGATCAGTGGCAGAACCTGATCTTTGTTGGCCGGATTCATCAGGATCCCCAACAGATACAGCAGCTCTTCCGCTGTTCCTACGCCACCAGGGAAAATGATAATACCGTGCGCAATACGTACAAACGCTTCCAGACGTTTTTCAATGTCCGGCATGATAATGAGTTCGTTAACCAGCGGGTTAGGCGGCTCAGCGGCAATGATTGATGGCTCAGTCATACCGATAAAGCGGCTGTCTCTGTAGCGCTGTTGGGCGTGGCCGACCGCAGCACCTTTCATCGGGGCTTCCATCGCTCCTGGACCACAACCGGTACAGATGTTCAGTTCACGCAGACCCAGTTGAGTGCCGACGCGACGGGCATAAAGGTACTCATTTTCGTTAATCGAGTGACCGCCCCAGCAGACGACCATATTCGGCGCTTCACCGACGTGCAGCGCTCGGGCGTTACGCAGGATTGAGAAGACCAGGTTAGTGATGTGCACTGAGCTTTCAAGATCCAGATGTTGAAAGCGACCGGCGTTACTGATCTGTCCGTTGACAAAAAGAATATCGCGCAGCACGGCAAACAGGTTGGCCTGTAGCGCGCGAATAATACGTCCATCAACAAACGCATCTTCAGGTGGGTTAATCAGCTCCAGCTTCACGCCACGTTCGCGGCGTAGCACGTTAATGTCGAAACTTTCAAAACGTGACAGCAGCTCTTTGCTGTTGTCAGTCAAACTGCCGGAGTTCAGGACGGCAAGAGAACAGTTACGAAACAGTTGATACAGGTCGCTGCTGGCCGTGCGTTTAAGCATATCGACTTCCAGCTGCGACAACATGTCCATTGAGCCAAGGGGGCTAATATGTGTAATCAAGTAAACTCCTTACGGGACGAGAGACATCATCCTCTATTGATTACAATAGCCCTGGCTTATGATCTTTCACAACCTTGCGTGCGGAATCCGACACGCAAAATTGAGAAAAAAGATTACTGACGTACCAGTCTGCCGATGGCGGGGACAAAATTGGTGTTAGTTCGCCACGGATTAATGTCCAGGCCGCCACGTCGAGTGTAGCGCGCATAGACGCTCAGTTTTTCCGGCTGGCAGAAGCGCAGAATGTCATTGAAAATGCGTTCCACGCACTGCTCGTGGAATTCATTGTGATGGCGGAAAGAGACCAGATAACGCAACAGCTTCTCGCGATCGATTTTTCGTCCACGGTACTGAATCTGTATGGAGCCCCAGTCCGGCTGATGAGTGATCAGACAGTTGGATTTCAGCAAGTGGCTGACCAGGGTTTCTTCCACCGCTTTCTCACCGCTAACGGCATTTTCCAGATACTCTGTACTGAATTCGTAGTTGTCGATAACGATGTCCTGGTCATCGATGCAGGTACCGTTGAAATGGGCAATAGGTTGCCCTTCCAGTTCGTCAATACGATAGAGTGCCACGCTGACATCACCCTGAGCGCAGGCGCGCAGATCGTTTTCCAGCGTCTGGCGAACCGCATCCCAGGAGTCAAACCGGGTTTGGTTGTAGCTGTTCAGATAGAGCTTAAAGCTTTTCGATTCAATCAGATTAACGCTGGTGTAATCCAGTTCAACATGACCGACGGCAACCTGCGGCAAGCCGTTAGCATTCAGCCAGGACAGTTCATACAGCGTCCAGATATCGGCACCGTGAAAAGGCAGGTTATCGGCCTTTAAATCCAGCGGGTCGCGGTTCAGGCTGCGCGGAACGCCCTGCAACAGACTGGCATCGTAATTATCCCGGTAATCTGTTGATTTTCCGAGAGTCAGGCCATCAAGCGCCTGATGGTTTTCATAAGAAGACATGTTTCACCGTCATAAACCAGATACACTATGCGACAAGTGTATCCTGGCTTTTGTGAAGAGAGAAATCAGTGGACGAATTGACTGCGCAGGCGTTGACAGCCTTTACGACACGTTATTGCGACGCATGGCATGAACAAAATAACAGTTGGCCGTTGAGCGAAGAGCTGTACGGCGTACCTTCTCCGTGCATTATTTCTTCCACCAATGATGCGGTGTACTGGCAACCCCAACCCTTTGTGGGAGACGCCAACGTAAATGCGGTTGAACGCGCCTTTGATATTGTGATACAACCCGCTATTCATGCTTTTTATACCACCCAGTTTGCCGGGGATATGCACGCGCAGTTTGCAGATGAAAAGCTGACATTGCTGCAAACCTGGAGTGAAGATGACTTCAGGCGTGTTCAGGAAAACCTGATCGGCCATCTGGTTACGCAAAAGCGACTCAAGTTATCGCCTACGCTTTTTATTGCCACACAAGAAAATGAACTTGATGTCATTTCCGTGTGCAACCTGTCTGGAGAAGTGTGCAAAGAAACGCTGGGTACCCGTAACAGAACGGTACTGGCGGCTTCGCTTGCGGAATTTCTCACTCAACTTAAGCCTGTTCTGTAGTCCAGTTTGCCCTGAACCGTGTGAGAGATCTCTTACAAACCCTGTAGGAGATTGCCAGGTAATAAGTAAAGGTTTAGTTGTTCCATTTAACACTAATTTTATGTAAATCAACGTATTACTATCTTACTACCCGCTTTCATATGAAAAAAAGCTTAAGGGGTTGTCTGTAAGTGTCTTGTAAGATAAGGCGAAACAGGCGATTCTATCTCTGTCGACAAGGAGTCGCACAACGAAGTGAACATCAGGATGATGACACTTCTGCAGGACACACCAGGATGGTGTTGCAAGGACAGGCTTCAGGATGAAGCAAAGAGGAAAACGCTGGATGCGTTAAAGGACACCTCCAGGAAGGAGAACGAGAGCCGGTCAGGATAGCCGGTGGGTCAGGATGGCCAGGGACACTTCAGGATGAAGTTTTCACATCGGGGTGGTGTGAGCAGGATGCAAACGTTCAGGACGAACAGGTCGAAAGACCACAGGAAAAGTTGTCACGGATGAGCAGGGAGCACTAAAAGTAGCTGGAATGCTGCGAAACGAACCGGGAGCACTGTTTTTACAGTGCTCCCTTTTTTTATTTCCTTTTCACAAGTGCTATTCTTCGCGCCAGATTTTTCATCATTGAGGTTAATTTCATGACGACTCATGACCGTGTGCGCGAGCAGTTACATGCGCTAGAAGCGTTGCTGCGTGAACATAATCACTGGCGGATGGATGAGCCAGAGGAGCATCTGTTTACCAGCACGCAGCCTTTTTGTATGGATACCATGGAACCAGTTGAATGGCTGCAATGGGTGTTGATTCCCCGCATGCATGCCCTGCTGGATAATGCTCAGCCACTTCCGGAGGCATTTGCCATCTCGCCGTATTACGAAATGGCGCTGGCAGCCGATCACCCGCAGCGTGAGGTTATTCTGATGGCATTGCAGGATCTGGATGCGCTGTTTACAAGCGATAACATCTGATGCTGGAAATACTCTATCAGGATGAATGGCTGGTTGCTGTAAATAAACCTTCTGGCTGGCTGGTCCACCGTAGTTGGCTCGACCGTGACGAGAAAGTGGTGGTGATGCAAACGGTGCGCGACCAGATTGGTCAGCATGTTTTTACCGTTCATCGCCTCGACAGACCGACATCTGGTGTTCTGCTGATGGGGTTATCCAGTGAAGCCGGGCGTCTGTTGTCGCAGCAGTTTGAACAGCACCAAATCCAGAAACGTTACCATGCGATTGTGCGCGGCTGGCTGATGGATGATGCGGTGCTGGATTATCCACTGGTGGAGGAGTTGGACAAAATCGCCGATAAATTTGCCCGCGTGGACAAAGAGCCGCAGCCAGCGGTCACACATTATCGAGGTCTGGCGACGGTTGAAATGCCGGTGGCAACCGGGCGGTATCCGACAACCCGATACGGGCTGGTGGAGCTTGATCCTCAAACAGGGCGTAAACATCAACTCAGACGCCATCTTGCTCACTTGCGCCATCCTATAATTGGCGACAGTAAGCATGGAGATTTGCGGCAAAATCGCAGTGCTGCAGAGCATTTCGGTTGCCAGCGATTAATGCTGCATGCCAGCCAGCTTGAACTTATTCATCCGTTTACCGGGGAGCCGCTGGTTATTCGCGCCGGACTTGACGAGGTCTGGATGCAGGCGTTATCACAGTTTGGCTGGCGTGGACTTCTCCCTGAGAATGAAAGGGTTGAGTTAAGCGAGCCGTCGGGTCAGGATGAGCAGATAGATTCTTAATTCAGGGAGACAAAGGGTATGGCGGAAATTGGTATTTTTGTCGGCACGATGTACGGAAACGCGCTGCTGGTAGCCGAAGAGGCCGAAGCGATCCTTACTGCACAGGGTCATAAAGCCACGGTGTTTGAAGATCCTGAGCTGACTGACTGGCAGGCGTATCAGGAAAAATATGTGCTGGTAGTAACCTCAACAACCGGACAAGGGGATCTTCCCGACAGCATTGTGCCGCTTTTTCAGGGGATTAAAGATAATCTTGGTTTCCAGCCAAATCTGCGTTACGGCGTGATTGCACTGGGTGACAGTAGCTACGTTAATTTCTGCAATGGCGGAAAACAGTTTGACGCTTTGCTACAGGAGCAGAGCGCCCAGCGCGTGGGTGAGATGCTGCTGATTGATGCCAGTGAGCACCCTGAGCCGGAAAGTGAATCCAATCCCTGGGTAGAAAACTGGGGAACCCTCCTGTCTTAAGGTTCACCCTCCCCCTACCGGGAGGGTGCCTTGCCTGTGCCAGTAAGCAAAAGAACGACCCGTTTCTATCCTAATAAAACTGAATCGTGTTAGCTTCGGGCAAATGCCAGTAAAAGCCTTTCATTTGAAAGGGGTTTTACTGGCGTTTTCATAGGGTCAAGCGACCTGTTTCACACTCCTCTCTTTTCACGCCTGACATTCTCCTTTTCAACCCATCGGATTTCATTTCCGTGAAGTTGCTTCCAGTACCCTGGGCTTTTGCCACAAACATACGTGATACGCTGCCAAAATGTTGTGTTGTTGCACGGTGAGAGCGCGCGGGACGCTTTTTATACTGCTTATGCCAGTAAATAAAAACGCAGCATGCAAGGCGAACGACCTCATAAAAAGCTGCATATATATGAAACGTCACCTCTGATTCCCTACCGGTTGTGCAGTTCAGAGTGAGCGTGGCTAACACGAAAATTCAGGAGTGCAACAATGAGTTCATTAAGTCAGGCAGCGAGCAGTGCGGAAAAACGCACAAATGCTCGCTACTGGATAGTGGTGATGCTGTTTATCGTCACATCCTTCAACTACGGCGATCGCGCTACCTTATCGATTGCAGGTTCAGAAATGGCCAAAGACATTGGCCTGGATGCGGTTGGCATGGGATATGTTTTCTCTGCCTTCTCATGGGCTTATGTTATCGGCCAGATCCCAGGCGGCTGGCTGCTCGACCGCTTCGGTTCAAAACGTGTCTATTTCTGGTCCATCTTTATCTGGTCCATGTTTACCCTGTTGCAGGGCTTCGTCGACATCTTTAGCGGCTTCGGCATCATCGTTGCGCTGTTCACTCTGCGATTCCTGGTTGGTCTCGCTGAAGCGCCTTCATTCCCCGGTAACAGTCGAATCGTCGCGGCCTGGTTCCCGGCACAGGAAAGGGGAACGGCGGTCGCTATCTTCAACTCTGCACAGTACTTTGCCACCGTTATCTTCGCTCCGATTATGGGCTGGCTGACTCATGAAGTGGGTTGGTCACACGTGTTCTTCTTTATGGGGGGCCTCGGGATCGTGATTAGCTTTATCTGGTTGAAGGTTATCCACGAACCGAACCAGCATCCTGGTGTGAACCAAAAAGAGCTTGAGTATATTGCCGCAGGTGGCGCGCTGATCAACATGGATCAGGCCGCAGCCAAAGCCAAGGTTCCGTTCAGCGTGAAGTGGGGGCAAATTAAGCAACTGATTGGCTCTCGTATGATGGTAGGTATCTATATCGGTCAGTACTGTATTAACGCCCTGACCTACTTTTTCATTACCTGGTTCCCGGTTTATTTGGTGCAGGCACGCGGCATGTCGATTCTGAAAGCGGGGTTTGTCGCCTCGGTGCCGGCGATTTGCGGCTTCGCTGGTGGCGTGCTCGGCGGCATTATTTCCGACTGGCTGATGCGCCGTACTGGTTCGCTGAATATCGCCCGTAAAACGCCAATTGTTATGGGGATGCTGTTATCGATGGTGATGGTGTTCTGTAACTACGTCAACGTTGAATGGATGATCATCGGCTTTATGGCACTGGCCTTCTTTGGCAAAGGTATTGGGGCGCTGGGTTGGGCGGTGATGGCTGATACCGCACCAAAAGAGATCAGCGGCCTGAGCGGTGGCCTGTTCAATATGTTCGGTAACATCTCCGGCATCGTGACGCCGATTGCCATCGGCTACATCGTTGGCACCACTGGCTCGTTCAACGGCGCATTGATTTACGTGGGTGTTCACGCGCTGATTGCCGTACTGAGCTATCTGGTGCTGGTGGGCGATATTAAGCGTATCGAACTGAAACCTGTAGCAGGGCAATGATCATGACAACACAATCGAGTCCCGTAATTACCGACATGAAGGTCATCCCGGTGGCCGGGCATGACAGCATGCTGCTTAATATTGGCGGCGCGCACAACGCACATTTTACCCGCAACATCGTCGTTCTCACCGACAACGCCGGGAATACCGGCGTCGGTGAAGCGCCGGGCGGGGAAGTGATTTATCAGACGCTGGTAGACGCCATCCCGATGGTATTGGGCAAGGAGGTCGCCCGGCTGAATAAAGTGGTCCAGCAGGTACATAAAGGAAATCAGGCGGCTGACTTTGACACCTTTGGTAAAGGCGCCTGGACCTTTGAGCTGCGAGTCAACGCGGTGGCGGCGCTGGAAGCTGCGCTGTTGGATCTGCTGGGCAAAGCGCTCAATGTACCGGTCTGCGAACTGTTAGGGCCGGGTAAACAGCGCGACGCGGTGACCGTACTTGGCTATTTGTTCTATGTCGGTGATCGCACAAAGACCGATTTACCGTATCTGGAAAGTACTCCGGGTAATCATGAATGGTATCACCTGCGCCACCAGCAAGCGATGAACAGCGATGCGGTAGTACGTCTGGCAGAAGCGTCGCAGGATCGCTACGGTTTTAAAGATTTCAAACTCAAAGGCGGTGTGCTGCCAGGTGAGCAGGAAATTGAAACCGCACGTGCGCTGAAAAAACGCTTCCCAGACGCACGTATTACGGTCGATCCCAACGGTGCCTGGCTACTGGATGAAGCTATCTCGCTGTGTAAAGGGTTGAATGATGTTCTGACCTACGCGGAAGACCCATGTGGTGCGGAACAAGGGTTCTCTGGTCGCGAAGTGATGGCGGAGTTCCGTCGTGCGACGGGACTGCCTGTCGCGACTAATATGATCGCTACCAACTGGCGTGAAATGGGTCATGCAGTGATGCTCAACTCTGTGGATATTCCGCTGGCCGATCCGCACTTCTGGACGCTTTCTGGCGCGGTGCGCGTGGCACAGTTGTGCGATGACTGGGGCCTGACCTGGGGTTGCCACTCGAATAACCACTTCGATATATCGCTGGCGATGTTTACCCATGTTGGTGCTGCTGCACCGGGCAATCCGACGGCTATCGACACGCACTGGATCTGGCAGGAGGGTGATTGCCGCCTGACTAAAAATCCACTGGAAATTAAGAACGGAAAAATTGCTGTTCCGGACGCCCCCGGACTGGGTGTGGAACTGGACTGGGATCAGGTACAAAAAGCACATGAAGCGTATAAGGCGTTGCCCGGTGGCGCGCGTAATGACGCAGGCCCGATGCAGTATTTGATCCCCGGATGGACTTTTGACCGTAAACGTCCCGTTTTCGGCCGTCACTGATTTTGAATAAGGACACAATGATGAGTACACAATTTACTACCCCAGTCGTTACCGCTATGCAGGTTATTCCGGTTGCGGGTCACGACAGCATGCTGATGAATCTGAGCGGCGCGCATGCCCCATTCTTCACGCGTAATATTGTGATTATCAAAGATAACTCCGGCCATACTGGCGTCGGTGAAATTCCCGGTGGCGAGAAAATTCGCAAAACCCTGGAAGATGCGATCCCGCTGGTAGTCGGCAAAGCGCTTGGCGAATATAAAAATGTGCTGAATGCCGTACGCAATACATTTGCCGATCGCGATGCCGGTGGGCGTGGTTTGCAGACCTTCGATCTACGTACCACTATTCACGTTGTTACCGGGATCGAAGCAGCAATGCTGGATCTGCTGGGTCAGCATCTGGGGGTAAACGTGGCCTCTTTGCTGGGCGATGGTCAGCAGCGTAGCGAAGTCGAAATGCTTGGTTATCTGTTCTTTGTTGGCAACCGTAAAGCGACGCCGTTGCCGTATCAGAGCCAGCAGGATGAGCAATGTGACTGGTATCGTCTGCGTCATGAAGAGGCGATGACTCCGGATGCAGTGGTAAGACTGGCAGAAGCGGCGTATGAAAAATATGGTTTCAATGACTTCAAACTGAAAGGCGGTGTGCTGGCAGGGGAAGAAGAGGCTGAATCTATTGTTGCGTTGGCGAAACGCTTCCCACAGGCGCGCGTGACGCTGGATCCAAACGGTGCCTGGTCGCTCAATGAAGCGATCAAAATCGGTAAATACCTGAAAGGCTCGCTGGCCTATGCCGAAGATCCGTGTGGGGCAGAGCAAGGCTTCTCCGGGCGTGAAGTGATGGCAGAATTCCGTCGCGCTACCGGACTGCCGACGGCGACCAATATGATCGCGACCGACTGGCGTCAAATGGGGCATACGCTGTCTCTGCAATCCGTTGATATTCCGCTGGCGGATCCGCATTTTTGGACTATGCAGGGTTCCGTACGCGTGGCGCAGATGTGCCATGAGTTTGGCCTGACATGGGGCTCTCACTCCAATAACCACTTTGATATTTCGCTGGCGATGTTTACCCATGTAGCAGCGGCGGCACCGGGTAAAATTACGGCTATCGACACTCACTGGATCTGGCAGGAAGGCAACCAGCGTCTGACCAAAGAGCCGTTTGAAATTAAAGGTGGCATGGTGCAGGTACCTGCGAAACCGGGGCTGGGCGTGGAACTCGATATGGATCAAGTAATGAAAGCGCACGAACTGTACCAGAAACATGGACTGGGGGCGCGTGACGATGCGATGGGAATGCAGTATCTGATCCCGAACTGGACCTTTGATAATAAACGCCCATGCATGGTGCGCTAAGCGTTATGCCGGTTCTGACAGGAACCGGCACTTCTCCTGTTGTATGCTTAACACCGTCAACATGCGTAAGGATGCTTTATGAAAATAGTGATCGCACCGGACTCCTATAAGGAAAGTTTGAGTGCGCTTGAGGTGGCAACTGCCATTGAGCAGGGGTTTCGTGAAATTTGGCCTGATGCTGATTACGTAAAAATCCCGCTTGCTGATGGTGGCGAGGGAACGGTTGAAGCAATGGTTGCTGCAACGGCAGGTCGCCTTGTTCATGTTGATGTTACTGGTCCTCTGGGAAGCAATGTTCAGGCATTTTATGGCTTATCGGGGGATGCACGTTCCGCGTTTATTGAGATGGCAGCAGCCAGTGGACTGGAGCTGGTGCCACCGGGTTCACGTAACCCGCTAAAAACGACCTCCTGGGGTACCGGAGAGCTGATACGTCATGCGCTGGATGCGGGGGTTGAGCATATCATCATCGGGATTGGTGGTAGTGCAACAAACGATGGTGGTGCCGGTATGGTACAGGCCCTGGGGGCAAGATTACTGGATGAGCAGAATAACGACATTGCACAGGGCGGTATGGGCCTGGAAGCGCTCGCCAGGATTGATATCTCTCAGTTAGACGCACGTCTTGCCGAGTGTCGCATCGAAGTGGCATGTGATGTGACCAACCCGCTTACTGGTAAAGAGGGGGCCTCTGCGGTATTTGGTCCGCAAAAAGGGGCTACACCCGAAGTGATTGCGCGTTTGGATCAGGCGCTAACGCACTATGCGCATTTGATTGACCGCGATCTGAATGTTGAGGTGTTCGAGCTGGCTGGCGGCGGTGCTGCCGGTGGCATGGGGGCTGCGCTGTATGCGTTTTGTGGCGCTCAGTTACGTTGTGGCATAGAGATCGTAACCGATGCGTTACACCTTGATGACTGCGTCGCAGATGCGGATTTAGTGGTGACCGGCGAAGGGCGTATCGACAGCCAGACGATTCATGGCAAAGTGCCGGTCGGTGTGGCAAACGTTGCAAAGCGTTACAATAAGCCCGTCATTGGTATTGCGGGTAGTCTGACACCGGATGTTGGTGTGGTGCATGAGCATGGTATCGATGCTGTTTTTAGCGTGATTTTTACCATTTGTACGCTGGACGAGGCGCTGGATAATGCGAGCGAAAATGTACGGATGACGGCGCGAAATGTGGCTGCAACGCTTAAAGTAGGGCAACAATTACGTTGAATTATTGGGCCGGATAAGGTGTTTACGCCGCTATCCGGCGATTTACCCGGCGGCACTAAGCTCGCCGGGTAGTTAAACCGTTATCCCAACATCTTCTTCGCTTCTCGCGCGACGTTATCCATTTCATCAAGAAGCTCTAAAAATTCAGGTTCCAGATCTTCTTCTTTGGTGCCACTGCGCAACTGCTGCTCAATGAGCTGGCACAGATTCTTCATACGGGGAACGCCGCTATAGCCGCAGCTGCCGTGCAGTTTGTGAATCAAATCCACCAGGCCTTCGGGATTTTCACCTACCAGTTGTTCTTCAATTTTGTTACGAACCTCAGGCAGGAAATCGATCAGCATTTGCAGCATATCGCGCGCCAGATCGTTTTTCCCTGCGGCTTGTCTTAATGCCAGTTGCCAGTCGAGCGTGGTGTTCGGGTTGACGACTGGCTCAAGGGGTTCAACGGCAATCGCCCGGGTCAACGCAACTGCTCCGGGCTTGTAGCGTAACAGCAGATTATGCAGCTTATCTTCTTCGATTGGCTTCGCCAGATAATCGTTCATTCCGGCACTGAGTAGCTTCTCTTTTTGACCGGCCATGGCGTGTGCCGTTACGGCAATAACTGGCGTCTGTTGCTGATGAGGAAGTTGATGGATCAGTTCACAAGCGCGTATACCGTCCATATCCGGCATCTGAATATCCATCAGAATCAGATCAAACTGCATCTGCTTGGCGCGATCTACTGCCTGATGTCCGCTGTCACACAGTTCGACGTGCTGCACCTTATCTTCCAGCAATGCGCCGATCAGTTTGAGGTTCGCCGGATTGTCATCCACAGCCATGACGGTCATGGCAATTTTACTCTCATCCATCAGCAGCAGCTCTGCGCTTTGATTCAGATGACAATACTCCGTGAGTGCAGGCAGCAAGCGGGTTGAGGTAAGTGGTTTTAACAGACACGCCGCAGCGCCGCCTTGTTTTAATTTCTCCGCGTTAATTTGCGCATGGCAAGGAAGCGCCAGTAACAGGAAATCTGACATCGCTGCAGCGCTTGCCAGTCGCTCATGCTGCATGGTGAGCGGTTCACGGAAAGTAACGGGTACGCCGAGTAGCAAAATATCGTAATGATCCGCTGGCAGCGCGGAGAATGACGGGCTGTAAATCACCTCCAGCGGTGTTTCACTTAATATATCCAATGTGCATTGTGCTGCAGTGGCATTGGGTTCAACGTAGGCCAGCCGTTTACCGACCAGGCAACGGGTTGGTGAGCGTTCACTGAGAACGTTAGGATTGAGATCGAGACTGATATGAAACCAGAAAGTGGAGCCGCGATTCGGCTGGCTATGGAACGAAATATCCCCACCCATTTCGTTAACCAGTTTTTGTGTAATCACCAGCCCCAGCCCGGTGCCACCGTGGCGTCGTGAAATACTGGCATCCGCCTGGCGGAAGGCCTGGAACAGACGGGACTGATCTCGTTCCGGAATACCAATGCCGGTATCGCGGATTTGTACTTCGATTTGTACCTTGGTATTACTGAGGGAGCGTTTCTCGACCAGAATGTCGATATTACCGCTCTCGGTAAATTTGATGGCATTCCCGACCAGATTGGTAATGACCTGCTGTAAGCGCAGCGGATCGCCGATTACATTGTCTGGCACATCATTCTTAATATTAAGCGTCAGCTCAAGCCCTTTATCATGGGATGAGTGTGCCAGAAGTGTTACGACATCATCCAGCGTACTGCGCAGAGGAAAGGGGATACTTTCCAGGATCAGCTTACCTGCTTCCAGTTTGGAGAAGTCGAGAACGTCATTGATGATAGCCAACAGATTGTTGGCAGAGCGCTCAATCGTATTCAGGTGATCCCGTTGCGTGGTGTTTAACTCAGTTTTTAACGTCAGGCGTGTAAAACCAATGACGCCATTAAGCGGCGTACGCAGTTCATGCGACATGTTTGCCAGAAACTCAGATTTAATGCGCGCAGCTTCCTGGGCGCGCTTCTTCGCCAGATCCAGTTCGACGTTCTGAATCTCCATCTGCTCCAGTGTTTCACGTAGGTCGGAGGTGGCCTGATCAATGTTGTGCTGCATCTCTTCATGATAGGCGGCGAGAGACATCGCCATTGAGTTGATGCCATTCTTCAGCATATCCAGCTCACCCAACATAAATCCTTCTACCCGGCTGTCGAGTTGCCCTCTTCGTATACGGTCGACGGTATTCACCATGTTGCGGATAGGCCCGGTGACGTCACGCATCAGACGCCAGCCGAAAATTAACGCAATACCAATACAAAACAGCATCATAACGCTGGAGATGAAGATCTCTTTGTACTGTTGTAGCCGCACTGATTTGAGGTCTAACTCAAGTGCCACGTATCCCAGCATGTTTTTCGTATTTTTCGCATCGCTAATGGCAGATTCATCCGGAGAATAGCTTTCCGATATAATAGGGGTACGCAGGATCATGATATCCCCGAGCCGGGTAACGCTCAGCTTGCGGGGAAACGGCTCGCCGGTAGCAAGCTGCATTTCCGATGGATCGAGATGAAAGTTTGATGTGACGAACAATCGGTTATTTTCGTCATAGACAGAAATTGCCCGCACGATATCGGAATGGCGGCGGTGCAGCACGCTGATAAGCTGGCCGATGGATTCCCGATTTTGCAAGTTCATGCCATATTCGCTGGAGACAGCAAGTGGCTCAATGATGCTGGCACCCGCGTCTTCCAGTTGACGCTGCAAGTCGTTATAGCGGTGCACAACAAAAAAGATACTTAGCAGCAAACCAATCAGGACGGTCGGGGCCAGGATCAGAATCATCATGCGAGCGCGCAGGCTGTAGTTGGTCATGGAGTTCCGTTATGGGACAATTAGGGTCACACTGTTAAATAGAGAAATATCTCGTCGATGGCGCAATTCTACTCTGCAAAGCGACGCGTGACGACGCGTCAGATCATAACCGTTACTGTCAATGACCTCGATCCTTTTGGTCAGGGCGTAGCTCGCCATAACGGGAAGGCCCTGTTTATACCGGAATTATTGCCCCAGGAAAGCGCCGAGGTCGTAATAACCGAAGATAAAAAACAGTTTGCCCGAGCGCAAGTCAAACGTCGCTTAAACGACAGTTTGGATCGTGAAGTGCCACGTTGCCCACATTTCGGTGTGTGTGGCGGCTGCCAGCAGCAGCATGCAAGCATTCATCTGCAGCAGCGAAGTAAAAGTGCGGCGCTGTCACGTTTGATGAAATGTGAGGTTTCAGAAGTCATTTCTGGCACTCCGTGGGGTTATCGTCGTCGGGCGCGTTTAAGTCTGAACTATCGACCCAAAGAACAGCAGTTGCAGATGGGATTTCGTCAATCCGGCTCCAGCGACATTATCGATGTGAAGCAATGCCCTGTTTTGGTGCCCCAACTTGAGGCGCTGCTGCCCGACATCAGGGCGTGCCTGGAGAGTTTGCAAGGGCTTCGGCATCTTGGTCATGTTGAACTGGTGCAGGCGGGTAACGGCACCCTGATGATTTTGCGGCATACGGCACCACTAAGTGCAGCCGATAAAGAAAAACTGGAATGCTTTTCGCATTCCCAGGGACTGTCTTTGTTTCTGGCTCCACAAAGCGAGATACTTGAATCAATCTCAGGGGAATCGCCCTGGTACGACTCAAATGGACTACGTTTAACCTTCAGCCCGCGTGATTTTATCCAGGTCAATGAAGGGGTGAACCAACAAATGGTGGCCCGGGCACTGGAATGGCTGGATGTGCAGCCTGAGGATCGCGTGCTCGATCTGTTCTGCGGTATGGGGAATTTTACGCTGCCGCTGGCAGCACGAGCTGCAAGTGTGGTGGGGGTTGAAGGTGTGCCTGCGCTGGTGGAAAAAGGCCGGGAAAATGCACTGAATAATGGATTACACAATGTGACATTCTTTCATGAAAACCTTGAGGAAGATGTCACCAGGCAGCCGTGGGCGAAAAATGGGTTCGATAAAGTCCTTCTCGATCCTGCGCGTGCGGGGGCTGCAGGCGTGATGCAACATATTATAAAATTAAAACCTGGTCGCGTTGTTTATGTATCCTGTAATCCTGCTACGCTGGCTCGTGACAGCGAAGCGTTACTTAACGCGGGATATGCCATTCAACGACTGGCGATGCTCGATATGTTCCCGCACACTGGACATCTGGAATCAATGGTCCTGTTTGAGCGTTTGTAATAAATATTTTACCCGATGAATTTCGGGTTGCATTGAGTCTGTCAGAAGCCAACAAAAATGCAGCCTGAAAGACAGTGGGTATGGCTTGTCGACTTCGACAGGCCTGGCCCCTTAAGGAGAGGACGATGGTTGCGGTAAGAAGTGCACATATAAATAAAGCTGGTGAGTTTGATCCAAAGAAATGGATCGCGAGTCTCGGGATCTCCAGCCAGCAGTCGTGTGAACGCTTAGCCGAAACCTGGGCGTACTGCCTGCAGCAAACACAGGGGCATCCGGATGCGGATCTGTTGCTGTGGCGTGGTGTGGAAATGGTGGAAATACTCTCTATGTTGAGTATGGATATCGACACACTGCGGGCTGCAATGCTGTTTCCTCTGGCGGATGCCAGCGTGGTTAGCGAAGATACTCTGCGTGAAAGCGTAGGCACGTCTATCGTCAATCTTATCCACGGTGTACGCGATATGGCGGCGATCCGCCAGCTTAAAGCAACGCATACCGACTCAGTCTCATCAGAACAGGTCGATAACGTCCGTCGCATGTTGTTGGCAATGGTGGACGACTTCCGCTGTGTGGTCATCAAACTGGCAGAACGTATTGCGCACCTGCGTGAAGTGAAAGACGCACCGGAAGATGAACGTGTACTGGCGGCAAAAGAGTGCACCAATATCTATGCTCCGCTGGCCAACCGTTTAGGGATCGGGCAGTTAAAATGGGAGCTGGAAGATTACTGCTTCCGCTATCTGCATCCGGAAGAATACAAGCGCATTGCCAAATTGCTGCATGAGCGCCGCATCGATCGCGAACACTACATTGATGAGTTCGTCGGACATTTGCGCTCTGAAATGAAAATTGAAGGCGTTAAAGCGGAAGTGTACGGTCGCCCGAAACATATTTACAGCATCTGGCGCAAAATGCAGAAAAAGCAGTTGGCTTTTGATGAATTGTTCGATGTGCGCGCCGTGCGTATCGTGGCGGAACGTCTGCAGGACTGCTATGCCGCGCTCGGGATTGTTCATACCCACTATCGCCATCTGCCTGATGAGTTTGATGACTACGTCGCGAATCCGAAACCTAACGGTTACCAGTCAATCCATACGGTTGTGCTGGGGCCAGGCGGTAAAACCATTGAAATCCAGATCCGTACTAAACAGATGCACGAAGATGCGGAGCTGGGCGTCGCAGCGCACTGGAAGTACAAAGAGGGCACCGCGTCAGGTGCGGCTCGCTCCGGTCATGAAGATCGGATTGCGTGGCTACGTAAGCTGATCGCCTGGCAGGAAGAGATGGCGGATTCCGGCGAAATGCTGGACGAAGTGCGCAGCCAGGTCTTTGACGATCGGGTTTATGTCTTTACGCCAAAAGGCGATGTCGTGGACTTACCCGCTGGCTCCACGCCGCTTGATTTTGCCTATCACATTCACAGTGATGTGGGACACCGTTGTATTGGTGCCAAAATTGGTGGACGCATCGTGCCGTTTACCTACCAGCTACAAATGGGTGATCAAATTGAAATTATCACCCAGAAGCAGCCAAACCCAAGTCGTGACTGGCTGAACCCTAACCTGGGTTATGTGACTACCAGTCGTGGCCGCTCGAAAATTCATGCCTGGTTCCGTAAACAAGACAGGGACAAGAATATTCTGGCCGGAAGACAGATCCTCGATGACGAGCTGGCGCATTTGGGCATTAGTCTGAAAGAGGCTGAAAAACACCTGCTTCCGCGTTACAACTTCAACGAACTTGAGGAACTGCTGGCTGCGATTGGTGGGGGAGATATCCGCCTCAACCAGATGGTGAACTTCCTGCAATCGCAGTTTAATAAGCCGAGTGCAGCCGAACAAGATGCGGCGGCGCTGAAACAGCTTCAGCAGAAAACGCATGCGCCGCAAAGCCGTCGTAAAGATGATGGTCGCGTCGTGGTTGAAGGGGTTGGAAACCTGATGCATCACATCGCTCGCTGCTGCCAGCCGATCCCTGGCGATGAGATCGTTGGATTTATCACCCAGGGGCGTGGTATTTCCGTACACCGGGCCGATTGCGAACAACTGGTGGAGCTGCGCTCACATGCGCCGGAACGAATTGTCGACGCGGTGTGGGGCGAGAGTTATTCTGCCGGGTATTCGCTGGTTGTCCGTGTTCAGGCCAACGATCGTAGCGGCTTATTGCGCGATATCACTACCATTCTGGCTAACGAGAAGGTGAACGTGCTGGGTGTTGCCAGCCGTAGTGATACTAAACAGCAGCTTGCCACTATCGATATGACCATCGAAATTTATAACCTGCAGGTGCTCGGGCGCGTACTCGGCAAGCTCAATCAGGTACCCGATGTGATCGACGCGCGTCGTTTACACGGTGGATAATTTTTCTTCGTAGGCCTGATAAGACGCAATGGCGTCACCATCAGGCATCATGAAAGCGCCGGATGGCGACGTAAGTCTTATCCGGCCTGTCTATTGAATCGTTTTCAGGATCTTCACATGAATCAAATCGACCGACTGCTCGGTATTATGCAGCGCCTGCGCGACCCGGAAAACGGCTGTCCGTGGGATAAAGAGCAGACTTTCGCCACTATTGCCCCTTACACTCTCGAAGAAACTTATGAAGTTCTCGATGCCATTGCGCGTGAAGACTTCGACGATCTGCGCGGAGAACTGGGCGATCTGCTGTTTCAGGTGGTGTTTTACGCCCAAATGGCGCAGGAAGAAGGACGTTTCAATTTTGATGATATCTGTGCTGCTATCAGCGATAAGCTCGAGCGTCGTCATCCGCATGTATTTGCCGATGTTTCTGCCAGCAACAGTACAGAGGTACTAACCCGCTGGGAGCAAATAAAAAGCGAAGAGCGTGCAGAGAAAGCGCAGCATTCCGCGCTTGATGATATTCCTCGCAGCTTACCAGCATTAATGCGCGCGCAAAAAATCCAGAAACGTTGCTCAAATGTTGGTTTCGACTGGAAGACGCTAGGACCGGTTGTCGATAAGGTTTACGAAGAGATCGACGAAGTGATGTTCGAAGCGAAGCAGGCCGTTGTCGACCAGGCTAAACTGGAGGAGGAAATGGGGGATTTGCTGTTTGCGACGGTCAATATGGCGCGTCATTTAGGCACTAAAGCAGAGACTGCATTACAAAAAGCCAACGAGAAATTTGAACGACGTTTTCGTGAAGTTGAACGAATTGTTGCTGAACGAGGTCTGGAAATGACTGGAGTTGATCTGGAAACTATGGAAGAAGTCTGGCAACAGGTAAAACGCCAGGAAATTGATCTCTAAAGGATTTCGTCGGTCAAGGGCGATTTGTGTGATTTTTTAAATAACAAGCGATTGATTTACGTCAAAAACATTTACCCCAAAGGGGCTATTTTCTCACTCCCGATGTTAATGTGAGCCTGGTGAAGAGGAGGAATAATGAAAGTTTGTGGCGCTCGTCATGTTCGGGTATACTACTTTCCCGTCTTGGTTATTCCATCGTTTCACCCTAACTTCTCAGGTCCAGCATGACAACGAACTATATTTTTGTGACCGGCGGGGTCGTATCCTCTCTGGGTAAAGGCATTGCCGCAGCCTCCCTGGCAGCCATTCTTGAGGCACGTGGCCTCAACGTGACCATGATGAAACTGGATCCGTATATCAACGTTGATCCAGGTACTATGAGTCCAATCCAACACGGGGAAGTGTTCGTTACTGAAGACGGCGCTGAAACCGACCTGGACCTGGGTCACTACGAGCGTTTCATTCGTACCAAAATGACTCGCCGCAATAACTTCACTACCGGGCGTATCTACTCCGATGTCCTGCGCAAAGAGCGCCGTGGCGACTATCTGGGCGCAACCGTACAGGTTATTCCACACATCACTAACGCGATTAAAGAGCGCGTCCTTGCCGGTGGCGAAGGTCATGATGTGGTGCTGGTTGAAATCGGTGGTACGGTCGGTGATATCGAATCTCTGCCGTTCCTGGAAGCGATTCGTCAGTTGGCGGTGGATATTGGTCGTGAGCACGCGCTGTTCATGCACCTGACCCTGGTTCCTTATTTGGCGGCGGCAGGTGAAGTCAAAACTAAACCGACTCAGCACTCCGTAAAAGAACTGCTTTCCATCGGTATTCAGCCAGATATTCTGATCTGTCGTTCAGATCGCGCGGTTCCGGCCAACGAACGTGCAAAAATTGCATTGTTCTGTAATGTGCCAGAAAAAGCCGTTATTTCAATGAAAGATGTCGATTCTATTTATAAAATTCCAGGCCTGTTGAAATCTCAGGGGCTGGACGATTATATTTGTAAACGATTCAGCTTGAACTGTCCGGAAGCAAATCTGTCAGAATGGGAACAGGTTATCTACGAAGAAGCTAATCCGGCAGGTGAAGTGACTATCGGTATGGTTGGCAAGTATATTGAACTGCCGGATGCCTATAAGTCAGTGATCGAAGCGCTGAAGCACGGTGGTTTGAAGAATCGTGTCACCGTTAACATCAAGCTGATTGATTCGCAGGATGTCGAAACACGTGGTGTTGAGATCCTGAAAGGTCTCGATGCAATCCTGATCCCTGGCGGCTTCGGCTACCGTGGTGTTGAAGGTAAAATCGCGACAGCGCGCTTTGCGCGTGAGAACAATATTCCTTATCTGGGAATTTGCCTGGGTATGCAGGTTGCGTTGATTGAGTTTGCACGTAACGTAGCGGGGATGGACAACGCCAACTCTACGGAATTTGTGCCAGACTGTAAGTACCCGGTGGTGGCCCTGATTACCGAATGGCGTGATGAAGACGGCAACGTCGAGGTCCGTTCCGAGAAGAGCGATCTGGGGGGCACTATGCGCCTTGGCGCGCAGCAGTGTCAGTTGGACGACGAGAGTCTGGTACGTCAACTGTACGGCACGCCGACAATTGTTGAACGCCATCGTCACCGCTACGAAGTCAACAATATGCTGTTGAAACAAATTGAAGCTGCGGGTCTGCGTGTTGCAGGCCGTTCCGGTGATGATCAGTTGGTCGAGATCATTGAGGTACCGAATCATCCGTGGTTCGTGGCCTGCCAGTTCCACCCGGAATTTACTTCCACGCCGCGTGATGGACACCCGCTGTTCGCAGGCTTTGTGAAAGCCGCTAGTGAACATCAGAAGCGTCAGGCGAAGTAAGAAGTAGAAAAGTTAGAACGGCAATGCACCCACACGGGTGCATTGTTTGTCTGGAGTTTTAGTTTAACTTGTACTGAGGAAAATCTAATGTCCAAAATCGTTAAAATCATCGGTCGTGAAATCATCGACTCCCGTGGTAACCCGACTGTTGAAGCCGAAGTACACCTGGAAGGTGGTTTCGTTGGTATGGCAGCAGCTCCGTCAGGTGCTTCTACTGGTTCCCGCGAAGCACTGGAACTGCGCGATGGCGACAAATCCCGTTTCATGGGTAAAGGCGTAACCAAAGCTGTTGCAGCGGTTAACGGCCCGATTGCTCAGGCTCTGCTGGGTAAAGATGCTAAAGATCAGGCTGGCATCGACAAGATCATGATCGATCTGGACGGTACTGAAAACAAATCTAACTTCGGTGCAAACGCCATCCTGGCTGTGTCCCTGGCTAACGCCAAAGCAGCAGCTGCTGCTAAAGGCCTGCCGCTGTATGCACATATCGCTGAACTGAACGGTACTCCGGGCAAATACTCCATGCCGGTTCCGATGATGAACATCATCAACGGTGGTGAGCACGCTGACAACAACGTCGACATCCAGGAATTCATGATTCAGCCGGTTGGCGCAAAAACTCTGAAAGAAGCCGTACGTATGGGCTCTGAAGTGTTCCACAACCTGGCTAAAGTTCTGAAAGCGAAAGGCATGAACACTGCAGTTGGCGACGAAGGCGGCTACGCGCCGAACCTGGGTTCCAACGCTGAAGCTCTGGCTGTAATCGCTGAAGCTGTTAAAGCCGCTGGTTACGAGCTGGGTAAAGACATCACCCTGGCGATGGACTGCGCAGCATCTGAATTCTACAAAGACGGTAAATACGTTCTGGCTGGCGAAGGCAACAAAGCATTCACCTCCGAAGAATTCACTCACTTCCTGGAAGAACTGACCAAACAGTACCCGATCGTGTCCATCGAAGATGGTCTGGACGAGTCTGACTGGGACGGTTTCGCATACCAGACCAAAGTTCTGGGCGACAAAATCCAGCTGGTTGGTGACGATCTGTTCGTAACTAACACCAAGATCCTGAAAGAAGGCATCGAAAAAGGCATCGTTAACTCCATCCTGATCAAATTCAACCAGATCGGTTCTCTGACCGAAACTCTGGCTGCGATCAAAATGGCGAAAGACGCTGGCTACACTGCTGTCATCTCTCACCGTTCTGGCGAAACTGAAGACGCTACCATCGCTGACCTGGCTGTTGGTACCGCTGCAGGCCAGATCAAAACCGGTTCTATGAGCCGTTCTGACCGCGTTGCTAAATACAACCAGCTGATTCGTATCGAAGAAGCTCTGGGTGAGCAAGCGCCGTACAACGGTCGTAAAGAGATCAAAGGCCAGGCTTAATCCTGTTCTTTAGCTCTTAACGTAAAACCCGCTTCGGCGGGTTTTTTTATGTCTTTAAAGTAGCAGTGGCAGAGTCGCACTGGCGGTTTGCTGACTGACATCGCTGTACTGTTTATCCAACGCAATAAGTGATGTGGTGAGCAATTCAATTAATAGCATTACGCCCACTTTTGCATTCAGCGCCCCGGCGCTCAGCGGTCCTTCGGGTTTGGCTGCAACCAGTTGGATATCACTCAGAGAAGCCAGCGGACTGCGCGGCGTATTGCTCAGCGACAGTACAGGGACGCCGTGTGTACGCGCAAGTTTAACCACATGCAGCAGATCGCGAGTGGAACCTGAACTGGAAATTGCCACCACCAGCGAGTTTTTGGAAAGCGTTGTGGCATTCATGGCGGCACGATGCATGTCGCTGAACAGTTGTGCGGGCTTGCCAAGGCGCAAAAGTTTATAATGTAGATATTCCCCCAGAATCGCACTGGCCGCCACGCCATAAATCTGTACCGACTGCGCCTGGTGCAGTGCGAGGGCTGCTGCTTCCAGTAATGTTCTGTCGAGTAATTTTGCTGTGTCCTGCAACGCCTGAACGGATTCATTGACCACGTTGTCAATCTCATCGCCGCTGTGTTCTACGGGCTGTCCGTGCTGGAGATCAAGTGCCAGCGCCATCTTAAATTCGTTATATCCCTTACATCCCAGCGTGCGGCACAGGCGCGTGACGCTTGCCTCGCTGGTGTCGCTTTCGCGAGCCAGCTCGGTAATCGTCAGATAGACAACTTTCGCCGGATCGCTCAGCACAAACTCACCCAGCTTCTGTTGTGTCCGGCTATATCCGTCTACACCCTGGCGCAATCTCAGCAGCAGGTTTTCATTTTCTGACATGCAAAATCCTTAATACGTTTCTCTGTCGATAGTGTGGCGGAAAGCTGGGGAGAGATGCCAGACATTTTAAAAAAGTATGATCGACTTCCTGGTTTTTGATGGTAATTTTCATTTATTAAATTAATTATGGTAAAAATTTTCATCAACAATCAGGAGAAATGAAAAATGATGAAAATGTTTAGCGGCGCTTCCTCTGGGGCGTGGTTTGAAAAGGCGCAGCGGTTCGGTAAATCGTTCATGCTGCCGATTGCGATCTTGCCCGCTGCGGGACTGCTGTTGGGCATTGGTGGTGCATTATCGAACCCTAATACGCTGACGGCCTATCCGTTTTTAGATGTCGACTGGTTGCAGGCTATCTTCACTATCATGACCAGCGCGGGTTCCATTGTGTTTGCCAACCTGTCGGTGCTCTTTGCCGTTGGGGTGGCGGTAGGCCTGGCGAAAACGGATAAAGGCACGGCGGGGCTTGCAGCGCTGTTGGCGTTTCTGGTGATGAATGCCACCATCAACGCCTTGCTGATCCTGAACGGGACGCTGGCGCATGAAAACCCGGGGGCTGTTGGTCAGGGGATGACGCTTGGTATCCAGACGCTGGAAACGGGAGTATTTGGTGGTGTGGTGATTGGTCTGGTCACTTGCGCGCTGCACAGTCGCTTTAATAAAGTCTCGCTACCACAGTTTCTGGGTTTCTTTAGCGGCTCGCGCTTTGTGCCGATTATTAGCTCGCTCGCGGCGATTGCCGTGGGTGCAGCTATGACGGTCGTCTGGCCTCATTTCCAGAAACTTATTTTTGGACTGGGTGGCCTTGTGGATGCAACAGGTTACCTGGGTACGCTGCTGTACGGCTTTATTCTGCGTATGCTTGGCCCATTGGGCTTGCATCATATCTTTTATCTGCCGTTCTGGACGACGGCGCTCGGTGGCAGTGAAATCGTTAACGGCCAACTGGTCGAAGGCACGCAGCGTATTTTCTTTGCTCAGCTTGCCGATCCGAACACCCAGCAGTTCTATGTGGGTACCTCACGCTTTATGTCCGGGCGCTTCATCACCATGATGTTCGGCCTGCTCGGAGCATGTCTGGCGATGTATCACACCGCTAAGTCAGAGAACAAAAAAGTTGTCGCCGGTCTGCTGCTGTCAGCCGCCTTGACCTCTTTCCTGACCGGCATCACTGAGCCGATTGAGTTCTCCTTCCTGTTTGTGGCTCCTGTCTTATATGTCATTCACGCCTTCTTCGATGGACTGGCGTTTATGATTGCTCATATTTTACATATCACCATCGGTCAAACCTTCTCGGGTGGACTCATCGATTTCATCCTCTTTGGTGTGTTGCAGGGCGAAGCGAAAACCAACTGGATGTACGTGCCTATGGTGGGTGTGCCGTGGTTCTTCCTGTATTACTTCACCTTCCGCTATTTGATAAATCGCTTTGGCTGGCTGACGCCGGGCCGCGAGAACGCAACATCCGTAGAAAACACACTGCCTCAAATTGAACGAGCAGCAGCCGTGGTCGCCGGACTTGGGGGCAAAGAGAATCTGGAAGAGGTGGATTGTTGTGCTACGCGTTTACGCGTGACGGTGAAAGATGGCAGCAAAGTTAATGAAGCGGCGCTGAAAGCAACCGGGGCGCGTGGTGTGATTATTCGTGGCAATGGTGTTCAGGTGATCTATGGCCCGCATGTCACCATTATCAAAAATGAAGTTGAAGAGATCTTATCGTAATGAAAACTGTATTGGATTCGCTGAAAGGTAAGTTAATTGTCTCCTGCCAGGCGCTGGAAAATGAACCTCTGCACAGCCCGTTTATCATGTCACGTATGGCGCTGGCGGCAGCGCAGGGTGGGGCGGCTGGTATTCGTGCAAACAGTGTAGCGGACATACGCGCCATTAAAGAGAGCGTCGCACTGCCGATCATTGGGATCATCAAACGCGATTACCCG
The DNA here is from genome assembly GCF_916618775.1 of Citrobacter sp. Marseille-Q3906. Taxonomy (NCBI): domain Bacteria; kingdom Pseudomonadati; phylum Pseudomonadota; class Gammaproteobacteria; order Enterobacterales; family Enterobacteriaceae; genus Citrobacter; species Citrobacter sp. Marseille-Q3906. The sequence goes on from NZ_CAKAKA010000003.1 coordinate 1,037,719, forward strand.
GGGAGCGAAGTGTTTATCACCGCTACCATGCAGGAGGTGGATGAGTTGATGACCGTTGAGCCAGAGATTATCGCCCTTGATGCAACTGCGCGCCCACGTCCCGGTGGGCAAACGCTGGAAGAGCTGGTTGTGCAGCTCCGCGCACGCTACCCATCCGTGTTGTTGATGGCGGATATCTCCAACGTCGACGAAGCCGTCACTGCCGAACGACTGGGTTTTGACTGCGTGGGTACAACTCTTTATGGCTATACGGCAGAGACTGTCGGGCATGTGCTTGCGGATAATGACTGTGGTTTTTTACGTGAGGTGCTGGCTGCGGTTACTCTGCCGGTGGTGGCGGAGGGGAATGTCGATACCCCTGAACGGGCCGCACAATGCCTGGCATTGGGCGCATACACCGTGGTGGTGGGGGGCGCTATCACCCGTCCACAGCAAATAACGGCACGCTTTGTCACGGCAATCGCGTCGTAAAGCAACGATCGGGCATGATACTTTGGTGGGGATCTGCGATAATTATCGTTTATCCCCATATTGAGAAGACTATGCAGTACCCGATTAACGAGATGTTCCAGACCCTGCAAGGTGAGGGTTACTTTACCGGCGTCCCCGCCATTTTCATTCGTTTACAGGGATGCCCGGTTGGCTGTGCCTGGTGCGATACCAAACACACCTGGGATAAGCTTGAGGATCGGGAAGTCTCCTTATACAGCATCCTTGCGAAAACTAAAGAAAGTGACAAGTGGGGGGCGGCAAGCAGCGAAGATCTGCTGACGGTGATTCAGCGTCAGGGCTATACCGCCCGTCATGTGGTGATTACCGGCGGTGAACCTTGTATCCATGACCTGATGCCACTTACTGATTTGCTGGAAAAGAACGGTTTCAGTTGCCAGATTGAGACCAGTGGCACACATGAAGTGCGCTGCACGCCGAATACCTGGGTGACAGTATCGCCGAAGGTGAATATGCGCGGTGGCTACGACGTGCTGTCACAGGCGCTGGAACGTGCCAATGAAATCAAGCACCCGGTTGGCCGTGTTCGCGATATTGAAGCGTTGGATGAACTGTTGGCAACGTTGACTGATGATAAACCGCGAATCATTGCCTTACAGCCAATCAGTCAGAAGGAAGATGCCACGCGCCTGTGTATTGATACCTGTATTGCACGCAACTGGCGTTTGTCGATGCAAACGCACAAGTATTTGAATATTGCCTAGATATATTGTCTTTATCCGGCACTACATAGTGCGCATTCGTAGGCCGGGTAAGACAATATGCGTCGCCTTCCGGCAAGTGTCTTGAATCACTCGCCGCGATAGACGCAACCCGCCGTGCAGGTCTCTTTCACCATCACTGCGCTCAGCAGAGGGACGACAGGTTTTACCTCATCCCAAATCCATTTTGCCAGCACTTCGCTGGTAGGATTGGACAGACCCGGAATATCGTTCAGGTAGTAGTGATCCAGGCGATCGTATGTCGGCTTAAACGCTGCTTTCAGCTCAGAAAAATCCATGATCCAACCGGTATGCGGATCGACTTCACCGGTAATTTCAAGACGCACCATAAATGAGTGACCATGCAGGCGGCCACATTTATGTCCTTCCGGTACATGCGGCAGGCGGTGGGCGGCTTCGAAGGTGAAATCTTTAAACAGGGTGGTGGTCATGATTAGCTCTCAATGATACGAAAAACCGCCGTAGGGTACCGGAAAGTACGTTTTTTATCATTAACTAAAACGGCGTTCAGCACCTGATTGCGCTATTTATCGATGTTAACTTTTTTATTTTCTTTAATTTCATGTGATTAGATAATCGTTTTTGCTGTTAATAACTATAGCTAAAACAAGTTAGTCCATTTGGTTATTTGTTATTTCCATCACTTCTTTAGTTGTGACTATCACCACCGTTAACCTTATCTTCAGTTTGGGTTTTATTGCTGAAATCCGCTTTGCTTACTGGAACATGACAACGCATGACGACACAGGCCCCACCTTCTGCTTTGCTTCCGCTAAACCCGGAGCAACTGGCACGCCTTCAGGCGGCCACGAACGATCTCTCGCCCTCGCAGCTTGCGTGGGTTTCTGGCTATTTCTGGGGCGTGCTGAATCAGCAGCCGGGCGCAAATGTTGCTTCACCTGCGCCTGTCGCTGACGTTCCGGGGATCACGCTTATTTCCGCTTCACAGACCGGCAATGCCCGCCGTGTGGCGGAAGCTCTGCGCGACGATCTGCTCGCCGCGAAACTCAATGTCACCCTGATCAATGCCGGCGACTATAAGTTCAAACAAATCGCTAACGAAAAATTGCTGGTTGTGGTGGCATCGACTCAGGGGGAAGGTGAACCAGCGGAAGAAGCGGTGGCGCTGCATAAGTTCCTGTTCTCTAAAAAAGCGCCGAAGCTTGAAAACACCGCCTTTGCTGTTTTTGGTCTCGGAGATACCTCTTACGAGTTTTTCTGCCAGTCTGGAAAAGACTTCGATAGCAAACTGGCGGAGCTTGGCGGTGAACGTTTGCTCGATCGTGTGGATGCGGATGTTGAATACCAGACCGCGGCGGCAGAATGGCGTGCTCGTCTGGTTGATGTGCTGAAGGCTCGTGCCCCCGCTGCATCTTCTGTCCAGACCGCAGCAAGTGGTGCCGTGAACGAGGTGCATACCAGTCCGTATACCAAAGAGGCGCCGCTCAGTGCTTCCCTTTCTGTGAACCAGAAAATTACCGGACGTGACTCTGAAAAAGATGTACGCCATATTGAAATCGATCTTGGCGATTCGGGTCTGCGTTATCAGCCGGGCGATGCCTTAGGAGTCTGGTATCAAAACGATCCAGCCTTAGTGAAAGAGATCGTAGAACTGTTATGGCTGAAAGGTGATGAACCTGTCACGGTTGATGGGAAATTAATACCGCTCACTGAAGCCTTACAGTGGCATTTCGAACTGACGGTTAACACAGCCAATATCGTGGAGAATTACGCCGGCTTAACGCGCAGTGAAACATTACTGCCGCTGGTAGGCGATAAAGCGCAATTACAACATTACGCGGCGACGACTCCGATTGTCGATATGCTGCGCTTCTCTCCGGCACAACTGGACGCTAACGCGTTAACGGGTCTGTTGCGTCCGCTGACACCTCGGTTGTACTCCATTGCGTCCTCACAGGCAGAGGTGGAAAGCGAAGTGCATGTCACCGTTGGTGCTGTGCGTTTTGAAGTTGAAGGCCGCGCGCGTGCTGGTGGTGCTTCCAGCTTCCTCGCCGATCGCGTTGAAGAAGAAGGTGAAGTGCGTGTGTTCATTGAACATAACGACAACTTCCGTCTGCCAGCTAACCCTGAAACGCCGGTGATTATGATTGGTCCTGGCACTGGCATTGCGCCGTTCCGCGCTTTTATGCAGCAACGCGCTGCTGATGAAGCGTCGGGCAAAAACTGGTTGTTCTTTGGCAACCCGCACTTTACTGAAGATTTCCTGTATCAGGTGGAATGGCAGCGCTACGTCAAAGAGGGTGTGCTGAGCCGTATCGATCTCGCCTGGTCTCGTGACCAAAAAGAAAAAGTCTACGTACAAGATAAACTGCGCCAACAAGGTGCGGAACTGTGGCGCTGGATTAATGACGGTGCGCACATTTATGTCTGCGGCGACGCCAATCGCATGGCGAAAGATGTTGAGCAGGCTTTGCTGGAAGTGATTGCCGAATTCGGTGGTATGGATACCGAAGCGGCGGATGAATTTTTAAGTGAGCTGCGCGTTGAGCGCCGTTATCAGCGAGATGTCTACTAATGAGTGAAAAACATCCAGGACCACTGGTGGTCGAAGGTAAGCTGTCCGACGCTGAACGTATGAAGCTGGAAAGCAACTATCTGCGTGGCACCATTGCCGAAGATTTAAATGACGGTCTCACCGGTGGTTTCAAAGGTGATAACTTTCTGCTGATCCGTTTTCACGGGATGTACCAGCAGGATGACCGCGATATTCGCGCCGAACGCGCCGAGCAGAAGCTGGAGCCGCGTCACGCGATGCTGCTGCGCTGCCGCCTGCCGGGCGGTGTTATCACCACCAAACAGTGGCAGGCGATCGATAAGTTTGCCCACGACAACACCATTTACGGCAGCATTCGTCTGACTAACCGCCAGACCTTCCAGTTCCACGGTATTCTGAAAAAGAATGTCAAACCGGTGCATCAGATGCTGCATTCGGTCGGGCTGGACGCACTGGCGACCGCCAACGACATGAACCGTAACGTGTTGTGCACCTCCAACCCGTATGAGTCTGAGCTACACGCGGAAGCTTACGAGTGGGCGAAAAAGATCTCTGAACATTTGCTACCGCGCACTCGCGCTTATGCGGAGATCTGGCTCGATCAGGAAAAAGTCGCAACGACCGATGAAGAGCCGATTTTGGGGCAAACCTATCTGCCGCGTAAGTTCAAAACCACGGTGGTGATCCCACCGCAAAACGATATCGATCTGCATGCTAACGATATGAACTTTGTGGCGGTCGCAGAAAACGGCAAACTGGTGGGCTTTAACCTTCTGGTCGGTGGCGGGCTTTCTATTGAGCACGGCAACAAGAAAACCTATGCGCGTACAGCCAGTGAATTTGGCTATCTGCCGCTGGAACATACTTTAGCGGTGGCGGAAGCGGTGGTCACGACTCAGCGCGACTGGGGCAACCGTACCGACCGTAAAAATGCCAAAACGAAATACACGCTGGAACGCGTGGGCGTGGAGACCTTCAAAGCGGAAGTCGAGCGTCGTGCAGGTATCAAATTCGAACCGATTCGCCCGTATGAATTTACGGGGCGCGGCGATCGTATTGGATGGGTGAAGGGTATCGATAATAAATGGCACCTGACGCTGTTTATCGAGAATGGTCGTATTCTGGATTATCCTGGACGTCCGCTGAAAACGGGACTGCTGGAAATCTCGAAGATCCACAAAGGTGAGTTCCGTATTACGGCGAACCAGAACCTGATCATTGCCGGTGTGCCGGACAATCAGAAAGCGAAGATTGAAAAGATAGCGCGTGACAGCGGCCTGATGAATGCTGTTACCCCGCAACGTGAAAACTCGATGGCTTGCGTGTCGTTCCCGACCTGCCCGCTGGCGATGGCTGAAGCTGAACGCTTCCTGCCGACGTTTATTGATAACATCGACACGCTGATGGCGAAGCATGGCGTGAGTGATGAACATATTGTAATGCGTGTAACAGGCTGCCCGAACGGTTGCGGACGCGCGATGCTGGCGGAAGTTGGGCTGGTGGGGAAAGCGCCTGGGCGTTACAACCTGCATCTGGGCGGAAACCGTATCGGTACGCGCATTCCACGCATGTTCAAAGAGAATATCACCGAGCCGGAAATTCTGGCATTGATGGATGAACTGATTGGGCGCTGGGTGAAAGAACGCGAAGCAGGTGAAGGCTTCGGAGACTTTACAGTGCGTGCGGGCATTATTCGCCCGGTGCTCGATCCCGCTCGGGATCTCTGGGAATAATGTGAAATTGCCGGATGGCGGCATGAATGTCTTATCTGGCCTGCTGCACGATTGTAGGCCTGAGATGCGCAGCACCATCAGGCAATAAGTGAGGTAACGATGTCTGAACTCGATCTAAACGCATTGAACGCGCTACCAAAAGTTGAGCGTGTCATGGCGTTGGCGGAAACTAACAGCCAACTGGAAAAACTAAGCGCGCAAGAGCGAGTGGCGTGGGCGCTCGAAAACCTGCCTGGCGAGTATGTGCTTTCATCAAGCTTTGGTATTCAGGCGGCGGTCAGCTTGCATCTGGTGAATCAGATCCGTCCGGATATTCCGGTGATCCTCACCGATACCGGTTATCTGTTCCCGGAAACCTATCAATTCATTGACGAGTTAACAGACAAGCTCAAGCTTAATTTGCAGGTCTATCGGGCTAAGGAGAGCGCTGCCTGGCAGGAGGCGCGCTACGGCAAACTGTGGGAGCAGGGCGTTGAGGGCATTGAGAAATACAATGACATCAACAAAGTTGAACCGATGAACCGTGCGCTGAAAGAGCTGAATGCGCAAACCTGGTTTGCAGGTCTGCGTCGTGAACAGTCCGGGAGCCGCGCGCATTTACCGGTGCTGGCCATTCAGCGCGGGGTATTTAAACTGCTACCGATTATCGACTGGGACAACCGGACGGTGTACCAGTACCTGCAGCAACACGGGCTAAAATATCATCCGTTGTGGGATCAGGGCTACCTCTCGGTGGGCGATACCCATACTACCCGTAAATGGGAACCGGGCATGGCAGAAGAAGAGACTCGCTTCTTCGGGCTTAAACGCGAGTGTGGCCTGCACGAAGGTTGAAGTGGTAAAAGGCCCGGTAAGCTCTATCCGCTACCGGGCATTAATTTTGTGTATTAACCCGCTTTCGCCAGTTCTTTCACCAACGGCAACATAATGCGTACTACGTCGCGGCTACGGTGTTCAATACGGCCAGGTAGCACTTTATCGATATGCTGTTGGTTATCCAGCCGTATATCATGCCAGCTGTTGCCGGCGGGGAATGAGGCGCTTTTGGCCCGCTGCTGATAGCCGTCTTTTTTGCCCAGATTCCAGTTTGTTGCTTCAACGGAGAGCACGGAAATTCCCGCTTTGTCGAAAACCTCCGCATCGTTACAACATCCTGTTCCCTTCGGATAGTCCTTGTTCATACCCGGATTGGTGCTGGCGGTAATGCCGCGGCTATGGGCGATAGCCAGCGCCCGATCGCGTGTGAGTTTTCGTACCGCTTCGGGGGTTTTTTGTCCACTGTTGAAATAGAGCTTATCGCCGACGATAAGGTTATCGAGGTTAATGACCAACAGCGTATTTTTCTTTTCTGCTGCGCTCATGCGTTTGAGCACGTTCTCCGCACCGAGCTTGCCTTCTTCCTCACCGCTGGTGGCGATAAAGCGAATGCCGTATTGCGTCGGTACATTTTTTAGTTTTTCTGCCAGCTCCAGCATGACGCCCAGACCTGCGGCGTTGTCGTCGATTCCCTGCAAGGTTAAACCACCCAGATTGGCATCGGAATCGGCATCGCTTTGTGGGGCATAGGTATCGAGGTGCGCCATAATAATAATCTGCTGTGGCGCTTTGCCTTCATGCGCTGCTATTACGGTGCTTCCCGTTATGTTATGCCAGTTTTTACGATTATTTTTGGCGGTATAAACATAGCGGCTATTAAATGTCCGAATATCACTGCGGTATCCCATCTGTTCAAATTGCTGACGCAAATAATCAGCGGACAACATTTCGGCGGGAGAACCAGTCATGCGCCCAGGAAAGAACGTTGCTATATATCGAGCCTGAGTATTAGCGATAACTCCGGGTTTCTCGGATGTTGCCTGTGCGGGAAGGATAAAGCATACGCCGAGCGCCAGGGCAGCAGGAAGGTGGCGCAATGCGGAAAACATAATGAGTCCTTAAATACCAAGCATAAATTTTTAACCGCTAGTATGAAACCGTGATCGCGGTAAAACAATTTCATTTGCTCCTAAATGCCCGAAATTCGGTAGCTTAAGCACTTTTTGATATTTGCTTTTCCAGATCGTTATTCCTTTGAGGAACTACTCATTCCAATTCGTAATTTCATTCGCTCCCCTGCGCTCCCTATAGTCGAGTTATCTGAGTATCGTTAGCAAAATAGCGGCATTACATAGGAACGGTTATGGATCAAAAACGACTTACCCACCTGCGGCAACTGGAAGCGGAAAGCATCCATATCATTCGTGAGGTGGCCGCCGAGTTTTCTAATCCGGTGATGATGTATTCCATCGGCAAAGACTCCAGCGTAATGCTGCATCTGGCGCGCAAAGCGTTTTATCCAGGCACGCTGCCATTCCCTTTGCTTCACGTTGATACCGGCTGGAAATTTAGCGAGATGTATGAATTTCGTGACCGTACGGCGAAAGCTTATGGTTGCGAACTGCTGGTGCATAAAAACCCGGAAGGGGTGGCAATGGGGATCAACCCGTTTGTCCATGGTAGCGCCAAGCATACTGACATCATGAAAACCGAAGGGCTGAAGCAAGCTCTGAATAAATACGGCTTTGATGCCGCGTTCGGTGGTGCTCGTCGTGATGAAGAGAAATCGCGCGCTAAAGAGCGTATTTACTCCTTTCGTGACCGTTTTCATCGCTGGGACCCAAAAAACCAGCGTCCGGAACTGTGGCACAACTACAACGGGCAGATAAACAAAGGCGAAAGTATTCGCGTATTTCCGCTCTCTAACTGGACCGAGCAGGATATCTGGCAGTACATCTGGCTGGAGAATATCGACATTGTTCCGCTGTACCTGGCAGCGGAGCGTCCGGTCCTTGAACGTGACGGTATGCTGATGATGATTGACGACGACAGGATCGATTTGCAGCCGGGCGAAGTTATCAAAAAACGTATGGTGCGTTTTCGCACGCTCGGCTGCTGGCCGCTAACCGGTGCCGTGGAGTCGAATGCGCAAACGCTGCCGGAAATTATTGAAGAGATGCTGGTCTCAACCACCAGTGAACGTCAGGGGCGCGTAATAGATCGTGACCAGGCGGGCTCCATGGAGCTGAAGAAACGTCAGGGGTATTTCTAAGGAGCCGCCATGAACACTACACTTGCACAACAAATTGCCAATGAAGGCGGCGTTGAAGCCTGGATGGTCGCCCAACAACACAAAAGTCTGTTGCGTTTTTTAACCTGCGGTAGCGTGGATGATGGGAAAAGTACGTTGATCGGGCGTCTGCTACATGACACGCGTCAGATTTACGAAGATCAGCTTTCGTCGCTGCATAATGACAGCAAACGTCATGGCACTCAGGGCGAGAAGCTCGATCTGGCGCTGCTGGTCGATGGCCTACAAGCCGAGCGTGAGCAGGGGATCACTATCGATGTGGCCTACCGCTATTTTTCTACCGAGAAGCGCAAATTTATCATTGCCGATACCCCTGGTCACGAACAATACACTCGCAACATGGCGACCGGTGCGTCTACCTGTGATCTGGCGATCTTGCTGATTGATGCGCGCAAAGGCGTGCTGGATCAGACTCGCCGTCACAGCTTTATCTCCACGCTGCTTGGCATTAAGCATCTGGTCGTGGCAATCAACAAAATGGATCTGGTGGGCTTTCGCGAAGAGACATTTAACCGGATTCGCGAAGACTATCTGACTTTTGCTGAACAGCTACCGGGCAATCTGGATATCCGCTTCGTGCCGCTTTCCGCGCTTGAAGGCGATAACGTGGCTTCGCAAAGTGCCAGCATGCCATGGTACAGCGGCCCAACGTTGCTGGAAGTTCTGGAAACGGTTGAAATCCAGCGTGTGGTCGATACCCAGCCGATGCGCTTCCCGGTGCAGTATGTGAATCGACCGAATCTCGATTTTCGTGGCTACGCCGGAACGCTGGCCTCTGGTAGCGTAAAAGTTGGACAACGGATTAAAGTGCTGCCGTCTGGCGTTGAGTCGAGTGTGGCGCGGATAGTCACGTTCGATGGAGACTTACAGGAAGCTCATGCGGGTGAAGCGATCACTCTGGTGCTGAAAGATGAGATCGACATCAGTCGTGGCGATCTGCTGCTTGATGCCAGCGAAACATTGCCGGCAGTGCAAAGTGCGGCTGTGGATGTCGTGTGGATGGCGGAACAACCGCTGTCGCCTGGGCAGAGCTATGACATCAAAGTTGCGGGCAAAAAGACGCGTGCGCGTGTTGATAACGTGCAGTATCAGGTCGACATCAACAATCTGACTCAACGTGAAGTTGATGCGTTACCGCTCAACGGCATTGGTCTGGTTGATCTGACCTTTGATGAACCGCTGGTGCTGGATACCTATCAGCAGAATCCGGTTACGGGTGGCCTGATTATCATTGACCGTCTGACCAACGTCACCGTTGGGGCCGGGCTGGTACGTGAGCCTGTCGAACAGGAGCATGTCACTGCATCCCAGTTTAGCGCCTTTGAACTGGAACTTAATGCACTGGTACGCCGTCACTTCCCACACTGGGGTGCGCGCGATTTGCTGGGAGGCAACTAATGGCGCTGCATGACGAAAACGTCGTCTGGCATGCCCATCCTGTTACGCCGCAACAGCGGGAGCAACGCCACGGACATCGTGGTGTTGTGCTGTGGTTTACCGGACTCTCTGGTTCCGGTAAATCGACGGTGGCGGGGGCGCTGGAAGAGGCTTTGCATAAACAAGGCGTCAGCACGTATTTGTTGGATGGCGATAACGTACGTCACGGTCTGTGCAGCGATCTCGGTTTTAGCGATGCCGATCGTAAGGAAAACATTCGCCGGGTTGGGGAAGTGGCTAATCTGATGGTGGACGCCGGTCTGGTGGTGCTGACCGCATTTATTTCCCCACACCGTGCTGAGCGACACATGGTGCGTGAACGTGTGGGCGATGGGCGTTTTATTGAAGTATTCGTCGATACGCCACTGGAAATATGTGAATTACGCGATCCAAAAGGACTGTATAAAAAAGCGCGTGCAGGGGAGTTACACAATTTCACCGGAATTGACTCGGTGTACGAAGCGCCTGAATCGCCTGAAATTCATCTGGATGGTGAACAATTGGTAACAAATTTGGTCTCTCAATTATTAGACCTGCTGAAGCAGCAAGATATTATCAGATCCTGAGACACCACCGGACTTGTATGCCCGGGCAGTCAAGGTCACAGGATTAGATATGCGTAATAGCCATAACATTACTTTTACAGAGTCAGATACCTTCAAAACCGACGACGAGACCACCTGGTCATTACCGGGGGCCGTGGTTGGTTTTGTGGCATGGATGATGGCTCTGGGGATCCCTTGTCTAATTTATGGTCCTAACACGCTGTTTTTCTTTATTTATACCTGGCCTTTTTTCCTGGCGCTACTGCCCGTCGCGATTGTGGCGGGTATTGCCCTACACTCTTTAGTGAAGGGCAAACTGCTGCTGAGCATCACTTTTACGCTGCTGGCGGTTGGGCTGATGTTCGGAGCGCTGTTCATGTGGCTACTGGGTTAGGCTGGTTCCCTTCTTTTTAATGACGTCCGGGGCTATATGCCGGACTGGTCATAATTCAAACCGTAACCAACAATGAGATTATGTTCTCCTTACACGGGGTATACGTAACAACGGGCAAATGTGGTACATTTGCCCGCGTTGTCGCGGCGTTCCCACCTGCGGACGTAAAGTCGTCTGCGGATATTATGGGATGTTGATGCCGTTTTTCAGGGGGCAGGATGGGTAAACTAACGCTGCTGTTGCTGGCTTTATTAGTCTGGCTGCAGTATTCGCTGTGGTTCGGTAAGAACGGCATACATGACTATAGCCGCGTCAACGATGATGTGGCTGCGCAACAAGCTACAAACGCGAAACTTAAGGCGCGTAACGATCAGCTCTTTGCCGAAATTGACGATCTCAATGGCGGTCAGGAAGCGATTGAAGAGCGCGCACGCAACGAACTCAGTATGACTAAGCCGGGCGAAACGTTTTATCGTCTGGTGCCTGACGCGTCTAAACGCGCGCAGACTGCAGGACAAAACAATCGATAAACCATCCAGGGATCTAACATGGCAGCCACTTTATTGGACGTTTGCGCCGTGGTGCCGGCTGCCGGGTTTGGCCGCCGAATGCAAACAGAGTGTCCTAAGCAGTACCTTTCAATTGGTAATAAAACCATTCTTGAGCACTCGGTTCATGCGCTACTCGCGCATCCCCGGGTGACGCGAGTCGTCATTGCCATCAGCCCTGGCGACAGCCGCTTTGCCCAACTTCCTCTGGCCCAACATCCGCAAATCACCGTTGTCGATGGCGGTAATGAACGCGCCGATTCGGTTCTTGCCGGTTTGCAAGCCGCCGGGGAAGCCCGATGGGTACTGGTGCATGATGCTGCCAGGCCGTGTCTGCATCAGGACGATTTATCCCGTTTGCTGGCGATAAGTGAAACCAGCCGTACTGGCGGTATCCTTGCCGCACCGGTGCGAGATACGATGAAACGTGCGGAGCCGGGCAAAACAGACATCGCCCATACAGTAGATCGCACTGATTTATGGCATGCGTTGACGCCGCAGTTTTTTCCTCGTGAGCTGTTACACGACTGCCTTATCCGGGCGCTAAATGAAGGCGCGACCATTACAGATGAGGCCTCGGCGCTGGAATATTGTGGTTTTCATCCGCAACTGGTCGAAGGACGCGCTGACAATATTAAAGTCACCCGCCCGGAAGATCTGGCGCTTGCCGAATTTTATCTGACCCGAACAACCCATCTGGAGAATGCATAATGCGAATTGGACACGGTTTTGACGTACACGCCTTTGGAGGCGTCGGCCCAATTATCATTGGTGGTGTGCGCATCCCGTATGAAAAGGGGTTGCTGGCGCATTCTGATGGGGATGTTGCACTCCATGCACTGACCGATGCCCTTTTAGGGGCAGCGGCGTTAGGTGATATTGGTAAACTCTTTCCGGATACCGATCCGGCCTTTAAAGGGGCGGATAGCCGCGAATTATTGCGTGAAGCCTGGCGCCGTATTCAGGCCAAAGGATATACCCTTGGTAATGTGGATGTGACTATTATTGCTCAGGCGCCGAAGATGCTGCCGCACATTCCGCAAATGCGTGTATTTATTGCCGAAGATCTCGGCTGCCATATGGATGATGTTAACGTGAAAGCGACCACCACGGAAAAACTCGGATTTACCGGACGTGGGGAAGGGATTGCCTGTGAAGCGGTGGCCTTACTCATAAAGGCAACGAAATGACTGAATTTGACGCTCTGACGTATCTCCACGGTAAACCACAAGGCAGTGGCGTGCTGAAAGCAAATCCGGAAGACTTTGTAGTCGTCGAAGATTTAGGCTTCGAACCGGACGGTGAAGGGGAGCACGTTCTGGTTCGCATCCTGAAAAATGGTTGTAACACGCGTTTTGTGGCTGACGCGCTGGCTAAATTCCTGAAAATCCATGCCCGTGAAGTGAGCTTTGCCGGGCAGAAAGATAAGCATGCAGTCACGGAACAGTGGCTGTGCGCGCGCGTGCCGGGCAATACGATGCCTGATTTAAGCAAATTTGAGCTTGAAGGCTGTAAAGTGCTGGAGTACTCCCGCCACAAGCGTAAGCTGCGTTTAGGCGCTTTGAAAGGTAACGCATTTACGTTGGTTCTGCGCGAAGTCAGCGCACGTGATGACGTTGAAGCGCGTTTGCAGGCAATTAGCGAGCGCGGCGTGCCGAACTATTTTGGCGCGCAGCGTTTTGGCATTGGCGGCAGTAACCTGCAAGGGGCGCTACGCTGGGCACAAAGTGATGCTCCGGTGCGCGATCGCAATAAACGCAGTTTTTGGTTGTCGGCAGCCCGCAGCGCGTTGTTTAATCAGATAGTCAACGAACGGTTGAAAAAAACAGACTTTAATCAAGTTGTTGACGGCGATGCGCTACAATTGTCGGGACGAGGAAGTTGGTTTGTCGCGACAGCGGAAGAACAGGCTGAATTACAGCGTCGTGTCGATGAAAAAGAATTAATGATTACAGCAGCATTACCGGGCAGCGGTGAGTGGGGAACTCAGCGCGATGCGCTGGCGTTTGAAGAGGCTGCTATTGCTGATGAAACTACGCTGCAGTCTTTGTTATTACGTGAAAAAGTTGAAGCATCGCGTCGCGCTATGCTGCTGTATCCGCAACAATTAAGCTGGAACTGGTGGGATGATGTAACCGTTGAGTTGCGCTTCTGGCTACCGGCAGGTAGCTTCGCCACCAGTGTTGTAAGGGAACTTATTAACACAATGGGTGATTATGCGTATATTGCTGAGTAACGATGATGGGGTTCATGCACCCGGTATACAAACGCTGGCGAAAGCGCTGCGTGAGTTTGCTGATGTACAGGTAGTTGCCCCGGATCGTAACCGCAGTGGCGCGTCTAACTCGCTGACGCTGGAATCCTCGCTTCGCACCTTTACCTTTGATAACGGCGATATCGCTGTGCAAATGGGTACACCTACTGACTGCGTATATCTGGGCGTAAATGCGTTAATGCGTCCGCGCCCGGATATTGTGGTTTCCGGGATTAACGCAGGCCCTAATCTGGGCGATGATGTTATCTATTCAGGGACTGTCGCTGCGGCAATGGAAGGGCGACACCTGGGATTCCCTGCGCTGGCCGTCTCCCTTGACGGTCATAAACATTACGATACTGCCGCGGCGGTAACTTGTCGTATTTTGCGGGCGCTGAGCCGTGAACCGCTGCGAACCGGGCGCATTCTGAATATTAATGTACCGGATTTGCCGCTGGATCAGATTAAAGGCATTCGCGTCACTCGCTGTGGTAGTCGTCATCCGGCGGATCAAGTGATTCCACAGCAGGATCCGCGTGGTAACACGCTGTACTGGATTGGACCGCCGGGAGAAAAATGCGATGCCGGGCCGGATACGGACTTTGCTGCCGTAGATGAAGGCTATGTCTCGGTCACTCCGCTGCATGTCGATTTAACCGCTTACGGTGCGCATGAGGTCGTTTCTGACTGGTTAGACAGCGTGGGAGTTAACACGCAATGGTAAGCAGACGCGTACACACTCTTCTTGAACAATTACGTGCGCAGGGCATCAGAGATGAGCATGTCCTTGATGCGCTCGCTGCCGTGCCGCGTGAAAAATTCATTGATGAGGCGTTTGAGCATAAGGCCTGGGAAAACATCGCCCTGCCGATTGGCCAGGGGCAGACGATTTCGCAGCCCTATATGGTTGCCCGCATGACCGAGCTTCTTGAGTTAACGCCACAATCGCGGGTGCTGGAAATTGGTACCGGTTCTGGTTACCAGACGGCAATTCTGGCGCATCTGGTGCAGCATGTTTGTTCCGTTGAGCGGATCAAAGGTTTGCAATGGCAGGCGCGACGTCGTCTGAAGCAGCTCGATTTACACAATGTTTCGACTCGTCATGGTGATGGATGGCAAGGCTGGCAAGCGCGAGCCCCATTTGACGCTATTATTGTGACGGCAGCTCCGCCGGAGATCCCAACAGCATTAATGACGCAGTTGGATGAAGGCGGCATTCTCGTCCTACCCGTGGGTGATGAGCACCAGTTTTTGAAAAGGGTGCGTCGTCGGGGGGGCGAATTTATTATCGACACCGTGGAGGCCGTACGTTTTGTTCCCTTAGTGAAAGGGGAATTAGCGTAGATACAGGTTCTGAATACCTGGAGTTTTCCTGGATATTCTGGAATTAGTAAGCGTATCGTGGTCACGTTTTCCAGTGTCCAGCCCGATGCTTTGCACGGTGATTACGTCACGGGTTTTAACCAAATTTTCCTGGGGGATAAATGAGCGCGGGAAGCCACAAATTTACCGTTCGCCGCATTGCGGCATTGTCACTGGTTTCGTTATGGCTGGCAGGTTGTTCTAACACCTCGAATCCACCAGCGCCGGTCAGTTCTGTTGGCGGTGGCGGCTCAACGAACACCAGCTCCGGCATGCTAATTACGCCTCCACCAAAAATGGGCACAACGGCGACAGCACAGCAAACGCCACAGATCCAACCGGTGCAGCGTCCGGTCACTCAGTCCGGACAGATCCAACCCGTTGCGGAACAACCGGTCCAGATGGAAAACGGTCGTATTGTGTACAATCGTAAGTATGGGAACATTCCGAAAGGTAGTTATACCGGCGGCAGTACCTATACGGTTAAGAAAGGTGACACGCTTTTCTATATTGCCTGGATTACCGGGAACGATTTCCGTGACCTCGCACAACGAAATAACGTTCCGGCCCCGTATGGCCTGAATGTGGGGCAGACTCTGCAAGTGGGCAACGCGTCGGGTGCACCGATTACCGGTGGTAATGCAATCACTCAGGCGGATGCAGCACAGCAAGGAGTTGTGACCAACCCTGCACAAAATTCCACCGTTGCTGTTGCTTCGAAACCAACAATTACGTATTCTGAGGATTCAGGTGAACAAAGTGCTAACAAAATGTTGCCGAACAACAAGCCTGCTGGGACAGTTGTCACAGCGCCAGTAACGGCTCCAGCAGTTAGCACAACCGAATCGACTGCAAGCTCAACATCTACCAGCGCGCCAATCTCTACCTGGCGCTGGCCGACTGACGGCAAAGTGATCGAAAACTTCGCGGCTACCGAGGGTGGCAATAAAGGGATCGACATTGCAGGCAGTAAGGGACAGGCTATTGTCGCGACCGCAGATGGGCGCGTCGTATATGCCGGTAACGCACTGCGTGGTTACGGTAATCTTATTATCATCAAACATAACGATGATTACCTGAGCGCCTACGCCCATAACGATACGATGCTGGTCCGGGAACAACAAGAAATCAAGGCGGGGCAGAAAATAGCTACCATGGGTAGTACCGGAACCAGTTCAACACGATTGCATTTTGAAATTCGTTACAAGGGGAAATCCGTAAACCCGCTGCGTTATTTACCGCAGCGATAATTCGGCGGAACCAGGCTTTCACTTGCTAGTTCCGTTAGGGATCACGGGTAGGAGCCACCTTATGAGTCAGAATACGCTGAAAGTTCATGATTTAAATGAAGATGCGGAATTTGATGAGAACGGAGTAGAGGCTTTTGATGAAAAAGCCTTGAGTGAAGAGGAACCCAGTGATAACGACCTGGCTGAAGAGGAGCTGTTATCGCAAGGGGCCACACAGCGTGTGTTGGACGCGACTCAGCTTTACCTTGGTGAGATTGGGTATTCACCACTGTTAACAGCCGAAGAAGAAGTTTATTTTGCGCGTCGCGCACTGCGTGGAGATGTTGCCTCTCGCCGTCGCATGATTGAAAGTAACCTGCGTCTGGTGGTTAAAATTGCCCGTCGTTATGGCAATCGTGGTCTGGCATTGCTGGATCTGATTGAAGAGGGCAATCTGGGGCTTATCCGTGCCGTCGAGAAGTTTGACCCGGAACGCGGGTTCCGCTTCTCAACATACGCAACCTGGTGGATCCGCCAGACGATAGAACGGGCGATTATGAACCAAACCCGTACTATCCGACTGCCGATCCACATTGTAAAAGAGCTGAACGTCTATCTGCGTACCGCGCGTGAGTTGTCGCATAAACTGGACCACGAACCGAGCGCAGAAGAGATTGCAGAACAACTGGATAAACCGGTTGATGACGTTAGCCGTATGCTCCGACTCAACGAGCGCATTACCTCGGTAGACACCCCGCTGGGTGGCGATTCCGAAAAAGCGTTGCTGGATATTCTGGCCGATGAAAAGGAAAACGGTCCGGAAGACACCACGCAAGACGATGATATGAAACAGAGCATCGTCAAATGGCTGTTCGAACTGAACGCCAAACAGCGTGAAGTGCTGGCACGTCGTTTCGGTTTGCTGGGATATGAAGCTGCGACACTGGAAGATGTGGGCCGTGAAATTGGTCTCACCCGTGAACGTGTTCGCCAGATTCAGGTTGAAGGCCTGCGTCGTCTGCGTGAAATCCTGCAGACTCAGGGGCTGAATATCGAAGCGCTGTTCCGCGAGTAAGCAAAGTTCTATCAAGAAAGGCCAGTCGAGAGACTGGCCTTTTTCTTTTACCTGCGCAGGTATGAAGTCTCAATTACCGGATGGAGGAGTAAATGCCTCATCCGGTTGATAAGGGCATCGTCCTGTTAAACCAGGCTTTTCAACCGATAGATCCACTCCAGCGCCTGGCGTGGCGTCAGGGAATCCGGGTCGAGATTTTCCAGAGCTTCGATGGCTGGAGAGGTTTCTTCAGGAGCGGAAAGCAGCGACATTTGCGTACCATCTACCTGAGTAGCGGCTGCATTTGGTGTAATACTTTCCAGCTCGCGAAGTTTTTGTCGCGCACGTTTGATAACGTCTTTCGGTACACCTGCCAGTGCAGCCACTGCCAGGCCGTAGCTCTTACTTGCTGCACCATCCTGTACGCTATGCATAAAGGCGATGGTATCACCGTGTTCTAACGCGTCCAGATGCACGTTGGCAACGCCTTCCATTTTCTCCGGTAATTGTGTCAGCTCGAAGTAGTGCGTTGCGAATAACGTTAATGCTTTGATTTTATTAGCGAGATTTTCTGCACATGCCCATGCCAGCGACAGGCCGTCGTAAGTTGACGTACCGCGTCCAATCTCGTCCATCAGAACCAGGCTGTTCTCGGTGGCGTTATGCAGGATGTTGGCAGTTTCAGTCATCTCGACCATAAAGGTTGAACGGCCGGAAGCCAGGTCATCTGCAGCACCCACGCGGGTAAAGATGCGGTCGATTGGGCCGATCTCCACCTTTTGTGCCGGAACATAGCTGCCGATATAGGCCAGCAACGCAATCAGCGCAGTCTGGCGCATATAGGTACTTTTACCCCCCATATTCGGGCCGGTGATGATCAACATCCGACGCTGAGGCGAAAGGCTTAACGGGTTGGCAATAAACGGCTCTGTCAGCACCTGTTCCACCACCGGATGACGACCTTCGGTAATACGAATTCCGGGTTTATCGGTGAAAGTCGGGCAGGTGTAGTTCAGCGTATATGCACGCTCGGCCAGGTTGACCAGAACATCCAGCTCTGCCAGCGCGCTGGCGCTCTGCTGCAAATCAGCCAGATGTGGTAACAGCATGTCGAACAGTTCATCGTACAACTGTTTTTCCAGCGCCAGTGCTTTGCCTTTTGAGGTCAGTACTTTGTCTTCATACTCTTTGAGCTCAGGAATAATGTAGCGTTCGGCGTTTTTCAGAGTCTGGCGGCGCACGTAGTTTATGGGGGCCAGATGGCTCTGCCCACGGCTAATCTGAATGTAGTAACCGTGTACGGCATTAAATCCAACCTTCAGCGTGTCCAGGCCGGTTCGTTCGCGCTCGCGGATCTCCAGTCTGTCCAGATAGTCAGTTGCCCCATCAGCCAGTGCGCGCCACTCGTCCAGCTCTTCGTTATAGCCTGGCGCGATGACACCGCCATCGCGGACCAGCACTGGCGGTGCATCAACCACGGCGCGTTCCAGCAGTTCACGCAGCTCGGTGAATTCGCCCATTTTCTCGCGCAGCATCTGTACCGGAGCGCTATCAACGCTCTCCAGTTGTGCGCGCAGTTCCGGTAATTGTTGAAAGGCGTGACGCATACGGGCGAGATCGCGTGGACGCGCGGTGCGCAGTGCCAGGCGGGCCAGAATACGTTCCAGGTCACCAACCTGACGCAGCACTGGCTGTAGCTCTGCTGTGGCATCCTGGAGCGCACCGATAGTCTGCTGGCGTTCAGTCAGGACGTTAGTGTCGCGTACCGGCATATGCAGCCAGCGTTTAAGCATACGGCTGCCCATGGGGGTGACGGTGCAGTCGAGCACTGAGGCCAGAGTGTTTTCTACGCCTCCCGCCAGATTCTGGGTAATCTCCAGATTACGGCGAGTAGCAGCATCCATAATGATGCTGTCCTGCTGGCGTTCCATGGTGATGGAGCGAATATGCGGCAGAGAAGTACGCTGCGTATCTTTTACATATTGCAGCAGGCAGCCTGCGGCACATAGCCCGCGCGGAGCGTTCTCGACGCCAAAGCCAATCAGATCCCGCGTGCCAAACTGCAAGTTAAGCTGCTGGCGGGCGGTGTCTATCTCAAATTCCCACAGTGGACGGCGACGCAGTCCGCGACGACCTTCGATCAGTGATGTTTCTGCAAAATCTTCGGCATACAGCAGTTCCGCCGGGTTGGTTCGTTGCAGTTCAGCTGCCATGGTCTCGCGGTCGGCGGGTTCACTGACGCGAAAACGACCAGAACTAATGTCCAGCGTGGCGTAGCCGTAGCCTTTACTGTCCTGCCAGATGGCGGCCAGCAGGTTGTCCTGACGTTCCTGCAACAGCGCTTCATCGCTGATAGTGCCAGGCGTTACGATGCGTACAACTTTGCGTTCAACCGGCCCTTTACTGGTGGCCGGATCACCAATCTGTTCGCAAATGGCGACTGACTCGCCCTGATTGACCAGCTTGGCGAGGTAGTTTTCCACCGCGTGATGAGGAATACCCGCCATCGGGATCGGCTCGCCTGCAGACGCACCGCGTTTTGTCAGCGAGATATCAAGCAGTTGCGACGCACGTTTTGCATCGTCGTAGAACAGCTCGTAAAAGTCGCCCATGCGGTAAAACAGCAGTATCTCCGGGTGCTGAGCCTTCAGCTTGAGATACTGCTGCATCATGGGGGTGTGATTGGTGAAGTCCGTATCAAGTGACTCTTTCATATTGATTCAGCTCGTTTTTTTAATCTTTTTGGGTACCTGGGTCGTTTCATGTGAACCCCTGTAAACTCACATAAACCCATAAATTTTTATATCGAAAGCAGCCTGAAGGCAGTAACGGCGAGCTTAGGCTCAGCCTGAATGGGGTATCTTATCACCGACCACCCCAGAGATTCATCCGTGGGATTTAGCGCAATGCGAGGATGAGTCAACCGGTCATCGTGAACCGGACGATAAAACCGATATCCGGGGAGCTGGCGCCAGAAAACTGAGCCATTATTCATTTCCTGGCAACGCGTAATTCTGGCAGTAAAGATAAGGGATCCCTTCTTTAGTAATTAGATATGTTTCACTATTCATGGCGAATAGATCGACATTGGAGATGCTTGTGTTGGTCAGGAATAAATCGGGGAGGAGCTCCTGAATAATACTAGTGGGAGCTGTTTCACGGTTTGAGATATGGATTTCCTGTGATACCCAGACCGGACTTGAACCATAACTGGAGTGTGTAAAGAGCACCATTCGTTGCACGGTTTGATCATTATTCGTTGCATCTTTGATAATGCCATCAATATTCACAATGCCTTTACTATCCCCGGTTTTGATATCAATGACCCCACGAAATGAGGCGGTATTGCGTACTATTTCAATAGTTGCCCGGCAGGCAAGATTATGCAGATGATTATGATTTTTACCGTGCTGATAAAACGCAGTGAGAATAATAACCACGACACAAAGTAGCAGGATAATACCTGTTTGTATTCGGAGTCGGGGAGTGCGAATATTTATATTCATTAACTATCGTACCGTGGGTAATAGATAGACTGACAAGTATTTTTCTGCTCTCTCTGCATTGGGGAGCGGCAAAGGATCACCGACAACTTTTTGGATTCAGGATAGGTTGTTATATAAATATATTTATTGCTCTGACATAACCCAGGGTTTCTGTCGATAAAAGAGGTATGCCGGGTGACATTGCTGGCATCATGGTTAAAATAATACTGACAATCAGTAGGGTTATTTTGTGCGGTGATATAGCCTGAAAAATAATCATCGCTGGCAGTTCGTGGGTACAGTATCAAACCACAGATGATAATAGTGAGTGCGATGAGCATCGTTTCTGTTTTGGTTATCAGCGGCTTATGCGGTGTCTCATCAGAGAATTCAGTCAGGTCAGCGTTTAGTACGCATGATTCCTCTGCTACTGAAGCGAGAATTTGCGGAGTTTCTATCTCCTCAATCCTAATCTCTTCATTAATAATCAGTCCCTTGCGTTTTATTGTTGTGATAAAGGACGGATCCAGTTCTAACTGAAGAAAACTTTTACGCAGCGAGAGAATGCTCTGGTAGAAGGCATTGAAGCTCGCCTGACGATGATTTTCACCCCAGCCAAATTCCAGCAGTTCGTTCTGTGAGACAACCTTTCCTTGATTTTCAATAAGTAATAAAAGACATAAAGATGCTGTTTGCTTGAGCTTTATCTGTTGCTCAGGTTGGTCCACTCTCGCCAGGTATTGTGTGGCTGGTGTAAAGATTATTTTTCTTTCAATCAGATAACTGACGGTACCAGTCTCGGACATGGTGTCTCTACTCTTGATGATTCATCCAATGGTTGGTCAGTATTGAAAACACTCGAGGCTAAAGGGCATCAATGCCTGCCAGTTTTGCAGCAAGAGCCACGAAGTGTTTCATTTTAGTATCATAATATAACAACAACGATAATTTTTTAATGAAAATAAAACATATTAAAATCAATGAATTGTATCTTTTTGGCTATTGCGTAAAGAAGAGAAAGAAGAAATAATGGCTACAAAGGTGATAAGCATTAATTCTCTATGGACAGCGCAATATACTGTTTGGCACCACCACGCGAGAATATGGCTTACGCCGTTAACGCGCCACTGCACCAGGGAAAGCATGGTGGTTAAACTATAATAGTTAAGTTGTTGCAGTATCTGTAGTGCGATGTATACGGATTAACACGATTAATGTAAATGGAAATAAATGTCAGCATATTTTCAGGCTGACATTTATTTTTATTTCTGTTTTTTTGTAAAACATAAAACTGCGTTAGAGAGCCCCATGTTCCAGAACGAAATAGAAAAGTCTGTAGTGCTTATCGGTGAAGAAATCAAAAAATCAGACAGTGCCTGGTTATCCTTACGGAAAAAACGCCAGCGTATTGATCTGAAAGTCGATGGAAATATCTTGTTTCTGGAGAAAGGGACGGTCTCTGTTTATCGTGTAGAAAATGATCTAGTGACAGTGAGTATTTCCGCACCAGCGATTCTGGGGCTACCGCAAATGCGAACGGAGGTAGCTGGACACTATTTACGCTGCGATACAGATTGCGAAATGTGGGCAATGAGCGTGCAGAATGCCGATCTGCTGTTCACCGCTAAAAATCTGTGGAAGCAGGCGTTTGATATTTTAACGCACCATCTGCAACGCTATTTCCAGCGCGAAACGTTGCAGTCTCACCGCACTATCCGCGAACTGATTATCGAACATGTAAAGTTCATTTGGGCGATGGCTCCGGATGTGCGCGAAAAAACATCTGTGTATACCTTCATTTTGACGCGAAACCATATTTCCCGAAGCGCGATCCATAAGGTGTTACAGGAGTTGGTGAGTGACGGAAAAATCATCCTGAATCGCGGGAAACTCTCTTCCTATACCCCTTCCTGAATATGCGCGCCCCTGACTTAATGAAAGGGGCGCAGTAAGTGATTAACGCTCTCTGAGCGCTTCTGCGCGCGCCCGAAGAATCGGTTTCAGCAGATAGCTTAAAATCGTTTTCTTGCCGGTTAGAATATCGACAGTCGCGACCATGCCTGGAATGATCAACATTGGATGCTCTTTTGTCCCCAGGTAGTTTTTGTCCGTTTGCAGGCGAACAACGTAGAAGCTTCGGCCTTGTTTATCTGTAACAGTGTCAGGACTTATCTGGACCACTTCACCTTTCAGACCGCCATAGATGGTGTAGTCGTAGGCGGTAAATTTCACCATTGCATGCTGTCCTGGATGAAGGAAGGCGATATCACGAGGCTGTATTTTGGCTTCGATGAGGAGCTTGTCATCCAGTGGGACGATTTCAACCAGGTCGCTTCCCGGCTGAATAACTCCGCCGATTGTATTCACCATCACCTGCTGGACGATACCACGCACCGGTGACGTGACCATGGTTCGGTTAACTCTGTCTTCGAGGGCTTTTACGCTGGCCTGGGCTTTACTCAGATTGGTGCGGGCTTCGTTCAACTGTGCGAGCGCATCGCTTTGAAAACGACCGCGGTTTTCGCCGATTTTATTCTCAATCTCTTTAATCTCTGACGAGGCTTTGGGAAGCGTTAGGTTCGTCGAATTTAACTGCCCGGCGGTTTCCACTTCAGTGCGGCGCAGGCGCAGCAGCTCGACTTTAGAAATTGCGCCTGAAGCGAGCAGAGGCTCCGACATTTTGATCTCCTGGCGGATTAAGTCCAGGCTGTGCTTAAACTGATCTTGCTTCGATTCAACGTCTCGTAGCTCCTGTTTTTTCTGTACCAGCTGTTCTTCAAGCCCGGATATTTCGTTGCGAAACTGTTCCCGACGGCTGTTATACAGCTCGGTTTCCCCCCTGGCGACGTCAGGCGCTTGAGCCGCAATGTCTTGCGAGATAATAAAATCCCGGTTCTCCACTTCCGCTGTCAGCCGTTCTACCTTCGCCCGTAAACCGAGTTTATCGGCCTCTGTTTCACCAACGTTTGAGGCAAAGCGCGTGTCATCAAGATGCAGTAACGGGGTACCCGCATTGACGATTTGCCCTTCGTGGACATAAAGCCGGGTCACGATCCCACCTTCCAGATTCTGTATTTTTTGTAGTTTGGATGAGGGGATGGCTTTGCCTTCACCGCGCGTCACTTCATCAATTTTTGCAAAACCAGCCCACACGAAAGACAGGACAACCAACGTGAGGATCACCCACAGCGTGAGCCGAATAACCCTGGGGGCGTCATCAATAATGGCCAAACTGACTTCATTGATACTGTCGGTTTGATTTTCATCGCGGCCGCGAAAGTAGCGCTGCATATAGTGGCGAGCACGAGTCAGGATCTCAGTGAGAAGCATTTATCTGCCCCTTTTTTAACGCATCCATCACCACCGCTTTTGGACCATCTGCGATGATACGTCCCTTATCAACAATAATCAGGCGCTCAACCAGCGACAGCATAGAGGCGCGATGGGTGACCAGTAATAATGTTTTACCCGCGATACAAGGTGCAAGAGCATGTTTAAGCCTCTCCTCGCTGGTGTTATCCATTGAGCTGGTGGGTTCATCAAGCAGTAGAATAGGGGGAGCAAGTAACAGCGCGCGGGCTAATGCGACCGCCTGGCGCTGCCCGCCGGACAGTTGGGAGCCGCGTTCGCCGACCTGCAGGTTATAGCCATCAGGATGCAGGCGCGCAAAATCGTTGACCCCTGCCAGTTCCGCTGCACGCAGCATGGTTTCATCATCAACATATCGTGCTCCGCACAGCAGGTTGTCCCGCAGTGTTCCGTTGAATAACTGGATATCCTGTGGCACGTAGCCGATGCTGTGACGCAGATCGTTAACGTCTAACTGGCGGGCATCGATACCGTCTATCAGAATGTTTCCGGCGCAGGGCTGATAAAGATTGACGAGAAGTTTACTGAGAGAGCTTTTACCTGAACCGCTACGCCCGATAATACCGATACGTTCACCTGGCTGAATGGTCAGATTTATTTTGTGCAGTGTCAGGTTCTTTTGTTCCGGGTAACTGAAATCTACATCGCGAAATTCAATGCTGCCCTGTAACTGTTCCCGATTGAGCGGGCTTTCATCTGCACGACGTTCCTGTGCCAGCGACATCATCTTGTCAGTATTTTTGATGGTCAGCTTTGCCTGCTGATAACGGGCAATGAGGCCGGTAAGCTGACCCATCGGCATTAATGCGCGGCCGTTAAGCATATAGCAGGCGATCAACCCCCCCATACTCAGTTTACCGCCGATAATCATGTACACGCCGACGACGATCATCACGACGCCTGAAATTTGCTGGAACCAGCCAGTCAGGTTGCTCGCCAGGCTGGATAAAGTTTTTACCCGGAGTTCCAGGCGGCTAAGGCTACCCAACGTTTGTTCCCATTGAAACTGGCGTTCGCTCTGCGCATTATTCACTTTTATGGCGTCCAGACTGCTGAGTGTCTCAATGAGCAGCGCCTGGCGTTCGCTGGCCAGGCTCATGGTTTTTGCCACCGCAGCATTGACGGGGTTTTGCAGTGCCCAACTGCACAGCAGGGCAATGGGTAGCGTGAGTACGGGGATCCATGCCAGTGCGCCGCCGATGATGCCAATGACAATCAGTAATAGCAGGGTAAAAGGCAGGTCAATAATCGTCGTCAATGTGAGTGACGAGAGAAAGTCACGCAGAGACTGAAACTCATGGATGTTTTGCGCGAAGCTACCCACCCGGGGTGGGCGCTCTTTCATTTCCATGCCGACAATGCGTTCGAACAAGGTCGATGAAATAATGAGATCGCTCTTTTTGCCAGCAATATCAAGGCAGATGCCGCGCAGCATTTTCAAAATCAGATCAAATATAAAAGCCAGACAGATTCCCACTGCCAGCACCCACAACGTGACCGTAGCCTGATTCGGTACAACGCGGTCATAGACGTTCATGGTAAAAAGCGGCGTGCCGAGAGCGATCAGGTTGATCAGTAGGCTGGCCAGCACAGCATCCAGATACAGAAAGCGTGATAGCCTGAGCGTGTCTTTAAACCAGGATTTAGTACGAGGCAGAAAAGCTTCTGTCTGCAAATCGAATTCGTGGCGCGGGTGAGCAAAAATAGCCTTTCCGCCATAGTTGTGTTCAAGCGTTGTTAAATCGACACATATTTCCCCGCCTTCACTTTCACTGGGCATAAAACGGGCACTGCCATCGTCGTTCCATGCCAGCAACACACCTGTTCCGCCGGAACGCAGTATCAGGATGGCAGGCAAAGACATCGCTGGGATCTTATCGAGTGAGCGTGTTACCACTCGCGCTTTTAAACCAGCTCGTGCCGCAGCACGTGGAAAAATATTCAGCGTGAGTTGATTGTTTTCTAATGGCAGGCCGCTGCTTAATGTTGAACGGCTGACCTGCTTACCATGCAGAGAGCAGAGAATAAGCAAACTATCTAATAGCGGGTCATCATTATGGCTACGAGGATCGTGCTGTTGAGACGAGCTGCGATAAGTATTCTCGGGGACATCATTTAATAATTCGGCTTGTGCACTCATTTTAGCAACCATTTCTGAACGCACACTTAAAATAATAGCAAGCTAATGATAAGTGCGCGGAGTCAGAGATTTATTTTAATTTATTATTAATGCAGTTCGGGCAAGTTGGTTTCTTCTTCAGAATCCACTGGTTGCCCTGATGGAGGCGGGGTGATTTTTAGAACATTCATTAATTCACCCGTTCTTTCGCTAATACGATATCCACTGGTTACAGCCAGATATCGCAATTCAACAAGCCGACGTTTTGATGAGAAAACTTCATTTTCACTATCAAGTAAATCCAGTAGTGTACGTTCGCCAAGACTGAATTGATCCTGATAAGCGGTACGTACTTTTACGCTACGGT
The DNA here is from genome assembly GCF_916618775.1 of Citrobacter sp. Marseille-Q3906. Lineage (NCBI taxonomy): Bacteria > Pseudomonadati > Pseudomonadota > Gammaproteobacteria > Enterobacterales > Enterobacteriaceae > Citrobacter > Citrobacter sp. Marseille-Q3906. Next base: position 1,064,489 of record NZ_CAKAKA010000003.1, read on the forward strand.
CGGCATATTCTTCTGCCGATGGTAGCTGGGCACGTGCGTTTTGTAATGCAGTCCAGGCCAGACGCAATTCCTGATTCATCTGTCGTAATGTGTTATTGCGCATATCCTGAGCCTGCTTATGCAGGTAGGCGCGAGAATCCATAGTCGCTTTGTCGCTGCCGCCCTGGTACAGGTTGTAATGCAGTTTTACCATCGCCTCCCACTGTTCCGCGTGCGCACTGGTGGTATCCGTGTTGTTGCTGATCCCGCGTGACAGTTCAACGTCAACACGTGGATAGAAGGTTGATTTTGTCGCTTCGTACTGCTGGTGTGCGGCTTCAATATCCGCATTGGCAGACTTCAGTAATGGACTGTTTTTCTCCATCCTACTTTTGGCGTCTTCAAGCGAGGTCGGGAGCTGTGTATCGATGCTTTCCGGCTGGCTTAAACCTTCCGGATCCATACCTGTTACGCTGAAAAAAGTGGTTTTCGCATCTTCAAGATTGGTTTGCTCGGTCAGCAAATTGTTACGTGCTTGCGCCAGGCGAGCTTCAGCTTGCATAAAGTCGCCTGAACGGCCAACGCCCTGATCGGTACGAAGTTTTATTTGATCGTAAATGCGTTCATGGTTTGCCAGATCGTCCTCGGCAAGGCGGACAAATTCTTCACGTTGCAGCACATCAAAGTAGGCCTGAATCACAGAGAATGCAGTGTTTTCGCTGGTGTTCATAACGCTGTAAGCGCGTGAGTCAACGGTGGCTTTTTGCCGGGCGACTTCGCTGGTGGTTGCAAAACCATTAAACACATTTTGCTCCAGGCTAAGCGTTGCCTCATTGGGAGACTGGGTCATACCGTTAGCGCTGCCAGCGGCGCGGGTTGTTGCATCATCAATATTTTTGCGTCCAGCCTCCGCATTCAAATTCAGCGACGGTAAATACCCACCTTGTGCGGCACGAAGATCTTGTTCTGAAGAGTAACGACTATTTATCGCCGCATTAACTTCTGGATGATTAGCTAATGCATCTTTAACGGTGTTGCGTAAGTCTTCTGCAGAGGCTGAATTTATTGAAAACAACGAAAGCAGAAAAACTAAAAATATCTTCATAACATGAATGCCCTGTATCTCACGGTTATGACATCCATATGTCTTCACCATCATCTATTTTTACAAATGCGTGATATTAATTAACAAACATGAATTATCCAGATCGAATATTGCATGCGGCTATTCAGAAACATGTTCTGTCATATCGTGTTTTAATTTTAGTTATTTTTTATTATATTCATTTGTCAGTCAAGTCTCATATAAATACGTTTTTAAAAATGTGTATTTTTCCATATTGAGTGTTTAATGTTTACATTAATTTAATGTGATATTTGTTTGTGAGTTTATTAATAGGGTTATAAAAATAATGATGAGAGTTGAGTAAGGTTATGGTCAGGAAATTACTCGAGGTGCTTAACGCCGAGTGCTGTTCACGGTACGCCGTTTTCACCGATAGCCAAAAAAACATATTCACCAAACAATAATTACTTCTCTATGGGACAGGGCAGCCGCGTCACATCACATATAAGGCAATAACATGAATTCGCTACCACCTGATACAAACATGCAGTCCGCGAGAGAAAACGACAGCAAAAGCGCTGAAATTGATAACCAACAGTTCCTCGCCATGCTGCAAAAGAGTGACCTGGAAATGGTACGCGTGCTGGACGATCTGATTTACCTGTTGATCCGTAAAGGTGTTATTGCCATTACGGATCTCCCGCCGAAGGCGCAGGTTAAACTGATGAATCGTGCGAATGCCCGTCAGGAACTTGGCGGGTTAGAGCAATTGCTTGGCGGCGATGATCGCATTTTTTAATCTCAACAGGCAGACTACTACGCAGCCTGCCTGTTTTTTCAACGTGGAGCGGGTTCACCCAAAAGCTGCCCCATTGCACCGTCAACCCCCAATGCCTGTAGTACTTTTAGTTCACCTTCTGTTTCAACACGCTCAGCAATCAGCGGTAAATCAATACTGCGTGTGGCGTTGCACAACACTTCAATAAACAACTGCTTATCTTTTTCTTTATCGATATTGCGGATGTAACTGCTGTCGATTTTCAGCCAGGCAAGTCCCCATTGCGAAAGATGCCCAATCATATCGAAGCGGCTACCGAAGTGTTGCAGGCCCAGCGAGCAGCGAAGCTGACTCACTGCTTTAACAAACATCGCCATCTGGCCCGGCCCTGGCAACTGGCTTTCATCCAGTTCAAGGATCAACTGACTGGCAAGCTTAGGGGAGTATCTCAGTGGATTTAAGAGCTCGGAAATAGCGCTGGCACTGGCTAGCGAGCTGCCAGAAATACTCAATGCTAACATTCCGGGGGCGATTTTTAGCTGATTTAAGGTCAGTTTTAACATTACCTTGTCAAGGCGATGACTCCAGCCAAAGCGGTGGATCCACGGCAGGAATCGACCCGCATTAATGGTATTACCCTGTCCATCAACAATGCGCGACAGTACCTTGTAATGCAGGATCTTATCCGGCTGATGACAATCCACAACGGGCTGATAAACCAACTGAAATTGCTGGTTCTCCAGCGCCTGTTCCAGGCGAACAAACCACAAATGCTGATCTTCGTTCACCGTTGCCACCCCGATGGCGGTAACGCCCTGATGGTCGGTGTGCGTTTCTGCTTCCACCAACTGGCGGTCGGCCTGAATCAGCAGCGATTGCGCGTTATCTCCAGCGCTGAATGGCACCATGCTTGAGTAGGCGACCGGCTGCTGGTCTGACATTCCAGTGGCATAAAATGAGGTCAGCTTTTGCGTGAGTGAATGGCGCAGTTCCAGCATTTCACCCTGTGTGACACCTGGGCAGATCAGGGCGAACTCGCCACCACGAATACGGGCGAGTGTGCTGTCGAGGGGAGCATACTTTGCTTTATGCGTATTCAGCAGGTTGGCAATGTTGAGCAAAAGTTTATCGGTATGTGGCCCACCAAACCGCTGGTTCAGCCCCCCTAAATCCTGAACGCGGATCAACATCAAATATCCTGGTGCGGTATCGGTATCACTCAGGCGCGCCTGTAACTGCATATCGAACGCCCGACGATTTGCAATACCGGTCTGGCTGTCGAGATAAGCTTCATTGTGCAGGCGCTCGCTGTTGATGGCTTGTTCTTCAAATAATGATTTGAGTTTAGTGGCCATCAAATTCATGGCTCCGACGACGCGCCGTAGTTCCGGTGTTTTAGGCAGTTCTTGCAACGTCAAAAATTCGCGACGTGTAATGGCTTCCGATTGTTTCGCCAGATAATTGAGCGGGCGCAGCAGTTTACGCAACAGCAGAATGCCTGCGAGCAGGCAGGCGAGGCTGCAGGAAAGCATCCAGATAAGATTACCTAATGTGCTGCTCCACAGACGCTGAACCGCAAAGATAGGATCGCTGGTGACGTCTACGCGTGCGCCTTGTTGCCAGCCCCGCATGATTGTCGCGTGGCCTGTTTGTGGTGCCACATCCACCAGATCAACAAACCAGCCGGGAACATTCGGTATTGACGCCGCAGCGTGCCGCTCAAGCATCGTTGTTCCGTTTGTCAGATCAACAATGCGGATTTTTTGGTAATAGCCGCTATCAAAAATTGAGCTTACCATCAGCTCAATCATTGCCGGATCGTCGATGTTTGGTGTGAGCGAAACGCCCAGAGCCGTTGCCGCGTCCTGGGCATGTGCAAGAAGCTGGTTGCTGTACTGATTGCGAGAACTCTCCAGCGTTACGATAAAGCTGCCGCTGAACACAATCATCATAAAGAGAGAGATTGCCAATAGTAACTGTTTAAAAAGAGACACTGACGATTCCTATTTATCCATTGGGAAGCCTTCTTCCCGCATTTTTGTGAATACTTGCTGCCAGCGAGAAAGTCTCTTGCTGTCCCCAATACGTTTATTGTTCTGATTGCCAGGCAGCCAGAGACCACTCTCGTTAAAGGAGTAAACAGGTAATAAATCCATACGCTGCGTGGCAGGTGAAAGGGTGTTTGTCAGGCTATCGAGTACCAGAGGAATGGCGCCAGGTGTGGCATACCAGGTCAACACCATGTGCGCCCTGTTATAGCGCAGGGCTTTAACGTAGGTGATGCGCAGTTTATCGTCAGCAACGCCCAACTGTCGGAGAGTGAAATACTTCGCGATGGCGTAGTCTTCACAGTCCGCTTCACCTTTGCGCAGGGACTCCACGGGTGTTGCCCAATAGTCCACGCTATGCCAGATGTCGCTATCTTCGGCGTAGCGTAATTGAATATTAAAAAACCGGTTTACCTCGCGTAATTGCGTTTTTTCGTCTGCATTACGTAATTGAATTAAAAGCTGTTGCCAGGCGTTGATACGCTGTTGAGCGACTGCATTGGCTGGTCCATAGAGTGCATCGGTCTTCTGCATGATCGTGGCGAAATCCCATGCTGCACGTAACGAATTGACCGCTAATAGCAGTAATAGCGCCCCGGGAAGCTTCCAGAGGCGCAATAATCGAGGGAGTGAACAGACGCTGATAATGTTCAATTGCGCTGTGGACAACCGATTGGTGGCTGATTTTTCATATTTTGGCAGGAATAGGGCATCAGCCATTTTTTGCGCAACTGTACGTCTGTCTGTGAGGCAAAGATAGTCTTCAGGGTACTGTCTACAAACGCCACAAACCGTGGGTCGTTTTTCCTCATCATAATCGCATAGTGCATATCAGTGCCGATTGTTTCTGCGGATATACTGAATATTTCAGGATGTTCACTATGATTAATCAAAGGATAGGCCAGGATATCATCAATAAAGAATGCCGCGGATTCATTCTGCGCCATTTTATTAAATGCACCGTTTATCGTTGTGGAAGTCATCGTTGAAATATTGAGATGTCTCTCTCTGTTGGTCTTATTGAATTCCAGTAAATCTTTCGAGCTGCCTGGCAGACTTACCGTTCTTCCTTTTAGATCTTCAATCGTATGTATATTATTTCTACGTAAAGAGATGATGCGCATTTTTGCGATATAGTAATCGACAGAAAATGAAACACTGGAAATACGTTCTGGCGCATTAGCATTTACACTACAGTCCATATCTATTTTACGATTTTTTAACGCTGAAAATCGCTCAGCAAAATTCACCGGAATATAATGAATGGTCAAGGTATCGAGCTTCAAATACAGGCGTAATTTATCCGCAATGATGTTACATACCGCAATAGTATAACCTGTAACTTTACCGTTGTGGTCGGTAAAGGAGAAGGGAGGGAGCTGACGATAACCGACGTTCAGTACGCTGTTGTTCTGAATATGCTCAAGCGTCGAGGCATCCTGCTGTGCCATCAGTACAGGGGACACGATAATGCCAACCAGTAAGATCAACCAGTGCATGGCGCGTTTCACCATTGTCATCTCATTATTAATTATACTTTTCATAATCAAAACTGATCTTCTTTTTAGCCGCCGTTAATGCTTTCAGATTGTCTGACATGGGGATGTTTAAATTGATGGCTTTTGGTGGTATCGGAGACTGAAACCATTTAGTGTAGAGGACGGTGAACTCATTGCTGGTTATCAGTGAGGATAATGTGCTATCAACAAACTCTTTAAATTCTTTATCGTGTAAAGGGATTAGTAGCCCTGCGGGAAGAGGATCGCTGAGCGCAATATTGGATAACTTATAGTCCTCAGGGTTTTCAGCTAGTGCAATCATACCTTTAAGTAATACGGTGCTGGAAATAAGCGCAGAATATTCACCGCTCTGGATCTCATGGAAGGCGATAGTGTTGTTGGTATCAAGTTCAATGTTAATATTCAGGGCATTTGCCGCATTGATTTTTTGTAATTGGTCTACGTATACCGTTCCGCTTTTTACCAGGACGCTGTGTCCGGAAAGTTCTTCCAGAGCGTTGTTGTATTCATTTTTCCGCATCATATAGCGGGTACTGGAAAAGTAAAACGGCAGTGAGAACTCACTGAGGTTGTGTCGACTTTTTGAATAAAAAGCAGGAATGCACATGATATCTGCCATGTGTTTTTTAATCAGCACAAACTGTGATGCCGAATTTGCTTTTAACCACTCAATTCTCAGATTTTTAAGCTGGAGCTTGGTTTTGAGTGCGCTGACGATATTTTTGCAAATATCAATGGAATAGCCAGTGGGAGATTTCCCCTCCAGATAAGAGAACGGAAACGCATCATCCTGGTAACCGAGGCTGATCGTATTCTTACTGGCAATCTGCTCAAGTGTGTTCACCCCCTGCGGAAGGCTCGTTGCGCAGTGCGCTGAGAGAGAGATTAACAAAGAAACGACGAGCAGCATTTGCTTCGTCAAACGTAATATCTCAGGCATGGGCTGGCTCTTCTTCGATAAGGACATCGGCAAAAGCAGACAGTACCTCGCGTTCGCGAAGCGGATAGCTAAAGAAGTACCCCTGAACATTTTTGCACTTTATATCACGCAGGATGTCGCGCTGGAGCGGTGTTTCCACGCCTTCCGCAGTGACTGAGATATTGTATTTGTGAGCAAACTGGATCAGCATCACAATCAAATACTGACTGGCATTATCCTGCTCGAGCTTATCGATAAGCGTTCGGGCAATCTTGATCCGCGTGAAAGGGTAGATCAGCAAATAATCCAGTGCCGCATATCCTGTCCCCAGATCGTCCATCGCGATGTCGATCCCCATTGAGCGAATCTCTTGCAGAACGGGTAGCGCAATAGATTTATCCAGTTTTTCGGATTCGGTGATCTCTATTTCAAGGCGGTCAGCCGAAAGATGGCTGGTGCGTAATGCATCTTTGATGACGTCGACCAGCCCGGGGCTGTGCAACTGGTAGGCTGATACGTTGACAGCAATGCGGATTCGTTCCGGCCATTTGGCTGCCGCTTCGCAGGACTGGCGAATAATCCATTCGCCTAAACGCACAATCAGACCAGAGCTTTCGGCAATATTGATAAAATAATCAGGATAAATCAGTCCCTTGGTCGGGTGATTCCAGCGAATCAGTGATTCATATCCGCAGATACTTTCATCTTCCAGATTAACGATGGGCTGATAGTGCAGTTCGAACTCCTCGTTATCAATTCCATCAATAATTTCCTGGTTAATGAACAGGCTGTGTGTTTGTTTCATGACCATGCCATCTTCGAAGAAATGGAAGCAACCGCGGCCATGATGTTTAGACGCATACATGGCAAGGTCAGCGTTGATCATCAATGTCGAGGTGTTATTGCCCTGATAAGGTGCGGTGGTGATGCCAATGCTGCAACTAATAGAAAAGGTGTGGGAGCTTGAGCTAAATGGTGTGCTCAGCGCACGGATGATGCGCTTTGACAGGCGATTAGCTTCTTTGACGGCGTTATCGCTGACCTGTTGCAAAATAGCAAATTCATCGCCGCCCAGACGGGCCGCCATATCATCCGGTCCCAGCAGTAACTGCAGACGCTGGGCAACGCTGACTAACACTTCATCGCCCGCTTTGTGGCCGAAGGTATCATTCACTGGCTTGAAGTTGTCGAGGTCAATCAACAGCAGGTTGAACTGCTTTCCTTCCTGATGGATTTCACTGACACGCTTATCCAGCGCCAGACCAAAAGAGACACGGTTTGGTAAGCCAGTCAGCGAGTCATGATGGGCCATATGTTCCATCTTTTGCGACATTTCATGCATGCGCTGCAGATAGCCGCGTTCTTTCATGGCAACCCGTAATTTTTCAATAGCGCCTGCCAGATGCCCAATCTCATCGTCCTGATCGAGATAAGGGGTTACGCAGTCGGTTTCTTCCCTGGCAATGCGGGTAAGGGAGTTAATCAGTAGCGGAACCGGGCGGAATAAGCGACGCATGAACATTGTTACCAGCGCCAGCGTCACCAGTAAAATTAATACGAAAATGACACCGCTTTTTTTCAGCATCGCATCGTAGGCAGCGTACAGATCGCTTTTCTTACCGATGCTGCTGATCAGACTACCGAGGATTTCACCTGACGGCGTCAGAATAGGCACAGCACTGATGAAGCACTCTTCGCCGTTAATTTGGGCGAACCCGATATAGTAATTGACCAGTACGTCATGGGGGCGACGATCGGCGAAGGAGATTATCCCGTCTCCCTCTTCTGATTTATTGTTGATGCCTACAAATCCCTTATCTGGCGTATAGAGGAACAGCCAGGTAGGGTTATGTGTTTGTACTGATGCCAGAGCCAGAACATCTACAGGGTTATAACCGGTCTGGAGAATAGAGTCAGTATCACCAAGTTGCCTGTCCGATACGATACGGGATATCTGCCCTGCGTCGCTGGTTTCAACTGAAACGTTGGTATATACGCTGCGAATAATGTAGGTCATGATCTGGGCATTCGCCTCAGCTCTCTGCACCCACTGCTGATAGGAAAAGTTGTCTATCAAACTCCAACTGGTAAAGGCCCCCGCGCTAAAAGCGATGATGATCCCCGCCAGCAAAAACTGAGTTATTTTGCCGGTGATTGAATGTTGCCACCCCTTAACTGCTTTAAGGGAAAACAGAGACTTTGCCACGGATTTCGTTAATTCCTGATAATACTAATATATGCTGAATAGACTTTTTACTGCTTAGAGCCTGTCTCATTAGGCTATTTCGCTTACTATATTGAAACTGCGCAGCGCTACATGTGTGCTCCGGTTGTTACGCGCTAACCGTATTCAACCGTTTACAATAGATGAAAGGTATGAAATCCCTCTGTCACCACAAGTGATTTACAGGTGATCAGATAGGGTAATGAAAAAATAACGGGTTACGAATATAGGTAACGCTGTCCATTTCGTCAACAGGCAAAACTGTACATTAAAATACATTTTCTATCATCATTCCTTCATTATATTAAAGTTGACATTAATACTGTATGGGAATTAAATTTGCGCGCACTGGTAAGATGTGCCGAGAATCAGTGGGCGTGAAACTTATAACTTGAGGCGCGTCAATGAATTAGGCGCCTTTTTATGAGGCTAAAGAGCATTTCTTCTCTCGTGCAATGTCCATTTTTATCTATAACTGATGGTTTATTTTCTGATTCGAACTGAATAAGATAGTTTCTTCATTACAGAACCTTACTTTATTTTCTCAGTGCGCGTTCAATGTTAAAAACTTCACGATAGTTAATCTACTGAGCCAAATGGATTTGTTTGTAACATTAAAGCCGGGATTAAAGTCCTGTTGGTATATGCTCGTCATACTTTAAGTTGTATAAGCATTGGCTGCGTTTATTCATCCGAATCACTTACTACAGTAAGCTCGTCGGCAGCCACTCTTGCCCTGCAACTCGAATTACCCAGAGCATGGTGTATAGCGGATAAATTGATTTGGACGCAATAATAAAGACAAATTCTGTCAAAAGTATTCAGGAATGGTGCCTGCCACTAGCCTTGCCTGGACTTTTTTATCTGCTGGCACAATATCTTAACGGTTACTGTATTTTCAATAATAATATTTTAACAGTTTACGATCTCAAGTTGGCCGTTTTTTCCGCCGCGTTGGTACTTTTTGGTTTTCGGGTACTACCAGGATTTATTCTGTTTTTGACGGTAATGTTTCTGGTTGGTCCACAAGATGGACGGGTGGATGCGCTATGCCTGACGATGGCATCAACATTGAGCTATGCAATTTACCGCAAAATAACGGGCAAGCGTAGCCGCGCCAGCTTTGGTCGCATCAAAATCAGCCTAAATCGCATAGTCTGGTTATGTGGCTTCAATATTTTACTGTACCTGGTTTTAAGTAAAATATTGGCCGTATTTTTTCCTCACAACCTGCGCCCGGATGTGGCTAATTTACATGTATTAAGTCTGGAAATGCTGGTGCGCATCCAGGGGATCACCAGCGGTTGTCTGACGGGAATTCCCTTTTTCTACAAAGTCTTTCGGATCCTGCGTCGCCCGTCGTATCTGTTTACATTTAAGAAGTCCCCTGGCTATCAGGGTAAAAGTGATGTCAGCGCATACGGTGTTATTACATGGTGGACGCTGCTGGTTTGTCTGATGTTATGTTTAACATCACCGAATATTACGAATATTTTTTTCTCGTTCTATTGCCTGATTCTACTGTTTCCGTTAATGCTGTGGGGAGCCATAAAGATTGGCCACTCGTTTACCATGCTGGTGTGGACAATCGTGTTAATTATTTTAGGTAAGCATACCGACACTTATATCGCCAGCGACGAAAGTTTTATGCTGCATCAGGCGCTGGTTTCGACGCTTATCATTGTCTTTTCTCTCACTATTGTTGTCATGGGAGCATTGGCTAAATTTACCCGTCAGCGGTTTAGCCAGGCCTTGTTGTTGGGGCTGACTGACCCGATGACGGGAATGGCGAATTTACGGGCGCTGAAGACAGAGTTATTTACTACCGATCACGCAACGGTCTGCCTGATTCAGTTGCCTGAGCTGGAACTCTTTTCCCGCCGCTATGGTTTTCATTTTCGCGCGCGCTACCAGAAGATTCTGGCTGAACATCTGCAGCGATATTTAGTTGAAAGTGAGAAAGTTTATTATCACGCCGGTTATGATCTGCTGATCAGGCTTGAAAATTGTACGTACGAGCGATTATGCGATTTGTATCAGGCCGCCAACAGTTTTCGCCTCTTTCATAACAACCAGCGGCTGGGGTTTCGTAGTGGCCTGGGTTATTGCCTGATTAATGATATTAGCGATGACATCTATCAATTGGTTGGCAAACTGGGCATGGCTGCGGGTTTATCGCTGACCAATGGCCGACCTGAAAATCTTGAAGCGCAGCATAGTCGGATCCTCGGTAACCACATTGTCGATAAAACGGATATTCGCACGGCATTACAAAATGCACTGGATAACAATGCATTTGTACTGATGGCTCAGCCAATAGTCAGTACCAATGGTGAAGATCCGTATCATGAAATATTGATCCGCATGCTGAATGATAAGGGGGAATTTATTCCACCAAATAGTTTTCTGCCGGTTGCGCATGAGGCTGGATTGGCACCAGAAATCGACTTATGGGTAATAGAAAATACTCTGAAAGCGATGTCGAGCCACCCCAAACGTTGTTTCTCTATTAATCTGGCCCCGGTGACGGTATGCCGTTCAAACATTGTCTCGCAGATCACAAAACTCTTACAGGATTACGCGGTGGATCCCCAGCGGGTTATTTTTGAGATAACCGAAGCCGATACGCTGTCAGATAAAGAACAAACCGTTGAAACGCTATGTTTAATTCGCAAGCTGGGATGCCGCGTAGCGATTGATGATTTCGGTACCGGGTTCGCCAGTCATGCACGTCTGATGAATATCGAAGCAGATATTTTGAAAATAGATGGCTCATTTATTCGACGGATCACTGAAAGTGAAATCAGCTACTACATCGTTGAGTCATTCTGCCGCGTCGCCGAAATGAAGAATATGCAGGTGGTGGCTGAGTTTGTTGAAAACGCCAATATTCAGGCATGCCTGGAAAAAATGAATGTGGGGTGGTTACAGGGATATCACATCGGCAAGCCGACGCCGCTGCTCACGCTGGAATAGCGTAGCGCTAACGCAATTATGACTCAAAAAAGAGCAGTTTCTTCTCAGGTAGAGAACAAAAATTATGAGTGACATTATTAAAGTAAAAGAACGTTCGGTTACCGTATCACGAGGTGGGCCGGGGACACGCTTATTATCCTCATTGCGCGATATTCATCCTGGTGTTGCGATGAAGCTCGGAATGATTCTGGTTGTGTGCATCGCCACGCTATTGATTGGTGCCTCTTTTATTTTATCGTCTTATCTGTCCAAAGAATTGCAGGTCAATGCGCTGGAAATGATTAAGACCAATACGCGCATTTTCCATAATAGTATTTCTAATGAGTTTCAGAGGGTCACCAGAGATGCTGAGCATTACAGCAATGTTTATATTAACAACTACCAAAACGTCGCAGGAAAACCGCTGCGCTATATGGATGCAGCTGAATTAAAAGCGGTTCTGAGCAACCCAAATACCAACGCGCATTTCACCGAGTTAACCAGCGTATTCGCCAGTACTTTTGTTTTGCAAGGTGAGCAGTTTGTTCGTGTTAGCAGTACGTTACTGGCGAGTTCTGGTAACACGGCGACGGCGACAGCATTGGGACACGATAACCCTGCATTACCGCTCTTGCTGAAAAACAAACCTTTTTCTGGCGTTGTCACGCTATTTGGAAAGCAGTTTATTAGCCACTATGAGCCAATTGCCGATAAATACGGTCAGGTTGTTGGCGCTGTTGCGGTGGGTTTTGATGTCAAACAAACCCTGCAACCGATTATCAGGCAACTGCTGGATGTGCATATTGGTAAAAATGGTTACGCCTACGTGCTGGATGCCGGATTCGAACCGGGACTTATGCTGGCGCATCCTTCGCTAAGTAACCAACAGGCTATCAATATTACTGACGCCAATGGTTATAAGCTCTTCGCCGATATCCTCGAACATAAAAATGGGATCACCTATTACAACTGGGTGAGCGGTTATGGTGCTGCTCCCAAGACCAAAGTCGCTGTCTATGAATATATTGAAGGGATCAATTGGATCATTGCCACGACCAGCTATGTGGATGATGTTGCCAGGAGCAGCAACCTTGTTCGCAATGGTTTATTGCTGTTTACCGCTCTGCTGTTGCCAGTCATTTTACTGCTTATTGCCGTGGCCAGCCGTTTCCTTATTTCACGCCGTTTAAATCGGGTGCTGAGAATTGCCCAGACCATCGCGGAAGGTGATTTAACAGTTGATGTCCAGGTTGACCACCATGACGAGATTGGCGAACTGCTGGGCGCGGTAGAAATGATGCGTCAGCGCCTGCACTCGCTGGTGGGGGATATGGTCTCTCACGCCAATTCGGTACATCAGGCATCGCTGCATATAACTGAAGCGGTAGATGGACAGGCATCAACCAGCGTGGAGACGTCATCTTCGGTAGCGGAAATCACCTCTACGATGGAGGAGCTGTCAGCCTCCTCCACCCAGATAGCCGAGCATTCGCGCGCGGTCGTCGATATTGCAAATCAGACGCTGGAAGATTGCAACAAAGGCTCAGATTCCATGTCGCAATTGCTGATGCGTATGACGGATATCGACAACGATAATCAGCAAAACATGCGAGAAATCATGATGCTCGGCAACAAGTCGACGGAAATCAGTCGCGTAATGGTGATTATTAATAGCGTCGCGGATCAAACTAAACTGATTGCCTTCAATGCGGCGCTGGAAGCGGCCAGTGCCGGAGAAGCTGGAAAACGTTTTTCTGTTGTGGCGGCTGAGATCCGTCGCCTGGCCGATTCGGTAACCGAGTCGACAGTTGAGATCGAGAATAAGATCAGCGAAATACAAAATGCGATCAACCGCCTGGTGCTGAATGCGGAAAAAGGCGGTGAGAGCATCAAAGCAGGAGCCCGAGCCTGTAAAGTGAGCGCTGAACATCTGAACGATATCGTTGTTACCGCAGAACAAACGTCTACGGCTGCGCTACAAATTTCACTGTCAACACAGCAGCAGAAAACGGCAAGTAATCAAGTGGTGATGGCGCTACGCGAAATTGTCGTCGCCAGTAACTATACCTCGCAGTCCATCAAAGACATTCTGATCGTAAGTCAGGATATGACGCAGTTGTCGAAGGCGCTGAAAGAGGCCTCGACGTCATTTACCCTGACGGATATGGATGCATGAACAGCGACAACATTCGGGTACTGATCCTCGACCTGGGCAGCGTCTCGCGCAATGACCTGGTTAAGCAACTGGAAGATCACCCGCATATTAAGGTCGTGGGGCAATCCGCCCATCGCCGACAGGCGATTCGACTGTTGCAACAACTGATGCCTGACCTGCTGATCCTGACGCTGGAAAACTCGACCGCCGATAACGTCGAGGTTGTTGAGACCATTATGGCGACCAGAGCTATTCCCATACTGGTCATGCGCTTTGGGGCTGAAAATAACGGGGATGAGGATTACATTTCCCGCGGGGCGCTGGCGGTATTGCACCAACGCAGCGATGCGCCTTTATCGACAAATGCGCTACATCGCAAAGTGGAACTGCTGGTGGGGGTGAAAGTGATCCGTCATATCAAGGGATTACGCCATCCTACAGAGCCGATAATCCCGGTCATTCACCCGGTGATGGATGCGATAAAGACTACAGCAGACTGGCCCTTTGTGCTGGCGATAGCCTGCTCGACCGGAGGGCCGCAGGCGCTAAGCAAGCTACTGCAGGATTTACCCGGTACGTTCCCCTGTCCGGTACTCATTGCCCAACATATTGCCGATGGTTTTGCGAAAAATATGGTGCACTGGCTGGACAGCGTGACCGATCTGAAGGTGCGACTGGCGCAGGAAGATGATCGGGTGGAAGCGGGGTATGTGTATGTATTACCGCCTGAGCAACATTTGATTGTTAAAAGCGATCAACGTCTGGCAGCGATCCCGCGACAGGACAGTGATGTTTATCACCCGAGCTGTAATCTGCTACTGGAGTCGGTCGCAGAAGTGTTCGGTGAAAAAGCTGTCGGGTTGATTATGACCGGGATGGGGAGCGACGGCTGTCGTGGCATTGAACTCATTTTCCAGCGTGGAGGCAGAACGCTGGCGCAGGATGAAGAAAGTTCTGTTGTTTTTGGTATGAACAAGAACGCTATCGACAAGCAACTGATACATCGCACGATCCCGCTGGATGGTCTCGCAAAGGTCCTGCTGTCGATGGCTTTTCACGGGCATTTCGAGAGCCAATTGCCATGATACCCAATCTCCCTGATTATGCCCGGTTGATAAAGGACCGGGTTGGTTTGCACTTTGATAATGCGATGGAAGCACTGCTGAAATCGGCGCTGAGTCGACGAATGGCTGAGCGGGCTATCAGTAATTATTATGAATACTATGAGCAACTCCGCCTTTCTCAGGATGAGTTCGATAGTTTCATTACGCTGATTACGATTAACGAAACCTATTTTTTTCGCGAAAGCGATACGCTGGATTTAATCTGTGACAAATGGGTGCCTCGTCTCCTGCAGCAACGTAGCGGACCGGTACGCATCCTGAGCGCAGGATGTTCATCAGGGGAAGAAGCTTACTCGCTGGCGATCAAGTTGCATGAAAAATACCACGATGACATGGCGGGGCGGGTCGAAATCTACGGTTGTGACATTGACCCGGCGATCCTGGCCAAAGCCAGAAATGGCAATTATTCCAGCTACTCGTTTCGTGGCGTCGAACCGCTTATCCAGCAGCGCTACTTTACCCGTACAGGCAATCAGTATCGTCTGCATGATGCGATCCGTGAAAAAGTCACGTTTCACCGCGCTAACATTATAAAAGAGCAATTCCTGCCAGAGATTGACATCATTTTGCTGCGCAATGTGTCTATCTACTTCGACACGCCAACACGCCGCGAACTGCACGGTAATTTGCTGAAGATGCTGCAGCCACGGGGAGCGTTGTTCTTTGGTAATGCGGAAACGCTGGCCAACAATTTCGATATCCTTAAGCTGGAGCAAGAAGACGGTATCTTCTATTTTTGCCACCATAGCGAATCTCTCCGGGTCGTACCCACGCCCAGGGTTGCGGTACGAACGCCACTTACAGCACCTCCTGTTGTTATCGAACCACCTGCTCCAACGGCTCTTAAGTCTGATGACTGGCTGAAAAAGGCACGTGTCTGCCTCGATGAAAAATGCTTTTCTGAGGCTGAGGAATGTATTGCCTGCGTATTGCGTAATGATCCATGTAATCAGGATGCGCTGATTATTCAGGGGGTGATTGCCCTCGAACAGTGCGAGTTTTCTCAGACCGCTGGTAATGCGCAACAGATCCTCGCGCAGGATGAGTGGTCAGCGGAAGCCAAAATGCTGCTCGGCCTGGCAATGATGTGGCAGCACCAGACACAGCAGGCAATCGCATGGTTCAAACAGGTCGTCTATCAGGAGCCTGGATATTGGCCCGCCCACTATTATCTGGCCGAAATGTATCGACAAAGCGAGCTGCGGCAACCCGCACAGCGCACGTATCGCGTGGTGATGCAATTGCTCAACGATGAAATGAAGAATCCTTCTACGGTTTGTCGTCTGCGTTTACCTATGGTCTTTCCTGGCAATACGTTTCGTTTTCTTTGCGAACATCAACTGGCGCAATTCGCCCATCAAAGCGGGTAACAAGAACGATTATGGCTATCGATCTGAAAAAATTCGTGCTGCGTTTTATTGATGAAGGGAGAGGTCATTTGCAGACGATCAGTGAGGGGGCATTTCTGCTCTCTGCTGATGAACATACCGATGCTTTAATCGGTGAGATGTTTCGGGCCGCGCATACCCTGAAGGGGGGCGCACGGATGTTGAAACTGCAGAGCATCGCAGATGTCACCCATCATCTTGAGGACGTTCTGAGCGAGCTGCGGGATAAAAAACTGACGCCTGACAGGGGGCTTGGCAACCTGATTCATGAGTCCGTGGAGTATCTTTCAAACCAACTGACCCAGCTCTTTGTCAGTGAGGGGGATAACCAACTGCCGCCAGCAGATTCGGGGTTGTGTGAACGACTTGCCTGTGCGAGCCGCGGAGAAAGTGTCTCGTTGGTGGTGGAAGCAAGCGGGCAATCAGAAAAAAATGCGGCTTCGACGGGCTCGATCGCTGTGGACGGCGGCATTAAACAAGCTGATTTTGTTCGTGTAAAACTGAATAAACTGGACAGTCTGATAGATATTCTGGGGGAAGTTGTCGCTGGCCATGACCGCCTCGAACAGCAGATACAAAACCTGAGTCAGCTTGTTCCGCGACTGTTAGGACTGAGCGCAGAGCAGCTTCGTCAGCAAATCCGCGATTTCAGTGCCCAGTTGAAGGAGAGCGTTCAGGTCCAGCATTTGCAAATGTTCGAACTGTACGACGTGGCGGCACGGATCCGTATGCTCCCGCTTTCAACCTTATTTGAGCCGATCTCCCTCCAGGTCAGTGAACTGGCCTCCACCCTGAACAAGCAGGTGGTTTGCCGCTTTGTCGGGGGAGAAGTGGAAATTGACCGTCAGCTAATTGACCGACTGTCAGAGTCACTGACGCATTTACTGCGTAATGCGGTCGATCACGGCATTGGGGAAATCGATGAGCGACTGGCGCTCGGTAAATCCACTCGCGGCACGATTACCATTACCACGCAGCAAGATGGCAGCGGAATATTATTGCGCGTGGAGGATGATGGTCGTGGTCTGAATTACCCGGCAATCAGCGCAAAAGCGGTGAGTAAAGGATTGGTGCCTGCCTCCATGGCCGGACAGCTCTCGGAACAGGAGTGTAACGAGCTTATTTTTCATCCCGGATTTTCTACCAGCCAGATTGTTTCTGAGCTTTCAGGTCGCGGTGTAGGTCTTGATGTCGTGCGTAAAACAGTGGTCACCGATCTGCAGGGGGATCTGCAGGTTTATAGCCGACAGGGGGTAGGAACGAGCTTCACTCTGCGTTTACCGGTCTCACTGACGATGATGCGTATCCTGCAATTTGAAGAGCAAGGCCATCTGTTCGGGTTGGCGGCTCAGTATGTGGTTGAGGTGGTGGAGTGTACTCCCGAGGGTATTAGCGATATTGCCGGACGCCCGGCCATTATTTTGCATAACGAGTTTATTCCGGTGGTCTGCGCAGGTGCTCTGCTGAGGATTCAGGAGCGCCAGGGGAGTTTGCCATCGACAGGGCAACGTTTAATCATCGTGCAGAACCAGTACAGCAAGATGGCGCTGCGGGTAGATAAGCTGCTCGATGAACGCAAGATGATGATCAAACCGTTACCAAAACATATGCAACAGCAGTCGCTGGTGTCCGGAATGGTTCAGACGCCGGATAACCAACTGGTCAGCATTCTGCAAGTCCCCGCTCTGATGGCGATGGCGCAACAATCGCGACAAACCAGCCCGGTCGTTCAGCCGGTTAACGCCGTACAAAATGCATGGCATGTGCTGGTGGTCGATGACTCACTGAATACCCGAGAGATAGAGAAAAATGTGCTGGAAGCTCACGGTTATCAGGTCACGCTGGCGGAGGATGGGTTGTCCGGGTTGCAAAAAGCAAAGCTGACCCAGTTTGATGCCGTGCTTACCGATGTTGAAATGCCGTTTATGGACGGTTTTACCTTCACGAAATCGTTGCGTGGGGAGAAGAACTACCAACACACACCGATCATTATCGTGACCTCCCGTGCGAAGGAAGAAGACCGTCGTCGGGGAATTCAGGTGGGGGCGGATGCTTACATCGCGAAGGGCGATTTTGAGCAGGACAGCCTGATAAAAACATTAAAAATGCTTTTGTGCTGATGGCGCAAAATCGAGAGAGAAGATGCGAATTTTATTAGTTGATGATGATCTCTTTGCGGCTGAACTGGCGTCTGTTTTCCTGGAAATGGACGGCTACGATGTGGTGATTGTGGAAAGTGCAATCTCCGCCTTAGCGTGTCTTGATTCAGAAAAAAATATCGATCTGGTCATTAGCGATCTGCATATGCCTGAAATTAGCGGACTGGATCTGCTGGCGCTTCTGCGCGCTCAGGATTGGCCTAAACCCTTCATTTTGCTGAGTGCAAATGAAGTCACTGGAAGTGACGTACCGTATGACCGTTGGGTGAAGAAAGATGAAAACCTGGCGGAAAATCTGGGCGCTGCGGTTAATGCGTTACTGCAGCCTGCTGCTGTTACTGAATAAGCCATAACCTTACGATGAAACAAGATAATAAGCACATTGCCATGGCGGCTGCACAGGAAAAGATATCGCGTCTGCGGCAGGGGTTTTTGCGCCGTATCCCCGACATGCTGGCTCAAGCGGAAAGGTTATTGATTCAACTGGTCGAAGAACCCAGTGAAGGTTGTCGGAAACAGTTGCACATTCTACTACACAGTATCCATGGTTCGGCTGGCTCGTTTGGTTTTACCCCTCTGGCGAATGCCTCTGCTGAAGGTGAGCGTTTACTTGCAGATCCGGTGCTGGAGCAAAGCAAACTGCATTCCGACGAGCTACGTCGAATAATCAGGTGGCTGTATACCCTGACGCAAGAGCAACTCAATCTTGAACATCGTATCAGCGATACGGATTTCAAATTACCGATCGCCTCATCACGCACAAATGAAGGATTCGTCCGTCGGACCAGCAAACCGATCTATCTGTGTGATGATGATGTCGACCAGGTTGAACTGCTTGCTACTCAGTTGCGCTGTTTTGGTTTTACCTGCCATGTTTTCGCCAACACAGATGATTTTACTCAGGCCGTGCTGTCGCAGCCGCCTTCGGTGGTGATCATGGATGTCAGTTTTCCGGATAACGCCTACGGCGGTCCGCTGACCATGTCAGATCTGAAGAATAAGGTTGGAACGGCTTTTCCGGTACTGTTCCTCTCGTGCCATAGCGACTTTAAGGCGCGGATTAACGCCATTAAATCAGGTTGTGACGGCTATTATGTCAAACCGGCTTCCATTACTGACTTAGTGCAGGAGCTCCATCGTTTGACCCAGCCGTCGCTGAAAAAGCCCTATCAGGTGTTGCTGATTGATGATGAGCCAGCGGTCGCGGAATACAATGCGGAAATGCTGCGTATGGCGGGAATGGAGGTGCATGTTCTGGAGAAACCCCAGTATTTACTGCATGTTCTGAATTCCCATCCTGTCGACCTTGTCCTGATGGACTACCATATGCCCGAGTTTAGCGGTGAGGAACTGACTAAGCTGATCCGCCAAATACCGCAGCATATTGGTCTGCCGATTGCCTATCTCTCCAGCGAGACCAACAAGACGGCGCAGCTTGGCGCAATGCGCATCGGTGCGGAGGATTTTATTCTCAAGCAGGCAGATCCTCAGGAGCTCATTCACGCGGTATCTATCCGGGCGGAAAGAATGCGCGCCTTGCGCGCCCGCATGTCGCAGGACAGCCTGAGCGGTTTATATAACCACTCGACGACAACCCATTTTCTTAAAAGCGCTATCGCTGAAGCAAACTACAGCGGTAAACCGTTCTGTCTGGTGATGGTCGATCTGGATCGCTTTAAAAGCATTAACGATACCTACGGTCATGTAGTCGGCGATCAGGTCATTGTGGGGATCTCGCAACTGTTTTCCCATCGCCTGCGCAGCACAGATATTGTGGGCCGCTATGGCGGAGAGGAGTTCGCCATCATTATGCCTAATACTAAAAGCGAAACCGCCGCGCTGGTGGTGGAGCGATTACGCAAGGATTACGAGCAGGTTGTTTTCTCCGTCAATGACACCCGTTTTCACAGTACCTTTAGCGCAGGTATTGCGCAGTGGCAATTTGGCGATCGTATTGAAGTACTCCGCGAACGTTCCGATCAGGCGCTGTATGCCGCGAAGCAAAAGGGTCGCAATACCTACTGTATTGCAGAAGAAAAAGAGAGAGTATGAGCCAACAACTGGAGCAAATTCTCGCGCTGAATCATGGTGAAAAGCCTGAGTGCGAAAGTGTTGATGAGCCGCAGCGTACGCTGGTGTTATTTCAACTGGCAGAGAATAATTTTGCGTTCTATGGCGCTCAGATCAAAGAGATCCTCGCGGAACGTCCTATCTCCTGGGTACCGTGCTGTGCGCCAATGCTGGAAGGGGTGATCAACTATCGCGGGCGGGTCGAGTCGGTGATGAGGCTGGATAGTCTCATTGATAAACCCGTAGCTAACCCGGCGGGAAAACGTACGATCCTGATCGGCTGCGGTGAGAAAATGCAAAGTGGCATCCTGATCGATAAGCTGATTGATGTTCTTGAAGTGGCAGAAAGTCAGATTCATCAGCCAGGTGATTCTCTTCCTCCGGTGCTACAAACCATCGCGGCAGGGGTGGTCAACGTGGCAGAAACCTGGTTCACCCTGCTCGATCTGGATCTGGTCTTTGGCCGCTATCAGGAGACCAGCGGCTATGAAGTCTCTCATTAATCTGGATGCGGTGCGCGTGACGCTGGGCGTGCAGGATTTTTACATTCCGGCAAACCAGGTAAAGCGCTGTGCGCGGGTAGAGCAAGTTTTGCCGGAGATCCCGCGTTTTAGCCAGTGGCTTGGTATTGCAGATGAACCGCAAGAGGGAAGCCATTTACATCTGTTTGTCCCGGATAGTGGTGTTGAGTGCGGGTGGTACTTATGGGGGCAACTGGAAAACGTAATGCTATCCAGTGATACGATATTTGCGGTTCCCCCACTTCTGGCTCGCGGTTGTCGCCTGCCTGCGCTTCGTGCATTGGTAGGCAGCGAAACGTTTAGCCCATTGTTAAGCTGGCGCTGATCTTATATATGGTTGCAAGAACGTTTTCATGTGCATGATTTATTTTACCTGTAAATCATTTTGTTTTTTATTTTTAAAGTCGCTCACTTTCCTGGCGTCTTATTTACCGTTCATTACATAAATAATGATTAGTTTAAATGTCTACATGATGACTTTATTTCGGTCGTAATATCAGGTACGTCACATTTTTAAATTTTTCAGGATGGTCAGCGCTTTTGGGATGATTTAAATCACTTTATTTATTCTTTATTTACTCAAAATGGTTTGGTGACTCTCTACGATAACAAGGAAATGGATATGAGTTTACCTTCCCAGGATAATAAGGTTGGGCCGGGGGCTTATTTTGCCCTGGCATTCGCCGCCGTATTTTTCTCCGGATTACTCGGGGGAAAAGAGTGGTACGGCGTATTTGATTTCACCACCCTGAATGGTGCTTTTGGCAAAGTAGTCAGTAAAGCAAGCCTTGACGGCGATACGCTGACAACGGCGACCAGCGCGTTTCGCGGTACCGGTGGTCACGGGGCGATGGATGGTTTCCTCTTCGCGTTAGGGTTGATTCCCGCGGTTATGTTTGCGTTGGGAATGATTAACGTGCTGGAGCACTACGGTGCCCTGCGTGCGGCGCGTCGTTTGTTAACGCCTTTGCTGCGTCCGCTGATGGGGATCCCGGGGAATACCGGCCTTGCGCTCATCGGCAGTTTGCAGAGTACAGACGTCGGCGCATCTCTGACGCGTAACCTGGCTGATGAGGGCGAAATCACTGAAAATGAGAAAGATATCTTTGCCATGTTCCAGTTTTCCGCTGGGGCTATGATCACCAATTTCTTCTCCTCAGGTGCAATCTTGTTCACCCTGATGGCGGTTGACGGCACACCGGCGGTGCCTGCATCCATTGGTGCATGCGTTGCTGTGATGTTCATTATGAAAATTGTTGGCGCCAACGTGATGCGCCTGATTCTGACCTTTACCAATAAAAAAGCCGAATCAACTGTACCGGGAGAAGCATCATGAGCGCACCAACCTCTAATCCAGTTATTACCGATGTCTTTGTAGAAGGTGCCCGTAAAGGCTGGAACATTGCGACAACCAGCACTCTGCCAAACGTGGTCATGGCTTTTGTCATCATCAAAGCGCTGGAGATTACCGGTGCGCTGAAAGGGCTGGGCATGATATTTGCCCCGCTAATGGGGCTGTTTGGTTTGCCTGGCGAAGCTGCCGCAGTACTCATTGGCGGCTGGATGTCGATGGGTGGGGGTATCGGCGTGGCGATTGGCCTGTTCGACAAAGGCATCCTGACGGGAGAGCACCTGGCTATCCTCGCTCCGGCAATTTATCTGATGGGCTCTCAAGTGCAGTATCTTGGCCGCATTCTAGGGGTTATTGGCACCAGTGCGAAACGTATTCCCCTGATGATTGTTATCTCCGTTCTGAACGCTTTTTTAGCGATGCTGCTGATGCGCGTTATTCTCTGATAAGGAATTACCATGGATTTGGAAAAGTATATTGATGAACTGCAAACGCTGGTCAACGTGGATTGCGGTACGCAGACGTTAGATGGCGTTGCCAGGGTGGCTGAGGTGATGCGCGAACTCTGGCAGCAGGAAGGCTGGCACACGGAACAGGTCGATTTAGGCAGTGCGGTAGGTCCGGCGTTGCTGGCGACCAATAAACCCGCAGCGACACATTACGATGTGCTGCTGATTGGGCATCTGGACACGGTATTTCCTCAGGGGACGGTGGCTGAACGCCCGATGAGCCGTGATGCCAGTCGTCTGTACGGACCGGGTGTCTCCGATATGAAAAGTGGCTTACTGAATATTGTCTGGGCAATGCGGACATTGCCAGCGGAGCATCTGGATCGCTTATCTATCGCAGTGGCAATGAACCCGGATGAAGAGACCGGTAGTGTTCACTCCAGCCAGTGGATTGGGGAACTGGCGAAGCAATCACGCTACGTACTGGTATGTGAGGCTGCCCGGGCTGACGGCTCGCTGGTAAAAGCGCGAAAAGGCGTAGGCGGGTATCAGCTGACGTTTGACGGTGTTGCTGCACATGCTGGTAATGAGCCGGAAAAAGGGCGGTCCGCTATTACCGCATTTGCCAATAGCGTACTGGCGATTAACGCGTTAACCGACGTGGCGCGCGGCACCACACTTAATGTCGGCGTGGTGCAGGGCGGAAGTGCGGCGAACGTGGTAGCGGCAAAGCTGCACGCGGAAGTGGATGTACGGTTCTGGGAAAACGAGGAATATGAACGTGTTCATCACGCGCTGGAGTCGCTCTGCCAGCAAGGTTTCCTGGATGGTGTGACCACCACGCTCACCCGTGTAAGCCATAAACCTGCAATGGCGGCGAGCGAAGAGACTCAACGGCTGATGGCGCTGGTCGAGCGCGCGGGTCTGGAAGAGGGGATTACGGTGACATGGCAGGCTGTGGGAGGAGGAAGCGACGCAAACCATACGGCAGCGTTAGGTATTCCTACGCTGGACGGATTGGGTCCGATCGGCGCAGGCTTCCACAGTTCGGATGAATGGCTGGATATTGCCTCAATCGAACCACGGATTCGTTTATTAAAACGCATCATTACCATGTTGTAATCATCAATTAATATAGCCTCGCGTGCGAGGCTATATTATTTAGTATCTCTTATATATCATATTGCTGACGTCGCCGTTCTAAACGGCGATCGCGTAGCGTTGAATAAATAAAAGTGATAACAAATAGCAAGGAAAATAAGACAACAATCGTTGGCGCGGGTGCACTGTCGATGAAAAATGACAGGTACACTCCCATAAACGAGGTCACAAGTGACATGACGACAGCCAGTAACAACGCATGGGAAAACTTTCGCGTAATTAATATCGCAATAGCGCCGGGGGCAATTAAGAGTGAGATCGACAAAATAATGCCTACCGATTTTAGCGTGGCCACAATGGTCAGGGCGATCATACATAGCAGACCGTAGTGCAATAGCGTGGTGTTCAGCCCGCTGGCTTTTGCCTGATGCGGATCAAACGCATGCAGCAGAAGATCTTTCCACTTTAACCCGATGATAAGCGCGATCCCCAGCGCAATCGCTGCCGTCTGCGCGATATCGCCAGGTGATACGCCCAGCATGTCACCGAACAAAATATGATCCAGATGGATTTCAGACTGGATCGAAACATACAACACCAGCCCCGCGCCAAACATCCCAGAGAAGACAATGCCCATCAGGGTGTCGCGCTTGATACGACTGTTATCATCGAGATACCCGGTTGCCACCGCACAGAACAGCCCGGCGACAAACGCACCAATCGCCAGAGGAATGCCCGCAATGTAGGCCAGTACTATCCCCGGAAACACGGCATGACTCATGGCGTCGCCCATCAGCGCCCAGCCTTTAAGCACCAAAAACACCGACAGCAACGCGCAGGGTACGGCGACAACAGTGGAGATGGTCAGTGCATTGACCATAAAGCTGAACTGAAAGGGTTCCAGCAACGTGGTTAAGAGCATGTGGACTCCTTGTTCACCTGACGGGCGCGGCGGCGATTCGCTAACAGACCGTGCTTAGGAGCGAAGACAAATGCCAGCAGGAACAACAGCGTTTGCAGGACGACAATAATCCCGCCGGTCGCACCGTCCAGCCAGTAACTTAGCCAGGCGCCAAAAAAGCTGGTCAGGCTGCCGATGGCTACGGCGATGGTCAGCAGGCGGGGAAAGCGATCGGTTAATAACCACGCGGTAGCGCCAGGCGTTACTACCAGGCAAATAACCAAAAATGCGCCAACGGTTTGTAGCGCTGCAACTGTGGAAACCGAGAGCAGTGTGAAGAACAGTAGCTTCAGACGGCCCGGATTCAGACCAATCGAGCGCGCGTGATTTTCATCGAAAAACACCACCATCAGATCTTTCCACTTCAGCAGCAAAATGGTCAGCGAGATCACACCAATAATCGCCAGTTGCAGAATATCTTCCGGGGCAATCGCCAGTACGTTACCGAGAATAATGGTTTGAATGTTTACTGACATCGGGTTAAGCGACACCATAAACAGCCCGATACCGAAGAAAGAAGAAAAAATCAGTCCAATGATCGCATCTTCTTTCAGGCGCGAACGCTGGTTAAGAAACAGCATACTGCCCGCAGCCAGCCCCCCGGAAAGAAATGCGCCGAGCGCGAAAGGAAGCCCTAACATCCAGGCACCGGCAACGCCCGGCACGATGGAGTGCGACAGCGCATCACCAATTAACGACCAGCCTTTGAGCATCAAATAGCATGAGAGGAACGCACACAGCCCGCCGACCATCGCGGAGACCCACATGGCGTTGAGCATGTACTGGTAGCCAAACGGTTCTGTCAGCCAGTTCATGATTATTCCCCCTCGTTAACCGTGCGTCGCGAAATAAATGGGCGCTCATCGTCGGTAATAACATGCTGCTCACCGCCGCTTAGCGCGACATGGCGCAAGACGCCGCTGAAGGCCAGCTCGAGATTCTCCGCGGTAAATGTCGTTTCGGTCGGACCGCTCGCCAGTACGGTGCCTTTAATCATCACGGTGTAATCACAAAACTCGGTGACTGAACCCAGATTATGAGTGGAGACCAGCATGGTTCGCCCCTCATCGCGCAGTTCGCGCAGCAGGTCGATGATGCGGGCCTCGGTTTTTACGTCTACGCCTGTGAAGGGTTCATCCAGTAAAATGACCTGTCCGTCCTGGGCGATAGCCCTTGCCAGAAAGACACGTTTTTTCTGTCCACCGGAGAGTTCGCCGATCTGACGGTGGCGGTATTCCAGCATGTCGACCCGCGCCAGCGCCGCATCGACGCATTCATAGTCACGTGCTTTTGGCCGACGCAGCCAGCCCATATGACCATAGCGCCCCATCATCACTACATCTTCCACCAGCACCGGAAATGACCAGTCCACCTCTTCCGATTGCGGAACATAAGAAATCAGATTCTGCTTCAGCGCTTTGCTGACTGGCTGTTGCAGGATGGATATGTCTCCCTGCGCCAGGCGGACAAAACCCATAAGTGCTTTAAAGAGCGTTGATTTTCCTGAACCATTCACCCCCACCAGGGCGGCAATAGAGCCGCCGGGGATCTGAAAAGTGGCATCCCGCAGAGCGGTGTGACCGTTGCGATACGTCACCGTAACCTGATTCACGGTAATCGCAGATTGACTCATTTTTGGCTCCTCAGACCGTCGTTGATACCGCTGACGATGGTTTCGGTCGTGACGCGCAGCAGATCCAGGTAGGTTGGTACCGGCCCGTCGGCTGCACTCAGGGAATCGACGTACAATACACCGCCGTAATGTGCGCCGGACTCACGTGCCACCTGACGCGCAGGTTTGTCAGAAACTGTGCTTTCACTGAATACTGTTGGGATCTGATGTTCTCTTATCGCGTCGATCACTTTGCGCACCTGTTTCGGCGTGCCCTGCTGATCGGCATTGATTGGCCACAGATACAGTTCTTTCAGATCGTTATCGCGAGCCAGATAGGAGAAGGCGCCTTCACTGGTGACCAGCCAGCGTTTATCAGCAGGGATTTTGGCCAGCGCCGCGCGCAGGGGATCGAGCGTCTGACGAATTTTCGTTTTATAGCTCTCGGCGTTTTTCTGGTAGGTGGCGGCATTGTCCGGATCGTACTTGCTCAATGCATCGCGAATATTATCTACGTAGATAAGCGCGTTCTCTGCCGACATCCAGGCATGTGGATTCGGTTTTCCGTTATAGGGGCCTTCGCTGATGCCCATCGGTTTTACTCCGTCTGAGACCATTATTTCAGGTACGCCGGATAAGTTTTGGTAGAAACGGGCAAACCACAGTTCCAGGTTAAGGCCGTTGGAGAGAATAAGCTGCGCGCCCTGCGCCCGTTTAATATCCCCTGGAGTGGGCTGGTATTCATGAATTTCTGCGCCGGGTTTAGTTATTGAGCTGACCTCCGCCGCGTCACCCGCCACGTTGCTCGCCATATCGGCAATAACTGTAAAGGTGGTAATCACCTTAAACTTCTCTTTTGCCCAGGCCGGCGAAAGTGTAAGTGCCGTAAGAACGCTGGCAAGGAGAAACGACTTCAGACGGGGCAGGTGCGGCATAGTATCCCTCACAAGAAAGTGGTTAATTTATCGTCGAATATAGCCTTTGCTATGTTATATAGCACATGGCATAGATAAATGAAAATAATTCTTATTTGCGTAGGATGCTAAGGATGTATCACCTTCAGGTAATAGTCCTGTGTATGGTTAAGGTATATTATATATGCACCTTAAATACGGAGGCATTATGTCCGGCAAGCGTATTGCACGTGAAAAAATGACGATCCAGAAAATGATCTCGCTGTACGAGAGCCAGTGTCCACAGGCTTCGAACGAACAGGGGCATTACGATGCGCTGTTTGCCTATGCGCAAAAGCGGCTGGATAAGTGCGTCTTTGGTGAGGAAAAACCGGCTTGCAAACAGTGTCCGGTGCACTGTTATCAACCCGCAAAGCGTGAAGAGATGAAGCAAATCATGCGCTGGGCTGGACCAAGAATGCTCTGGCGTCATCCGATCCTGACAGTGCGCCACCTGATTGACGATAAACGCCCGGTCCCGGAATTACCCGAAAAATACCAGCGGAAGAAATAGATTTTTTGCCGGATAGCGGCGGCGATACTGGCCCGACAGGCAAAGCTCCGTCGGGCAATAAATTACGCTTTGGTGGCAATCAGAATTGCTGAGGCCTTGATCAGCGCGATGACACGACTTCCCTGGCTTAGCTTCATCTCTTGCTGACTTTCGTTAGTCACGACGGCAACTATGTCAAAACCAGCGTCAGTTTTGATATGCACCGTGGCGTTGACCGCGCCTTCGGTTACCTGTGAAACGCTACCGGCAAACTGGTTGCGGGCGGAGAATTTCAGGCCGCAGTCTTCTGTCGCCAGCGTGACCCAAGGGGCTTTGATCAGGGCAATTGCTTCTTTTCCTTTCGCCAGCCCCAGCGCCTGCTGGCTGCTATGAGTCACAATAGCGACCAGCTTTGCGCCGCCTGCCAGCGTCAGTTCAACTTCATCATTCACGGCGCCAGTTGCAACTGCACTTACTGTACCGGTTAATTGATTACGTGCTGATACCGCCATACTGCCTCCTTTCGTTGAGTTATCACCCAGTATAGCCACAATGGCTAAACCAACGCATCCTTATCAATGCCTAAACGCTTCATACGTGAGAGCAAGGTGGTGCGTTTCAGACCCAGCCGTTGCGCAGCTCCCTTAGGACCGGCTACGACGCCGTTAGTCTCTTTCAGTACGCGCATAATCAGCTGATATTCATCTTCTCCATCCTGCGCAACTTCTGTCGCCACTGGCGGTGTGGAAGGGGGCAGCGTAGTGACATCTGGCAGGGACAGTTGCAGTACATTGCCCCGGGTCAGCAGAACCGCGCGTTCGACCACGTTTTCCAGCTCACGCACGTTGCCCGGCCACTCCATGTTGCTCAGAGTGCGCAGCGCCTCAGCGGGGATACTGTCAATATTGCGCCCCATCCGACGGGCAATTTTAAAGGTGAAGGCCTTGACCAGCAGCGGAATATCTTCCGGACGCTCGCGCAGTGGGGGGAGATGGATCGGGAAGACATTCAGTCGATAGTACAGATCGTTACGGAACTCGCGATCGGCCACCATTTTTTTCAGATCGCGGTTGGTGGCGGCGATCAGGCGGACATCGGTCTGGATCAGCTTATTACTGCCCAGGCGTTCAAACTCCTGCTCCTGGAGGACGCGCAGCAGTTTCGGCTGTAGCTCCAGCGGCATGTCGCCGACTTCGTCGAGGAATAACGAGCTTTTGTCTGCCAGTTCGAAGCGACCAATGCGCTGTGTGCTGGCTCCGGTAAACGCACCGCGTTCATGACCAAACAGATCGCTTTCCAGCAACCCGGCAGGCATTGCCGCGCAGTTCATCTTCACCATCCGGCGGGCATTGCGTCCACTCAGATTATGAATCGCTCTGGCGATCAACTCTTTGCCCGTACCTGTCTCACCCAGAATCAGAACAGTGCTGTCGCTTTGCGCCACCATCTCGACCTGCTTGAGTACGCTGTACATTGCTTCACTGCGGCCAATGATTTCACCAAACTCGCTGTCCACATTGTTGAGCTGTTCGGTCAGTGCCAGGTTCTCATCGACCAGACGTTCTTTCAGGCGGTGGATTTCCTGATAGGCGAGAGCGTTATCAACAGCAATCGCCACGCGCTCGGCAATCTGGCGTAACAGTTTGAGGTTTGCGGTCGTGAAGACTTTCTCTTCACACTGCGCCAGCTTGAGGACGCCAAGCATCGTATTGCCTGACATTAGTGGTAGCAGGCACAGGGTTTGTATCTGGTTGCCCCAGGTCTCGAACAGCATGCGTTCATAAGGTGCAAGGGCATCGCGTTCGTTCAGGTTAATCAGCAGCATCTCTTTGCTTTTGAATACCCGTTCAGAGAGCGTACCTGCTTCATCCACTTCACTCTGTTCGTGCGCCGGATGGTGTTCATCCAGATAGTGAGTGGAGTATATGCTCAGCTTATTTTTGCGATCGCTGCGCAGTACGATGCTGATGTCATCGATATTGAAGTAATGGTGGATTTCTTTGGCGACTTCGCTGACCAGCTCATCAATATCCAGACGGGAGAGCACCGCATTGGTGATGGCGACAAGGATACGGAAGTTGTCACGCTCGCGACACAAGAGGTCATAATCGACATTATTGCTGACCCGGCTCTGAATTTGCTCGGCGACGACGCCGACTATCTGGGTGAAGGTCTGCAGGCGGTTGTACTCTTTTTCACTCCAGGGACGGTCTTCGTTGCGGATAAATTCACAGCCGCCAAAGATCCGTCCATCAGCCGCCAGCGGTAGCAGGCAGTAATGTCCAAATTCTGAGTACAGCGCACCGGATGCTAACTGCGGCCAGGTTTCTGTGAACTCATGGTAGTTGCAGTGCAGCGCATCGGGACGAGACAGAATGCGGCGCACCGGTCCGTGAGCCAGCACCGTTTCGTCTTCATAATCGATGGGTTTACCATTTTCACGTGTCGCGAAATAACGCGCACGCTGCGTCTGCGCCTGCCATAACACAATAGCCGCGCAATCGGCCAGCGCCGAACGCTTGACCAACTGCGAAAGCGCCTCACTGAGAGACTGAAGATCGGGCTGCTGTAATAATGTACGAGTGATATCGAACAGGCCTTGCTGTCCGAGGTCGCTCATCGGTGTATACGACATATTGCTTTTCCAGGAAGCACCGTAGCGCGGTGCAAAAACGGTAAATGAATTATAGGTATAAGTTGTAAATTATTGCCGGGTGGCGGTTTCACCTTATCCGGTCTACGGGTAATTCATTGACTGTAGGCCCGGTAAGCGTAGCGTACCGGGCAATATATCAGCATATCCGCGGCAGCGGCTCTGCGTGTGGTAAATCAAGAGTTCGTTTCACGCCGTAAAGTCCGGCAAGGCGAACGCCTTTACGTTCGACCACTTCGCCAATCAGCGCTGCATCGCACCCTAACGGATGTGCGCGCAGTGCGGCGAGTACGGCTTCAGCGGCCTGACGTTCAACGGCAATGACCAGTTTTCCTTCGTTGGCAAAATTGAGCGCATCCAGACCCAGAAGTTCACAGACACCACGCACTGCGGGCTTCACAGGCAGGGCTGCTTCAGATAACTCAATGCCATAGCCACATGCCGCGGCGAACTCATGCGTCACCGCATTCACGCCGCCACGGGTGGCATCGCGCAGCGCCTTCACGCCAGGAATGTCGCGTAGCGTCTGGATCAGCGGTGTTAACACTGCGCAGTCGCTGATCAGTTCACCGTCCAGTCCCAGTTGCTCACGCAGGTTAAGGATGGTTGCACCGTGATCGCCAAGCGTACCGCTAACCAGCAGCACATCGCCCACGCCCAGAGTCTGTGCGCCCCAGTGAATATTGGCGGGGGTCGCGCCCCTTCCGGCGGGGTTAATGAACAGTTTGTCCGCTGCGCCACGCTGTACAACCTTGGTGTCGCCGGTCACGATAGCAATTCCCGCTTCGCGAGCTGTTGCTGCCATGCTGTTGACGACGCTTTTCAGCGTTTCCATCGGCAGGCCCTCTTCGAGGATAAAACCGCAGGAGAGGTAGCGAGGGATAGCGCCACTGACCGCAACGTCGTTGGCTGTGCCGCAGATTGCCAGCTTGCCAATATTACCGCCTGGGAAAAACAGCGGATCGATAACGTAGCTGTCGGTCGAAAACGCCAGACGATCGCCTTCGGCGACCAGTTGCGCCAGGTCCAGGCGGGCCTGATCTTCCTGTTCTGCCAGCCACGGATTAGCAAAAGCTTCCATAAACAGACTGTTGATCAACTGCTGCATAGCCTGACCGCCGCTACCGTGGGCGAGTTGTACGCTGTTCATGCTTCACACTCCTGCTGACGATACTGATACCAGGCGGCACATGCGCCTTCGGAGGAGACCATTAAGGCGCCAAATGCGGTCTCCGGGTTACAGGTTTTACCAAACAATGGGCACTGATGCGGCTTACATCTGCCGGTCAGTACTTCTCCACAGCGCGCGCGCGGATCGTCATACACCTGCTGCGGCGCTGGTTTGAAATGCGCTTCTGCATCAAAACGCTGATACTCAGGCGTCAGGTGAACGCCGGAGGATTCGATAACGCCCAGACCGCGCCATTCACTGTCGCCATTGACGCAGAACACGTCGGCAATCGCCTGTTGCGCCAGTGTGTTACCGGCATCCGGCACTACGCGGCGATACTGGTTCTCCACCTGGCTGTGGGCCGCTATTTTCTGCTCGATTAGCATCACGACGCCTTGCAGTAGATCAAGCGGTTCGAAACCAGCGACCACCAGCGGGCGATGAAAATCAGAGGCGATAAAATTATAGGCATCGGTGCCTATAACCATACTGACATGGCCTGGTGCCAAAAATGCGTCGATACCGTTGTCCGGTTGTTCTAACAGGCTACGCAGCGTTGGGATAAGCGTAATGTGCTGGCAGAAAAAGTAAAAATTCTGCACATCGCGCTGTTTTGCCTGCTGGAGAGTGATGGCGGTCGTCGGCATGGTGGTTTCAAAACCCAGACCAAAGAACACGACCTTACGGGTTGGATTTTCCTGCGCCAGCTTCAGCGCATCCATCGGAGAATAGACAATGCGGATATCCGCGCCGCGTGCTTTGGCTTGCAGCAGTGAACCCTGTTTACCTGGCACGCGCATGGCGTCGCCGAAGGTACAAAAAATCACTTCCGGATGGCTGGCAATTTCCACACAACTGTCAATTCTGCCCATCGGCAGAACGCAAACCGGGCAGCCTGGACCGTGAATAAACTCCACGTTTTCGGGCAGCAACTGGTCAAGGCCGAATTTGAAGATTGCGTGGGTGTGGCCTCCACAAACTTCCATAATGCGCAGTGGGCGTTCAGCGGTGTAGGGGAGGTGAGCGGCACGTTCACACAGGTGGTCTATCAACTGCATCACCTGTTCCGGTGCCCGATATTCGTCAACAAAACGCATTATTTCTCCTCGCCATACAGTAACGCGCCGACATCCGGCTCAACGTCAAACATATTTTGCAGCGCCTCGAGTGTGTCGCGCGCTTCGGCTTCGTTAATGATGCTCATGGCAAAACCTACGTGGACCAGTACCCACTGGCCCAGACGCGGTTGACCATTTTCATCACAGCTACCGACCAGCGTCAGGTCGACGTCGCGCTGAATACCGCAAACATCGACCTTAGCCTGGTTACCATCAATGGTGCGGATTTGACCCGGAACACCTATGCACATCGCTGATTCTCCAGCCACGACAGCCATTGATCCATCCCTTCGCCGCTGGTGGCGGAAATCAGGATTATCTCAATTTCCGGGTTCACTTCCCGGGCGCTGGCGATGCACTTTTCAACATCAAAATTGAGATACGGCAGCAGATCCACTTTGTTGAGCAGCATCAGCGATGCAGCAGCAAACATATGGGGATATTTCAGCGGCTTGTCTTCGCCTTCGGTGACGGAAAGCACCGCCACTTTATGACGTTCGCCGAGGTCGAAGCTTGCCGGGCAAACCAGGTTACCGACGTTTTCGATAAACAAAATACCGTTATCGGCTAAAGGCAGGCGTGGTGCTGCATCGGCAATCATTTGCGCATCAAGGTGGCAGCCTTTACCCGTATTAACCTGGATTGCTGGTGTTCCGGTGGCGCGAATACGCGCTGCATCGTTGACCGTTTGCTGGTCGCCTTCAATGACCGCGCACGGCACGCTGTCTTTCAGCTTCATCAGTGTTTCGGTCAGCAGCGTCGTTTTACCGGAACCTGGACTTGATACGAGATTGAGTACCAGATGCTGGCGGGCAGCGAAGCGGGCGCGATTGCGCTCGGCCAGACGGTTGTTTTTGTCCAGCACGTCAATTTCCACTTCCAGCATACGGCGCTGGCTCATGCCTGGAGCATGGGTACCTGCTTCGCCGTGACCGTAATGTAAATCGCCTTCTGCGGTCTGGCTCGGCGTGAAACTGGAGGTCTTCACACCGGTAATGTTTAGCGCCGGACGAGCCGCCGGAGCAAATGGCGCGCTGCGAAACGCTGAGTGGGGGTTATGTTCATCACCCTCTATATAAAGGTTGCCTTCCGCGCAACCACATGTCGTACACATCGCTCACTCCTGATCTTTTCACTTTCGGTAAATCTGTTGCCGGACAGCATCTTCGCCTTTTCCGACCTACAAACGTGCTCTTTCTGTAGACTGGATAAGAGGCTTAAGCGTCGCCATCCGGCGCTGGAGTCTGGTCTATTTCTATTCGTCGAATCTGTAACCCGTCATCGGCCACAATTCTCAGCATGTCGCTATTGCATTGTGGACAGCGACGAACGCGTTGTGTCAGTAACGTGACGTATTGCTGACAGGACTCGCACCAACATTCGGCTTCTTGTTCTTCGAGGTGGAGTTTACAACCTTCTGCAAGGGTGCCACGGCATACCAGATCAAAACAAAAGGCGAGAGCGCTGGTTTCTACGCAAGAAAATGCGCCAATTTTGAGCCAGACCCCAGTTACCCGGTGAGCACCATGCTGTGCGGCCTGTTGTTCAATCAATTCCAGTGCCCGTTGGCAGAGGGTTATTTCGTGCATATCGCCTCCCATGTTGTTGTCGTTTCAAAAGCAATAAACATGCCAGGTTGAATTTTTCCTCTCGTGACAATGACGACGATGACGAAATGACATGTCGTCATGCATGCTTGTTTTTGTATCTTAATGAAAATAAAGAATTTTAATGTTGGCATGAAATATGCTTAAGGCAGTTAGTCTCTGCTAAACGGGTAACCTGACATGACTATTTGGGAAATAAGCGAAAAAGCCGATTACATCGCTGAACGGCACCGTCGCCTACAGGACCAGTGGCGTATTTACTGCAACTCGCTGGTACAGGGGATCACCCTGTCGAAAGCGCGTTTGCATCATGCAATGAGCTGTGCGCCGGACAAAGATCTGTGCTTTGTCCTTTTTGAACACTTCACTATCTACGTCACGCTGGCGGACGGCTTTAACAGCCATACCATCGAGTACTACGTTGAAACCAAAGACGGTGATGATAAGCAACTGATTGCACAGGCACAGTTGACCATTGACGGCAAAGTTGATGACCGCATTAGCAACCGCGATCGCGAGCAGGTGCTGGAGCACTATCTCGAAAAAATCGCCAGAGTCTACGACAGCCTGTACACCGCGGTTGAAAACAATATGCCGGTAAATTTAAGCCAACTGGTAGAAGGACATAACCCGGCATAAGCCTCGGGTGATGCTCGCTTGAGTCGTGATGAGATTTTTACGCTGTATCACGACATTTTAGGGAATGGACATGTCGAAAAATGTCGAAAATGACATTTGATAAACATGTTTTCGTCAAAAATGACTATCACCTGAGGAATGCCTGGTGAATCGTTTTGTAATTGCTGACTCCACTCTTTGTATTGGCTGCCACACCTGTGAAGCCGCCTGCTCAGAGACGCATCGCCAGCATGGCCTGCAGTCAATGCCGCGCCTGAAAGTGATGCTAAATGAAAAAGAATCTGCACCGCAGCTTTGCCACCATTGTGAAGATGCACCTTGTGCCACCGTTTGCCCGGTCAATGCGATTAACCGTGTCGACGGCGCCGTACAGCTAAATGAAAGCCTGTGCGTAAGCTGCAAATTGTGTGGGATCGCCTGTCCGTTTGGCGCCATTGAGTTTTCCGGCAGTCGTCCGCTGCACATCCCGGCGAACGCGAATACCTCAAAAGCCCCTCCGGCTCCACCAGCACCGGCTCGCGTCAGCACGCTGCTGGACTGGGTTCCAGGTATTCGTGCCATTGCGGTGAAATGCGACCTGTGTAGCTTTGATGAACAAGGTCCGGCTTGTGTACGTATGTGCCCGACGAAAGCCCTGCACCTGGTGAGCAATACAGATATCGCTCGCGCCAGCAAACGTAAGCGTGAGCTGACTTTTAATACCGATTTCGGCGATCTCACCTTGTTTCAGCAGGCTCAGAGTGGGGATGCAAAATGAGCGCAATTTCACTGATTAACAGCGGCGTGGCCTGGTTTACGGCTGCGGCGGTTCTGGCATTTCTGTTTTCATTTCATAAAGCGCTAAGCGGCTGGATTGCCGGCGTTGGTGGAGCAGTCGGCAGCCTGTGTACGGCGGCAGCGGGTTTCACCGTGCTGACCAATGCGCTGGCGGTCAGCAGCGTGATACCGTTTATCGGTCACAGCATGCAAATAACTCCACTGAACGCAATCTGGCTTATCACACTGGGTCTGTGCGGCCTGTTTGTCAGCCTGTACAACATCGACTGGCATCGTCATCCACAGGTTAAAGCCAACGGTTTGTTGGTGAATCTGCTGATGGCTGCGGCCGTGTGTGCAGTGGTTGCCAGCAACCTCGGTACGCTGGTGGTGATGGCTGAAATCATGGCGTTGTGTGCGGTGTTCCTGACCGGTTGCAGTAAAGAGGGCAAACTGTGGTTTGCTCTGGGCCGAATCGGTACGCTGCTGCTGGCGGTCGCTTGCTATCTGGTATGGCAACGCTACGGCACGCTCGAACTGCGTCTGCTCGACCTTCGCACCCAGGAATTGCCGCTCGGCTCTGACATCTGGCTGCTGGGCGTTGCCGGTTTTGGTTTGCTGGCCGGGATTATCCCGCTGCACGGTTGGGTGCCACAGGCACATGCCAATGCCAGCGCACCTGCTGCGGCGCTGTTCTCTACCGTGGTAATGAAGGTTGGCCTGTTGGGCATTCTGTCCCTGTCGCTGCTGGGCGGTAATGCACCGCTGTGGTGGGGCATTACCCTGTTGGTACTGGGGATGATCACCGCATTTGTTGGCGGTCTGTATGCGTTGATGGAGCACAACATTCAACGTCTGCTGGCGTACCACACGCTGGAAAACATCGGCATTATTCTGCTGGGGCTGGGTGCCGGCGTGACCGGCATTTCCCTTAATCAACCGGCGCTGATTGCACTTGGTCTGACCGGCGGTTTGTATCATCTGGTGAACCACAGTCTGTTCAAAAGCGTCCTGTTCCTGGGGGCTGGCAGCATCTGGTTCCGTACTGGTCATCGTGATATCGAAAAACTGGGCGGTATCGGTAAGCGCATGCCGGTGATTTCCCTGGCGATGCTGGTTGGTCTGATGGCGATGGCCGCGCTGCCGCCACTGAACGGGTTTGCCGGTGAATGGGTCATCTATCAATCCTTCTTCAAGCTGGGTAACAGCGGAGCGTTTATCGGCCGTCTGTTAGGTCCGTTGCTGGCGGTCGGGCTGGCGATTACCGGCGCGCTGGCTGTGATGTGTATGGCGAAAGTCTATGGCGTAACGTTCCTTGGCGCACCGCGTACGAAGGAAGCTGAAAACGCCTGTTGCGCACCGATCCTGATGGGGGTGAGCGTGGTTGCGCTGGCAGTCTGCTGTGTGATTGGCGGCGTTGCCGCACCATGGTTGCTGCCACTTATCTCTTCAGCTGTGCCACTGCCGCTGGAAACCGCGAACACGACCGTTTCCCAACCAATGATCACCCTGTTGCTGATTGCCTGTCCGCTGCTGCCGTTCATTATCATGGCGATTTTCAAAGGCAACCGTCTGCCGTCGCGTTCGCGCGGTTCCGCCTGGGTATGTGGTTACGATCACGAGCAGTCAATGGTGATCACCGCGCATGGCTTTGCTATGCCGGTTAAAGAAGCCTTTGCTCCGGTACTGAAACTGCGTAAATGGCTTAACCCGGTGTCACTGGTTCCGGGCTGGCAGAATGCGGCTGCACCGGTTCTGTTCCGTCGCCTGGCATTGATTGAGCTGGCGGTGCTGGTGGTGATTGTGGTTTCACGAGGAGCCTGAGAATGAGTGTTTTATATCCGTTAATTCAGGCGCTGGTGCTGTTTGCCGTTGCGCCGCTGCTGTCCGGCATTACCCGCGTGGCGCGTGCACGTTTGCACAATCGCCGTGGTCCGGGTGTTTTGCAGGAGTACCGTGACATTATCAAACTGCTGGGGCGTCAGAGCATTGCGCCTGCGGATTCCAGTTGGGTCTTTCGCCTGACACCATTTGTGATGGTCGGCGTCATGCTGACTATCGCTACCGCATTGCCGGTAGTGACGGTAGGTTCTCCGCTGCCGCAACTGGGTGATTTGATCACGTTAATTTACTTGTTCGCCATCGCCCGTTTCTTCTTCTCTATTGCGGGGCTGGATACCGGTAGCCCGTTCACCGCGATCGGCGCCAGCCGTGAAGCGATGCTCGGCGTACTGGTTGAGCCGATTCTGCTGCTGGGTTTGTGGGTCGCAGCGCAGGTTGCCGGTTCAACCCATATCAGCAATATCGCTGACACCGTTTATCACTGGCCTGCGGCGCGCAGCATCCCGCTGATTCTGGCGCTGTGCGCCTGTGCTTTCGCCACCTTTATCGAAATGGGCAAACTGCCGTTCGACCTGGCAGAAGCCGAGCAGGAGTTACAGGAAGGTCCGCTGACTGAATACAGCGGCAGCGGTTTTGCGGTGCTGAAATGGGGTATCAGCCTCAAACAACTGGTCGTTTTGCAAATGTTTGTCGGCGTGTTCCTGCCGTGGGGACAGATGGAAACCTTTACTGCGGGTGGACTGCTGCTGGCACTGGTGATAGCCGTCGTCAAGCTGATCCTCGGCGTGCTGGTCATCGCCCTGTTTGAAAACAGCATGGCGCGTCTGCGTTTTTGCGCCACTTCACGCGTGACCTGGGCCGGTTTTGGGTTTGCGTTTTTAGCGTTCGTCTCCTTGCTGGTGGCGTGATTTAAGAGAGTTTGAGCATGTCTGAAGAAAAATTAGGTCAACAATACCTTGCTGCACTGCACCAGGCTTTCCCTGGCGTCGTACTGGACGAAGCCTGGCAGACCAAAGATCAGCTGACCATCACCGTGAAGGTAAACTACCTGCCGGAAGTGGTGGAGTTCCTTTATTACAAACAGGGCGGATGGTTGTCCGTGTTGTTTGGTAACGACGAACGCCAGCTGTGCGGCCATTACGCGGTGTATTATGTCTTGTCGATGGAGCAGGGCACTAAATGCTGGATAACCGTTCGCGTAGAAGTTGACGCCAATAAACTGGAATTCCCGTCTGTCACGCCACGCGTACCGGCTGCCGTCTGGGGCGAACGTGAAGTGCGTGACATGTACGGTTTGATCCCGGTGGGGCTGCCGGACGAACGTCGTCTTGTGCTACCGGATGACTGGCCGGACGAACTCTATCCGCTGCGTAAAGACAGCATGGATTACCGTCAACGTCCGGCGCCGACTACCGATGCTGAAACCTATGAGTTCATCAACGAACTGGGCGACAAGAAAAATAATGTAGTGCCTATTGGCCCGCTGCACGTGACCTCCGATGAACCGGGTCACTTCCGTCTGTTCGTTGACGGCGAAAACATTATCGACGCCGACTACCGCTTGTTCTATGTCCACCGTGGCATGGAAAAACTGGCAGAAACCCGCATGGGTTATAACGAAGTGACTTTCCTGTCGGATCGCGTGTGCGGCATCTGTGGTTTTGCCCACAGCACCGCGTACACCACCTCCGTTGAGAATGCGATGGGTATCGTAGTACCGGAGCGTGCGCAGATGATCCGCGCTATTCTGCTGGAAGTTGAGCGTCTGCACTCTCACCTGCTGAACCTGGGGCTGGCGTGCCACTTCACCGGTTTCGACTCCGGCTTTATGCAGTTCTTCCGCGTACGTGAAACGTCAATGAAAATGGCAGAGATCCTCACCGGTGCGCGTAAAACTTACGGTCTGAACCTGATCGGAGGGATCCGTCGCGACCTGCTGAAAGAGGACATGATCCAGACTCGTCAACTGGCGCAACAGATGCGTCGTGACGTGCAGGAACTGGTTGATATGCTGTTGAGTACGCCGAACATGGAACAGCGTACCGTCGGGATTGGCCGTCTGGATCCGGAAATTGCCCGTGACTTCAGTAACGTTGGCCCGATGGTTCGCGCCAGCGGTCACGCGCGTGATACCCGCGCAGATCACCCGTTTGTGGGTTACGGCCTGCTGCCGATGGAAGTTCACAGCGAGCAGGGCTGTGACGTCATTTCTCGTCTGAAAGTCCGCATCAATGAAGTCTATACCGCGCTGAATATGATCGACTTTGGTCTGGATAACCTGCCTGGCGGGCCGCTAATGGTGGAAGGTTTTACCTATATTCCACACCGTTTCGCGCTGGGCTTTGCGGAAGCGCCGCGTGGGGATGATATCCACTGGAGCATGACCGGCGACAACCAGAAACTGTACCGCTGGCGTTGCCGTGCGGCCACCTACGCTAACTGGCCGACGCTGCGTTATATGCTGCGTGGTAACACTGTTTCCGACGCCCCGCTGATTATCGGTAGCCTCGATCCTTGCTACTCCTGTACTGACCGTATGACCGTGGTTGATGTGCGTAAGAAGAAAAGCAAAGTCGTGCCGTACAAAGAACTTGAGCGCTACAGCATCGAGCGTAAAAACTCGCCGCTGAAATAAGGAATCGCCATGTTTACCTTTATCAAAAAAGTCATCAAAACCGGTGCACCGACGTCGTCGTATCCGCTGGAGCCGATCGCGGTCGATAAAAACTTCCGTGGTAAGCCGGAGCATAATCCGCAGCAGTGTATTGGCTGCGCAGCCTGTGTAAATGCGTGCCCGTCAAACGCGCTGACGGTTGAAACCGATCTGGTCACCAATGAACTGGCCTGGCAATTCAACCTCGGTCGCTGCATCTTCTGTGGCCGTTGTGAAGAAGTCTGCCCGACGGCGGCGATCAAACTGTCTCAGGAATATGAGCTGGCGGTGTGGAAGAAAGAAGATTTCCTGCAGCAGTCTCGCTTTGCGCTGTGCAATTGCCGCGTATGTAACCGTCCTTTTGCGGTGCAAAAAGAGATTGATTACGCCATTGCACTGCTGAAGCATAACGGTGATAGCCGTGCGGAAAATCACCGTGAAAGCTTTGAGACCTGCCCGGACTGTAAACGCCAGAAATGCCTGGTGCCGTCTGACCGTATTGAACTGACTCGCCATATGAAAGAGGCCAGCTGATGAGCAATTTATTAGGCCCACGTGATGCCAACGGTATTCCGGTACCGATGACGGTAGATGAATCTATCGCCAGCATGAAAGCGTCGCTGCTGAAAAGCATCAAGCGTTCTGCTTACGTCTATCGTGTTGACTGCGGTGGCTGCAACGGTTGCGAAATCGAAATTTTTGCTACCTTGTCCCCGCTGTTTGATGCCGAACGTTTCGGTATCAAAGTTGTTCCGTCACCGCGCCATGCGGATATCCTGTTGTTTACCGGCGCGGTAACTCGCGCGATGCGCTCTCCGGCGCTGCGTGCCTGGCAATCAGCGCCAGATCCGAAAATCTGTATCTCTTACGGAGCCTGCGGTAACAGTGGTGGCATCTTCCACGACTTATACTGCGTATGGGGCGGCACCGACAAAATCGTACCAGTGGATGTTTACATCCCTGGTTGTCCGCCGACGCCTGCGGCGACGCTGTACGGCTTTGCGATGGCGCTGGGCCTGCTGGAGCAGAAAATTCACGCGCGTGCACCGGGTGAACTGGACGAACAACCAGCTGAAATTCTGCACCCGGATATGATACAGCCTCTGCGTGTGAAGGTGGATCGTGAAGCGCGTCGTCTGGCTGGTTATCGCTATGGTCGCCAGATTGCCGATGATTATATGACGCAGTTAGGGCAGGGCGAAAATCAGGTGGCGCGCTGGCTGGAAGCGGAAAACGATCCGCGTCTGACCGAGATCGTTACTCATCTTAACCATGTAGTTGAAGAGGCGCGTATCCGATGAGTGAAACGGTGGTGTTCAGTCAACTGAGCCGTAAGTTTATTGATGAGAACGATGCGACGCCCGCCGAGGCGCAGCAGGTTGTCTATTACAGCCTGGCGATTGGCCATCACTTAGGCATCATCGATTGCCTGGAAGCGGCGTTAACCTGTCCGTGGGATGAGTATCTGGCGTGGATTGCGACGCTTGCCGAAGGAAGCGAAGCCCGCCGCAAAATGGAAGGCGTGCCGAAGTACGGCGAGATCGTCATCGATTTTAACCATGTACAGATGCTGGCGCGTGCGTTTGATGACGCGCGCGCCGTACAAACTCCACAGCAGCAGGAATGGAGCAAGCTCATGCTCAGTATGCTCCATGATATTCATCAGGAAAGTGCCATCTATCTGATGGTGAGGAGACACCGTGACTGACGTTTTATTGTGTGTCGGTAATAGCATGATGGGGGATGATGGCGCGGGTCCGCTGCTGGCGGAAATGTGTGCTGCGGAACCTAAAGGTAACTGGGTGGTTATCGACGGTGGCAGTGCCCCGGAGAATGATATTGTGGCAATCCGCGAGCTGCGCCCGGCGCGTTTGCTGATTGTCGATGCTACCGATATGGGGCTGAATCCTGGTGAAATCCGCATTATCGATCCTGATGATATTGCCGAGATGTTCATGATGACCACGCACAACATGCCGCTGAGCTACCTGGTTGATCAACTGAAAGAG
The DNA here is from genome assembly GCF_916618775.1 of Citrobacter sp. Marseille-Q3906. Lineage (NCBI taxonomy): Bacteria > Pseudomonadati > Pseudomonadota > Gammaproteobacteria > Enterobacterales > Enterobacteriaceae > Citrobacter > Citrobacter sp. Marseille-Q3906. The sequence goes on from NZ_CAKAKA010000003.1 coordinate 1,106,763, forward strand.
GATGTCGGCGAGGTGATTTTCCTCGGTATTCAGCCGGACATCGTTGGCTTTTATTACCCGATGACGCAGCCGATCAAAGAGGCGGTTGAAACCGTCTATCAACGATTAGCCGGGTGGGAAGGCCATGGTGGATTTTCGGAGTTAGAAGCACCTGAAGAGTAAACCGTATCAGTGCCGGATGTTTGCCGCATCCGGCCTGTTTTTCTCGCCTGCGCTGGTTGTTACTCCGTTGCCTGCTCAATAATTAATTTCCCCTGCATTACCGAAACATTCACCGCTGTGCCGGTAGGGAACCCTGCCTGTTCAAGCCAGTCACCGTTCAGCGTTAATGAGGCATGCCTGCTGATACGTAGCGTGAACCCGGTGTGACGATCCTCGTACCGCTTTCTGACATAACCTACTTTTAAACGACGTACGGGTTTGGTGATAACCACTGCTGTTTTGCCATTTTCATCAGACATGAGCCATTCCTTGTGGCGGAGGGTTAAGATTAAAAACTACTGAATAAAATGACAGTAAAAAAGCGCGGGGGCAAACCTGAAACTGGAAGGGTGATTCCACATTTGAAATGCAATGAATGAAATGAAGATGTAAAGCAATGCCGGAAGGTGGCAGAACCCTCCGGCAGGTAGATTACTCCAGGTCTGCTCCATTGCTGGCTATGACCTTTTTGTACCACCAGAATGACTTCTTACGTGTCCGTGCGAGCGTCCCGTTACCTGCATCATCCCGGTCCACATAGACAAAACCGTAGCGTTTGCTCATCTCGCCGGTTGAGGCGGAGACCAGATCGATACACCCCCAGGTGGTATAACCCATTAGCGGTACGCCATCTTCAATAGCGTCAGACATGGCGCGAATATGTTCGCGTAAATAGCTTATGCGATAGTCATCATTGATGTTGCCACTGGCATCCATCTCATCTTTTGCCCCAAGCCCGTTCTCCACCAGAAATAGCGGTTTCTGGTAGCGGTCATACATCATGTTCATGGTGATACGCAGACCCAGCGGGTCTATGCCCCAGCCCCATTCGCTGGCCTCAATGTAGGGATTGCGTAGCGATTTCACTACGTTGGCGGCGCTGGTATTGCCGGCATTCATTTCCGCCGAAGCGCAACGTGATGCGTAATAGCTGAAAGAGACAAAATCGACGGTATTTTTCAGGATCTCGTCATCTTCCGGGGCTTTCTCTATCACTACGCCTTTTTCACGAAACACCCGGGCTGAATAAGCGGGATAAGCCCCGCGCGCCTGGACATCAATGAAAAACAGGTTTTCGCGGTCTTTTTCCAGCGCGGTCCACACATCTTCCGGTTTGCATGAATAAGGATAAAAATTTCCGCCAGCCAGCATGCAACCAACCTGGTTGTGCGGGTTGATTTCATGAGCAATTTTGGTTGCCAGTGCACTGGCAATCAGTTCGTGGTGCGCGGACTGATATTTCACCTGATCCTGATTTTCACCGTCTTCAAACACCAGTCCCGCGCCTGAGAAAGGGCTGTGTAACATGATGTTGATTTCATTAAACGTCAGCCAGTATTTCACCAGACCGTCGAAGGCTTCGAAGCAGGTACGGGCGTAACGGGTAAAGAACTCCACCATTTTGCGGTTACGCCAGGAGCCGTACTCGGTCACCAGGTGCATTGGTACATCGAAGTGACACAGGGTAACTAATGGTTCAATACCGTATTTTTTGCATTCAGCGAATACCGCGCGATAAAAAGCGATACCTTCTTCATTCGGCGTGAGTTCGTCCCCATTCGGGTAGAGGCGGCTCCATGCAATTGAGGTGCGAAAAACCGTAAATCCCATTTCCGCCATCAGGGCGATATCTTCCTGATAACGATGATAGAAATCTATCGCATCATGGCTGGGATAAAACTCGTCATCCCGCAGCTGAAAGCGCTTTTCCTGACCCAGTTTGACGGGCATCCGGTGCGCGCCGTGTGGGATCATATCCACGGTAGTCAGCCCTTTGCCGCCTTCCCGATATGCCCCTTCAGACTGGTTGGCGGCCAGTGCGCCGCCCCATAAAAATCCTTGCGGAAAAACAGACATAGTAAACCTCAGTTATGGCCAGTCAGATGCTGGCTCCATTGATATTGCCCGGTTGCGCAGCCTGGTTTTTTCTGGCCTGTGCGGCTGCATCTTCGACGGGAATATCCTCAAAGCCGAGAAGTAGCGTTAATACAAAGGACAGCACAACTGCCAGCGCCATTACGCCAAATACCCAGACGATAGTCATTGGATTGGCCGGATCGAAAAACTGTACACTGGTGAATAGCCCTGGTGCTGCCATCGAGTGGCTTGCCAGCCCGGCCATTCCGGCAACGGCTCCACAGATAAAGCCACTGATAAGACTCGCAATCAGTGGACGTTTCAGGCGTACTGCCACACCGTACAGCGCGGGTTCGGAAATGCCCGCCATAATCGCGGAGGCTGCCGCCGCCAGCGCCGTCTGGCGCAGCTCAGGGTTTTTGGTTTTCCATGCCACAGCTAAAGATGAGCCGCCAAGCGACAGGTTGGCGCCGATTTCAGATGGCATGACCATGCCTTCTTTACCGGTCTCGGCGATGGTCTGAATAATGGTTGGTGTAAAGACGCGATGCATGCCGGTCATTACCAGCAACGGCCACAGCGCACCCATAATGGCGACTGAGAGCCAGCCCAGATAACCGTGAATGGTGTAAACCAGAGCCGAAATCGCGCTGCCGATCCAGATCCCGATCGGGCCAATGAGTACGATGGCGAGTGGGGCGGCGATCAGAACGATCAGCATCGGTTTAAGGAAGTTTTTCGTCACCGCCGGAGTGATGCGATCCACCCAACGCTCGATATACGACAGGCACCAGGTCATGACCAGCGCCGGGATCACCGTATACGTATATTTCACCGCAGTGACAGGGATCAGCGCAAACTCAACGTGTTCACCCTGTGCGGCCTTAGCCATCAGCTCGATAAAGCTTGGATGCACCAGTACGCCCGCAATGGCGATGGCCAGCGACATATTGGTTTTGAATTTAATGGCTGCCGAGGCAGCGACCATCAGCGGCAGGAAGAAGAATGCGCCGTCACCTATCACCGTCAGGATGGTCAGCGTTGAGGAGCCTTTTTCCAGAATGCCGGTCATCTCAAGGATCATCGCCAGCAATTTCAGCATCGATCCACCAATAATCGCCGGGATCAGCGGCGACATGGTACCGATCAGCGCATCGAGGATCCCCGCGCCAATACGCTTCAGGCTCAGCTTAGGTTTCACTTCCGACTCAGCAGGTTGCATATCACCAGGCAGCAGGTTGACGACTTCACGGTACGCTTGCGAAACGGTGTTACCAATGATCACCTGACATTGATTGTCGTTACGCACCACACCGAGTACGCCAGGGAGTGTTTTCAGTGTGGCGCTGTCGACCAGTGAGTCATCTTTGATAACGAAACGTAATCGGGTCATGCAGTGCGTCACTGCGGTGATATTCCCGACGCCGCCCAGAGCCGTCACAACGGAGCGCGCCAGCGCTGCATAATTCTTAGACATCGAATTTAATCCTGTTTTATCAGTAGGGTACGTTATGTCTTGCCGTTTACTCTGGTCTCATTTCTGTGTCGGTGAAACAGTGTTAGGAAACCGGTTTCATAAAAGCATGTTTATTTTTTGTAATATGAGCAAGCTTTAATTTTGATCGGTTATTATAAATGTGATTACGATCACCAGATATGGGGTGCTGCGGTTGAGCAGCGGGGACAGTAGCCAAACGGTGCAGTACACTGCGTCACATTGAGTGATAAGGGATGAGTAATATGACCACGATGCTGGAGGTGGCGAAGCGTGCCGGCGTGTCGAAAGCGACGGTTTCCCGGGTGCTTTCAGGGAACGGCTACGTCAGCCAGGAGACCAAAGATCGCGTGTTTCAGGCCATTGAAGAAAGCGGTTATCGCCCCAATTTGCTGGCGCGAAACCTGGCGGCGAAGAGTACTCAGACGCTGGGGCTGGTGGTGACCAACACCCTGTATCATGGCGTTTATTTTAGCGAATTGTTGTTCCACACCGCACGGATGGCAGAGGACAGGGGACGCCAGCTTTTGCTTGCCGATGGTAAACACAGTGCTGAAGAAGAGCGTCAGGCGATTCAGTACCTGCTCGACCTGCGTTGTGATGCGATTATGATCTACCCACGTTTTCTCAGCGTCGATGAAATTGACGATATTATTGATGCGCACTCGCAGCCGATTATGGTGCTTAACCGACGACTGCGCAAAAACAGCAGCCACTGTGTCTGGTGCGATCAAAAGCAAACCAGCTTTAATGCCGTAACGCAGCTTATCGCCGCCGGGCATAAGGAAATTGGTTTTATTACTGGTTCAATGGATTCTCCCACCGGCGTGGAGCGTCTTTCAGGCTACAAAGACGCACTGGCGCATCATGGTATTTCCTTAAATAATGATCTGATTGTTAAAGGAAAATGGACTCCAGCTTGCGGTGCTGCAGGGGTAGATACTTTGCTTTCACGCAACGTGAATTTTACCGCGCTGGTGGCCAGTAATGATGACATGGCAATCGGTGCCATGAAGCAACTACACGAGCAGGGTGTTAACGTTCCTGCGCAGGTGTCGGTTATCGGCTTTGATGATATCGCTCTTGCGCCATACACGATCCCGGCACTTTCCAGTGTCAAAATACCGGTAACTGAGATGATCCAGGAGACGATTGGACGCCTCATCTTTATGCTGGACGGCGGGGACTTTGCGCCACCAAAAACCTTCACCGGTGAGCTGATTCCTCGCGACTCTGTTGCGCCGTCAGTTTTGCGTTGATCGCTGTCGTTAGTCATCGTCACTAGTGACGATGACACATATCCTTCACGTACTGGGAAATAAAAATCCTTTTATAACAATGAATTAAAATCTGGCACGATTTGTGAATGCTTCGGCTGATATTCTGTCATTGCTGGAGAAATTGATGAACCGTTTCATCATTGCAGACGCCAATAAATGCATTGGTTGCCGTACCTGTGAAGTGGCCTGCGTGGTATCCCATCAGGATAACCAGGACTGCGCATCGCTGACCCCTGAAACCTTTTTACCGCGTATTCACGTGATCAAAGGCGTTAACGTCTCCACTGCGACGCTGTGCCGTCAGTGTGAAGATGCGCCGTGCGCTAACGTCTGCCCGAACGGTGCAATCAGCCGCGATAAAGGTTTTGTCCACGTAATGCAGGAACGCTGCATTGGTTGCAAAACTTGCGTAGTGGCCTGTCCTTACGGCGCAATGGAAGTCGTTGTTCGTCCCGTTGTTCGCAACAGCGGCGCGGGTCTGAACGTACGTGCAGAGAAAGCCGAAGCCAACAAGTGCGACCTGTGCCACCATCGCGAAGCTGGCCCCGCCTGTATGGAAGTTTGCCCGACTCACGCCCTGATTTATGTGGATCGCAATAAGCTTGAGCAACTGAGTGCAGAAAAACGCCGTCGTGCGGCGCTGGATTCCACCGCATCTTTGCTGTTCTGATCCCCGAAAATCCGCGTAAAATAAGGCGATATTTTTGCCGGATAGCGTTTCGCTTATCCGGCAAACGGGCATTTCAGGGAAACATGACCGCGGGAATTCATCATGACAATAAACCACCACTCCGGCGTACAGCTACGTATTCGCGGTAAGGTACAGGGCGTTGGATTTCGTCCCTTTGTCTGGCAACTGGCGCAGCGGCTAGAATTGCATGGCGACGTCTGTAACGACGGTGATGGTGTGGTGGTGCGAATGCTGGAAGATCCGGCGGTATTTATTGCCCAACTGCACCAACACTGCCCGCCGCTGGCTCGCATTGACAGCGTTGAGAGCGAGCCGTTTGCCTGGCCGCAGCAGCCTGCTGATTTCTCGATACGTCAAAGCGCAGGCGGGACGATGAATACGCAAATCGTGCCCGATGCCGCAACTTGTCCGGCCTGTCTTGTTGAAATGAATACGCCCGGCGAACGCCGCTATCGCTACCCCTTTATCAACTGTACCCACTGCGGCCCGCGTTTTACGATTATTCGTGCAATGCCATATGATCGTCCATTTACCGTGATGGCGTCATTTCCGCTTTGTCTCCAGTGCGATAAAGAATACCGCGATCCCTATGACCGCCGCTTCCATGCACAGCCGGTTGCCTGTCCGGCGTGCGGTCCACATCTTGAGTGGTTGAGCGCAGGCTTTCGGGCGGAAAAAGAAGACGCGTTGCAGTCGGCAGTGACACTGCTGAAAGCAGGTGGCATTGTGGCCGTCAAAGGGATTGGTGGATTCCATCTGGTTTGCGACGCGCGCAACGACAAGGCGGTGGCGATGCTCAGGACGCGCAAACACCGCCCGGCCAAACCGCTGGCGGTAATGCTGCCTGGTGATGATGGACTACCAGAGTCTGCGCGTCGTTTACTGGCCACCCCCGCAGCGCCAATAGTGCTGGTGAATAAGCAATATGTGGTTTCGCTGTGCGAGGGGATTGCGCCAGGGCTGATGGAAGTCGGCGTTATGCTGCCAGCCAACCCGCTACAGCATTTGCTTTTACAGGAAATGAATGGCCCGCTGGTGATGACCTCCGGCAACCTCAGCGGCAGACCACCTGCGATTACCAATGCGCAAGCGCTGGAAGATTTGCGCGAGATTGCCGATGGTTTTCTGCTGCATAACCGTGAAATCGTCCAGCGTATGGATGATTCCGTCGTGCGTGATAGCGGGGAAATGCTGCGCCGTTCCAGGGGTTACGTACCGGATGCTGTGGCGCTACCGCCAGGTTTTCGCGATGTGCCACCCATACTGTGCTTAGGCGCTGATCTGAAAAATACCTTCTGCCTGGTGCGAGGCGAACAGGCGGTTATCAGCCAGCATCTGGGAGATCTCAGCGACGATGGCATTCAAAACCAGTGGCGTGATGCGCTGCACCTGATCCAGAACATTTATGATTTCACGCCACAGCGTATCGTCTGCGATGCGCACCCTGGCTACGTTTCCAGCCAGTGGGCCAGTGAGATGAACCTGCCAACCGAAACGGTACTGCATCATCATGCTCACGCCGCTGCAAGTCTTGCCGAGCACGGCTGGCCGCTGGATGGAGGGGATGTTATTGCCCTGACGCTGGATGGTATCGGTATGGGCGAAAACGGTGCGTTGTGGGGAGGCGAGTGTCTGCGGGTTAATTATCGTGAGTGCGAACACCTCGGCGGTTTGCCTCCCGTAGCGCTGGTTGGTGGCGATCTCGCGGCTAAACAGCCGTGGCGTAATCTGTTGGCGCAGTGTCTGCGTTTTGTTCCTGACTGGCAACGTTACCCGGAAACGGCGTTACTGCAACAACAAAACTGGAGCGTGCTGGCACGTGCCATTGAGCGGGGAATTAATGCTCCGCTGGCGTCATCATGCGGGCGGTTGTTTGATGCCGTTGCGGCAGCGCTCCATTGCGCGCCGGAATCGCTGAGTTATGAAGGTGAGGCCGCCTGTACGCTGGAGGCGCTGGCCTCACAATGCGCGGGCGTTGAGCATCCGGTGAAGATTCCAGTAAGTGCTAATCAACTCGATTTGGCTGTTTTTTGGCAGCAGTGGCTGAACTGGCAGGCGACAGCGCCGGAACGCGCCTGGGCCTTCCATGATGCACTGGCGCGTGGGTTTGCCACGCTGATGCGCGAGCAGGCGGTCTCTCGCGGTATTAATACGCTGGCATTCAGCGGTGGTGTGATGCATAACCGGTTACTGTCGTCGCGGCTGGCATTTTATCTGGCCGATTTTACGTTACTGTTTCCGCAGCGTTTACCGGCAGGAGATGGGGGATTATCGCTGGGACAAGGCGTAATTGCTGCGGCGCGGGTGCTTACACAATGACTAGTCCTGATATAGGTTGACAGTTTTTTGTCTGTAAAACGCCTGATGAACATCATCGGGCGTTTTGTATTTCAGGGCCAGATGTGGCCGTTCATGGTTATAAATTGCCACGGACTCTTTTACCATCATCCGGGCTTGTGCAAGATCCTCCGGGCGCGAGAGTAAAAACTCATTTTTCAGTATCCCGTTTATTCTCTCAGCCAGCGCATTCTGGTAGCAATCGTAACCATCGGTCATTGAACAGGTTATTCCGTTTCGCTCATGAACTGACTGATAAAGTACCGAACAGTATTGCAGTCCTCTGTCAGAGTGATGTACCAGCGGACCTGTCGTTTTTCTCCGCCTCAGAGCCTGTCTGAACGCCTTTACCACGTTTTCTGTCTGCAGGTTTTCCCCGACATGGTAACCCACGATTTTTCTGGAGCAGGCATCGGTGACCAGACTCAGATAAGCCGTGCCGCTGCGCAGCGGAAGGTAAGTTATATCAGCGACCCAGACCTGCTCTGGCTCAAGGGGGGTAACCTGCTCAGGGCCGGGTTTCAGCAGATTAGGATGCCGGTAAAAGCGATGATGGCTGTTAGTGGTTTTGTGATATGCCCGTTTCACTGGCACCAGGAGCCGGTATTCATCCAGCAGGTTAAACAGATGGTCTCGTCCGATATTCAGCATTTTATCGGACTGAGTGTTCAGCAGATAGTGCAGTTTACGCGTACCGATTCGCGGCTGACGACACCTGACTCGGGCAACAAACTCAATAACCTGAGCATGATGTTCCTGTCTTTTTATGCGTCTTGTGTTGTCCTGATACCACGCCTGTCTGCTGTGCCCCAGGAACTGGCATGCACGCGTAACAGTTATTTTTGTGGCCGGACTTTGCGCGAGGACTTGCCGGGCCGCTTTTTTACAACGCTCACCCCGTAATCATTTTTCAGGACGTTGATAACCGACTCAAAAAACTCAGCTTTCTGGTTCGCCAGCTCAAGCTGTTCTTCAAGTTCCCTGATTCTTTGCTCGGGTGTAAGCGGGATAATCGTCTGAGCCACAGGCAGTTTCCTCTTCACCAGGTCAGGAAGTCCGGGACTCCAGTCAAGTCGGCCATACTTACGCAACCAGACAAGAACGGTGGAGCGCCCCTGAATACCATACCGCTGCTGGGCCTGTTTATAGGTCATCTCGCCTTTTTCAACCTGCTCAACAACAGCTATTTTAAAGGATAGAGGGTAATCGCGTTGGGTGCGTTTGAACTCAGTCATCATCACGTTCTCCGTATTTAAGTCAGGAACGTGTCAACGCTATTCAGGATGGGTCACAAAAATAAAAAAAGCCCCGGGACTGGCGGGGCAAGAAAAACAGGTCGGGGCATACCGACAAGTGGCAGCGCACATCCGTGTGCGTGAGGTTAATAAATCAAGCGATGGCACTACATTGTTTACACGGGCAGCGTTTTCAACAGAGCGAAAGCCTCCTTCATTCTGTCCTCACTGACCACGAAGGCGCATAACTGGCCTTCGCTGTTCGTTCCTCTGGCGACCATACCTTGTGCTTCCGCTGCAATGTGCCAGTTCAGATCCCGGCGCTGGGTTTCCCCTGCCAGATGTAATGGCAGCTCCGGCGTTTTGATTTTTACCAACATGGCTGGCAGTTTCAGCGGGGAGTTGCCGCCGAGCAGATTTTTCGCCAGATACATCGCGCTAAGCTGAATGGGTTGCAGGAACGGCAACACCTGACCATTGATTTCCGCACAGTCGCCAAGGGCGTAAATATCCGGATGACTGGTTTGCAGGTAGCTGTCGACGCAAACACCACGGTTGATGGTTAATCCAGCACGTCGCGCCAGCGCCGTTTCAGGACGTAAACCTGTTGCCGCAATCACCGCATCAACTTCTACGCTACGGTGACGATCGAGCGTGGCGCGAATACCGGTGCTGGTTTTCTCCAGCTCCAGTAATTGCGATTTCAGCAGCAAATGCACACCCATGTCGGTCAGGCGATGCTGCAAGCGGCTGCTCACTTCCGGCGGCATTAACGAAGCCAGAATACTGGCGGCGTTATCGATAAGCGTCACCGCTTTACCGGCGCGACAGAAATCCATTGCCAGTTCGCTGCCAATTAAGCCACCGCCGACAATCAGAACACGCCGGGCGTCACGAAGTTGTGTTTCACAGGCGCGATACTCCTGTTGGCTGTTAAGAGTAAGCATTAACTCACGTCCGGTAACCGGAGGTACAAAGGCTGACGCCCCGGTTGCCAGCACCAGTTTGTCATACTGCCACTGTTTGTCCTGGCTTTTCACTACGTGGGCGTCGGCATCAATATCGGTAACCCAGGTGTGCGGGAATAAGCGTAATGTAAACTGTTCGGCGAACTCCCCCGCCGACTGGCGGGTGAGGTCATCGGCACGTTGTGCCTGGCTGATAACGTGGCTGAGATCGGGTTTGTTGTACTCGTCCATGCTGTCAGCGGCAATCAGCGTCAGCGGGACTGTAGCATCCTGTTTACGGATATTTTTGACTAACTGGCGGGCGGCGAAGCCCGAACCAATGATGACAATTCCGTGGCTCATTTTGCCTCCGTTGCCAGTACGTCGAAGACATCTTTACCTAATGAACATTCCGGGCACAGGAAGTTATCCGGCACGTCGCTCCACGGAGTACCCGGTGCGACATCTTGTAAAGGTTCGCCTTTAGCGGGATCGTAGATCCACTGGCAGACGCTGCACTGCATGCAAGGTCCGAGATCGGCGGCAGCGGCGGCGGCACAGGCGCACTCTTCTTCTTTAGTTGTTGCTTTCACATTGGCTTCCGGCAGCGGAGCAAGCGCCCACTGACGTGCAATTTCACGACCGTGCTGACGGCACAGTTCCAGCGCATCCAGGTCCGGACGCCATTTCGCTTTCAGGCTCAGAGACATTTCGAAACCAGCGTCCTGCAGACGGGTAGACAGACGGTCTACTGCGCCGCCGCTCCAGCCGTGTGAACCAAAGGCGCTGGCGCGTTTGTTACGAAAACGCAGACCTGTCATCTCTTCAACCAGACCCGCGATTTTCGGCATCATCACGTTGTTCATGGTAGATGTACCGACCAGTACGCCTTTGGAGCGGAAGACGTTGGTCAGGATTTCGTTCTTATCGCTACGGGCGACGTTAAAGATTTTGACCGCCACATTTGGGTCAACTTCGTTGATCCCTTGCGCAATAGCATCTGCCATCATGCGAGTGTTGTTGGACATGGTGTCGTAGAAAATCGTGATGCGATCTTCCTGATAATCTGCCGCCCATTTCAGATACAGTTCAACGATCTGTGTTGGGTTGTCACGCCATACCACACCGTGAGAGGTGGCAATCATATCGACCGGCAAATTAAAGCCGAGGATCTCGGTGATTTTCGGTGTCACCAGACGGCTGAATGGCGTCAGGATGTTGGCATAGTAGCGTTGGCACTGTTCGAACAGTTCAGTCTGGTCCACTTCGTCGTTAAACAGACGTTCGTCACAGTAATGCTGACCGAAGGCGTCGTTACTGAACAGGACGGCGTCGCCGGTCATGTAGGTCATCATGCTGTCAGGCCAGTGCAGCATCGGGGTTTCTACGAAGATCAACTGCTTACCGTTACCAATATCCAGTGAGTCACCGGTTTTAACCACGTTGAAGTTCCATTCCGGGTGATGATGATGTCCGGTAATGGAATCAATGGCGTTATTGGTGCAGTAAATCGGGGTATCCGGAATGCAGGACATCAGTTCGGTCAGCGCACCGGCATGATCTTCTTCTGCATGGTTAATGATGATGTAGTCAATATCCGCCAGGTCAATTTCACTGCGCAGATTTTGCACGAATTCACGGCTAAACTTGTGGTCTACTGTATCAATCAGGACATTTTTTTCTTCACGGATGAGATAGCTGTTGTAGCTGCTGCCGCGCAGCGTTTTGTATTCGGTTCCGTGGAAATCACGAACTTCCCAGTCACGTTGGCCAACCCAATGAATGTTATTTTTAACCAGAATAGACATAGCAACCTCAATTATTTCAGCGTTTTTCAAAAAAGATGTTTTGCTTATTGCAGATTGCGTGCCAGTTTTTTATTTATTTGATTTATAAAGTTTTAATTTTTATACCCCAAAAATGGTAGTCAAAATGACTATTTAATTTATTGTCAATATGACAATATGAATTGTCAAAATGACAATGAGGTAGTCATGAGCTTTTCAGTTGATGTCCTGGCGGGCATTGCCATTGAATTACAAAGCGGTATTGGGCATCAGGATCGTTTTCAACGTCTGATTACCACCCTGCGCCAGGTGTTGGAGTGTGATGCTTCGGCGCTGCTGCGCTACGAGTCCCGACAGTTCATTCCCCTGGCAATTGACGGGCTGGCACAGGATGTCCTCGGCAGGCGTTTTACGCTGGAGGGCCATCCGCGCCTGGAAGCGATCGCCCGTGCAGGCGATGTCGTGCGCTTTCCTGCCGACAGCGATTTACCCGACCCATACGACGGGCTGATTCCGGGTCAGGAAAGCCTGAAGGTTCATGCCTGCATCGGGTTGCCGCTGTTTGCCGGACAAAATCTGATAGGCGCGCTGACGCTTGATGGTATGGAACCTGACCAGTTCGATGTGTTCAGCGATGAAGAACTACGCCTGATTGCCGCTCTGGCGGCGGGCGCGCTGAGCAATGCATTGTTGATTGAACAACTGGAAAGCCAGAATATGCTGCCGGGTTCGTCAACTGCCTTTGAGCAGGTCACTGAAACGCAGATGATTGGCCTGTCACCCAATATGATGCAGTTGAAAAAAGAAATTGAGATTGTGGCAGGCTCTGATCTCAACGTGCTTATCAGCGGTGAAACAGGGACAGGCAAAGAGCTGGTGGCGAAAGCCATCCATGAAGGCTCACCGCGAGCGGTGAATCCGCTGGTGTATCTGAACTGTGCCGCGTTGCCGGAAAGTGTGGCGGAAAGCGAGCTGTTTGGTCACGTGAAGGGGGCATTTACCGGAGCCATCAGCAATCGTAGCGGCAAGTTTGAAATGGCAGACAACGGCACGCTGTTTCTGGATGAGATTGGCGAGCTGTCACTGGCGCTACAGGCCAAGCTGCTACGCGTGTTGCAGTATGGGGATATTCAACGCGTCGGGGACGATCGCAGTCTGCGTGTGGATGTCCGTGTGCTGGCGGCCACTAACCGTGATTTACGTGAAGAAGTACTGGCCGGAAATTTCCGTGCCGATTTGTTCCATCGCCTGAGCGTCTTCCCGCTTTCCGTACCGCCGCTGCGTGAGCGCGGTGACGATGTCGTGTTGCTGGCAGGGTATTTTTGCGAACAGTGTCGGCTAAGACTGGGGCTTTCTCGTGTGGTGCTCAGCCCTGGGGCACGAACTCATCTGCTGAACTACGGCTGGCCCGGAAACGTCCGTGAACTCGAGCATGCTATTCATCGTGCAGTGGTGCTGGCAAGGGCGACAAGGGCAGGGGATGAAGTGGTACTGGAAGCACAGCATTTTGCTTTACAGGAAGATGTTCCTTCGCCGCAGGCCGAAGTCATCGCAGAGATGCCGCAGGCTCATAACCTGCGTGAGGCAACAGAATCATTTCAGCGGGAGATGATCCGCCGGGCACTGGCGCAGAATAACCACAGCTGGGCGGCAAGCGCGCGAGCGCTGGAAACCGACGTCGCCAACCTGCACCGGTTGGCGAAACGTCTGGGACTGAAGGATTAGATAATTCCTGCCTGGTAGAAATCCTGCAGGTTGATAGCGCCGGTGAGTTTGCCGTTTTCGTCCACCACCGGTGCGGCGGTAATTTTGCGCTTCATCAGGATCTCTTTGGCATCAATTGCGCGGCTTTGCGCCTGCAGCGTAATGCCATTGGGGGTCATCGCTTCGCTAACCTGAGTAGTGAGCGCGCCGCCACCGACCAGCCAGCGGCGCAGGTCACCGTCGGTAAATACGCCTTTCACTAACGCTTGTTCGTCGCAGACCGCCACCAGGCCCAGACCGGTACGGCTCAGTTCCAGCATGGCATCCATGACGCTGGTGGTGAGCGTGACCTGTGGTACGGCATCGTCGCGACGCATCAGGTGGTGCACCTTATTTAACAAACGTGCACCCAACGCACCGGCCGGATGGGAACGGGCAAAATCTTCTTCGTTAAAACCACGCGCCTGCATCACGGCAATTGCCAGCGCATCGCCCATCATCAGGGTGTTGACGGTGCTGGATGTCGGCGCCAGGCGCATCGGGCAGGCTTCGCGCTCCACCGAAATATCCAGTACGGCTTTTGCCGCCAGGCCCAACGGTGAGGTCGGTTTTCCTGTCATCGCCAGCAGGGCGACGGATTTGTCCTCCAGGCGCGGAATAATGAGATCCAACTCTTTTGCACCACCGGAGTAAGAGATGAACAGCATCACATCGCGACTTTCAATCATCCCTAAGTCGCCGTGCAGCGCTTCCGCAGGATGCACAAAAAAGGCCGGGGTGCCGGTGCTGGCGAGAGTCGCCGCGATTTTTTTGCCAATATGACCAGACTTGCCAATACCGGAAACAATGACTTTGCCTTCGCAGTGGATAATGGTATTGGCGGCGCGGACAAAATCATCGCCCAGACGTTCTGGCAGTCGGCTGGCTTCCTGTAGTTCCAGCATTAACGTCTGACGGCCCGCGTTCAGTAGTGCATCACTCATTGGTTTCTCCGGTTATGATCACTTCAATCCCTTTTGCTTCCAGCGCCTGACGAAATACAGGATCGATGCCTGCATCGGTAATCAGCTTGTCGACGCTTTCCAGACTGCACACAACATTGGGGCTTTTACGCCCGAATTTTGATGAGTCCGCCATCAGAATCACTTCGCGAGCGGCATTGCACATCGCTTTACTGACGGTGTAGACCTCATTAAAGGTGGTCACTCCGGCATTAAGGTCAATGCCATCGGTACCCATGAAGAGTTTATCAAAGCTGAACTGCTCAAAGGCGTTTTCTGCCAACTGACCGTGAAATGACGCAGATTTTTTGCGAAACGTACCGCCTGGCATCAGGATGGTTTGCTCATTGTCCAGCTCCGAAAGGGCGTTAACAATGTGCAGACTGTTGGTCATGACGGTGATATTGCTAAAGCGGGTGAGCATTGGCACCATCTGTAAAACGGTGCTGCCTGCATCAAGAATGATAGAGTCGCCATCGTGAATATATCGTACGGCGGCTTCGGCAATTTGCTCTTTCTTATGCGTGTTGATTAGCGTTTTGTGATCGATAGGCGGGTCGGATTCGTCTTTGTTTAATACTACACCGCCATAGGTACGAATGACGGTTCCGGCATTTTCCAGAATGACCAGGTCTTTGCGAATGGTCGTGCCGGTAGTGTCAAAGTATTGTGCCAGTTCTTCAACCGAGCATTTCCCCTGTTTTTGCAGATGCTCCAGTATTGCAGCCTGACGCTGACGAGGTTTCATAGGCATGATCACCCTGTATAGGTTGCGAAATGATAATTTCGCAAGCTATTAGCATTCACAACGAAATTATCCATGTTTCAGTTTAAGCGCCAATGATAGTGCATTCTGCGAGAGCGGATCATGGGGAAAGATCACATCAGGCTGTAATTCATCAAGATGTTTACCCATTATCGTGGCAATTTTTATTGGCTTAGCGAATACGGTAAGTCCTTTCATAAATAAAGTATCGGTTACCCGTTGTTGCTCATCCAGCGCAATGGCGACAACTACACGCGGTTTAAAGCGCCCGCCGGAACGACCTACGCCGACTCGTCCCTGCTGACAGAGCTTATCGAACGCGCGATTAAAGCGGGATATTTGCCAACCCCCTAGCACCAGCTGCAGGCACCAGGCGATGGCGGCTACGGTTATCAGTGCAGAAACCATGTTATTGCTCCTTGCTTATGTGCCGGGAGGCGCTGGGCTTACCCGGCCTACAGGGAGGGCGTAGGCCGGATAAGGTGGAACCGCCATCCGGCAATTCAACATTAAAACATCACCTGGCCACCGGTCACATTAATGGACTGCCCGGTGCAGTAAGACGCTTTCGGGCTGGCATAAAACAGCAGCATATTCAGCACATCCTGATAATCGCAGCCGCGCTTGAGGGGAACCTTATCAATGTAATACTGCTCCACTTCATCCGGCTTGAGGCCGAGTTTGGTCGCATATTGCGGTAATAAAGACTGGAACATCGGTGATTTCAACAAGTTACCAAGCATCAGTGAATGTACGGTAATACCATATTCCGCCAGATCCAGCGCCAGCGACTGGGTTAAACCCACGCCGCCAAATTTAGCGGCGCTGTAACCGGAGTTGTGTTTACTGCCTACTTTGCCTGATTTTGAGTTGATCTGGATAATGCGGCCCTGAATGCCGTCACGGATCATCAGACGTGAGAATTCACGTGCACAAAGGAAGTAACCGACCAGGTTCACCTGTAAAGAGCGATCAAAATCTCCAAGCTCAAAGTCACTGATGAACGCTGCTTTGGCGATGCCCGCGCTGTAAACCAGCAGATCAGCGCGGCCGAATATTTCATCCACTCCGCGTGATAACGCCAGTACGCTCTGTTCGCTGGTGGCGTCGGCACCAAAGCCGTAAGCGGTACCCTCACCAAACTCCGCATTAATCTCTTGTGCCACATTCGCTGCTTTATCGCTTTGAATATCCACCACCGCAACGCGGTATCCTTCTGTAGCAAGCCCACGGCAAAGGAATGCACCCAGAGTCTGGCCTCCACCAATGACAACGGCAACTTGATTCATTTTTATCTCCTTCAATCTTAAGCAACAAACTTCAAAATACAGCCCGGTGCGATACCGTCTGGTACTGGTCCCGCAACGTGTACAGTGCCGGGGAATTCCGCTTCACTCAGTCCGTCAAAACGCAGGGTGATATGCCCCAGCTCACGTAAGTTTTGTTCCGCAACGCTGCCAACGGCCGTGACCGGATAGTGATGCTGTCCCAGCTCGAACTGGACGCCGGCTTGCAGAGAGCCGTTCAGCTCTCCATGGCAATGAATGAAGCAAAATTCTTCGATATCCGCAGGTGCGCCTTCACGAAAGGTAATCAGCATTTGATCGCAAAGTGCATCCGGTGCGCTCTGGCCAATACGGGTGATGGTGGTCTGATAAATCACGGTCATCTTCGGAACCTCTTATTGGTAAATAAAGCCGGAAACAAACCAGGCAATGAGAACGGTTGGTGCGCCGGTCAGGAAGCGGCTCACCAGCACCGATGGCACGCCAACGCGCACGGTATCCTGACGGGCTTCCGCCAGCGATAAACCCACCGGGATAAAGTCGCAGGCCGCCTGGGCGTTAATTGCGAATAAGGCAGGCAGTGCCAGATGCGGCGGGATGTTCCCCAGACCAATCTGTACACCTATCAGTACTCCGATAACCTGGGCGATTACGGCGCCAGGGCCGAGGAAAGGGGACAACAGTGGGAAAGAACAGATCAGCGCCAGCGTTACCAGCCCTAACGGATGGCTGGCCAGCGGTGCGAGGCCGTGAGCTATCCAGTCGCCCAGACCGGAAGCCATGATGATGCCGATCAGCGCCGAGACGAATGCCATAAAGGGCAGAATGGTTTTCAACACGGTATCAATCGTGTCTCGTCCGGACTGGAACAGCACTGCTACGGCGGATCCCATCCCCATACCCACTTTCGCCAGCAGGCCATCGCTCTGCTCGGTAATCTTTTTGCTGGTGTCGTAATCGCGGCCCGCAGTGGTGTTTGTGGACTGAGGTGCGGCAGATGTTTCACCGACAACGGTAATGTTTTCTTCTTTTACGCCAGAGACATAGATATCTTCGACAATGTACTGGGCCAGCGGACCGGATTTACCCGTGGCATGAATGTTCAGCGTTGGTATGCGCCGCTTCGGATAGATCCCGCAGCGCAGTGTGCCGCCGCAGTCAATGATCGCGGCACCAATTTCCTCTTCAGGTGGCTCGCCTTCTTTAAACCCATCTACCGCCTGCCAGCCGGTTAACTGTGCCAATTTGTCGACAATCGCGGGGCGTGTTCCGGCAGTGATATAGACAATTTTCTTCCCAGGCGTCGCCTCCAGTTCGAGCGGGCCACCCCAACCGCCAGTGCCTTTTTCAATACGAATACGCATCATGATGTCGCTCCAGACAGACGGACTTTCTGTTCAAGTTGGATGCCCATTTTTTTCTCAAAGATGGAGGTGGTGAGGTCGGTTACCCAGCCGCGGAAAAAGTTCGTGACCAGACCGACCAGCAAATAGCTCACCGCGAGCGGGCCGAGGGGGAGACCAAGCGTCGTCAGGCCGCTGGCAATGCCCAGATAGACAAACAGCTCACCGGGGTTGATATGAGGGAATAATCCGTTCATTGAGTGGCAGCTATAAGAAGCTGCAGCGTAGTAGCTGGGTTTGTATCTTTCAGGCATAAAACGACCCAGGCTCAGGGTCATAGGGTTACAAAATACAAAAGTACCGATGCAAGGTAGCAGCAGATAGCGGGATAACGGATTTCCGGCACAGCGCTGAGCAAATCGCTCAATGCGCTGCTGGCCAATGAAGTTAATCAGCGCGTTCATGATGACCAGCAGACTAATCAAGAGCGGAAGAATACCGGTCACCATACTGGTGAATACTTCTCCGCCTTTCTGGAACAGCCCAATGAACCACTCTGCGCCCAGGGTGATGGTTTCGATCATTATTCTCTCCTGTAGGGGTTAGTTACCTTTCCAAAAGGTGATTTATTTTAATCACAATGAAAGAATTTAAAGTGTTATTTTGATCGCAAAATGAAAGATAAATATTTTATTTTGAAAGTTTGTGGGAAGGGGATTGATGAGATGAGTGGGAATGGTATTTATTCTGTGAGGACTGCTTCCTTGTTTGGCGGGGGATGCTTTACCATACTTCTCCCAGGCTGAATCTGTTTAATGGATGTCCCATGTTCAAGCGTCGTTATGTAGCATTACTTCCCCTTTGTGTGTTGCTTGCTGCCTGTAGCAGCAAACCGAAACCTTCAGAGACTCAAACGACCACGGGAACGCCATCCGGCGGCTTCCTGCTTGAGCCGCAACACAATGTCATGCTGTCGGGTGGTGACTTTGCCAATAATCCGAACGCACAGCAGTTCATCGAGAAGATGGTGAGCAAGCACGGTTTTGACCGTCAACAGTTGCAGGAGATCCTGTCGCAGGCCAAGCGTCTGGATTATGTTCTGCGTCTGATGGACCGCCAGGCACCGACTACCCAGCCGCCAGCCGGACCTAACGGAGCCTGGCTGCGCTATCGCAAGCAGTTCATTACCCCGGATAACGTGCAAAACGGCGTGGCATTCTGGAATCAGCATGAAGATGCTCTGAAGCGTGCATGGCAGGTTTACGGCGTGCCGCCGGAAATTATCGTAGGTATTATTGGGGTGGAAACTCGCTGGGGCCGCGTGATGGGTAAAACGCGTATTCTGGATGCGCTGGCGACCCTGTCATTTAACTATCCGCGCCGGGCAGAATACTTTTCCGGTGAACTGGAAACTTTCCTGCTGATGGCACGGGATGAAAGCGATGACCCGCTGGATCTGAAAGGTTCCTTCGCTGGTGCAATGGGGTACGGGCAGTTCATGCCGTCCTCTTACAAAGAATATGCTGTCGATTTTAATGGCGATGGGCATATCAATCTGTGGGATCCGGTTGATGCCATCGGTAGCGTGGCGAATTACTTCAAAGGCCACGGCTGGGTGAAAGGAGATATGGTGGCTGTCCCGGCAAACGGCCAGGCACCGGGGCTGGCGAACGGTTTTAAAACCCAGTACAGCATTTCTCAGCTTGCTGCTGCAGGTCTGACGCCACAGCAGCCGTTAGGGAATCACCAGCAGGCTAGTTTGCTGCGTCTGGATATCGGCACCGGTTATCAGTACTGGTATGGACTGCCGAACTTCTACACCATTACCCGCTATAACCACAGCACGCATTACGCGATGGCTGTCTGGCAGCTAGGTCAGGCGGTGGCGCTGGCACGGGTGCAATAATCATTCTTGCCGGATACGATGTGCAGGCATCGTATCCGGCTCTATTTTTAAGTCAGCTTATCTATTTTCTGAATCCCCCTCGTAAATTACTCTCTTCATCCCCATCTTTGTTATGAAAGTGCTATCTTGTCCGGCATATTTTTTTTACTGACAGAGGCTGAAATGACTGACAGTGAACTGATGCAGTTAAGTGAGCGGGTTGGGCTGGCGTTGAAAGCGCGCGGTGCGACGGTGACTACCGCAGAATCCTGTACCGGCGGTTGGGTAGCGAAAGCCATTACCGATATTGCCGGAAGCTCCGCCTGGTTTGAACGCGGGTTTGTGACTTACAGTAATGAAGCTAAATCACAGATGATCGGTGTGCGAGAAGAAACGCTGGTACAGCATGGCGCGGTGAGTGAACCGGTAGTCGTCGAAATGGCGATTGGTGCGCTGAAAGCTGCTCGTGCGCATTTCGCTGTCTCGATCAGCGGTATTGCAGGGCCAGATGGCGGGAGTGAAGATAAGCCCGTCGGCACCGTGTGGTTTGCTTTTGCCAGCGCAAGCGGCGAGGGGGTTACCCGTCGGGAATGCTTCAGTGGTAACCGCGATGCAGTACGTCGGCAGGCGACCGCCTATGCGTTACAGACCTTGTGGCAACAATTTCTACAAAATACTTGATACTGTATGAGCATACAGTATAATTGCGACAACAGAACATCATCTTTCACGTTTCGCGGTTTAACCCGAAAGCGGCATGACAGGAGTAATTAATGGCTATCGACGAAAACAAACAGAAAGCGTTGGCGGCAGCGCTGGGCCAGATCGAAAAGCAATTCGGTAAAGGCTCCATCATGCGCCTGGGTGAAGACCGTTCTATGGACGTAGAAACCATCTCCACCGGTTCGCTTTCTCTGGATATCGCATTGGGTGCGGGCGGTTTGCCGATGGGGCGTATCGTCGAAATCTACGGGCCAGAATCCTCCGGTAAAACGACCCTGACACTGCAGGTTATTGCTGCCGCACAGCGTGAAGGTAAAACTTGTGCGTTCATCGATGCAGAGCACGCGCTTGATCCTGTCTATGCTCGTAAACTTGGCGTTGATATCGATAACCTGCTTTGTTCTCAGCCGGATACCGGTGAACAAGCGCTGGAGATCTGTGACGCGCTGGCGCGTTCCGGTGCAGTCGATGTTATCGTTGTCGATTCCGTTGCTGCACTGACACCAAAAGCTGAAATCGAAGGCGAGATCGGTGACTCTCACATGGGCCTCGCGGCGCGTATGATGAGTCAGGCAATGCGTAAGCTGGCAGGTAACCTGAAACAGTCCAATACGCTGCTGATTTTTATCAACCAGATCCGTATGAAAATTGGCGTCATGTTCGGTAACCCGGAAACTACCACCGGTGGTAACGCACTGAAATTCTACGCCTCTGTTCGTCTGGATATCCGTCGTATTGGCGCGGTAAAAGAGGGCGATAACGTGGTGGGTAGTGAAACCCGCGTTAAGGTCGTGAAAAACAAAATTGCAGCGCCATTTAAACAAGCTGAATTCCAGATCCTGTACGGTGAAGGTATCAACTTCTACGGCGAACTGGTTGATCTGGGCGTTAAAGAGAAGCTGATTGAAAAAGCCGGTGCATGGTACAGCTACAACGGTGAGAAAATTGGTCAGGGTAAAGCGAATGCCACTAACTGGCTGAAGGAAAACCCGGCAACTGCGAAGGAAATTGAGAAGAAAGTACGCGAGTTACTGCTCAATAACCCGGATTCAAAACCAGACTTCTCTGTTGATGACAGCGGTGAAGATGTAAAAGAAACGAACGAAGATTTCTGATAATCTGACGTTATCGCACATAGAAGGGCTGCATATCATGCAGCCCTTTTCCATTTCTGAAGGCTCACTATGACAGATTCAACTCCTCGCCGTTCCGCCTGGTCCCGACTACTTGACCGCGCTGTTCGTATTCTTGCCATGCGCGATCACAGTGAGCAGGAGCTAAGACGAAAACTGGCTGCTCCGGTCATGGGGAAAAATGGACCGGAAGAAATTGATGCTACGCCTGAGGATTACGACAAGGTTATTGCCTGGTGTATTGAAAGTCGCTACCTGGATGATGACCGATTCGTTCGGCAGTTTATCGCCAGCCGCAGCCGCAAAGGCTATGGCCCCGCGCGTGTGCGCCAGGAGCTGGGGCAAAAAGGGATCCAACGTGAATCCATTGAGCGCGCAATGCGTGAATGTGAAATTGACTGGGCGCAGCTTGCGCGAGAACAGGCAATCAGAAAATACGGTGAGCCTTTGCCTGTGGCTTTTTCAGAAAAGGTAAAGGTTCAGCGTTTTTTGCTCTATCGTGGTTATCTGATGGAAGATATTCAGGCGATATGGCGAAATTTTGACGATTGAGCGCATACGGGATTTTACTTCCCAGTAAAGAAAACTTATCTTATTCCCACTTTTCGATTGCCAGAGGCGCAGATCGCGTGCCGATGCTGGTAATGACATTTCGTTAGCTTGATTTCTTCAGGATAATTATGAGCAAGAGCACCGCTGAGATCCGTCAGGCGTTTCTCGATTTTTTCCATAGTAAAGGACATCAGGTAGTTGCCAGCAGCTCCCTGGTACCAAACAATGACCCTACTTTGTTGTTTACCAACGCCGGGATGAACCAGTTCAAGGATGTATTCCTTGGCCTCGATAAGCGTAATTATTCCCGCGCAACCACCTCGCAGCGTTGCGTACGCGCGGGCGGTAAACACAATGACCTGGAAAACGTCGGTTACACTGCACGTCACCATACCTTCTTCGAAATGCTGGGTAACTTCAGCTTCGGCGACTACTTTAAACACGATGCTATTCAATATGCATGGGAACTGCTGACCGGTGAAAACTGGTTTGCCCTGCCGAAAGAGCGTCTGTGGGTAACCGTCTATGAAACTGACGATGAAGCCTATGAAATCTGGGAAAAAGAAGTCGGGATTCCGCGCGAACGTATCATCCGTATTGGTGATAACAAAGGTGCGGCATATGCTTCCGATAACTTCTGGCAGATGGGCGACACCGGTCCGTGTGGTCCGTGTACCGAAATTTTCTACGATCACGGCGACCACATTTGGGGTGGCCCTCCGGGAAGTGCTGAAGAAGATGGCGATCGCTATATTGAGATCTGGAACATCGTCTTCATGCAGTTCAACCGTCAGGCTGACGGTACTATGGAACCGCTGCCTAAACCGTCCGTGGATACGGGGATGGGTCTGGAGCGTATTGCGGCAGTGCTGCAACATGTTAACTCCAACTACGAGATTGACCTGTTCCGCTCGCTGATTGAGTCCGTGGCGAAAGTGACCGGTGCAACCGATCTGAGCAACAAATCACTGCGCGTAATAGCCGACCATATCCGTTCCTGCGCATTCCTGATCGCCGATGGCGTTGTTCCGTCGAATGAAAACCGTGGTTATGTGCTGCGTCGTATCATTCGTCGCGCGGTACGCCATGGCAACATGCTCGGTGCGAAAGATACCTTCTTCTACAAGCTGGTTGGTCCGCTGGTAGAGGTGATGGGCTCTGCGGGTGAAGAGCTGAAACGTCAGCAGGCGCTGGTTGAGCAGGTTCTGAAGACGGAAGAAGAGCAGTTTGCTCGTACGCTGGAGCGTGGTCTGGCACTGCTGGATGAAGAACTGGCTAAACTGTCTGGTGATACGCTGGATGGTGAAACCGCATTCCGCCTGTATGACACCTACGGCTTCCCGGTTGACCTGACGGCGGACGTTTGCCGTGAGCGCAACATCAAAGTTGACGAAGCTGGTTTTGAAGCCGCGATGGAAGAGCAGCGCCGTCGTGCACGTGAAGCCAGCGGTTTTGGTGCAGATTACAACGCGATGATTCGCGTTGATGGTGCATCTGAATTTAAAGGCTACGATCATCTGGAACTGAACGGCAAAGTGACCGCCCTGTTTGTGGATGGTAAAGCGGTAGATGCGATTAACGCAGGTCAGGATGCCGTCGTTGTTCTGGACCAGACGCCGTTCTATGCGGAATCCGGTGGCCAGGTTGGCGATAAAGGCGAGCTGAAAGGCGCTGGCTTTACGTTCGCAGTGGGCGACACGCAAAAGTATGGCCAGGCAATTGGTCACATTGGCAAGCTGTCAGCGGGTTCACTGAAAGTGGGCGATGCGGTACAGGCTGATGTGGATGAAGCGCGTCGTGCGCGTATTCGTCTGAACCACTCCGCAACACACCTGATGCATGCGGCGTTACGCAAGATTCTGGGCACGCACGTGTCACAGAAAGGCTCACTGGTTAACGATAAAGTTCTGCGTTTTGACTTCTCTCACACTGAAGCGATGAAACCGGCGGAAATTCGTGCTGTTGAAGATCTGGTGAATGCGCAAATTCGTCGCAACCTGCCGATTGAAACGAATGTCATGGATCTTGAGGCGGCAAAAGCCAAAGGAGCAATGGCGCTGTTTGGTGAGAAGTATGATGACCATGTACGCGTTCTGAGCATGGGCGATTTCTCAACCGAATTGTGTGGCGGTACTCACGCCAGTCGTACCGGTGATATCGGTCTGTTCCGTATTGTGTCTGAATCCGGCACTGCTGCGGGCGTTCGTCGTATCGAAGCCGTAACCGGTGAAGGCGCTATCAATACCGTGCATGCTGAGAGCGATCGCTTAAGCGATATTGCACAGCTGCTAAAAGGTGATAGCCAGAATCTGGGTGACAAAGTGCGTTCGGTACTGGAACGTACACGTCAACTCGAGAAAGAATTGCAGCAATTGAAGGAACAGGCCGCAGCGCAGGAAAGTGCAAATCTCTCCAGTAAAGCGATTGATATCAACGGCGTGAAGCTGCTGGTTAGTGAGCTGACGGACGTTGAACCTAAAATGTTGCGTACTATGGTTGATGATCTGAAAAATCAACTGGGATCTACGGTTGTCGTTCTGGCAACGGTAGTAGAAGGTAAGGTTTCTCTGATTGCGGGCGTGTCTAAGGATGTGACAGACCGCGTGAAAGCAGGGGAGCTGATTGGGATGGTCGCTCAGCAGGTAGGCGGCAAGGGTGGTGGTCGTCCGGACATGGCGCAAGCCGGTGGTACGGATGCCGCGGCTCTGCCTGCAGCGTTAGCCAGTGTGAAAGGCTGGGTCAGCGCGAAACTGTAATAACTATAAGCATTAGCGCATGCTGTAGCCCTGGGTTACGGCATGCGAATCAATGCTATCGACAATGATAAAGTCAGGTTGAAGTTGTGTATATCGGCTAAACTTAGGTTTAACAGAATGTGATGCCGTGACTGCTTACACTTAGGTGTTTGTCATCGCTTACTTTTTGGCGTTATATGATGGATAATGCCGGGATACAGAGAGACCCGACTCTTTTAATCTTTCAAGGAGCAAAGAATGCTGATTCTGACTCGTCGAGTTGGTGAGACCCTCATGATAGGCGATGAGGTCACCGTGACAGTTTTAGGGGTGAAGGGCAACCAGGTGCGCATTGGCGTCAACGCCCCGAAAGAAGTATCTGTCCATCGTGAAGAGATCTACCAGCGTATCCAGGCTGAAAAATCCCAGCAGTCCAGTTACTAAGGTTTTCGCGTCTCACCTTTCAGGTGAGGCGCAACCTGATTTAGTTGGTTTCTTTTTCTCTCCTGTTGTTCATTTCTCTCCTGTTTCTCTACTTCTATCCTCTTATTCCCTTTCTCTACGATTTTTCTGTTTGTTCATCGTCTGGAGAAAATGCCAATTTATCTGTTGATAAAACACTCTTTTTGCCGTTTTTGCAGACTAATTGCGCGTGAAATGTGCAAACGATAAAAGCACTGGAAAAATTGTTTGACTTATAAGTCCCAGAAAGTAATATGTGCGCCACGCAGCGACGATGAGCAGAAACAAGTTCTTCGAAGCACTCGCAAGAGGCGTTGTTGGTGAGGTGGCCGAGAGGCTGAAGGCGCTCCCCTGCTAAGGGAGTATGCGGTCAAAAGCTGCATCCGGGGTTCGAATCCCCGCCTCACCGCCATTTGCATCCGTAGCTCAGCTGGATAGAGTACTCGGCTACGAACCGAGCGGTCGGAGGTTCGAATCCTCCCGGATGCACCATATTCTCCGAGATAACAGCTAAGCTGTTGTTTCATGGTCAGCGAGTTAATCGCGAGTGCCAGGGAGGATAGCGTTGCTTCAGCAACGACCCGTAGGGCAAGGCGCAGCCGAGTAATCCTCCCGGATGCACCATATTATCTGATGTTGCTTTAGCAGCGATGTCAAATCTGCAGTAAAGTAAGTTTCCCTGATGCATCCGTAGCTCAGCTGGATAGAGTACTCGGCTACGAACCGAGCGGTCGGAGGTTCGAATCCTCCCGGATGCACCATCTCTTACTTGAAACCGTTTTTATAGCGATTTCAGTATCGGCAGTAAAATAAGTTTCCCTGATGCATCCGTAGCTCAGCTGGATAGAGTACTCGGCTACGAACCGAGCGGTCGGAGGTTCGAATCCTCCCGGATGCACCATCTTCTCCGAGATAACAGCTAAGCTGTTGTTTCATGGTCTGCGAAATAATCGCGAGCACCAGGGAGGATAGCGTTGCTTCAGCAACGACCCGTAGGGCAAGGCGCAGCCGAGTAATCCTCCCGGATGCACCATCTATTACTTGAAACCGTTTTTATAGCGATTTCAGTATCAGCAGTAAAATAAGTTCCCTGATGCATCCGTAGCTCAGCTGGATAGAGTACTCGGCTACGAACCGAGCGGTCGGAGGTTCGAATCCTCCCGGATGCACCATCTTCTCCAAATAACAGCTGGATTGTTGTTTCATGGTCTGCGAGATAGTCGCTAGAACCAGGGAGGATAACGTTGCTTCAGCAACGGCCCGTAGGGCGAACGTCAGTGAGTCATCCTCCCGGATGCACCATCTTCTCCGAGATAACAGCGATTCTGTTGTTTCATCATCTGCAAGATAATCGCAAGTTTCTATTTTCCTCCTTAGTCATTTTCTTTCAATCTGAACAATCCTCAATTCTCCGTCAGCGACAAAATCAATCAATTACGATAAAATAACGTCTGGTCATTCGGCTTGTGAGAAGACGATGTACGAACGTTATGCGGGTTTGATTTTTGATATGGATGGCACCATCCTGGATACTGAACCGACGCACCGTAAAGCGTGGCGTGAAGTATTAGGGCGCTATGGACTACGTTTTGATGAGCAGGCCATGGTTGCACTCAACGGCTCCCCAACATGGCGTATTGCCCAATCGGTTATTGAACTAAATCAGGCCGATCTGGATCCTCATGCACTGGCTCGCGAAAAAACCGATAAAGTTAAAAGCATGCTGCTGGACAGTGTCCAGCCTTTGCCGTTAGTCGATGTGGTGAAAGCCTGGCATGGTCGTCGGCCAATGTCGGTAGGTACCGGGAGCGAAAGTGCGATTGCTGAAGCTCTGCTCGCTCATCTCGGGCTGCGTCATTATTTTGATACTGTCGTTGCTGCAGACCACGTGCAACGCCATAAGCCTGCTCCTGATACGTTCTTACTGTGTGCCGAGCGTATGGGGGTGGAGCCAACTCGCTGCGTAGTATTTGAAGATGCCGATTTTGGACTGCAGGCGGCATACGCTGCCGGAATGGATGCCGTGGATGTCCGGTTATTGTGAGTGATGGACTGTCGCTCCTGTCACTGTTTGCCAGTAGTTTTCTCAGCGCCACGCTATTACCTGGTAATTCTGAAGTTGTTTTAGTGGCTTTGCTGGTCTCTGGGGTAAGTCATCCCTGGGTCTTAGTCTTAACAGCAACAATGGGTAATAGCCTTGGAGGGTTAACTAACGTTATCCTTGGGCGTTTCTTTCCGTTGCGTAAAACATCACGCTGGCAAGAGAAAGCCACTGGCTGGTTGAAGCGCTATGGCGCTGTCACACTATTATTAAGCTGGATGCCAGTTGTGGGTGATTTACTGTGCCTGTTAGCGGGATGGATGCGTATCTCGTGGGGCCCGGTGATGTTTTTTTTATGTCTTGGCAAAGCGCTGCGCTACGTTGTGGTGGCAGCGGTTACGACGCAAGGCATTATGTGGTGGCACTAATTGTGTTGTGGATAGCCTGTAGGGTAACCAATACCATTATGCTAATTAAAACGATTTTGACAGGCGGGAGGTCAATTTGATCCCGGACGTATCACAGGCGCTGGCCTGGCTGGAAAAAAATCCCCAGGCGTTAAAGGGGATTCAACGTGGGCTGGAGCGTGAAACGCTGCGCGTTAATGCTGATGGCTCATTGGCAACGACGGGACATCCTGATGTATTAGGCTCAGCGCTTACGCATAAATGGATAACCACCGATTTTGCCGAAACGCTGCTGGAGTTTATTACTCCTCCTGGCGACGACATTCAGAAAATGCTCACATTCATGCGCGATCTGCATCGCTATACCGCCAGAAACCTTGGCGATGAGCGTATGTGGCCGTTGAGCATGCCTTGTTATATTGCCGAAGGTCAGGATATTGAACTGGCGCAGTACGGTACTTCAAATATTGGTCGTCTGAAAACGCTCTACCGTGAAGGCCTCAAGAACCGTTACGGCGCGTTGATGCAAACGATCTCCGGCGTACATTACAATTTTTCTCTGCCAATGGCATTCTGGCAGGCAAAGTGCGGCGTAACGAGCGATGATGACGCCAAAGAGAAAGTCTCCGCAGGCTACTTCCGTCTGATCCGTAATTACTACCGTTTTGGTTGGGTGATCCCGTATCTGTTTGGTGCCTCTCCGGCAATTTGTTCCTCCTTCTTGCAAGGAAAACCAACGACCCTGCCGTTTGAAAAAACCGACTGTGGTATGTATTACCTGCCATATGCAACGTCTCTGCGCCTGAGTGACCTGGGTTATACCAATAAGTCGCAAAGCAATCTCGGAATTACGTTTAACGATCTGCATGAGTATGTGGCAGGATTGAAGCGCGCGATTAAAACCCCTTCCGAGGAGTACGCGGCGATCGGTCTGGAGAAAGACGGTAAGCGGCTGCAAATCAATAGCAACGTGCTGCAGATTGAAAACGAATTGTATGCACCTATTCGCCCGAAACGCGTTACTCGCAGTGGTGAATCGCCGTCTGATGCGCTTCTGCGCGGCGGCATTGAGTACATTGAAGTGCGTTCGCTGGATATTAACCCATTCTCACCCATTGGCGTGGATGAGCAGCAGGTGCGTTTCCTCGATCTGTTTATGGTTTGGTGCGTACTGGCTGATGCGCCGGAGATGAGTAGCGATGAGCTGTTATGCACTCGTACTAACTGGAACCGTGTGATTCTGGAAGGACGTAAGCCGGGCCTGACGTTAGGCATTGGCTGCGAAACTGCCCAGTTCCCTCTGCCTAAAGTGGGCAAAGATCTGTTCCGTGATCTGAAGCGCGTAGCACAAACGCTGGACAGCATCCACGGCGGAGAGGAATATCAAAAAGTCTGTGATGAACTGGTCGCGTGCTTTGACAATCCTGAACTGACATTTTCAGCCCGGATCCTGCGGTCTATGATTGATACAGGCATTGGCGGCACTGGCAAAGCGCTGGGAGAGGCTTACCGTAATCTCCTGCGTGAAGAGCCGTTGGAAATGTTGCAGGAAGAAGAGTTTATTGCTGAAACCGAGGCATCAAAGCGTCGTCAGCAGGAAATTGAAGCGGCCGATACTGAGTCGTTTGACGTGTGGCTGGAAAAGCACGCCTGATACAAAAGAAAAAGGCCACTCGGGAGTGGCCAAAATTTCATCTCTGAAAACAGGGATGATGATAACAAATGCGCGTCTTTCATATACTGAGACTCGCCCCGGAACAAAGAGTTCAGATTATTTTTAAAAAATTTATCGGAGGTGGCTAAATGCCGTTGTTAGATAGTTTTACTGTCGATCATACCCGGATGGAAGCTCCTGCAGTCCGGGTCGCAAAAACGATGAACACCCCGCATGGCGACGCAATCACCGTGTTTGATCTGCGTTTCTGTATTCCAAACAAAGAGGTGATGCCTGAGAAAGGTATCCACACTCTGGAACACCTGTTTGCCGGTTTTATGCGTAACCACCTCAACGGTAATGGTGTCGAGATTATCGATATTTCTCCAATGGGATGTCGTACCGGTTTCTATATGAGTCTGATTGGTACGCCTGACGAGCAGCGCGTGGCTGATGCCTGGAAAGCAGCGATGGCTGATGTGCTGAAAGTGCAGGATCAGAATCAGATCCCGGAACTTAACGTGTACCAGTGCGGTACGTATCAGATGCACTCCCTCAGTGAGGCGCAGGATATTGCACGCCATATTCTTGAGCATGATGTGCGCGTCAACAGCAATGAAGAGCTGGCGTTGCCGAAAGAGAAGCTGCAGGAACTGCATATCTAGTTATCGCGCCGGAGGATGGTGCCTACGCACCTTATCTGGCCCTACAGAATTGTGCTGAGTGCAGGCCCGGTAAGCAACGAACTACCGGGCAATAAAAAAGGGCCCACACGGGCCCTTTTTACGTTCTGTTAGTGCGCACCGCCACCCCCCCCGCCCGCGCCAAATGGCGGTTTGGCAAACCAGACCAGCCCGAGCAGCACCAGGAAAATCCCCGCCGACATCCAGAAGATTTCGTTAGCAGAAATAATCAGGCCCTGGTTAGTAATTTGCTGCGCCAGCCAGCCGGAAGCCTGCTGCTGGGTCATCCCCAGCCCCTGCAACTGGTCATACATAGCCTGTGCGTTAGGGTTGTATGGGTTGACTGACTCCGTCAACTGCGCGTGATGGAGCGATTCACGGTTAGTCCACATTGTCGTTGTAATCGACGTTCCGATAGAACCCGCCAGTGTTCGCGTAAAGTTAGACAAGCTTGATGCCGCCGCCAGACGCTCAGGTGGTAAACCTGACAGCGTGATAGTGGTCAGTGGCATAAAGAAGCAGGCCACGGCGAACCCTTGAATAAACTGCGGCCAGGCTGACGCGCCAAAATCCATACCAGGTTCGAACGTCCATGCACGCCAGTAAAAACAGACGGCGTACATAATAAAGCTGAACGTAACCAGTCGACGCATATCCAGCTTGTGCGCGAAGCGACCAATAATCGGCGACAGGAGCACCGGAATCACCCCAACCGGTGCGGATGCCAGGCCCGCCCAGGTCGCAGTATATCCGTAGACTTCCTGCAACAGCTGTGGCAACAGGACGATTGCACCGAAGTAGAGCATATAGGCCAGGCTGATACACAAACAGCCGATGGTAAAGTTTCGCGACTTAAACAAGGAGAGGTCGACAATTGGGTTATCGTCGGTGAGCTCCCAGACAATCAGGAAGCTGATGGCCACTACGGCGACTACCGTCAGGATGATAATCTCCTGCGAGGCAAACCAGTCCAGCTCTTTGCCGCGGTCGAGCATGATCTGCAAACTGCCGATACCGATAACCAGCAGTGCCAGACCAATCGCGTCAATGCGCCGTTGTTCGGTACGAGTTTCCCGACCACGCAGGGTTTGCAGCGTCATCAACACCACCACAACGCCGATCGGCACGTTAATGAAGAATATCCAGCCCCAGTGATAGTTGTCGCTGATGTAGCCCCCGAGAATCGGGCCACAAATAGGCGCGACAATCACCGTCATCGACCAAAGTGCCAGGGCGATAGACCGCTTGGCAGGAGGATAGTTATTCAGTAACAGGCTTTGTGACAGTGGAATTAACGGGCCGGCGACAATCCCCTGAATCACACGGAAGAAAATCAGCATGGTCAGGCTGTTGGACATCCCACATGCCCATGACGCAATAACGAAGGCAATGGTAGACCACATGAAGAGTCTGACTTCGCCAAAGCGCTTTGCCAGCCAGCCGGTGATCGGGATGGAGATAGCATTCGCCACACCGAAAGAGGTGATCACCCAGGTCCCCTGGCTCAGCGAAGAGCCCAGGTTCCCGGCGATAGTGGGGATCGCCACGTTCGCAATGGTGGAGTCCAGCACCTGCATGAATGTCGCCAGGGAAAGCGCGATCGTCATGATGACGAGCTGCGCGCCTTCCAGCGGTTTTTGCTGTTGCATCACACGCACCTTTGAATTAACCCGCGTTGGCCCGCACGATCTCTTCGATCATCTTATTGACCGGATCAAGGTTGATTTCACGTGCATTACTTTCAGCTACCGGTGTCGTACGGACCTGGCTTGCCAGAATCTGTCCGTCACGATTTGAGGTATCTACCGTAACCAGCGTAGACAAACCAATACGCAGTGGATGCTGCGCCAGTTGCTGCGCATCCAGCTCGATGCGAACCGGCAGGCGCTGTACCACTTTGATCCAGTTACCGGTCGCGTTTTGTGCAGGTAACAGGGAGAAGGCGCTGCCTGTCCCCATATCCAGGCCGACAACTTTACCAGTGTATTTAACGTCATCGCCGTAAATATCACTGATAACCGTAGCAGGTTGGCCGATACGCATATGGGCTAATTGCGTTTCTTTAAAGTTTGCATCCACCCACAGGTTAGTGGCTGGTACGACCGCCATCAGCGGCGTGGTCGGGCTAATCTGCGCGCCAGGCTGCACGGCACGGCGGGAAACATAACCGGTCATCGGGCTGACGATTTTGGTACGTTCAAGCGCCAACCAGGCATTACGCACTTCGGTGGCTGCCTGTTGTACGGCAGGCTGATCTTCCAGTCGGCTTCCGAGGATCATCGCCTGGTTCGCATTATATTGTTGGATTGCGACATCAAGCTGAGCCTGAGCACTGGCGACGGCATCGCGGGCATGTTGCAGCTCTTCGCGACCAATCAGGTTGGCATTACCCAGTGGAACCCGGCGATTAAAGTCGCTCTGGGCCTGGGCCAGTGCCGTTTTTTGCACTTCAATGCTGGCCTGTAGCTGTTTGCTGTTGATCATCAGCTGATGCGTCTGGCGCACGCTGGAGGCCAACGCAGTTTTGGCTTTTTCAAATGCCTGCTTAGCATCCGTCTGGTCGAGTGTGACCAGCACATCGCCTTGTTTGACATAGTCAGTGTTATCAGCCCAGACTTTCGTCACGCTGCCTGATACCTGAGCCATGATTTGAACCTGGTTCCCTGCCACGTAGGCATCGTCAGTCTCTTCGATATGACGCAGTACTAAAAACCAATAAATCCCATATGCCACGGCAATGATAATAAAGAGCAAGGTCAGAAGGAGCAGCGCACTTTTACGTTTGCCATTCTTATTGACCGGTTGCTGCGGGGTTTGAGTCTCCGCATTTGCGCTCATGTTGTTCTCCACGATCTTATTTTTTTCACATCGGCTGAGCCGACCTGTTTATCAGAAAGGCCAGCAGTATGACGTGCTGGCCTGTCGGTTTTTCATTTATAAATCTGGATTTTTGAGCGAGTCAGCGCATTAGCGCAGCGCTTCTAATACCGTGCCATCTTGTTCCATCTGATCAAGACGGGTCAGAAGCTTACGAGTGATTTGCTCAAGCTGATCTTTTTCGGTGGCGCTGAGAGAGGACCAGAGTTGATGCAGGCAGCTATGCTGAGGCGGTAATACTTCCTGCAAAAATGCATGGCCTTTCTCGGTCAATTGCAGATGCAGACAGCGGCGATCGTTATCGCTTTCGCGACGTTCGATCCAGCCACGTTTTTCTAACTCATCCGCGATGCGGGTGGCGTTAGTCCGCGACGAGCCAAGCGCGCAACTCAGTTCAGAAGGCTGAATACTGTGGTTTTCCTGAGACTCCAGCGTAATCAACGCCATAAACAATGTCTCGTTAATCCCTTGAGCTTTCAGCATTTTATTGCGGTTTTCCAGCAGCTTGCCCTGCATATGCATGCAAAGACGAGTGAGAAGAACTTCCTGATAAGGGAACTCTTCGTAGCGGCTGGCGCGAAATTTTAGCATTTGTTCAATGGGCGTAAACGAACTATCCATTTGGGTATAACCTCATTAATTTCAGCCGATATAGTAACGACAGTGACAAATAAAGTAAATGTATTATTTAATTAAAATGATTATTTTTATCTATAAAACAACCAGCATTTTCCATGCTAATCCATAGCACAGAGCACTCAACAATGTCGGAATGATGATGCTTCGGGTTTTATAGAAACTTGCGCCCAGTACAATAAACCCCACCAGTGTAGGCACAAACCGACGGGCGTCGTGCATCACTTCTGGTGCGGTAGACACCACCAGCAGGGCGCAAATTGATGCAATGCCGATAGTGTCGAGTAGTATGCCTGTCGCGCCGCGTTTAGTCGGGCGAACATTTCCCATCCCCAGACGGAGTGGCAAATAGCGAAAACAGTAATTGACGCCACCGACCAACAGGCCGAGCAGCAGAACCTCATAGCTCATCAGGACCCCCTTGCCAGAATGACTGTATGAGCGCCGTCAGGCATCCGCAGACAATGCCTGCCAGGATCGCGACGGGGATAGAAAACAATATTACCCCCGTCAGCGCTCCGGCTAATGCCGCTGTGACGCATAGCGCCTGTGTACGCTGGAAAGAGGCGAGCAGAAAGCTCATAAACAGAGCCGGGAGCATAAATCCGAGAGCCGCTTCGACCGCCGGAAAGTCCTTCAGTAAACCACTGCCAGAAAATGCGCCAATAATCGTGCCGAATACCCAGGAAATCCATGAGCACAGCGCAATGCCGATCATCCAGTTTTCACTCCAGCGCCGGTTATCCCGTACCAGCTTTGCCGTTGCAGCAGCGAACACTTCATCGGTGAGGCCAAAGGCCCACAGCGCGCTTTTGGGTTTGCTGAGTCGTCGGGCGATACGGCTACGCAGGGAAGGGCCATACAGAACGTGGCGAACATCCATTGCCATCACGGTAAGCGCGGCGATCCACAGTGAGCTTCCTGCGGCGAGCATGGTGGTGATGACAAACTGACTGGCTCCC
Source organism: Citrobacter sp. Marseille-Q3906 (assembly GCF_916618775.1). NCBI lineage: Bacteria > Pseudomonadati > Pseudomonadota > Gammaproteobacteria > Enterobacterales > Enterobacteriaceae > Citrobacter > Citrobacter sp. Marseille-Q3906. Next base: position 1,141,443 of record NZ_CAKAKA010000003.1, read on the forward strand.
GCGTAAATAATGCAGGAGAAAAAGAGGCTTTCAACGGGAGTAAAGCCCAGGCGAGTTGCATTGAGACCAAATGCAAATGCGACCGGAATATAACTGATGACTATCGGCAGGCTGTCTTTGACCCCTTCCGTTAACGTTGCCGGGCTGGGGTCAGACTGGGGAACAGGGCTTTCCATAGGATTATAGGCTTCATTACCGAAATTAAAATAACCTGGCTCAATGAGTTATAACCTTAGCAGACTGATGAGCTCCTTAACACCCTGAGGAGCTTAATCAGAGATAAACGAGCTGTATCCGCTTAATTTACGGCTTCCTGGCGGTGAAAACCTCGCCACCAGACCAGCAGGTTGAGTACGGCAACGGTCATACCCGCCAGGCAAACGCCAGCCCAGCCGGCATGCTGCCAGGCAGAAGCAGAAATCAGCGAACCTGCCGCTCCGCCAATAAAATAGCTGGTCATGTATCCGGCAGTCAGCCGATTACGCGCATCCGGATGGATGCGATAAATAACCGTCTGGTTGGTGATATGAACACCCTGCACGGTGAGATCCAGCACCAGGATTCCGATAATCAGCATTGGCACTGATGTATGCCCGAACCAGATAGCCAGCCAGGAGAATAACAGTAATAACAGACCGATGGTGGTCGTGAGATGTGATTTGCCCTTATCGGCAAATCCCCCAGCCGGGCGAGCGCCTAACGCACCGGCAGCACCTGCCAGACCAAACAGACCGATCATGCCTTCTGAATAGTTAAATGGCGGCGCGGCGAGCAAAAAGGCCATTGATGTCCAGAGAATACTGAAGTTGGCAAAGGTCAGGCAGCCCAACATCGCACGGGTACGCAGCAGCTTGTCGTGGATAAACAGGCTGAAGACGGAACCTAACAGTTGCGGATAGTTGAGATGGGTTTCAGATTTCATCTTCGGCAGGCCGCGCCACAGCGCGATAGCCATCAGCGCCATCAGTACCGACGCCACCCAAAACACAGTGCGCCAGCCGCCCAGATTGGCCAGTAATCCGGCGACGGTACGCGCCAGCAGAATGCCCAGCAACAGACCACTCATAATTGTGCCAACGACTTTGCCGCGCTTGTCCGGCGTGGCGAGCGTTGCCGCCAGCGGAACCAAAATTTGTGCCACCACGGAAAAGAGTCCGGTCAGCGCCGTACCGAGGATCAGCATTGTCAATGACTGACTGCTGGCGGTAATTAACATGCCGCCAGCCGCTAATAGCGTCATGGAGACAATGAGCATCCGACGTTCAAACATATCGCCAAGCGGCACCAGAAACAGCAGGCCTGCAGCATAACCAAGCTGCGCGGCGGTGACGATAAAGCCCGCAGTACTGGCCGACAACGAAAAGTTACGCGCAATGGTGTCGAGTAGCGGTTGCGCGTAGTAGTTACTGGCAACGGCCAGACCGGTTGCGATGGACATTAAAAGGATCAGCGACGGGCTAAGTCCATGAGTGGTTTTAGTCATTGTTTTCAACTGAATAATGGGTTTCAGAAAACAATCATAACGGAAGCAGCTACATGTTGCAGATTTGTTAGGTGATAGATTGTGCGGTTATGGGGAAGGGAGAGAAGTGCGCTGGTTACCAGGCCGGATGGTGGCGTCGCGCCGCCATCCGGCATAAAGGGGAATTACTTCTGCGCGGCCAGCGCTTCTTTCACCCAACCGTCAAACTGCTGCTGGTGGGCTTTAATCCAACCATCAACGTGGCCCTGTACGTCTGCTTCAGAAGATTTACCGTCATGCATCATCGCGTTCTGCGCGTTGATATCTGCCAGCGGCAGCTTCATCAGCGCGAACAGTTTTGCCGCCGCCGGGTTTTTTTCGGCCCACGCCTTGTTAGCAACGATATGCATAGTGTTTACCGGGAAGCCGTAGTTAGCGCCGTTTGGCAGTTTGGTATCAATATCTTTCTGCTCACCCGGAAGGGAAGAGAACGGTACCTGCAACCAGACCACATCTTTGCCCGGCTTCATTACGTCGCTCACCCAGTACGGTGTCCAGGTGTAGTAGAGGATCGGTTTGCCTTCCTTAAAGCGGGTAATGGTATCGGCCATCATCGCCGCGTAGTTACCGTGACTGACATCGACCGTTTTTTCCAGATCGAATGCTTTGTTCTGGTGGTTGATAACGGCTTCACAGCCCCAGCCTGGTGAACAGCCCATCATGTCGGCTTTACCGTCGCCATTGGTATCAAAAATTTTGGCAATCTTCGGATCTTTCAGTTGGGCGATATTGGTGATTTTGTACTGCTCAGCGGTTTTCTTGTCGATCAGATACCCTTGCGCCGCACCTGTTACGAATACCCCCTCGCGATAAAACTTTTTATTTCCGCCTGCTGCGGCATACATATCATCATGCAGCGGCTGCCAGTTCACGGCGGTAAAAGTCGCATCGCCAGAGGCAATGGAGGTGTAGCCGACGTTGTAGTCAACTTCACTCGCTTTGTTGACGGTATACCCCAGTTTTTCCAGCGCGCGGCTGACCAGTTGCGTCTGGAAGGACTCTTCAGAGATGGTGCTCTGGATAGGTTGTACAGTGATGCCTTTGCCCGGCAGGTCGGCAGCGAAAGCGCTGGTAGAGACAAGGGTGGCAAACGTTGTGGCAAGGATTATATTCTGTCGCATCGTTGTTCCTTATTACACTTCATCTTTCAAGCTGACTCTTTGTTGGCTGCACTTATGTACTCGTCACATACTGTTTGTACGCTTCCGGGATACATTCGTTTGCTGCCGCGGTGCAACTTAAATGATTTTGTGCAAAGTTTATGAGTTTCAGGCCCGGCGAGCGCAATGCCACCGGGCAATGGGTGAATTACTTAATGAAAGGACGGGTGAAAAGCCCGACAGGTCCGGTGGTGTACCAGCGACGGTTACCGCGGCTACGCGAGTCGCGACCGACAGCCTGTGTCAGACGATCCAGAATAATGGCGAGGATAACAATCCCGACCCCACCGACGGTAGCCAGTCCCATATCCAGACGACCGATACCACGCAGGACCATCTGACCAAGCCCACCGACCGCTATCATCGAAGCGATAACGACCATGGAAAGGGCGAGCATCAGTGTCTGATTAACCCCCGCCATGATGGTCGGCATCGCCAGCGGCAGCTGTACTTTAAACAGCATCTGACGCGGACTGGCGCCAAATGAGCGCGAGGCCTCAATCAGATCGGCTGGCACCTGGTTAATCCCCAGAATGGTCAGACGCACGATTGGCGGCAGGGCGAAGATAATCGTCACGACTACCCCCGGTACGTTGCCGATACCGAACAGCATAACAATCGGCACCAGATAGACGAACGCAGGCGTGGTTTGCATTGCATCCAGCAGGGGGCGAACAATTTTTGCCGCTCGGGGACTACGCGCCAGCCATATTCCCATTGGCAGACCGATCACCACGCAAAACAGCAGCGCGGTCAGTACCAGTGCCAGGGTTATCATCGCCTGCGACCATGCGCCAATTGCGCCAATAGCAATCAATGAGATTAAGGTGGCAACACCCATCCCGACGCCGGAAATCTGCCATGCGATCAGTGCAAAAAGAACAATCGCTACAGGTGCAGGCATACCCAGCAGCAGCTGCTGGAAGCCATTAAGGATGTAATCTACCGGAACACGAATGCCCTGGAAGACAGGACGGAAATGGGTTACTACCCAGTCAATCCCTTCGGTAACCCAGCTATCCAGTGGGATCAGCGTTTTATGGAAGGGATCCATAATGTTGAAATGTTCAGGCGCTGGTGCGGGTGCGCTGGTCAGCCAGTCTGCGCTGCCTCCGTCGGCTGGCGCACCAGACGGCGTACTCCAGGCATCAGCGGATTGTGCGGCGCTATCGGCCGCTGGTGTGGTATCCCACGGATTCGTTTGATCAGCCATTGTTTGCCCCCTCGCGATCTAAAGCCTGTAACAGCATGCGTTTTGAAATAATGCCCACATACTGCTGTTCCTCATCGACAACCGGTACGGCGCATGGCGCCTGACCAACATGAGAAAGCAACTCGCTCAGAGGGGTTTGTGCATCTACAGCTAACGGTTCGTCAATTAAAGCTGCTTCAATACCTTGTGACTGGCTTAAGGCTGCTTTTAATGAGTCGATGGAGACGACGCCAATGAATTTATTACCGCGTTCAATTACGTAACCATATTCACGATCTTTATCCTGCAATAATTGCAGGGCCGATCGTGGACCTACGCCTGGTGTTTTACGAATTAAGCCCTCAGGGCTACGGCGTGAAATATCTTTCGCACTGAATACCTGGCTTATATCAACACCACGGAAGAAAGTGCGCACATAATCATTTGCCGGATTATTCAGGATCTCATCCGGTGTACCGACCTGTACCACCTCGCCATTTTGCATAATGGCAATTCTGTCGCCAATGCGCATAGCTTCATCAAGATCATGGGAAATAAAGACCACGGTACGCTGATGTTTCGCCTGCAGTTTTACCAGTTCATCCTGCATCTCAGTTCGAATTAACGGATCGAGCGCTGAGAAAGCTTCATCCATTAATAAGATGTCAGGGTTAATGGCTAATGCACGGGCAAGGCCAACACGCTGGCGCATACCACCGGAAAGCTCATCCGGATAACCGTGAGCGTAATTCTCTAATCCGACCTGGCGTAGCGCATCCAGCGCTTTTTCACGACGAGCATCTGCGGCAATACCGGCTAATTCCATACCGAATGCTGTATTGTCCAGTACCGTCATGTGCGGCATCAATGCAAAGGACTGGAAAACCATCGCAATCTTTTTTCTGCGCACCTCGCGAAGCTCGGCATCTGATATTTTGGCAATATCTACGCCATCAATCAGTACCTGTCCACGGGTGGGTTCAATCAGGCGATTGAGAAGGCGTACCATTGTGGATTTACCCGAGCCGGATAATCCCATGATGACAAATATCTCGCCTTCTTCAATGGCCAGACTGGCGTCTTTAACGCCAAGCGATAGCCCTGTTTTATCCAGAATTTGCTCTTTTGAAAGTCCTTTTTCAATATATTTGAACGCTCTCTGTGGATGCTCGCCAAATATCTTATAGAGGTTTTTAACTTCTAATTTAATTGCCATGCAATAGAATGATTCCTGTTATTTGTTTATATCGATATATTACCTGATGGAAATAGTTACCTTTTTCTACCCTAACATACTGAGAATCTGAGACAACCCTGAATTTGTTAATGGCATGAATATTGCCGAAGGCCAGGAGGCGGGATTTCCCATGATATAAGGGCTGAGCGCTGATAACAGCAAGATGATATTTTTTGTAAGGAACACCGAAAAGACGTCTGAATTGTTGAAATGCAGACGAATAATGTGACTAAGATTGAGTGTAGATCACATATGCATAATTGTGTGATGCAGTTAAAATATTATTGCGGAAAACAGTCGGATATTCTCCGCAATAATGTGTGTTAAAAGTTCCAGTCGTCGTCTTCGGTTTCGACGGCTTTTCCCATTACATAGGACGACCCCGAACCGGAGAAGAAATCGTGGTTTTCGTCGGCATTAGGTGACAGTGCGGCGAGGATCGCCGGATTTACATCCGCCATTTCAGCCGGGAATAACGCCTCATAGCCCAGGTTCATTAACGCTTTATTGGCGTTGTAACAAAGGAATGCTTTGACGTCCTCCACCCAACCCGTTTCTGCGTAGAGCTCTTCCGTATAGCGTGCTTCGTTATCGTACAACTCCATTAACAGATCGAGCGCAAAATTCTTCAGTTCTTCGCGTGCCGATTCTGTAATGGCCTCCAGACCTTTTTGATACTTATAACCGATGTAATAACCATGTACCGCTTCGTCACGAATAATCAGACGGATTAAATCAGCAGTATTGGTCAGCTTGCCACGGCTGGAGAAATACATTGGTAACCAGAAACCGGAATAGAACAGGAAAGATTCCAGAAATACGCTGGCAATTTTCTTCTTCAGCGGATCATGGCTGGCGTAATGTTCAAGAATGATTTGTGCTTTGCGCTGGAGAGGGGCGTTTTCCTCACTCCAGGCATAGGCTGCATCCACATCCTGGGTCTGGCATAAAGTGGAGAAAATAGAGCTGTATGACCGGGCGTGTACCGCCTCCATAAAGCTGATATTCGACAACACGGCTTCTTCATGCGGGGTTAGTGCATCCTGCATTAACGTTGGCGCACCCGCAATATTCTGAATGGTGTCGAGTAGCGTCAGCCCGGTAAATACGCGAATGGTCAGTTGCTGCTCGGCCGCATTCAGCGTCTGCCAGGCAGGGATATCATTCGACAGCGGGACTTTTTCCGGCAGCCAGAAGTTACTGGTCAGGCGGTTCCATACCTCGAGATCTTTATCATCCTGGATCTTATTCCAGTTGATGGCACTTATGCGATTTAATCTCATCCTGCTCTCCTTACAGTGCGCATGACACGCAGCCTTCGATTTCAGTGCCTTCCAGCGCCAGCTGGCGTAGTCGGATGTAGTACAGCGATTTGATCCCTTTTTTCCAGGCATAGATCTGCGCTTTATTGATATCGCGGGTGGTGGCGGTATCAGGGAAAAATAGCGTCAGTGAAAGACCTTGATCGACATGTCGTGTCGCTTCGGCGTAGGTATCAATGATTTTTTGCGGACCGATTTCGTAAGCATCCTGGTACATGTCCAGATTGTCGTTGGTCATAAACGGGGCCGGGTAGTAAACGCGCCCGGTTTTACCCTCTTTACGGATCTCCACCTTCGACACAATCGGGTGGATACTTGAGGTCGCATGATTGATGTAGGAGATAGAGCCGGTCGGTGGAACGGCCTGTAAATTCTGGTTATAGATGCCGTAGCGCATCACATCGTCACGCAGTTGTGACCACATTTCGCGCGTCGGTAATGTAATGCCGCTGTGGGCAAATAACGCGCGGACTTTGTCGGTTTTCGGTTGCCAGTCGCCCTGCAGATATTGCGTAAAGTATTCGCCGCTGGCGTAACGGGACTGTTTGAATCCGGCAAAGGTTTTACCGCGTTCGCGGGCTAGTTTCATCGATGTGTTCAGCGCATGCCAGGTGATGGTGTAAAAATAGAGATTAGTAAAATCCAGCCCTTCAGGTGAACCGTAGGCAATGCCTTCTCGCGCCAGATAACCATGCAGGTTCATCTGTCCGAGGCCAATGGCATGTGAGGCGTTGTTTCCGGCTTCAACAGACGGCACGCTGCGGATATGGCTCATATCAGAGACCGCGGTTAAGCCGCGAACCGCTGTTTCAACCGTGCGACCAAAGTCCGGTGAATCCATAGTGTGAGCGATGTTGAGCGAGCCGAGGTTGCAGGAGATATCGTGTCCGATCTGCACATAGTCAAGATTTTCGTCGTACGTCGAGGCACTATTGACCTGCAAAATCTCGGAGCACAGGTTGCTCATATTGATGCGTCCGGCAATCGGATTGGCACGATTCACCGTGTCTTCAAACATGATGTACGGGTAGCCTGACTCAAACTGGATTTCCGCCAGCCGCTGGAAGAAATCGCGGGCATTAATGTAGCTTTTGCGCACGCGCACATCAGCAACCAGTTCGTCATAGTGTTCACTGACTGCGATATCACCAAACGGTTTGCCGTAAATGCGCTCCACGTCATAAGGGGAAAACAGCGCCATCTGCGCATTTTCTTTGGCCAGACGGAAGGTGACATCCGGGATCACCACGCCGAGAGAGAGCGTTTTGATGCGAATTTTTTCATCGGCGTTTTCGCGTTTGGTATCGAGAAAACGCAGAATATCCGGGTGATGTGCATGCAAATACACGGCCCCCGCACCCTGACGTGCACCCAGTTGATTAGCATAAGAAAATGCGTCCTCCAGCATTTTCATTACCGGGATCACACCGGAAGACTGATTTTCAATGCGCTTAATAGGTGCACCAGCTTCCCGCAGGTTAGAGAGCAAAAACGCCACGCCACCGCCGCGTTTGGAGAGTTGCAACGCGGAGTTTACCGCCCGTCCAATTGACTCCATGTTGTCTTCAATTCGCAACAGGAAGCAGGAGACCAGTTCACCGCGCTGTTGTTTACCGCAGTTCAAAAATGTCGGTGTAGCAGGCTGAAAGCGCCCGGAGAGCATCTCATCGGTAAGCTGCATGGCGAGCGTTTCGTCACCCTGCGCCAGCGTTAACGCCACCATGGTCACACGATCCGCAAAATCTTCAAGGTAGCGCTTACCGTCAAAGGTTTTTAGCGTATAGCTGGTGTAGTACTTCCATGCGCCGAGGAAGGTCTGGAAGCGGAATCCTCTGGCGTGGGCGTGGTCAAAAAGCCTCACCACGAAAGCGCGATCGTAGCGAGTTAAAACGCTTTCGTCGTAATAACCGTCACGGATCAGCGTATTCAGACGCTCATCCTGGCTGGCAAACACCACCGAGTTGGGCCGGACGTGGGAAGCAATAAAAGCGTCCACCGCCTGATGGTCTTTATCGAATTGAATCCGCCCGGCTTTATCGTACAGATTCAGCATGGCGTTAAGGGCGTGGTAGTCCAGCGTTTGCGGGATTACGCGTTCTGCGGTTGTCGTTGCCAAAATTCACTCACTCCTTTTCGGACATTGTCGATATCGCTTTGCGTTCCCATCAGCTCAAAGCGATAGAGCCACGGCACGCCGCATTTTTGTGAGATAACCTCACCCGCGCGGCCATAGGCTTCGCCGAAATTGCGATTGCCGGAGGCGATCACGCCGCGTATTAATGCCCGGTTGTGCGTATCGTTTAAAAAGCGGATCACCTGCCGTGGGACCGCACCAGCCGTACCGCCGCCGCCGTAAGACGGCACGACTAAAATGTAAGGTTCGTCTACCCGGATTCGTTCGCGCTCATTAAGTGGGATACGAATAGCGGGCATCTCCAGACGCTGCATAAAGCGATGGGTATTTTCGGAGCTGCTGGAGAAGTAGACGAGGGTATTCATGCGCTGGCCACATGGGGTTGCGGGCGCAGGCGGTTAATCATATCCGGGCGGAATCCTGACCAGCTGGTTTCACCTGCGACTACCACCGGTAACTGACGAAAACCTTGTTCACGCAGCGTGTCTGCCATGTCAGGCATCAGATCGACATTCACCATTTCAAAATCAAATCCGCGGTTTTCCATTGCCCGCTTAGTGGCATGGCACTGAACACAGTTGTTGCGAGTGTAAATAATAATGCGCATGATTCGTATTTCCATCTAAAAATAAAAGAACGGCGCGATAACAGGCGTCGGGTTGTGTGTGTCTTGATACAGAAGATACTAGATGTAGTTTTAAAAAGATTCAACCATACAAGATATGGGAATTTTAGATTGAAAGTGTTCAGAGTAACGAGCGGAGCGGGGGAAGAGGATGAGTGACGTATAAATTGCCCGATGCCTACGCTTCTCGGGCTTACTGACAAGCATGGAGAGGCCCGATAAGGCGGTTTATCGGGCAGCCCGCAATTACATACGCATGCTTACCGCCAGGCGGTTAAAGCAATTCATCAGGCTAATTGCGAATGTCAGGTCGCTAATCTCTTTGGCGCTAAAATGGTCAAGCAGCGGCAGATAAACATCATCTTCGGCATGAGTTGTGACTATGTGTGTGACAGACTCGGCCCACGCCAGTGCCGCACGTTCCTGCTCACTGAAATGATGACTTACACGCCATCCCGCCAGTGCGTCCAGCTTGGTTTGTTCAACGCCAGATTTGCGCAGCGCTTTACTGTGCATTTCCAGACAAAATGCACAGCCGTTAATTTGTGAAATGCGCAGATAAATCAGTTCCGTCAGCGTGGTGTCCAGAGCGCAGTTTTCCAGCGCTTTGCTGGCCTGAACCAGGGCGTTATAGACTTCAGGGCTGAGTTCATAGTAGGGCTGGCGTAACATAGTCATGGTATTTCTCCTCGTTTGGATGACCAGCAATGTAGCACTATAATGGTCTGCAAAAGAGAGCCATATTTTCACTAAAAAAGCAGACCATAAATGCCACGCTACCAGCAAATCGCCCGCCAGTTAAAAACCGCTATTGAGAAAGGTGAACTTAAGCCTGGCGCAAGATTACCCTCCAGCCGTACATGGTCTCAGGAGCTGGGCGTGTCACGTTCGACGGTGGAAAATGCATACGCTGAGCTGGTGGCTCAGGGCTGGCTTGTGCGACGTGGCCAGGCCGGAACGTTTGTGAGTGGACAACTGCGGCTGGATACAACGTCTGCTGCCCCTGTTGTATACGCCGGAGAAAGTCCAACGCCGCAGTTGTTTCAGATGGGGCTGCCCGCTCTCGATCTTTTCCCCCGGGAAACCTGGGCGCGGGTAATGGGGCGGCGTTTGCGCACACAGACGCGTTTTGACCTTGCGCTGGGAGATGTTTGCGGTGAACTGACGTTACGCCAGGCTATTGTCGATTATCTGCGCGTTTCACGCAGCATTGAGTGCCTGCCGGAGCAGGTGTTTATTACTTCTGGATATGCGGCATCGATGACATTAATCCTGCGCGCTCTGGCAAAACCTGGTGAGGGAATGTGGGTAGAGGATCCGGGTTTTCCGTTAATCAGGCCAGTAGTGGCGCAGGAAAGGGTTGAAATGATGCCTGTTCCGGTCGATGAAGAGGGACTGGATGTGTACGTCGGGATCCGTGACTATCCACATGCGCGCTTTGCGCTCCTCACGCCAGCTCACCAAAGTCCGCTGGGGGTATCGCTTTCGTTAGCCCGTCGACATCAGTTGCTAGAGTGGGCCGCCCGTGCGCAGGCATGGATCATTGAAGATGACTACGACAGTGAATTTCGCTACCACGGAAAACCGTTGCCACCGCTAAAAAGCCTGGATGCGCCACAGCGGGTTATTTATGCCGGAACGTTCAGTAAATCGCTGTTTCCTGCACTGCGCACGGCATGGCTGGTGGTCCCCCTGACTCAGGTGTCGCGGTTCCGCCAGCAAGCGGCGCTAACGGCCTGTAGTGTTCCGGTTTTATGGCAACAAACGCTGGCTGATTTTATCCACGGGGGGTATTTCTGGCGGCATCTGAAGAAGATGCGACAACATTACGCTCAACGACGTCAATGGATGGAAACTGCGCTGACAGAGCAAGGATTTACCGTAGTTCCTCAGGACGGCGGGATCCAACTGGTGATGTCGGTTAGCGGAGAGGACACAGTATTAGTACGTAAAGCTAACCTCGCGGGTCTGGCAGTTCAGGCTTTAACTGATTGGCGAATAACATCGACAGGAAAGGGCGGAATACTGCTGTCATTTACCAATATTAGATCTGTGGAAATGGCGCAGCAGGCCGCATATCAACTTCGGCTGGCAATGGCCTGATTGTCAGTCGTTCTGTAGATATTTATCCCGTCATATTCACTTCTTTATGGACTTTTCTGAAAGCGTTGCTAATGCTGAATCAGGTAAGGTAAGCCCGCAGTAAAAGATAACGAGGAAAATAATATGTATTTACGACCAGATGAGGTGGCGCGCGTACTTGAAAAAGTGGGCTTTACCGTCGATGTAGTCACACAGAAAGCTTACGGTTATCGACGTGGTGAAAATTATGTGTACGTTAACCGGGAAGCACGCATGGGACGTACCGCTTTAGTTATCCATCCCACGCTAAAAGAGCGCAGTTCATCGCTGGCTGATCCCGCAACAGATATTAAAACCTGCGATCACTATCAGCAATTTCCGCTTTATTTAGCGGGAGAAACCCATGAACATTATGGTATTCCGCACGGCTTTAGCTCGCGTGTTGCGCTTGAGCGTTATTTAAATGGGTTGTTTGGTGACGTGAGTTCGAACTAAAGGCGCGACTGGCGATGCCAGTCGCGAAGAAGATGTATTTAGGCTTTAGCCTGGTGATAGCTGCTGACTTTAAACAGGCGGCGGCAATAATCAAGGAAGTAGCCATACACAGCCCCCATCAGCATTGATACCACGATGTTTGAACTTACTGCAGCTGTAATCTGATGCCAGTCAGCGCCAACCGTCAACAGAATAACGACATATACCGGAGACTGGAACGTTACATACGCCAGCACATCTGCCAGATTTTTAGCCCATCCGGCTGACGTGGCTTTACGCGCCGCGCGCATGAATAAATCACGGTACATACCATAGGGCCAGGCGATCAGAATGTTAACAGGGATAGCCACCAGTCTGGAAGAAAGCGATTGTTCAAAGGTCATTCCAGAGAGGAATACTTCGATCAACATGTTCACGACAGAACAATAAACAACCATCGCGAACGTGTCTGCTACAGCATGACGCAAGCGTGACTGCGGAGAGAACATGTTAATGCTCCTTGTAAAAAGGGAAGAAAAGGTTTTGAATACCTTTTAACTAGTGTTTTATCTTGCTGCTTTCGCGTTTTAATAGGATATATGGCTACATAATAACTGGCAACTAGCTTAAAATTTTTATTTATTGTCTTTTTGTCGATAAAATGCTCTGTGTTGGTTCGTTTTTTGTTCGTTTTGGCATTTTCGTTGCTGTATTGGTTAAAACTCTTTTAAATCAATGTCTTATTTTGACTTGTTTTTCTGAATTTTTTGAGCTCCTTTCTGAATGTGAATTGATGTTGGGTATGTCTGCCAGACCTGACTGTACGTTGTGATTTTCTGTATTGTGGGTATATGATTTAAGAGGCCGTTAGCCATATTTATTTTAATACTCACGTTATATAAAATATCGGAAAATCGACTCACCCGTACCAACAGGTAAATAATAAGAAACGTTGTTAGCTTAATACTTTGCGACAAAATATACTGGAAATAGAAAAAACAATCGAATACACTTCCTGCCGTATTACTGTTTTTGATTTCTGCGTTAAAGAGGTTTTATTAATATGAGCTTAATGTTAAAAAACTTAAATAATATCCGCACACTGCGTTCTATGGCCCGTGAATTTTCCATCGAGGTTCTTGAAGATATGTTGGAAAAATTCAGGGTAGTTACCAAAGAAAGACGCGATGAAGAAGAAAAGTTACAGCGTCAGCGTGCAGAGCAGCAGGAAAAAATTAATACGTTGTTGGCGCTGATGCAAGCTGATGGAATTAATCCAGAAGAGTTGCTGAGTATGGTGCCAACCACGTCACGGGGCGGAAAAAAACGCCAACCGCGTCCGGCGAAATATCATTTTACTGATACCAATGGTGAAACGAAAACATGGACCGGACAAGGACGTACACCGAAGCCCATTGCTCAGGCACTGGCTGCTGGTAAATCTCTCGACGATTTTTTAATCTGATAGCAATGCGGTGAGGAGATCCTCACCGCTTATTTCAGCAAACGCCGAAATCACCGTCTTCGGAATATCGCGTAACATCAGCAGCTTTCAGTGTGAATTTCTCACCGCTTTCGTTACTGGCTTGTACGGCCACAATCTGATCGCCATTCACTTCGACAACTTTCAGTTTTGGTCCGCCCATACGCGGTTGCACCAAATCGCCAGGTTTAAACATACTGCGCTCCTTTCTTTATCACATGGCCCACCATAGAGCACGTCAATTGGCGGGTACAGCGCTGTTTCGGTTATTACCGCTTAATGAGTACGTCGGTTCCACGGCATTTTATCCAGTAGCCGTGCCATGCCACAAAAGCCGGTAACGCCAGCAAGAACCAGACCAGCGCCGACAAAACCGCTGAGTAAGAAGAAGCCGCTGTTGACCGTGTAACCGAGAACGACGCCGAGTAAGGCAAGGCTACCAGCCGCAATCTGCACCTGACGCATCAGCGGCAACGGCTGTGAGTTATCTTTTGTTACCGGCAAACCTGCAGCTTTCCAGCCGTCGATTCCGCCCTCAAGCAGCCATACCTGTGCAGGCGCGGCGGTGGCATGCAATTTGGCTGCGGCGTTTTGTGTGCGCTTGCCCGACTGGCAGTGAAAAATAATGCGCTCGGCCCGCAAATTTGTGGGTAGTGAGTTCTGTTCCAGGGTGGATAGCGGGGCCAGTTGCGCCTCTGGGATATGCTCGTACAGATACTCATCTGCATCACGGATATCAATCAGTTTTGCCCCTTGTGCCAGGAGCGCCTGTGCTTCGCGCGGGGAAATTATCCCAATGGTCATGATGGTTCCTTATGGGCAATACAGTGTTTTTAATGTGGCGATAAGTGAATTCACCGCCGCATTTTTAATGAAATAGAGGATGCGCTGAGCATCTCGCTGGCTTTCTATCAGACCTTCCTCGCGCATTCGCGCCAGATGTTGGGAGGTCGCGGAAGGACTCAAGCCGGTAATGCGGGCTAATTCACCCGCGCTGGTACCCGGTGAACCGCTGAGCATGCACAAAATCAGCAACCGTTTCGGATTGCTCATCGCTTTGAGCAGGGCGGCCGCTTTTTCAGCGCTGGCCTGGAGTTGTTCAAGTTCAGTCATAGTTATTTAAGTGAGTTCTAAATTAAGCACATTCTAAAATAAACAATCATCGTACGCCAGCGTAAAGAGAGTAAAGGAGGGTAAAACCGCAGGGGTGGGCTGGCAGAGTTGAGTACACTGGTTATGCTTAGAGACGAAATCTCTTTTTATACCCGTCATACTTAAGTTGCATGCGCGTTGGCTACGAGTTACACGACTCATCCATGAGTCTCGCCTTACGGGCGGTTGTTCCGTAGCGCTCAAATCTGTTTCTGACAGATTTGTCGCTCACCCGAATCACTTGCAAGAGCAAGCTCATCGGGACTCACTCTTTTGCCGCCTGGCTGCAACTCAAATTATTTTGGGTATACACAATGATTAATTTTTTGCTTGTATGGAGTGTGTATGGGTTTCTGGAGAATTGTTTTAACTATTATTTTGCCTCCGCTTGGTGTACTGCTGGGGAAAGGATTTGGCTGGGCGTTTATCCTCAATATCGTACTGACACTGCTGGGTTACATCCCCGGTCTTATTCATGCATTCTGGGTACAGACGCGTAACTAATCTTTTCCACTATTGCGGCGCATCTGCGCCGCTTTCCTGATCGATCCTTCCCCTCTGCTACACTTCTTGGTGTTGATTGTTAATAACCGAGGTGAATATGGGTCTCTTCAATTTTGTGAAAGATGCGGGTGAAAAACTCTGGGATGCGGTCACAGGAAATCATGGTGGTGACGAACTGGCGAAAAAGGTGCAGGAACACCTGAGTAAAACCGGTATTCCAGATGCAGATAAAGTGAACGTCCAAATTGCCGAAGGTAAGGCGACCGTTTCTGGAGATGGGTTAAGCCAGGAAGCGAAAGAAAAAATTCTGATCGCGATCGGTAATATCTCCGGTATTGGTAGTGTGGATGACCAGGTCAAAACTTCTGCGCCGGCGAATGAAAGTCAGTTTTATACGGTGAAGTCCGGTGACACGCTGAGCGCTATTTCGAAACAGGTTTATGGTAATGCTAACCTGTACAATAAGATATTCGAGGCGAATAAACCGATGCTGAAAAGCCCGGATAAAATCTATCCCGGGCAGGTTTTACGTATTCCGGAAGAGTAAAGAAGAACAGGTTTATTCCGTCAGAAGTTTTCCGGACATGGCCTGCTGAATAATAGGAATTGGCGTCAGCAGGTGCTGGCGCATTAATTCGCTGGCGCGCTCTGCATCGCGCGCCATAATTGCTTCGGTAAGCGTCTGATGCTGATCGTGTTTGTCTTCAAGCATTTCAACGGATAGCACCGTTTTACGCAGCCAGATAAACCGGTAGCGTGCTGCGAGATCGAACAACCGTTCGCGCATTTGCAGCAAATAGTGTGAACCGCACCCGGCAACAATTGCCGTGTGAAACGCCTGATGTCGCTGATCCCACTCATCCAGCATCTGCTCGCTGGCGTCAACAGCTTCAAGCTTGCTCAGCATATGTGCCCGCGCCAGAATCTCTGCTTCCCAGGCGTCGTTGCCGCGCTCAATTGCCAGACTCACCAGCATCGCCTCCGTATTAGCGCGGGCGTCAAAAATATCGAGCAGCTCCTGCTCTGACATCGATGCCACACGATACCCTTTCTGATTGACCACCGTGACCAGCTGTTCTGCCACCAGTTGCGAAAGCGCCTCGCGCAACGGCCCGACTCCCAGTTCATAGCGCGAGGTCAGCAGGCTCATTCGCAGTTTTTCATCAGGCTGATACACACCACGGATGATGTCGTTTTTGAGCCAGCGGTACCCGTCAATGGCCGTCGGTTGGGAAATGGCGGTCATGGTCATACTCCTGAAAAGGTTTCCCGGCCTGTGCCGGGAACGGATTTAATGCGTATTTTGCAACGGTGCTTTTTGCCACGATAGCAGTTTTTTCCAGCGTGACATAATTGGTACGGTGCAAATAATCCCGATGGCGAGCAGCCCGGTTGAGATAACCTCCAGCTGTTGCGCCGGGCGAAAGAGCATCACCACTAATACAAAGATAATAAAGGCGATGACCAGCCAGGTCAGCCACGGATAGAGCCACATTCTCAGCTTAATTTCACCGCCTTGTGCCAGCAGGATCTTGCGCATCCGGAGCTGGGAAATAGCAATCACCAGATAGACCAGCAGCGCGATGGCGCCAGAGCTGTCGATCAGAAACTTAAACACTTTTGCTGGCGCATAATAGTTGACGATCACGGTGAGGAAAGCAGCCCCAGTCGACAGCAGCACCGCGACATAAGGTGTTTTGCTACGGTTAGTTTTGCCCATAAAAGCTGGGGCATCTCCACGACGGCTCAGGGAGTAGAGCATCCTGGATGCCGTATACAGCGCAGAGTTCAGACAACTGGTTACCGACAGTAAAATGACGCAGTCCATGATCAGTTTCGCGTGCGGGATGTGCAGTAATTCCAGCACCGAGCGGTAAGAGCCAACCTCTTTAAGCCCCGGCATGTTCCACGGGATCAATGCCACCACCACGAAAATTGAGCACAGATAGAAAATAGAGATACGCCAGATAACCGAGTTCGTGGCGCGCACGATGTGTTTATCCGGGGTGTCGGACTCCGCGGCGGCAATGGTAACAATCTCCGCGCCCATAAAGGAGAACATGGTTATCAGCATCGCGCTGAGCACCGCGCCAAAACCGTTAGGCATAAAGCCGCCGTGATCCCACAGCCGTGAAATTCCACTGACCTCAGCGTAGGGATAGAAACCGCTAATCGCTGCCGCGCCCAGGGCGATAAATGCCAGAATGGCAATCACTTTGCACAGCGCCAGCCAGAACTCGAACTCACCGTAATTTTTGACGCTCAGCAGATTACTGCCGGTTAACGCCAGCGTGATAACCAGCGAGAACAGCCAGACAGGAATGCCCGGGATCCATGAGTGCAGTATTATGGCGGCAATATTAGCTTCCAGTGGGATCACCAATACCCAGAACCACCAGTACAGCCAGCCGATGGTATAACCAGCCCACGGCCCGATAGCCTTGTCGGCGTAAGTAGAAAAGGAACCGGTATCAGGGGTGGCAACGGCCATTTCGGCCAGCATGCGCATAATCATCACCACCAGTAATCCGGCGAACAGATAGGCCAGCAATACCGCAGGTCCTGCTTCTGCAATGGCTACGCTTGAACCTACAAACAGACTTGCACCGATAACCCCGGCAATAGATAACATGGTGACGTGGCGTGATTTCAGCCCGCCCCCTAAATCATGTGATTGTGACACTTGCCCCATCTTTTAAACCTCTCGAAAGTATTTCACTTGGGAGAGCACCCCGGCATTCCCGCGCCGGGGCACGCGTATAATTGTTATTGGATATTTTTACCGGACGGCCTTATCCGTTTTGTTTTGCTTGTTTGTCGGATGGCGGCGTAAAGGCCTTATCCGACCTACAGATTGCGCCATCCGGCAATTAGTGCTGCTTCGCCTCATCAAAACACTGGGCGATAATGTCCAGCCCCTGGCGGATTTGCGCATCTTCGATGGTGAGTGGCACGAGGATACGCAGTACGTTGTAGTACGGCCCACAGGAGAGCAGGATCAGCCCTTTATCACGGGCCCGGGCAACGATCTCAGCAGTCAGTTTGGCATCTGGCTTGTTGTGGTCGCCGTCTTCGAACAGTTCGATGGCAATCATCGCTCCCAGGCCGCGAACGTCACCGATTTCGCGATGTGTTTCGGCGATTGCCAGCAGCCCATCACGCAGGGTCTTGCCCAGCTCATTGGCTTTTTGCAGCAGGTTTTCCTGCTCGAAAATGTTCAGCACCGCCAGCGCAGCGGCACAGGCAATCGGGTTACCGGCATAAGTGCCACCCAGACCGCCAGGGGGGATGGCGTCCATCACTTCGGCGCGTCCGGTAACACCTGCCAGCGGGAAGCCACCGGCGATGGATTTAGCGAAGGTGGTGATATCTGGCGCGACGCCCATCTGCTCCATGGCAAACAGCGTGCCGGTACGGCCCGCGCCGCTTTGCACTTCATCGGCAATCAGCATGATTCCGTGTTCATCACAAATTGCGCGCAGGCGTTGCATAAAGGCGGGGGAAGCGGCGTAAAAACCGCCTTCGCCCTGTACCGGCTCAATCACGATGGCGGCGACATCTTCCGGGGCGGCGTCGTTTTTAAAGATTCGATGGATGCTGGCGATAGCATCGTCTTCGCTGATACCGTGCAGAGCGCAAGGATACAGTGCGCGATAAACGTGGCCCGGCATTAGTCCCATTCCGGCAGAGTACGGATTGACTTTCCCGGTTAATGACAGGGTGTAGTGGGTACGACCGTGATAGGCGCCGCTAAAGGCGATGGTGCCGGTTCGTTTGGTGGCGGCTCGGGCAATTTTCACCGCGTTTTCCACCGCTTCAGAGCCGGTAGTGACCAGCAGCGTTTTCTTAGCAAAATCGCCCGGCACCTTCTTGTTCATGATTTCGCAAAGTTCCAGGTACGGCTCATAAGCCAGCACCTGGAAGCAGGTATGCGACAGCTTTTTTAGCTGAGCTTCTACCGCAGAGACAATTTGTGGATGCAGGTGACCGGTATTCAGCACCGCGATACCGCCAGCAAAGTCGAGGAACTCGCGGCCTTCAACGTCCCAGACCCGGCAGTTTTCTGCGCGTTCGGCAAAAATAGGGTGGATCTGTCCTACGCCACGAGGAACGGCATTGCTGCGACGTTGCATAAGTTCTTTATTGGTGCTCATCAGGTGTTCTCCAGTATTTGTTTTATTAAAGGCCAATGCACATATATTTGATTTCTAAGTAATCTTCGATGCCGTATTTAGAGCCTTCACGACCAAGGCCAGAAGCTTTAATTCCGCCGAATGGGGCGACTTCGTTGGAGATGATGCCGGTGTTAATCCCGACGATGCCGTACTCCAGCGCTTCGCCGACGCGGAAAACGCGGCTTAAATCGCGGGCGTAGAAGTAAGCCGCCAGACCAAACTCGGTATCGTTGGCTTGTGCGATGACGTCAGCCTCATCTTTAAAACGAAATAGCGGAGCCAGCGGGCCGAAGGTCTCTTCTTTGGCGACCTTTGCGTTGTCAGGTACTTCCACCAGAATGGTGGGCTGGAAGAAGTTGCCGCCCAGCGCATGCGCCTTGCCACCCGTGATAACCCGAGCGCCTTTCTCCAGCGCATCTGCGATGTGCTCCTGCACTTTGGCAACCGCTTTCTCATCAATCAGCGGCCCGGTGGTGACGTTGGGCTCCAGGCCGTCGCCGAGGTGCAGCTTGCTCACGGCCTGCTGGAGTTTCTCAGCAAAACGTTCATACACGCCGTCCTGAACATACAGACGGTTGGCGCAGACGCAGGTCTGCCCGGCGTTACGAAACTTCGATGCCAGCGCGCCTTCCACCGCTTTATCGAGATCGGCATCGTCAAAGACGATAAACGGCGCATTGCCGCCCAGTTCCAGCGACACCTTTTTGATGTCTTTAGCGCATTGCTGCATGAGCTGACGACCAATCTCGGTAGAGCCGGTAAACGACAGCTTGCGTACCAGCGGGTTGCTGGTCAGCTCGTTGCCAACTGCGCCAGCCGAGCCGGTGACGACGCTGAATACGCCCGCCGGGATCCCGGCGCGATTGGCCAGCTCCGCCAGCGCCAGCGCTGAGTAAGGCGTCTGGCTGGCCGGTTTGAGTACCATCGTGCAGCCTGCCGCCAGCGCCGGACCGGCTTTGCGGGTGATCATCGCCGAAGGGAAGTTCCACGGCGTAATCGCGGCGGTCACGCCGATAGGTTGCTTAATGACGATCAGGCGCTTATCGGCCTGATGACCTGGGATGGTGTCGCCGTAGATACGTTTGCCCTCTTCGGCAAACCACTCAATAAAGGAGGCGGCATAGATGATTTCACCTTTCGCTTCCGCCAGCGGTTTCCCCTGTTCGAGGGTCATCAGGCGGGCGAGATCGTCCTGATGTTCAATCATCAGGTTAAACCAGCGGCGCAGAATATTCGCCCGCTCTTTGGCGGTCAGCGTCCGCCACGCGGGCAGTGCACGGTTAGCGGCTTCAATGGCCTCGCGGGTTTCATCCGCACCCATTTTCGGTACGCTACCTAACTGCTGACCATTTGCGGGGTTGGTCACCGCGATGGTCTCGCCGTTGTTGGCGTCACGCCAGTGGCCGTTGATCAATGCCTGCTGGCGAAACAAGGTTGGATCGTTAAGTTGCATGATTGCTTCCTGTCATAAAATGTTTAACGAGTGAATGCGGCGTGTAATGTTTCCACGCTACGTGCCGCACGCAGCGTGCGTCCGGGATTGCTCTGGTTTTCCAGCAGCGCATGAACCTTGCTGACGATATGCGCACCGATAGGGATTGCCGATGTCGCGGCTGGAGAGGGGGCGTTGCAGGTATGAATTGAACGTGGCGTGGTGACAAACAGAAAGTCGTCGATCAACTTACCGTCAGGCGATACCGCCTGCGCACGTACGCCCGCGGGCCACGGCTGCAGATCTTTTTGCGTCAGGCTCGGGCAGTACTTTTGTACCAGCCGCAGATAGCCGCTTTTGCACAGTGAGTTTTTCATCTCACTAAGGCCGGAACGCAGGTTATTTTGCAGCACCCGGCGGATGCCGGAGGAACCTAATATCTCCAGCGTGTCGCTGAGGGAAATATCGCGTTTGCGATAACCTTCACGCTTAAACGCCAGTACTGCGTTGGGACCTACCGTTACGCTGCCGTCAATCATGCGGGTGAGATGAACGCCAAGAAACGGCATCGCCGGGTCGGGAATGGGGTAGATCAGATGGTTGACTATCTGGTTATGCTCTGGCGCCAGACGGAAGTATTCACCGCGAAACGGGCAGATGATAAAGCCGGGGTCGACGCCAAGCATTTTCACCAGTCGGTCAGCCATCAGGCCGGAGCAGGTAATCAGCGTCGCGCCCTCATATTCCTGACCCTGGCGGGTATGCACGATTACACCTGTAGCGTGTTCTTTCAGCGCGCTGACTTCGGCGTTGTAAATAATCTCACCGCCTCTGGCCTGAAAGATTTTCGCCATTGCAGCCGTCACTTCACGGTAGCTGACAATCCCGCTCGACGGGACAAAAATACCGCCCAGTCCGGTGATGTTCGGCTCACGCTCACGCAGTTCTTCAGCGTTCAGCCACTCGCGTTCTAAGCCGTTGGCGGCGGTGCGATCCCATAAGGCGCGCATCCGCTCCATTTCCAGTTCAGAGGTGGCAACCAGCATTTTTCCGCAGACGTCATAGCGGATGTCGTTTTGGTCGCAAAAGGCTTTGGTAGCACGATTTCCGGCCAGGCAAAACTGTGCCTTCAGGCTGCCGGGGGTGTAATAAACCCCGGCATGGATCACGCCGCTGTTGTGGCCCGTCTGGTGACAGGCCGGGCCGGACTCTTTTTCCAGCAGCGCAATTCTGGCGTCCGGATAGACATCAATCAGCTGCATGGCGGTCGACATGCCGATAATGCCGCCGCCAATAATCACAAAATCATACATCCGCTATTTTCCTTCGCGCTTACTGATGGGTCTGGTAGTGGTTGGTGGAGTAAGCAAAGTAACCACGCTGGCGCATCAGTTCACGGCGCAGATCAGGATGCGACGTAAAACGATCGCGACCGTGCAGCCAGAACAGGTTGTTGATCAGCAGGAATTTGCCGACTGAAACCGGAACAGACAGGATGCTTTTGCTGGTTTCCAGCGCGTCTGAGAGATCGCTCAGCCAGACACCTTCTTCATAGTCTTTTGGCTGGACGAACTGGTCGATGTAGCGCATCACCGGGCGACCCTGTTGGTCGACGTCAAACACCGGATGAAACACGTCCTGGCTGACGTTTTTGCTTGGTGGTGCGGCGAAGCGCATAGCGCGGCGTGCCAGCGGATGGGTGAAGTACTGATCCAGATGTTCCCAGTCGTCAAGGTGCAGCAGCAGCGAATTACCGCCGGTCATGTTCTGCTCGTCGATCTTCATCATCAACACGTAGTCGGTGATTTCTTCGAGGTAGGTTCCGTCGTTATGCAACTCCATTACACGGTGCGGCTGGCGCAGATAGCTGTCTGAGTTATCAACGTTTTTAACCACAAAACGCGCATAGTACTGACCGCTCATCGCATCAAAATTGGAGCGTCCGATAAGATGTGCGACTGCCGTTGCCAGCTTGACCATCTCTTCTGCTTGCGCCACGTCATCAACACCCACGGCGTTGATCAGTAGTGCGCCTTCAGCACGATCCAGCAGCGTTTTCAGCAGCAGAGGCTGCAACTGATTACCGCACAAATCGTCGAGGATTTTGCTCACTTTAAATCGCAAGAAAGATTTGTATTCCAGTGCCTGCACCGGCCACTGTGCCACAGCTTGCAGAAATTGCTCCGTAGTCTCGGCGGAGAAAGTCAGTTCCAGCAGGCGTGGAGACTGGGCTGATGGTTTCAGCGTGAAACCGCTGTAGTGCTGGGCTGGATCTTCAGCGTTCGGTTTTACGGCAGTCAGTGCGTTCATCAGAATCGATCCTCTCAGTAGATTGTCAGGGAGACATGGCGATGCTCGTTTCGTAGCCATAAATTAAAAATATCTACATTTTTGAAAAGTGCGCACAAAATGGACTGTTTTGTTTATTATTTGTGATCAAAAGCAACAATTTTTTAACAACATAAAAGGTGAGGGTAAGTGTGATGCAGGGAAGAAAATCAAGAAGGGAATGTTTTAAAACAATGAGTTAATAATGCTGCCGCTGATAAGGGATGCAGCGGCAGCAAAATATCAGTAGCCGACTTTATAGACGCGACCGGTTTGTATGCCTTCCACGCTGCGGCGAAAAGCATTTGCCACCGTAGCGGCGGGCACGCTTTCAAAACCAGGGAAGAAACTATCGTAAGCGTCGGCGGATTCGCTCAGCACGGTGGGACTGATCAGATTAATGCGAATTCCGCGCTCTAATTCGCGGGCAGCAGCGCGAACAAAACCTTCCAGTCCGGCATTGACGGTTGCAGCGCTTGCCCCTTGCGCAATCGGCTCATGAGCGATGATGCCGCTGATAAGCGTAATTGAACCGCCATCATTCAGATAGTGTTGCCCGGTTAATGCCAGCCGCACCTGACCTAACAGCTTATCCTGCAACCCCTGATTAAACTCGTTGTCGGTCATTGTCGACAACGGGCCAAAGAACAGGTTGCCGGTGGCGGATACGATCGCATCTACCCGACCGATTTTTTCAAACAACGCCTGCACGCTCTCCTGAGAAGTGATATCAACCAGGTAATCACCCTGTGTGCGGCCCACGCGAACAACGTCATGTGTACGGCTCAATACTTCTGTGACTGCGCGACCGACTGTGCCGCTGGCACCAATAACGACGATTTTCATAACCACCTCCTGAATAGTGTGAGCCACCATTCTTTAATGAAAATGAAATCAGATAAACTGGCTAAAAGTTAGATGATTACTAACCAGAGGTTTGTAATATGGACAAGTTGCGCGGCATGGAAACATTTATCGCCGTGGTGGAGAGCGGTAGCTTTACCGGCGCGGCAACGCGACTGGAGATGTCGGCGGTAATGGTGGGGAAATATATCGCCCAGCTTGAAGTTCAGCTCGGTACGCGTCTGCTGGAGCGTAATACCCGTCGCCAGAGTTTGACCGATGCCGGGCGGGTTTACTTTGAAGAAGCCAGACGAGTATTGGAGCAGGTGGCAATAGCTGAAAGCTCGGTAGAGCGCTTGCGGCTGGTACCTGCTGGCACGCTGCGCATCAGCGCACCAACCTCATTTGGCGCATGTGTGGTATCGCCGTTGGCTGCTGCTTTTTTACAGACCTGGCCGGAGGTACGTCTTGAACTGGATCTGACTAACCGGATGGTTGATCTGGTAGATGAGGGTGTGGATCTGGCGATCCGGATTGGTGATATTCATCAGACTGATGTAGTGGCGAAATACCTGTGTCCGTACCGTATGGCGATCTGCGCCTCACCGGAGTATCTGGCCCGTCACGGTACGCCCCGAACGCCGGCAGATCTGGTGGATCATTTGTGTTTATCCCACACGGTGTGGACGGCCCGCAACGAATGGAAGCTGCCGGGCGTGGAGGGGGAGGTCAGATGGAAACGCGATGCGATCCTGCGTTGTAACGATGGCCACGGCCTGCGTATGGCGGCGGTCGCAGGGGCGGGTCTGCTGTTGCAGCCCGAGGTTTTACTGGCCGAAGAACTCACAAGTGGCAGGTTGGTTCGGGTACTGGAGGGCTTTACACCTGAGCCGCGCCCGATACATCTGCTGTGGCGGCAGGATTTACGCCCGCTGCCAAAGCTGACGCAGTTTGTCGAGCATGTCCTGGCAGGAACTCAGGGTTTACGCTCAAAATAAAAATGTCGGATGGCGCTGCGCTTATCCGGCCTACAGTGGCGATCAATCGTAGGCCGGATAAGGCGCGTCATTTTACTAACCGATGTCCACCTGCGGCTTGTTGTGGCGCTTACGGATCAGACGCAGCACGGGTGGGATCACGATAACCATCACTGCCAGTACCAGCAGTACTTTTGCCACCCCGCTTGCCCACAGAATATCTATGTTGCCATTACTGATAGACAGCGCGCGACGCAGATTCTGCTCCAGCATTTCCCCCAGTACAAACCCGAGAATCAACGGTGACATCGGGAAGTGCATTTTTCGCAGTATGTAGCCCAGTACGCCGAGGGCGACCATCAGCACCAAATCGAAAGTGGTACTGTGGACTGCATAAACGCCTACTGCGGAGACTGCGGCAATGGCCGGAACCAGGAACCACAGCGGAATGGTTAGCATGCGGGTAAACAAACCTATCAGCGGAATGTTCATCACCAGCAGCATCACGTTAGCAATCAGCAGCGCTGCAATCAGCCCCCAGACGATATCTGGTTGCTCGGTGAACATGGCCGGGCCTGGCGTGATGTTGTACAGCGTCAGCGCACCCATCATTACCGCTGTGGTACCGGAGCCAGGCACACCGAGCGTCAACATCGGAATAAAGGATCCGCAGGCCGAGGCGTTGTTCGCCGCTTCTGGTGCGGCAACGCCACGAATATCCCCTTTACCAAAGCTGTCGCTGTTACCGCTGAGTTTTTTCTCAGTCATGTAGGTGATTGCGCTGGCGATGGTCGCCCCGGCGCCTGGTAGCACACCGACAAAAAAGCCAATCACCGACGAGCGAAGTGTCGCGCCTACACACTGCATACCTTCTTTGGCGTTAAACAACATGCGGCCTGTTTTACGCACCAGCGTCTGGCCACTGCTGGTATGTTCCAGCATTAACAGTATTTCTGAGACAGAGAACAACCCAATCACCACCACGATAAACTGCACGCCGTCGGAGAGATGGACACTGTCAAAGGTGAAGCGATAGACCCCGGTGTTGGCATCTACGCCGACGGTCGCAAGGCCGAGACCGATTAGCGCTGCCAGAAATGATTTCAGTGGGTTTTGCGCCATCATGCTGCCGAGGCAGGCAATGGCGAAGACCATTAAGGCAAAGTATTCTGCCGGACCGAAAGCCAGCGACCATTGCGCTAACGCCGGGGCAAACAGAATGATGCCACCGATAGCGATAAGTGAGCCGAAAAAGGAGCTGACCGCCGAGATAGAGAGCGCCACGCCGCCGCGCCCTTGCTGCGCCATCGGATAGCCGTCAAGCGCGGTCATAATGGCGGCTGCATCGCCGGGAACATTGAGCAGAATCGAGGAGATGCGCCCGCCGTATTCACAGCCGATATAAACAGTGGCCAGCAGGATCAGCGCAGACTCTGCTGGCAGATGCAATGCGAAGGCCAGCGGCAACAATATCGCCACGCCGTTGATGGGCCCGAGGCCCGGCAGCAGCCCAACGATGGTGCCAACAAAACAGCCGATCAAGGCGATAACCAGGTTTTCCGGCGTCATCGCCACCGCAAAGCCCTGAGAAAGATATATCCAGGTATCCATCGTTTCTCCGTTAACCCAGCCAGGCGCCGAGTGGTAAGGTGACGTCAAGCAGCCGATCGAAGGCATACCACAGAAGAATGCCGAGGACAGAGCCTGAAATACCCGCAGCCGGAATGGTGGCACCGAACAACATGCCAATCACCACGGTGAGAATGGCGGTGGCGATCGGAAAGCCCAGCCATTCAAACCCCCAGGCGTACATCAACAGAACAATCACCATCGTGAGCAGTTTTTGCAGCACGTGGCGGCGAGGCCAACTGATGGTGTCCGGGTGACGCAACAGCAGCGCCACGGCGCACAGGAGCATCAGGCTGATAATGCCAAGTGGAAAGGGACGCGGCCCAACCGGTTCATAACTGTATTCGCTGCTGATTTGCCAGGCTATGAACAGCCCGGCGATACAGAGCAACAGCCAGATACCCGCAAAAATACGATCGCTCATCATCAATGTCCCTGCGGTTATTTAGCCAGGCCGAAGGCTTTCGCCTGCTCACGATAATCGGTGACCTGCTTCTTCACGTAATCGTCGAGCTGCTTGCCGCTCATGTTGAATTCGAACAGACCGCGCAGTTCGCGCTGCTTTTTAAACTCATCGGTCTGCTGGAGCTTGTTAAATGCTTCAACCCACCACCGATATTCAGCATCGCTGACTTTTGGTCCGACGTAGAAGCCACGGATGATCGGCCACACGAGGTCATAGCCCTGCTCTTTAGCTGTAGGGACATTTGCCAGTTGGCCAGGCAGACGTTCGTCAGAGAACACTGCCAGCACACGGATCTTGTCGCCGCTGAGATAGGGCACCATTTCGCTGAGATCCCCAGACACTACCTGCACATGATTTCCCATCAGCGCAGTCACCGGCTCGCCGCCGCCTTCAAACGCCACGTAACGCATCTTGTGCGGATCGACGTTGGCTTTTTGTGCCAGCAGCGCTGACTTCATCCAGTCCTGACTGCCGATAGAAGCACCAGCACCAATCACCACGCTGTTGGGATCTTTCTCCATGGCCGTCAGCAGATCTTTCAGCGTTTTCCACGGTGAGTCGTTGCGTACGGCAATCATGCCGTAATCAGTTCCCACGCTTGCCAGCCAGCGCACATCATCGACGCCATAGCGACCAAACTTGCCCTGCGACAGGTTCAGCAGCGAGCCGCCAGAGAAGGCCACCACGGTTCCCGCCTCGGCAGGGCGTTGCGCGACGATGGCGTTATAGGCTACCGCGCCCACCCCGCCGGGCATGTAGGTCACGCGCATCGGTTTTTCGATAGCACCCGTTTCCATCATGCTCACCTGAATCAGCTTACAGGTGAGGTCGAATCCCCCGCCGGGTTTCGCCGGAGCGATACATTCAGTGCGTGAGGGGGCTTGTTCAGCCAGAACAGCGGTACTCATCAGTAACATGCTTGCAGTAAGGGTACGAAGTAATTGTTTTTTCATTATTTATCCTCGCGCCGGGCGACCGGAGTTTCGGGTACGAAAGAAGATTTTTGTGATTATGTGAGCCGATGTGTAGCAGTTCGGTTGCATGATTGTTAAAACATTAACCTTTCAATTCCCTTTCAATGCGGCAGAAACTTTACAGGATGTGATATGCGTCTCTTATTAGCGGAAGATAACCGTGAATTGGCTCACTGGCTGGAGAAAGCGCTGGTACAAAACGGTTTTGCTGTCGATTGCGTCTTTGATGGGCAGGCCGCCGATCATCTCTTGCATAGCGAAACGTATGCGTTGGCGGTTCTGGACATCAATATGCCGGGGCTGGATGGTCTGGAAGTCGTTCAGCGACTGCGCAAACGCGGGCAGACGCTCCCGGTTCTGCTGCTGACGGCGCGTAGCGCAGTGGCTGACAGAGTGAAGGGGCTGAACGTCGGGGCCGATGATTATCTGGCGAAGCCGTTTGAAATTGAAGAGCTTGATGCGCGACTGCGGGCACTGCTGCGACGTAGCGCAGGCCAGGTGCAAGGTATACAGCAACTGGGGGAACTGGCATTTCATGATGAAGGTTATTTTCTGTTGCAGGGGCAGCCGCTGGCGCTCACGCCGCGTGAACAGGCGCTGCTGACGGTGCTGATGTACCGGCGATTACGCCCGGTTTCGCGCCAGCAACTGTTTGAACAGGTCTTCAGTCTGAGCGATGAGGTCAGCCCTGAAAGCATTGAACTGTATATCCATCGCCTGCGTAAAAAACTGCAGGGGAGCGATGTGAGGATCGCGACGTTGCGCGGCCTGGGTTATGTGCTGGAGTGCTGTGATGAAGTGGGTTAAGCCCCAGTCGCTGTACCTGCAGTTATTAATGTTTCTTGGCTTGCCGCTGTTGCTGCTGTGGGGACTGTCGGCGTTTAACAGCTACGTTAGCGCTCTACAGGCAGCGACGCAGGCGTATGACCGGACGCTGCTCTCATCGGCCAGAACGGTGTCTGAGCGACTTGTGGTTCGTAATAAACAGCTCGAAGTCAATGTGCCATGGGTGGTGCTGGACAGCTTTGAACTGAACATGAATGACAGGCTGTATTACAAAGTGGTTGATCCGGCGGGGAAGGTGATTTCCGGCTATGACGATTTACCTGCGATGCCGCCAGCTACATCGCGCACCCGGCTTTATCCGGCGCTGGCGTGGTTTTATCACACTGAGTATCGCGGGGAGGCTATCCGCGTGGCGCGTCTTCTCCAGCCGGTGAACGAAGGGGGAATCGTTGGTATGGCGGAGATTTATGTCGCTGAAACGCTGCAATCGCGGCGCTATCTGGCGGGGCAACTGCTCTTTTCCTCATGGGTTTCTCAAGGGTTGCTGGTGTTACTGACGCTGGTGCTGGTCGGCTGGCTGCTTCGTCGGGTATTACGCCCCATGCGCCAGCTGTCATCATTGATGGTACGCCGTGAACCGGGGCTGTTGACGCCGTTGCCGGAGCTGCTGCCATGGTCGGAAACCCGTCTGCTGATTGTGGCATTCAACCGCTATATCGACCGGCTACGCGCGCTTATTTCGCGTCAGGAACGCTTTAGCGCAGATGCATCTCATCAGCTTAAAACTCCGCTGGCGGTGCTTAAAACCCAGGCGGCGGTAGCCCTCGCCAGCCCACAGCCGCAGCAGTGGTATGAGAGTTTACAAGCGATGAGTTCGACGCTGGATAGCACCATTCAACTGACAGAAAGGCTACTGCAGCTTTCCGCGGTAAAGCGTAAGGAGCAGGGGGAAAGACATTTTTCACCGGTCAATCTGTATGAGGTCGTGCAAACCAGCTGTTTTACTCGTCTGGCGCAGGCGCGCAGTAAAGCCATCGATCTGGGTTATGAAGGTGAACAGGACGCAGTATGGATTGAAGGAGATGAGGTTCTGCTTGGTGAGCTGTGCGGGAATCTACTGGATAACGCGCTGAAATATACGCCAGCGCAGGAAATAGTCACCGCCAGACTACTACGAGAAGGGGAAGCGGTGGTGCTGGTGGTTGAAGACAGCGGTCCCGGTATTGATGATGATCGGATGCATCAGGCGCTGTTGCCGTTTCATCGCCTGGATAATGTCGGCAATGTTCCCGGAGCGGGTATCGGTCTGGCGCTGGTGAATGACATCGCGCGTTTGCACCATACGCGTCCACACCTGTCTCGCAGTGAGACGTTAGGAGGGTTGAGCGTACGGGTACGGTTTTTGAGCGTATCGTGCTAAGAAAGAGATACAGATGCTGTTTATCGTCTGTCTGTACCCCTGGTCTTTCAAGCTGCCTCAATGCACTCGAAATCTATTGGGTATATATTCCAATTAATTAACTTTATTATTAATTAGAATTTTAATGGTTTCATTTTGTTATTTATTGGATGGATGTGTGGAGAATATTTTTATAACTCTCTCTGTGTTGAGCATTAACTTAGCAGTAATGGTGGGCAAAAAAGGAAAAACAGATGATATTTATCATACATAAGTGGGTATTCCATAGTCTATGGATTGTTATCTGTCAATAGTCGCTTTGTTGCTAATAATCATTTTTTTTGATAATGATAATCAAGTGCTGATATTTTTAATAACCTTAAAAATCATATAAATACATACTATCAATGGAGCCAGAGTCACATTGTGTAGCATTATTTTTTACATTTACTGACAATGTACCATTGCGTTTTTTTGACTTGTGATATAATTAGCAACATGAAAAGAGCAAAAAATAATTAAAGATCAATAGATAATAGGCTGGGATATGCTGAAAAATTCGCTAAAGATTAGCAGTCAAGGATACCCAGTATTTATAAAACTGGTCGATTTTATTGTTATCAACTTAACGTTGATTGTTAGCGCACATCTGTTGAATATGGCGCCATTTAAGACAGTTGCTATTTTGAGTGTTCTTTTTTCTACCTTTTTTCTGCTGTTTGCTGAATATACTAAAATGTATCAGCAAAAAATAAAGACCATTGGCTTACGTAATCAAAAACGACTGCTTTCTTGTACCTTGCTGGCGATTATTTCTATTGAGATAGTCAGCGTTGCGGTGGCTGAACCTCAGACATTAGGATACTTAAGTAAACTGGACAACCCAGTTTGTTCAGCTATTATTTTTTGGTATTTCTTTCCCTTACCTTTTTTATATTACATTCGTTTTTTCATTTTTAAATATTCAACCAAGAAAAATGTTCGCGTAGCGATTATTGGTCTTACCGATAATGGCCTCGCTGCAGAAAATGCATTGATGAATGAATATTCCAATATCCAATTAGATTTGGCCTTTTATGATGAACGCAGCTTATCCCGCTGCGGTGATTTTGTTAACAAAATTAAAAGCCCCTTTAGAGGGCCGGTGATCAACCTGGTTGAAGAGGCTAAACTGGGAAATATAGATGAAATCTATATTGCGTTGCCGATGGTGGCGCTACAACGTATTCGTCATTTTTTGGCCATGATGTCTGATACCACGGTTGATACCTATATTGTGCCTGATTTTTATACTTACAGTAACAATATGTCTAAGTTGAGATCTATCCATAATCTGCAAACTATCGGTATCTTTAGTTCCCCGTTTGAAGGGGCCGGATCGTTTATTAAGCGGGCTGAAGATTTGGTGCTGGGCAGCATTATTATGGTGATGATCTCTTCGCTAATGTTAGCGATCGCTATTGGTATCAAACTCACTTCACGTGGGCCAGTATTTTTTAAACAAGACCGCTATGGTTTGAGTGGGCAAAAAATTAAAGTCTGGAAGTTTCGCTCTATGCGGGTAATGGAGAATTCCGACACGGTGATTCAGGCCACGAAGAACGATCCGCGAGTGACGAAATTTGGTAGTTTTTTGCGTCGAACGTCGCTTGATGAGTTACCTCAGTTTATTAATGTGTTGCAAGGCAGCATGTCGATTGTGGGTCCAAGACCGCATGCGGTTACGCATAATGAGCAATACCGTAAGCAGGTAGAAAATTACATGATCCGCCATAAAGTTAAGCCTGGGATCACTGGCCTCGCGCAAATTAACGGGTTTCGTGGGGAAATTGATGCGCTCTACAAGATGGAAAAACGCGTTCAGTATGATATCGAATACATTCAAAACTGGTCGTTATGGCTGGATATAAAAATTATTATTAAAACTATTTTCAAAGGATTTGTCGGTAAGAATGCATACTAAATTAATAGTTATTACCGGAATCGTGATATCGCAGTCCGCATGGGCTGATTTAACACCGAAATCACACATTGGCTTTGCCGGGATCGACTTCCAGGGCAAGGTTGCTGTGGACTACGGTTATGATGATAACGTGACTTATCAGCCACATAACAGTGATGCTATTGGTTCCTCATTTCAGAGCGCAGCGCCAGTGCTGAGTATGATCGGAGAGCGCGGTCAGGATAAGTATTTACTGATGTATTCCGGCGATTACCGTAACTATTCAAGCGATTCCGCTGATAACTACAACGATCATTTTTTCCGTTTTAACGGTGCCTGGCGTTATGGGCAAATGCACGGTTTAACTCTCAATCTGGAAGATTCTCTTGGGCATGAAAATCGTGGTCGTGATATCACCGAAGGTTTTCTGCCGGGCCAGTTTCGGCAGTACGGAATTACATCTCCGCTGACGACAAATTTTATCAACAGTGAATTACGCTATAGCTACGGTGCGCCAGATGGACGTGGTAAAGCGGAGTTGGCGTTGTTATATAAAAAACTGACTTTCGGTAACACGCAGGATACGCAAGATACCAGTGAGGATTTTTACAATTACATCCTTGATCAGGAATGGCATGAAAATAGCCTGGTTGCAGAGATTTTTGATCAATACACATCCAGAACGCGTTTTCGCTATAGTTTTATTACTAACCAACGTCACTATGATAACAACTCAGAAAAAGACAGTAATGAATATTATTTGCTTTACGGTCTGAAATCGCAGCTGACGGGGAAAACCAATGTCGATATGAATATCGCCTGGTTGTACAAAACATTTGAAAACAGCCCAAACTCGCATGATTTTAATGGTCTAAACTGGGATATTAAGGGAGAGTGGAAACCGTTAAAACAGTCTGTTTTTACTGCTCGTACCGCGCAAAGCATTAAAGACCCATCGGAAGTTGGGGGGTATATTTTAGTGACTGAGTATGGGGTTTCTTACCAGCATTTTTGGTTAGGTGAACGCTTTTCAACCATTCTCGACTATGCCTACACCATGGAAGACTATAAGAAACAAAACAAGGACCGACATGATAAAAATGGTGTCTTCAGTGTAACCATGAGCTATGACTACACACCGTCTGTTAATTTTGAGATTAAATATCAGTTAGATACATTAAATTCGAATAAGGATACTGACTCGTTCTTTATCGGTCCCAATGACAATCAGGAAGTCATAAGAACGTTAGGTTATGATAATTCGATGATTATGCTTAAAGCTAAGGTTCAGATCTAAAATGAAAATAATAGAACTGTGCGCGTTTTTTCTATTCAGTATCCTGTTGGTCGGATGCGCAACGTCCAGACCACCATTAACGGACGATCCTGCTGTCACCTCAGAGGATTACCGACTTGGTGCCGGGGATACTGTCAATATCGTTGTTTACGGGGAACCGGAGATGACGATGAAGTTTATTGTGGATAAGAGTGGCTCAATAAATTTCCCCTATATTGGCGTACTCGCATTGAAAGACAAAACGCCTGAACAGGTGAGTGCGGAATTATCTCAACGTTTACGCAATGGTTATATGGTTAATCCTATGGTGACCGTAAGCATTGCTGAATTCCGTAAATTCTACGTTTCAGGTGAAGTGAAAAGCCCGAATGCATTCGCTTATGAGCCGGGACTTACCGTAGAAAAAGCTATTGCCCAGGCGGGGGGATTTACTGACCGTGCAGACCGCAAAGATATCAACATTCGACTGGCTGGTAGCAATCAGCTCCTTGAGAATGTCGATTTAACGCACTCTGTTCGTCCTGGGGACGTCGTGATTATTGGCATGGGGTTCTTCTAACGATGAAACTATCTATAGTGGAAAACGGCAAGAAAAGAGAGAACTCAGTCGATTTCTCACGCTTTGCCAAAGAACTTAAAAAGAATGCCTGGAAAATCGCACTTGCCGGTATCGTTGCGGGGGCGGTGGCCTATCCATTAATCAGCATGATGTCATCAAAGTATGTTTCGACGGCGACTGTGCTGATTAAGGCCCAGGCTGATAATGTTTCGCCGTTTCCACAGGTTGATGGTTTTGATTCAACGCGCAGTGGCTACTACGAAACCCAATATGCTCTGATGCAGTCACGAATCATTCTGGAGCAGGCTGTGCGCGATCTGAAGTTGGATGAAAATCCGGACTTCAATGGTGAGAAATCGGGTACTGGCGGGGCTGACAGCAGTGAGAGTCGGCAGTTGAGGGTCGAACAGGCGCTGAAGACGTTGTCGAAAGACCTGAAGATCGTCGGCATTCGCACGACTAATCTGGCGTCCATTTCCTATGAATCTACCTCTCCGCAGCTTTCGGCTGAGATAGCCAATGGCGTGGCTCAGGCTTTTATCAACTACACCGTTGAGCAAAAGCGCGAGAAAGCAGAGAAAGCGAAAGAGTTAAACGCTGCAAAGATGGAAGAGGTGCAGAAGTCAATTGCTAAACAAAAAGCGGAGATGGATGACTACCTGAAAAATGCGGGGCTATTAACGTTCCGCGGTATTGATGGTTTTGAAACAGAGCAATTAAGTATTGTAACCAATCGTCTGGCAGATGCGACTCAACGTCGTGTCGCCGCGGAATCTGTTTATAACGAAGTGAATGGTCGCGGAAAGTCTTCCGGGGATATCATTTCTCTGCCCTCTGTTTCTGACCATGCACAGATTCAGGATTTACGTATTGCACTGATTCAGGCACAGCGCGTGCTGTCTGAACAGAGAAAATTGTATGGGCCTAAGCACGCAACCATCTTAAAAGCAGAAGCCGACGTTCAGTCGATTCAAAATCAAACGCAGCGGGTACTGGGTGAACTGAAAGCTGGGTTACGTCAGCAATATCTGGCTGCGGTGACAGATGAAAATAACTACCGGCAGCAGTTGGCGCAGCAGAAAGAGATATTCCAGAAAATGGCGTCAAAACGGGATATCTACAACAGCCAAAAACTGTCACTGGATAAAATGGAAGATCTGTATAAAACGCTTTACCAGCGTACTCAGGAGTTGTCGCTTTCCGGCGTAAATGCTGACGCGGTGCTGTATGATCCTGCAGTTCCTCCGCTAAAGCCTGCTAAGCCGAATAAGTCGTTACTGCTGGTGATGATTGTTATGCTGGTGGTCGTTTTCAGCATTATGTATTTCATCGTTAAAGCGGCAATGGATAATTCGATTAGCACCCTTAGCCGGATGAAAAAACGCCTTAATATCGAACCCTTGGGTGAGATCCGTCGTTTCATCGGTATAACGGGGCGAGCACAGGTTCGCGACCTGATCCTGAAGAACCCGTTGAACGCCGATATTATTCACGGTATTCGCACGCGGATAATGTTAGATAACCGCGCGTTACAGACGGTCGCGATGGCATCGGCGGAGCATGGTGAAGGGCGCTCTCTGTTAGCTAATCTGCTGGCGAGTTCATTTAGCTTCGATCAGAAAACACTGCTTATTGATGCGGACTTCTTTAATCATGATGGTCTGTCTACTGAGCTTGCTACCCCAGCATCGGCTGGCATGGCGGAACTACTGCGGGGTGAAGCCGTACTGGAAAATACGCGTATTAAGATTAATGAGAATCTTGATTTTATTCCACACGGCAAGGCCACGATCTCCTCTTTACTGATGCTGTCGTCTGAACGTGTTGAACCCTTAATGCGCGAACTCAAGTCGCAATACCAGCGCATTATTATTGATGTTGCTGCGGTGAATCAGAGCCAGGATATCCAACTGCTTAAACGGGCGGTTGACGGCGTTGTTTTCATCGTGAAAGCCGGGAGTGGTTCAGCGGAGACAATTGCCAGCGCGCTGGATAAGATTGAAGATAATCAGGGCGTTGTGATTGGCGCGGTATTAAATGCGGTCGAGGAAAAGAATCTTGAAACGCAAGAGGGACTGCGTTCACTGAACTTTAATACTGACCAACTGATGACTACGCCAGGTCGTGTATGAGTCTACTGAAGAGTGCTTCCACGATAGCCGGTTCATCAGTCATCTCGCAGTTGATTGGTGCGCTGTCTATCTGGTTGATCTCACACAAGTATGATATGGCTGAGGTTGGGCTTTATGCGCTCAACTACAGCATTGCGGTGGTTGGGGCACAGGTGTGTACCTTTGCCTCACAGCTGTTGATTCCTAAACAGCAGGATGAGGACCTGGCGCAAAATGTGGTGTTTTGTCTGCTGCAAAGTGCGGTAATTGCGCTGCCGTATGCCGCATTAACAGCATGGTTATTTCATCAGAACGTCCTGTTTCTCTATTTGCTGTCGCTTTCAAATGCGTGGGTTTTAATATCAGAGAATTTGTCACTGCGGACGGCAAATTTTTCTTTTCTGATATTTCAGCGAATTTCTGTCTCAGTGGTAGTGGTGCTCTCAGTGCTGCTCACTCATCATGTACAGATGTTCTACTGGTCGTGGGCATGTGCGATGATGCTGCTGACGACGAGCTGCATTTTACATTCGTTTGATATTCGTTCAGTGACTGTTAAGCATCTGCGCCCATCCAGTAACCTGCTATTTTTTAAACAGCATATTCATCACATCACTAAGGTCGGGAGTGCCGAGGTGTTGGCGATGGCAAGCAGCAACTTGCCGATCATGTTAATTAACTTCTGGTTCTCGGCGCTGACAGCGGGCTATTTTTCAGTCGTCAGTCGGTTCTGTCTGGCACCCGTCGTGATTATCGGTAATGCAGTACGCAATACGATTTTCTCAAAGTGGTCTATGGATTTCCGGAATAACACCTTTAATTATCAAGAGTATACTAAGGTAAGGATGCTGCTTTTAGTTCTTGGGGTTGTTTGCACTCTCGGGGTGTTTATTTTCTATCCGATTGTGATGCGGCTTGGTTTTAGCGAAGACTGGATTAACTCTATTGAGACTTCGCGCTACATGTTGCCCTATTTGTTTCCGGCGCTGGCGATCAGCCCTTTGACGGTGATTGAGCTGATATTTGGTTCCCATCGCTATTTTCTCAGGATCCAGCTTGAACAGCTGGCCATTGTGTTGATTGCTTTTGTTGTGACGCCTTATTTTTATCATGACTATGCAGCGTCAGTAATATTATTTTCTTCACTGACCTTTATTCGTTATGCGTTCATTTATCTCAAAATGAACAAACGTGCCAATCTCCTGAAAGACAAGCCGGTGATATTATGACATTGAATACCGGATATTATTTACAGGCCTATACCTTTATTACGTTGATACTGTGTGGTCTGGTGCAGTATTTCACTGGTATGCAGTCGGTGCTGTGGATCCCATTTTTTCTGACGCTGCTGATGGTCGGATTAATGGTCATGCAGACACGGGATGCCCCGCTGCAACTGGATGCGCAGGAAACCATAATCCTGGCACTGTATTTCTCTTTTCTGGTGCTGGCCGGGGCCTCAACTCTGCTCCAGGGGGGAGTAACCGTCGCGATTGTCGCGTTTAAAAACGAAATTGCGTTGTCGCTGGTGATGATCTGTTTGCTACTGGGATTTTGCCGGGAATCGCAGATTTATCGGGCCACGCGATATTTGTATTGGGTGTTTTACGTACAAATTCCGGTAATGATATATCAGGTGTTACTGGTGGTTCCTCAGCGCGTTGCTCAGCGTGGTGAAGATGAAAAATGGGACTCCGTAGTGGGTACATTTGGCGGCGACCCAATGGGCGGCGGGAATACAGCAGCAATGGGGTTGTTTTGCCTGTTAATCATGTTGCTAAAACTCTCGGAGTATAAGCACGGGCTGACGACGTTTAAATCTATGGCGCTGCATATTGTGCTCGGGCTAGGGTTATGCATCATTGGTGAAGTGAAGTTTGTCATCCTGCTTTCACCTCTATTCCTGGTATGGGTATGGCTCTCCCCGAGCTATGTTAAAGACGTCAGTAAGATTAACTTCAAGACGTTGATTTTGATCGTAGCGGGTATGCTATTGCTTATCTGCCTGTCGGTTGTGATTCTTGCCTGGTACTATACTTCGGCTTTTGGCGCCGACCCAACGAAAAGCTCATTGAGCATTTTCATCGATTCTCTGAGCTATATTTTTGACCCAAACTACGTCATGTCTACCGGTGAGTTGGGGCGCTTTACGACGTTTCTGTTCTGGCTAAAAAATAACGATCTGTGGGGGCTGTCGGGCA
This sequence comes from Citrobacter sp. Marseille-Q3906, assembly GCF_916618775.1. Classification (NCBI taxonomy): domain Bacteria; kingdom Pseudomonadati; phylum Pseudomonadota; class Gammaproteobacteria; order Enterobacterales; family Enterobacteriaceae; genus Citrobacter; species Citrobacter sp. Marseille-Q3906. The sequence continues at coordinate 1,179,449 of NZ_CAKAKA010000003.1, forward strand.
CGTTATTTGGCTACGGACTTAATGCGACAAACAGCGGAAGTACAGTCTCCCCTGGGTTTTTGAATATTGTTTATAACTTAATTCTCGATTCCACTTCTCTGAGTATGCTTCTTTGGGAAATTGGTGTCATCGGCACACTGCTTTTTATTAGTCTGTTTATTTATATTCTGAAAGTGTGCCAGCCAAAACCATTGCTGGTGCTTGAGCAACTGGACAAGCAGGATCTCCAGTTGTTGAGCTTCGCGCCAGCGTTCAACGCTTTTGCTATTAGTTGTTTAATCAGCTTACCTTACAGCCAAATACTGATGATAACGCCGATGTTACAGTTCCTTTTTTATTTGTCACTGGGCTCAAGCTTAGTGATTCGTCGAACCGTTCTTCGCAGCGCAGGGGGATGGGATGGACAATAAACCATTTATTTCAGTAAGTATTAAGACTCTCAACGAATCAAAAGGTATTGAGAAAACGATCGATAGTATCCGGCGACAGCTCGTAGGCTACCCACATAAAATTATTGTTGCCGATAGCCTGTCGACCGATAACACCCAGCAACTGGCGGTAAATAAAGGGGTGACGGTGGTGTCATTAACCGATCCTGGCGATCGCTGCTGCGGTGTGGGGCATCAACTGGGTTACCTTTTTAGTGAAGGAGATTACCTGTTGCTGATGGATGGCGATATGGAGCTGGAAGAAGGATTTATCGATCGGGCCATCGCATTTTTACAGGCTGAACCGGAATATGCGGGTGTTGCCGGGACCGTAGAAATGGATGATGCCGTTAACTATGAATTTAAATCCCGTAAGCAACGAATTAATCAAATTTATCCCATTGGGGATTGCGATCATTTAGGTGGCGGTGGGTTGTATCGCCGTTCTGCGATAGAAAAAATAGGCTATCTGACAAACCGGAATTTACATGCTTATGAAGAGGCTGAGTTGGGTCTGCGCATTACTGGCGCCGGTTACAAACTGCGTCGTCTGGATATTCCGTATTTTAGCCATACTTCACATACCATGCCGACGTTTAAGATGCTGATGCATCGGTGGAAGACAAGATATTACCAGGCGCCAGGCGAGCTGTTGCGCTGTAGCTGGGGGAAACCCTGGTTTATGGGGGCACTAAAAATAGTCAGGAATGAGGCCGTATTTGCCCTCTATCTTATTTTGTTGTTCGCTGCACTGCTCACTTTTAACGGTAAAGTCATGGCGGTTGCACTTCTGCCATTACTGGTATTTATCCTGTTGAAAATAGTGAAAAACCGCTCGCTAACCGATGGGTTACAAAGCGTAATAAATATGGTTGTTCGTTCAGCGGGGTTGCTCAAAGGGTGTATTTATCCGGTACGCGATCCGCTGACTCCGCCCAACAGTAAAATCATTCATGAATAAACAGGGCAGATGTGATGAAAATTTTATTGGTTAACAAGTTTTTCTTCATTAAGGGTGGGGCGGAAACGGTTTATTTTCAGGAACGAAGCATGCTGAAAAAAGCTGGCGTGCAGGTGATTGATTTTTCCATGCAGCATGAAAAGAATTTCCCTTCTGATTATGCGGATTTTTTCGTCGGTAATGTGGATTATCATAAAGACAGTAGTCTGCTGGGCGGTATCAAAACGGCAGTTAGCTTTATTCATAACGCTGAAGCCTGTAAAAAAATGCTGGCGTTATTACAAAAAGAACGCCCGGATATCGTCCACTTTCATAATATCTACCACCAGTTGACGCCGGCATTGATTAAAGTGGCGCGCAATTTTGGCTGTAAAACGGTGTTGACTGCGCACGACTATAAGATTGTTTGTCCCTCGTATTCAATGTTACGTGAGGGTAAGGTTTGTGATGCCTGTATCACCGGGACAGTTTTTAATGCTTTCAGATATCGCTGCCAGGAAGGCTCTGCCTCGAAGAGTTTACTGCTCTCTTTAGAGGCTACCTGGCAATATATTGCGCAAAACTATCAGGCACTGGATGTGATCGTGTCACCCAGTAAGTTCTTGCGCGGTATTTTGCTGCGTACCCTGCCGAATTCCCGTATTGATGTGATCGTCAATGGCGTTGATGACAGCCAGCCTGTCGGTGAGATAAACGATGAGGGTTACGTGCTGTACTTTGGTCGCTTGAGTCGTGAGAAAGGGGTGGCAACGTTGCTGCAGGCTCATCAAAAAATGCGTAACAAAGCCACACTGAAAATTGTCGGTCACGGTCCGCTGTATGACGAGTTGGTTGCTAAATACCCGGATGTTGAATTTTTAGGTTACGTGCAGCAGGGAGAGGCGCTGGATAATCTGATTAAACGAGCCAGGGTGGTGATCCTCCCTTCTGAATGTTATGAAAACTGCTCGATGGCGGTGTTAGAGGCGATGGCATTTGCGAAGCCGGTGATTGGGTCGCGCATTGGCGGCATTCCAGAACAAATTCGCGATGGTATTGAAGGGATCTTATTTGAGCCGGGCAATGCACAGGAGCTGGCGGGGGCGATGGATACCCTTGTAGAGGATCCTGAGAAAGCTCGGGTGATGGGCTTACATGGCCGTGAACGTCTAAGTGAAAAATATGCTCTCGACAAGCATATGGAGACGCTACAGACGTTATATAAAGAACTTTTAAGCAGGCCATAAGATGAGCAAAAAAATAACGGTGTTTGGTACTCGTGGGATCCCAGATGTATTGGGCGGTGTGGAAACGCATTGCCAGAATCTTTATCCTGCTATTAAACAGCAGTTTGATGTTGATATTTGTGTCATCGCCCGCTCGCCGTATGTGAATTACAAACGGTCTTCCTATAAGAAAGTCGAAACTTATGCATTGTGGGCACCTAAAAAACGCTCGCTGGAAGCGATTGTCCATTCCGTTTTAGCGGCGTTCAGAACCTGCATAGACCGCTCGGATATTGTGCACGTACATGCTATTGGTCCTGGACTAGTTATTCCTTTATTGCGTTTGTTAGGTAAGAGGGTAGTTTTCACCCATCATGGGCCTGACTACGATCGGCAGAAATGGGGATATGTCGCCAAAAAAATATTGCTGCTCGGTGAGCGCTGGGCGGTGAAATATGCCAGCGAGGTGATTGTTATTTCTGAGGTTATTAACCAACTGATCCAGAAAAAACATGGCCGCTATGATGCACATTTGATTTACAACGGCGTCAATGAACCCCGGTTATTATCAGATAACACTCTTCACACCACGCTTTCCCGCTTCGGACTCGAAGCGAAAAACTATTTAGTTGTGGTTGGACGATTCGTTGAAGAAAAAGGGATGCATGATGCTATTTCCGCTTATCAACAAAGCGGTTTGCAACTGCCATTAGTATTAATTGGTGATGCGGATCATCCGACCGAATACAGCATTCGACTCAAGCAGCTTGCTGCCGATACCCCTGGCGTAGTAATGACTGGGTTTTTAAGAGGTGATGAGCTGCAGGCGGTGTTTTCGCAGGCAAAACTGTTCGTGATGCCTTCGTACCATGAAGGATTGCCGATAGCGTTATTGGAAGCTATGTCATTCTCCCTGCCAGCTGTGGTGAGCGATATTCCTGCTAACCTCGAGGTCAAATTGCCTCCAGATGCGTATTTTAAGGTGGGGAATCTGACTAATCTGGCTGAGAAAATGGCTGTGTGGGCAGCAGCTAATAGCGTTGACTATAGTGTATATTTGCAAAATTATAACTGGCACGAAATCGCCAGAAAAACAGTCAATGTCTATCACTCAATCGATAAAGATATAGGTTAATTTTGACCAGTCCTCAAACACGTCCCCCCGCTATCGAGAGATTTTATGCTCAGCTTGATCCGCAGATATCGGAAGAGTTAACTCCGGAACAAAAAGCGGGGGTAGAGAAAGCGGTCCTCGCCATTACCCTGGGCGCAAGGCACAAGGTTGATATCCGCAGAAGTTTCCCTTTTTTCGGTAAACGTTTTTATCTGGTTTTTTTGCTTGGCAGAGATTTACGTCAGCAGCATCGCCAGGAGTCGACGTTGTCGCGAATCTTGCTCACTTTTTTGCTGCTGATTGCCGTGCTGTTTGTCACCAGCTGTATATTGCTGACGCTGTATATGATCAAATCTGCATTGGGTATCGATATTTTCCACAATTTCCACGTTGGTATTTGGGACTGGTGGTTAAGCCTGAAAGACCGCTAGCGTTAACAGACTGCTGAGGGCGTTGCTGCGATGAAGTGTAAATGGGTTTCTGCACTGTTGTGTTTGTTCTTTCCGCTGGCGGCAATGGCCGCATTAACGACCGTAACGCCCCAAGCACTGACCGGCCCTTTGACGAATCCTGGTATTGGGGTTGCCAGTTTTCATCAGGGATATGGCGAAAAGCTGGGCCTGGCTGATTACCCTGATACCGGATTTGAATATGAGCGTTTTTACTGGCGAGAACTGGAGCCCGTCGAAGGTCAGTACAATTTTGCACTTGTTGATGATGCTTTCAAATACGCAGCCGCACATCGGCCTGCGATGAATGTAGGGCTGCGGTTTATGGCGCTTGCAGAACCGGAAAGTGGTCCGCAAATACCTGACTGGTTGATTAAAAAAGGAGTGAAAGGAACATGGACGCCCGATCATAAAACCTTCGCCCCTGATTTAGATGATCCCCTGTTTATTGAATACAGTCAGCGACTGCTGAATGCCTTTGGTAAGCGTTACGATGGTAATGAGAATCTGGCTTTTGTGGATATTGGCATGGTAGGGGCATGGGGAGAGTGGCATAACAGCAACTTTCCGACGCTGAAACCGCTGCTGGAGAGGTACACGACGGCTCAGTTGGATCGTTACGTCGCCATGCATTTTTCTGCTTTTCCCGTTACCCCGAAAATTATGTTGATGAGTGGCGGTCAAAGCCTGGCGAATGCGGTGGTGCGAGGGGCTGGATGGCGCGCGGACTGCTGGGGCGACCTGCGCGTGTTTTCCGATACCTGGAATCATATGCACGATGATTATCCACAACGATTGCTGGCGGCGCAGACAAGTTTTTCAGGATTTAATGATGCCTGGAAGAAAGCGCCAGTGAGTCTGGAAATGTGTTCATATATGCCGGAATGGAAGAAGACCTACCATTATACGCGGGCTGAAGTGCAGGGGATTTTTGACTGGGCGGTGAAGCAGCACGCCAGTACGATCAACCTGAAATCGAGAGCGGTCCCCAGTGAATATCGGCCGATTGTCGATGATGCGCTGACAAAGCTGGGCTACCGGTTTCGTTTAGCCTCCCTGAGCCACGAGTCAGTATGGCAAAATGGACAAAGCCTGGCACTGACCAGCACCTGGTATAACGATGGTATCGCGCCTATTTATCTTCCTTACACCCTGTCATTTCGCATTATTAATGATGCCAATAAAGTTATTGCACAAGGGAATGTGCCGGAAGATATTCGTCGCTGGTTGCCCGGAAAACATCTGCTGAATTATCAGTTGCCAATGCCAGGTGCGTTGCCGGAAGGGATGTACCATCTTGAAGTTGCTATTGTGGACAAGTCTGGCATGGCCAGAATTAGCTTTGCCAATGAAGGAAAACAGAGCAGCGGTTGGTATCGAGTGTCGTCGATTACCGCACGTTAGCCTGCAGCCGCAATGCGCCCAATAGTAAGGCGCATTGCGGGTTAAATATTACTCGTGATATCCGTCAGGATTGTTTTTTTGCCAGTTCCACGTATCACGCATCATTTCATCAAGTCCGTAGATGGCCTGCCAGCCTAGCTCTGCTCGTGCTAACGACGGGTCCGACCAACATTCGGCGATATCACCGGGTCTTCTCGCTACAATCTTATAATTGATTTTTGTTTGCGCCGCTTTTTCGAAGGCTTCAATGAGATCAATGACGGAATAACCGACTCCGGTACCCAGATTGATAACTTTGAATGACTCGCCTTTATCCTGGCAATCCAGTGCCGCTAAATGACCTGTTGCCAGATCCATAACATGGATGTAATCACGCACGCCTGTTCCGTCAGGGGTCGGATAGTCATTACCGAATACAGACACGGTTTCAAGTTTGCCAATCGCAACCTGTGAAATGTAGGGTACCAGGTTGTTAGGTATCCCATTAGGATCTTCACCAATCCGGCCTGAAGGATGAGCGCCAACGGGGTTAAAATAGCGTAGGCAGGTGATGCGAAACTCGGGTTGTGCGCGCGAAAAATCCGCCAGAATTTGCTCGACCATAAATTTGGATGTGCCATACGGATTAGTTGTACCGCCTGTACGTGACTTTTCACTTAGCGGCACGTTTTCCGGTTCGCCATATACCGTTGCGGAAGAACTGAATATAAAGTTCTTAACTCCTGCGGTTAACATCTCAGAAAGCAAAACCAGCGTTCCTGTGACATTGTTTTCATAGTAGGCGAGAGGTTCTTTTATTGACTCTGAAACCGATTTTAGTCCCGCAAAATGAATAACGTCGGTGATGCTATGACGGGAAAAAATTGTTTTCAAAGTATCCCGATCCAGGATGTCAGCAATGTAAACGACGGGTTCTTTTCCGGTGAGTTCTGCGACTCTGTTCAGTGATGTTTGAGAGGCATTCGAGAGATTATCGATGACGATGACGTCATCTCCTCTCTCCAGAAGGGTTAGCACGGTATGTGAACCAATATAACCAGCGCCACCTGTGACTAGAATTGCCATACAGTCTCCAGATAAATTTTATGCAAACGACCATTGATTTACCAATGCCACTGCCATAAATAAAACGCTATTGGTGGCGTCTGGTAAGGTAAAAATTCCTGTATTTCACCATGCACTTATATGATATTTTTTTAAGTATGGCTAAAAAGCTAAACCGGTTTATCTTGGTATCATAAACAATATAGTTGTCGGTGAAATTTAATGTATGTACCCCTTCGCTTTGGTTGATGCTGGCGTTTATTTGTACAACCAGACTCTCATCAAATGTGGCAGCGTCAAGAGTGTTTAACTCTTTGATATAGACTGACTTTCCATAAGTCTCTGGCGTACACTCCTGGGTGAGGATGTACATTTTATTATTTATACAGTGTGGCGAACCCGCTCCCCGATGGTGTTGATTACATACGTGTAATGCTGGCGTTATTTTCTGCCATGGCCCATTTACCTCCGCGGCTGTATGAATCGTTAACTCATCATCCATCGTGGTGGATAAAAGATAGAGATTCCCATTGTGCGAACAAAGAACATTATCTGTTAATGCGATGTCAGACAGTAATACTTTTACTTGCTGCCAGCGTACGGGGAAATCTATGGACTGGAATAAGATAACTTCTTTTCTTTCGGAGGACTCAGGGATCATGAAGAGTTGATCATGACTGTAAAATAAAAAAGGGAATGATAAATGACACTTTAGGTTATCAAAACCTTCGAGTTTTACATCATCAAGCTCAACCAAATTAGCATCAAGTATGCGACATCGTAATATTCCTTTAGAATTACGAAAACTTAATGCTTCATAAAAAACATACACTTTATTGTCCCTTTCAATAATGAAAGGATCGGCCTGGAAGGTATATTTTTTTTTGAGTTGTTGTCCCTTGGTGTTAGTAAGGATGTCCAGCGTATTGGTGGGGAATGTATGAGGGCCGTCATTTTTAATGATCACAGTGTCCCACGACTCATGAAAGAATAACATATTAATAAGTCTGTTATTTTTCGTTCGCATTCGCAACTGCTCCTTTTTATCGCTTAATTTGCTGCTGGTTCCAATACGGCTACACTCATCGCCAGTGTAAAAGCTAGTAGCAACAGTGATTTTTGTCCACTAGCAGAGATAGTGGGGGGAGGTATGACGTTGCCAGAGCATCCCTGCTCCAGTTGAGGATTTATTCGAAATGTACCTGCGGATTATCTGCCAGCGAAACAAAGGCTTTGCTGTTTTTATCCAGAGTACGGATTTCGCCGCTTTCAATGTCGTACACCCAGCCGTGCAGACGCAGTGCATTATTACGTAGCCCAACAGCAACTGAAGGATGCGTTTTAATATTGTTCAACTGAGCGATAACGTTCTCTTCTACCATCGCGTTAACTTTATCGGTTTCGTTATCCCAGGTTTTTTTATCGACCACCGCTTTAGCGGCATCGGCATAGTGCAGCCAGTGGGCGACCGCAGGCATCGGATCCAGGCACTGGCTTTCGGCAATGGCTTTCATCGCGCCGCAATTGGAGTGGCCACAGATAACGATATCCGTCACGCCTAATGCGACAACCGCGTATTCGATAGTCGCAGATACCCCACCTGGCTCCGGGCCAAAGGAAGGCACGATATTACCGGCGTTGCGGATAACAAAAAGCTGCCCTGGCTCTTGCTGTGTGACGAGTTCTGGTACCAGGCGACTGTCTGAGCAGGAGATGAAAAGCGCTTTAGGATTCTGGCTGGATGCCAGGCTGCGGAAGAGTTCCTTACGTTGAGGGAAAATCTCTTTTTGGAAGTTGAGGAAGCCCTCAATGATATGTTGCATAGCAGTGTCTCTTTTCTCTGTTTAAGCAGGTTATGATGAAGATCACACTTTCCAGTTTAACACCAGCAGACAGAAGAGAAAGACTTTATAGCCGTTAAACCAATATCTTTGGGTAATAAATGGCAGGTATTTACCTTGTAAGGCCAATGGTTGCCCCATCGCTGCAGGGCAACATAATATCGATAGCGGACAGCGAAAAAGTACGCTGATAAGCTCAAGATTAGCTTGCGTAGCGCCTTTGGTAAGCCGCTTTTAGCCTGTTCATCGCTTCCACCAGAACGGCGCGTGGGCAGCCAACGTTTAATCGCATGTGTCCCTCTCCGCCTGGGCCATACTGTGCGCCAGGAGAAAGACCCAGTCGGGCTTCATGAACAAAAAATGAAGCGAGCTGCTTATCGCTGAGTTCCATTTTTTCAGCATTAAGAAAAAGCAGATAGGATGCACCACCATAGGTAACTGATATTAAAGGACAGTTTTTCTCTATTTCGCTTTTTACAAACGCGACGTTATCAGACAGATAAGTTAATAAATTTTGGTGCCAGTTAGCGCAGTGAGTATAGGCGCTATAAATGGCTGCCTGCTGTAATGAATTTGTCTCTGCAAGATAACAATTATCGAGAAAACCATAAAACTGACTGCGCAGCTCATCATTTTTAATAATTGCTATCCCGCCCTGGATTGCCGCGGTATTGAAGGTCTTGCTGATCGAGGTCAATACGATTGATTTAGCGTTGAGACCTTCATCAATGGTAAAAAACGGGTAATGTTGCTTACCCGGTAAGGTTAAATCACCGTGGACTTCATCCGATACAACGATAACGCCAGCCTCCTGGCAATAGAGGCTAATTTTCTCAAGCGTTTCCCGGCTCCATATCATCCCGCCGGGATTATGTGGTGAAGGAAAAAGAAACATTTTGCACTGTTTTAGCTTCTCACGGAAATCATGCCAGTCAAATTTATAGCCCCCATTCATCTCGACCAGGCGTGTCTGGATCAGGTTTCTGCCGCTGGTCTTTACAAGATTTGGATAAGGGTCATATATTGGGGTACAGGTCAATATATTATCGCCCAAACGGGTGAGCGCCATCAGAGATAACACAATCGTTTTAATGACCCCTGGGACGAAATGCACCCAGTGTTGTTTGATGTCGGTGTCATACTGTTTCGCATACCAGTGGATAACCGCTTCCTTCCAGTGCGGATAATCCAGGTTATATCCCTGAACGGGTTGTTCAACCACAGCATGTAGCGTATTCATAATCGGCTCTGGAGTGACAAAATCCATATCTGCAATCCATAGCGGCAATACATCATGAGTGCCAAACATCTGTTGTAATTGCCCGTATTTACGGCAACTATCATCCCTTATGACAATATCGTCAAACAAAGACATTGTTAACTCCTGGTCAGTCTCTATAAATTATTATTTAAACAATGAAATATAAATGCAGAATATTTATATGCATATAATCTGCATGTCAGCTAAATATCGAATAGTTAACCCTGGTGAATATCGATATTGATTTTTTAATTAGCCGGTGATTTTTGCTCGGCCATATTCTCAGCGACATTGTCTGGCTCGTATTTAGCAATGCCGATACCAGTCGCCGCCCACAGTAGTGCGAAGATGACGCCGCTGTAGCATAAGATTGCCCACGGCAAATAATCGAGGGTGGCGACTCCGAGCATAGTTGCACAATAAACGCCGGAAGCAGACCACGGAATAATAGGTTCGACGACCGTTCCGGCATCCTCGGTGGTTCGCGAAAGATTCTTTGCGGCAAGTCCCCGTTTTTTATACTCGTCTTTAAATGCATCGCCACATAACAGCAGCGGTAAGGTACCATTTGCCGTGCAGGCACAGATGGTGAATGTCGTAACAATAGTGGTGGCAACCAGACGGAATGTGGATTTAACGCCTTTTGTCAGTGCGTTAATCACGGTATGCAGAGAACCTGTTGCGCTCATGGCACCGGCAAAACTAAAGGCGCTGAAAACAGTCACAAAGCTACTAAACATAGAAATTGCGCCACCTCTCTCCAGCAAGCGAGAGACATCAGATGATAGTGCCGGAAGGGCATCTCCTGTGAGCATAGCGAGCTTAAAGCCGCTGACTACGGATTCACCAACAGAGGATGCCGTGAATGCCTGAAAGACTAATGCCAGAATCATCGAGACTAAGGTCGACAGAAATAACATGGGAATAGGTGGTTTCTTTGATAATGAACCGTATAAAACAATAATCGGCGGTAGCAGCAACAGAATATTAAAGTGATAAATCTGGCCGATAGAGCTCATTAAATTAGTGATATTTTCTGGAGCACTGCTGGTTGCATCAATACCCATCCCCATATAACTGTAAACGACACAGCAGATAATAAATCCAGGTCCTGTGGTCCATAGCAGATGGCCGATATGTGAGTACAGGTTTACACCGGCAGCCAGTGCCGCCATATTGGTTGAATCAGAGACCGGCGAGAGTTTATCGCCGAACCAGCACCCCGAAACAATGGCTCCGGCAGCAACCGGGAGTGAAACATTGAGGCCGATCGCCACGCCAATCATGGCAATCCCTACGGTACCGATAGATCCCCAGGACGTACCGGTGCAGACAGAGATCAGTGCTCCCAGCATAAAAGCGGAAATATAGAAATATTGCGGATTAATCCACTTCAGACCGTAATAGATCATCATAGGGATAGTTCCTGACACCATCCATGAGCCAATTAAAAAACCGATACTGGCGACAATCAATATTACAGGTAGCGCTTCCGATATTTTATTACAAATGGATTTTAGAATGTCATCCCAGGTGTAGCCATGAGCGATAGCAATAAATGAGGCGGTCGCTGTCCCCATCAGTATCATTGGTTCTGCGCGAATACCAAATATAAAATACCCGATGCTAATTCCGCTCAGCATTACCACCATTGGTAATACTGACCATAAGAAAGATAATGGTTTTCTGTTGTGTGAGGTACAGCTATTCTGTTGCATAATTCCATCCCAATCGTTAATGGCTGAACGAATCAAATAAATACCTGCTACAGGTCATTCAATTATTGAATGACATAGTGGCTAGTGTTTCCGGAAAAACGCTATTTTTATTAACTGTATCGGGTTCTCTAATTTGATCGTGACTCTGCTGTTCATATCCCGGTAGTAATATAAGCGGCGGTTTTGCTAATAAATTATCCCTCCACATAGGGTTGATGATTTCGCCGTTGTTGGCTGAGTTTACGGTACTGTTGCGGCGGCATACCGACATATTTATGAAATGAGCTGTAAAAACGACTGCTGGAGCGAAAACCCGCAAGCATGGCAATATCGAGTATTGTCTTATCAGTATCACTGAGTAACGCTCGCACGTGGTTGATGCGCATCGCGGTAATATACTGTTTCATGGTTAGTTGCATCACCCGATGAAATATACCCATCGCGTAGTTTGGATTGAGTTTAACGTGCTCGGCTATGGCATCGACCGTGAGCAGTTTGTCACAGTTGGCGGCGATAAACTCAAGCATCTGGCTGACGTAAAACTGTGAATGCCGCGAAATACTGTTCTTCTGGGTTCGTGATGTTTTATGACCCAGTACAGGCTTCCAGCCTGAAAGACTAAAGCGCTTGAGCATTAGGGCAATTTCATCAATGGCCAACTGGCGAATCTGCTCGTTATCGCTGTTGAGTTCGTTCTGCCAGCGCTGAACTTCAAAAGCGCTGAGTTGCTGTGAGGCTAACGAGGTAATAACCATCCCGTGTGTCACATGGTTAATCAGTTCACGATCCAGAGGCCAGGACAAAAACAGATGCATGGGTAAATTGAAGATTGCCATTTGCTTACAGTGCCCGGCATCTGTGAGTTGATGAGGCGTACAGGCCCAGAATAGCGTGATATAACCCTGTTTGCTGCGTACCACTTCGTCATTAAACAGGTATTCCACATCGCCATCAAATGGCACATTGACCTCAACCTGACCATGCCAGTGGCTGTAGGTCATCGCCAGCGGCGCCCGCAACTCGACATCCATCCGCTGATACTCTGAATAGAGAGCCAGTGGGCTGCGAGTCTTTTTTTCATAACTGCGGCACATGTGAGGGTCATGTGGCAGCTGCGGGATACTTTTTGCCATTATAGGTTGCGTTCCTGGATTGTGAGACTGACCGAGTAGTAGCGCCAAAGCATGAACATAGCTTAACTGAAAAAAAACACCGTTTTCTCTCCGTTTTCGCGAAGTTATTCCCAAAAACTCAGATCCTCTGTCTGTTACTTGAAGATCTGAGTTATCGGGAATCGCAGAATTTAACCTGGCAATATTGCAAATGATCTGCGCGGGGAAAGCCACTCCCTCCGGTACCTTTATGTTAAATCTGCTTCCATATTATCCCGGGTATTAATGATGTGTTTGATTAACATTCAATAACAGTCCGAAGACAAAAGGTCACGATGTGTGATGAGATATGTTTTTTATTTGGCGCAATAATTGTTATGTCGCTGAAAATATAATTGTCAGAATCACCTGAATTATCAGGAAGTTGTTTTTCCTGCTTTGTCCAGCCGATGTCTAATAGTTCTGATAGGGATCACAACCGCCAGTCAAACCGGTTGGATTGTGCAAGTGTCATCTCCATTATGTGCATTTTTCTTAACAAGGATTACGTTTTATGAACAGTCGGCCTCTCCTCGCCTTAACTTTCATTGGCCTGTTATGGGGCGTGGGAACATCACAAGGACAGGCAAAAGAGTGGAAAAAGGAGCCTGTAGCGGTATTACAGCAGGGCGCCGGGGAGGGGGATGTAGATGCGCAGTACTGTCTCGGAATACGGTATTTCGAAGGTCAGGGGGTTGCCCGGGATGATAAGCAAGCCGTTGAGTGGCTTACCCGCGCAGCTGAGCAAGGGAACTTCGATGCGCGCTATTTTCTTGCCTTAGTCTATTTTGATGGCGAAGGGAGGCGCTGGTATGACGAAACGGTTATCGACTGGTTTAACAAACAGGCCGAACAAGGAAATAAGAAGGCGGTTGAGTGGCTAAGTATTGCTGCCGAACGGGGAAACTATCATGCGATAGAGTGGTTACACCGGGCTGTTGAGAAAGGGAATCCTGACGCGCAGCATTTTCTTGAAAGTAAGAAGTCACTGTTAGATGGCTACAACACAGTTCAGTCATTGAGCAAAGCGGCTGAGCAAGGGGATGCCAGGGCACAGGGCCTGCTCGGTCGAAAATACCTGGAAGGTGATGGCGTGGGTATGGATAACAACAAAGCTTTCGCATTGTTTAATCAGGCTGCCAGCCACGGAGATACTCTGGCTCAGAGCATGCTGGGGGCCATGTATTACCTTGGTGAAGGTGTCGGTGTGGCGCAGGATCACAAGAAAGCGTTTGAGTTATTTAATCAAGCCGCTCCCCACGGTGATGTGCTGGCTCAGGGTATGCTCGGCATGATGTATTCAAAGGGTGAGGGAACGGCACAGGACGATAAGAAAGCCGTCGAGTGGTATGAACAGGCCGCCGCACAGGGAGATGCTGGCTCTTACAAGGAGCTTGGGTTGATGTACTTAGAAGGTAAAGGTGTTGCCCAGGATGACAAGAAAGCTGTTGAACAATTTGATCAGGCAGCCAGAAAGGGCAACGCGGAAGCGCAGGGAATGCTGGGAAGGATGTACCTCGAGGGGAAAGGCGTCGATAAAGATTATGCGCAAGCCTATATCTGGAATGCTGTGGCCGTAGCTAACGGGAACTTTGATGCGCAGACCGGGCTTGATATTACCCGGGAGAACCTGACTCCAACAGCTCTAAAGGAAGCGGACTCGAAGGCGAGGAAATATTTCGAGCAGTATCGATATCAGCCGAAAATGTAGCCCAGCCTGGATTAACAAAAGCCCGTAGAGCACGGGCTTTTATAAAGAGTTTGGATCGCGGATTCACAAACCGTAGAGCTTAACTTTCCTATAGCGTGGCGATAATTTCTCAAGAACAGAAATGCGATCGACGGGACGGGCAATGAAGCCAGAACTGCCGATGTAATGACTGATTAAGGCCGTATTGTGGCAATCGGTCAAATTCACATAGGCGTAAATAAACAGGATATTGATGCGACGAGAAAAGTTGTGTGTCCTGGGTTTATTATTCATTTTTATTATGTTTATTGGCTGATTAATGATGCCTATAAATATATTTCTGTTGTGTTTTTTTGTTTCATATATGAAGGTGAGTTTATTTAAATGTAAAGTAAAATATTTTAGAGAAAATATCAGGAGGTTATAATGAAATGAATGTTAAATGCAGTGATAATTTTACCCTAATCAGGTTGGTTCTGGCTGTTGGTGTACTACTTGTACATAATGGAGGTATTACAAATTCAGATGTGTTAAAGCCGATCCTGTCTTACCTCAGTGGTGATGTGATTGTTGAATGCTTCTTTGTGATAAGCGGCTATCTGATAGTAAAAAGCTACATGAGGAATCAGCGTGGTTTTTTCTATAGGCGTGCTCTAAGATTACTTCCTGCATATTACTTTTGTCTTTCTTTTATTGTTTTTTGTGCCAGTGTAGTTGCGATGTATTGTATCGGAGAACATTTTTTTAACCTCGATTTATTAAAATATATTGTGGCAAATGCAGTATTTATGAACTTTCTCCATCCGGCTTTGCCCGGTATATTTGTCGATAATCCATTAACTGCTGTCAATGGTTCATTGTGGACGCTTAAAACGGAAATCATCCTGTACTTATCTGTGCCGATCTTTTTTTATATATACGTGCGGAATAAAATGCTCGCTTTTACTTTGGTCTGTTTGGTTTCTGTCCCGTGGCTGTTTTACTTCCGGTGTATCAGTGATTCACCTAATGCCAGGATGATGTCGTTACAGTTTGTCGGTATGGCGGCATATTTTTTCGGCGGTGCATTGTTTGCTATTGTTAAAAATTTTATAAAACTCATTCCACCAATTGCAGTTGTTTCTGCTATTTGTTATATGCTGGCGGAAGGGAAAGAGTTGAGGTTTTTGAGTGAATATTTTCTTGTTGTATCCTCTGTGCTTTTTTGTTGTTTGAATATCCCTTTGGGATTCAATTTTGAAAAAATAGGGGATTTTTCATATGGTATCTATCTGTATAACTTCCCTGTAATCCAGCTCCTTTATTCTTTAGGGTTATATAACACGCATCCATATTTATCATTCGGGTTGTCATTGATACTGACTTTTTTTGTGGCAAGTGGGTCGTGGTATTTAGTAGAAAGGCGGTTTTTGCAGTTAAAGTCAAGGGTCAGATAATATGAAATATAGATTAGCAGTCGCTCATTAAAAACGAACGACTGGTTTATAAACCTGGCGTCAACGTATAAACCCGCCTTTTGATGAGTTAAGAAGAACAGGGGTATTTTTCAACCAATGCCTCAGCAACTATCATTGCTGGGGGATTATTTCTTTCTTCTGGTTTGTTTTTAAGCCAGTTGCCTACGGTATCGAAAACCTGGTTTATATCGAATGTATCCGAAATACAAATCTCTTTCTCAGCCGTCAGAACTGTTGCTATTCCTCTTACATATCCTGAAAATGCGGCTGGAGCGGATTGTTGGTAAATAGTGTTATGATCCTTTTTATAAAGCTGATAACCCTCGAGAAGATAACTGCTATTAAATTTGTCAGGAATTTCAGCGTGAGACACTAATGGTATAAATAAATTGAATGCCAGAATAAGCCTGGTGACAGTGTTCATGTGGTTACTTTTCTTAAAAAATGACACTCATCTCAGCACGATGCAGTGAAACGGTTAGGAATTAATCAATTCATTTTAAAGTAACATGCCGATTAATTGCGAGTCCAGAAAAGAATGAATCTTATTTTGGATTTTTAGTTGTTGGAATTTAAAATATCGCTCCGGGTCTCTTCCCGCGTTCCGTAGATCATTTTATGTATCCGTTCACGCTTCAGTAACAAGAATAAGTTTTTCGCAACTCTGTTGCCATAACAGCTAAAACGGCGACTGATGTAGCCTTCCAGCCTATGTGATTTCAGGTGCAGGTTGGAAAGTATTGATTTTGGCTTCTAACGAACAGCGGAGTTGTTCTTGCTGATCAATTTGTTTCGCCAGAAAAGTGCTGGACTCCGCCCGAAAGCCCCGCGCATCGCCATCGTAGAAAACGTGATTCGTTTCCCCGAATCAGGCAGATTCGATTTCTTTTACGGAGAGTGATTTGTCTGACCATTGCCGGGTTTCCGTTGTTTTAGGCCCCTCAAAAACAATAGAGCTTTTCGTTGGGCCTATCAATGGGCCTAAAAGGTTCGGATTTAATTAGTTGGCTTCAGACTTCGCGGGACAAATTGAGGGCACAAAAAAGCCCGCAGGGCTTGCGCCGTGCGGGCTCTTAGGACTTCATCGGATGACTCTGGTAATCACCGATGGAGAATTTTGGGCTGGCGGAGTCTGAATTGGGTTTGTAATTCATTGAATTGATTATGTTAAAATCTAGTTCAACTTTGCGATGGTGCCTAATGTGGTGCCTAAAAATATTTTTACCCCTTTTGGCTCAGAAAAAAGGTGGGTAATGGGAAGAAAACTAATACTACTCAAGTGCTCATTTCTCCCATCGCTCGCCTGGCTCTGAGAATATCTGCAGCGGTAATAAATGGCGACTGTTCTTGCCAGCTAAACCTCTTACGATCGATACGAACCAGTTCATACTTTTCTACCAGAAAGTTGAGGGCATCGCTCAGAGTGATACCGGCATCAATGTGTTCCTGAATAACGGTATCGTCACTGAACGGTGTGTCGTTTATCGTCAGACCATAGTGTAGCTCCAGTAAATGGGTCAGCAACATTTGCCAGACAACCACAGGTGGCAGGCATGGCTTCGCCGCCCGCCGGGTTATTGCAGGTAGAGATTTCATTTTTGGCTCTCGTGGAAATAATTAGCGTTGAGTGGGATAAGCGGCGATGTATACGTAGCCGCAACTACCAAGGGTATCGGCTTCACAGGTGAAACCGTCGTGGTACAGCGTAACACTGTGGGCATGTCGGGGATTCATTTCACCAGTGGTCAGCATCGATTCCATCTGGCTGATAAAATGCGGAAATGCCTCATCCAGCTTCAGGCATTCGGCGTCACTGAACTTACCGGTGATACTGGCCCGGTCAGCCAGATAATGTAGCTGATTCCTCTCCTGTACCAGACGGGCCCCCAGACGCGGTGTGATATCCCGCTGCAGGCCCCATGTGATGTTGCTCATTACTGTTCTCCTTTATTGTCAGTTCAGAGTGATACTCATCAGGCAGGCATACGATCCGTTACGGTCCTGGCGGCGCTCAGCGTATACCGCCAGCACGCCGGGAATATCCGGGATGTCCTTACCGAGGTAATGACGGATGCTGCTATGCCACTGGTATTTGCCGGTGCAGTATCGAAAAATGCGGGACTCAGGATGCTGACGGTATAACGTCATCGCCCGACGTTGACTGATAATTTTCATGAGTGTTCCTCACAGCAGGCCGTGTTCTGCAAACGAAAATATTTGCCTGCCGCCGACAATCAGATGGTCAGGGACGCGGATATCCACCAGCTGAAGTACCTGCACCAGCCGCTGTGTGAGGGTTTTGTCTGCCTGGCTGGGTGTGGTGTTCCCGGAAGGGTGGTTATGGGCCAGTATCACTGCTGCGGCATTGAAGTACAGAGCGCGTTTAACCACTTCCCGGGGATGGACCTCGGTGCGGTTAATCGTGCCGGTGAAGAGCGCTTCATGCGCGATAAGTTGGTTCTGGTTGTCCAGATACAGCACCCGGAACTCTTCACGCTCAAGCGCGGCCATATGCAGTCGCAGCCACTCCCGGACGGCATGGGTGGAGGTGAAAGTCACCCCAGGCTCATGCAGGTGCCGGTCCAGAACCCTGAGCGCCCGCTGAATGAGATGCCGGTCTTGTGGCGTCATCTCACCGGGTAAAAAGGAAAGCTGTTTCATTCGTTGTTCCTCCGGTCAGTCGATGATGTGCAGAATGGCGTGGGCTTCAGGATGCTGCAGGGCATAGTCCCGCAGGCGGTAATAGTGCGCGGTCATCGTGTCACACTCAGTACGGCAGGCATGATGGCTGTATTCAATCAGGCAGACAGCGATACCTGTGGCTTCCGCGCTCATTTCTGCGGCATTACCGTTCAGGCAGTTAAACAGAGTCCATGCCTCATTACTGTCAGTATCGGGAGCCATAAATGCGCCACCGTTGCTGAGGGTGTAAAACGACCAGATACCGCCGCTGTAACCTGCACAGAAGCGATCCATTCGGGCGAAGATGCGCGGCTCCAGCGTTATCCACTGTGGAATGGTGCCAAAGTGCTGCGGCCAGAAGTTGATACGCTCTTCGTCAAGTACCTGCGTTACCGTCAGTTCAAACTCTGGTTCGTTAGCAGGTACAAGCTCGTACTGTGTCTGTGTTGTCATGGGAATTTCTCCGTTAAAAAAAACGCCAGCGATGATGGCTGGCGTATTGATGTAATAAAGTCAGGGGTATGAGCATCATCTGGTGAATGATTTGGATCTGCGGGTGGAGGCGTCTGTGAGGATGCCGTACTGCCGGATATAGCTGTTAAGACCTTCACCGGCATCCGGTTCAAAGTTCCACGCCCGCCAGACCATTCGACCAGCAGGGTCACGAACCACCAAACGGAAGTGCCCACCCTGGTCGTCTTCAATAGCAATGTTGTGATACCGGCGGGTAATCGCTTCGGCCTGCTGTCGGATGAAAGGTCCCGGTGGTAACCATTGAGGTTCAGACATTCGGTGTACCTTGAAAGCAAAATCCCCTGTCGCAAAAGCGACAGGGGACTGAAAGAGAGGAAGGAAAAATAGGGTATGTTTCGTGTCGTAACGATAACACTACTGCTTAGCAGCTTGTTTTGCTTTTTCCCAGGATGGTCGGTTTGGGCCAGAAAACTCTTTCATGTCTGACCAGTAACCGATAGGGTACTGGATAACAGTTTCATCACCGACGCCGATGTCAACAGACAGATATTGACCACCTTTAATGGAGCCTTTGCGCACCCAGGCATTTGGACTACAGGTTCCAGTATCTCGCTGTTGCCAGGAACGGTCATCCCTGTCAATGATGTAAAAATCACCTAATGAACACCCACTGGCAGACTTGTGATTTAACACAGCGGCCACGTGTTTGGTATTACCAACAATCACACAACTATTCTGTTTACCGCCGCACATGTTCCACAGAGTGTCACCGTTACCCCCGGTAAATTCCCAGATGGTATTCGCTGGTGGTGCATCATTGGACGTGGTAGTGGCGGTTGGCGTGTGTGTTGGTTCCGCAGTCCCATTGACTAATGCACGTAATACTTTCAGCTCACCATCGCTTGGGGTGTTAACCCACTGCCCATCTTTACCGTTGCTGTAGAAGCCCACGAAGTTATGGAGGTCAGGCTGGTACAAGAATGTCAGATTGTGGTTACCACAGTTACCGTCTTCACACATAAAACCTTTCAGGTAGACTTTACCGTCAATTTTTACTGGTTCCATCGGACCCGCTGGACCATTCATCTCGTCGAGCATCGCCGGTAAACCATTCTGATTCATGGTCTCATCAAACGACTTTTTGTACTCTGAGTCAGTTTTGTACAGGTCGAAAGGATATGGACAGGTATTGTTTTCTGACTGACAGCTCTTGGCTTCTACCGCCGTTTTGACGGTTGCCTGGGCTACAGTCGGGGCCATCAGTGCGACAGACAGTGCCAGCCAATTCCATTTCACACTTGCAGAGGAAGATTTTCTTTTCATTATGAGACTCCTGATAAAGCCCCTGAAGCGTCAGGGGCTGCGGACGTATGCTGGTGTATGGTGCTCTGAAGTAGCACCGAAGCTAGCGGGATGGTGGAGACCGGTTGCCACTCCGTCATTTCCTGTCGCAAAACCAGAGTGGCGGCAGTCAGTTCACCGTGAACAGTCAGGCCGGTGATGTCGTCTTCGGTCACATTGTCGTGACGTACGCCATTTTTCTCGTAATGCCAGGTCATTGTTTTTCCTTGTTAACAGAGATCATTAAACCGAAGCTCACCCCGATTCCCCGTTATCGGCAGTCTGTGACAAAACTTCACGGATACAGCTGAAGTGAGGAAGTGCCCGGATAAAGCCTGCCTGAGTGGTTAACAGGCTGAGACGTTTTCGCAGAGTAAAGGTGGTGTTCAGGACTGTCACCGCATGAATGGCCGTCAGAGGATGTACGGTGATATGCCCGTTAAGTTCACCGGTGAGGTACCAGCAACCGTCGAGTGATATCAGGCGGTACGGGGCCAGTCCGTCACAACGTTCACCGTCGGCCAGCAGCAGTACCCGCTGGCATGCAGTAATGGCGCTGACAAGACGGTAAAACAACAGTGAAATGGCCGGTGACATCGGCTGTGGAGACTGCCACACCAGACAGGGCATCCCTTCGGCAGTAAGCAGCATCCCCGCCAGACGCCGGTCCAGCCCAGGAAAGATATCGGCCAGCCCCGCCCGGTGCGCAAAGATCAGAGCATCCAGTTCACCCTGTACGCCACCGCTGGTGCTGCGCAGGCGGCATTGTCCCCGGCAATATTCCAGATCCAGGTACATCAGTCGCTCGCGAAAATCCCGTCTCAGGGTACGGACTGACACGCCAAACTCTGCCGCCAGTCGAGCCATGCTCAGTGTCTCACCAGCAACTAGGCGGCTGATTATCAGTGACAGCCTGACAGCCAGCCGGTCATGACGGCGCTCTGCCTGTGTCATCTTGAATCTCCGTGATTATTAAATGACTGAATATGAAAGTAATTCTATAGAAGGGGGCGGACAGGGTATGGACACAGAATGAACTATTTTTTATCTGCCACCAGAAGCAGGCTCGGCGCGGCATTCCGATAAAAACGGTGAAAATACATACGACGCAACAGAGGCAAAGCGGACAGGGTATGTCCATTAATAACGTAGCGCTAACAAACTCAGGACTGAAACCCGTTCAGCATCGCTTCCGCCATCACCCAGAGAGCCCGGTTGAGCTTCACGTCACCGTCGATAGCGCGTACGGCACGGGTATGCGTTCGCCCACCTTTCGCACTCCGCCCACTGAGCCCACCCTTAACCAGATTCTCCTGAATCCGCTGGTACGTGGTCCACAGGTCGTTGCTCTCATCCTGCCAGCGGCGTGGGACAAGTACCTGTAACGGAGCAACCGGCTGGTGGTCTTCCCCGAAACGATATACCAGCGCGGCCTGTGCCAGAGCCTGTTGCGCAGGTGGCGGTAGTATCAGCGACCGCATGGCATCACGTTTCTCCTCCACACGGTCAAAAATCCCCAGCACCTCATAGGCCCCTTCAATCACCTGACTCACCACATCCCCTTTGTGCGGTACACGCACCTCACCAAACGACTCACCGCAGACAAGCCCGTTCTGACACACCGCACGGAATAATCCCGGCAGCATCTGGTACGAACTGGTGCCGTCATGCGAGTTGAGCAGGATGATTTCCGGAACCTGTTTGCCTGTTATCTGCCCCTCGCGCCGCAGGCGCAGCATGTGCTTTGTATGCTCACGGCGACCAGGGTCACGAACGCGAGTCTGACAGGCAAAGAACGGCTGAAAGCCCTCCCGTTGCAGGCTGTCCAGCAACGTTATCGTTGGGATGTAGGTATATCGTTCGCTCCGGGACTCATGTTTGTCTTCACTAAAAACACTGGGGACAACACGAAATAACTCTTCTCGAGTTAGCGGACGGTCACGACGAATAAGGTTTACTGCACCAAAGCGCGAAGCCAGACGGGTCATAAGAGACTCCTCATGATGGAAAACAAAGACAAAAAAGCCCTGCCGCGAAATCGCAACAGGGCTCAGGAAATAACGAGTTAATATTCAGAAGAAGAAATTCCAGACAGCACGGGCAACCGACACCACGGTGTCTCGTACAGTCTGGATTATTGTCCGAACCGGGGCCGGTATCAGGGGCAGGGAACTTACTGTGTCCAGTACCGAACCGACCGTTTCACCAAAATCGTCACATGCTTTTTTATTAACGGCATCGGTACGAAGCGGCGCACTGAGCTGTACCGCTACCGAGCTACTGGCTTCACGCGGCAGGTAACGAATCATCCGTTCTGCCATCACACGAAGCCCCCATTGCAACCGGACCGACACCGCACAGATCGGGTTTACCGGCTGGAATAATTCATGCAGAAGGCAGACTTTGTGGCTGATGTTTTGTTTCTGCTCTTTGGACAATTTATCACTATTGCTGGTGGGGTCGACTTTATCCGACTGACTGATAACAAACAGCACTTTATGCCGATATGCCTCACCAATTACCTTACGGTAAAAATGCTCATCCACAGCCAGCGCCCGATCATCAGCCTTAATCAGCCACAGTACCAGGTCGAGCCGGGGAAGCTGTTCACGGTACAGCCCGGCATACTCAGTATCGCGAGCACCACTTTCTCCCACACCAGGCAGGTCCACCAGCGTCATAAAGCGTTCGCCAACCTGCAGACGAAAGTGCAGGGGTTCACGGGTACAGGCAACCACATCGCTGACCGGCGACACCTCACCGGCAAACAGGGCATTGCACAGGCTGCTCTTGCCCGCCCCGGTTTTACCCATAATGCCAATCACTGGCTCATAGTCAGTAAGTTGGTTTATTTGCTGCAGAATACGCTCCGATGCCCAAAGTGGGAGGCCAGAAAGCGATCGCTGTAGTAACTGCAAACCTTCAGATTTTTTCATCACTACTCCTCTGAAAATGAATACAAAAACAGCAGAACCGAGAGGTTCTGCTGTCAATGGGGTATGTTCAGGAAAATGATATATATCTGTAAGTTTTTACAACGCTGTCATCTGGATTGAGCGTGGAATTATCGTTTAGATTGTCTTAAGACAATAGTTACATTTTCGCCATCGCGTTGGCGGTCATCGTTCTTATTTTCTCCAGCGTTCAATAACTTGCGTGAAGGTAATATCGCGCCATGGCGCCTTCCACTCACTATGGACTTTGACACTTTGTGAATGTGGTTCTGGAACCGGTAGCGGCATCTTGATCACTGCTGGCAACAACACGGCATCACCAACCACCACGCATTCACCTGGAGCTAAGTTAGGTAGAATCTCGGTGATCGCATTGGCGTTGTCTGGAAATAATCGTCGCACGTAGGTCTGATCGGCATCGTTGGTTAGGCGCAAGGAAATGAAGTTGTTACACTGGGCGAATATAGTTTCCGATACTTCCGAGGGGCGCTGACTCACTACCATAAGACTTAAGCCATATTTTCGACCTTCCTTTGCTATGCGTTCGATGGATTTTCGGGATGCTCGATAAGCTGCGTGACTGTCTCGTGGCACATAATTGTGCGCTTCTTCGCACACTAGCATAACCGGGATGTCATTGAGTTTGCTTTGGGCATGCTGCAACTTAGAATAATGAAAACAAAAGTCAAAGATGAGGCGAGAGATCAGGCTTACTGTAACGCTAAGAACTTCGAATGGAACCCCACTCAGGTCTACAACTGTGACATTCGCTTTGTGGAGGTAGCCGAGAAATTGCTTCATTAATGTCTCGAAGTCTTCAGTAGCATGTGCCTGCCCGTCAGCTTTCTTCGGGTTTAAAAGGAACCGAAGACGTTTATCAGCCAATTTCGCCTCCAACCGCGAAACGAACCTATTGAACTCTCCATTGAACGGCCCATTGGTCGCCTTGGACGCTGCGGCAGATGAAGTGGTTACAAAATCGTGGATTTTTTCGAAATAAATCTTCCGGTCATATACGAAATCCCCATTGGCTAATTTAGGTTTGTCCTCACCAGGTTGCCGACCAATGACCTCTCGATTCAGGTTTTCAATGAAGTGATAAACCTCCCTGATCGAGAAATAAACAGGAGTATCGTAAGTTACTTCAGGAACATCCGGATTATGCATTTCCTTATTCAATACAACAGCATGTTTGAACTGGCTCACTTGGTTGTGAGAGTTCGCTTCGTTACTTTCAATAAACATGCTTTCGAGTTCTTCAGAATTCATCAACCAATATGGGAGTTGGAGCGTATCAATATCTAATCGACTCAGAGTAAAAGACTCTTCCGCATGTAAAGTGAATGCGGCTGTATATTCATCATGAATATCAAATATCACTATATGCGAATTATTTTGCATACCCTTGTTGTTATTTTTATGCTTAGATATGCCAACGATACCCTGCAACACACTAGCAACAGTGCATGACTTACCAGAACCAGTGGAACCTACTACTGCAATATGTTTGCTGAAGAATCTATTACCATTGATCATAAGATCAATGGATTTATTCATGGAAAGTTTGCCAAGTGGGAGATCGTGATCTCCATCTGCCGAGAATATCTTGTCTAAAGAATCATTTTCTGCGATAAAAGCATGTTCAGTTGGTACTGGTAAGAGAAGGCTACTACGATCAAAACTTTTATCATCAACTAAAGTTCCTATCGCTTGGCACTCAATCTGGAAACTCCAATTAGGCCTTCCGTCCTGAGTGCTCGTATTCGTGCCCTTGATGTTTCGAATTGTTACAATCGTAAAATCGCGATTGCCCTGTGCGATCTTCAGAAAGCGACCAACTTGAAGCGTTTCTTTATATTTCTCGAATACTTCAAGGCTATCTACCGCAACGACGACAGCTTCTGGCGCACATGAAAGTACAGCTCCAATTTTAGTAGGCATTACTCATCCCCATCATATATCTGATTTCAATGAATTTTTCGGCACCCAAGACTTCAAGGTTCACATCTTGAAGATCTAAATCCGTAATATCTCCATCCCCAATCACAAAAAAATCATCTGCCTTAACTTTAAGCTTAAGATTTTTATAATCATCCCAACGAATAAAGCGTAGGGCAAACTCTTTTTTATCCCTTACGACGATTGGCTCACGGAAAAAACTGATCTCGGAGAATTTTTTTACTGGACATCCAAGGTTTGGAATTACATCCTTATCGATTAATCGCTCCGCAATTTCCTCAAATAAGTTTTGAGGAACATCGAGCACAAAAATAGGAGTGTGCGTATGCGCCTGTTTAAAATGATATTTATCAATAAACGACTTAATAAAGAGAACAATCTCGTTGTCAAACTGCTCAATGAGGGAGGGAAATATAACGAAAAACCGCAGTCTGACATTTACACTCAAGTTTTCTTTTAGCTGTTTACGTCGAGCTTCCAAAACCTTCTGTCGCGACTTTAATGCAAGAGTCCATTGGGAGATCGCTGTAGTCCTAATACGATGTAATTCTTCAAAAAAATATTTCTTGGTGATTTTTCTAAATTTTTCGTCATGTTTAATACTAAGGTCAGCAATGATTTGAATAGCATTTGGATAAAATAACGTATCTACTTCATTTTGATTGAAGCCTAGATCAACAAGCAGTTTTACATTTTCTTCCATCAAGTCGTCGTACTTTGGTGTTACAGTAATTGAAAATACTTTTAGGAATTTATCAACATCAACACCAGCAGCCTCCGCCACCAATGTTTTTAATTCTTTGTTTTTAGAATTTAGAGCACTCTTCAAATCTTCAGTTGAGATGACGATTTTAGGGATGTTCGGGAAGTGTGCGAAAAGATGGTATTTTATTTTTGCGCTTGGGTTCGACTTAAAGTGCTTCATCATCTGAAGCAATGGATCATATAGAATGCTCGCTGTGTACTTTTCCTTCGTCTCATGGTACTTACACTGAATGGCTTTAGTACCTGAAAAGGTCGCTACCTCAATATCTTCGACAATACCTTCGATAGTAATTTCCGCTTCGTCTGAAGCCCTAAGCAATTCAGCGAGGGTGAGATTAAACTGATACAAAAAACCTTGGATTGTGTAGTCGGCCGAACGTCCCATTTTGACCTCTGCAAGTTTGTAAATCCAAATGCTAGCAGTATTTACACATAAAGTAACACTATGAGTCCACCGCTTGAACCCTGCTAGTTTGACAGTGTGCTACTGATCGCTATTTATCGAAATTAATCCTTAGAGGTTGGCAGTCCTAGCCCAAGGTAACAATTTATTTTGACCAAATTAGCAATAATGGGAATGCATTCAACTATTTGAATTTTAAGGTTTAATTTATCACCTTAAGATGACCAAACCAAGGGGAACTAGCTGGCGTAACAGACTAAGCCAGCTGTACTTATTTTTTCATCGTTGCTTCAAACCTCAATAGTTCTGAATGATCCGCTTTTGGAACATAGCCATCCACAGTAGAGAATAGGGGCAGCTATGAGCAAGAATTCGACGTTAAACACTTAGAATTTGTGAGTCTCTGAATGTGATTTTATTGAAGTAAACTAAGTTAATCTTCAATAAAATTAAGGTATCTATTAATAATAGAAGGCAATAATGTTTCTATTAAATTATTATGAAATGCATGCATTGAGTGGAGGCGAGGAACTATAACTTTGGAAAGCTCTTCAAGTGTGATAACAGAACTAGGAAACTCGATCCCTTTTGATATAAGGTGTGAAACCTCACGCCCTAAATTTATCGCTGCGTCAACACAATCCATACACATTGCAATTTCATGGTGATTGGTTTTAGAATTACTCTCATAAAACAATGGGACTTTTTTTACTTCAAGAACCCATTGATTTTTTTTAGATGGTCTAACGCAGCTATATTTTTTTCGCTGACAGCATGGACACACCCATTCTTCATCATATCTGTTCCAATATTTACCTCTAACAGCAGATAAATGTGCTATATCGTTAGCTAAAGGGATTTTTTTTGCTGCGGGATTATTTTTTATCCGCCAGGAATTTTTTGAACCTTTAAATGGCTCGGTGTTATACAATAACCTTTCAGGTTCTATTTCATCAAAATCATGTAATCCATTCAACTTAAATAATCGTTTTGCAATTCGCTCAGTCTGTTTTGCCGTTCTCTCAGATGGTTGATACCAGTCTTGCTTCTCTGCAGCTATTTCAGCGAATTGTCTAGCGAGATTTAGGCGTATTTTAAATATGGGTTCTATTCGCGCCCAAACTTCATTCGCAGCTTTTACATTAATCTGGTGTTCATGATTAGGATTTACACAAATAAACTCTGAGATCTCCCTTGGAGAGAATGAAAAGAATTTATGGCACTTAACTAAACGTTTTGCGTCTGCATCTGCTTTATTACAATCAAAACATATAACTGTATTATCATAAGCCGATAATGAAAAGGCCGCCTTAATGGCAAATTTTTCAGATAGTTCATCTGCAACAATACGCTGCTTTCTCTTTGAAAATTCCTCGAAAAGGGATTTTACAACTTCTTTCATATGATCATGATGTTCGTGTAGTTGGCAGGTTAGAAAATTATTTTTATTTAACCTAACAATTTCTGATTTTTTCCTTTTGCAGCACGGGCACATCCAGTCAACCGATGTCATAACCCACCATTTATTAAGATGGGCTCCATCTGCTTTAAAAAAAGAAACTAAACGCCTTGTTGAAACAGTGAATTCAGAATCTACGCCAGTTAAATCTTTTTTCGATAAAGAAAGTTTAAATTCTTCCCATTTCATAACCTAACCCTACAAGACTTGCCATTTTGTTCATAAACTTATTCAAAAGAGAAAATATACATGGGAATAAAATATAATATAATGCTGTTTATTTCAATAGGATATTTAACTAATTCCTATGAAGTAACAGTGCATTTGTAAAATGTCAGTTTCTGGCATAGGGTTGCTGTAGCGGCCCTGATAATCTTAGACTTCAATCGATTCGGAGATCTCTGGCGTATCATCGACTTCAATGCCTAGATAGAGGGGCATAATGCCCGCAATTAGTGAAAAGCGGGCAGTGCATTGAAGGCGTTTAGTCATGAGGAACCTGGTCACACAGAATCTAGACCTCAGCTTTCAAGAACGCAGGGTGATAGCTTGATGGTAAGTCAGAAGGCAGAGAAATCTAACTCCCCGAGCACTTGCCGAAATGATAGTCTATTTTCAATTACAAAATTAAAAAATCCAAGACGAAAGATGTCACCATGAAGTCCTATTTGCAGCCCAATTTCAGCCGGTAAGTGGTCATCAAATAATAAAGGATCGGCGTTTATATATAGCAGGTTTTGAGCCTGTAGCAGAGCTAATTCATTTTTTGCATTCGGGTATGTTTTTTCAACTGAGTCAAGGAAGAGGCTTGGATATTCTTTAAAGCGAAAACTCATATATTCTGCTCGTTCATGAAGCATCGCAAAAAACTCCCTAGTGATGCGGGGTAGCTTATGAAGACGTCGCGAGAGCTCTACAATATCATCTCTTATAGAGCTAATCTCTTCTTCGAGAAGTTCATGACTCACGTTATTTTGCTTTATTTCCCAAACGGCAAAGGAAGAGCCATCTCCTAACGTTGGGATAGGCAAAGGTTCCCATAATGCATAACCAGAAGTCTCATAGTTTCCATCTTGGTCTGGGACTTGTAGTTCAATCTTAACTTGAGCCAGTTGGTCTTGAATAAGACGGTTCAAACGTTGAATTGTTGGTAGGGGAAGTCCTATTACTTTGCGAGCTAAGTCAGTTAGATCCATGATGTCTTGATCTAGGTCAAAAGTAATTGATGCGTGTATTTCGCTGGTATTTCTGTTATTCAACGCCTCGGTGACGGAGGAGTAGCTATTCTGCTTTTCACCAACAATAAGAACTTTGAAAACATTATATTTTTTTCTTTGCTCATCGGTAATTTTTTTTAGGGTGTTAATGACCTTTCCGCTTGTCTTCGTAGTGGTAACTTGAAACGCTATTTTTTGTTTTTCATCACCTAAGTCTATACCCGGTTCGTTTGCTCTATCTTCATTGGTATTGACTAAGTTTAATCCTTCAATGATGTTTAATATGTCTCTAAAAAAATTCTCACTAAAGACAGATAAATCAGATAAACCAAGCCTATTCCTTAGCTTTGCCTGTTCTCCTAACGTAGAGAACTCGTCAATTATCTGTCCAATCAAGTAGCCGCTTGTAATCATTTAATTTCATTCCTTAATTAAAAATTTAGATATCACCATTCAAGGAGTTTCAACAATTAGTGTGATACACAATGCGAGGTTATGGTATGAAGATGTCTTACTATACTACCTTAAACCCACACTTTATTGCTTAGTACTTAATTAAACGTGACTATGAAAC
Source organism: Citrobacter sp. Marseille-Q3906 (assembly GCF_916618775.1). Taxonomy (NCBI): domain Bacteria; kingdom Pseudomonadati; phylum Pseudomonadota; class Gammaproteobacteria; order Enterobacterales; family Enterobacteriaceae; genus Citrobacter; species Citrobacter sp. Marseille-Q3906. Next base: position 1,209,000 of record NZ_CAKAKA010000003.1, read on the forward strand.
AGAACTATTAAAACTGGACTGACTCCACCCCAATAGGTGATTCTGGCAACAGGTTGCATTAGCATCTCTTACAGGCTGAATGAGTGAAGAACGGACACTCATTACGTTCGTCCCTGTGACTAGTCGGTTAATGGCTTGTCGGTGTCCGTCAATCCCATGGTAATTCATTTGGAGTTTACAATTTAGCCTGAGACTCGACAGGCAACCTAGCGCGCAAATCAAGAAGGTGAATATATATATAAGTACCTCCTCCCAAAACCTCCTGGACTCTCTGAGCTTCTTCAATAAGAAGCGATAATAATTCATCTGCTTTGATCATGCGTTTTTCAACTGGATGCTTCCATTGGCGGTCTTTTGCAAGAGTCACCAGCAGAGCTCCCGACTTGTTGTATTCTGCAGCCATGTATTTTCTAACTAATTGATTTTCTATTGTATCTCGTAAATCTTTTGCTGTTCGTCCATCTCCAAGTTTGAGTTCGATCACTGCCTCATGCTTAGAAATAACAGAACGGAGACGTATATCAGTTTCCTTTTCATCGGCAGTCACAGCCTCCTGATCTACCGTGTAGATTGAGTTCGATGCATGCCTTAGCTCGCGCGCGATTTCTCGACGCATGACCTTCTCGTCTGATATCTCTGCCCAAGCCTCTCGCGGTGAAACATCACTTAAAAGAAGGTCGTCGAGGTCAGACAATCTATCTTTCATAATTGCAAACATGGTTTCATTTGTTGAGGCAGGCGTTTCTCCGCTTCGATCAAGCTTTAGCACTTGCTCCTCATCAAATACCTCTGCATCAATCTCTTGCGCCCAATTTTCTTCTGCCACAGCAAAAATGCGATCCTTGAAATGCGCGCACAAAGGATCCCTAGCCATTTCGAGCTTAGCGGCCAAGCCCTCTTCACCCTTCGCGTTGAATATTGCAGCTACAATGTTACTACGTGCCTGTTCTGCATTGTCTCGAGTGTCCGGTGAATAGGACTCTTCGTGATGCGCATCGTCTTGAATTCGAACATGCCGATAGGCGAGACGCAGTAACCGTAGCAGCAATTGTGGCGTGAAGCGTTCGCTTCCTAAGTCAATTGAGCCATGGCAAGGCGCAAAGAGACTGGCTAGCCATGTTACTGCTTCTGATCGCTCGTCTGGCGTCACTATATCGATCTGACCTTCTAGTACCTCGACACCTACCTGCGAATCAATCCGCATTAAGGTCGAAAGCCAAACTAGCCGCAGCGCAAACGGCAATTGTTGCTCCATCCTTTGAAGTGCCCATTCTCGAAGCCTCTCTATTTCTCCGGCATCGCCATACTGCAAGATTATCCGCGTGATTTGCCGTACCCTTTCAGCCATTGCGGTAACATTATCAACACTACATATCTGGTCGTCCCCAGTATCCAGCCAAGATTCAAACCGTGGTAGAAATAGTCTCGCAATTCTCTCTGACGCATAGCCAATTCCTTGAATCAGGCTCAAATAGCCATACGTTCCTGGCGGCAGGTTCAACTCCCATGACAGTTCATTTCCAAGCTCCTGCTCCACGGCGTTAGGATGTGCGCATACCAGGGACTCTAACCACTTTGGGCAGCAATTAGACTCAATTAGGGCGTATCGTGCCGCCAAATGAGCCTCTGCATTGCTTAGCTTAGTTGCCCAGCTTTGGTCCTCTGCTTCAGCATAGATCGCAGCTAATCCAAGCTGCCAGCGCACAAGGAACGTATTTCGCTCACTTTCTGGTCTTTCGCTGGGGAGGGTTGGGTAATCTTCGCGCCAGATTCTCATCAAAACACAACGCAGCCTATCAGCCGTTTGTGGGCTGAATTGCTTTTCAATAAAGTGACGATTCCAGCCGGAGGATCGGCTGTCATCACCATCGTGACTCATTGCTCGCCAAAGGTCCCAAGCGGTGTTCCAACCTTGCCCAGACGAAAATGCGTCTTCAGGCTGATTAGCAATTTTCCTCCAAAACTGAACCCAACTGGCATGATTCTTGGCCTTTCGACGTTCCTCTTGCTTCTTCCGCTCGGCATGCTTTTTCTCCCAACGGCGACGCTCTTTATCGTATTTTGATGGTTTCAGCCAATCATCAAGCATTCGCAAAAATAAAGGCTGATCCGCTACGAGCAGTCTAAGCCCTTCAATGTGTTCCTTCGAATTATCACGATCCGGCGACAAACGAATGGCTGCTTCTAAGAGCATCTCCCGTTCACCGTTTTCGCGAGTCGTATCGCCAAGTGCTCTGCTTACCCAGTTAAGATCCCGATCAGCCCTGAGTTGGACTGGTCCATCATGTATGGTGATTTCTGCAAGCCGTTCCCAGGGGGTTTTGAATTCATTGAGCGACTGAAGAAAAGCGTCTTCTACCCAGAAGAGACGACTATTATCGTCTCCATTCAGAGTGGAAAGTCGTTTGCAAAGTGACTTTATCGATTCGTCGTTGCTATGGTCCTGATGATGCAATCGCAAAGCAAGGGTACTGGCATACAGCCACTCGTCTCCATGCCTGATATCAAGGCCGCGCTCACAAGTCGCCGCAAGCGCCTCACAGAGGTATGGTCGTTCACTCGTAATATGCGGCCACTCTGTTCGCCATTTTAACCCCTCAGAAACCAACATAACGAGGCAATCGCGTAGCTTCTCAAGAGTTATAACGTCGAAAGGCGATGCTGTTATTAGCCGTGGAAGCTGCCAGTTAAAATTGCCTACACTGCGTTTTTCTCGCTTTAACCACCGAAGAGTCTGACAAAGCTGCTCAACCGACATGTATTTTGGAAAAAGACGTAGAGTGGCCCCCTGGGCAACATCGTCAGGCCAGAGTTCATCGGCGCATGCAATACTAAGAGCAATTTCGTGGAGCCTATGGTCATCAAGAGCAACGAGCGCATCAAAAGCGGTTATGCGCTCAATAGCAGGTGCAGAGGAGTCCTGAGTGATATCGAATACAATGTCAGCACAGTCTTCGATATGACCCGCTTCAATGAGACTAATAAGGACTTCCCGCACATCCGGATTCTGCACTCCACCACGCCAGAGCTGCAGGATCTCTTCTGCCAGCTCTCTTGATGCAAAACGATGGACCTGAATGTCAGGAACTCGAAGACCTCTCCATCCCCCTGGGCCATAAAGATTCACATAGGCACGAAGTGCTTGTTTCCTCTGCGTTTGTGTTAACGATTCGGGATCGCCTTCATCCAAAAGAACTGCGGGTTCATTGTCTCGCAATAGTTCAAATATCCTATTTTCCTGCAACGCTAACCAACCTGCCACAGGCCGTTTAGAGGGACGAACAATTGTCTTTCCTTTGGTCTCTGCGAAGAGAAGCCGTATGAGAGCCTTAAACGGCATACCTTGCGTTTGCAGAGCTATTAGGCGCTCCGCAGCAAGGTATTCAGCAACCGAGCGATGGTGAAAGCGCACACGGCCATATGAAGCGAAACCAAATAGTGGTCGTTCCAGAAGTGCTTTTCGTTCATTCGGTTGCCAATCGGACAGGATGATTGCTGGATCTAGAGCTGCTTCCTCGTCGACAACGTCAGATGCTGCACTATGACGGATGGTTAGACGACGAGTCATTTGAACTGCAAGTGCGAGCCGGCTAGCTCCTTCAATCGCTTTATCGACTGACAATTCCGCAAGTTCGGGTCTTTCATCGCGAGGAAGCAGCTTCACGCGGACATTAGCGGCAACCTGATCTCGATGTGTTCGAATACGCTTGTGCTCACGCCAGTCCGCGCATAACTCAATGAGGTCCTGAGGCCTCCGTGCAAACTCTTGGGCATTGCGACGCCGCAGATCTCCCAAAAGAAGCTCGGGGTCATTCACCCCTTGGTCTCTAGAAAACTGGATTATCTGTTCGTCCGACAGCGGCATCAAGGCTACAGACCGCCAATCAGGCAATTGGCTCCTCTTCCTGTTGTTGTATTGACCCTGATGCTCGCCCATTGCAATCTTCGCAAATGTCTCTTCACTGGATTCAAAGGATGGCGAAGGAGGAACAGGTAGTATGCTTCTAACCAGTTGTTCGTCGAAAGGGACCGGTCGTGTCGTGATGACGATCTTCGCCCGGTGAAGCTGATTTCCGATACACTTTTTCAGTCGTTTGAGGGCCCGCTCAAACGAGCCCAACGTCAGTTTCAGCTCGTCAATCGAGTCAAGGAAAAATGTCACAACCTCGGACTGTGAAGTAAGCCAAGCGTCCAGACGGGCTTCTTCATCTCCATCGAGCAGGCTACGAAGATCTTCGGTCGCCAAGGCCGCTAATTCAACGAAGAATGCGTATTCGCCAGCAGCACGCAGATGCTCCACCTGTGTTCGACATTCATAGGTTTTTCCTGCACCTGCTTCGGAAATTATCAATACACGTTTCGATTGCAGTAAATCGTCCCATGTAGCACCTTGGGACCAGCCCAAGCCAGTCAAGAATGATTGCTGGTCGGCTTCAATACTTTTTCCATCAGGAATTTCTTTGAACGTTCTTTTAATCATTAGTGCTTATGCCACCTCTGAACTATGAAATGATCATATCTGTATCTTGCAATGACCTTTGTGACAGCCTCGACCTCTTTAAAAAGCAACTCATTCAAACACATTAGCGATATAGAAATGTAGTTCCATACCGATTTTGGTCACATAAACTGAGGTGTGAATGACTATATCTGGCACTTTGCGGCCAGAGTGGTGTACTGAGTCCGCTACGAGCGAGCTACAGAAGTTCATAATTGCTATCAAATCTGTTGGAGCAATTACTAACATCGTGGTGTGTTAAGCAGCGGGGGGCAGGTTAACAACTAGGAGAAGCATAATGCTGCAGCGCTTATATTCAGGGCGAGCTGTACTTCATAACCTCCCTGTAAACCATACCTGAAACGTCACGTCCAGAAGGTGCAGTCCTATACATTGCGAACCTTAGAGGCAAAGAGCTCAATAGTCTTATCGTAACAATTGGTTCGTATGGTGTTTGCATGAGGTGAAAATAACAATGACCCAGCAGCGGTTCAGCCAGTAATATTGGCTAAAATACGGATGGGGCAGAGACATTAAATGGACACTTCACATTCAGAAAATTGGGCGTTTCTTCTCAAGTTACTTAATGATAATTCAGGACAAGTTTCGCACGGTAATGGCAATCTTTTCGAACACCAGCAGGCCTATGCGCTTGCCCTTTTTTTGGTTGACGCAACGCTTGCGACACCCGAGTTAAACCGGTGCAACGTGGCCGCGTTGATTGCGGGAGAATTATCTTGGCCGCGTTCTGAAGGCTCAGATCTTTACTCTGGCACCCAATATTCGTTGGCATTCTTTGAAGCTGGGGGATTCATTTCATTTCCCGGAGGATGGGCTGCGGTTCACTGCAGTGAACCGCATCAATCTAAGCCGTTGGATCAGAGCATTGAGGATATTCTTCGGGTAACAAACCTTTTGCAGAATATTCGCTTTGGTCGGAAGGGTTACGTTCAACCTCATTTCGTGATGGAGGAGGCTCAGCTCATTGCTCTTATAAGTAAAGAACTGGGGAATATTCTTCTTGATCGTCTCTTTCCCGGCGCAGTTCAGCAGGGCGGGAAGGTTGCCATTTATCCTGAAAAACATCGGTTTACCAGACTGGAGAGCGCCTATCTCTGGCAGTGTCTTCTGAGACGTCATTCTCCTGAACAAGCTTTTCGCCAATGGATGCTTTGCGTGCGCGTATTAAGTCATTCAATTGTTCCGGTGCAGTTCAGCTTGCTTGATGAAAATGAAACGGACCAATTCTTGCGTCAGGTTGAATTGCTGGTGAAGACGGCACCTGAGTTCAGTTATCCACTCAGAACAATCTACAAGCAGGCCGTAAATTCATATGACTTTGCGCGCCTGATCCAGCCTGTCACGTTGGAAATTAACCTACACATTGGCAGTGAAAGTATCATGCTGGATAAAACCGATGAGCCAGATGAACCTGCTCCACTGACAATGAGGACTGCGGAGACGCTGGATGATGCCTACCATTTTCCTGACATTGACGATCCTGCCGAAATAATTGCTCTAGGACAATTGCAGAATTGGGGAAGCTGGCGTGATCCAATGGGAGCCTTGTCCTGGCTCATTCAGGCGTGCTTTAACCATGTAATACTCATCGATCATCACTCACTAACTACCAAACCGTTTGCGCTCAACCTACTTTCACTGGTCGAGTCACGTCAAGCGCTAAAGTATTTGCTCTTCATTGCTCTCCCTCTCCGCTTCAACTGCAAATACATCCTCTTTTTACTATCGAGGCCTGAAGCCTGTGAGATTGCAATTTATCATCTGACTAATCGGGAGTATCCGCTGTCCGTGACCCGTCGACATGATATGTCCGATGACTTGAGCCAGTTGTTTCTCGACGTGCTGGTGAGAGAGTATGTCCGTACCATAAAAAATCGATCAGATAACGGTCTGAAGTTACTCAACGTATCTCTTTATCTTGCCGACAACAGTGGACTGTTTACGTTGCTTAATACAGATGGTTTCCAGTACAGGGCGCTAACCTGTTTTATGCACAAGCTTGAAGATAAGCACGTAGCTGCAGTTGCCTCTGCCTTCCTTGAAACCATCCCCGAGCAATATGAACGGCGCATTTCACATATCAGGGAAAGGAGTGTATACCACCTCGGGCTCTGGCTTATTCAGCGACTCGAATCTACAGATGTTGCGTATCATGACTTGCTGCCGCAACTGGGTGAATGCCTGATTCGCTTTTATAGCAATGCATTCACAGAATGCATTGCTACGCGTAGACGAGATTTGCAATCTGACAATTTCTTTGCGCTTCTACCTTGGCAAAGCCTGATAAAAATTATTGGAATTAATGAAATCCTGCGGCTTTCTAGTCGATATGATAGCTGGACTACCGTGCTGACCTACAAGCATGACCGATGCTTTGATGCTGTATCAGCTATCTGCCAGTATTTGCAACTCCTGATGCTAATCTCTAAAGGTCCGCTGGAAGAAGAAGAGCGCTCGCGCGTGTGGCAGCGCATCATAAACATCGTGTGCGCGCTTGGATTCGGTCATGATGAGGAGAGATGCTATCTCTTCAGCGCTGTTCTTAATGATGAGGCAGCAGACCTGTGGAAAATTTTTAGCCTTTTTGTGAATATCCTTCCCCCATCAAAGTACGATGAGTTTACGGAACGCTGTATCGACATGATTCCGCTTGATTCACTGTATATCCTGCTTGAACGTTGTAATAACCATGAAAGAAGGCAGGTTCTTCATGATGCAATTCTCGACCGACAGGACCTCAGTGACGAAAAGCTTGGCCTAAAATCATTGGAAACGGCATTTATTCATGCCTGTGAAAATGGTCATATGGAACTTGCCGAAAGAGTTCTATCTGCTGCAAAACCCTTGCTTGAACGTTTCAGAGGTCCCTCTCACATACAGTTCAAAGAAACTATCTACCGATGGGAAACCTATCACTATAAATACAGCCTTTTGTCAGCCTACCTTTCCGGTCACGAAGCTCCTCATGCCTTCGAAGAAGTAGTGTTACGTATCTCTTTACCTGATGGCCTGACCGGCTTACCGGGGCATGAAATAGTCCGTCGCCAACTCAGGGAATGTGAACAGTTCCGTCGTTATATCATCGCAATAGCATTCTGTCAGATTGAGCCCCGCAAAACGGTACGATATATGGAAGCTCTTTGCGCAGAGGTCAACGCGCCACATTTCGCATTTACGCTGTTCAGAGGGCATATAGCCGAGCTGTCAGATAGCCAGAATAAAGCCGCGCGTCGCCGCGCTCTGAATAAGTTTCTGGAGCAGACAAGCAGCATTACACCGGATCAGATGGCTGCAAGCTGGGTAGCCATGGTGCTTGACGTCATGATACAGGTCGGCGATCAGCAGCGGGCGGATGAATACTGGAGAAAACTCACGGGGGAGCAGCACCGAACACGGGAAATCCTCCTGCCATATTGCAAAGGTCTTATCCAACGAGGTAAACCCCTTGTTGCGTCTCAAATCATTAATGAGTTTCGAGAGTGTAATCTCATTCTCAGTGAACATGATGTGGGGCTGGCCGATCTGATTACCCAGCTCAGTCAAGCTCTTCCTAATCAGAACTCTGTTCTCGACATCGTCCATGCAATGGCAGAATCTAGTCAGCGCAGTATTGATCAACTCAGACAGCACTACCTACGTATTACCGGTGGCAGCTTCGAGGACTATGTACAGATTACTGGAGGTGGCCGTTCGAAAGAGATGTTTTTGAGAAAAGTAATTACTGAGGTGGCTGGTGAGTTGCTTTTGAGGAAAAAGAACCTTCAAAGCCAGCAGAGCACTGATGGACAGCTCAATAAAATTATTCATGAAGATCTCATCAACGACTGGTTTGCTTCTCTTGTTGATATGCGAATGGCTGAGGCGAGAATTGGTTTTCGCGATCAGAAACGTACCGGCAGCTCTGAATCAGGAAAAAGCCCCGGTGAGAGTGATGGTTTGATTACCGACAGCAAAAACAGACGGATTGCAATTTTCGAGGCATTTCGCCTCTTTTCGCTTAACAAGACAGTTATAGTCGAACATCTCAACAAAGTATCTGGTTACGATGCTGAAGCCCTAAGCCCTGTCTTCATGGTTGCCTATTGTGATGTTAAAGATTTCAGCACTCTTGCGATGGGATATCACAAGTTTATTTCGAAAACAGACTATGTCGGTTACAAAAAAGACGGCCAAGCTGTAAAAATTGATGAAGAATCCGTTACGGACAATCTTTGGGTTTGTACAGAAACCAGGTTAAGAGGGGAACGTGAAGTTATGTTCTGTCATTTTTTACTTAATATGCATTGTAATTAAGGAGCGATAGAACGAGAGGAGCCCCATTGGTTAACACGAACGGATGCTAGCAACGTCTACTTCATACCCTGAATCACTTAAAAGTGTAATTCTCAGGGTGAGATTGACTATATCTACCGCCAATCGGCCGCAATGAACGTTGTTAAAATTACAAAACGTTCAGCAATTCTGGACATTCAAGCGGGTCGGTTTAGATGGCCTCATACTTAACCCAAAACGAATATTCCGACCTTTGGAGACTGCTACAGCTGCTACATGTAGCAGGTTGTAGCAGGGTACCGAGACATTTTATCGAATTTTTTACCGAGAAATGTATCAATTATGTTAATGGATAGGGTGAGGATGAATACCTCACCCAGAGTGCTATTAACAGGCTAATCCGCTTAAGCGTGGACACTGGCTTGTGCCAAAGTTGCGGTAACCGCTGTGAATATCCTTGGTCCTGGTTTTCGCCAGATACGCCAGTCGAATCAGGAAATCCCAGTAGACTGGGTTACGATCCAAAGCATCGAAGATGCTAAACCTATAAACAGCATTTGGTGGGAATTCAGTTAATGTTGCGTAATCTTCGTGAGCAAGCCCTACAGCACTGCACCAGGCTTTCTGTATTCGGGTTGCCATATTTTTAGCATTGAGTTCTTGGTAATTGCCCAGGTACCCATACACATCTGCATTAAACAACAACATCAGGTGGTAATGGGGATGTTCGCTTGTATCACGTTCCCTGCACCATCCATAAGATGGTAATGTCGGATCTCCCGGTCTTCTGGACCGGTTATGATCCGCTCGTAACTGGCTTTTCAGTGACTCGTAGAAGCGCGTGATTGCCTGCGCATCATCGCGCTGGAAGCATATTGGTAGATCAGGCTCTCCCGGTACATGAGACTGGGCGAATCTCGAGTCAGTACGAATACCTAGTATTCGGTTATTCTGCTCCAGTGTGCCGTAGACCATGTTAAGCAGTGGGTTGAGAATATTGAGGTCAATAGGCGATCTATACTTTCTGGAGGCTATTTCTACCAAGTCATGGATTTCTTCATTGGTAAGTGAATATTGTGATTCCATAATAATCCTTAAGTATGTAAATAATAATCTTTGGATAATGGGTAGCGTGAGGGCTACCCATGTGATATCGGATATAATCCCTAGCAAGGGATATGTAGGTATAAAATTAGAACATGGATGAAGGTATATTACATATACCAGGTAAACTCATGAATTGTTCTCCACAATAATTTAAACAAAAGCCGCAGTGTTACTGATATTAACGTCAAAACATTAATCAGATAAAAAAATAAAACTACTCTGAAGTTATTTAGATATAGGGAGCTTATTCATTACAACTGACCCCGAGTTTATTAAAGGAATATTGGTCTTCTCGGCTAGTTCTTTAGGTTCCATTATTGAACCAATAAATTTTACATAATTAATTCCATTCCTTTCGAATAATTGCACCACTCCTTCAGATTCAAGCTGTTCTAAAGTAGGCATCAGGTTTTCTGAACTTCTGATCGAATATGGACCTTTTTTAATGAGGTCATTCCTTTTGTAGTCGTAAGAACCATTACTAACAAGATTATCCTCAAGGTACCATTTTAATTTTTCAGCCCTTGTAGGCTCTCGGGTAGAATCAACCTTAATGATTGAATGATTAAGAATCCATTGCATTAATTTAGATGCTGACATAAAAGTATCCTTAGTAATTATCGATGAATCGGGTGTAATAAACATTTGCATTACTGCTGCGATTCTTGTTGTTTGTTCCATAAATCTGGCACCAAAATCATCATAGTAGTGCAGACTCTCTCCTAGTTTCATAAGCTCTGTAATTCTTTGGCTTTGTGTATCCCATACAGCCTGTGCTTCTACAGATAAAGTAATACAGATACGTTCTTCATTTTTTTCTCTACGCTCTATCCCGTCTTGCAAATGCTTAACGAGAATAGAGAAAAAACCATCAAGTCCTGGTTCATCAGACCATGAACACGCTTCAGGGATGTCACATAGTTCAGGGAGTTGCTCCAGATCAATCAATAATAAACGGGCTAAGAATCCTGAGTTTCTTAATTTTTTCCCCTGCTTACTTATAAAGTCGTTAAATAATTCAGGCTGTAACAACAGCAATACGGTTAGCCGGACATCATCAACATCGTAGCTGTCACGAGATGCTCTGCTGTCAGAGATTCTCCCTTCTCCCCAAAGAGAGTTGAGAACTGATATATTGCGAAAAAGATTGCTGTCAAACACCCCTCCAGCTTCATCAGAACCGAGCATCAATGATGGAGAACCCAGTGCTAATGCCTTTCTAAGTCCCTCACTTGTCGAATCGTTTTTTGTAAGATACTTTCTTTCTGGAGCTGATGGTTTTCTTCTTTGGCACTCCTCCAACGCCTCAAGTGCTTCAGTTACATCAGCCTTCTGACGAACAGCTTTGCCAAATTGTTTTTTAAGCTCCTTTAGCTCGGTTTCCCAGGATACTAGTTTAAGCTTATGAATTTTCTCTTTTAACAGAAAATCATTTCGCAGCTCTTTTTCCAGTTGATAAATTATCCCCATCAATAGCCTGAATACCGTTGATTTCCTGCTACCTGAGCGTGCCAATAGCATGAGATATAGTGATGTAAAGGTTCTCCCATTTTTAAGCTGAACATCAAATTTGTCCTGGCAGGCAAGTGTCATTACCCCAAGTAGCACTATTAAAATAAGTTCAGCGGCGGCTCCTGTTTTATAATGTATGTAGCTTATTAACCGTTGTGCAAAAGTGGGAAGTGTCTGGAATTTTAGTCCAAGTTCTTTATTTTGCGTTGAGCTGTTTTTTTTAGACATACATCCTATCTAACTCCTCTTTAGAATTAATTAATGAGACTACGATGTAACAACCACTCATCAATTTCTGATTCAAGCCATCCAACAGATTGTGTTCCAAGCTTTCTTTTTTTAGGAAAAGTTGGATCATAACGTGGTGACCTCGGGTTCAACCAGTCGTAGATTGTGGCTCGTGAGATACCTGTTTTATGGATAACAGCAGGTAAGCGGAGTATCCTGACTGATGAGGAAGTGTTCATACTTGTTTGCCTCTTGTTAGTTCAGTTTGGTTGCTGCAAAGAATAGCTGCAAGGATTCATCAAAAAAATACGGCTAGCAGAACTTTATTTTTAACGCGTTTAACTTGTTGATATTGTGGGGTTAAATGTTTTTTATTAAAGATTTTGTGAAGAAATTAGACGAAAACGTAGTGATCTTACCCGTGGAATGAATGACTGTGGGTGGTGTATGTATGCTGGCATGTTGGATGAAGAGCATGCAGATATGCAGGCTGAGATGACTATGATGAAGGAAAAGGTATGGAACTCTAAAAAGTTTGGTCCCGGGATATTGTTATATTCGCCTTCTTATTTAAAAGAGCATGGATACACTGAATCTCATAAGGGCTTTCCGAGGGAAGAGGAAAGCATAAAGTTAGATAACCTTCTTAGTCAGTACTGGGTTAATTTGCAGGCTCGTATTATTTGCGAAGAAGTCGCTGTTAATATTCCTGAGTATCCCTCAATAGATGAAATATTTAAACTACAACTTAGATATGCTCTTAAGTGCTATAAGTTGGGTCGATTAATTATGTCAGATAGTGAGGATGTTGCATTTGAAGCATTTAAAAAAGCATCTGAGTTATTTGATAAAAGCATGGGGATGGTTTGGTATAAGATCTCTATAGATAAACAAACTAAACTTTTATCTACCAAGAATAGATCAGGAAGAAAAGGTGGGGTAAAAAAATCTGAAATGTATCGACCTATTCAGGAAAAACTGGTGGAACTTATAAATGATTTGGCTCCTGAAGAGGGATGGAGAAGTAAAGTTGCAGCGGTGAATGTTCTCATTGAACCTTTGTGGCTATTTATAGAGGAGTCAAAATTGATTGTTAATAAGCACGATAAAAAATACCGAATGCCAACTACCAGTCAGGAAGCCTTAGCCGATACTATTTTAAAATCGTGGTCTACAAATGTTGAAAGTGTGAAGCAGGCTTTCGAGGACACTGTAAGCAGAAAAAAAAGAACTGGTCAGTTGTAGTAATCTTTTATGTGAATTTGGATAATAAGAATAAGCGCTCCCTATGAAGCGCTTATTCGTGTATTAGCCGACAAGCCTTATACCTCGAATGCCATCTCCAATCATATTTCCGTGATCAGCAGCCATAACGAAGTCAGCCCACCATTGCATCATTGGACGACGCTGCTCGAGGTAATCGCTGCGGTTATAAGCACGACGAACCTCATTCTTATCCACGTGGGCCAGTGCTGCCTCAATAACATCAGGTGGAAAGCCTTGTTCATTAAGGGCTGTACTGGCGATAGATCGCAGTCCGTGTGAAACGAGCACCCCACCAAAACCTGCGCGTTTTAGCGATGCGTTTACGGTCTGACTGTTCATCGACTGGTTTGGCTTGATGCGGCTGGGAAAGATAAATTCTCGATTTCCACTTAACGGCTTCATCATCTCCAGTATCGCAATTGCTTCATCTGACAATGGAACAGTATGGTCGCGGTTCATTTTCATGCGTGCTGCAGGAATCTTCCACTCTCGCGCTTCTATGTCTACCTCTTCCCAGCGAGATTCAGCCGCTTCGGCAGGGCGGGTAATAGTAAGAAGTTGCCACATGAACAGGCCGCGTGTGGAAAGGCTAATGCTGGCTGTTCGCATTGTCTGCATCAGTTGAGGTAGCTGATCCGGTCGAATGCTTGGCATGTTCTTCTTCTGCGGCTTCTCAAAGGCCTTGCCAATGTTGACACTAGGCACCGCATCAATCAGACCTGTATTTTGGGCATAGATCATGACCTCATTAATGCGCTGGCACAGGCGACGGACGGTTTCCAGCGCTCCTCTGGCCTGAACCGGTTGGACGGCCTGAACCAGTGTGTGAGCTTTAATATCTGTAACGCTAACGTCGCCAATCGCAGGAAAGACATCTCTTTCAAGAGAGCGCCAGATATCTTCTGCGTAGTCCTCTGTCACACTGGCTTTCTTCACATTCCACCAACGTTCAGCCACGAGTTGGAAAGTATTGGTTTTGGCTTCCAGCGAACTGCGAAGTTGTTCTTGCTGATGTTCCTGTGGATCGATTTGTTTCGCAAGGAGAGAGCGAGACTCTGCCCTGTAGCTTCTGGCATCGGCAAGGGTAACTGACGGGTAGGGGCCTATGCTCTTCTTCGCACGTTTCTTGGTAACAGGTCGAATGTAGCGAAACTGCCAGATTTTGCTGCCGCTGGATTTGATGAGTAGCTCAAGGCCATCACCATCATAGAGAACGTAGTCCGCTTCCTTGGGCTTAGCAGATTCGATTTCTTTAACGGATAGAGGTTTGGTTTGTCTTGCCATAGCCGGGTTTCCATAGTTTTAGGCACCTCAAAAACAATAAAGCTTTATGAGGTGCCTAACAAGGTGCCTAAAAGGTTCGGATTTAATTAGTTGGCATCAGACTTCGCGGGACAAATTGAGGGCACAAAAAAAGCCCGCAGGGCTTGCGCCGTGCGGGCTCTTAGGACTTCATCGGATGACTCTGGTAATCACCGATGGAGAATTTTGGTGGAGCTGGCGGGAGTTGAACCCGCGTCCGAAATTCCTACATCCTCGGTACTACATGCTTAGTCAGTCTTTACATTCGCACGCCAGCTGCGGACAGACACGCCACTAACGAACTAGCCTGATTAGTTTTAGCACTTCAGCCCCAGGCAGGACATCCATGCGATCTCTTTTGGGTTTGACCTCTCTTGATCCCCGTCTTAAGAGCGGAAGCTAGGGAGAGAGGGCTCTTAGCAGGTTATTAAGCTGCTAAAGCGTAGTTTTCGTCGTTTGCGACTATTTTTTTGCGGCTTTTTACGAGGCCAACCGCCCCTCGGCATGCACCTTGGGTTTCGCAAATCCCGTCGAATCCAGAATCAGCCCCAATGTGTTGCAGTAAGTATAACAGACTTGTGACATGCGTGACCAGCCCCTGCAACCCCTTATCCTCAACGATTTACCGCTCGCGCAGCGCTTCTTTTGCGCGGTTAAACGGTTTGATTAAATAGTCGACGATGGTTTTTTCACCTGTTTTTATATCCACTGTGGCAATCATACCCGGAACGATAGAGAAATGACGTCCCAGTTTGTTCTGCAAATAGTCCTGGTGGGTGCGGATAAAAACGCGGTAGTAGAAAATTTCCGGTTTTACTTTGTCCTGGATAGTATCCGGTGAGATGGTTTCAACCACACCTTCCAGTCCGCCATAAATGGCGTAGTCATAGGCAGTGATCTTCACCAACGCCCGCTGGCCGGGATGGATAAATGCGATGTCGCGCGGTGACAGGCGTGTTTCTATCAACAGGTGATCGTCCACTGGCACGATCTCCATCATTTCGCCGTTAGGCGGAATTACGCCGCCAATGGTGGTGACCTGGATGTTTTTCACGATGCCGCGCATGGGGGTACGCACCGTCAGGCGGGTAACAGAATCCTCGCGTCCTTTCAAAATAGATGCGAGCATATCCACTTCTGCGTTCGCTTTTGACAGTGCTTCACGCGCCTGCACGTAATATTGCGAGCGCAGGTCGGTGATTTTCAACCCCAGATCGCTTTTTTGTCGCTGCAGGCGCAGCACTTCCACATGGCTGGCGGCTCCGCTTTTCTCCAGTCGTTGGGTGATTGCCAGCTCTTTATTCACTGATACCAGCGCATCCTGCAGTTCCACCATCGAGTCGGCAAGTTGTGCCCGACGGCTTTTATACAAACGGGTTTCTGTGGCGATAAGCTCCGGCCAGGCTTTTAGCGAGTCGGGAAATGTCAGCGGTAGATCGTTGACTTCGGCATTGAGCCTTGCGCTGGAGGCCAGCGAGGCGCGGAATCGGGCTGCGCTTTCACCAACGTTTGATTCAGAACGGGTCGGGTCGAGGCGAGCCACAATTTGATTGGCTTGCACTTTATCTCCTTCGCGCACCGTCAGTTCTGCGAGGATACCGCCGTCGAGCGACTGCAACACCTGCTCACGCGAGCTGGGGATCACTTTCCCGCTACCGGTGGAAACTTCATCCAGTTTGCCGAAATACGCCCATATCGCTAATACCGCAAACAGCAGTGTGCTGAGCAGAATAATACTGCTGGCACCGGAAAAACGGTGTTCGCGGCGGATATCGAGGTCGTCCATGGCGGCATCATGCGGATTGGTTTTCATTTTTCCACTCCCGACCATGAGTCTGTGTGGAAGCCCGGCTTGCATTCAGCGCTTGTGCTTTCGGGGCATCCATTACCAGTTGACCTTCTTTTAACACCACCACGCGTTCGACAAGTTCGAGAACCGGAACGCGATGGGTGGCGACAACCAGCGTGCGGTTGCCCAGCCACAGGTTCAGTCGTTGAATAAACTCTCGCTCGGTGTGTTCATCCAGCGATGCGCTTGGCTCGTCGAGCAGTACGATATTGGGGGATCTCAGAAGCATTCTTGCCAGCAGAATTGACTGTCGTTGCCCGCCGGAGAGACCGTTGCCACCCTCCATAATAGGGTGAGCCAGCCCTTTGGCGAGCTGCTTCACAAATGCTGCTGCGCCGCTGACTTCCAGTGCGTCAAATATCTGCGCATCGCTGGCATGTGGTGCGCCGAGGGTCAGGTTCTCGCGCAGCGTCCCGAAAAACAGTCGCGCGTTTTGGCTGAGAAATCCGATGTTTCTGCGTAAATCAGCCATATCGATTTGCGCCAGGCTCAGGTTATCAAGCCGGACATCGCCCTGAATAATGTCTATGCCGCCTGCCATTGCCTGTAGCAGAGTGGATTTTCCTGCGCCGTTACGTCCGAGGATGGCGACCCGTTCTCCTGGCATGATTTCCAGGCGCGAGATGCGCAGCGGTACGCGCTGGTCCTCACTGTGGTAGCGAAAATGCGCATTTTCAAACAGATAGTGGCCATGAAAGATCTCCTGATGTACCCGGTTTTCATCGTGCTGGGTTTCAGTGGGCAACTGCATAATGCTGTCCAGACCCATCTTCGCCGCTTTGACCTGCTGCCAGCGTGCCAGCACGCCGCACAGGTTAGCCATTGGGGCGATCATCCGTGAGCCGAGCATGGAGGCCGCCACCACGGCCCCGGTGGTCATCGTACCTTCAATGACCATCGGTGCACCGAACATAATGATTGCCGCGTAGACCAGACTTTGTACCGACATTCCCCAGCCAATCAGTCCCTGTGTCAGCTTGCGGGTGCGCAGACCGGACTCTCCGGTAATGCGGATGTAGCTGTTCCACTGCTGCAAAAAGCGGTTCTCCGCCTGCATCAGTTTGATGTCTTCCAGCCCCTGTACGCTCTCGACTAGCACGGCGTTACGTAGAGTGGATTCGTGAGCAGCCTGGTTGGCGAGCACCGACAGTTTTTTCTGTAACAGCAATCCCGGCAGGATCATCAGAATGGCGGCGACAGGAGCTATCCACGCCAGCGGTGGGGCAATGCATGCCAGCACGACAATAAACAGAAAGAAAAAGGGCAGATCAACAATGGTCGACATGGTGGAGGAGGTGATCATCTCACGTACCTGCTCCAGCTCGCGTAGCTGGGAAATAAAGCTTCCCGTTGAGCGAGGCACTGCGCTGTTGCGCAGCCGCAAGGCATGGCTGAACACGCGATCGGAAATCCGCATGTCAGCGCGTTTACCGAGCAGATCCATAATATGGGTTCGCGCTTCGCGGAGTAAAAAGCCAAACAGCACCGCGACCAGCACTCCAGTTGAGAGAACATACAAGGTGGGATACGACTGGGCCGGGATCACCCGGTCATAGACCTGCATGGAAAAGATAATCCCGGCGAGCGACAGGACGTTAATCAGAAATGCGGCGATCATTACCGGCAGGTAAGGACGGATGTCCTTTAACACCAGTTCACGCATCCAGTCAGGCTTAAAGCGCGAAATGTAGCGATCTACCCGACTGTCTTTCAGCGCTGATAATGGGCGCAATGCGGTGATGGTGTGGATTTCCGGCAGCAGTTCCGTAACAGTCAACCGATTGCGCTGTCCCTCTTCGGCAATGATAAACACATCCAGCGTATCTTCGCCGTTGAAATGTTCTATCACCATAATTTGGCCGTCGCGAAGTTCAGCCACTACCGGTAAACGCCACTGGCTGAATACCTGCTTTGTGGTATCCAGTGTATGAAATGACAACCCCGCCTGTCGGGCCAGCTGCGTCAGGGCGAGAGACCTGTTTTTACCAGCAAACCACGGGGCGTTGGCCTGAATTGCACCGGGTGGACAGGTCACGCGGTAGTGGCCGGCAATGTGGGTAATCGCCTGCGCCCATTGGCTGAGAGTCGGTTCTCCAATGACATCTTCGGTATGCGGGTCGACCTGGCTCATAGCTGTATCTCCACCGACTGGATGCTGCGGTTATTTAAGGCGAACGCCTGACGTAGCGATCCGGTGTTGTAGAGGCAGTTCAGTTGAAGCTGACGAAGCTGACTTTGGGTCTGTAGCTCGGCAAAACGGGCCTGATACACTTCCTGTTCTGCATTCAGTACGTCGAGCAGCGGACGTGAACCGAGGTCGAGATACTGCTGCTGATAAAGTTCGCGCGTACGTTCGCTCAGCTGATGCTGGCGGCGCAGAATTTGCAGGGCGCTGGCGAGACTCATCGCCTGGCTACGGGACTCCAGTAATTTCTGACGTACGTCGAGTCGGGTGCGCTGGATGGAATATTGTGCGGACTCGACCGCATGGCTGGCGGCGTTGCGTCGGGCTGTGAGGCCGCCGCCCTGATACAGCGGCATCTCAACTTTTACCCACGTTGAGTACTGTGTTTTGTCGAGTACTTCATGGCTGGGATACTTGTCATTAAGGTAATGCTGAACAGAGGGCTCCAGAGAGAAGGTCGGTGTCATTTGCGCATTGGCGTAGTCCAGGTTTGCCTGTGCGATGTTTGCCTGTGCCCATGCCGCGAGTACGGCTGGAACCAGCCGGTCATCCGGTTTTGCCACATCACAACTGCTGTCCAGTTTGACCGGGAACTCATTGCTGATGCCGTTGAGTGAGTTCCAGCCGAGAAAACTCATCAGCGTCGCCTTGCTGCTGTCTAGGTTAGCCTGATACTGCGCCAGCTGTGAGCGAGCAGACTCAATACGCGCGTCAGTTTGTACCACGTCTGACTGCGACGTCGCCCCTTCATTATTGCGTTCCCGGGTCAGCCTGCCAATGCCGTTCAGGGCAACGAGCTGCTCTTCGGCGGCATCGACCATTTGCTGCCACGCCTGAACCTGGACAATGGCGTTTGCGGTGGCGTGGGCGACGGTATCAATGCTGAGTAATACGTTTGCCTGTTGTTGAGCGGCCCCGGCGGTTTCAGCCCGGACCTGGCTTGCGACTTTGCCGAAGTCGTACAGCATTTGCGATACCGAGATCACCAGTGACGGGCTGAAACCGTGATCGTTATAGGTATTGCTGTATCCGTTGTTCATTCCGGCAGTGACCTGCGGATAATATTTCGATTTCGCCACGTCGATCTGCTCATTCTGTGAGAGCAGTTTACCGATGGATTCACGAATAGAGGGGTGCCAGCTTACAGCGCGGCTTACCGCATCGCTAAGCGTCAGATTGCCGGGCGCGGCGGCGCTAAGCGGTAGTTCGGCCATGGAACCATCGAGAGAGGGAAGCATCTGGCTGGTGGCCAGCCCTTCCGGCGTAATAACTTGAGGTTCATCTTTGGCATTAACCCATAAGGAACAGAGCGTTAATGCCAGCAGTAAAGCGACAGGGGCGACACGTCTCATAGTTTATCCCTTTCAAAATACGGCTGTGACGACTGTTATTGCCCCGGACGTCATGGCATCCGGGGCTGTAGTTATGGCGTTACGGTACTGATTTCAGGTCACAATGTGGTTTTGTTGGATCAGCTCGTCGAGCGTGGTGTGTACGTTCTCCAGAGTAATGAGATTAGTCGAGTGATACGTTGCGCCCGTACCGTCGCGGTCGATAGAAACCACCGTGTTGTTACCATTGGTGGAAACGGAGAGATAATTGCCGAGCGTGGCGTTTTGCCCGTTCCAGCCGACCAGCAGGTCGCCGATATCGATTTTGTCTCCCTGCGCCAGTGAGAAATTAGTCCATGTGTCCGTTGTTCCGTTGCCACCGGTCGCATCGTTGGCGCTGAGCAGGTGATAAATCAGCGTATCGCCATATGCACTGCCAATAAGACGATCGGCATCTGCGGTGCTCACGACCTGCGGATTCATGTCGATGGTCAGCGTGGCAGTATCGGTATGGCCTTTCTGGTCGTTCAGGGTGTAGGTAAATGTCTCTTTGTTGGTGATCGTCGCAAGAGAGACATCGTTGTTGAGGGTATAGGTGTAATGGCCGTCAATCCCGATGGTCAGTTTGCCGTACAATCCATTGATGGTAGCGCTGGCGGTACTGCTTCCCAGTGGATCCAGCGTAGCGGTGCTGCCGCCTGCGCCATTCACCGTCAGCAGGGTATGCACGCTGGCAATATGGTCCCCGTCATAGATATTGCCTGTGACGTTATTCACGCCGGAAGTTTCGAAGTTATCGAGGTCGACTACCGAGCCTTTGACACTTGGCGTGATGGTAATGGAACCCACACCCAGTGCACCGACGCTACCGGTATAGTCCAGACGATAGTTCCCTGCGTGCAGCACGAGCCCGTTCAGGGCGATATCAATGTTGCCGCCGAGCAACAACCCACCGTTGAATGAATCCCCGGCCACCTTAACGCCTTTGCTGTCGTACAACGCCCAGACGACATTCAGCCCGCCAAGCGTTAGCCCGGATGCCACGTTAAAGTGCAGCACGACGTTCTGCACCGCTGTACCCGCTGCCACCTCGATGGTGCCAGTGCCGCTTTTCGAGCTTGGCACCAGCAAAGTGTTCCAACTGGCATTCCCTACGCTGGTATCAGTAAACGGCTGAGAGGTGTCCTGCAGTGTGGTGACCGCCATCTGGCTGCTGATGTCATTTACGGCATCCAGCGCCTGTGGCGTCGCCTTGATGTTCAGCGACGCGCTGCCGGTATCGCCGTTTGGTGCTTTTACCGTATAGACAAAGCTGTCCGGCGTATTGATGCTGTCTGCGCCCAATCCACTTTTCAGCGTGTAGGTGTAATTGCCTTTCGCATCGATTATCAGCGTACCGTACTGCCCATCAATGCGCGTGGTGCCCGTGGCATTGACCGTGACGCCGTTCACTTCAGTGATGACCGTATTGGCCGGAGCCGAGTCATTAGCCAGAATGTTGCCGTTGGTTGAGGCGCTCAGACTGTCTACTGCGTAGGTGTGATCCGCCTGAATATTCAGGGTATAGCTTGTCAGCAGGGTCAGGCCGCCTGAGGCGTTAAGCAGGAACAAATAGTCGCCACCAGGCAGCGTGATGGTATATGCCGTAGAGCTGCCGCCTAACAGCGCGGTGACCCAGTTTGGTTGTACCCGATATTGCTCATACTGCTGGATTGTCTCATTGAAACGGTAGACGTAGAGATCAAAACCGCCAAGCGTAACGCCGAGAACATCAGCCTGAATTGTCAGCGTGCGGGTGGCGCCGTCATCAACGTTGAATTTGATCGGGTTGGTCAGGCCGTTTACCAGACTGACGTCCAGAACATTACCCAGGCCGATATTCGCGAGTGTGAAGCCGGTTTGTTTTGACGGTCCATGGTCGACCGCGCTGACTTCCGTTCCGTAGGTCAGTGAGGCTACATCATCCGCAGCCGTTACGGTGCTGGTTGCAGGGTTTTGACCTAGTGTGACCACTAATTTTGCCGAAGAGTGATCATTACCGTGAGTCAGCGTATAGGTGAAGCTTTCGGAACGCCCATAGACCGATGCCGATGTGTTGGTGAGAGTGTAGGTATAGCTACCGTCCTGGTTAATATGCAGGATGCCGTATTTACCCTGAATATCGGCTCCACCCGCGGGGATGTTCACCAGATTCCCGTTGCCATCGGTAATCGAGGTCACCCGGGTGCCGGAAGGGGCGTTATCCTGTCCGTTGGTGGGGTCGGTATCTGTGATGATGTTGCCGGATTCCGTCAAGCCACCGGTGATGTTTCCGGCGCTGGTTTTCACCACCGCAACATCCAGACTGGTATAGGCACCGGTAGCCAGCAGGCTGGTGTTGTAGCTGACTACGCGGTAATCCCCGCCTGTCAATCCATCATAGTTGAGCGTCACTCCTGAAGCACCGAGCGTTAGCAGATCGGCAAACTGGGGTTTTGAGGTATCGACTACCGTAACCCAGGCGTTGAGCGCGGTGTCAAAGCGCTGGATAACGATCTCCATGGTGCTCAGCAGTGACAGCACAATGCCGGTTGCGGCAGCGTTGATGGTGACGGAACCACTGCCACCAGACTGGATGCTGAAATTGACGGCGGCCGTGTTGTTCCCCAGCACGTTAGCCACTGTTCCCAGTGCATCCACCAACAGAAAACCATAATCGCTTTTGTGCTCATTGGTGATGGTGACATCGGTTTGTAATGCCAGCCGGGTGACGTTGTCTTCGGCCAACAGTGGCAATACCGGGGCGATAACACTTGTCGGTGATGAGGTGTTGCCAGCCGCATCGGTTGCGGTGGCGGACAACGACTGGCCCTCAATCTGGCGAACCGGCAGGGTTACGCTGTATACACCGCTGCTGTTGGCGATAGCCGTTACGCTGCCACCACCAGGCAGGGAGATGGTGACGGTGCTTCCCGCTTCGGCGATACCACTGATGGTTCCGCCATCGGCACTGATCAGGACCGTTGGTGCTGGCGGTGGCGTGGTATCCACGATGACGCTGAATGCGCCGGATAAACCGCCTGAACCGTTGGCATTTGCCGCACTGGCGGTAAATGCGTGGTTGCCTTCGCTGAGTGCACTGCCAGGGGTAAAGCTCCAGAGTCCGTTACCGTCAGCAGTCGTTGTGCCCATCAATACCCCATTATTGTAGAGGCTGACGACGGCGTTAGCCTGCGCCGTTCCGCTAAGCGTCGGGCGGGTATCATTGGTGGTTTTCCCGGCGGCGACTGCGCCAGTTATCGTACCTATATCATCAAATACGCTGGAAATAACAGGAGCAGGTGGCACGCCAGTAAACGGAGCCAGCGCGCTACCTGGCGAACCCATGTTGCCTGCCGCATCCTGTGCGCTAACCAGCAGCGTTTGCCCACTGATCTGCGGTGGGTTAAGGATGAAAGTAAAGTTGCCGGATGCATTGGCCGTTGCGGTGCCGAGTACGGTTCCGCTACTTGAGGTGATGATTACTGTACTGTTTGCTTCAGCAACACCTGTTAACGTGGTGCCGTTGGCGTTAATCACCAGTCCGGTAGGAATGCCCGGAGCGAGGGTATCGACCACTATCGCGGCGGCAGACGATGTCCCGCTGGTATTTCCTGCGGTATCCGTTGCCGTGATAGTAAAGGCATGCGCACCCTGAGTCAGCGCTGTGGGTGGGGTGTAACTCCAGTTGCCGTTTCCGTCTGCCGTCACGCTGATGACAAAGTTGCTGTTGTCATAAATATCGACCCGGGCATTGGCTTCCGTGGTGCCGTTTAATGTCGGGCGCGCGTCATTGGTGACCTGGTTGTTGCCAATTACCCCTGTGTTTGGTCCCACATCATCAATAATGCTGCTAATTGATGGTTGCGCCGGAGCAGTAATGTCCACGATAACGGTAAATCCGGCTGTCGCGCCGCTGGTATTTCCCGCGGCATCGGTGGCGGTCACAGTGAAGGTATGTGAACCGTTAGCAAGCGGTGTGCCTGGCGTAAACGACCAGCTGTTATTGCTTTGCACGAGCGCGGTGCCGAGCAGTGTACCACCGTCATAGATACTAACGGTGCTGCCCGCTTCGGCGGTGCCGTTTAGCGTTGGACGGGCATCATTAGTCAGTTGCCCGTTGCTCAGCGCCACATTAAACGCACCGCCTGCAACATCATCCACCACCGTGATTAGCTGTGGTATTGAAGGCGGGACCGTGTCGACATTGATAATAAACCCGGCGGAGGCAGAGCTGACGTTTCCGGCGGCGTCGGTGGCGATGGCGGTAAATACGTGCTGGCCATTACTCAGGGTGGTTGGCAGATATTCCCAGGTGCCATCTATTGCCGCTGTTACCGTAAACAGCAGTGTGCCATTGTCGTAAATGGCGACTCGCGCATTAGCCTCCGCTGAACCGCTCAGAACAGGACGGGTGTCATTGGTAAACGCACCGCTCGACAGCGTACCGGTTCCTGGCTGCACGTCATCGAAAGCTTCAATAATCGTGGGCGCAAGAGGGGGGACGGTATCAACGATGATACCAAACCCGGCCGACGAGGGACTGACGTTTCCGGCGGCATCCGTTGAAGTCACGGTCAGTGCGTGATTGCCGTTACCAAGTGCGGTCCCGGGGGTGAAATTCCAGGCTCCATTCCCGTCTGCCGAAACCGTACCGATAAGCGATCCGTTATCGTAAATTTTGACCGTTGAATTGGCCTCAGCGGTGCCGCTAAGTGTGGGGAGTGCATCGTTTGTGGCCTGGCCGTTGCTCAGAATACCGGTTATCGGGCCGACGTCATCGACGACCTGAGTGATGGCGGGCATGGTTGGCAATACGGTATCAACCGTGAGCGTAAAACTGTTAGATGCAGGGCTGGTGTTGCCTGCGCTGTCGGTGGCGGTTACGGTCAGCGTATGCGTACCATTGCCCAGCGCTGTTGTGGGGGTAAAACTCCAGGTCCCACCAGCGCCTACGGTGGTGGTGCCGATTGGCTGACCGTCACTCAGGACAGTAATAGTTGCGCCAATTTCGCCAGTACCGCTCAATGCCGGGCGGGTTTCGTTCGTTGTCTGACCATTATTAATCGGGCCTGTTGTGGGAGCCGTATTATCCTGCACTGTACTGATGACCGGTGCCTGCGGGGCAAGGGAATCCAGTTCGAGGGTGAAGGACGAGGAGGAACCGCCTGTATTACCCGCCTTGTCAGTAGCAACGGCGGTAAATACATGCTGCCCCTGACTCAGCGCGTTATCCGGTGTGAAGCTCCAGTTACCTGACTCATCGACCAGGGCCGTGCCGATATCAACGCCTTTATCGCGGATCGTGATGGTGGAGCCAACTTCCCCTGTACCGTTCAGCGTAGGCTGCGCGTCATTGGTCAGTTGCCCGTTTGTCAGCGATGTGCTGCCGGGTTGATCGTCAATTACTGAGGTAATAAGCGGCGCGGCGGGTGGTAGTGTGTCTACAATCAGGACGAACGGTGGCGTCGCCGGGCTGATATTACCAGCACCATCCGTGACGGTTGCGGTCAACGAATGACTGCCTTCGCTGAGTGAAGATGGCGGCGTAAAGTTCCAGTTGCCGTTTTCGTCGCTGGTGGCAGTGCCAATTACCGCGCCATTATCGCGAATAGTGACAATGGAATAAGGCTCGGTAACGCCGTTGAGCGTTGGCGTACTATCGTTGGTTGACTGTCCTGATGTAAGCGTCTGGGGAGTGCCAACATCGTCCGTTACCGTCACAATGGATGGGGCGTCCGGGATCAAAGTATCAACAATAATCCGGAAGTCCGTAGACTCATCTCCCTGATTGCCTGCTGCGTCAGTCGCGCGCACGGTAAAAATATGCTCGCCTTCTCCCAGCGAGTTTGTCGGGGTAAAGCTCCAGAATCCGCTGCTGTTTACCGTGGTTGTGGCAATCGCAACACCTTTATCATAGAGGGTGATAGTGGCGCCAGCTTCACCGGTTCCGTTTAAGGTTGGGCGCGAGTCGTTAGTCATTTGCCCCTTATCTAACGATCCTGCGCCCGGTGAGATGTCGTCTATGATGCTGGTGATGGTCGGCGCCAGCGGGGCGGTGCTGTCGATGGTGATGGCGTAGTTGGGTGACAGACCGCTGTCAGTACCGCCAACAGTTTGTGACACAGTAAAATTATAGGTTGTACCCTCCGCCAGGATTGTAGGCAGTTGATAACTCCATGCGCCAGAAATGGCATCGGCAGTCACTGTGGTCAGCAGGATCCCATTTTGAAATATATTGACCGTTGCGCCAGCAGTCGCGCTTCCTTGCAGTAGCGGTTGGGTATCGTTGGTGGTTTTACCGTTACCAATGACGCCAACGCCGGGAGCGATATCATCTACGATTTCAAGAGTTGGCGGGTGCGGTACACTGGAAGTGGCGGCTGCAAAAGAGGTTGGACCGCTCTGATTACCCGCGGGATCCTGGGCGATGACGTTCAATGTCTGACCTGTTGTTTGCGCCGGTGACAGGGTGACGGAATAATTTCCGGAACCGTCTGCGATCCCCTGGCCGAGAACCGTAGTACCGCTGCGAATGATAACGGTACTGCCCGCTTCGGCTTTACCGATAACCAGCGTACCGTTTGGATCTACGCTGGTGACTGTAGGTGCGTCGGGTGCCAGAGTGTCGACAGTTAAGGTGACAGCGTTCCCTGCTGGTAGCACGTTACCTGCGGCATCCTGTGCGCCGAAAGTCAGTGTGTGAGAGGCGTTAGCGGAGAGAGTAACTTCAACACTCCAGTTCCCATTCGCGCCAACAGTTGCCGTAGCAATAGCGACAGGATTACTGCCATCATAAATTAATACGGTGCTGCCGGGAGTGCCGGTTCCGCTAATGGTGGGGGTCGTATCATCCGTGACGCTTCCGTTACCAAGCGAACCCGTAATAACGCCGGCGTTATCCTGAATATCTGTTACCAGTGGCGAGGCCAATGTTGTGTTGTTTACCGTAAACGAGATGCTGTTTGAGCTGCCGCTGGCGTTACCAGCCACATCGGTTGCGATGGCGTTCAGGGTATAGTTTCCGTTTGCCAGCGCCATTCCGGGAGTGATGCTCCATTCGCCGTTAACGACAGTAGTGGTGCCGATAACCGTGCTGCCGTTATACAGGGTGATGGTGTCTCCGGTAGTACCGGTTCCACGAATGGTCGGTGTCGTGTCATCGGTCACGGCACTGGGACCGATATCGCCTTTGACGTTACCGACGTCATCACTGGCGGCGATAATCACCGGAGGTGCAGGTGGTGTTGTATCGATGTTCAGTAGGACAGGATCCGATGGTAAGCTGACATTTCCTGCCGGATCGGTTGCCGTGATAGTCACCTGGTAATTACCCTGAGCGACTGGGGTGGTTGGCGTATAACTCCAGCTGCCATCTGCACCGACCGTCACTTCACCCAGCGGTGTAGTATTGCCATTAAGGAAAATGGAAATACGATCCCCGGCACTCCCCGTCCCGCTGAAGGTTGGCGTGGTATCGTTAGTGGTACCGTTGGTGATAATTCCGGTTATCGGGTTGGTATCATCAGTCATCGTCGGTGGAGCGGGCCTCACCGGCGGCTGATTATCCACCGTCAGAGTAAAGCCTGCTGACGGGATCCCCGAGTTGCCCGCAATGTCGGTAGCCGTTGCGGTGAATTTGTGTGGGCCATCCGACAGGGGAGTGGGAGGCGTAAATGTCCAGGTTCCATCGGGCTTCACGAGGGCGGTGCCAATGGGACCGCTATTATCAAAAATAGTAATTGTCGCACCAGCCTCACCGGTTCCAGACAGTTTTGGCTCGGTACTCTTCGTGCTACCCCCGTTACTCAACGTTTTCGTATCACTGCCAATCAGGCCTTCCGCAGAAGTGATGACGGGTGCTGCGGGTGGTGTGGTATCAATAGTCAGCGTGAAATTTCCGGCGTTACTGGCATTGCCCGCTGTGTCTGTCGCGATAGCAGACAGATTGTGGGGGCCTTCACTGAGAGGCTGGCTAACCTGGAAACTCCAGCCCCCTCCCGTGATGACTGTCGCCGTTCCAATCGGGGTAGCACCGTCGTAAATAGTGATGGTGGATCCAACTATTCCGGTGCCTTTCAGTAGCGGCAGGTTGTCGTTTGAACGGCTACCAGAAGGCAGATCGACTGGCGCATTTCCGACGTCGTCTGTGGCGGTCGAAATAGTGGGGGCTCCAGGGGCCTGAGTATCAACGGTAACAGTGACGATGGTTTGTGAGGTGACGACGTTACCGGCTGCATCTGTGGCTGTCACCTTAAAATGGTGATCGCGGTCGCTGAGCGCTTTGTCCGCTGGTACGGTATAGCTCCAGGTACCTGATTTATCGATAAGTATCACTGTCATCAGCAGGCTGCCATCATACAGCGTCACCAGAGAGCCAGGCTCACCGGTCCCAGAGATAGTGGGTGTACTGTCATTGGTCACCCAGCCGTTATTCGCGATGTTACCGGTGATAGTGCCGACGTCGTCGCTTATGAGGGTAATGACCGGTACGGTTGGAGCAACACTATCAACAATAATTTTCCAGCTTGCGGCGCTGCTGGTATTGTTGGCGGCATCCGTCGCCGTCACTGTAAATACGTGCGCACCCTGACCCAGTGAGGTGATTGGTGTGTAGTTCCAGTTACCGTTGATATCGGCGGTAACGGTCGTCAGCAGTACGCCATTATCATATATTTTGACCTGAGAACCGGCCTCGGCGGTGCCCTTGATTTCCGGTTTGTCGTCGTTAGTGAGCGTATTGTTATCGATGTTGCCGACGATCTCGGCAACATTGTCTATGACGGCAATGATAACGGGCTGGTCTGGCGCAGTGAGGTCCGGGGCAAGCGCAGTGGTCGGCTTGCTCTCGTTTCCTGTGTTGTCCGTTGCGGTGGCTTTTACCGTTTCACCGTTGATTTGTGACGGCGAGATCGGCACGGTGAAATTCCCCCCGCTGTCTGCCTGGCCAGTGCCAATAGCAATGCCATTGCTGTTTTTGATGGTGATGGTGCTACCCGCTTCAGCGTGACCACTCACCGAACCACCATCCCCGGCGACGGTTACACCTGTTGGTGCATCAGGCGCCGTGGTGTCCGGCGCGGTGACATTAGCATTTTCACCTGTGTTGCCAGCCGCATCAGTGGCGTTAGCGGCAAGCTTCTCTCCGTTAATCTGTGGCGGAACCAGCGTAGCGGTAAACTCCCCGTTAACGCCGGCTGTTGCTGTACCAATGATGTCGCCGGCCGGATTCAGTATATGCACTGTACTGTTGGGCTCTGCCGTGCCGGAGACCTGGTCGCCAGTAGGAGTGATCAGCAAATTGCCAGGCGGCAGTGGGGCGGTAGTATCCGGTGCAAGCGCGGTTTCTGGCTGGCTCGGGTTTCCTGCCGGATCGGTTGCGATGGCCGTTAGCGTTTCGCCATTGGTCTGCGGCGGGGTAATCGTAATGGTAAAAGAACCATCCGGTCCGGCGACGCCACTACCTATCTGATTACTGTTGCCATCGGTAATAACCACAGTATTGCCTGGCTCGGCCGTTCCTGTGACGACGGATCCATCAGTTGATACGCTCAGATCATCCGGAGGTGATGGTGGCTGAGTGTCGATATTTATGTTGAATGCTGGCGACATTCCCCCTGTACCCGACTGGTTAGTCGCGGTGACAGTGAAAGCGTACGGACCATCTGGCAACTGCATGCCGGACGTCCAACTCCAGTTGCCGCTACCGTCTGCAAGCACATTGTCGATAAGCGTACCGTTGTTATAAATTTTAACTGTACTGTTGGCTTCTGCGGTACCGGAAAGGGTAGGTGTAGCGTCGTTAGTAGCCTGATTGTTGCTCAAGGTTCCGGTAGACGGTGCGACGTCATCCATCACGCTGACGATAACCGGTACACCCGGATAGCCAGAGTTCTGAGCGTTGAATTGCGTCTCCGGACCAACGTTGCCCGCTTCGTCCTGAATCCTGACCGTAAGTGATTCGCCATGTGTCTGCGATGGTGAAATATTAATAGAGAAATTTCCGCCTGGCTCGACGATGGCTGAGCCGAGCAACTGGTTATTGCTGCCAATAATCATGACTTTGCTACCGGCTTCCGCGTTGCCGGTTACCGTTGTACCTTCAGGATTAATACCGGAAATTGTTGCGGCTAACGGTGGGGTGATATCGACGGTAAATGTTGGTACGGAGGTTTCTGTACTCACGTTACCTGCAGCGTCGGTTTGCGTGGCCGTCAGATTGTGGATGCCCTCGCTCAGCGGTATATCCGGCGTAAAAGTCCAGTTGCCATTCTCATCAACCTGGGTCATGCCAATCAGGATGCCATTATCAGAAATGCTGATGAAGTTGCCGGCTTCACCGGTACCGGAGAGGGTTGGCGTGTCGTCGTTAGTCACGGCGTTATTGTTGACAGGTCCGGTAATGGAATCTGCATCGTCGGTTACCTGGCTGACTACTGGCGCATCAGGGGAGACGGTGTCGATGATAATCTCCCAGACTTCAGACATTTCACTGCTGCCCGCATTGTTCGATGCGCTGACCGTGAACTCGTGAGTACCATCCGCGAGAGGAGATGAAGGCGTAAATGTCCAGTTACCATTGGCATCAATAGTGACCTGGCCAATTTCAGTGCCGTTGTCGAAAATATGCAAAGTGGTGTTCGCGGGGCCGGTTCCCTGAAGAGTAGGGGTACTATCGTTGGTGGATTCCTGCTGATTTACGATGCCAGTAATAAGCTCCTGATCATCTGTTACGCTGGTAATAACGGGCACATCTGGTGTTGCTGGCATCGTTGTCGGCGGCGCACCGCCATCACCATCACTGTCACCATTACCGTTATTACTGTTTCCGCTACCATTACCGCCGTTGCCATTTCCGTTGCCAGCGTTATTCCCGCTATCACCGCCGCCACCACCTCCACCACCGCCTCCGCCTGCAGCGAGGGCGATGCCCCCCGCAACCGCGACGCCGCCGAGAACCCAGGGCCAGACAGCTCCGCCTTCATGACTGCCTTCCGCTGTCATCAGCGGCGTCAGGTCATCAATGTGCTGAAAGTGGAATGCGCCATCGGTATCCTGAACCCACCACAGTGCGCCGTTGTTATCTTCGAGAACGAGCTGGCTTTTGTCATTACCGTTTGCGACGTAAAAATTTTTAATCGTGATGGTTTCGCCTGAGCGGAGTGTGACAACCAGATCCTGATTAATACGAGTCAGTTGACTGATGTCCTCACGTTGAACGGACAGCTTCACGACAGACGGTGCACTGAGCGTAACTTCAGAGGCTTCAATATTTGTGGAGACACCAGTCAATTTTGATACAACGGCGAGTAGACGCATATGTTCACTCCTGATGGCTGGCCGGGAGTATTAATTCGCAACGGCGCGCTGGGAATAATGAGCAGACAGGTGCCCCGTTCATCATGAAGATGAATTTACACATGTAATTTCATTGGTTAGGTCGTAATGATGTCAGCTGCTTATATAAAATTAATCCTGGCCCCGTGGTCAGATAGTTCTTTCGTATTAGATGATATAGTCACAAAGAAAGTATTCTGCAACTTCTACATATTAAAAACATATGGTGATAATTCAGGTAGATACTAATTAAAGGTTGTTTGAGTACGGATGTTTTCATATTGCATTGTATTTTAAGGTTTTTTGTTTTTATCTGCTGAGTCGGGAAGATATATAATAAACACCAGTAATAATAATGTTATTCACCGGTGGAAATAAGATGGTGGTGGCTTGATGTTTTATTTTATTAAGCTATGAGGGGCAATAAAAAGAGAACGGTGTATTTGGGATTTTAACGATTCAGCAAAAATAAACTATAAATACGGTGAATGTATTGGGGTGGTTTCAATAACTAAACAATAACGACCAGTCTCCGCGGGAGAGACTGATCACAAAGTATGGAGATTTATCGGCCTGCATTTTTCATAATACGAGCTTTATCCAACTGCCATTCACGCTCCTTCACATCGGAGCGTTTATCGTGTTGCTTCTTACCTTTGGCTACGCCAATTTTCACTTTGCACCAGGCATTCTTCCAGTACAGCGAAAGTGCAACCACGGTATAACCCTCACGGTTCATTCGACCATAAAGAGAGTCAAGTTCACGCTGGTTTAACAGCAGTTTCCGGGTACGGGTGGGGTCGCACACGACATGTGTTGAGGCAACCGCCATCGGGGTGAAGTTTGCGCCAAACAGGAAAGCTTCACTGTCTTTGAGAATGACATAGCTATCGCTGATATTGGCTTTGCCTGCGCGCAGGGATTTAACTTCCCAGCCTTGCAGGGCGAGTCCGGCTTCGAACTCTTCTTCGATAAAGTATTCGTGTCGTGCGCGTTTGTTAAGCGCGATTGTGGCTGAGCCAGGTTTGTGTGCTTTTTTCTTCGTCATAATGCCGCTCAGTATAGGTAATCTGGAATCGAAAAACACCCCATTTCATCCAGCGGGGCGTAAGGCGCTATCTTAGCACGAGTTAGGCTATAGCGTTTTTTTTAGCGGATGATAAATGGTATTATTTGTACGATTGATATTGATGGAAATTGTTATGCCTCAGATTAGCCGGACCGCTTTAGTACCTTACAGTGCGGAACAGATGTATCAGTTAGTGAATGATGTTAAATCCTATCCCCAGTTTTTACCCGGTTGCACCGGAAGTCGTGTCCTGGAGTCAACACCAGGACAGATGACGGCGGCTGTGGATGTTTCTAAAGCAGGGATCAGCAAAACGTTCACCACGCGCAATCAACTGACCAATAACCAGAGCATCCTGATGCATCTGGTCGATGGCCCTTTCAAAAAACTGATCGGCGGATGGAAATTTACGCCGCTCAGCCAGGATGCGTGCCGCATTGAGTTTCAGCTTGATTTTGAGTTCACCAACAAGTTAATTGAACTGGCGTTTGGCCGGATCTTCAAAGAGCTGGCGTCTAACATGGTGCAGGCCTTCACCGTTCGTGCAAAAGAGGTTTACAGTGTCAGTGTCGGCTAAGATTGTCGTCGAAGTCGCGTATGCGCTGCCGGAAAAACAGTACCTGCAACGCGTAACGCTGCAAGAGGGGGCAACGGTTGAAGAGGCCATTCGCACCTCCGGGTTGCTGGAATTACGCACCGATATCGATCTCAGCAAAAATAAAGTAGGTATCTACAGTCGTCCGGTAAAACTTGCCGATACCGTGCATGATGGTGATCGAGTAGAAATATATCGACCATTGATTGCTGACCCGAAAGAGCTGCGCAGACAGCGGGCAGAGAAATCTGCTAAAAAGTAGCAGATATAAAAAAGGTGCTCACTGAGCACCTTTTTTGATCTCTGAAACCTGCGTTCTGAACCTTATTTATTGTCAGTCAGCGCTGGTTTGTTATCGATATTGGTCAATACACCACTGCTGTTAAAGGTCAGAGTCAGCGTTTGCTGCGTTACGCCTTCATGTCCTGGTTGCTGGCGGAACACATAGAACCAGGTGTTGGTGCCAAAAGGATCGGACATCATCGGCGTACCCAGAGCATAAGCAACCTGCTGTTGCGTCATACCCACACGAATTTTGGATACATCGTTAGCGGTCAGATAGTTTCCCTGGTTGATGTCAGGACGGTAAACCACTCGCTCCAGAGTGGAACAGCCTGCAGTCAACATCAGTAGTACTGCTGCAGCAGCAGTCAGCGTTTTACAGCGCATAGTGATTTGATTCCTTTTCGGGCCCGAGCAGTACGCGGCTCATATGTAATATGTCGATGATAATAGACCTTTCACCACTTTAAAACCTTTTGCTGTCGGGTCGGCTGGCGATTTTATGTTGAACTCAGACCGTTACAAGGGAAAAAAGTTTACGCTGCCAGCAGTTCTTTTGCATTTGCCAGGGTATTGCGCGTCACTTCGCTACCGCCAAGCAAGCGGGCTAGCTCTTGCAGGCGCGCGCGTTTGTCGAGCGGTTGCATATGCGTTTCAGTCATCGCGCCGTCAGTTTCTTTGCTGACAAAGAAGTGTTGGTGGCCACAACCAGCAACCTGTGGGAGGTGTGTGACACACATAACCTGTGTTGATTCACCCAACTGGCGTAACATTTTCCCCACGACGGCGGCTGTAGGGCCGCTAATACCGACGTCAACTTCATCGAAAATCAGTGCCGGGGTTTCCATTTTACGCGCAGTGATGACCTGAATAGCCAGTGCGATACGTGACAGTTCCCCACCAGAAGCAACTTTCGCAATGGCCTGCATCGGTTGACCAGGGTTCGTGGTGACTTTAAATTCAACGCGATCGGCACCGTCTGCGCTCAGATGATGTTCATCAAACTTTACATCAATACAAAAGAGGCCGTGCGGCATAGAGAGGGTATGCATACTTTCTGTAATCAGTTGCCCAAGCTCCTGAGCGTAATACAGCCGCTGCTGATGCAGTGCTTTAGCTGTTTCCAGCGCTTGCTGGTGGTGATTGTTCACCGCCAGCGTTAAGGTTTCCAGCGAGTCGGCCTGATCGTCAAGCTGCTGTTGTTCATCCAGCAGAGACTGGTAAAACTGAGGAAGCGCTTCCGGTGCGACATGATGTTTGCGCGCCAGAGAGATTTGCTTAGAAATCCGCTGCTCAAGTTCGAACAAACGGTTTGGGTCTAAATCCAGTCGGTCGCAGTAGTGGCGCAATTCGTCGCTGGCTTCGCTGAGCTGGATGGTGGCCTCTTCGAGCATGTCCAGAATACCGGAGAGCTTACTGTCCATTTCCGCCAGTTCGCCAACCAACTGCTTTGCTGTGTACAGTTGGCTTTGCAGGTTAATGTCTTCGCCATCTGCCATGATAGCCAGCGCCTGTTGGCTGGTGGTGAGTAATTGCCCGCTGTTAGCCAGACGCTTGTACTCTTCATCGATTTGTTCAAATTCACCCACCTGAGGGTTAAATTCATTCAGCTCCTTTAACTGATACTGCAATAGCTCCGCACGGGCGGCGCGCTCCTGGCTTTGCTGCTGATGATGCGCCAGGTCACGGCAGCTCTGGTGCCACAGCTGGTAGCGTGCAGCCATTTCCTGAGTCAGTGAGGCTTCATTGGCGTAGCCATCGAGCAGGAATTTTTGCTGCTCAGGTTTAGTCAGGAGCTGGTGTGCGTGCTGGCCGTGGATTTGAATAAGCAGTTGGCCCAGTTCGCGAAGCTGTGACAGTGGAACGGCGGTGCCGTTGATAAAGCCGCGGGAGCGTCCGTCGCAGCTGATCACGCGGCGGAGCAAACACTCACGACCATCTTCAAGCTGGTTTTCCTCCAGCCAGCGCAGCGCCGCAGGTGTGTCTTTCAAAGAGAAGCGGGCACACAGGTCGGCACGTGTGGCACCAGTGCGCACCATGTCGGCATCTGCACGCCCACCCAGGCACAAACCGAGGGCATCAATGGCAATGGACTTACCCGCCCCGGTCTCACCGGTGATGACGGTCATTCCGCTCTGGAAATCGATCTCAAGTTCACGAACGATAGCAAAATTGCTGATGGTCAGTTGTGCCAACATAGCTGTTTTCCTGTATGAAAAACCATGACTGTAATTACATACAGTATAAACTGGTTTTTTATACAGTAAAGAGGCTGGTGTTAAATTAGAATAATTTTTTTGACCAACCCAGTTTCGTGCTTAATGTATTGAAATAGCTGTAATCTTTTGGGTGAATCAGGTTCAGGTGGTAATCACAACGACGAATCAATACGTCTTCACCTTCCTGTATAGGTAACGCAATCTGGCTGTCGCAGCTAATTTCCAGGTCATTCCGGCGATGGGAGAAGCGCAACCGAATTGTGCTGTTACTGTTAATCACCAGCGGGCGTGCCGACAATGTGTGCGGGAACATCGGTACCAGCGTAATGGCATCGAGCGATGGCGTCAGAATCGGACCGCCGGCGGAAAGCGAGTAGGCCGTTGAGCCGGTTGGCGTAGAAATAATGAGCCCGTCCGAGCGTTGGGAGAAGGCGAAGGTCTCATCGATATAGACCTCGAATTCGATCATGTGCGCGACTTTTCCAGGGTGCAGAACAACTTCGTTGATGGCGGTGCTGATGCGCTTCTGGCAATCCTGCTGGCAGACCTGGGCTTCAAGCAAAAAGCGCTTTTCACTGATGTAGTGGCCTTCCAGCACGTCGGCTAACTGTTGATGGGCGTTGTCCGGGTCAAGGTCTGTCAGAAAACCGAGGTTGCCACGGTTAATCCCGATAACCTTAATGTCATAGCGTGCCAGTGTGCGCGCTGCACCAAGCATATTGCCATCGCCACCAACAACCACAGCGAGGTCCGCTTGTTGGCCTATCTCCGCCAGAGTGCCGGTTTTCACATTTTTCAGTTGGAGTTCGTGGGCGATTTGTTGCTCCACGATAACCTCATAACCTTTCGTGCACAGCCAGCGGTAGAGCATTTCATGTGTCGTCAGTGCAGTGGGGTGACGTGGATGCCCCACAATGCCAATACACTTGAAATGTTTGTTCATTTTCTCGAGGTCCTTGTAGCGAAGATTAGTGACAATGTGAGTACTTCCCTTGAATCCCTGAATCTGATCCCCATAATAAGCCAAGTTAGCGAGATGAATGCGAAAAAAACGCGGAGAAATTCATGAGTAGTAAAGAACAGAAAACGCCTGAGGGGCAAGCCCCGGAAGAAATTATCATGGATCAGCATGAAGAAGTTGAGGCGGTTGAACCAGACGCTTCTGCTGAGCAGGTGGATCCGCGCGATGAAAAAATTGCGAATCTGGAAGCTCAGCTTGCCGAGGCCGAAACGCGTGAGCGTGACAGCGTGTTGCGTATCAAAGCTGAAATGGAAAACCTGCGTCGTCGTACCGAACTGGACGTAGAAAAGGCGCATAAGTTCGCGCTGGAAAAATTCGTCAACGAACTGCTGCCGGTGCTGGATAGCCTGGATCGTGCGCTGGAAGTGGCGAACAAAGACAGCGATTCCATGACGGCGATGGTTGAAGGTATTGAGCTGACCCGTAAGTCGATGCTGGATGTCGTAGCGAAGTTTGGTGTGCAGGTGGTTGCGGATATTGATGTGCCGATGGACCCGAACGTGCATCAGGCTATTGCAATGGTTGAGTCTGACGAAGTGGCTGCCGGTAATGTACTGATGGTGATGCAGAAGGGTTATACCCTGAACGGACGTACCATTCGTGCAGCGATGGTGTCTGTGGCAAAAGCCAAAGGCTAACCAGCCTGTAGTGCCGGGTAATGCAGATGTTTTACCCGGCCTACAATCATCTTCCTAGTCTCCC
Organism: Citrobacter sp. Marseille-Q3906; assembly: GCF_916618775.1. Classification (NCBI taxonomy): domain Bacteria; kingdom Pseudomonadati; phylum Pseudomonadota; class Gammaproteobacteria; order Enterobacterales; family Enterobacteriaceae; genus Citrobacter; species Citrobacter sp. Marseille-Q3906. Next base: position 1,245,814 of record NZ_CAKAKA010000003.1, read on the forward strand.
ACGCTCTCGCGCAGCGGTTTTACCGGTAATACCTGTACCTGCTTAATCATATTGTCCTGCACGTCGAGAATATCGATATCGTACTGACCAATGCGCACTCGCGTACCGGCAATCGGGATCTCTTCCAGCGCTTCAAGAATAATGCCGTTCACCGTTCTCGCGTCATCTTCCGGTAAGTGCCAGTTAAATGCTTTGTTGATTTCACGAACGTTGGCGCTGCCGTCAATAATCACTGAACCGTCATTCTGCGGCGTGACTTCCTCTGCAAGCGTTGGTGACATTGAGGTGGTGAAGTCGCCGACAATCTCTTCCAGAATATCTTCGACCGTGACCAGTCCCTGAATATCACCATATTCGTTGACCACCAGACCCACCTTCTTTTTATTACGCTGAAATTTAATCAACTGGGTGCTGAGCGGTGTGCCTTCCGGGACGAAATAGATTTCGTCGGCGGCGCGTAGCATAGTCTCTTTGGTAAACTCTTTTTTCTCGGCCATCAGGCGCCAGGCTTCACGTACGCGCAGCATGCTGATGGCGTCGTCCAGCGAGTCACGGTACAGCACAATGCGACCGTGCGGGGAGTGCGACAACTGGCGCACGATTGATTTCCAGTCATCGTTAATATCAATACCGATAATTTCGTTGCGCGGTACCATGATGTCGTCAACGCTGACTTTTTCCAGATCCAGCACTGACAGCAGCATATCCTGGTTACGGCGAGAGATTTGCGAGCGCGATTCATTCACCAGGGTACGAAGTTCATCTTTACTCAGCGAACCGCTCACCACGATATCCGTTTTAATGCCCATCAGGCGCATCAGCAGACGCGTGATGGTATTAAGCAACCAGACCAGTGGCATCATCAGTATTTGCAATGGGGCAAGCAATACGCTGCTGGGATAGGCGACCTTTTCCGGGTACAGCGCGGCAATAGTTTTCGGCAACACTTCGGCAAACACCAGCACGACGAAAGTCAGAACACCGGTGGCAATCGCCACACCCGCATCGCCATACAGGCGCATACCGACAATGGTACCGAGCGCCGAGGCCAGGATATTTACCAGGTTGTTACCGATGAGCACCAGGCTTATCAGGCGGTCTGGCTTACGAAGTAATTTTTCAACGCGTTTTGCCTGACGGTTACCCTGTTTTGCCCGGTGACGTAGACGGTAGCGGTTCAGGGTCATCATTCCGGTTTCAGAGCCGGAAAAGTAGGCAGAAATAACCACCATGATGAGAAGAGTGATAATGAGCGTGGTGGTGGAGATATGTTCCACGTAGGGTTCCTTAAAGACTTAACTCACAAGCTGCTGCAGTATGCGGCTGCCGAAATAGGCCAGCGTCAGAATGCCTGCGCCCGCGACGTTAAACCACACGACACGACGTCCGCGCCAGCCCTCATGGTAATGCCCCCACAGCAGAACGATATAGACAAACCATGCCACGATAGAGAGAACGGCTTTATCTATATTTTCCGTACTGAACAGATTATGCATGTAAAACAGGCCAGTACACAGGGTCAGCGTCAACAGAACTACGCCTATCTGGGTGATATGAAACATTTTACGTTCAATGCTCATCAACGGCGGCATTTCGTTGTTGAAAGCCAGTTTTTTGTTTTTGAGCTGATAATCGATCCACGCCAACTGCAGTGCATACAGTGCGGCAATGATTAACGTTGCATAAGATAATAGCGACAGTCCGATATGGATCATCATACCCGGCGTGGCTTCGAGATGGGTGATGTACTCGTTGGGCATAAACGTGGCGCATGCCAGATTGATCAATGCGAAGGCATAAACAATCGGCAGCAATAGCCAACCACGATTGCGTGAGGCTACGATGGTCATTACGGTACAAATCATCAGGCTGACCAGTGAACCAACGTTCAGCAGGCTCAGGTTTTGTCCGCTTTCGCCTCCGGGCAGAATACGAGCTTCCAGGGCAAAAGCGTGGCATACCAGCGCGATAACCGCCGAAAGAATAGCCATGCGCCGCCAACCGCTGTTTTTCTGCAGCAGGGCGGGAACGATCAGCGCGAGGCTGATGGAATAGGCGACAAGGGCGAACAGAGCAAAAACGGGCATATATGTGTCGACAGTTTGGCCAGTGATAAAGAAAAGCAGTATAGCGTTACGTGACCGCTGCTCCAACCGTTGCATAACAACAAAGGCGGCTTCATGTTATACTGCGACAAATTTCTGTTGATGTGTCGCTGTCGCGACCGACCGTTTCCACCCCAGGCGAGAGACAATGTTTGATAATTTAACCGATCGTTTGTCGCGCACGCTGCGCAATATCAGTGGCCGTGGACGCCTTACTGAAGACAACGTTAAAGAAACGCTGCGCGAAGTGCGCATGGCGCTGCTGGAGGCTGACGTTGCGCTGCCGGTAGTGCGTGAGTTTATCAATCGCGTAAAAGAGAAAGCGGTTGGTCATGAAGTTAACAAAAGCCTGACGCCAGGGCAGGAGTTCGTCAAGATTGTCCGTAACGAACTGGTTGCGGCAATGGGCGAAGAAAACCAGACGTTGAATCTGGCTGCGCAACCTCCGGCCGTCGTTCTGATGGCGGGTTTGCAAGGTGCGGGTAAAACAACCAGCGTCGGTAAACTGGGTAAATTCCTGCGCGAGAAGCACAAGAAGAAAGTGCTGGTCGTATCCGCTGACGTATATCGCCCGGCGGCGATCAAGCAGTTGGAAACGCTGGCCGAGCAGGTCGGTGTGGACTTCTTCCCGTCTGATGTTGGTCAGAAGCCGGTTGATATCGTTAACGCCGCGCTGAAAGAAGCCAAACTCAAGTTCTACGACGTGTTGCTGGTGGATACCGCTGGTCGTTTACACGTTGACGAAGCCATGATGGACGAAATCAAACAGGTCCACGCGTCTATCAATCCGGTAGAAACGCTGTTTGTTGTCGATGCCATGACTGGTCAGGACGCCGCGAATACCGCAAAAGCATTTAACGAAGCACTGCCGTTAACCGGTGTGGTTCTGACTAAAGTCGATGGTGATGCCCGTGGCGGTGCTGCGCTTTCTATTCGTCATATCACCGGTAAGCCGATTAAATTCCTCGGTGTGGGTGAAAAAACAGAAGCGCTGGAGCCGTTCCATCCGGATCGTATTGCTTCGCGTATTCTCGGTATGGGCGATGTGTTGTCGCTTATTGAAGATATTGAGAGCAAGGTTGACCGCGCGCAGGCTGAAAAGCTGGCGACCAAGCTGAAGAAGGGCGACGGTTTCGACCTGAACGACTTCTTAGAGCAGCTTAAACAGATGAAAAACATGGGCGGCATGGCAAGCCTGATGGGCAAGCTGCCGGGCATGGGTCAGATTCCTGACAACGTGAAATCGCAGATGGACGATAAAGTGCTGGTGCGTATGGAAGCCATCATCAACTCAATGACGATGAAAGAACGCGCCAAGCCGGAAATTATCAAAGGTTCTCGCAAACGCCGTATCGCACTGGGCTGTGGTATGCAGGTACAGGATGTTAACCGTCTTCTGAAACAGTTCGACGACATGCAGCGCATGATGAAGAAAATGAAGAAGGGCGGAATGGCGAAGATGATGCGGAATATGAAGGGCATGATGCCGCCAGGCTTCCCTGGTAGATAAATATATCGGGCTACCTTATTTGCCATTTTGACGCCGGAGTGTGCTCAACAAAACACTATAGTGTTTTGAACGCACTTCAGGGCGAGCGGAGCGAGTAAATGCTCACGAACTGCGTGTACGCTCCGCTTTCTGCGCGCACGCCGACGTCAAACTGGCTGCAACGGTAACGCCCTGGCATAAAGCTTCATCACATGCTGATTGCTTTTTTCCCAGAAATCAGTAAAATTTTCGGGCTTTTAATATGACACCGGGTCCCTTCCCTCGATGGGGCCCGGTGTTTTATTCACACAAGAGGATGTTATGGTAACTATTCGTTTAGCTCGTCACGGCGCTAAAAAGCGTCCGTTCTACCAGGTTGTTGTCACCGACAGCCGTAATGCACGCAACGGTCGCTTCATTGAGCGCGTTGGCTTCTTTAACCCAATCGCTAGCGAAAAAGAAGAAGGCACTCGCCTGGATCTGGATCGCATCGCTCACTGGGTTGGCCAGGGCGCGACTATTTCTGATCGCGTAGCTACGCTGATCAAAGCAGCAAACAAAGCAGCTTAATCTGTCACGGTGGTCATGATGAGCAAGCAACTCGCCGCACAGGCACCCGTGGAACCCATCGTTTTGGGTAAAATGGGGTCTTCTTACGGTATCCGTGGTTGGCTCAGAGTGTTTTCTTCCACTGAAGACGCCGAAAGCATTTTTGGCTATCAGCCCTGGTTTATCCAGAAGGCGGGTCAGTGGCAGCAAGTACAGCTGGAAAGCTGGAAGCACCACAATCAGGATCTGATCATCAAGCTGAAAGGCGTTGACGATCGTGATTCGGCGAATCTACTGACGAATTGCGAAATTGTCGTAGATTCCTCGCAGTTGCCAGCGCTGGAAGATGGTTCTTACTACTGGAAAGACCTTATGGGCTGTCAGGTAGTGACCACTGAAGGCTACGATCTCGGTAAAGTCGTCGATATGATGGAAACCGGATCGAATGACGTAATCGTCATTAAGGCAAACCTGAAAGATGCGTTTGGTATCAAGGAACGTTTAGTACCGTTCCTCGATGGGCAGGTTATCAAGAAAGTCGATCTCGCTACTCGTACTATCGAAGTAGATTGGGATCCTGGTTTTTAAACCACCGGATAAACGGTAAAAGTCGGCGTTATGGGGATTGGCTTGTGTTTATAGGTATCGTTAGCCTGTTTCCAGAAATGTTCCGCGCAATTACCGATTACGGGGTAACTGGCCGGGCAGTAAAAAATGGCCTGCTGAACATCCAGAGCTGGAGTCCTCGTGACTTTACTCATGACCGACACCGTACCGTGGACGATCGTCCTTACGGCGGCGGACCGGGGATGTTAATGATGGTGCAACCTTTACGGGACGCCATTCATGCAGCAAAAGCTGCGGCTGGTGAAGGCGCAAAGGTGATTTATCTGTCACCTCAGGGACGCAAGCTTGATCAAGCGGGCGTTAGCGAACTGGCCACGAATCAGAAGCTGATTCTGGTGTGTGGTCGCTATGAAGGAATAGATGAGCGCGTGATTCAAACCGAAATTGATGAAGAATGGTCAATCGGCGATTACGTTCTCAGCGGTGGTGAGTTACCAGCAATGACGCTGATCGACTCCGTTTCCCGGTTTATTCCGGGAGTTCTGGGTCATGAAGCATCAGCAATCGAAGATTCGTTTGCTGACGGGTTGCTGGACTGCCCACACTATACCCGACCTGAAGTGTTAGAACAGATGGAAGTACCGGCAGTGTTACTGTCGGGGAACCACGCTGAGATACGTCGCTGGCGTTTGAAACAGTCGCTGGGCCGGACCTGGCTTAGAAGACCTGAACTTCTGGAAAACCTGGCTCTGACTGAAGAGCAAGCAAGGTTGCTGGCGGAGTTCAAAAAGGAACACGCACAACAGCAACATAAACATGATGGGCAGGCGTAAGCCCCCAATATCAGTTTACCCAGGATAAGAGATTAAATTATGAGCAACATTATTAAGCAACTTGAACAAGAACAGATGAAGCAGGACGTACCTTCCTTCCGTCCGGGTGATACCGTGGAAGTGAAAGTATGGGTTGTTGAAGGTTCCAAAAAACGTCTGCAGGCATTCGAGGGCGTGGTTATCGCTATTCGTAACCGCGGTCTGCACTCTGCATTCACTGTTCGTAAAATCTCCAACGGCGAAGGCGTTGAGCGTGTCTTCCAGACTCACTCTCCGGTAGTTGACAGCATTTCTGTCAAACGTCGTGGTGCTGTTCGTAAAGCTAAACTGTACTACCTGCGTGAGCGTACTGGTAAGTCTGCTCGTATCAAAGAGCGTCTTAACTAAGATATCGCTCAGGCGACATCCTGACAGAAGGGGCTGGCCAATTGGCTGGCCCCTTTTTTTATATCGTTGAAACTCACATTGTTAACCATTAGTTCATAAATCATTTACAATGACTCTTCGTTGCCGGAGGAACAGTGGCTATTGGTGTAACTTCTCAGTCAATTAATCAACGATACGCGGCATGGTTTGCGTTGTTTGCGATCCTGTTGATCGTCGTTGCGCCGCTGATTTCTGTCTCTTTGCAACAAGATCCCATGAGCACTATGCCGGGTATGTACCATGACATGAGCATGATGGCGGAGCACGCTGAAACTCATTCGAGTGCAGCGCCGATGACGATGCCTGTCGATCACGGAGAAGCGTGCGGCTATTGTGTCCTGTTGGCTCATGTTCCCGGGCTGATACTGGCGCTGGTGATCCTGCTGTGTGGTGTGTTACTTATTCAGAAAAAAATGCCGTTGCATCCTACAGCGACATTCTGGCACTTTTTCCCCTGGCTTTATCCCGATACCCGTGCGCCGCCGCGCAGGCCTGCTTTTTCCTGATTCTAACAATACGTTTGTACGCATAAGCGCTACGACACTCTTTTGCTTTTTCTAAGGAAAAGTATGACAACCTGCACCCCGCGTGCGGCATGGGTAGCCCTGCTGCGACGCCTTCATTTCTATATCGGTCTGTTCGTCGGACCATTTATCTTTGTAGCGGCGCTTACCGGTACACTCTATGTCGCCACGCCTCAGCTGGAAGAGGCGATTTACTCACGAGCGCTTCAGGGAACAGGACCAGGGGAGCTGCAATCGCTGGCGGCTCAAGTTGCAAAAGCGCAGCAGATAACCGGCAATCAGTTGCGTGTGCATGCGGTACGGCCTGCTCTGGAGCCAGGGACAACAACCCGGGTCATGTTTGCTGATCCGACACTGGCTCCCTCAGAAAACCGGGCGATTTTTATCGACCCGGTTACGCTGTCGGTAAATGGGGATATGACCGTATATGGCACCAGTGGGATCTTACCTCTGCGACAATGGATCGACTATGCTCACCGTTCTTTGCTGCTGGGCGATACAGGGCGTCTGTATAGTGAACTGGCGGCATCCTGGATGTGGATAGCGGCCCTGGGCGGCATCGCGCTTTGGTTTTTTACGCGACCAAAACTCAGGCTGAATAATCGTGTGCAAAACAGTCGTCGCTTACACGTAGTGCTGGGGTGGTTTCTGTTGGGGGGAATGTTGTTGTTCTCCGCTACAGGGTTGACCTGGTCACAATGGGCTGGGGGGAATGTGGATAAAATGCGCGCGGCTTTTGGCTGGCTGACGCCGCAGGTCAATACTCAACTCCATGGTGCCATAGAATCTCACCATGACCATGCCGGGCATCACGCTGAAATGGTGATGCCCGCAATGAGTGTCATTGACGGTAACCAGTTTGATGTCGTTTTACGTGTGGCGCAGGCGGCGGGGATAAAGGCTAAAAAGCTGGAGATCCGCCCGGCAAAAGATACACAGCATGGTTGGACCGTCACTGAGATTGACCGCCGTTGGCCTACTCAGGTCGATGCGGTTTCTATTGATGCGACAACGATGCAGGTAATCGACCGGACGCGATTTGCTGATTTCCCGTTAATCGCGAAACTGACGCGTTGGGGCGTTGATTTCCATATGGGGATCCTGTTTGGTCAATTGAATCAATGGCTGTTGATTATCTTTGGTGCAGGGCTTTGCCTGATGATTGTGATTGGCTATCGACTGTGGTGGATTCGTCGACCCGCTCGTTCAGCGGTTAACCCGGCACAGACGCTGGTTCAGTGCTGGCTGATGCTCAATGGGAAAGGGCGATTTGCTGTGCTGGCGGTGGCGATTGTTCTGGGGGCCTTGATGCCAGTTGCAGGTATTAGTCTTTTGTTTTTTATAGCAATTGACTGGCTGCGCTGGTTCAGTGCTTCGCATACTGTTCTGGCGCAGTCAGCCGAGTGATGATTAAGGCGTGCTGATAACCACCGCAACACGGCGGTTTTCGGCACGACCTTTTGACGTCTGGTTACTGGCGATCGGGTATTTTTTACCCAGTCCCTGCGTCGTCAGATTAGTTCTGGGGATGTTAGCACCCTGAGCCCAGGCATCTGCAACTACGTTAGCACGCTTGAGTGACAGAGCCTCATTGTAGCTGTCTTCACCATAGTTGTCGGTATGACCATCCAGACGAGCGTGGTTCAAGCCGGTAGCAGCCAGTTTGGATGCCATTTCCTGGATCTGTTTTTCACTTTCAGGGCGGAGTTTATAGTCGTTTTTATCAAACAGGATGGTATCGGACAGACCCAGAGACCAGTCTCCCGAAGCTTCAGTAAACCCGTATGATTTCATGGCTGCAATTTGTTCAGGTGTAAATTTACCCTGAGGAGCCTGACAGCCTGCCAGAATCAGCATTATCAAAATAAACGGGGATAATAGACGTTTCAGCATGTGTGTAATTCCTTATTTTTTAATTATGCGTTGAGAACGCAAATGTTTCGCCTGATACATATTGTGATCGGCCAGTTCTTGTAATTTTTCAGCAGAGGCATGTTCCCACGTCAGCGCAAAACCGATGCTTAGCGTCATGCTTGCCAGATGACCATTATCAAGGTCAAAAGGTCGGTTAAACTCTTGCGACAGTGCGGTACAAATGTGCTCAACTTCGTGTTCTGAATGAACGCTGTACAACACCATGGCAAATTCATCCCCTCCCAGACGGTACGGTTGATGGCGATTGCCACCAAATTCGGCCAGTCTTTTGGCGACTTCAATCAGAACCCGATCGCCTGCAGCATGCCCCCAGGTGTCATTAATAAATTTAAAGTTATCACCATCGAGGAATAACAACGCCGAACTACCGTGAGCGTCTTTGTCGTTCATCAGGGCGTTAATGCTGTTACGAAATGCGGCCCGATTAGCAAGACCGGTAAGAGGGTCATGCAGTGCGGTACGCAATAGTTGTGCATTCTTGGCCTGGAGCCGTAGCTGCCATTCTTCCATCTCATCCAGCAGACTATTAAAGTCTTGAGCAAAAAGATGAAACTCTTCAATACGTTCTTCTGAAACTCGTCGCGAGAAGTTACGGTTAGTACGAACATCATGCACCACTTCAGTAATATTCTGCAGAGCCTCCACAACGCCGTTGTGTAAATAGCGAGTGAGCATTAATGCAATACCCGATGCCAATAAAATGCATCCGGTAAGAACGGCTAATGACAAATAAATAAAATGGCTGATCACGCTATCGCGCGCAACCACGCATACTTCACCGATAACGTTGCCATTGTGCATAATGGGCTGAGTAACCGGTTGTGGGAAAAGCCAGTGGCTTATCAGTCCGCTGATTTTGTCTGTTGTATCCTGTGCGTCATAGCGCCAGGTGGCGATCACTTTTTGATCCTGGTTGCGTACTTCGGCAACTGAAAATTGCCCTTGTTTCCCCAGTGCAGCCAGTGTTTCTGTTGCGGCAAAGCCATCAGAAAAGACTAACGCGGCTTCAAGCGAGTGAGTCATAGTCGCGGCGGTCAAATCCAGATTTTTTTGCGCATATTGCTTCAAAGCTAACACGGAAGAAATGCTAAGCAGCAGCCAGATCAGCGTCATTGTTACCAGAACGCTGATTATGCTGATACGCCGTAATGTCCGTTTAAACGTCGGGCGTTTTATGGGAGAAATACCCTTATCCATGCTTATTATTCCGTGCCAGCATCAATACGTCTGGACTAACCCTTACACCGCTGCGCGACAGGGCATCCATATTTACGGAAAATCTTACGTCTTTATCATTAATTATGAGGCAGAAGGCGCTACCAATAACGCATTCAGTATTCTGTTCAGCAATTAATAACAATGCCTTAGATGGATATTTATTCTTTAATTCCACCTGGTATGTAGGCGATTCTTTACCAAAATAAAAACCATCACACTGTGCAACTAAAACTTCCTGGTCCGTATGAACAATGACGGGAAGATAAGGCAACGCCGCAGAACTGGTATCTTGCAATACGCTGGAAAAACGTGATGAAGAGAAAATACACAGTTTTGGTGGACCTGAAAGTGCTGGCCAGCGAGTGTAACTGACGATGCCGGCAACCATTGAACGTACAGATTTTGCTTCTTCAGTCATGCTTTGGGCAAACAGCGGTAACCCGGTCATGAGCAGTGCCAGTAGAAGTATGAGTCGATAAGAAAAGCTCATGAGATGTTACCTACTAGCGTCAGCTGTATACGTCGAAATAAATTGGCGATTGTTTGTAGCAAAATAACATTATTTTTTCAGGGCGTCATTATATCTGGAGGGCTAATATTGACGACCTAAGCTAAACCTCAGTGATTGGTGAATTGTAAGTCTTTGTTTAATTTAATCTTGTTGAGGCGGCTCCCTCGTTTGCTCCTTTTTGCCAGGCACTGTGTAATTGGCTGACATTCTCGACAGTATCGCAAGCTGGGGGGAAGGTTTTTCCGCTCAATCCTCGTGCATAGACAAAGTCTGGCTGACAGATTTTTCTTTGTCCCTCGGCATAACCCTTAAGATATTGTGGACGATCGACCTCTGGATCATTGTAGTTGTCGGCAAGTATTTCATTATCTTTAATGACATTACCCGAAATAGAGTCTTGTATCCCCGCATCGTACCAGTCGGTGCTGGTCCATGTGGGGGCGTGGGTATAAGGATCTATCTGGCAGCCGCTAAGAAATAATACAAATAGGGTGCTGATGAGTTGCTTCATTGCCTGTACTCCCTGGGTTTATTAAAAAAGCATAGTGGATCTGAAACATGAGGAGTGTAAATTAAAATGTACATCTATAGGCCAGTTTTTTGCGTTAAAATGTAGTGGTGTAAATTAAAATTTACGGATTATGGATTGAAATCTTTACCTGTTATGTTATCGTTATCTCCTCCTCGCAGAGGACACTATCGCAAACGAGCTAAACAGGATCACCACCATGCAAAAAGACGCGCTGAACAACGTACATATCACCGACGAACAGGTTCTGATGACCCCGGAACAACTCAAAACGGAATTCCCGTTGAGCCTGGCGCAAGAGGAGCAAATTGCTCAATCGCGCAAAACCATTTCTGACATTATAGCGGGTCGCGATCCGCGTCTGTTGGTGGTATGTGGCCCTTGCTCAATTCACGACCCTGAAACTGCTCTTGAATATGCTCGTCGATTTAAGACCCTTGCCGCAGAGGTCAGCGATAGCCTCTATCTGGTGATGCGCGTTTATTTTGAAAAACCCCGTACCACCGTCGGCTGGAAAGGGTTGATTAACGATCCTCATATGGATGGCTCTTTTGATGTAGAAGCAGGCCTGAAGATTGCGCGTCAACTGCTGCTTGAGCTGGTTAATATGGGGCTGCCGCTGGCAACGGAAGCATTAGATCCAAACAGTCCGCAATACCTGGGCGATCTGTTTAGCTGGTCAGCTATTGGTGCGCGTACGACTGAATCGCAGACTCACCGTGAAATGGCTTCGGGTTTGTCCATGCCGGTAGGCTTTAAAAACGGAACTGACGGCAGCCTGGCGACAGCAATCAATGCCATGCGCGCAGCTGCGCAGTCGCACCGCTTTGTTGGCATTAACCAGGCAGGGCAGGTTGCATTGCTGCAAACCCAGGGTAACCCGGATGGCCATGTGATCCTGCGTGGCGGTAAAGCGCCGAATTACAGTCCGGCAGACGTAGCACAGTGCGAAAAAGAGATGGAGCAGGCGGGACTGCGGCCTTCACTGATGGTAGATTGCAGTCATGGTAACTCCAATAAAGATTACCGTCGTCAGCCAGCCGTGGCTGAGTCTGTGGTTGCTCAAATTAAAGATGGCAACCGTTCAATCATCGGCCTGATGATTGAAAGTAATATTCACGAAGGCAACCAGTCCTCCGAGCAACCGCGCAGTGAAATGAAATACGGCGTCTCTGTAACTGACGCCTGCATTAGCTGGGAAATGACGGACGCGTTGTTGCGTGAAATTAGCAAAGACTTGAACGGCCATCTGGCGACGCGCCTGGTTTAAGAGGTTAGTTATGGTTGCTGAATTGACCGCGTTGCGCGATCAAATTGATGAAGTGGATAAGGCGCTGCTGGATTTACTTGCGCGCCGTCTGGAACTGGTTGCTGAAGTCGGCGAAGTTAAAAGCCGCTTTGGGCTACCGATCTACGTACCTGAGCGCGAGGCATCTATGCTGGCTTCGCGCCGTGCGGAGGCAGAAGCGCTCGGAGTCCCTCCAGATCTTATTGAAGATGTTTTGCGTCGGGTAATGCGCGAGTCTTACTCCAGCGAGAATGACAAAGGCTTTAAAACGCTTTGTCCTTCTCTGCGTCCGGTGGTGATCGTCGGTGGCGGCGGTCAGATGGGGCGGCTGTTTGAAAAAATGCTCACCCTGTCGGGTTATCAGGTGCGTATTCTCGAACAGCAGGACTGGGATCGTGCGCAGGAAATTGTGGCTGACGCCGGAATGGTGATTGTCAGTGTGCCAATTCACGTCACGGAGCAGGTTATTGCGAAATTACCGCGCTTGCCTGCTGACTGTATCCTGGTCGATCTGGCCTCGGTGAAAAATGGCCCGCTGCAGGCGATGCTGGCGGCGCACGATGGTCCCGTAGTGGGTTTACATCCGATGTTTGGCCCGGACAGCGGCAGCCTGGCAAAGCAGGTGGTTGTGTGGTGTGACGGACGTCAGCCGGAAGCTTATCAGTGGTTCCTGGAACAGATTCAGGTCTGGGGCGCGCGGCTACATCGTATTAGCGCCGTTGAGCATGACCAGAATATGGCCTTTATCCAGGCGTTGCGTCATTTTGCGACTTTTGCTTACGGCTTGCATTTAGCAGAGGAGAATGTGCAACTGGAGCAGTTGCTGGCGCTCTCTTCACCGATCTACCGCCTTGAACTGGCGATGGTAGGACGGCTGTTTGCCCAGGATCCGCAGTTGTATGCCGATATTATTATGTCTTCAGAGAGTAACCTCGCGCTGATCAAACGTTATTACAAACGTTTTGGCGAAGCGATTGGTTTACTGGAACAGGGGGACAAGCAGGCCTTTATCGACAGCTTCCGTAAGGTTGAACACTGGTTTGGTGATTATGCTAAACGTTTTCAGAGTGAAAGCCGTACTCTGTTGCGCCAGGCTAACGACAGTCGCCAGTAAGTAAAATGCCGGATGGCAACGCTTACGCGTCTTATCCGGCCTACAAAATCGTATGAATCGTAGGCCGGATTAGCGTAGCGCTATCCGGCATTGTCACACTTTAGCTCGGATTGACTGGCACTACATTCTCACTTGGATAACAGCCAAGTACTTTCATCGAACGGGTAATTTCCCCCAGCTCCTTCAATGCTTTTTGCATCTCTGGTGATTCCAGATTGGCCTGTATATCGAGATAAAACATCTCTTCCCACGGATTGCCGTGAATCGGGCGTGATTCCAGTTTAGTCATTATCAGATTATGGTTACGCAGCACCAGGAGCGCTTCAACCAGCGCACCAGCCTGCTGACCCGTCGCCATTAGCAGCGTGGTTTTCGCCGGAACCTGGTCGGAAACATTTATTGCCTTGCGTGCCAGCACGACAAAACGGGTAATATTTTGCGACTGATTGGCTTCAATATGTGCGAGGACCTGCAGACCATGCAGTACGCCACCGGCCTCGCTTCCAAGAGCCGCTACGTGTGGTGAGTTGGCCTGCGCGACCTTTTCCATTGCTGCAGAGGTGCTTTCTGTATACTCGATCTTCCAGTGTGGATAGCGGTTGAGAAACTTGCTGCACTGCTGGAACGGTTGCGGGTGGCTGTACACGGTTTCAATGCTATTTAGATCCGCAGTACCGGAAACCAGCACACAGTGGTCGATAGTGATCGTCATCTCCCCCACGATAGAAAGGCTGGTATGTTGCAGGAGGTCGTAGACATCGTTGATCGCACCGGAACTGGTGTTTTCAATCGGTACCACCGCGTAGTCGGCTTGCCCTGTTTCTACCTGGTTGAAAATATCGGCAAATTTTGCGCAGCCGCTCTCAATAAACTGCTCAAAGTGGCGTGCGGCATACTGACGTGCTGCAAGGTGAGAATACGAGCCTTTTGGCCCCAGAAAAGCGACCCGTGCTGAGTGTGGGTTGATCTTGTTCAGATGCTGCTGAAGGAGCGCCTGTTGGGTGAGTACGGAGTCTTCGATGATGAGCTGGAATAGTCGGGTGATGTAGTGTGCGTCGAGGTGATGTGTTTTACCAAGCTGAATCAACCGGTCTAACAGATCACGTTCGCGGTCAATATCGCGAACCGGACGATGAGAAAGCAGCTTAGCTTTGCCGACTTCTACGGCCAGTCCACGTCGCTCAGCCAGCAAAGCCAGTAATTTTTCATCCAGCGTGCTTATCTTCTCTCGCAGCGCCAGTAACGGGTTTTCCGATGTCATAGTGTTGCCTTTCTTGTTATCAATAAAAAAGGCCCCCCGTTGTGGGAGGCCTTATTGTTCGTCTTCGCATTCTTTATCACACGACGAAACGCCTCCCATTCAGGGGAAGGTAAAAAAGAATGCGAAGAAGAACGGGACAAGTTTCATGTAATTTTCCTTTGGCTACGACAGTAAAGTACCTGTACTGTTTTCACCCTGTCAACAAAAAACGCGCCCGAAGGCGCGTTGGCGATACACTCAATGTAAGGGACTACTCTTCTTCTGCTTCGACGAAGTTGGCGTCTTTTACTGAAGTTGTTGCACGACGGGCTTCGCCTTTGTGCTGCACTTTATTGAGCTGCCGTTCCAGCTTGTTGATCAAATCGTTAATTGCGGTGTACATATCTTCGTGTTTTGCGCTGGCGACCAGATGTCCGTTCGGTGTATTGATGGTGGCATCAGCAATGAAACCCTGTGGCTCCTTGGACAGGACGATATGTGGATTAATCAGATGAGTTTGCCATTTATCTAATTTGGCGAGACGGTCTGCGACATGCTGGCGAATTGCCGGAGTAATTTCCATTTGTTTACTGGTAATGTTCATTGTCATAAATTTTACCTCTTGTCTTTCCCGTCTTGGTGATTCCAGCATACCGTTCCTAATGTCAAAATGTGTGATTTAAATCACATTTTTTTGTCGCTTTTTGTCAAGAAAACCTTTTTGTGAGGCACCGCAGGAACAGGTGATTTATTACTTGAGGAATACCTGAAAGCAGGCCATATTTGACTGGATGCGTTGCAGCTAAACCGCTTCAGTTACAGCGTCAACGGATAAAAAAACGGCAGCCCAAAGGCTGCCGTTTTGCATTTACAGATAAATCAGGTGTTGCTGCTGTTGGCGGCAATAATTTTCGCCACTTTTTCGGCCTGTGCATTCATCTGCATCTGGCGATAGGCGTTTTCCATCAACGGTAGAGCATCACGTGTTGCCTGTGTATCCGGGAAATCGCGCAGCATTCCTTCCACTCGGTTCACAACTGCAACCCATGCGCCACGTGCAGTGTAGTATTCAGCAACGGAGTACTCATACTTCGCCAGGCGATCTTTCAGGAAGACCAGTCGTTTGGTGGCATCCGTCGTGTACTGGCTATTCGGATAACCGCGTACCAGTTTGGAAAAGTCATTAAACGCAGCTCGGGCATGCTGAGGATCGCGATCGCTGCGATCGACACCAAAGAATCCTTGCAGTGCGCTATCATCCAACGCCATATTGGTCAGGCCACGCATGTACATGACGTAATCAATGTTAGGATGTGTCGGGTTCAGGCGGATAAAACGATCGATAGCAGCCTGAGCAAGTGGCAGATCGGCGTTTTTGTAGTAGGCGTAGATGAGATCTAATTGCACCTGCTGAGAATACGGTCCAAATGGATAACGGTTATCCAACGCTTCCAATTGCGTTATTGCCTGTTTCCAGTTACCGTCCTGCAGCTTTTGCTGAGCAGTCGCGTAGATTTCATTTGGCGGATTATCGGGCACCTCTTCCTTTGAACCAGAGCAACCCGCCAAAAACAGGCTCAACGTGGCTGCTGCCACCAGATATTTCATGCGCGTCATGACGTTTTGACTTTCCTCAAAATGTTTTACGGGAGATTCTCTGTTCCTGCTCCCGGTTAAGACCAGCTACAATAGCACACTATATTAAACGGCAAAGCCGTAAAACCCAACGTTAAACGAAGAAGCAGTTTATGGCACAACGAGTAGAACTCACCGCAACAGTCTCCGAAAATCAGCTCGGTCAACGCTTAGATCAGGCTTTGGCCGAATTGTTCCCTGATTATTCGCGTTCACGCATAAAAGAATGGATCCTCGATCAGCGCGTGCTGGTAAATGGTCATCTTTGCGATAAACCGAAAGAAAAAGTGTTAGGTGGAGAACGAGTCTCCATCAATGCTGAAATTGATGAAGAAGTCCGTTTTGAAGCTCAGGATATCCCGTTGGATATCGTTTATGAAGATGATGACATTCTTGTCATCAACAAACCACGTGACCTCGTGGTACATCCGGGCGCCGGTAATCCGGATGGTACGGTACTGAATGCGTTACTGCATTACTACCCGCCAATCGCGGATGTTCCGCGGGCCGGTATTGTGCACCGCCTGGATAAAGACACGACCGGATTAATGGTGGTGGCAAAAACCGTTCCGGCACAAACGCGTCTGGTAGAGTCGTTGCAGCTGCGTGAAATCACGCGTGAATATGAGGCTGTGGCAATCGGTCATATGACTGCGGGTGGTACGGTTGAAGAACCGATCAGTCGTCATCCAACCAAACGTACGCATATGTCAGTCCATCCAATGGGTAAACCGGCGGTGACTCACTATCGTATTATGGAGCACTTCCGTGTGCACACGCGTCTGCGGCTGCGTCTGGAAACCGGACGTACGCACCAGATCCGCGTGCACATGGCGCATATCACCCATCCGTTGGTGGGTGATCAGGTTTACGGTGGTCGTCCGCGCCCACCGAAAGGTGCATCGGACGAATTCATTTCTACGCTGCGTAAATTTGATCGTCAGGCACTGCATGCCACCATGCTGCGCCTGTATCACCCGATCTCTGGTATCGAAATGGAATGGCACGCGCCGATTCCACAAGATATGGTTGATCTGATCGCGGTGATGCGTGCCGATTTCGAAGAACATAAGGATGATGTTGCCTGGTTATGAGTAAGCTAATTGTCCCGCAGTGGCCGCTGCCGCAAGGCGTCGCAGCCTGTAGTTCTACACGTATTGGCGGTGTCAGTATGCCGCCTTATGATTCGCTGAATCTGGGGGCCCATTGCGGCGATAACCCGGAGCATGTTGAAGAGAACCGCAATCGGCTGTTTGCTGCGGGCAATCTGCCTTCGAAACCCGTCTGGCTAGAACAGGTTCATGGTAAAGATGTCCTCAAGCTTAGCGGCGGGCCTTACTCTTCAAAGCGTGCAGATGCCTCCTGGAGCAATACGCCAGGCACCGTATGTGCGGTGATGACGGCGGACTGTTTGCCAGTGCTGTTCTGTAACCGAGCAGGAACGGAAGTCGCGGCGGCCCATGCGGGCTGGCGCGGGCTATGTGCGGGTGTCCTGGAAGAGACGGTGTCGTGTTTTACTGATAAACCTGAAAACATTATTGCCTGGTTAGGGCCGGCGATTGGCCCGAACGCTTTTGAGGTGGGACCAGAAGTCCGCGAAGCGTTTATGGCAATAGATCCGCAAGCGGAAAGCGCATTTCAGGCTCGCGGTGAAAAGTATCTGGCAGATATCTATCAACTAGCGCGCCAGCGTCTGGCAAATGTCGGGGTTGAGAACCTCTACGGAGGCGACCATTGCACCTTCAGCGAAAGTGAGACTTTCTTCTCTTATCGTCGCGACAATACCACGGGTCGTATGGCAAGTTTTATTTGGCTGATATAACCTAAAGAATCAAGACGATCCGGTACGCGTAATTTTCTTTTCACATAATTCAGGTCATTCACCTTGAATAATTGAGGGATGACCTCATTTAATCTCCAGTAGCAATTTTGACCTGTTATGGGAGGAGTTATGCGTCTGGATCGTCTTACTAATAAATTCCAGCTTGCTCTTGCCGATGCCCAGTCACTCGCATTGGGGCACGACAACCAATTCATCGAACCACTTCATCTAATGAGCGCCTTGCTGAATCAGGAAGGGGGATCGGTACGTCCTTTATTAACGTCTGCTGGTATTAATGCCGGCCAGTTACGTACAGCTATTGATCAGGCGTTGAGCCGTTTACCGCAGGTAGAAGGTACCGGCGGTGATGTGCAGCCTTCTCAAGAACTGGTGCGTGTACTGAATCTTTGCGACAAGCTGGCGCAAAAGCGTGGGGACAACTTTATTTCGTCAGAACTGTTCGTTCTGGCGGCGCTTGAGTCGCGCGGTACGCTGACAGATTTATTAAAATCAGCGGGGGCGACGACCGCCAATATCACTCAGGCAATTGAACAGATGCGTGGAGGTGAAAGCGTGAACGACCAGGGGGCTGAAGACCAACGTCAAGCCTTGAAAAAATATACTGTTGATCTGACCGAACGTGCCGAACAGGGCAAGCTCGATCCGGTTATTGGGCGTGATGAAGAAATTCGTCGTACCATTCAGGTACTGCAACGTCGTACTAAAAACAACCCGGTATTAATTGGTGAGCCTGGTGTCGGTAAGACGGCAATCGTTGAAGGCCTTGCTCAGCGAATCATTAATGGTGAGGTGCCAGAAGGTTTAAAAGGCCGTCGCGTACTGGCGCTGGATATGGGCGCGCTGGTGGCTGGGGCGAAATATCGTGGTGAGTTTGAAGAACGTCTGAAAGGTGTTCTGAACGATCTTTCGAAACAGGAAGGCAACGTCATTCTGTTTATCGATGAATTGCATACTATGGTAGGTGCAGGTAAAGCGGATGGCGCAATGGATGCCGGGAACATGCTGAAACCAGCGCTGGCGCGTGGGGAACTTCACTGCGTGGGTGCCACGACGCTCGATGAATATCGTCAGTATATCGAAAAAGATGCTGCGCTGGAGCGTCGTTTCCAGAAAGTGTTTGTCGCTGAACCTTCAGTAGAAGACACCATTGCCATTCTGCGTGGTTTGAAAGAACGTTATGAACTGCACCACCACGTGCAGATAACTGACCCGGCAATTGTTGCTGCAGCGACGCTGTCCCATCGCTATATCGCTGACCGTCAGTTACCGGATAAAGCCATCGATCTGATCGATGAAGCCGCGTCCAGCATTCGTATGCAGATTGACTCCAAGCCGGAAGAACTGGACCGACTCGACCGCCGAATTATCCAGTTGAAACTGGAGCAGCAGGCGTTGATGAAAGAGTCTGATGAGGCGAGCAAGAAACGCCTTGATATGCTCAACGAAGAGCTGGACGAGAAAGAACGTCAGTATTCTGAGTTAGAGGAAGAATGGAAAGCGGAAAAAGCGTCACTCTCCGGAACGCAAACCATCAAGGCTGAACTGGAGCAGGCGAAAATCGCGATTGAACAGGCTCGTCGTGTTGGCGACCTGGCGCGGATGTCCGAATTACAATACGGTAAAATTCCTGAGCTGGAAAAACAGCTGGAAGCAGCCACCCAGTCCGAAGGCAAAACGATGCGTCTGTTGCGTAATAAAGTGACTGATGCGGAAATTGCTGAAGTGCTGGCGCGCTGGACGGGGATCCCGGTCGCCAGAATGCTGGAAGGTGAACGTGAAAAACTGCTGCGGATGGAGCAGGAACTGCATAGTCGCGTCATTGGGCAGAATGAGGCGGTCGAAGCTGTTTCTAACGCTATTCGCCGTAGCCGTGCTGGGCTGTCCGATCCTAATCGCCCGATTGGTTCGTTCCTGTTCCTTGGACCAACCGGTGTGGGTAAAACTGAACTGTGCAAAGCGCTGGCCAACTTTATGTTCGACAGCGATGACGCAATGGTACGTATCGATATGTCCGAGTTTATGGAGAAACACTCCGTGTCTCGTCTGGTAGGGGCGCCTCCGGGATATGTCGGTTATGAAGAAGGTGGATACCTGACGGAAGCAGTGCGTCGTCGTCCTTATTCGGTCATTTTGCTGGATGAAGTTGAAAAAGCGCATCCGGATGTGTTCAATATTCTGCTGCAGGTACTTGATGACGGCCGCCTGACTGACGGGCAGGGGAGAACGGTTGACTTCCGTAATACGGTAGTGATTATGACCTCTAACCTCGGTTCAGACTTGATTCAGGAACGTTTCGGTGAACTCGATTACGGCCATATGAAAGATCTGGTGCTGGGAGTTGTGAGCCAAAACTTCCGTCCGGAATTCATCAACCGTATAGATGAAGTTGTTGTATTCCATCCTCTTGGGGAACAACACATTGCATCTATTGCCCAGATTCAGTTGCAGCGTCTGTACAAACGTCTGGAAGAACGTGGCTATGAAATCCACATTTCTGATGAGGCGCTTAAACTGCTGAGTGCGAATGGCTACGATCCTGTTTACGGGGCGCGTCCATTGAAACGTGCTATTCAGCAGCAGATCGAAAACCCGCTGGCACAGCAAATCCTGTCTGGTGAGCTGATGCCGGGCAAAACGATTCGCCTGGAAGTGAATGACGATCGTATTGTGGCAGTGCAGTAAGCCGCAAAACATCAAAAACGGGTCCGTCAGGACCCGTTTTTGTTTAAAAAGAAGGCTCTAATGGGTTTGTATCACATATATTGATTGAAAAGTAATCGATTGATAGGTTTTTTATATTTTTAACTTGTCAGCCTGAAATAACTCCCTATAATGCGCCTCCACTGACACGGAACAACGGGCTACAGGCCGCCGGGTCAGCGGGGTTCCACTGAGAACTTCGCGGAGAAAAGCAAAAATAAATGCTTGACTCTGAATGAGGAAAACGTATTATACGGGACCTCGCGACAGAGCGCCAAAGCGCGTCGCAACTGCTCTTTAACAATTTATCAGACAATCTGTGTGGGCACTCAATGATACGGATTCTTAACGTCGCAAGACGAAAAATGAATACCAAGTCTCTGAGTGAACACGTAATTCATTA